>CBDBJA010000015.1:0-14347 GCA_965206175.1 Thermodesulfobacteriota bacterium | reverse complement strand
GGGGATTTGAAGTGCCCGAAGCGTCTTTGAAGCAGATTGAGTCAAAGGGAAGACCGGAGTCAAGTATTTCGCGGACTTTGGAAAGATAGAAATCCGCATCGTGAGCGCCCTCGCATCCCGGGCGGCAGCTCCATCATCGTAACCACCACCTGATGGTGAATTCCCGCGTTTTTATGCACTGGGCGGAATACTCAAGGTTGCGCACATCGTTTAGGGCGTCAAAATTTCTTATGTGGGTTATGCCGTGCTTTTTGAACATTCTGGCGTGAAGGTCAATCATATCCTTGGGCTGGGCGGAAAGGGCGACCACGTTGATTCCCTTGCCAGAGTCTGAAGGTTGGCATCGGGACCCGCCGCGCTTCTGAAACTGTCCATCATGTCAAAAGCGGACTCTCCGCAGTAAAGGAAAAGACTCTGAAACCTCGCTCCGCCTCCCGCTTCAAAATGGGTTATTCCCGCATGGAGACGCCGCCTCAACCGCCGGAATAAAATCCGCGGTCAGCACGCGCGCGCCGAAAAACGACTGAAAGCCGTCCCTGAATGATGTGTCCTGAAAAAGTATTTTCTTCATAATCCGCCGAAACCAGCCTTGTTATTTTTTTGACCCGTATGCGGCAACCGCCGCCGATATGACAGCCGCAACCCTGCCGTTCCCGCCTTTGGAAACGGAGTTTGCAGGCATAGGCCGCGGTTTCCCGGGACTGCGGAGAGCCGCCGAAAAAGCGGGCGGAAATCTTTATCATCACCAAAAGCGCTGCAAGAAACACATAGACCGTGAACATCCCCGCCAGCATCAGTTTCAAGCCTTCAATTATCATAGGTATGGACTGCCCCGAGTTTGAGTCAATCATTGACATTTAACAGGAAGCGGAAGTTTTTGTCAACTTGACCGGACGGCTGGTTGTGGTATTTTTACAACCGTCTGTCATGAAAAGAACTTTTCAGCCACACAGGAAAAAAGCAGTAAAAACCCACGGGTTCCGGGCAAGAATGAGCACGGTGGGCGGACGCCGCACGTTGAGAAGAAGGGCGCAGAAAGGCAGGCGCGTCTTGGCCGTCCAGTTCCGGTCAAAATGAACACAGTCCGCGGCGCGAGGCTTCGGAAAAGAGAAAAACTGATGGAAAAAGACCAATATGTTCGTGTCCTGAGAAAAGGGAAAAGGGTCTCCTCTCAAAATTTCACTCTGGCGTTTCTGGAAAACAGACTCACATTTCCCCGCATCGGCCAGATTGTGGCGAAAAAAGCGGTTTCCGCGGCGGTTTCAAGGAACAGAATCAAACGCCGCTTCAGGGAAATTTTCAGATTGAACAAACGGGAATTCGGATGCAACGATGTTATTTTCATGGCAAAAAGCGACTCGTCAAATCTCTCTTTCCCCGACCGTCAGCAAGGAAATACTGGGTCTGATGGCGGGGAGAAATGATGGCGGAGCGCGTTGCCGTAAAAATGGCGGTCTTCCTCATAGGGATTTACAGGCGCGTTATTCCCCGATTCTGGGTCGCCGTTGCCGTTTTCATCCCACCTGCTCCGAATACTCGCAGCAAGCCCTGAAACTGCGCGGACTGAAAGCGGGCGGAGCGATGGCGCTTCGCAGAGTGGCAAAATGCCACCCCTTCAATCCCGGCGGCTACGACCCGGTAAACAAACAAGCCGCCGGACACTCAAACGGTAACTGAATGAAAAACGACAAACTCACACTCAACTACATAGTGTTCGTCGCACTCTCTCTGGGAATCATATTCGGATACGCCAAACTGTTTCCAAAACCCTCCGGCGGCAACGGCGCGGCGGCGCAAAAAACCGTGGCGGCGGCACAGAAAACCGTGGCGACACCGCGGGACGGTGAGCAAAGCCCGAAGCAAAGCGAAATCAAAAACCGGACGGCGCGGCGGCGATTGTCAAAACCGAAAACTTTTGGAACGGGAGGGCGGACGGTGGAAAACTGATAAAGATAGACACCCCGCTCTACACGGCGTATCTGAGCACCCACGGCGGAACAGTCAGGAAATGGACTCTGAAAAACTACACCGAAACTCCCGAACCGGGCTCCCCTCCGCTGAACCTTGTGGACGACAGAGCGCAATCCGCTCCCCAATCGGTCTTGTCGTTTGAAGGCAAAACGCTTCCGGATGTCATTCCTTTTGAATACGACGGTGAAACAACGGTTTCGGTTGAGGGGCTTGCAAGGGAGGTCGCGCTGTCTTATGAAAAAGACGGCGTAACGGTTGTAAAGACACTGTCTTTCGCCCCGGACACATACCTCACAAGCGGCAAATACGAGATACGGAACAAGTCCCGGAAAACCGTTGAGTATGCGGCGTATTTTGTCCAGAGAGGAGAGATAGAGCAGACAAAATACGGACCCGCGGACGCTCTTGTCCGTTTCGCTGGGAGGCGATAAAAAACAGTTCAAAGGGGCGGGCGACTTGAAACACCCGCTTGCGGGCAAAGTGGACTGGCTCGGCTTTTCAAAAAAATACTTTATTCTCGCCGTTCTTCCCGAATCGGGCGAAAGAACGGAAATCCATGCGGCGGGCACGGGCGAAAAGGGGGTGGAAACGAGTTTTTCATACGGAAGATTCTCCGTTCCTCCGGACAGCGCATCGGTTCGCAAATGGAAGGCGTATATGGGACCGAAACAGGAAAACCTGCTTGCGGACGCGGGCTACGGACTTGAAAACTCAATTGATTACGGATGGCTCGGGAACGCTTTCCAAAATTGCGGTGAGGATACTAAAATACACCAACAGCGCCTTCAACAACTACGGAATTTCAATAATAGTCATAACAGTTGTGTTCAGACTGCTGTTCCTCCCCCTCTCAATCAAGGGCATGAGGTCAATGAAGAAAATGCAGAAAAAAATGGAATCGGTAAAGCCGAAACTGGAAGCTTTGAAGGCGAAATACAAGGACGACAAAAAACGGCAGAACGAAGAGACGATGAAACTTTACTCAAGCCACGGAATCAACCCGCTCAGCAGCCTCGGCGGATGCCTGCCGATGCTCGCCCAAGTGCCGGTTTTCATAGCGCTTTACTACGGGCTGCTGTATTCAATAGAACTGCGCCACAGCTCTTTTCTGTGGATAAACGACCTGTCAGCTCCGGAGAGTCTGTTCAACATACCCTCAACCTCGCTGCCGTTCAGGATACTGCCTCTGGCAATGGGGGTTTCATGGTGGCTTTCCACCAAACTCACCCCGATGACGGCGACCGGAGACGCGGCGGCAATGCAGGCGAAGGTGATGCAGTTTATGCCGGTGGTTTTCACTTTTGTAATGTGGGATTTCCCGGTCCGGGCTTGTGCTGTAATTGGACGGCGAGCAATGTGCTGAGCGTGGCGCAGCAGGTTTACATAAACAGGAGCACGGCA
Organism: Thermodesulfobacteriota bacterium; assembly: GCA_965206175.1. Classification (GTDB taxonomy): domain Bacteria; phylum Desulfobacterota_D; class UBA1144; order Nemesobacterales; family Mycalebacteriaceae; genus Mycalebacterium. Next base: position 10,975 of record CBDBJA010000015.1, on the reverse strand, counting down.
TGACGAAAAAACAAAAAATAAATACAATTGGAGGAAACAGTGATGAGAACGGTTGAAAAAAAAGCAAAAACATCCGAAGAAGCGGTGGAGGAAGCCCTTCTGGAACTCGGAGCGGAGGAGGAACGAAGTGGAAGTGGAAATTGTGCGTGAGTCTTCAAGGGGAATATTTGGAATAGGAAGGAAAGACGCGCTTGTTCGCGTCAGAATGAAAGGAGAGAAGGAGGAGACGTACTACTCGTCCGCCGAAGCAACCGAGAAAGCCGGAGAAACGACAAAAGAGATTCTGGACATGATCGGCATAGAGCACTCCATCAAGACTTCCGAAACCAACTCCGCCATAGAGGTGGATTTGAAGGTTGAAGAATCACAGGGTCTTCTCATAGGGAAATACGGAGAGACGCTGAGAAACCTTGAATACATCGTTTCCCGCATAGTTTCGGCAAAAACGGGCAAGCATCCGAACCGCGGAAAGAGGATTTCAATAGACATCAACAACTACAAAAGGGAAAGGGAAAAACGACATTGAAAAGAAAGCGGTTGAGGCGGCAAAGAATGTCGCGCAGTCGGGCAGACCCTTCACTTTCCACAGGATGCAGGCTTACGAAAGAAAGATTGTCTATACGGCGATTAAAAACATAAACGGAATCAGATACGAGACAAAGGAAGACGGCAGTGAAAAGAAAATCACCTTGCTGCCGGACAATGAAAAAGAGAAAAAGTAGCCCTTGAGACGCGAGGCGGAAATCTTCCTTGAAACCGTGGTATCTTCCGGCGCAAAGAGCGCGGTTCTGACCGGAGCCGGAATAAGCACCGAGTCCGGGATTCCGGACTACAGGTCTCCGCAAGAGGGTCTCTGGGAAAAGATGGACCAGTCCGTGGTGTCGCTTGACGGATTTATGGAAAATCCGGGCGCGTATTATTCATACGCTCTGAAACTGTATCCCGTCCGCGCGGAGGCAAAACCCAATGCGGGACATTTTCTGTTTGCCGAACTTGAAAGGCGGGGAACAATCGACGGAATCATAACCCAGAATGTGGACGGTCTTCACAGCGAGGCGGGGTCGGAGAATGTGTATGAACTTCACGGCTCCATAATGGAAACCGTCTGCCTTGAGTGCGGAGAGTGTGTTCCGATGGACGATGTTATGCAAAGGGTGATGAGAGGTGAAACCGCGCCTCCGTGCGAATGCGGAGGGATGTTGAAGCCCAACGCGGTTTTCTTTGGCGAACCGCTGCCGCATGAGCCGTGGAACAGAGCGGTGGAACTTGTTGAGGAGGCGGATGTTCTGATAGTCGCCGGTTCATCGCTGCAGGTAACTCCGGCAAGCACACTGCCGCAGATTGCGCTGCGGAAAGGGGCTAAACTTGTGATACTCAACCTGATGGAAACGCCGTATGACGATGACGCCGAACTTGTTGTGAGGGAGAAAATTGCGGAGTTCGCCGCAGTGGTGAGCGGGCTGCTTTAGACTGTCCGCAGACAAACGCGGATGAATTCCCCCTTCCCCGCCCGGATTTCGGGTCAAGCCAGACCGGTAAAACAAGCCGACCCGCAACCGGATTAACCGGACAAACTCTCCGACAGAAGCAATTGGCGAAAAACGGAGAGGCAAAACAGAAACTCTTGACCCGGACAGTTTGTGAAGTCATCCGCGACAAAGCGGTTCCAGAAGTGTTATCACGGACTTCCTTTGAAAGCCAGAAAACAAGCCAGAGACACCTGCAAACTGTTTTCCGGCGACCCTTCACACCCGAGTTTGCATTTCAAACGCATTCATTCATCAAGACCGATTTTTTCCATTCGGGTAAACATAGACTGCCGTGCCGCCGGGAATCCTTGACAATGATGAGACAACACGGTTCCGGATTGAGTCTCAAGTATGAAACTCTTATAAAAAACTCAGAAGCGCATAAATGCTCCAAGTTTTACTTGTCGCCATGCGCTCTCGCGCAAAATAAAAGAGGGAGACTCTCCGCCTGAGAAGTCTCCCTCTTTTTCAAGCCGCGTCAGCGGCGCCTTATCCGAGTAAATCCGCGCGCTACTTTTCTTCCCCTTCCCTGCGTTGCACCAAAATCACCCATTTCCCCTTCTGCACAACATCGCCGTCCTGATTGACAACATCAAGTTCCCAAATCAGAAATCCCATGTTGGGTCTTTTGTGCTCGCGCTTTTCGGCAAGGCGACGCTTGATTTTTATGGTGTCTCCAAACTTTACCGCGCCGGAAAAACGCCACTCTTCAAGCCCCATAAAGGCGATTGTCGCAAGGCGGGGCATTGTGAACCAAAGCCCGGACGATATTGAAAGAACGCACAAGCCGTGAGCGACACGGGTTTTAAAAACGGTATTCTTCGCAAACTCCTCGTCTATGTGCATGTTGTTGAAATCCGCACTGAGACCGGCAAAGTTTACAACATCCGCTTCGGTTACGGTTCTTCCCGTGCTTTCGTGCTCCTGACCGACTTCAACGTCTTCGTAGAAAATTTTTGACATAGCGTTACCTCCCGCCGTTACTTGGAAACGGGACGGAATTTCGGAAGCGTTACCTCATCGGTAACATCGTCAAACACAACCTCAACTTCCATTCCCATTTTTACATCGTTCACATCGCATTCCACAACGTTGGACATCATCTTCACGCCCTCGTCCAACTCTATCAGCGCCACTATGTATGCGCCGTCTCCCTTATACGCTTTTGTGGGACCCATGTGGTGGATGGAAAAAGTCCAAACCTTTCCCCTGCCCGGAGACTTGACCCATTCAATATCGGCGCTCATATCGTCTCCCGGCGAGAACGCTCTGGGGTAAAAGAAAAACTGCCCGCTCTTCTTTGACCGTGGAAGCATAAGGTTGTGCTCTTTGCATCCGTCCCAGAACGGTTTTGTTTCCGGACGAAATTCCGGAAGCGGTTTTGCGTATTTGTTTTCAGACATGTTTCAAATTCCTCCTAAGGTGTAAACGGCATCAGTTGAGCGGCTGATTGCCGAGAAGTATCGTGCTGTGGGCGGAAACAATGCCGCCGTTTCCGTGAACAAGCGCGACTTCCGCGCCGTCAATTTGCCTCTTTCCGGCGGTTCCGCGAAGTTGAAGGGTTGCCTCAACCACATGGTGCATCGCGCCGAGGTGCGCCTGAGAGAGAAGCCCTCCGTGCGTGTTGACCGGCAGGTCTTTTCCGTTTTCCATTCTGCCCTCAAGCGCGAAAGGTCCTCCCTCTCCGGGTTTTACAAACCCGAGCCCTTCAAGCTCAAGAAGAACCGTTATTGTGAAACAGTCGTAAAGGAAGGCGACATCAACATCACCGGTTGTTACGCCGGCGGTTCCAAACGCCTTGTCGCCGGAAGTCTTCACGGCTCCGTATATCTGGTTGAGGTCGTGGAGCGTTGTCAGATACTGGTGCGAATATCCCTGACCCATTCCCCACATATAGGCGAGTTTGTTTTCTATGCCGAGCTCTTTCGCCTTTTCTTCCGTGGTAACAATAAAGGCGCATCCTCCGTCCGAGATGATTGAGCAGTCATACTTTGTAAGCGGCTCGGCGATAACGCGAGACTCAAGAACATCCTCAATTGACAGGGGCTCTTTGTTCATGGCGTTTTCTTTGTCCGCCGCGTGTTTTCTCATCGTGGTTGCGACCGCGGCAAGATGCTCTCTGCTGTTGCCGTATTCGTGCAGATACCTCTGTGCCACAAGCGCGTATCCGCCCGGCGTTGTCAGCCCGTAGGGGAACTCAAACTCCGCGTGGCACATCTCCCTTATAAGGGCGAGCATTCCCGAAGACGATATTCCCGAAAGCGTGTTGTCTCCCCTGACGCAGAGAACAACTTCCGCCTGACCCGAAGCAATCGCCATAGACGCTTCCGCCGCCATCCACACCGCGGTTGAACCGCCGACCGCTATTGAAGAAAAGAATTTCGGGTTCATACCGAAGTAGTCCGCAAAAGTGGTGCAGTGCATAAATGTCTGCTCCACAAGTGAAAACGCCGTTACAAGACCGTCAACATCGTTTTTCCTGATTCCGGCGTCCTCTATTGCGAGTTTTGACGCCTCCGAAAGGAAATGAAAAGAACTTTTGTCGGGAATTTTTCCCTGTTCCGTCTCGCCGACTCCGGCGATAACTATTTTGTGTTTTTTAAGAAGCTCGCGCGCTTCCTTCATACCGAGTTCCGCACTCATTGAAATAACTCCCCCTTTTTTTGAATAAACAGGTTTTTTATAATACAATAGACAAGGTGAATGTCAAACAGGGAGGAAAGGTGAAAGTAGCTGTTCTAACAGAAGGGGAAATTCAGAAAAAGTTAAAGATTCTGAACGCCAAATCCGGCGCGTGGAAAACCGGCAAATGCAACATTTACACGGACTTCATCGCGGACAATTTCGTAGCAGCCCTCTCCCTTGTGGCACGCATCGGAATAGAGGCGGAGAAGGCGAACCATCACCCCGACATTCTCATTCACGGATACAAAAAGTTGAAGGTTACTCTCTCAACGCACAGCGAAGGCGGAGTAACCGGAAAGGATTTCAAACTTGCGCAGAAGATCTCAAGACTGTTAAAAAAAGAAACGGAATAAAACTTTCATCGGTGAACCGCATATCCGCGTTTGTTGCGAGTGTCTCCCGATGAGGCGGGAGAGATGACCTCATTCGGGTGTTTGCGGGGGAGTAGATGGCGAGAAGCACGAGATGAATTGATAAAATTGATTAAAGAAAAGAAAATCTCTTTACTTAAGGATAAAAAGCTATCTGAAGAAATAAAAAACCTGCGTTCTGACACTCCATGGGAAGAATATTCTTATCAACTACAAAACATAATTGGTGCATGCTTCCTATCTTCATTGAACAAAAACGGTGGTGTTGCTATAACCACACCTAAACATGTGAAGACGGAAAAATACAAAGTCTTTGATATGGCAACAGAGTTTATGATAGGAGAAGCATCTACAAGCCTCAAACTATTTGAGTAAAACGAGAATAAAACCTAGCCTTCAAAGAAGTTTACATATTTGAACAACCTTTAAGCCAATGACGGCTGTTCTTGCGGTTGATCTACTAATGTTGCAACCAAAAAGATGAACGCGGATATAGCAACAATACCAACAGCAATATGTGGACGTTTACCGATTAATGCTACCGCCACTCCCATCCCCGCATAAGTCCCCACATTCTCAACCTGTTTACTTTTACGCTCTCCAGTTTTGCATTCCCGGGCAAAGTGTTCACAGTTGTTAAAAACTAAATTGTACTTTTTCTCGCCTATACGCGACTCTGCAAAATCAACAACTTCGTCAGCAGAATGACAATACTCATGGGAAACAACCTCAACCTCATTGCCACAAGCAAAATCGGACATTGTAGTTTTTCGGACAGTTGCAAACAACTTGCTCTTTTTATCCCCGTCATAATGTATGACTTGGTTATGATCTATGTAAATGCCGTGATGAGAATATAGACCTCGCAGCACTTTGATGTGGTCGCCTCTTTTTATTCTTGGAAATTTCATAACCTTAACTCTAAACACCCTTTTCCATTTCCGTCAAGACCCGCACTAAAAATCACCCTCCGCAGCACTTCTTATACTTCTTCCCGCTCCCGCACGGGCAAGGGTCGTTCCTGCCGACTTTCTTCTCCGTCCGGCGCGCGGGGGCGACGGCCTTCGGCGCCGCGGCTTCTCCGCCGCCCGATGACAAAAACAAATCCTGCGTTTTACGGCTTTGCTCTTCAAGACTCGGAATCTCCTCATGCGCAAGTTGAACACTGAAAAACTTTGAGCATATCTCCTCCTCGTAAGTGGCAATCAGGTTTGAAAACATCTCAAAACCCTCGTTCTTATACTCATAAAGCGGGTCTTTCTGCGCATAACCCCGCAGACCTATGCCCTCCCTCAAATGATCCATTCCAAGCAAGTGGTCTTTCCACAGATGGTCAATTGTCTGAAGCATTATGAACCTCTTTATATCAATAACCGTTTCCGCCCCTATCTCCTTTTCCTTTTCCGCGTAACGCTCCTCCACCGCCTTTTCAAGGTCGCCAAACGGCTTGTCGCCGAAATTGAATATACTTTGCGCCTCTTTTATGACGGCTTCAGAGTCTTTTCCCGAAGCGGTGGAAATCTCGGCGGAAAGGTCTTCGGCAAGTTTTTTTGCAATCAGAAGAAAGTTCTCCCGCAACGACTCGCCCCCCTCAAGAATCGCACGGCGCTTTCCGTAGATAACCTCCCTCTGAGTGTTGAGAACATCGTCATAGTCAAGCAGGTGTTTTCTTATGTCAAAGTTCCTGCTTTCCACCTTCTTCTGGGCGGACTCTATGACGCGGGTCATCATGCCGTGCTCCATCGGAACCCCTTTTTCCCAGCCGACCATCTCCATTATTGAGGCGACCCTTTCGGAGGCGAATATCCTCATCAGCGAGTCTTCAAGCGATATGTAGAAACGCGATGAGCCGGGGTCTCCCTGACGCCCCGAACGACCCCTTAACTGGTTGTCTATGCGCCTTGACTCATGCCTTTCCGAACCGATTATGTGAAGCCCTCCGAGTTCAACGACTTTTTTCCGTTCCCCTTCGAAAACCGTCTGCGCTTCGGCAAGGGATTTTTCCTTTCCGGCTTCTCCCGTATCGTCTCCCGCTTCGCCCGCTTTTTTCAAAATATCGCCCGCGAGAAATTCAGGATTGCCGCCAAGCACAATGTCCGTGCCCCTTCCCGCCATGTTGGTCGCTATCGTAACGGCGCCTTTTTTTCCCGCCTGCGCGACAATCTCCGCCTCTTTTGGGTGATTTTTCGCGTTCAAAACCTGATGGGTGATTCCATGTTTTTTAAGACTTTCGGATATTTTCTCGGACTGCTCTATTGAGGTCGTGCCGACAAGAACGGGTCTGTCCAGAGAGTTGAGTTCCCTTATCTCCGAGCATATCGCCTCGGTCTTCTCATCATCCGTTCTGTAAATCACATCATCGGAATCTTTTCTCACCATATCTTTGTGAGTCGGAACCACCGTAACATCAAGTTTGTATATCTTCTGAAACTCAAACGCTTCGGTGTCCGCCGTTCCGGTCATTCCCGAAAGTTTTTCATACATCCTGAAATAGTTCTGAAGCGTTATGGTGGCAAGCGTCTGGTTTTCCTGTTCTATTTCGGCTTTTTCCTTCGCCTCAATTGCCTGATGAAGCCCGTCGCTCCATCTTCTTCCCTCCATCAGCCTTCCGGTGAACTCGTCAACAATCATCACTTTTCCGTCCCTCACCATGTAGTCCACATCCCTGTGAAACAGATGCCGCGCTCTGAGCGCCTGATTTACGCAGTGAAGAGTCTCAAGACTTGCGGGGTCGTAGAGGTTTTTGATTCCGAGCGCGGACTCCACCTTTGAGATGCCGGTTTCAAAAAGCTCCGCCCTGCGGTTTTTTTCATCCACGGAAAAATCCTTCTCTTTGAGAAGATTTTCCACCACGCGGTCTATCTTGTAGTAGATATCCGTTGACCCGCCGGAGGGACCGGAAATGATAAGCGGCGTGCGCGCCTCGTCTATCAGAATGCTGTCAACCTCGTCCACAATCGCAAAGAAATGCCCCCTTTGAACATAGTCCTCAAGGGAAAATCCCATGTTGTCTCTGAGGTAGTCAAAACCGAATTCGTTGTTTGTTCCGTAAGTAACATCGCACGCATACGCCTCGCCTCTTGAGCACGGAACAAGTTTTCCTCTGAAAGCGGAAACGGCTTCCAAATTTTTCCCCTTTGAAAGGTCGCCGGACACTTCTTTTCCAATCCAGACCGACATGTTTTCCCGCATCGCCCGTTCCGCGTTTTCGGGATTTTCCCACTCAACGCGGTAGGATGTCTGCGCGTTTATAACGCCCACCTCAAGCCCCAGTATTTTATACACGGGAGCCATCCAGACGGCGTCTCTGCCGGCAAGGTAGTCATTAACGGTTACAAGGTGCGCTCCCTTGCCCGCAAGGGCGTTCAGGCACAAAGCCGGAACGGCGACAAGGGTTTTTCCCTCCCCCGTTTTCATTTCGGCGACCTCTCCGCCGTGAAGAACAATCGCCCCGATAATCTGCACATCAAAGTGCCTCATCCCCAAAGCCCGCCGCGATGCTTCGCGCACAAGGGCGAACGCTTCGGGAAGCGCGTTATCAAGGGTGTTGTTCAAATCCTCTTTTGAGTTGGAACCTGAAATTCGGGCTTTAAGTTCGGCGGTTTTGTCCGCAAGTCCGGCGTTTGAAAGAGATGACACTTCCGCCTCAAGCGCGCTCACTCTCTCCACGACGGAATAAATCTTCCGCACCCGTCTGTCGTTTTGGGTTCCGACTATCTTTCTGAAGACTTTGCCGAGCATTTGAGAAAACTTATTGTATCACAAGCGGAAGGAGGAAAGTTTGTATGAAAAGCGTCTTTTCCTCGCGGTTCTAAATTTCAAGGGCGGGATTCAGTTTGTTTGGTATTGCAAACGGAAGTTGCGTTTGGCAACGCCCTTGAACTTGGCTATGCGGAATCTGAGTATTACGCGCGACCAAGCGACCTAACCGTGTGAGTAAAAAAAAAGCGGGGAAGGCGGCTTTTACCGCTTTCCCCGCTTTTTTATTTTTCGCGTGTTCTGAAATCAGAAGGCGTAGGAGAATAGTCCTCCGACCCTGATTCCCCAAAATAGAATCAACATCGCTTGGAGTGGTAAGGGCGTAATGGAATCTGCCATCCAAACCCACACTCATTCTGTCCGTTATGGGAACTTGGAATCCCGCTTTAAAAAGGATTGGCCATGTGGCTCCGCCGCCCACTTCGTCTCCGACATCATAAAACATGATCCCCGTTCCAATTCCGAAATGTCCGCTAAGTTCAGGTGACCTAAACTTCGCAACCGCATAAACCGGAAAATTCAGGTGGAAAAGCGTGGGACTGTCGTCCAAGCCGGTAAGTGAGACTGACCCCTGAGGCGGCGTGCCAGGAGTAGTAACTCCGGTTCCGACAAAGAGGTTGTCGATAAGCGTTGTTGCCGTTGTCCTTCCTGATGTTGCAGTATCAACACGTATCGGCAAGAATCAACCTTTGGTCCGTAGTCAAACCACGGCTAAGCAGTGTCTGAAGAAATCTTGCAGAGGTTACCATGTTCTCTCCCTGATCAACTCCTGCTGCCGGATCATTAACTAAGAGTCCCACTGCCGTTCTTATGGCATTATTATCAGTAGCATCGGCAACAAGATCGTCACGCCTGCCCGTTGCAGCAGTCAGCCTCTATGTTAAGAGTGTTGTAAGCTGCTATGACTTCTGCCGCACCCCCACCACTGTCACTCCTGCATTAATCGTAGCCGTTAAGTACACCGTTCGTAAGTAAACCATTAGTGATTTCCGTCTTCTGTCAGTTCCGCACCGCTGATTTGTCCATCAATGGCTCCAGCCAACTGTCCACTGCCGTTGCTGTCGGCCGTAACATCCGAACTCACGCTTATCATGAACTCGGGCTCAAACTCAACTCCCCAACTGAATGACGGGCTTACAGGAACATAGTATGCGACCTCAGGGGCAATAAACCACCCGTGCTCGGTAACTTCTCCTCCCACACCCCTAACATTAGCGGTAGCCGCATCATCACCGGTTCCAACTACTATTGAGGCGTCAAGGTTCTCCACATCGGCCGACTGGTAGTAATAACCGGACGAAATATCAATCTGCAATCCGCCGTAATTGCCTACCCCCATGCTCTGCGCCATCGCCGGAGACGCCGCCAGTAACAAGACTGACAAAATCGCAATAAATTTTTTGTTCATTTTGTATCCTCCCCCGCAGACACGGTTTACCCGAATGCCCGCAATCCCGCCATTGTAAACTATAAATTTCCTACAATCAAGGATTAATTTTTCAATCCAATTCCACAAATATATCGTCCCCCTCAACCTTTCACGGGAAAAACATCTATCGGCTCGCTTGCGGGCATGCACAGCGCCTTGCCGGTTTCGCACATTGAATTCCGCTCCGTGGTGGGCGCAAGTGATAACCTCGCCGCTTAGTTCCCCGTCCGAAAGGGGAAGCTCCTGATGACTGCACTGGTCGCGGAAAGCGCAGAATTCGCCGTTCACATTGCAAACGGCGACCACATCAAGCCCGATGACAAAAGACTTCACTTCGCCGGGGCAATGTCGGAGATTTTTGCGACTTTCTCCATCTCGCGTTTTTTATCTTGCAAGCGCGGCGTCAAACCACCGCTCGGACTCTTTCTCAAGAAATTCGCGCACGGGCTCAACCGTCATAAGCGCAAGACTTTCCCCCGTAAATCCCCTAAGAATGACGGCGCGCGCTTCGGCTTCGGGTATCGCGCGAGAGCGCAGATAGAAGACGGCGTCTTCGTCATCTGCCCGATTGTGGCTCCGTGCGTGCATTTTACATCGTCGTTATAGATTTCAAGTTGCGGCTTTGTGTCTATCTGCGCCGTGTCCGAAAGCAGCAGATTGCGGTTTGTCTGCTTGGCGTCGTCTTGATCGCGCCTTCGTGGACTATAATCCTTCCGTGAAACACTCCGCGTCCCCTCTGGTTCAGAACGCCGTTATACAGCTGGCGGCTGTCGCAGTGCGGCGCGGCATGCTCCACCTTCATAAAGTTGTCCATGTGCTGGCGTCCGGTCGGCATGAAAAGTCCGTTTATGAGGGAGTTGCAACCCCGCCCCGCAAGTGTCGGGTGCACATTGTTTCTCACAATCGCCCCGCCGGAAAGAACGGAGTGCGAGAGCGTGTTGGAATCCCTCTCCTGACGGAGATTCAAGGTTGATATGTTGAATCCGCCCATGCTTTCAAATTCAAGCATATAGTGCTCAACCGTGCTTGCGGAACCGACTGAAACCTCGGACAGAACATTTGAAAGGCACGCGCCGTCTCCGACCGAGATGTAATGCTCCACGATTTTTGCCGAGCAGTTGTCCTCGGCGATTATCAGGTTTCTCGGATTGCAAACCCGCGCGGACTGCCTGCCGTCCGTTATGTAAACAAGGTAAATCGGA
>CBDBJA010000014.1:0-2838 GCA_965206175.1 Thermodesulfobacteriota bacterium | reverse complement strand
GGTTTTGCTTCCCATAGAGACTCTTGTTGATTCGCAGAAAGAAGGAAAAAGGAAAACTTCGGAGAAGATGTTTTTCCCCGGATATGTGCTTGTGAATATGGAAATGAAAGAACAGACTTGGCATTTTATAAAGGAAATACCGAGAGTAACCGGTTTTGTCGGCGAGGAGATGAGAGCGGGCAGAATAGACCCGGCAACGGTTTCCTCAATTGACGAAAAAGAAATTCAGAAACTGAAAACGCGGATTCAGGAGGGAACACTCAAGCCCAAACTTAACATATCTTTTGAGAAGGGAGAGACCGTAAAAGTTGTGGAGGGTCCGTTTGCCAACCTTTCGGGAGTTATCAAGGAGATCAATTCCGAAAAAGGAAAAGTTCTCGTTTCGGTGAGCATATTCGGACGGTCAACCCCGATAGAGTTGGACTTCAATCAAGTGGAGCAGATGTGAAATGAAAGAGATAGACGGCTACTTAAAACTGCTTGTTCCGGCGGGCAAGGCTTCCCCGTCCCCTCAAATCAGTCCCGCGCTGGGGCAGAAAGGGGTTAATATAATGGAGTTCTGCAAGGCGTTTAACGCGGAGACCTCCGACAAGGAAGGTTTGCTTCCCGTTGTGATTACGGTTTATAGAGACAAGACTTTTTCACTTGAGATTAAAGCTCCGCCCATTTCGTATTTATTGAAAAAAGCCGCCGGAATAGAGAAAGGGTCGTCGAGCGTTCCGAGGGTGAAGGTCGGGAAAATCAGTATGCGGCAGGTTGATGAGATAGCGGAGACAAAAATGCGGGATTTGAACACGGGCGATATTGAAGCCGCAAGAAAGGTTATTATCGGAAGCGCAAAAAGCATGGGCGTTGATGTGGAGTAGTTTGAAACAATGAAAAAAAGAGGCAAAAGATACGAAGGATTGCGCGGAACGGTTAACGGCGGCGCCGAGAGTAGCGTTGACGAGGCGGTCGGGCTGATTTCCCGGACGCGTTCCGCAAAATTTGACGAATCCGTTGACATAGCGGTCAAACTGGGAGTTAACCCCAAACACGCCGACCAGCAGATAAGGGGATCCTTTGTTCTGCCTCACGGCACGGGCAAAACTCTCACAGTTCTTGTTTTTGCAAAAGGAGAGAAGGCAGCCCAAGCCAAAGAGGCGGGAGCCGACTATGCCGGTCTGGAGGATTTGGTGAGTAAGATAAAGAAAGAAAACTGGTTTGAGTTTGATGTTGCGATTGCGACCCCCGATGTTATGGCGGAGGTTGGAAAGCTGGGCAAGCTTCTCGGTCCGAAGGGACTGATGCCGGCACCGAAAATGGGAACGGTGACCAACAATGTTGCGGAAATGGTCGGGCAGTCAAAAGGGGGAAGAATAGAAATCAGAAACGACAAGGGCAGCGTTGTTCACGCTCCGCTCGGAAAGAGTTCTTTTGAAACTCCGAAGATAAGGGAAAACATGCTTTTCTTTCTGTCATCGCTTCTCAAAATGAAACCCGCATCTTCAAAGGGTGAGTTTCTTAGGAAAGTGAGCGTGTCAAACACAATGGGACCCGGAATCAGCGTTGATCTGGCAAGTGTCAAGGAAGAGATAAAAGGTTTTGAGGCGGGCGCGTCATAATGCAAAAGAGGGAAGAGAAAAAGAAAATAATAGACGAACTTGCAGGCGTCTTTAAGAACCCCGTTTCAGTTCTTGTGGTTGAATACAGGGGGCTTGATGTCAAAAGCATGCAGTCTGTGAGACAGAAAATAAAGGAGACTGACGCCGAACTTCGCGTAGTTAAGAACACTTTTATTCATAAGGCGTGCGAAGGCACGGATGTGGAGAAAATCAAGGACCTTTTCAAGGGTCCCACTGCTATTGCCATATGCGGACAGGAATCTCCGGCGACTGCGAAGGTTTTTGTTCAGGCGCGAAAGGAGTTTGAAAATCTTGTTCTGAAGGGTGGAATTGTGGAAGGCAGGGTGTGCGGAACGGCGGAAATTGAGCAAATTTCGAAACTGCCCGCGAAGAATGTTCTTATATCCATGTTTGCTTCCGCCTCTTGTATCTCCCATTTCTAATATTGCCGGCGCTCTTGACCGGATGCGCTCCAAAATAGTTTGTGCGCTTGAGGCGTTGAAAGAGACAAAGGACGGACGGGAGACACAAAGCGAAACGCCGTCCGCCGGAACTGACGTGCAAGACGGACGGACGGATGAAATAAAGACGGAAACGGCTGAGAGCGCGGCTCCAAATGCCGGAGAAACCGGGACGGAAAAGGCAACGGAAGATGAATCTTCAAACAATCAAAACAAAAAGGAGGAAAGCAGCGATGGCTGATTTAACAAAAGCAGAGGTAATCAACTATCTTGAAAAAGCCAGCATGATGGAGATATCCGAACTCATCAAGGAGATAGAGGAGAAGTTTGACATAAAAGCGGCTCCTCAAGTCGCGTTTGCGGCGGCTCCGGTTGCGGGCGCTCAGGGCGAAGAAGCCGCCGGAGGCGGTGAGAAAACGGAATTCGGTCTGACCCTCAAAAACACGGGAACCAACAAGATTCAGGTCATCAAGGTTGTCAGGGAAGTTACTTCCCTTGGCCTTAAAGAGTCAAAAGAGCTTGTTGAAAGCGCTCCCAAACTTGTAAAAGAGGGACTCAAAAAAGAGGAAGCGGAAGAATTCAAGAAGAAATTTGAAGAAGTCGGCGCGACAGTGGAACTGGCTTGACGATTGGTTTCGCCGTTTTCTTTGTGTTTGTGCCCGTTGCCGAGAGCAACGGGTCTGGTTTGTGTGCCGTAGGCTCCGGAGGGCTTTGATATATTGCGTTCTCAAAGAATTGACAGTAAAAAGTTAAGAAAAAGTTTTTCGAAAATA
>CBDBJA010000013.1:0-134371 GCA_965206175.1 Thermodesulfobacteriota bacterium | reverse complement strand
TGGTGACCCAAAACCGCCGAAACAACCATATCCGCATCCACTCCGCCTTTCTCCAACCAATCGCGGCAAGGCTCCTCATTTAGCAAGAACGCGCTCAAATGCTCATGTCTGACAAACTGTCCTCTTCCATCATTTTGTACAACACTTTGAAAAGCGCTGTTGGCTTTACCAATATCATGTAAAACACAAGATATGTAGCCGTTCTTGTAAAAACGGCTGTAATCTTCCGAGTTCATTTTGAAAAAGCGCAACCACTGTCTCCCCAATAAGAGGGAACATCCGCATCTCCAAAAAGTGCGCTAAACGCAGTGGCAACATCAGAGCAATGCTGCGATAAAGTTGGGGCATTTTCGCCTGATTTTGCCAGCAGTGTTTTTGTCATTTTTTCACCCGAAATGGCACAAAAACCCCGCACCCCATCCTCCGCCGTCCTCCAACCCCATTCTCCTGCAAACGAACCGATTCCTCCGCGGTCAATTCCTCAACAAGCACGGAATATCCGACCACTGTTTTATCCTTTATTCTAAAAACCCTCCGACTGGGGTCGTATCTGTCTTCTTCCGCCTTCACAGGCACACGCGTTGCTTTGCCATGAACACCCAGAGACTCCAATTGACGCGCGATTTCTTTGTCAAACCGAGCGGGGTCATGACCGTTTTTTGTGGTTGCCAAACGGGAATATAAAACGGGCGCGGGGATTAACGCTCTGGTTCTGCTGACTCCTATGCGAACAATACTTCCGTCCAAATCCAGTTTCTTGCCCGCCAAATTCAAAGCCCGAACAATGAGTTCTTGCGGCAGACGCAAACCGAACTCCGCCATATCATCCGGCAAAATTTTGCCCGCAGCCGCCCGCATACCGCGAATTAAATGCAAACCGACATCTTTGTTTTCATGCAACCATTTGTCAGAGGGAGATTCCACAATGCGGGATATTGCCGAAAATAACGCATAGCCGTGGTCGGCGGGAATGCCATCGCCTATGTGATTAACACGAAACAGCAGGTCAATCATGTTTGTTTGATTCATATTGCGGCTTTTGCCCGAAGACAATTATATCGGGATAGTTTCCCACAATACAAAGTTTCATTCAACGGATTGCCCGAACAATTTCCTCTCCTATCGGATTTCACCGATTCAGCACAAGATTGTCCCTGTGTATAATCTCATCCCCATATTTGTAGCCGAGTATTTTCTCAATCTCCGAAGCTTTTGAACCGAGAATTCTCCGGGCCTCGCCCGATGAATATGACACAAGCCCGCGGGCGACCTCCACGCCATCGGTATCCACACACAAAACGGCGTCCCCCCTTCCAAACTCTCCGCTGACCTTTACGACCCCCGAAGGCAGAAGACTCCCGCCCGATTTGCCCACCGCTTTCGCCGCTCCGGCGTCCAAAGTTATCTCTCCGCGCGGCTTCAGTGTGTGGGCTATCCAGTGCTTGCGCGCCCCGAGTTTCCCGCCGGTCGGAAGAAAAAGCGTTCCGATATCTTCTCCCCTGAAAACCCTCCCGATATTTTCCGCATCCCTGCCGTCCGCAACTATTGAATGAATGCCGAAAGCGGAAACCTTTCGCACCGCCTGAATCTTGGTTTTCATTCCCCCGGTGGTTGTCGCCCCCGAAGTGCCTCCGGCGTTTTTCTCCATCTCCGGACTTATGTTTTTTATAACGGACAAAAATTTCGCGTTTGAGTCGCTTCTGGGATTGGCATCGTAAACGCCGTCCGTGTCCGTGAGCATAAGAAGCAGGTCCGCCTCAACAAGGGTCGTTACAACCGCCGCAAGGTTGTCATTGTCGCCGAACATTATCTCCTCAACCGCGACCGTGTCGTTCTCATTGACAACCGGAACAACTCCCATCGCCAGAAGTTCGTTGAAAGTGCCGCGCGCGTTGAGAAAATAGCGTCTGTCGGAAAGCCCGTCCTGGGTGAGCAGCACTTGCGCCACGGAAAAACCGCTTTCCGAAAAAGCCATTTCATAGTTCCTCATCAGA
Source organism: Thermodesulfobacteriota bacterium (assembly GCA_965206175.1). Lineage (GTDB taxonomy): Bacteria > Desulfobacterota_D > UBA1144 > Nemesobacterales > Mycalebacteriaceae > Mycalebacterium. The sequence goes on along the minus strand of CBDBJA010000013.1, from coordinate 132,377 downwards.
TAACTTTGCCCGCAAGCCGCAACCGCTTGTTTCCGGCGGATTGAATCGGGTCTGGAAGAAAGACCGAGTTTCTTCATGCCGGCGGCAATCGCCCCCGAGGAAACTATAACGACCTGAACTCCGTCTTCACGCAAAAGCGTAATCTGCCGAGCGACCAGACCGAAAACGCTCTCCTGAAGAACGGAATCCGATACGAGCACACTGCTTCCTATTTTGATGACAACTCTTCGGATTTCACCGATAAAGCCCCTTGAGTTATTTTCTTTTTTTGCGGACATTGAGGACTCTCCGCGCCTGAAAGCGTCTCTCATTGACAGCCACAGGCACGGGTGATAGTTTCCCTCTTTGTAAAAAAAAGTAAAATCGCGGGAGTAGCTCAGCTGGCCAGAGCATTTGCTTCCCAAGCAAACGGTCGCGGGTTCGAGTCCCGTCTCCCGCTGAAACGCGCCGGAAACTTTGCTTTATCCGAGTCCGGTTTCTTAACAAACCCGCAAACCAAACAGACAAGTTTTCTACGCCACGGGATACGCCGTATTCACGGAAAGTGTGGAAGCGGCGGGAGGTCAATACGGAGCCGCCGGTTTTTCATACGGGCAAAACGGCTGACGGTTATGGCGTTTCAAAGGTTGACAAAGCAAGTTGTGAAAGATAGTTTCTACTTCCTTAGCGCGGGAGTAGCTCAGTTGGCTAGAGCGTTTCCTTGCCAAGGAAAAGGTCGCGGGTTCGAATCCCGTCTCCCGCTGACAGGCACAGCCGTCCGGCAGTGAAAGAGGCAGGCAAACATATTTGCCTGTTACCGCGAGCAGTCATCAGATCTCACCCCTTTTGTTTACGGCAAATGTTATTCTCCCATCGTCACAAATCCGGGCTGTGATTCAACCCTTTTGACCCATCTTGCGACTTCGGGATACTTTGAAATATCAACCTCGCCTTCATGCGCAAGCGCGACATACGGATAGCATGCGATGTCCGCTATTGTGTAAGTTCCGGCAAGAAAATCGTTTTCTTTCAAATGACCGTTCAAAACGCCGAGAGCGGCGCGTCCTTCGCTCCGCTTTTGCTCAAGAGCGTTGGCGTCAACCTGTTCCGGCGGAAGAAATTTCGTCCAAAACCGCGCAAGCGCAAGCGGCGTGTCCAGAGTGGTTTTTCCGAAAACGACCCACTGCGCGGATTTGCCGAATTTTTCCGGCTGTTCGGGAAGGAAGGGGTTCGGGGCAAACTTGCGAGCGATATAAAACAAAAGCGCGTTTGATTCCCAGACGACAAAATCGCCGTCAACAAGAACGGGAATTTTGCAGTTGGGGTTAAGTTTTTTGAACTCGTCCGTTTTGTGCTCGCCCTTGAAGATATCAATAACGACCTTCTCATACTCAACGCCCAGATGGGCAAGCAGCAGTTCGGCTTTGTATGCGTTCCCCGAAAGGGGATGGGTGTAAAGTTTCATTGAAAATTCTCCTTGTTTCTTTTATTCGGCATCCGCCGTGGATTCGGACGGCAAACTGTCAAGCGTTGCGGGGCTGCCCCGCATCGGCTGACCGGTTTATTGAACTCTTAACGGAATATTCGCAAATACCCGGTCTGTCAATTCCACCGCCACTCACTCCTTAATATACCTCTCAAATTTTCCTTTCAGTGTTTCTTTTCCGAGAATCCCGTCCAAAGTTTCTCTGTCCGGCAGTTCGTATGTAACAACCGCTTTTGCGGAATTTTTTCCGTTTCTGTTTTTTATCGCGGCGGAAACGCGGACGGTTCTGCCTTCCTCTTCAAGAACTTTCGCCCTCGCTTCAACGGGAGCGTCAAAACCCACGGGGGAAAGATAACGCAGGTCTATGCGCGTTGTAACGCCCAGTTTTCCAACCTTGTCAAACATCGTCCAAAAGGCGAGTTCGTCAAGAATCGCGCACTGAATTCCGCCGTGAAGAATTCCGGGAAAACCGTTGAAATATCTGCGGGGACTGACGGTTGTAAAAACCTCTCCGGTCTCGTCATCGGCGTAAAACCTGAGTTTTAAGCCCATATCGTTTTTTGGATGACAGGCAAAACAGTTGTTGCCCGGAAGGTCTGTGAAAATGTTTTCTATCTCGCGGGGCATTTTAAGAAGCCCGCCTTTTATAAGCCCCTCTAATCCGTTTCAGCAAATCCCTTCCGGTTGTTTCACAGACGGAATCCTCCCATATTTCGCCGTATTGGAGACGGCAGTAAGGAATTAAAGAATCATGCAATTCTTTGTTTTGATCCAATCTGGATAGTGTGAGAACCGGTGCGGGGTTGGACATTGCTATTGGATTTTTTCACTCTCCTCCGCTTCTTTTTCCGCCGCCCCGTTTGCTTCGGGCGGAATTTCCGGAACCTCTTCGTCTTCGGTGTCTTCTCTCTCAACAACCCTTGCAGCCGCGGCAATAGTTTCGCTTTTTCCAAGGCGAACCACCCGAACGCCCTGAGCAACGCGTCCGGTGCTTCTTATCTCGCTGACATTGACCCTTATGACCTTTCCTTTGGGGCTTGTTATCAGAATGAGTTGAGTGGCGTTTGTAACCTGAAAAACGCCGATGACTTTGCCGTTTTTCTTGGTTATATCAACCGTTTTCACGCCCTTGCCTCCTCTGTTTGTCTTTCTGTAACCGGAAACGCGCGTTCTTTTGCCGAAACCTTTTTCCGTAATGGTAAGAATCTGCGATTCGGGGTCTTCAACGGACTCAAGACTCACAAGGCGGTCTTTCGGGTTAATTTTCAAACCCCTTACGCCAATGGCTCCCCTTCCCACCGCCCGCACTTTTGATTCATCAAACCGGATCGCCTTGCCTTCATGTGAGGAAAGGAAAATTTCGCTGTTCCCGTTTGTTATGCGGACGGCCACAAGTTCATCGTCCTTTTTGATGTTCAGCGCAATTATTCCGCCCGAACGCGGACGGGAATACGACATAAGACTCGTTTTCTTTACCATTCCCCTGCGGGTCGCCATCAGGATAAACTTGTCTTCCTCAAACTTTGTTACCGGAAGCACGGCGGCAACTTTCTCGCCTTCGCCGAGATTCAGCAGATTTACCATCGCCCTGCCCTTGGCGGTTCTCCCCGCTTCGGGGATGTCATACACCTTCAGCCAGTGGCATCTGCCTTGATTGGTAAAGAAAAGCACATAGTTGTGCCTTGAAGCCGTGAACAGGTCTTCAACAAAATCACTCTCGTTTGTCGTCATCCCCTTCTTGCCCTTGCCGCCCCGCCTCTGGCTGCGGTAAACGCTGAGCGGAGTGGTTTTGATGTAGCCCTCGTGCGAAATGGTAACAACCATATCCTCGTCCGATATAAGGTCTTCTATTGAAAACTCCTCAATATTTCCAAGGATTTCGGTTCTCCTTTTGTCGGCGTATTTCTTTTTTATCTCAACCAGTTCATCGCTTACTATTTTGAAAATAAGGTCTTCGCTGGCGAGAATTGTCCTGAGTTCGGCGACCAGTTCCAAAAGTTCCTTTCTCTCCTCAAGAATTTTGTCTCTCTCAAGGGCGGTGAGCCGCTGGAGCCGCATGTCAAGAATTGCCTGCGCCTGAATGTCGGAAAGTGAAAGTTTTGCCGTAAGCCCGGTTTTCGCTTCAACGGGGCTTTTGGAACCTCTTATCAGTTTGATAACCTCGTCCAGATTGTCCAGCGCAATTTTGAGACCTTCAAGGATGTGAAGCCGCGCCTCGGCTTTTTCAAGTTCAAACAGAGTTCTGCGAATCACCACTTCCTTGCGGTGGTCTATGAACTTTCCAATCGCCCGCTTGAGGCTGAGAATTTCCGGCTGATTGCCGACAAGGGCGAGCATTATGATGCCGAAAGAGGTGTCCATCTGGGTGTGTTTATAAAGTTGGTTGAGAACCACCTCGGCGTTTTCCCCTCTCTTGAGTTCCACCACAAGCCGGATTCCGTCTCTGTCCGACTCATCGCGTATGTCGCTTATTCCCTTGATTTTTTCATCTTTCACAAGTTCCGCTATGCGCTCTATCAGTTTGACCTTGTTGATCTGATAAGGAATTTCGCTTATCACCACAAGACTTTTGTCGCCTTTTTTCTGCTTCTCTATAAAAGCCCTCGCCCTGATTTTGATTATTCCCCTTCCCGTTTCGTATATCTGCTTTATGGGAGTGTTGCCGTGGATAAACCCGCCGGTGGGAAAATCGGGACCGGGAACATGTTTCATCAGTCCGTCAATGGTTATGTCGGGATTTTTAATCTGAGCGACAATCGCGTCAATAAGTTCGCCGAGGTTGTGCGGCGGGATGTTTGTGGACATTCCCACCGCTATGCCGGAAGCGCCGTTCAGAAGAAGGTTGGGCAGTTTCGCCGGAAGAACGACCGGCTCATGCTCGCCTCCGTCGTAGTTCGGAATAAAATCAACCGTGTTTTTGTCAAGGTTGTCCAGAAGTTCGCCCGCTATTCTGTCCAGCCGGACTTCGGTGTAACGCATCGCAGCCGGAGGGTCTCCGTCCATTGAGCCGAAATTTCCCTGCCCGTCCACAAGCGGATAGCGCATTGAAAAATCCTGCGCCATGCGGACAAGCGTGTCGTATATCGCGGAGTCTCCGTGCGGGTGGAACTTACCCATCACTTCTCCGACAATTCTCGCGGATTTCTTGTATGGTCTGTTCCAAGCGTTTCCCGCTTCGTGCATCCCGTAGAGAATGCGCCTGTGAACGGGCTTCATCCCGTCCCTCGCATCGGGCAGAGCCCTGCCCACAATGACGCTCATTGAGTAACTCAGATAAGAGTCTTTCATCTCATCTTCTATGCTTATCGGAAGGAAACGGGATGTTGTGTCGTCTGCCATTTAATAGTTCCTTGGAATCGCGCCTTTTAATATTGAGGAAAGGCGTGAATTGATGGAAGTATATTATGAACGGGACTGACAATCAATCGGTGATATGCGCTTGCGGGGGAAGGATTCCACGGGAGACGCAACTGTTGCGTTTGCCCGACCGTAATATCCGCCTCGTCCGTCAAAGAGTTGCCGCCCTCCGCTTGCGGCAACCGCCTCTTTCGGTATGCTTACACGCTTATGAAAATCATAACAGGCTCCGCTCGGGGCAGGAAAATTAAAACCGCTCGGACCGGCGTGCGTCCCATGGCGGCAAGAGTAAAAAAATCCGTCTTTGACCGGCTGGGAAACCTATGCGACGCCCGCGTTCTGGATGTTTTTGCGGGCTCCGGAGCCCTCGGAATAGAATCCCTCAGCAGAGGGGCAAACTCGGTCGTGTTTATTGAAAAAAACCCCGCAGTGGCGAACATTCTTTGCGACAACATACAAAAATGCGGATTCTCCGACAGATGCAAAGTCATTCGCTCGGACTACGAAAAAGCCGCGCGGCGGCTGCGAGGCGAACGGGAAAGATTTGACCTTATATTCCTTGACCCGCCCTACGCCCTCTACAAACAAACGGACGAGAAACAGCTTTCAGACGCCTTCGCCCCGCTGCTTTCGGAAAACGGCAGAATTGTAATAGAGTATGAAACCGGAGGAGGCGCGGAGTATGAAAGCGGCGGGGAAAACTGCCGGACAAAAAATACGGCGGAACAACCGTAAGCATACTCGCCCCGCAACCGCCGGACGTCCGGGAACCGGAACGGAGATGAAAAAAACGGCGATATATCCGGGGTCTTTTGACCCGCTTACTCTCGGTCACATAAACATAGTTGAGCGCGCGGCAAAGATTTTTGACGAAATAACGGTCGCGGTTGCGAAGAAAATTTCAAAGGGCGCGACTTTTTCACCGGAGGAAAGACTGGAAATGGCAAGACGGGCGGTTGCGGACAAAAGCAATGTGAAGGCGGAAATTTTTGACGGTCTGCTGATGGAATATGTTTCCGCAAAAGGAGCGAACACGATACTCAGGGGAATGAGAAGTGTTTCCGATTTTGAATACGAACTCCGTATGGCGACCGTAAACAAGTCTCTGAACCCCGATGTGGAAACGGTTTTCATGGTCGCGGACTCCCGCCATTCGCACATAAGTTCATCCCTCATAAAAGAGATAACAGCGCTTGGCGGCTCAACGGAAGGGATGGTTCCGAAATTTGTTGAGGAGCGCCTGCGCGAAAAACTGGGCGGCGGAAACGGCTCCTCGGAGGTTAAATAAAATGGACATACGGATCTCCAACAAAGCGGCGGGCATAAGGCAGTCCGCAACTCTCGCAATCACGGCTCATGTGAGGGAACTGAGAGCCGCCGGAGTGGATGTTATCGGATTCGGAGCGGGCGAGCCGGATTTTGACACGCCCGGAAACATAAAAGAGGCGGGGATTGAAGCGATACAAAACGGCTTCAACAAATACACGCCGGTCGGCGGAATTCCCGAACTGAAAAAAGCTATAACGGAGAGGATAAAAAGCGACTACGGTGTTGAGTACTCGCAGGACGAAGTGATAGTCTCGTGCGGGGCGAAACACACCCTTTACAACATAGCCCAAGCCGTGTTCAACCCCGGAGACGAAGTGATAGTTCCGTCCCCCTACTGGGTTTCATATCCGGCGCAAGTTCTGCTTGCGGGAGCGGTTCCCGTCATTGCGGAAACAACCCTTTCCGGCGGATTCAAACTGACCCCCGAAATTCTGAGGGAAAAAATCTCCCCCGCAACTCGCGCTCTGATACTCAACTATCCGTCCAACCCCACCGGCGTAACTTACGATGAGAAAGAACTGAACGCCATAGCGGAAGCGGCGATGGAATCGGGGATTGTGATAATCTCGGACGAGATATACGACAAAATCCTATACGGCGGAATTAAACACACGCCCGTTGCGGCTCTGAACAAGGATGTCAGAAAAAACTCCATTCTGGTAAACGGGGTTTCCAAAACCTACTCCATGACGGGATGGAGAATAGGTTATGCGGCGGGCGACAAAGAGGTGATTGCGGCGATGTCAAGAATACAGGGACAGTGCACCTCAAACCCTCCTTCAATGGCGCAGATGGCGGCGGTTGAGGCGCTTTCGGGCGGTCAGGAAACCGTAATCAGAAGAGCGGGCGAGTTTGAACGCAGAAAAGATTTCATCATTTCACAGACCGAAAAGATAGGGCTTCAATGCCTTAACCCCAGCGGCGCGTTTTATATTTTTCCTTCCATGGAAAAATTCATCGGAGCAAAGTTCGGAGACAGGGTGATAAAAGACAGCATCGGCTTTACGGATTTCCTTCTTCATCAGGCGAAAGTGGCGGTCGTTCCCGGCATAGAGTTTGGAATGGAAAACCATATCCGCATCTCCTACGCAACCTCAATGGAAAACATTGAAAAAGGAATGGAAAGAGTGGAAAAAGCTCTCGCCCTTCTTTCCTGAATGGTTCTGAAAACCGCAATCCCCCTGAGTCTCGGCGGACGGTTCTCGCTGCTGGGTAAAAAAGCGCTGAACGGAATAACGCTTTGGAAAAAATACGCGGAATCTCAGGCGGATACGCGGATTGAAATCGTCGTTGAAGACGATGAAAGTTCGGCGGAAAAAGCGTTTGCAATAACGGAAAAGTTCTGCTCGGACAAAACCGTCCATGCGGTTTTCGGACCGTATTCAAGCGGACTCACTCTTGCCGCCGCAAAGTCCGCATCGTTGCGGGGAAAAACTCTGTGGAACCACGGCGGAGCGTCCGATGAAATCAACGGACACAAAAACACCGTGAGCGCGATAACGCCCGCAAGCCGTTATTTCATTCCGGTGGTTGAAAAGTTCGCGCGCGGCGGAGCGAGCGGAGCGGTTATCGCAAACGCCGGAGACAGCGGGTTTTCAAGAGCGGCTGCGGACGGGGCGGAAAAACATGCGGCGGAACTGGGAATAAAAGTCCGCCGTGTTGAGTATGTTTCGGGAACAAAAAGTTTCGGCGGCATTGTGCGCGAGTTGAAAGCGGACGGAACCGCCCTCCTCTCCGCCGGCAGAATGGAAGACGACATTGCGCTTGCGAAAGAAGTTTTGACAATGCGGAAAAAGCCGGAATTTCTGTGTTTTGTCGCCGCCGGAATTGACGAGTTCGGCGGAATTTTCGGAGACAAAAGCGAGGGCGTCTGTTCGGCAAGCCAGTGGGAGGAGGCAAACAAAACCGGAGCGGATTTCGGACCGTCTTCGGAGGAGTTTGCCGGAATGTTCAGAAAACATTACGGGCACAGCCCGGACTATCCGGCGGCGCAGGCGTTCAACATCGGCTTGATATTTCAAAAATGCCTTGAGCAAGCGGGAACGGCGGACGACAAACAGTTGAGAAAAACGGCGGGAGAACTTGATTTCACAACCTTCTACGGCAGGTTCAAAATTGACGAAACGGGAAAGCAGACGGGGCACCGGATGGTTGTAACGCAGTGGCGCGGCGGACGGCGCGCGGTCTTGAATGCGGACGATTAACGGGCAATGTTAAGCCGCAGTGAAAATCATTACCTCTGAACATCTCCGTTCGCTTATATCCGAAACGGGCTTGCGCAAATTCAACGGCAGACTGCTCGCCGCCATTGAAGAAGACTTCCTGCGCTGGGAGCAGTTCAGGAAATCACCGCGCCACGCCCTCCACTATCCGCACGGGGTTATGGAACTGATGCCGTGGGCGGACGATGAAATTTACACATTCAAATATGTCAACGGACACGCCCGCACCGGAAGCGACTCCGATGATGTTGACTGTTTTTTTCAAGGGATGGTGGAGCCGATGGGGTTCGAACCCACGACCTCAACACTGCCAGTGTTGCGCTCTCCCAACTGAGCTACGGCCCCCGCAAGGCTTAAGAATAACTGAAAATGGAGGTGAGCGGGTTCGAACCGCCGACCTCCGGCTTGCAAAGCCGGCGCTCTCCCAACTGAGCTACACCCCCTGCGCTTCATCAACAAAATACCGTTACTTATTCAATGGGCCCAGATGGATTTGAACCATCGACCTCACCCTTATCAGGGGTGCGCTCTAACCGGGCTGAGCTATGGGCCCCGACAAAGGGCTAAAGTGTATAAACAATGCGGGGTTGTGTCAAAAAAATTGGAATGGGAAAGGTCGGCGGCAAAACGGAAACTGTTGACTTTTCGGAAAAATTCACTTTCACTTTTTTTTCAGGAAGATTTAACAATGAAAGCGTTAGTGTATCACGGACCGGGCAAGCGCGCTTGGGAGAAAGTTCCGAAACCGACCGTTCAGGACTCAACTGACGCCGTTGTCAGGATTACAAAAACAACTATTTGCGGCACTGACCTGCACATAATGAAAGGCGATGTGCCAACCGTAGAAAAGGGGCGCATTCTGGGGCATGAAGGTGTCGGCGTTGTGGAGGAAGTCGGCGGTGCGGTGTCAAACTTCAAAGTCGGCGACAAGGTTTTGATTTCCTGCATAACATCGTGCGGAAAATGCAACCCTTGCAAAGACAGGATGTATTCGCACTGCGCAAGCGGAGGCGGCTGGATACTTGGTCATCTGATTGACGGCACTCAGGCGGAGTATGTGCGAACCCCGTTTGCGGACACAAGTCTTTATCATGCTCCGGACGGAGTTGACGAGGAGGGGCTTGTGATGATAAGCGATATTCTGCCGACCGGTTTTGAGTGCGGAGTTCTCAACGGCGAGGTTTCACCGGGTGACACGGTGGCGGTTGTGGGGGTGGGACCGATCGGGCTTGCGGCAATTTTAACCGCGCAGTTCTACGCTCCGGCGGAAGTGATTGCGGTGGATGTGGACGCAAACCGCCTGAAGGTGGCAAAGAAATTCGGAGCGACCGCAACGGTCAACAATTCGGACGGCAAAGCCGCCGAAAAGATTATGAAGATGACCGGCGGACAAGGGGTTGATGCGTCAATTGAGGCGGTTGGTGTGCCGGAAACTTTTGATGTCTGCCAGAAAATCGTTAAAGCGGGAGGGGTTATCGCAAATGTGGGTGTACACGGTGAAGGGGTCAATTTTGAGATAGAGCGTCTGTGGTGTCACAACATAAAACTGACCACCCGACTGGTGGACACGGAGACCACACCCATGCTGCTCAAGGTTGTGCAGTCCGGCAGAATCAAGCCGACTCAGTTAATCACTCACCGTTTCAAGTTGGATGAAATGATGGCGGCTTATGATACTTTCGGCAACGCGGCAAAAGAGAAGGCGTTGAAGATGATGATATCAGCGGGGTAGGTGTTTGGGTTATGAGGTCTTCGGCTATACTGGTGAAACAGAAAGTGTAGTGTTGGTTTTATCTTGGTGATGGGTATAGATATTTGATAGAGAGAAAAAAAATCCCCCCGCCTCCACTAGGGAGGGCGAGAGGGAATTAGGTTTAACCTTGAAAGGTTATCCTGCGAAACATTTGTTTCTTGTTATGAATAGAAAAAAAATGCTTGGGCAGGCTTCAGTTAGTTACAATACTCATGTATTATTACCAAGATAAAGCAACTTGTCAAGAATTGTAGGGAGTAGCAAATGAAAGAAACAAAACTGCCCGAATACGCGGTCGGCATTGACATGGGAACAAACTCCATTGGCTGGAGTGTTGTTGAAGAACACAAAGGCAAACCAACAAGATTTGTTGATTGCGGAAGCCGTATATTCATACGCTCCGTTGAAGACAAAACACCTACTCCGAAAAATCAAAAACGGCGGAATATGCGCCTTTTAAGGCGGGGCATAGAAAGACGACACAGACGCAAAATGCGCCTGAGAAACTACTTGATAGGCAAAGGATTCCTGCCCGAATCTCTGAAAGGAGAACTCAACCCCGAAGTTGAACTTAACAAACTTGGCAATCCTTATGAGATAAGAGCAAAAGCGTTGGACAACGAACTAACACCGCATGAGTTTGGGCGGGCAATACTGCACTTGGGAACACGGCGCGGATTTCTCAGTAACCGCAAGACAGGTTTTGGAGACCTGCGTGAAGATTTGGAAGTTCAGAATTTTCTTGAGGGTCTTGAGGATGAAGAGGATAAAAACAAGAAGAAAAAACCCGACAAAGAGGAAAGCGCATTCAAAACGGATATTGAAAACCTTCGTAAAGAAATCGATAAAAACGGAAAAAGAACGCTTGGAGAATACCTCGCAACCCTGACTCGCAAACGCAACAGAGGAGAGCATAACGACCGCAGAACCGACAGGCTGATGTATCAGGAAGAGTTTGACAAAATCTTTCAAAAGCAGTCCGCATTCAACCCCGACCTTTACACAAAAGATGTAAAAGACGCCGTTGAAGAAATTATCTTTTTCCAACGCCCAATAACATGGGACAAGGGGAAAATAGGCAAATGCTCACTTGAAAAAAACAAAAGAAGAATAGATATTGGACGGCTTGAGTTTCAACAGTTCCGTTATTGGCAGGATATAAACAATTTACGCTGGTATGACACAGGAACCGGAGAAGAAAAAGAGCCAACACAAGAACAGAAAAATCTCATAGCCGAAGCCCTTGAACAGAAAAACAATCTGACATGGACAAAACTAAAGAAAGACTACCTTAATGTAGATAATAAAACAAAGATTAATTTAGAAAAGGTTGAGGGAAAGAGTAGCAAAGGTATTAAAGGAAACACAACAGCCTATAAAATAAGAGAGATCATCGGAAATGCATGGGATTCTTTTGATGAAAAGAAACAGAAAGAGCTTGTTGAAGATTTAATATCATATCAATCTAAAAAGGCACTAAAAAAACGGCTTCAGAATTATTGGAAATTTGATTTAGAAAAAGCGGTAAAACTTGCAGTTTTGGAGTTGGAAGATGGACACGGCAATCTTTCACTAAAAGCAATTAATAGAATTTTGCCTCACTTAAAAGAAGGAAAAATATACAATCCAGATGCTGTTGAAGCCGCAGGATATAAGGAAATTACAGTATCTAAAAAAGAAAATAGAGATACACTTCCAATTCCGCCGGACATCCCGAACCCGATTGTGTCAAAAGCTCTTTTTGAAGTCCGCCGTGTTGTGAACGCACTCATAAAAGAGTATGGAAAGCCGACAGCAATAAGAATAGAGATGGCAAGAGATTTAGAAGCAAATACAGAGAAGTATAAAAAAGCACTCAAAAGACAACAAGACAATACCAAAGCAAATGAGGAAGCAGAGGAAAAATACAAAGAAATTCGTAAAAAAAACCCTCATCTCAACCTGAAAACTTTCATAAGCCATCAAGACAAGCTTAAATACAGACTTTGGAAAGAAAGCGGGCAAAGATGTTCATACAGCGGAAAAACAATAGATTTGACCACGCTCTGGTCTGCTGATGTTGAAATAGACCACATACTTCCATACAGCAGGAGTCTTGATAATTCTTATATGAACAAGGTTGTATGCTTTGTGGAAGAAAACCGCAAAAAAGGCAACAGAACACCTTGGGAAGCATTTGGCGACATGGAACAGTGGGAAACCATTGAAGGCACCTTAAGTCCTGACAGTTACCCTGATGCAAAAAGCAGAAGAATAAGAACCCGAAAAATGGAGGGTATTGATGATTTTATCAACAGCCAATTAACAGATGCGCGTTACATCGCAAAAGAAACGGGGAAATATATGAGAGATCTCAGTTGCGATGTAACTTTCACAAAGGGCGGAGCAACAAGTTGGCTCCGTCACCAGTGGGGCTTGAACAGTATTCTCGGCGATACGGGAGAAAAAAACCGCTCAGACCACAGACATCATGCAATTGACGCAACTGTAATTGCGCTTACAAACCGTAGCCTTTACAAACAAATTGTTCATTTGGCATCACAAGCAGGGGATGACTCAATATCTCCTGAACACGGATTGGAAGTTCCCAGAGTTTTGGATAATCTGAGAGACAAATTGGAAGATGCAGTAAATCAAATAATTGTCTCACACTCAACAAACAGAAAGATAACGGGGGCATTTCACGAAGAAACGGTTTATGGAATAAGAGAAGAAAGCGGCAAAAAAGGGATTGTTGTTCGTAAAAATCTGACTGATATGTCAGATAAAAATCTTAAAAACATTGTATGCCCGATAATCAGAGAAGGATTTGAATCATATGTAAATATGAGAGGCGGACTTCAAACCGCTCAAAAGGAATTGAGAGAAAAACCTTTCAAACACCCTAAAACCGGAGATGATGTAAGGCGAGCCAGAGTTTGGGTAACAAAAAGATTTTATGAAAAATCTTATTGGCAAAACAAAGATAAGAATAATGGCAAGACATTGGGAACAATGATTTATGGAAACAATCATCATGTAGAAATAATACAAAACCTGAAAAATGGAAAATATGAAGGTGTATTTGTAACAAACATGGAAGCAGCAAAAAGAGCAAGAATTACCAAAGAATCAATTGTACAAACTAATCATGGAGAGAATTGGAAATTTATTATGTCTCTATGTATAAATGACACAGTGAGTGTTGAGAAAATGGGGAAAAGGAAATTTTACAGAGTTCAGAAAATAAGCAGTAGTGGACAGATAACATTAAGATTACACACCGCATCGACGGACAAAGACAAAAACGAAGAGATATTGAAGCTTATCAATCCCCTTATGAATGAGTATAAAATACAATCAGAATCTATAAACGCTCTTGGTCACCGTCTCACCGCTACAGATTAGCGCAAAATGATAAAGCGAATTATTGAAGTCAGTAACCCCGCATACCTTCATCTGAGAGATTATCAGATGATTGTCAAAAGAGAGAATGAGAACGACAGCAGTGTTCCCGTGGAAGATATGGGAATTCTCATACTTGCAAATCCGGCAATTACAATCTCCCAAAGTCTTATAGCATCATGTCAAGAAAACAACTGCATAATAGTATTCTGCGACCAGAGACATCTTCCTATTTCCGTCTTGTTACCGCTTTCAGGCAACTCAATTCACAGCAAAGTCCTCAACATACAAACCGGCATCAAAAAGCCACTGAAAAAACGGCTTTGGCAGAAAGTAATAGTCGCCAAGACTGAAGCGCAAGTTCGCACTCTGGTCTTTTTCAAGAAAGACCCTTCTCCCCTGCCCCAAATGAAGAAAAGGGTAAAAAGCGGTGATGAAGGAAACATTGAATCGCAAGCGGCAAGAATATATTGGTCAAGACTGTTCGGCAAAGGTTTCGGCAGAGACTATAAGAAAGGCGGAATAAACTCCCTGCTCAACTACGGATACAGTTTGGTCAGGGCATCAGTCGCCCGCGCTTTGTGCGGAACCGGACTTCATCCCGCACTTGGAATTCACCACCACAACCAATACAACCCGATGTGTCTTGCCGATGATATGATGGAACCCTTACGCCCGCTTGTTGACAGAAGGGTTTATGAACTGGCGGAGGCGGGAAGATTTGAACTTGATAAAAGAACAAAAGTATCTTTGCTCTCTATTCTGTCCGAAGATGTCTTGTTTGAAGCAAAAACATTACCCATGATGGTTGCAAGCCAACATATGGCGGTCAGTTTGAAAAAAGCGTTTTCTGAAAGCGCTGACTCTTTGAAAATACCGGAACTTATTGAGAACAGACAGATGAGAATTGAGTTATAAACATTGGCTTTCGGAGGATACAGAACAGTGTGGATAGTAGTGATGTTTGATTTGCCAACCGACACAAAAAAAGCGCGAAAGGATTATACAAGGTTCAGAAAGCAACTTATTCAAGACGGATTCATAATGATGCAGTTCTCCGTGTATGCCAGACACTGCGCAAGCGAAGAAAACGGCTATGTCCATTCGGGACGAGTAAGAGACTCTCTTCCTCCTCAAGGAGAAGTCCGAATAATCACAATCACCGACAAACAGTTCGGACGAATGCAGGTCTTTTACGGAAAAAAACGAAAGAAACTGGAAAGGGCTCCTCAGCAAATCTCTCTTTTTTGATTTGCCGAGAAGTCCCAACCCCTTACCAGCAAGGCAGTTGAGGGCGAAGTATTGTAACTGACTGAAACCTGCCCTCTATTCACAACAAACTTTTTTATGGAGTAGTACTTCATAGCATTGTAACTGACTGAAACCTGCCCTCTATTCACAACTGGCGGAGAGAAACGCAAAAATCACCGCTCATTGTAACTGACTGAAACCTGCCCTCTATTCACAACACCACCACCACCGCGCCGCGCCGCGTCGCGATTGTAACTGACTGAAACCTGCCCTCTATTCACAACGTCACAACCTGTTGAGAAGGGTCTGTCAAAATTGTAACTGACTGAAACCTGCCCTCTATTCACAACGATACACTCGTTGGTATGGCAGGCGACAAATTGTAACTGACTGAAACCTGCCCTCTATTCACAACGGCGTGGCCTTCGTCCACCCTGTCAACTGGATTGTAACTGACTGAAACCTGCCCTCTATTCACAACGCCGGCGCCTCTCGTGTCGCCGTCTGTGCTATTGTAACTGACTGAAACCTGCCCTCTATTCACAACCGTGGCAACTGCTTGATCAACTTATCAGCCATTGTAACTGACTGAAACCTGCCCTCTATTCACAACTCCGGTCTGTTTTTGTCGTCAAAGATGTTTATTGTAACTGACTGAAACCTGCCCTCTATTCACAACTCCGTCTACACTACACAAAAATCTGTTGTTATTGTAACTGACTGAAACCTGCCCTCTATTCACAACCGGTGTCTGTGAGCAAGCCATTCACGCCATATTGTAACTGACTGAAACCTGCCCTCTATTCACAACTTCCCATTGTGTCTGTCCTCCATTTCTTAAATTGTAACTGACTGAAACCTGCCCTCTATTCACAACTTATGCCGTGAAAGCACACAAACATCAGGGATTGTAACTGACTGAAACCTGCCCTCTATTCACAACCGCGCTCGTCACATACTTTGCTTGAATCAATTGTAACTGACTGAAACCTGCCCTCTATTCACAACGAAGACAAAGGCGTTAAGCCGCACTTCGAGATTGTAACTGACTGAAACCTGCCCTCTATTCACAACCGCGTCGCAGCGACGGGCAAGAGTTCTTGCATTGTAACTGACTGAAACCTGCCCTCTATTCACAACATGCTCCACACCGTCCCGTAATCTGTTCTAATTGTAACTGACTGAAACCTGCCCTCTATTCACAACCATTGATGAGGTTGTGTTCGAGTTGTTTTTATTGTAACTGACTGAAACCTGCCCTCTATTCACAACGTAAATGCGCGTATCCTGTGAGGGTAAGAAATTGTAACTGACTGAAACCTGCCCTCTATTCACAACGCCGAAATCACAAGCCTTAAAAGACTTGTGATTTCGGCGTTGGAAATATCTGCCTTTTTACAAACTCCCTCTAATCTCATAACATCGCCTAAGTTATTAACATCACCTAAGTTGGTTTTCCGAGTATGGGGGAAACCCAAATCCCGCTTCTTGCAGAAGCGGGTAAAGAAACCAGTTTGAACATATTCCGCAAATCCAAAACCTTTATCGCCCTTCCGGCGGTTCCGTCTCAGGTTCATACCGCCCCTTATGGTATATCTCTTAGCCGAAATCCCAGAACTCACCGGAGTAGTCGGCGCCATCGTCGCCGAGGGACGATACGGGTATCGGTATTCTTATGGTCGCGGCGGGAGCGCGTGGGAACCGGCATCGGCGGGCGGTTTTGATAAGGACTTTACCAAAATACTGGATTCCGGCTTTCGCAGGAATGGCGGAAAGGGAAAGACCCGAATGTCATACCGGACTTGATCCGGTATCCAGTATTCATAGCAAAGACTTTCATTTTACAAACTCCCTCTAATCTAATAACATCGCCTAAGTTGGTTTTCCGAGTATGGGGAAACTCAAATCCCCGCTTCCTGCGGAATCCGGCAAAGAAACCGCTTTGAACATATTCCGCAAATCCAAAATCTTTATCGCCCCATTCCGGCAGTTCCGTCTCAGATTCATACCGCCCCTTATGGTATATTTCGCAGCCGGAATCTCAGGACTCACCGGAATTGTCGGCACATTCTTCATCAAAGACTACCTCGACATCTCCGCCGCTTTCCTCGCCGGTCTGGGCTTCTGGGCGGGTCTCCCGTGGGCGCTGAAAATGCCCGTGGGACATCTGGTTGACCTGATATGGCGCTGGAAAGCCGTTCTTGTCTTTATCGGCGCGGGATTCATCTCGGCGGGACTGCTCATCTTTTACGGACTGATAGCCCACACCGCGTATATGGAATCCTTCATGCCCGTAACAACATGGTTTGTTGTCAGCGTGATTATAAGCCCCGTCGGGTATGTGCTTCAGGATGTGGTCGCGGACGCAATGACCGTTGAGGCGGTTCCGGCGGAAGATGAAAACGGAGTGAAAATTGACGAAGCAACCCTGAAATCCTCGCACACGATAATGCAGACGCTCGGACGATTCGCCATTATCGGAGGCGGAGTTCTGGTTTCCATTATCAACATAATCGCCTTTGACGGCGTTTCCGAACTGAACGAGGAACAGAAGGTGAGAATCTACGCGGATATCTACCTTATGGCTCTCGCCATTCCGCTTGTGTCCATTACGGGCGTTATCCTTGCAGAACTGCTCAAGAAATTCGGACGCGGCGGCGGAGCTCGGCGGCCGAATGTCTCCGCTTCTCCAAACTGGTGGATTCTCGGCGGAAGTCTGGTGTTTGTCGCCTTCGGCATCGGAACCGGACTTTCGGGCTTTTCATACTCTCAGGAAATAGTGTTTGCGGGCTCAATGGGAATAGTAATCTTCCTTATGCGAAAACTGCTCACGGAACTGCCGCCACAAGCGCGTGCGACACTGATAGGAACCGCCGTCATCATATTCGTCTTCCGCGCCGTGCCGGGAGTGGGACCGGGAGAGGCATGGTTTCAGATAGACAAACTCGGATTTGACCAACAGTTTCTGTCTTACCTTTCACTCATCACTTCGGTTTTGACGCTTGCGGGAATCGTATTTTTCCTGCCGGTTATGAGCAGGGTGAAAATAGCCGGACTCATTGTCGCTCTGTCGGTTATATGGGGAGTTCTGTCGCTTCCCGGAATCGGGCTTTTCTACGGAGTTCACGAATGGACGGCGGCTCGCACTGCGGGAGTGGTGGACGCAAAGTTCATAGCGATTGTGAACACCGCCCTTGAATCCCCGCTCGGACAGGTGGCGATGATTCCCATGCTGGCATGGATAGCAAAAAACGCCCCCGAACACCTGAAGGCGACTTTTTTCGCGGTGTTTGCGTCTTTCACAAACCTCGCCCTCTCGGCGAGCAGCCTCGGAACAAAGTATATGAACGAGATATTTGTCATTACCCGCGAGGTGAGAGACGCGGCGGGCAAAATGGCGGCGACGGCGGCGGACTACTCGGAACTGGGAGCGCTTCTCATAACCGTTTCAGTTGTGGGAATGGCGGTTCCGTGCATTGTGGTTGCGGTTGTTCAGAAAGGGAAATACAAGAGCGTTGACTGACAACCGGCGGGGGACAAGCGCTCATGCGGGCGGATGAGAGTCCCTCAGGAAGACTGCGGCGCCGTAGTCGCCTGAACATACCTCATTCTCAGACTGTAAATAACATCGTCCAGCAATTTCTTTTCTTCTTCGGTCAAATTCCCTTCGGTTTTTTCCTGAATAAGTTCAAGTATGTCCACCGTATGTTTGGCGGCGGGCAGATTGACCGCCCTCTCCTTTGTGTTGGGGTCGGGAATATCGCCGAGATGGATTATCGCCGATGCGTTCAGCGAAAGAACGAAAGCGGAAAAATCCATCTTGAAACCTTCCTGTTCCGAAGTTCCGGACTTTTGTTTTTGTTCTTCTTCAGCCATAAAAACCTCCACAGTTTAAGATTTTCCGTCTTTTTCCACATGCTCAAGAACTTTGTCCGCTATGCTCGCAAACGCCCTTGAAGCAACGCATTCGGGATTTGACTCCATAATGGGAAAGCCGCTGTCCCCGCCTTTTCTTATCTCCGGATCAATCGGAATCTCTCCGAGAAACGGCACTTTGAACTTGTCCGCCATCGCCTTTCCGCCGCCTCTGCCGAAAATATCCACCGCTTCGGCGCCCGGAACATCGAGGTAACTCATGTTCTCAACTATGCCTATGACCGGAATGTTCAGTTTTTCAAACATAAGAATCCCGCGCCGGACATCTATGAGCGCGACTTCCTGAGGGGTTGTAACAATAACGCCGCCGCTGAGGGGCGCGGTCTGGGCGATTGAAAGCTGGGCGTCTCCGGTTCCGGGAGGCAGGTCTATGACGAGGTATTCGGTGTTGTGCCACTCAACATCCTCTACAAACTGTTTGACCGCCCCGTGCACCATCGGTCCGCGCCATATCACGGTTTCTTCCTCTTTTATCAGATAGCCGATGGAAATCATTTTCAGTCCGTATTTCTCTATCGGAAGTATCTTCTTGTTCGCCGTGGCGACCGGTCTTTCGCCCCGGGTTCCCATCATTATCGGGGCGCTCGGACCCCAGATGTCGGCGTCCATAAGTCCTACGTTCTGTCTCTTTTTTGAAAGCGCAATCGCAAGATTCACCGCAACCGTGGACTTTCCCACGCCGCCCTTGCCGCTTGCGACCGCTATGTAGTATTTGATGTCCGGCAGTTTGGATTTCTGCGCCGAAGGAGGCGCGGAACGGGTTTGGGACGGTTCCCTTGACTTTATCTCAATGGAAACTTCACCCACGCCCGGAGTTTCAAGAACGGCGGTTCTGACCTCTTCCTCTATCCGCCGCTGGAGTTCGGGGTCGGGCTTGGGAAGAACAAGCGAAATTTTTACCGCCGAATGCTCGTCCACATTGATGTCTTTGACAATCCCGAAAGAAACAATGTCTCTGGTAAAACCGGGATATTTAACCTGCTTTAACCGTCTCGCAACGGTTTCGGGGGTGAGTTCCATATCGGGGAAAATTACTCCACGCCAAGTTTGCGCTTTGCTTCCGGGCTCATCATGTCGGGATTCCAGGGCGGGTCCCACACCACTTGCACCACCACATTCCTCGCGCCGATGTTCTTGAGCGCCTCTTCCGCCTGACCCGCAATCATCGCGCCCATTGAGCAGCCGGGAGTTGTGAGAGTCATCTTCAGGCCTATGTCGCTTCCTGAAATTTGGACATCGTAAATAAGACCGAGATCAACTATGCTTACCGGAAGTTCGGGGTCGTTGACGCCGCCGAGCGCTTCAAAAGCCGCCTCCTGGGTCAACTCACCTTCGGCGGTATCCCGCTTCTTTTCAAATTTCTTGAACTGAACTCCCGAATCCGGCGCGTTTTGAGCGGAAGGGGAATCGGGCTGAATAGTTATAACCTTTTTCATCGCCATTTGACCGTGATTGTAGCCGCCGCCCGCCTTGTTGTCAACGGGTGCGAACTTGAATAAACCCCCGCCGAAGGCATAATGAACTTCCGGTCTTCCAACGGAAATATTAAAATGAACACTCTCCCCAAAAAACTGGTTGTTGAATTTACGGGCGCTTTTTTTCTGGTTTTTACAATATGCGTCTCTTCGGGCGACCTTGCTCCGTTTGCGATTGCGGGCGTTCTGACGGCGCTGATATTTGCGGGCGGGCACATATCCGGCGCGCATTACAACCCCGCGGTAACGGTGTCAATATGGCTTCGCGGCAAATTTCCGGCGCATGAAATAGCGCCTTACGCGGTTTCACAGGTTGCGGGCGCGGTTGCCGCGGGTTTGACGGCGGGCTTGTGTGTCGGAAACGCGGAGAGCGTTGCGGTTTTTGACACAACAACCGTTCTGATTGCGGAGGTCCTTTTCTCTTTCGCGCTCTGTTTTGTGATACTGAATGTGGCAACCGCGCGGGGAACCGCCGGAAACTCTTTCTACGGTGTGGCAATAGGGCTTGTGGTGCTTGCGGGAGCGCTCGCGGTCGGCTCTCTTTCGGGAGCGGTGTTCAATCCGGCGGTCGCAGTCGGGCTTTTTGTGAAAGGGGTCGCCGATGCGGGCGGAGTTCTTATCTACACCGTTGCAAGCATAACGGGCGGAGTTGCGGCGGCGTCCGTCTTTGTGTTTTTGAACAACGGGAGCGATTAGCGGTTTTTTCCCAATGTCAGTCGGACTGAAAACTCTCGGAAACACCGATGTGAAAATCCCCGAAGTGGGTCTGGGAACATGGAACTACGGCGGGGGAACGGAGCCGCTTGAAGCCGGAATCAAACTGGGGGCGCGTTTTATAGACACGGCGGAAGGATACGGTACGGAAAAAGTCGCCGGAGAGGCGGTAAAAAAGGCGGGCGGAGATGTGTTTGTCGCCACAAAGGTTTCGGGAAGACATCTTGGCTACGACGACATACTTAGAGCCGCGGAGAAAAGTCTTGAAAAACTGGGAACGGACATCATAGACCTCTACCAGATACACTGGCCCAACCCGCAATTTCCAATTGACGAGACAATGAAAGCGATGCAGAAACTGACGGACACGGGAATCGCGCGTTTTGTGGGCGTGAGCAATTTTTCGGTGGAACAGTTTGAAGAGGCGCAGAGCCGGATGAAAAACACCCGGATTGTGTCAAATCAGGTTCTTTACAATCTGAACAGCAGGGAGATTGAGAGCGGCCTTCTGCCGTTCTGCGCGGAAAACAAGGTTACGGTTATCGCCTACACTCCGCTTGACAGCGGGCGTCTGTGCGGAAACTTATACGACATTCTCACCCGCATTGCGGGCGAGACGGGAAAAAGCGAATCCCAAGTCGCTCTCAACTGGTGCCTGTTTCATGAAAATGTGGTTGTGATTCCAAAGTCCGAAAATGCTGAAAGGGTTGCCGAAAACTGCGGCTCATCGGGCTGGAGGCTTGAAAAAGAACGGTTTGACAATCTCTGCGAGGCGTTTTGACAAGATGAACTTAAAAGCCGGAAAAACCTGCGAGTGCGGCAATACGGTTGGAACCCCTTTTGTGTCGCCGAAATCCAAATACTCCGCAATGGGATGGATTCTTGTAACAATCGGGATAAGCCACCCGCCCACGGAGGTTGTTTTCACATGCGACAACTGCGGAGAGATGCTGAAAAAAATCACGGACAAGACGCTTTTGAAAGAACACGCATACAGGTAGCGGAAGCGGACTATTCCTCGACATTTCCGCCCTTCTCAAAATATTCCCTGTCATCTTCCGGCAGAGTTCCGCCGTGAATTGTGGACTCAAACGCTTTCAGCCGTTTGTATATGGACAGGAACTCAACGATGGTTGTCCATGAGTTCACAAGATACTGGAACGAGTTGGAAACTTGGCTGAACGCGGTCAGAATCTGCTGGAGTATGCCGAAAGTGATGGCTCCGGCGGCAATCGTGGGAATAAGTATGTAGTAGGCGAAAATATTGTCCGCCTGAATATAAAAACCGCGCGCCACATTGAAATACATGTAGTGAAAATAAAGCCGGAAGTAGTTTCTCCTCACATTGCCGAACAGGTTTGCCAGAGTCGGCGGCATGGCGCGGGTGGTATCGTCTTCGCCGTATACCAGTTCCTTGCGGTAGGCGGCTTCAACCCTCTGATTGCGGAACTCAAGCCCCGGCAGCTTCATGCCCACCGCCGCAAGAAGGACCGTGCCGAAAATCGACCAGAAAATTGACGCGAGAAAAAGCGGAGCCCAAATCTCGCCGAATATAGGCAGATAACTCACATAAACGGAAAGAGAGAAAAGAACCGGAAGAAAAGCGAAAAGGGTCATGACGGAATCAACCAGAGACACTCCGAGCCCTTCCATTATGCTTGCAAAACGCATTGTGTCTTCCTGTATCCGCTGCGATGCGCCTTCTATGTGGCGCAGCTGTCCCCAGCGCGCCACATAGTAATCGTTCATCGCCGTCCGCCACCTGAAAATATAGTGGCTGACAAAAAAGCGCGTCAAAACAAAGATGCCCATCCACAGAAACGCTATCTGCGCAAAAATCAGAATGAGACCGTAAAGGTCGGATGCGGTGGTCACGGAGTTTCCCGACAAGGCGTCCTGAACGGCGTCAAAGAACGGTCTGCGCCAGTTGTTGATAGCGACCGCAACCTGCACGGAAAAATATGTTGAAAACAGAATGAGCGCCGAGCCGACAATTGACCACCACTGCCAGCGGTGGGGCGAGAAAACAAACCAGAGCGCCGAGAAAATCAGCACGACAAACGCAAAATAGATGTAAAAAAGTATGAATTCGGGAGAGAAAAAATAACCGAGACCTATAATCGGCTGAGCGTCGCCATGAAACGGAAAACCCAGCAGCGCGCCGATACGCCCTCCCAACGTATACCATACGATAACACAGAACGAAACCCACCCTAGAAGGGACAGTATAAAAACTCTGGGTTTCGGGAAAAACGATTCAAACATACTTTATCTCCTTCTATCGGAAGTTTGAAAAACAGTCCGTCCGGACAAAAACCGCAAGCGCCGGCTCAAATCCCGCGGCGGAACCGTCAGGCGGAGCCGTCTCCCGACGCAAGACCGCCCGGCACTCTGAAATACACATCTTCGGAAACCCCGTCCAACTCCCTGACAACCGCCACGCCGGTCCATTCGCGCAGACGGGATGCGAGTTCCCTCACCACTCTTTCGGGAGCGGACGCGCCCGCCGTAACGCCGACCTTTTGCGCTCCCTCAAGCCACCGGGGGTCTATGTCGTCCGCTCCGTCCACAAGATACGAGCGCGCGCCGACAATCTGCGCGACTTCACGCAGGCGGTTTGAATTGGAACTGGTTGCGGAGCCGACCACAAAAACCACATCGCAGTCCGCAGCCATTTTCTTCACGGCGTCCTGGCGGTTCTGGGTCGCGTAGCAGATGTCATCCTTTCCCGGCAGGCGGATTTGCGGAAACCTTTCGCGCAGCAGTTCAACAAGCGCCCTTGTGTCGTCCACGGAAAGTGTCGTCTGGGTAACATACGCGAGTTTTGACGGGTCTTTCACCTCAAGGGCGGCGATGTCGCGCGCGTTCTCAACAAGGTGGATTCCGTCATCCGACTGCCCGAGGGTTCCCTCAACCTCGGGATGCCCCTTGTGCCCTATCATAACAATCTCGTATCCGTTCCGGCGAAGGCGCGAAACTTCGGCGTGAATTCTTGAAACCAGCGGGCAGGTGGCATCGTATATTTCAAGACCCCTTTTCTCGGCGGCGCGGCGCACACGGAGCGAAACACCGTGGGCGGAATACACAAGCGGAAGCCCCGGAGGAACCTCTTCGGGGTCTTCAATGAAAATGACTCCGCGCTTTTTGAAACCGTCAACAACAGTCCGGTTGTGGACAATCTCATGCTTGACATAGACGGGAGCGCCGCGCTTTTCCAGAACTTTTTCAACAATCGCTATCGCCCTTTCCACTCCGGCGCAAAAACCGCGAGGATTGGCGAGAGACACCGTTTTTTCATGACCGCCGTTTTTCATTGCTTTCAAATTTCAAAACCCGAAACCGCACGCAGCATCACGCCAAACATGGCGGAATCCGCGTTTACCGGCGCAGACAGACATCTCCGCCCGCATCTTTTTCCGCGGAAGGTTGTTCCAGTTCTCCCCGCAGTGAATTGGCGAGACCGTCCATCACGCGAACTTTAACAAGTTTCCCCTTCAGTTCCGCGTCTCCCGCAAAGTTCACTATCCTGTTGTGCGTTGTCCGTCCGGTCATCCAGCCGTTTCCGTGCCTGCCCGCGCCGGAAACAAGAACCTCCTCGCTCTCCCCTTCCCTCTCGCGGTTGCGCTCAAGCGTTATCTCCCTCTGCCTTTCCTGAAAAATGGCGAGACGCCTTTTCGCCGTTTTCGCGCTTATCCGGTCGGGCGAGTCCGCCGCCGGAGTTCCGGGACGGGGAGAAAACTTGAACGAAAAAGAGCCGTCAAAACGCACCCGCTCAAGTAGCTCCATCGTATGCCCGAAATCTTCTTCCGTTTCTCCGGGAAAGCCGATTATCACATCGGTTGAAACCGCTATGCCGGGAATTGACCGCCTGAGCCTGTCAACCGCCTCAAGATACCACTCCACCGTGTAGGTTCTTTTCATAAGTTTCAGCACCCTGTCGGAGCCGGACTGAACCGGAAGGTGAATGTGCCGGCACACCTGCGGAACTTCACTCATCGCCTCAACCATCTTTTTGGTTATGTCGCGCGGATACGGCGTTGTGAAACGGATCCTCAAAAGACCGTCAATCTCCCCTGCCGCCCGGAGAAGGTCTCCGAACTTCCGGTCTCCGTCCTTCCACGAATTGACCGTCTGTCCGACAAAAGTTATCTCTTTCGCCCCTTTTGACACAAGAAGCTCCGCCTCGTCCATCACCTGACCCAGGGGCCTGTTTATCTCATTCCCCCTGACGGTCGGCACTATGCAGTAGGCGCACCTCTTGTTGCATCCCTGCTGAACCGAAACAAAAGCGCCGACCCTTGACCCGTCATGCGCCGGAGACACATCAAAAGTCTCCTCAATGTCAAAAGAGGTTTCAGACCTTCTCACCCGCTCATGCTCCCTTGACTGCTCAATGTCGGAGATGAGAGCCGGAAGTCTCGGTATCGCCCTCGGGCCTATCACAAAATCAAGATGGGGATTTTTCCCGAGTATTTTTTTCCCGTATAACTGCGCCACGCATCCCGCCATTCCGATTATGACTTCGGGATTTTCCCGCTTCAGACTTTTAAATTTCCCCACACTGCTGAACGCCTTATGGTCCGCCTTCTCCCTTATCGCGCATGTGTTGACGACTATGTAGTCCGCCGCTTCGGGGTCTGAGGTTTTCTCCGCTCCGAGCGCGGAGCGGATTCTGTCGGAATCATACTCGTTCATCTGGCAGCCGTATGTTTCAATGTAGAGTAGCGGAGGTTTTTTCATGCCGCCTCCCTCCGCTCCGTTATTGCCGAAAAAGCGGGAATCGCCGCCTTTTGCCGGAACGGATATCTGGTCTTTTGTTTTCACAGTTTGCAAAACCCGACGATATTATTACATAATATAGGGCATTATAAAGTGCGAGGGAAAAGCCGGCAGAAATGAAACGCTCAAATCACTGGAAAATAATACTTCCGCTCACGGTTTTCCTCGCGGGTCTTGCGTTCATTCCCGCGGTGATTCCAAGCGGGGTTGAGGAGCCGTATCTCTTCTCAATACCGAGAACCTTGTGGGTGAGCGTCTCAATATCAATATCAATCTATATTGTTCTCGTAATCGCCATGCTTGTTTCAAAAGAGGACTGACCGCTTGGGCAAGGGAATAACATTTATAACGGTCGCCGTGATTTACCTCGCGGTTCTCATAATACTCGCCGTTATGGGAAACAGAAAAAACAAGGGCGATGAGCATCAGTTTTTTCTTGCGGGCGGAAGCCTCGGAACCGCAATCGGCTTTCTCACATTTTTCGCCACTCTATACAGCACTTTCATTCTGATAGGGATGCCCAATTTCTTCCGTGTTCACGGAGTCGGAACATGGATATTTCTCGGCGTAACGGACATGGCGCTCGCCGTTTTCACCTTGTGGCTCTGCTTCAAACTTAAAGACAGGGTGGCGTCAAAAGATTTCCGCAGCATGTCCGATTTGATAAGAAACTCCTTCGGCGGATACGGGGTCGCCGTCTATGTTGCGGGGCTTGTTATTTTTCTGATTCCCTATATCGCCATTCAAATCAAAGGCGCATCGGGTCTTCTCTCAACGATAGTTCCATACGCCGTTCCGCAGTGGGGCTGGGCGGTGATAATACTCGCCCTTATGTTTTTCTACTCGTCTATCGGCGGACTCAGGGGAATTATGTATTCCGACGCGCTTCAGGGAATCATGCTGTTTACGGTTATATGGATAATGGCGGCGATTGTTCTGTCGGACTTCGGCGGCATCGGGAAACTTGTTGAATCCGTGCGTGAAAAAGACCCCGCGCTTCTTTCGGTTCCGGGTCCGAAGGGGCTTTTGTCCGTCCAGTGGCTTCTTGCGGGGTTTATCTCAATAGTCCTGCTACCGATTTCACAGCCGCAGCTGACCTCGCGGCTTTCAATTCTGAAGGGAATCAACGAAAGAAGAAAAGTTCCGGTTCTGCACGCATCGTTCACTTTTCTGCTTCTGATTGCGGGGCTTGTAATAGGGCTCTACGGAGCGGTGGAAATTACGGCGAAATCGGGACCGGAGTTCATAGGCGAACTGATACTCAGACAGAACGACGTCATCGGAGCGATCGCCCTTATCGGAATTCTGGCGGCGGCGATGTCAACTTCCGACTCGCAGTTTTTCTCGCTCGGCTCGGAAATTAACAACGCGCTCGGAAGAGCAAGCCAAAAACTGAAAATGTCGTCCGTGGTCTTCGTAAAGTTTGTAATTCTTCTGTTCTGCGCGGCGGCTTTTCTTGTTGCAATCAAAAGTTCCGGGGGAATTATCTCGCTCGCCCTGAGCGGATTTATGGGAACCGCCCTTATGGCTCCGATGATTCTGACCTCCACCCTGATAAAAACAAAAAATTTCAGCCCCCTGATTCCGGCGGTTACGGCCGCAAGTCTGATTGTGTTTCTTCTCTCGCTCTTCGGCGTTGCGCCCAAAGAGCTTGCGGGCATACGCATCGACCTTCTGCTTCTCGCCCTTAATTCCGCGGTTACGATTTTGGCGGTTTCAGTCGGAGAAAAAACGGTTCGGGAAATCTGACTCTGTTTTCCCCGAGCGCTTGCGACCGCTCTTTTCAGCTCCACGGCTCTTTGTAGTAGTAAACAAAATTGGCGACTTTGGGACGTTCCGTCCAACCCATTTTTTTGTAAAAACCCCTTTTGTAAGACGGTTTTTCTTTTCCGTTGGTTACCATCAGGCGGAAGCAGTCCCTTCTCCTCCCTTCCTCCATAACCGCGCCCAGAAGCGCTGCGCCCGCTCCCATTCCCGACGCCGAGGGACTGACAAACATATCGGAAACATAACCCTCAACGCCCGCGAGCATTATGAACGGAACCCAGTGAACATTGACAAATCCCGCGACCCCGCCGCTTGCGTCCGTGGCGACCAGAACCGTATGTCCGTCCGGATATTTCAGCGAAATGTCTATCAGATTTTCTATCGGCGCGGAAACCTCCCCGATGGCAAGGGCGTTTCTTTTTTCCGACCACCCTATTTCCCTCAGGATTTCCGCCATCGCCACGGCGTCATTTTTTTCCGCCCCGCGAACCTCAAGCAGATTTTCCGGCATTATCTCTTCCTCCCTTTTTTCAAAGTCTCAAGAAGACTTTCAAGTTTTCTGACGGTTTCGGGAGAGGAAAGTTTTTCCGCAAGGGTTTTGGAGTCAAATTCCGCAAACTCTCTTCTCACATTTTCAGACACGGTTTCCCTTGAAGCCCGGTCTTTTTCGGGAACCGGCAAACAGCGTGACAGCCCGCGCAAAACCGCCTCTCCCGGCTCGGAAAGTTCATGAACAACCCCCGCCGCGAGCGCTTCCTCAACAGTGTAAAGTTTTCCGCCGTCAATCATCTCCCGTCCGACGCCGTCTCCCAAGACGCCCGTAACAAGAGCGTCAAGAGATCTCGGCATGGGAAAGCCGATTGATGTTTCGTTCAACCCGACAAGCGTCTTCCCTTTGCCCGCAACTCTCATGTCGCAGCACAGGGCAAGTATGCAACCTCCGGCGATTGCGTGCCCTTCAACCGCCGCCACAACGGGCGCGGGATAGTCAAAAACCGCCAGCATGGAGTTCAAAAATCCCTCAAACCACCGGTCAATTTCCGGTTTGCACCCTTTCTTGAAAAGCGGGACGCACTTTTGAAGGTCAAGTCCGGGAGAGAACATCTTTGCGCCGGACGCAAGGACAACGGGTTTTGGGGAACGGCTTTGTCTCAACAGTGAAAACGCCGAATTAAGGTCTTCAAAAAAACCGTCGTTCATCGTCCCTGCGGAATTGGAATTCATAGTTACAACAACCGCGTTCCCGCTGTTTTCAATATTCCAGGGCATTGACCTTCTCCCCATCCCGGCGCCGCCGTTCGGATAAGGTTTTCATTATAGTTTGACTTGTCGGCAAATGCCACAGGTTTCATATATTTCACGGTCTGCGGAGGAACCGCCCGTCAGCTTTTCTTCTTGTCCCATACCTTGATAAAGGGATAGCGTTCGCGGGTTTTTCTGAGATTTTCCCCGTCTTTCAAAACCGTAAAGATACGCAATAAAACCTGAGCGGAGGGATTGTCGGGCGAAGGATAGGCGTTCAGGGATTTCCTCAGAGTTTCAATCGCTTCTTTCATCTCTTCGGGGTCTTTAAGCTGTTTTGCATTTTTTAACTTGATATCGGCGTAAGCCCTCACATAAAGCAGCCGGGCGCGGTCTTTGCGTCTCAAATTGGCTGGCGCGATGCTTTCGGCTTTTTTCACCATTTTAATCAGCTCAATGTCCGGCGGCTTCAAGTGACTGTGATAAAGGGCAAACAACTGCGCCATACTTGAAATTTCGTAATAAGTGCCGTCCGTCATTTTTTCCTTATACGCTTTGCGGATTTCGGTGCTCACACCGTCCGCCTCAAACACCATTCTGGCAACCACCACTCTGATGAACCTCTTGACAAGGGAGTCAAAATGCGTGTCGTTTTCCAGCAGTTCGGACTCTTCCCACAAACCCAGAACCTCCGGACGCGCCGTCACTTTTTTCTTGCCGGCGGGCAGGTCTTTGCGGACTTTTTTGTATAAACCGAAATCCTCAACGCCGTAGCCGTGGTCAAATTTGTCCATAAAGTAATAGACCGGTCTGTCGGTCTCCCTGACCAGTTTCTTTGCCGCCTCAATCCGCTCCTCGTATTTTGCAAAAGGGTTCACATATCTGTTTGAAAAAACAAGCCCTTTTGTGCCGTAAATCGTAACATCCTTCCTCGCGCCTTCAACAAGATTGAGTTCGGCAATGGAGTAATGATAATCTTGACTGAGAAGCAGAATCGCATTTTTGTCAAGACCGTCAATTATCGCCCTTGAGTAGTTATACGCCAGCCGGTCTTGCGCCCGATTGTTGAAAGAAAAATTGGAAAACATAACGGCGGCAATCATCGCCGCCGCAAGAACCGCGCCGGGAAAACGCCACCCTTCCGTGCCCCGCGGCGCGCCGGGCGGGAGAGTGGAATTCCCGCCGAACCGCTCACGCGACCGCTCCACCGCAATTTGCGCCGCAAGAGCGCCCCAAAGCGCAAAAGATGAGTGTGCGACAACCA
Organism: Thermodesulfobacteriota bacterium; assembly: GCA_965206175.1. Lineage (GTDB taxonomy): Bacteria > Desulfobacterota_D > UBA1144 > Nemesobacterales > Mycalebacteriaceae > Mycalebacterium. The sequence continues at coordinate 102,439 of CBDBJA010000013.1, read as the reverse complement.
TATAGACTGAAAACACTCCCGCCCACAGTTCGCTGTATTTGAAATCCACAAGCAGAACAAGCAGCCATGTTGAGCACAGATAAAGCGCGACAACGGCGCAGCAGACCGCCTTGCCCCACCGCCTCCAAGACAGAACAAAACCCGCCATCGCAAAGGGCAGGAATAGCCACCCGTATTGAGCCGCCGCGCTCTCGGCAATTAACTTGAAGTAAACGGTTTTCTCAAACAGGGAGATTTCCTGATTGTCCGTCCCGGAGTAGCCGGAGCGCGTTATGTAGAATTTTAACGATTTCAAACTTTCAATGGGACCGTAAAAATTGACCGGAGTATCCAGATTTGTCATAAACAGGTAGAGATACGGAACCGCTCCGGCGGCAAGAAAAATCAGGACGACAGACAGGAAGACGGACAAGTCGCCCAGATGCGCCGCAATCCGCCTCCTTACGGGAATCAGCAGAAAAATCAGCGCTGGCGAAGACAGTATGAAAAGCGGATAGTGATTCGCCACACAGAAACCCGCAAACGCGGCAAACCATTTAAGGTAGCGAACTTTCGGGTTGCGTGAATACAGCAGAGCAAACAAAAACGCCGAAAGCAGAAGCAGTGAGTGCAGGGAATAGACCTCCTGGATTATCGCCTGCGACCAGAAAATTCTTGAAAAACCGAAACACGCTCCCGCCATAAAAGCGTAAGTCCGGCGAATGCCGAGATTGACCGCAATCAGAAACAGAACGGCGCATCCCGCCGCGCCAAGCAGAGCACTTAGGAGGTTTCCTCCCATCGGAGCCGAAAGAAACGGCAGGTGGACGAACGGGAAACAGAGAATAGAGTAAAGCGGGTACCCGGGCGGATGAGCCGGTTGTCCGTAATAGCAGCTCATATTGAACAACGGCGAGTCTTCAAAAGTAACCAAACGCGGCATTGTTAGCAGATACACCGCAAGAACCGCAAAGAACACGGCAAGGGCGTATAGATTGCGACTGTCCCCCTCCCCCGTCATTCCCGCGAAGGCGGGAATCCAAGACAGTTTGCGCCCCGTCTCTTCTTCCCGCTCAACGGGCGGAGTTTCCGGCGGCGCCTGAGGCGTGGGAGTTTGTGAAGCCCTCTGACTCTGTTTGTTTTTCTTCTTTTTTCCCATTATGAAACCGACCGGAAAATATAAAGAACAAAAAAGGAAAGGAAAAGTTAACGCTCCGCATCCGGCACGGGAATTGACACTTTTCCTGTCTTATCTTCAATGCGCCGCGCGACCTTTTGTTGCGGCGGCGCTACTTTTGTCAATTCTCCGCCTCGCTTTTTAGTTTGACAAAGGGGTAGCGTTCTCTGATTTTCCGGAGATTTTCCTCGTCTTTCAAAACCTTGAAAACACGCAGCAAAACCCTGACGGACGGATTTTCCGGAGAGGGATAAATATTCAGGGATTTTTGCAGAGTTTCAATCGCTCCGCTCATCGCTTCGGGGTCTTTATGTTCTTTGGGACTCTTTGACTTGATATCCGCAAAAGCCCTTGCATTAAGCAGCATGGCGCGGTCTTTGCGTTTCACATCGGCGGGCGCGATGCTTCCGGCTTTGTCAATTAAATCTCTTGTTTCAACGCCGGACGGTTTCAGGCGCGCGTGATAAAGCGCAAACAACTGCGCCAAGTCTGAAATTTCGTAATAAGTGCCGTTTGTCATTTTCTCCTCATACGCCTTGCGGATTTCGGGGCTCACATTGTCCGCATCAAACACCACCCTGCCAATTTTCACTCTGTTCAATCTCTTCACAAGGGAGTCAAAATGCGGGTCATCGCCCCGCAGTTCGGACTCTTCCCATAAACTCAAAATCTCCGGACGGAGTGTTGTTTTCCGCTCACCGGCGGGCAGGTCTTTGCGGACTTTTTTATACAAACCGAAATCCTCAACGCCGTAACCGTGGGGAAACTCTTTGAAATAATAGACCGGTCTGCCCGTCTCTTTAACCAGTTCCACCGCCGCCGCTTCCTGCTCCCCGGGAGTTGAAAAAACGCTCACATATCTGTTTGCGAGAAGAAGTCCCGTTATGCTGTAAATCGTAACATCCCTGCGCACACCTTCAACAAGATTGAGTTCCACAACAGGGAGATTAGGGTCTCCTCCGAGCAACAGAATAGCGTTTTCGTCAAGACCGTCAATTATCGCCCTTGAGTAGTCATACGCCAGCCGGTCTTGCGCCCGATTGTTGAAAGAAAAATTGGAAAACATAACGGCGGCAACCGTTGCCACCGCAAAAACAATGCCGGAAAACCGCCTGATTCGCCCGTCCATAAACAGTCCGCCCAACCTCCGCATCCCTTCTTCCGTCCCATACTGAACGGCAAGAGCGCCCCAAAGCGCAAAAGATGAGTGAGCGGCAACCATATAGACGGAAAACACCCCCGCCCACAGTTCGCTGTATTGGAAATCCACAAGCAGAACAAGCAGCCATGTTGAGCACAGATAAAGCGAGGCAACCGCGCAGCAGACCGCCTTGCCCCACCGCCTCCAAGACAGAATACAACCCGCCGCCGCAAAGGGAAGAAACAACCGACCGTATTGGGCCGCGGCGCTTTCGGCGATTAATTTGAAGTAAACGGTTTTCTCAAACAGGGAGATTTCCTGATTGTCCGTCCCGGAGTAACCGGAGCGCGTTATGTAGTCCCCAAACAGTTCAAAACTGTCAATCGCGCCGTAAAAATTGACCGGACTGTCCAGATTTGCCATAAACAGATAAAGGTAGGGAACAACGCCGGTGGCGAGAAAAATCACTGCGACAGACCGGAAGACGGACAAGTCGCCAAGGTGTCCGGCAATCCGTCTCCATGCGGGGATTAACAGAAAAATCAGAGCTGGAGAAGACAGCATAAAAAGCGGATAGTGGTTCGCCAGACTGAAACCCGCAAACGCGGCAAACCATTTGAGGTAACGGACTTTCGGATTGCGGGAATACAGCAGCGCAAACAGAAACGCCGAAAGCAGAAGTAATGTGTGCAGAGAGTAGACCTCCTGGATTATCGCCTGCGACCAGAAAATTCTTGAAAAACCGAAACACGCTCCCGCCATAAAAGCGTAAGTCCGGCGAATGCCGAGATTGACCGCAATCAGAAACAAAACGGCGCATCCCGCCGCGCCAAGCAGAGCGCTGAGGAGGTTTCCTCCCATCGGAACGGAGAGAAACGGCAGATGAGCGAACGGGAAACAGAGAATAGAGTAAAGCGGGTACCCGGGCGGATGAGCCGGTTGTCCGTAATAGCAACTTATATTGAACAACGGCGAATCTTCAAAAGTTACAACTCGCGGCATCGTTAGCAGATAGACCGCAAGAACCGCAAAGAACAAGGCAATGGCGTATAGATTGCGACTGTCCCCCTCCCCCATTGTTCTCGCTTTCCCTGTCATTCCCGCGAAGGCGGGAATCCACAACAGTTTGCGCCCCGCCTTTTCTTCCCGCTCAACGGGCGGAGTTTCCGGCGGCGCCTGAGGCGGGGGAGTTTGCAAAGCCCTCTGACCCTGTCTGTTTTTCTTCTTTTTTCCCATTATGAAACCGAACGGAAAATATAAAGAACAATGAAGGGAAAGGAAAAGTGAACGCTCCGCCTCCGGCACGGGAGTTGATATTTTCCTTTTCTTATCTTCAATGCGCCGTGCCGTCTTTTGTTAAAGTGGCGCTGTTTTGTCAATTCTCCGATTTGACAAAGGGGTAGCGTTCGCTGAGTTTTCGGAGATTTTCTTCGTCTTTCAAAACCTTAAAAACACGCAGCAAAACCTTGACGGACAAATTTTCCGGAGAAGGATAGATATTCAGGGATTTTTGCAGAGTTTCAATTGCTCCGCTCATCGCTTCGGGGTCTTTATGTTCTTTGGGACTCTTTGACCGAATATCGTCATAAGCCCTTGCATTAAGAAGCATGGCGCGGTCTTTGCGTTTCACATCGGCGGGCGCGATGCTTCCGGCTTTGTCAACCAGATCGCTTATTTTAACGCCGGACGGTTTCAGGCGCGCGTGATAAAGCGAAAACAACTGCGCCAAGTCTGAAATTTCGTAATAAGTGCCGTTTGTCATTTTCTCCTCATACGCCTTGCGGATTTCGGAACTCACATTGTCCGCATCAAATATCACTCTGGCAATTTTCACCCTGACAATTCTTTTCACAAGGGAGTCAAAATGCAGGTCATCGCCCCGCAGTTCGGACTCTTCCCACAGACTCAAAATCTCGGGACGGAAAGTTACTTTCCTCTCACCGGCGGGCAGGTCTTTGCGGACTTTCTTGTATAAGCCGAAATCTTCAACGCCGTAGCCGTGGTCAAATTCGTTGAAGTAATAGACCGGTCTGTCCGTCTCCTTAACCAGTTTTGCCGCCGCCGCATTCTGCTTGTCGGGGGTTAAAAGTGAGAAAGGGTTCGCATACCTGTTTGCAAAAAAAAGTCCATGTATGTTGTAAACCGTCACATCTTTGCGCACATTTTCCGCAAGGTTGAGTTCGGCAATGGGGAAATGATTGTCTTTGCTGATCAAAAGAACCGCGTTTCTGTCAAGACCGTCAATTACCACTTTTGAGTAGCTATACGCCAGCCGGTCTTGCTCCCGGTCGTTGAAAGAAAAATTGGAAAACAAAACGGCGGCAACAGTTGCCACCGCAAAAACAGTGCCGGCAAACCGCGTGGTTTGCCCGTCCACAAACAGCCCACCCAACCTCTCATGAGCCCTTTCCATCCCATACTGAACGGCAAGAGCGCCCCAAAGCGCAAAAGATGAATAAGCGGCAACAGAATAAACGGAAAAAGCCCCCGCCCACAGTTCGCTGTATTGGAAGTCAACAAGGAAAACAATCAGCCATGTTGAACACAGATAAAGCGCGGCAACGGCGCAGCAGACCGCCTTGCCCCACCGCCTCCAAGACAGAATACAACCCGCAGCCACAAAGGGCGTGAACAACAGACCGTATTGCGCAACCGCGCTCTCGGCGATTAATTTGAAATAAGTGATTTTATCAAACATGGAGACTTCCTGATTGTCTATTCCGGAGTAGCCTGAGCGCGTTATGTAGAACTTCAACGATTCAAAACTGTCAATCGCGCCGTAAAAACTGATTGGAGTGTCCAGATTTGCCATAAACAGATAAAGGTATGGAACAACACCGGCGGCAACAAAAATCACGGCAACAGACCGGAAAACGGACAAGTCGCCAAGATGTCCGGCAATCCGCCTCCATGCGGGAATCAGCAGAAAAATCAGCGCCGGAGAAGACAGTATAAAAAGCGGGTAGTGGTTTGCCAGACTGAAACCCGCAAATGTGGCAAACCATTTGAGGTAACGGACTTTCGGGTTGCGGGAATACAGCAGCGCAAACAGAAACGCCGAAAGCAGAAGTAATGAGTGCAGGGAATAGACCTCCTGGATTATCGCCTGCGACCAGAAAATCTTTGAAAAGCCGAAACACGCGCCAGCCATAAGAGCGTAAGTCCGGCGAATGCCGAGATTTACCGCAATAAGAAACAGAACGGCACATCCCGCCGCGCCAAGCAGAGCGCTGAGGAGATTCCCTCCCATCGGAACGGAAAGAAATGGCAGATGAGCGAACGGAAAACAGAGAATAGAATAAAGCGGATATCCGGGCGGATGCCCCGGTTGCGCATAGTAGCAACTCATGTTGAATCCCGGTGAGTCTTCAAAAGTTACAACTCGCGGCATCGTTAGCAGATAGACCGCAAGAACCGCAAAGAACAAGGCAAGAGCGTATAGATTGCGACTATCCCCTTTCCCAGTCATTCCCGCTTTCCCTGTCATCCTCGCGAAGGCGGGAATCCAAAACAGTTTACGCCCCGTCTTTTCTTCCGGCGCAACGGGCGGAGTTTCCGGCGGAGGCGAAGGCGGAGGAGTTTGTGAACCCCTCTGACTCTGTTTGTTTTTCTTCTTTTTTCCCATTGCGAAGCCGAACGGGAAATATAAAGAACAAGAAGGAAAAGGAAAAGTGAACGCTCCGCACCATATTCACCGTATCCCCCACCGCAACTGAACAGTCCGCATATCCCGCCAACAGCGGCGGAGTTGCACCCCTCGCTCCGTCTTGCCAAAATTGCGACCGCCACCACTTGCCAAATCCGGCGCACACATTCCCGCTTGTTTGTATCCCCGCTTTCACAAACCCTCCCGTTTCTGTATAATCAACACATTCTTCCCCGCTCAAATGCGCAACAAATCAAGCAAATCCGAACATATCAACGGGCTTCAATCCGCCATTGAACACGGCATTTCAGAGGAGGAATACTCCGTTATCGTCAAAGCCCTCGGCAGAGAACCCAACCCTGTTGAGATTGGAATACTCGGCGCAATGTGGTCGGAACACTGCTCTTACAAAAGCTCAAAGACGCATCTGCGCAAATTTCCCACCGAAGGCGAAACGGTGATTCACGGACCGGGAGAGAACGCCGGAGTTATGGACATAGGGGACGGACTGTGCGTTGTCTTCAAAATGGAAAGCCACAACCACCCCTCTTTTATTGAACCGTATCAGGGAGCCGCAACCGGAGTCGGGGGGATTTTGAGGGACATCTTTACCATGGGAGCAAGACCGGTGGCAATTCTTGACTCACTCCGGTTCGGAAATCCCGCGCTGAAAAAAACAAAATATCTTGTGGACGGAGTCATATCAGGAATAGCGGGATACGGAAACTGCGTGGGAGTGCCGACAGTGGGAGGCGAGATTGATTTTGACGACTGCTATAACGGCAATCCGCTTGTCAATGTCTTTGCGGCGGGCATAGCCGCAAAAAACAGAATCTTCACCGGACACGCGGCGGGAGTGGGAAATCCGGTTGTGTATGTGGGCTCAAAAACCGGCAGAGACGGCATTAAAGGCGCGGTTATGGCGTCGGGAGTTTTTGACGAAAATTCCGCCCGCGACCGCCCCGCCGTTCAGATAGGCGACCCGTTCACGGAAAAACTGCTTATTGAAGCGTGCATGGAACTGTTTGAAATGGACGCCGTTGTCGGCATACAGGACATGGGAGCGGCGGGGCTCACCTCATCGTCCGCCGAAATGGCAAGCCGCAGCGGAAACGGCATCAGACTTGAATGCGAAAAAATTCCGCAGCGCGAAAAAGGAATGACGCCTTACGAAATAATGCTTTCCGAATCGCAGGAAAGAATGCTTATGGTGATAAGGAAGGGAATGGAAGACAAAGTCCGAAAAGTGTTTGAAAAATGGGGGCTTGATTTTGCGGTGATAGGAGAGGTTTGCGCCGACAAAAATCTCACGGTTTCCGACTGCGGCAAAACAGTCGCCAAACTTCCCGTTGATTTGATAGCCAATGCGCCGGAATATGAAAGACCGCTGAAACAGCCCGCCCGGCGGACCGCTTCCGCGCAAAAAATCTCCGAAGGCGACACGGAGAAACACTTTGTCAAAATTCTCTCTTCGCCGTTTTCGGCAAGCAAGCGCTGGATATACGAACAATACGACCACATGGTCGGCGCGGGCACGGTTGAACCTCCGGGCTCGGACGCTTCCGTTATCGCGGTCAAGGAAACCTCCGGGGGCATTGCGCTCACCGCAAACTGCAACTCCCGCTACTGCCTGCTGAATCCGAGGGAAGGAGCGAAGGCGGCGGTTGCCGAAAGCGCAAGAAACATAGCTTGCTGCGGAGCGAAGCCCTTGGGAATTACAGACTGCCTCAATTTCGGCAATCCGGAAAATCCCGAAGTGATGTGGCAGTTCAAGGAAGCGGTTGAGGGAATTTCCGAAGCGGCAAAACATTTTTCAACCCCGGTTGTGAGCGGCAATGTAAGCATGTATAACGAAACGGCGGGCGTCTCAATCAACCCCACCCCCGTCATCGGAATGGTCGGACTTATGGAAGACATTTCAAAGACAGTGTCCCAATGGTTTGCCGACGAGGGGGACGCAATTTTTGTCGCCGGACACACTTTTGACGAAATGGGGGGAAGTCTGTATTCCGCCCTTGTGCTGGGCGAAGTGAGCGGAGAGCCGCCCGGAGTTGATTTGGAAAAGGAAAGCCGCCTTGTCGCGTCTTTGATTGAAGCGGCGGACAAGGGTATAGTTAAATCCGCTCATGATGTTTCCGAGGGAGGATTAGGCGTGGCTTTTGTGGAATGCTGTTTCGCTCCAAGCGGTAACGTGGGATTTTCCGTTTCCCTTGAAAATCTCACACCCCGGATTCAAAACAACAACCTGATTCTTTTCTCCGAAACTCAGGCGCGCGCCGTTGTGTCTGCAAGCCCGGAAAATGAGGGGAAAATCAAAGATATCTTTCTCTCGCGCAAAGTTCCGATTGAAAAAGTGGGAAATGTGACGGCGGAAAATGTTATGGAGTTTAAGGGAATGTTTGCAATGCCCGTTAAAAAGGCGGCGCAGCTCTGGCTCGGCGGCTTTGAAAAAGCCGTGGTTTCATAAGGCAGCATGGCGGCTCAACTCAAAGAAGAATGCGGTGTGTTCGGGATTTTCAACAACCCCGAAGCGGCAAAACTGGCGTATCTCGGACTTCACTCCCTCCAGCATCGGGGACAGGAAAGCGCGGGAATCGTAACCTCGGACGGAACGCTCCTTTACAGAAAACGCTCAATGGGTCTGGTGGCGGACATATTTGACGAAGAATCGCTCGGAAAACTGTCCGGGAAAAACGCCATCGGGCATGTGCGCTACTCCACTTCCGGGTCAAGCACCCTAAACAACATACAGCCCATAGTCATAACGCGCTCCGGTTCCGAAATGGCAATCGCCCATAACGGCAACCTTACAAACGCTCTGACCCTCAGGCACAAACTTGAGGAGGAAGGGGCTATTTTCCAATCCACAACCGACACCGAAGTGGTTGTTCATCTGATGGCAAGGTCGGGAAAACATGACTTGCCGGACAGAATCATTCACGCTCTTTCCGCATGCAAAGGGGCGTATTCAATGGTTTTTCTGGATTCCAAAAAACTGGTCGCAGTGAGAGACCCTTACGGATTCAGGCCCCTTGTGCTGGGCAAACTGGGTCAGTCGCATGTTGTGGCGTCCGAAACCTGCTCTTTTGAACTGATAGGCGCTCAATACATAAGAGAGGTTGAACCGGGTGAAATGCTGGTTATTGATGAAAACAACCTGCAATCCCTCAAGCCGTTCCCGCAGAAAAAACCCGCCAACTGTGTTTTTGAATACATATATTTTTCCCGTCCGGACAGTTTTATGAACGGGCGCAGTATGTATCTGGTTCGCAAGGAACTGGGCAAGCGGCTCGCCGTTGAGCAGCCGACCACCGCGGATATTGTGGTTGCGGTTCCTGATTCCGGAGTGCCCGCGGCAATGGGTTACGCCGAGCAGCTGGGCATTCCGCTTGAGATGGGATTTTTGAGAAGCCACTATGTCGGAAGAACATTCATTGAGCCGGAGCAGTCAATCAGAAATTTCGGAGTAAAACTCAAACTCAGCGCCATAAGAGATGTCTTAAAAGACAAAAAAGTCGTGATTGTGGACGATTCAATAGTGAGGGGAACGACAAGCAGAAAAATCGTCAAAATGGTCAAGGACACGGGAGCGCGGGAAGTTCATGTGAGAATATGCTCTCCGCCGATGAAATTTTCTTGCTACTACGGAATAGACACGCCGAACAAAAGCGAACTGATAGCCAACTCCCTCAATGTTGATGAAATCAGAAAATACATAACCGCGGATTCTCTGGGCTATCTCAGCAAAGACGGCATAGACATTGCGGTTCAAAACTGCCCGCGCTCCGCTGAAAGCAAAAAGCCGGAAGGGTATTGCAATGCCTGCTTTACCGGAGACTACAAAGTTGAGATAGACGACCTGAAACTTTTGCCGAAACAGTCAAACCTGTCATTCTGAATTTGAAAATATCCGCCCTTCCTTACACAAGAGTTTGCGCGACCCGCTTGTTTCTTTCATCGTCCGTTTCCACGGACGGTGGAGGAATTTGGCTTCCTTTCCGAACCGCCGGACGGGAGCCCACGCGCTCAATCCATGCGCGAAGATGGGGAAAACGGGAAATGTCAACCCCCGCCCTTTCACAGCCGCGAGCCCAGGGCCACAGAGCGATATCGGCGATTGTGTAATCCTCTCCCGCGATATGGGAAGTTTCGGACAGTCTTGCGTCCGCAACCCCGTAAAGCCGGTTTGTCTCATTTGTGTATCTGTCTATCGCGTAACCGATTTTTTCGGGGGCGTAGTGGCGAAACACATGGGACTGCCCTTGCATCGGACCCACTCCCGCCATTTGAAACATAAGCCACTGCATCGCGGCGGATCTGCCTTTTGCGTCTTCGGACAGCAGTTTGCCGGTTTTTTCGGCAAGATAGACAAGAATCGCGCCGGACTCAAAGACGGCGAAATTATCGTTTTGAGAGTCAACAATCGCGGGAATTCTTCCGTTGGGGTTTATGCGCAGAAATTCGGGGCTCTTCTGCTCCATCTCATCCAGTTTGAGCGCGTGGACGGTATAGGGAAGACCGACTTCCTCAAGCATTATTGAAACTTTTCTTCCGTTGGGTGTCGCCGCGGTATAAAGGTGAATCATTTTGTCCGCGCCTGACGAACCACGGTTACAACTCTGTCTTCTCCGCCGAATTTTCCGGAAATTTTTCCGCCGTAAGGGTCTATGAGTTCAATGCGGAATGTATACAGCCCGCTTTCAAGACCTTCAACAAAAGCGGGACGCCACTCATGAAAAACCTCGGAAGCCACAAGGGAGCCGGAAGCGGGTTCTGTTCCCTCAAAGACTGACAGTTTGACCTTGTATCCTTCCTTGCTCAAAACCGTGTTGTAAAGGTAGAAGTCAACCATTATCCTCTCGGCGTCTTCGCCTTTATACTCGCCCTTGGGACGGCTGTAGATAATCCCGGGAGCGTAAAGTTCAAGCGGGGACCTCATTCCAAACGCGGAGACGATGTTGAAATTCACAACATGAACCGCGTCCGCGGACTTGACGCTTTCATGATAAGAGCGCGAAGGGAAAACAACAAGCGTATGGGGGCCCAAAACCAGCCCCTCAAGACGGATTGGCTTTGAAGCATCGTATATCGCCTTGTATGGCTTGTTGTCAACAACAACATGGATGTGCTGCCCTTTCGCAGAATTTGCTATCTTTTCTCTTCTTGGAGATAAAGTCTGAACACCGAGTTCATAGTTCTCAACTTCCAGCTCTATTTCAGGACTGAAAGAGAAAAAAGAACCGCCATTTTGCGGCGAAACGACCCTGACCCGCGCCTTCGGAAACGGGTTTGACCGCTCAACTTTGACAATGCGGACTTGCTCCGCAAAGCAGACACCCGCATGGAAAGCCGAAACGGCAAGTGATGCGACTGCAAGGAAAAATGAAAACCTCATAAAATACTTTAACACAATAAAGCGTCCGACAAAAAGCCGAAGTTTGAAAAATACCTTCATCCGTGTAAGTTCAACCGTATGGGCAAACACCGAAAAAGAGACCGAAGTGTTCATGACGGTGTTCCCGACTCCGACACCCCGTTGCTTGACATCCCCGCCCGTCCGCGCAGAAACAGAAAAACGGACGCCATCCGTTCTCTTGTAAGGGAAAACACGCTCTCCGCGCAAAATCTCATATATCCGTTGTTTGTTCACGACGGCAAAGCGGACGGGGAAATAGAATCAATGCCCGGCAAAAAGAGACTTGGAACAAACGGGCTGCTGAAAGAGGCGGAAAATTCCCTCAAAGCCGGAGTGACGGCTTTTATGCTTTTTCCCGCAATTGCCGAAGGACTGAAATCTCCCGCCGGAAGGGAAGCGGAAAATCCCCGCGGCGTTGTTCCGGAAACCGTCCGAAGATTGAAAAAAGAGTTTCCCGAAGCGACGGTTATAACGGATGTCGCCCTTGACCCCTACTCAAGCAACGGGCACGACGGGGTTGTTTCCGCGTCGGGAAAGATTCTGAACGATGCGACCGTTGAAATTCTCTGCCGCCAAGTGCTGTGCCACGCCGCCGCCGGAGCGGACATGGTTGCGCCGAGCGACATGATGGACGGACGGGTCGGGGCAATCAGGGAAGCGCTTGACGAGAGCGGGCACACAGACACCTCAATACTTTCCTACACGGCGAAATACGCATCGTGCTTCTACGGGCCTTTTCGCGGCGCGCTGGGTTCCGCTCCGAAATCGGGCGACAAAAAAACTTATCAGATGGACCCCGCGAATGTGAGGGAAGCGTTGAGGGAACTCAGCCTTGATGAAGCCGAAGGGGCTGATATAGTGATGGTAAAGCCCGCAAGCCACTACCTTGATGTCATAAGCGCGTTCAGGGAGTCAACCTTCCTGCCCGTGGCGGCTTATCAGGTGAGCGGCGAATATCTGATGATAAAATCCGCCGCGGCAAAAGGATGGCTGAACGAACGGGACGCCATTATGGAAAGTCTGCTCTCAATAAAAAGAGCCGGAGCGGATATGATAGCAACCTACTTCGCTCCCGAAGCGGCGGAAATAATAAAAGAGGAAAAAACAAAATGAAATTTGCAGTGTTTGTTGACGGACCCAACCTTATGGGGTCTTTGCGGAACTTAAACCTTAATGTTGAAGACTATCAGTCTTTCTACGACCACATTAAAAAGGAGGCTTTCAGGGAATGGAAAACCTGTATCATCGGAGGCGATGAACCGGCGGCTCTTGTGTGGCGCGTCTTCTGGTATCAAATAGGAAGCATTGACGATTTCTATTTTGAAAATCCCGCTTTTGAAAAAAGTTTGCGCAAAAATTTTGACGGCAGCAAGGAGTTGAAGCAGACCTTTATGTCAATCGCGGAAAGGGAAGACCCCATGCTGAGCCCGGAGGATATTGACCATGAGGCATGGAAAATGTGCTTCAGGGAAGGCAGGGAGTGGTATGAAAGAAAAAGGTCGGATATAAAAAAGATGAATCAGTTCAACCATGCCGTAAGAAACAACACCCGCTTTGTTGACATAATTGAATCCGGACACTGGAAAGTAGACCTGATTAGAAAACATGTTCATGAAAAAGGCATTGACACATCACTTGCCGTGGATTTGGCTACCATGACCGATTCCTACGATGTGGCGCTGGTGTTGTCCGGCGATGCGGACATGTTGCCCTCGATAGCCCATGCCAAACAGAAAGGCAAGCACATAGGGATAGTGGAACTGACCGATGACACTCACGGGGGAACAAAAGGACAGCAGTCATCGGCGCGGCTGAGAAATTACGCGGATTTTATCGTTCAAATAAAAAAGTCGGAAATAGTAAAGCAGGGGATAGGAATGGAAAAGTAGGAACGCCAGTTTTAAGCGGAAAACTCCACAACGGTTTTGAATTCCGGACTGAAAATCCGTTTTGTTTTAAAAACAATAAAAAATCGATTAAGGAAAAACCTCTCCGCTTTCAGGCATTCCGTTTTGCCAATCTATTTCCCGGACGCCGGAGACCGGTAGAATTCCAGAAAAAACTTCACCTTTCCGAGCGGTTCCACGTAGTGCGGAACTTCCGGTAACACAACGCCGGGATGGTCTTTGGACAGTTCAAACTCCTCGCCCATTGAGGCGACAAAGTATTTCAGCCCGCCCTCTTCAATCACGATTTTTGCCCATATACCGGACTTGGTGGTGTGGTCTTTCCTGATTTTTTCAGGAATGGAGTGTTCAGTAAACACGGAAGTCCTGAAATACCGGACAAAACCGTCCGGCAGTTCAAACCTGTCGCAACGGGCACAGTTGAGCATTACGCCTATCTTCCCCATGCGTCCCTCTTTAGTGGTCACCCAGGGCCGGTTTGTAAATGGCGGATTGTGACGCACATGCTGAAAATGACCGCAACTGAGTACCGCCCTCCGGTCGCCTTTATCATCAGTGTCAAATCCCGTAATCGCCCGCCGCATCTCATCAACCGGTTCAGGGATTAACCACAACCTTTCCGAACTGACCGGCTTCTTCCAGCGCCCTGTGCGCTTCGGGAAGTTCGGAAAGCGGCACGGTTTTTTCTATGACAGGCGTCAAAGTTCCGTTTGCCGCCATCTCAACGGTTTTCTCAAGAATGCTTTGAGGAGAGTTGAAAACCGTCACACCGATAATGGAAATGTCTTTCATAATCACCGGACCGACGGCAAATTTCTCCACAAGCCCTCCGCCCACGACTCCGACAAGGAGAAGCCGCCCTCCGGGTTTCAGTATCTTCATGTTCTTTTCCCAGTGAGACGCGCCGACAGGATCAAAAATCAGGTCAACCCCTCCTTTTATTACTTCGGAAAAATCGGATTTTTTATAATTGACAACCTCGTCCGCGCCGAGGGATTTTGCTTTTTCCAGTTTTTCATCGCCGCCCGCCGTTGCAATGACTTTCGCGCCGAGATTCTTGGCAACCTGTATGGTCGCCGTTCCGGTTCCACTGCCCGCGGCGTGCACGACAACGGTCTCTCCGCTTTTGAGACCTCCCCTGTTCACAAGCCCGTAAACGGCGGTCACATAGCAGATGGGAAGCGCGGCGGCTTCATCATGTGACAGACTGTCGGGAATTTTGCATACATTCGCGGCGGGAACACTCACATATTCGGCAAAGCCGCCGTGCCTGTTGGCTCCGATAACACTAAGCCCTTTTTCTCCCCTGACCGCCGGATTTACAACCACACGGTCGCCCGCGCTCAAAGCCCCGGATTTGCTTCCGGCATCCTCTATGACACCCGATATGTCTATGCCCCCGATGTGTGGAAGGTCCACCGGACGGGGAGATTTACCCGACCTCAATCTGGTGTCCAGAGAGTTCATCGCGCACGATTTTACTTTGATTAGAACCTCGTCCGCGCCAATGGACGGAGTTTTGACATCCTCGTATTTTATTACATCAACATCTCCGAACTCATGGTATATGCCCGCTTTCATTTTCATCTCCTTTTTTTCAAAAACTGCCCGATAACATACCGAAAGGCTCAGACGCCGCAAGTTCAGTCCGCCTTCTTTCCTCCGAGAGTCCACAACACTTCGGCAACGCTCGTCTGCAAACTCCACAAGTCGTATCCGCCTTCAAGAACAAAAACCGCCTTGCCTCCGCACAGTTCTCCGGCAAGTTTTTTTATTTCAGTCGCAAGCAGTCCGAAACATTCGCTTGAAAGCTCCATGCCGCCAAGCGGGTCCGCCTTGTGCGCGTCAAAACCGGCGGACACAAGGATAAGATCGGGTTGGTATGAGCGCGCGGCGCGGGCAAGCTCGTTTTGAAATATCCGAATATAAACCTCGTCCGTCCGTCCGGCGGGAAGCGGAATGTTCAAAGTGGTTTCCGAGCCCTCGCCGCTTCCGGTCTCTTCCGCGTTTCCGGTGCCGGGAAAAGCGGGATGCTGATGAACGGAAAAATAGAAAACATCGCCCCGCCCGTAAAAACTGTTCTGGGTTCCGTTGCCGTGATGAACATCCCAGTCAACTATCATAACGCGCTCGGCGCCGCACTCGGCGATGGCGAACTCGGCGGCAACCGCTATGTTGTTGAAAAGGCAGAACCCCATGGCGCGGTCGCGCTCGGCGTGGTGTCCCGGAGGGCGACAGAACGCAAACGCGCTTCCCCCGCCTTCTTTCATAACAGCCCCGCAGGCGCAAACGGCGGCTCCGGCGGAACGGATTGCGGCTCGCCAAGAACCGCCTCCGGCGCCCGTGTCCTGGTCAAGTTGAAGTGGCGGACCGCCATCGGTTTTCTCAATCGCGCTCACATAGTCTTTGTTGTGAACCCGCTCCAACTGTTCGGCGGTCGCATCGGTTACCGGCATACGCTCAATAAAAGAGGAGACGCTTGCCGCGTTCAGAAGGGAGTCAACAGCCGTTATTCTGTCCGGATTTTCCGGATGCATGGGGCCGTTTTCATGATCCTTGCAGACATCGGAATCAATAAATACAGCGGTTTTGTTCATAACCTGAAAAGCATACCGGTAACGGCGCGAAAAGTCCTCATTCAAGCGCGCCATTTTCGCCGCGCTTTACAAAGAAACGCATTAGGTTATAGTTTCCACCTCTTGGAGCAAAACATGAAAAAAGACATTCACCCCGCATATCAGCCGGTTGTTTTCAAGGACCCGTCGTCCGGATTCACCATGCTTACGAAGTCAACAAAGACTTCGGAAGAGACAATCCAGTGGGAAGACGGCAATGAATATCCTCTGATAATGGTTGAAATATCAAGCAGTTCCCACCCTTTCTACACGGGCAGAGAACAACAGTTCGCAAAAGAAAGCCGCGTGGAGAAATTCCGCAAGAAATACGGGGCTTCTCAGGAAAAAGACGCGGAAAGTTGAAAGGCGCAAACCTTGCGTTCACTGATTCGCAGACGCGTTGCCAATTGATAACCACAGACGACAACATCCAGAACTATAAAAGGCCAGTTGAAATATTTGCCGGCGGGAAATGATATTTGTTCCAGTCCGGTCGTGTGAGCAAAAAGAAACTACTTTTTGGGTGGGTTGTTGTCGCGATTCTTACCGCTTTTATCACCCGTTTTAGCGGGCCATCCCGCCTTGTTTCCGCCTTTGTTGCCACCGCCACCTTTACCGCTTTTGCCACTTCCTTTTCCCATAGTAATTATCCTCCTTAAACCTCACACGGGGAGTATACATATCAACTGCTGTCAATGCAGTAGTCCAGTGTGATGGTTTTCTTAGTGTCTTGATTATAATGGAAAACAAGCCAAATGAACATACATACAGATACGGAACTCTTGCAACTCTTGACACGGCTGATACAATAAAAAATTATGGGGAAAGACAGAACTCCAAATGATGACCGCAGTGACTCTATGAATCCTAATAACTCGGCTTATCAGGACGCTCAGGACAATCACGCCGACCAACTCAATCCGAACAATGAGGAATACAAGGGCGATGATGAAGAGAAAGAAAGCGAAGAATAGAGCCGCTTGACAGGAACAGTCGTCAAACCATTCATGCCACTCTGGAGCAAGGGAACGGGGTGGTTATCGCATTGGTCAAAAAGATAAAGGCTTAATGGGCAACAGGCACAATACCTGAGATAAGATAAAGTCAGGTATTGTGTCCTCGGAATTACTACTCAGCCAGTGTTGAATTAAGAAACCGTATCTGGTTTGCGTCCAGTATTTTGTCCAGTGACCTCTTCTCCTCCCGACTATTGGGGTGTGGCACAATCAAAACCGTTCGCTCTCTTGAGGAAATTTTCAGAACACTGAAAATTTTTTCTTTGTCAATTTTGTATTGATTGCAAAACCAATCCTTTGCAATACCTCCCACAACCATAATTACGCGGGCATCTGACATCTCAATGATTTGTGTCATCCACTTGTCGCCGCATTCGTTTACGGACTGCCGAACCCCTTGTTCATCGCGCGATTTGCAATGAACAACCTCAGTAATGGCGTAATCCTTGCCCGCTTCAACCTTCCGCCCCAACGCCCTTTCCGCCTGTCTGTGGATATGGTTCCAAAACGTCACGCTTTTTTTGCGGTATTGCCCGTTGGAACAAAGGACGCACCTGTTACGAGTGTAAGGACTTGGGCGATTCTCATCAAAACGGTTGGCGAAAAAATCCATAACTTTCTCATCTTTCCATTCACGGGTGGGATAGTGTTCATCCTCACTGATGGAAGGATTGGAAGAAAGAACAAGCAGAGGAGCGTTCACCACATCTCCATTCCACGGCTCCGGCAGTTGATATTTTAATGAATCGGGATTTTGAACTGAGACAATATCATGGCACGGATGCGATTTGTCATTAACCGCTTTCCGGATGTTCGGACATTTGCAGATGTCTAACAATAGTTTCTTTGGGTTGTTTGAAGTCATTGCACACTATATGCGTTCCGTGCGGGAGCATATAAACGGAACATGGCGGCACCTTATCAAAGAGCAAAAGATTAATACTCTTTATTGGCGCTTCAAAACCCATCTTGCAACACGGAAAAAATATAGACAAAAACCAACCAAAGCACATTTTCACTCGGCAAAGGACTTTTACCATCGGCAATACTGAGAATTTGACCATTCAGAAAAAATACAAAAGAAAGAACCAGCGCGACTACTAATGGTTTTCTGCCTTCAAGAGGTCTACGAAAGAAAACATAACGGAGCAAAGGAGACGATACCAAAACAGTAATTTGGAAAACAGCAAAAAAACATTTTTCCTCTTTAATAAACCAAACACACAACTGCGCGAATAAGAAACAACACCCATCCCTTCGGATATTTTTAAGCCCCGTGGAGAAGCCTCACGGTCGGTTAGTAACGGTCAGCTCAATACATTGCTGCACTTACACCTCCGTCCTATCAAACTCGTCTTCTCCGAGTGACCTTAAGGGGACTCAAAGTCCCGGGAAATCTAATCTTGAGGGAGGCTTCCCACTTAGATGCTTTCAGCGGTTATCCTTTCCGCACATAGCTACCCAGCGCTGCCGCTGGCGCGACAACTGGTACACCAGAGGTGCGTCCACTCCGGTCCTCTCGTACTAGGAGCAGCTCCTCTCAAATTTCCTACGCCCGCTACAGATAGGGACCGAACTGTCTCACGACGTTCTGAACCCAGCTCGCGTACCGCTTTAATGGGCGAACAGCCCAACCCTTGGGACCTTCTCCAGCCCCAGGATGCGATGAGCCGACATCGAGGTACCAAACCTCCCCGTCGATGTGAACTCTTGGGGGAGATTAGTCTGTTATCCCCGGCGTACCTTTTATCCGTTGATCGATGGCCTTTCCACACAGAACCACCGGGTCACTAAGGCCGACTTTCGTCCCTGCTCGACTTGTCAGTCTCGCAGTCAAGCTCCCTTATGCCTTTATACTCAAAACCCGGTTTCCAATCGGGTTGAGGGAACCTTTGCACGCCTCCGTTACTCTTTAGGAGGCGACCGCCCCAGTCAAACTACCCGCCTGACACTGTCCTTGACCCGGATAACGGGCCTAAGTTAGAACTCCAGAATTACAAGGGTGGTATTTCACTGATGTCTCCACCCCGCCCTAAAGCGAGGTTTCACAAACTCCCACCTATGCTACGCAAGCAACACCGGAATCCAATGCCAAGTTGCAGTAAAGGTGCACGGGGTCTTTCCGTCCCGTAGCGGGTATCCGGCGTCTTCACCGGAACCACAATTTCGCTGAGTCTTCGGCCGAGACAGTGCGGCGATCGTTACACCTTTCATGCAGGTCGGAACTTACCCGACAATGAATTTCGCTACCTTAGGACCGTTATAGTTACGGCCGCCGTTTACCGGGGCTTCGGTTCCGAGCTTCTCCCACCGAAGTGGAATGACAAGTCCCCTTAACCGTCCGGCACCGGGCAGGTGTCAGACCCTATACGTCGGCTTGCGCCTTTGCAGAGTCCTGTGTTTTTGGTAAACAGTCGTCACCGCCTTTTTACTGCGACCCGCTTCCGCTCCAACCGCCCCCGAAGGAGGGTCTTCACGTAATGCGGGCACCCCTTATCCCGAAGTTACGGGGCTAATTTGCCGAGTTCCTTAGCCGAAGTTCTCTCACGCGCCTTAGTATTCTCTACTCACCTACGTGTGTCCGTTTACGGTACGAGCACTCAACCGTCAACACTTAGAGGCTTTTCTTGGAAGCATGGGATCGGTCACTTTATGGGGCGCAAGCGCCCCTCGTACTCACTTCTTGAGGTTAGTGAAAGGACGGATTTGCCTGTCCCTTCCCTCTACGAGCTTGAACCGGGAAATCCAACTCCCGGCTGACCTGCCCTTCTCCGTCACCCCATCGCTCAGACTGAGTGGTACAGGAATGTTCACCTGTTTTCCATCGACTACGCCTTTCGGCCTCGTCTTAGGTCCCGACTAACCCTGGGAGGACGAGCCTTGCCCAGGAAACCTTAGGTTTTCGGCGAGGCGGATTCTCACCGCCTTTATCGCTACTCATGCCGGCATTCTCACTTCCCGACGGTCCAGGCCTCCTCACGGTAACCCTTCTATCCGACGGGAACGCTCCCCTACCGCTGCCCGTCAATCAAAAGAATGACGGACAACCCGCAGCTTCGGCACCAAACTTGAGCCCCGATTCATTTTCGGCGCAAGCAAGCATCGACCAGTGAGCTGTTACGCTTTCTTTGAAGGATGGCTGCTTCTAAGCCTACCTCCTGGCTGTCTGTGCTTACTCACTTCCTTTTCCACTTAGTCTGGATTTGGGGGCCTTAGCTGACGGTCTGGGCTGTTTCCCTTTTGCCCCTGGAACTTATCTCCCAGGGACTGACTCCCATGCTGTGCAACGCGGTATTCGGAGTTTGACTGGGTTTGGTAGATCTCTCGACCCCCTAGCCCAACCAGTGCTCTACCTCCGCGTTGTATCACATGAGGCTATACCTAAATATATTTCGGGGAGAACCAGCTATCACGAACCTTGATTAGCCTTTCACTCCGATCCACAGCTCATCCGATAGGTTTTCACCCCTAAACGGTTCGGGCTTCCACAAAGGTTTTCTCTTCGCTTCACCCTGGCCATGGATAGGTCGGTTCGCTTCGGGTCTATTACCATTGACTTGTCGCCCATTTAAGACTCGCTTTCGCTACGGCTACACCTCTATCGGCTTAACCTTGCCAATGACAATAACTCGCCGGCTCATTAGGCAAAAGGCACGCCGTCAGACATTCCCGAAGCAAGCTTCGGGCATAGTCCTCCGACTGGTTACAGGCAAACGGTTTCAGGTTCTATTTCACTACCCTTATAGGGGTACTTTTCACCTTTCCCTCACGGTACTAGTTCACTATCGGTCGGCAGCACATATTCAGCCTTGGAAGGTGGTCCTCCCGGATTCCTCCAGCATTTCTCGTGTGCCGGAGTACTTGGGAATTCGGCACGGAAGTTCGAAAGTTTTCGCTTACGGGACTTTCACCCTCTATGGTCCGGTTTTCCAACCGGTTCTGCTAACCTCCGAATTTGTAACTTCCGCGGGGGTTTCACGGAACCCCCGAAGCCGAACCCCGCAACACCGTATAAGCAAAACCGTGTCTTGACACTCATACGGTTTAGGCTGTTCCCCTTTCGCTCGCCGCTACTAGGGGAATCTCGGTTGATTTCTTTTCCTGAGGGTACTGAGATGTTTCACTTCCCCTCGTTTGCCTGACGCCGCTATGTATTCACGGCGCCATAATCGGGTTTTGCCCGATCAGGTTTCCCCATTCGGAAATCCCCGGATCAAAGCGTGTTTAGCCGCTCCCCGAGGCTTATCGCAACTTACTACGTCCTTCATCGCTGTCTGCCACCAAGGCATCCACCGTTTGCCCTGCGTATCTTGTCCACGAGGCATAAAAATGCCCGAAACAAGATGGCGCGTTGTTTCTTATTCGCTCAGCTATGTATTCAGTTGTCAAAGAACGGCTCCCACGCAACTTGGCGCGGAAGGAAAAGTGAATGTAACAGGGTTGCGGGTGGTGTCAAGGGGGAAAACTTCACTACTTGACGTGAACTCCCGGATTCTTATTTTGAACGGAAAGACAAGTATCTGTATACTTAATGGAGAAGCAATGAACAAACTACTGAAAACACCCTTTTGGAATGCTGTGATTCAATCAGATTACATAGAGAAAGAGATTGAAAAAAAATTGCAAACAGCGCAAATGTGAATGAGAAAGACGCGCAGGGCAGGACACCTCTAATAGTTGCCATAGAAAGTTTCTTGCTTCCTCTTTCTCTGGAGATAGTCGTAGGTATCTTACTGCAAAAGGGAGCAGACCCTTTACTCGCGGATGATAGAGGGAAAGATGCGACCGATTATATGAGGGAAATTTTTAACAGGCGTTCAAAAGAAATTCAGAAATTCATACAAACGGAGCCAAAGTACAAGAAATCACTCTACCTATTGGAACTGAAACAGAATAGGCAACAGGATTTCAAGAAACCATGAAAAAGTTTACAGCCAACTATTCACACACCAACCACAACTTTGTCATTCAAAACCTTGAAGGCGAAAGGGTTGAGAGTGATTAGGGGTGATGAGAAGGGATACTACTACCCCGCCAAGAAATTCTATGAAGAACTGATACCCAAACATTTGCCGGAGTTCAGTTTCATACAACAGTTGATTATTCCGGAGATTGAAATCAATGAGATTACCCAAGTTGAAAATAAGGAGTTCAAAAGTCAACAAGTTGACTTTTATCTGCCACAGGCATACCTGATTATAGAAATTGACGGCTCACACCACGAAACAGAAGAACAAGAAGCAAAAGACAAAAAACGTGATGCACACACAAAGAAATATGGAATAGAGACCATAAGGATTAAGACCTCCGATTTGGAAGTGGAAAATGACACTTTGTTGACAAAAATTGAAGACATCAAAACGAGAATGCAAAAAGCAATTGAAGGTCAAGAAAAACGAAAACAAGGTGGAAACAAGACTTTTATTTCACTGAATGACTACAAAACAGCGTTTCAGAAAGGAGTTGACCTTTCAAATCCGCATTATCGCACAACAGCAGTTGCCCGTTTCCAAATCCTGCTGTTAGAACTTCTTGAGTTTGGGAAACTGGACTTCAATCAGCCATGGAACCTTGAACTTGCGTAGAGAGACGTTCAAGATTTTGCAGACATAGCGATTGAAGATTTGTTCATCTGGTTCACGAATCTTTTCAAATTGCACAAAATAGAATTTGAAAAACCTGAACTCAATGTGAAAATTGTTGACAAATTCACTAATAATAACTCTGTCAAAATTGATTTGAGCCTGCTAAAACGTTACACGGACGAACACCAAACACACGACAATATGATATTCGTAAGAACTGACTATCTGGATAAATTCAGACATTTCAAAAAAGGCAGTTTCAACAAAATGGAAGTATCCTTAAAAACTTATGACCATTTTAGAGTTTCCACATCCCGACACATAAAATACGACCTGCGACTTGATGGTAAAAACTCTGACGAAGAACCTTTACGCTTTTTCTTATGGAATATATTCCTTCAAAACAACGAAAATCTTAAGTTTAAAACTCTAAGATTTAGAGAAGGTCTGTTGCCAATCATTGCCAACGCCTTGGCACGAAACGACACAATTGGACTTTTGCCTGCCGGAGCGGGGAATTCGGTCTGTTATCAATTTGCGGCTATTCTTCAACCCGCAATTAGCTTCGTGGTTTTGTCCGATTAAATGTTGTTGCTTGCAGCGTCAATAGGCGCGGGTGTCGCTCTTTACTTTACGGGCAATTTGGGTTGATGGAGAAGTTGTTGACAGGGGAATGGATGGTGAACAAAGGAAGTCCGCTTATATTGATGAAAGTGGTGTCAAGAGGGTGAATTCTCAGTGTGGCAACCCGCCCTACTTCACATCATTCAGCGACCAGTCGTAATGGTCGTCTGATATTTCGTTGATTCCCTCCAGCCGCTCGCGCAGATTTGCGGAGGCGTATTTTTTAACATGCGCGATAATCGCCGCGTCATTGCCGCCGAAATCCTCCTTAAACCATTTGAAGATGGATGACACGCGCAATTTCCCGTTCCTCACTTCCACGCCGCGCGGATGGTTTACATAGGCGATGGCGGCGGCGTCCAGCATCTCCTCCGTGTTTTCAGTCGTGTATTCGGAAGTCAGATTGGGACAGCCAATGGACGCGCAGTTAATCGCGTAATGCACGCGCGGGTCTTTCCAAATCGGGCGTAAAATGCGGTGCTCAATATCGTTGAGAGATATATTCTCGCCCTCAACGACGGTCAGTTTCCTATACCACGGACCGATTCGCACAAGTCTGGTGTATATGTTTTTTATTGAAGGCAACGGATAGTTGTCAAGCACAAGTTGAACCGTCAGCGCGTTGTAGAGGTTGACCCAGTATGCAAACTGCTCATCGCGTGAAAACGAAAGAACCGGAGCGGCGGAAAGCTCCGCTATGTAGGCGTCCAGAACGGCTTTGTCTTCAGGGGAAACCCCGCCGTAATCAAAAAGCGCGACACCGTCTCTCTGTGAAAGGTGGCGGGACAGAAAATCCCCCCATTTTTCATGAGAAACAACCCCCGTCATCTCTCCGTGCTGCTGCCACATAACCCACACCCCCGCGGCGGACGGAAACGCGAAAACGGAAACAAGCGCCAACGCAATGGCGCAAAGTTGCACAACGGTTTTAACGGCGACTTTAACAGACATCAAGGCAAAGCATTATAAGCGGTTTTCTGAAAAAAAAGGAAATGGAATCGCTCGGGCGCATTGTCGGCGAGTATATTCTGACCTTGCCGAAAACAGAGTAAAACCTACGACCCTTCTGAGCCGTTCGTGTTCTGCGCATTTTTTATCCGTGAAATAATTTCCACTAAAACCCCCGTGTTGAGCCCGAAAATAATCAGTCCGTTTGCGGCGGTCATTCCCGAAAGTAAACGCCATTGAGCGTCGGGAACAATGTCTCCGTAGCCCAGTGTCGTGAAAGTCACAAGAGAAAAATAAAGAGCGGTATCCACGGTTTCAAAAGCGCCCGTCATCAGAAAAACCCAAGCCCAGACGCAAGCGCCGACACCGATACCGGCAACAAGCCACAAAACCGAGCAGGTTAGAGCCAAAGTCCCTTTCCACTCAACAAAAGGAGGGCGAACCAGCCATTTTCCCACTCTGGTCAAAGCAACTATGACTATATTGACAAAGAACGCCTGTATCAGTATCGTCAACGAAATAGTGGCGGAACCTATGAGAATTTCTCGTAACATCAAACTTTGGCAACCCCCGATGAGTCTCTTCCCCGCAGTAACAGTTTGGAGTGAATCATGTTATTCGCAGTTCGCGTATAATAATACCTCAAACAGTATAAGAAACTACCGCGGGACTTTGGTATGAATAATCTACATAAACAAATTACGGCAATAATCATGGTGTCGCTGCTGCTGTCATGCGGCGCGGAAACGGACAAAAAGAAGGAAGAATCGACCGGCCGGCCGGTCAAAATGGTTGTGGTCGGCAAAGAGCGGCACAGTCAGTCGCTCAGTTACCCGGCGGTTATCGGTTCCTCGCGGCTGGCGGAACTGTCTTTTCAAGTCGGCGGACTGCTGGAAGAGTTGCGGGTGCTGGAAGCGCAGAATGTTGAACGGGGAACGGTTATCGCCAAACTTGACAAGCGGGATTTTCAAAGCAATTTTGATTCGGCAAAAGCGGATTTTGACAACTCCGAAGAGGAGTATCAACGAGCAGTCCGGCTGGCAAAAGAGAACGCAATATCCCTCAGCGTCCTGAAGCAGAGAAAATCACGGCGCGACATAGCCAAAACGCAGATGGAACTGTCGGGCAAGGCGCTGGGTGACACGGTTCTGACCGCGCCTTTCTCGGGGTTTGTAGCCAAACTGCATGTTGAGGAACTGAGCAGCCTGCGGGCGGGTGAACCGGTCGCCACTTTGCTGGGCGAAGGCGAATTGGAGGCAATAATCAATCTTCCGGCGAGCGTCATTGCAAAAATAAAAACGCGGACACGGAAAGAAACTTTTGTTGTTCTTGATGCCGCTCCTCAAATTCGCATTCCCGCAACATTCAAGGAAGCCGCCCTTGAAGCCGATCCGGTTTCCCAGACTTATGAAGTCAAACTCTCTTTCAAATCTCCGAAAGATCTTACAATTCTTCCGGGCATGAACGCAAAGGTCATAACCACATCATCGGTCAAAGACCCCGCCGGGCAAACCGGCGTCTCGCTTCCCCTCGCCGCCATTACAACGGACAGCGAAGGGTTGCAATATGTATGGGTGGTGAACGAAAATTCCATGACGGTCTCAAAGCGTAGAATTCAAGTTAAAGACGGCATCGGTGAGACAGTCGAAGTTGAGCGGGGACTTGCCGCCGGAGAAACCGTTGTCGGAGCCGGAGCGTCTTATCTGACCGAAGGCGCAAAGGTGCGGCCGTGGACTGACGGCCGTTAACGGTCGCAAACCGTCGGGACGCTCATTGCTCTATGAACATCGCCGAATACACAATCAAAAACAAAACGCTCAGCATCATCGTCATACTGCTGACCGTTGCCGGAGGATGGTCGGCTTACAAAAACATGGCGCGCTTTGAAGACCCGGAATTCACTATCAGAGTGGCGCAGATTTACACGCAATATCCCGGCGGCACGCCCGCGGAGGTGGCAAGCGAAGTTACCGAACCGCTTGAAAGGGCTTTGCAGCAACTGCCCGAAGCCGATGTCATCAAGTCCGTTTCATCAACGGGCGTTTCGGAAATTCAGGTTGAAATCAAATATGAATTTTCAAAAACGAAATCGGATTTGCAGATAGTCTGGACAAAACTCCGCAACAAGATAAAAGATGCCGAGCGCTCTCTGCCTCCGGGCGCGGGACCCCCGATTGTCAACGACGATTTCGGCGATGTATACGGGCTTTACTATTTTCTCACCGGAGACGGATACTCGCCCGCGGAGATGAAAGAGTATGCGAAAGATCTTCAGAAGGAAATACTGCAGGTTGAGGGTGTGGGCAAAGTCAGTTTGATCGGGGAGTTGAAGGAAGCCGTTTTTGTTGAAATTTCCCGGGAAAATGCGTCCGCGTTTGGCTCTTCCCTTGCCGGGGTTTACAACACCCTCGCCCGGCAAAACTCGGTGGTTGCATCGGGCGATATCGCCATCGGAGGAAGGCGCGTTGCAATAGACCCCTCCGGCGCAATTGATTCGGTGGAAAAAATCGGAAACCTTCTTGTTTCCGAGTCCGGCGGACGGACAATCCGACTGAAAGACATTGCAAACATCAGCAGGCAATACCGGACGCCGCCCGACAAACTTATCCGCTACAACGGCAAGCCGGCAATCGGGCTGGGCGTTTCCGGTCTGCCGGGAGGCAATATCGTCAAAACAGGCCGTGCCGTTGATGAAAAAATTGCCGAGTCCGAAAGCAGAAGACCGGTCGGAATGGAGCTGCGCGAATACTACCATCAAGGCAAGGTGGTTGACGCTTCAATAAGGAATTTCGCGTTCAACGTTGTCGCCGCGCTTTTTATTGTGACGGTAACCCTGTTGATATTCATGGGCTTGCGCTCCGCCGCGGTCATAGGGGCGATTCTGCTGTTGACAATTTCCGCGACCCTTGCCGTCATGAACTTTACCGCAATACCGATGCACCGCATCTCGCTGGGAGCGTTGATAATTGCTCTCGGAATGATGGTTGACAACGCCATAGTTGTTGCCGAAAGCATACTGGTGGGAGTGCAAAACGGCGCGAAGAAACGGGAGATTGCCCGGAAAATTGTCAGCAGAGTGAAGTGGCCCCTGCTCGGCGGAACACTTGTGGGCATTGTCGCGTTTGCCCCAATCGGTTTTGCGCCGGGCAGCACCGCGGAATACACCGGACATCTGTTCTGGGTCATTTTAATCTCTCTGATGTTCAGTTGGATTTTTGCGCTGACATTGACGCCGCTTTTCTGCTGCTGGCTGTTTTCGGAATCCGCGCGCGCGGGAGGCGAAAAAAAACAAAGCCGTCTTTCCCTCCGCTACAAAAATCTGATACGCGGCGTGCTCCGCGCGCGATGGGCGGTGGTCGGAGCCGTTTCGGGTCTTTTTATCATATCGCTGTGGGGGTTCGGGTTTGTAAAATCCGGATTTTTCCCCGTGTCCACAACGCCGCAACTGGTTGTTGATTATCGGCTGCCTCAGGGCGCCGACATCTCCCGCACCGAAAAGGATATGCGGGAAATTGAGGGGTTTGTTTCCGGACTCGGAGGTGTTGAAGCGGTTCAAACATCAATCGGCGGAGGCGGGCTGCGTTACATGCTCATATACTCTCCCGAATCGCTTGATTCAGCCTACGGGCAGATTCTCATGCGGATTGACGACTATAAAAAAATTGACTCATTGATACCGGAAATTCAAAGTTTTATTGACAACCGCTTCCCGGATGCGCAGGCAAAAGTGTGGCGTTTTGTGCTGGGTCCGGGAGGAGGGTCAAAAATAGAGGCGCAATTTCAGGGCGCCGACCCGAAAATGTTACGGCGGCTTGCCGACAAAGCCAAAACCATAATGTCCGCGGACGGCGGCGCTCTCTCAATCAAGGACGACTGGCGCCAACCGGTAAGCGTTATCCGGCCCGTCTATTCAAAAACAAAAGGCGCCAGAGCCGGTGTTTCAAGGGAGGATTTGGCATCGGCTTTACAGACCGCTTTTTCGGGAAAAACCGTGGGCATCTACCGCGAAGGCGAAAACCTGCTGCCCATTGTTGCGCGCGCGCCGGCAAACGAGCGCTTTGATGCGCAAGACATTAAAAATATCCAGGCGCTGAGTTCGTTCACCGGAAAAACCGTGCCTATAACCCAAATTACGGACGGTTTCAAAACAGTATGGCGCGACGGCCGGCTACTGCGTGAAAACCGGATATGGACTATCAAAGCGCAGAGCGACCCCCGCCCCGGCGAACTTGCATCGGATCTGCTAAGCCGCATAAGACCCGCGGTTGAAGCGATTGAGTTGCCGGACGGTTACACTTTGGAGTGGAAAGGCGAATACGGCGATTCGGTGGAATCCAATGAAAACTTGGCGTCAACAATTCCGCTCGGAATTCTGGTTATGGCATTGATTGTTTTCATCCTTTTCGGACAGATACGGCAGCCGGTTGTAATCTGGCTGGTTGTGCCTCTTGCGCTTATCGGAGTGGCGGCGGGACTGTTGCTCACCGGAACTCCGTTGGAGTTTATGGGAATTCTGGGTCTGCTGTCTCTGTCCGGACTGTTGATTAAAAACGCCATTGTGCTGGTTGACCAGATAGACCTTGAGATAAGAAACGGAAAATCGGGAGAAGACGCCATTGTTGATTCCGCCGCAGACCGCGCAAGACCTGTTATGCTCGCCACTTTGACAACAGTGCTTGGCGTCATTCCGTTGTTTTTTGACGCTTTCTTTCAATCAATGGCGGTTGTGCTGGTATTCGGGCTCACCTTCGCAACCTTGCTTACACTGATTATCGTGCCCGCGCTTTACGCAATGCTGTTCAAAATCAAATACGGAGAAACCGGCAATGCGAAAACTTAAAACGGTCTTGACAGTCGCCATGCTGGTTCCCGCCGTCAGTTCCTGCGGCATGTTTTCATCAAGGAATGCGGTCAGCGATTCCAAGGTCAGGGAAAAAACTCAAACTCAGGTTCCGGTCGCGCCCGAAAAATGGCGGTCGCCTTCAAACGCGGCGGAGGCAAAAATCGGCTGGACGGACTCATTTAACGACCCTCTTCTGCTTGAATTTGTAAATGAAGCCCTGGCCAACAACAAGAACCTGCAAACCGCGGCGGCAAATGTGGAACGCACCCGCGCCCTTGCGGCGCAGGCGGGCGCGGCATTAAAACCCGCCGTCAATCTGTCCGCCGGCGCAACCCGTTCGGGCGATGTTAAAGGGCGGCGGACAAGTAATGAACTGAGCGCCGGTCTGCAAATCAGCTGGGAACCGGACGTTTGGGGACGCATTCGCGCGGGAGGAAGAGCGGCGGCGGCAAGCGCGGAGGCGGCGCAGGCGGACTATCTGTATGCAAGGCACTCACTTGCGGCGGCGACAATAAAAGCGTATTTCACCGCCGTTGAATCCGGCTTGCAGGCGGACATCGCGCGTGAAAATCTGCGGATTCTTGAAGAAACCCTGCGCATAGTCAACGCGCGGTATAAAAACGGTTCGGCTTCATTGCAAGACGCCTCGCTGGCTCGTTCCGATGCCGCCGTTGCGCGCGAACAACTGAAAACCGTTGAGGGTTCGCGGCGCGATGGCGTGAGGGCGCTTGAGATTCTGCTCGGACGTTATCCGGGCGCCGAGCTTGAAGTCCGCAAGTCTTTGCCGGACGCTCCGCCCCCGCCCCCTGCGGGCGTCCCGTCCGAACTTCTGGAACGGCGTCCCGACATTGTTGCTTCCGAACGGCGTGTTGCCGCGGCTTTTAACACGGTTGCAAAAACAAAAGCCGCCCGACTGCCGTCAATAAGTCTGACAAGCGGTGTCGGCGGCGCTTCAGAACTGCTTTCGGATTTGCTTGACCCGGTAAACATAATCTGGAAACTGGGAGCCAGTTTTCTTGCGCCCATATTTGACGGAGGAAGCCGGAAAGCGCAGGTGGAAATTGCCACCGCCGAACAGAAACAGGCGCTTGCGGCTTACGGACAGGCCGCGCTTGAGGCGTTCGGCGAGGTTGAAGCCCTGCTTGACCAGGGTGTTGTGCTGGGCAGGCGCGAGGCGGACTTAAAGGAGGCGGCAAGAGAGGCGGGCGAAGCTCACCGGATTGCGGAACTGCTTTACAAAGAAGGTGAAACCGATTTGCTTGATCTGCTGACCGTTCAACGTCGTGTCGCCTCGGCAAAAAGAGACCTTGTTTCCGTGCGGAGACTGCTTTTGGAGCAGCGCGTCAATCTGCACCTGGCACTGGGCGGAAACTGGGAAAACTGAACTGCTGAACATTGATTGAGATTTCATGAATTCTGGTTTTGTCCCACTCCTCTATTCTTGCTTCCATAAGAATGGCAGGAGAGGTGTGGAAATTGCTGACAAGAGAATGTAAAATTTCAACCAACAGAGGAGGAAGTAAAAATGGAAAACAAATCTTTTCAAAGTATGAATAGACAGGAACTGTTAAATGCGTTAGCAGAGATAACAGAACAATATAGTAACACCAGCAATTTAGTTGCCGAAATAGAACAGCAAAAAGACAAAGCCAACAACCTGTCTGCTGAAATACAACAGCAAAAAGACAAAGCCAACAACCTGTCTGCTGAAATACAACAGCAAAAAGACAAAGCCAACAACCTGTCTGCCGAAATAGAACAGCAAAAAGACAATGCCAACAACCTATCTGCCGAAATACAACAGCTGAGAGACAATGCTAATCAAGTCATAGAAGAAAAAACTCAGCAGATAGACAATCTTCTTCCAGGAGCAACTTCTGCTGGGTTGGCTTCCAGTTACCATGATGCACGTAAAAACAAAAGAATATGGCCTTATTGGACAGGTTTTGTTCTTTCTCTTGTTGCTTTAATGAGCGGGTATTTTTACTACCTTATCTGGAAAGGAAACATAGAATTAGAATGGAAAACTATTGCTATTCGCACTACTATTGGATTGCCCCTCTTATGGATTGCTTGGTATTGCCAAAGGTCTATATCGCAGATAACACGAATAACTGAAGAATATCATCACAAGCAAAGAGTAATGAGTATCTACGAAGGGTTTTCAAAGCAGATTGACCAATCTAATACAGAACAAGGGCAACAACAGAAAGAGAAACTTATTTCTACACTCATAAAAGTTGTAGAAAGAAATCCTGCACAAGTATTAGACCCTTCAGGGACATTCATGGATCTTTTGTCTAAAAGAGAAAAAAAGAATGATATAGAAAATTGAAAATACCCAATAAAAATCCCGAACAGAGCGGCACGTAGAACATCACCGAAGGTTCTCAGGCGTCCGCACTTCCAAGAAAACCGAAATTAAACTGACGCAAGTGGCACGAGCAAGTCTGGAAGAGTTGAAACTTGATTACGAAGATTTCCTGCGCCAGCGGGAACTTCTCAAACTGGAACCTCAACATCCGGCACTGGTGCGCTTCAAAAAGCGCAAATGCCAAACTTTGGACGATGTAAAACAATGGATTGATGAGGAGCGGAAGCGAACAAGAAACGCAGAGACAAACACGAACAAACACGGAAAATGTAAATCCGAAGTCCACGTCGGTCTTAGTGAAAGTCCGTGTCTGTCGTTGTCTTCCGCTTGTCTGGCGGCAAATGCGGCTCTTTCCCTGCTGAACCTTGCCTGCCACCTTCTTAACCGCCAAGTTGAGCGATTGGCGCAGGATTTTGAAAATGAAGGCAGTTTCACCGAACACCTCTACAGAGTGAGAAAAAACAAAATGAGACAAAAAGCATAAACGGCTTCAAGTTCAACGAAAAAGACCTCTCCCAAATCCCCGCCCTGCGGCAAATTGTCAATCCGGGCGGCGCAGTTTGAAGAAATTCCTGAACTGTGCCGGAGGTGGTTTGAAAAACTGAGGCTCAAGTTACGCTCCCCCCGACTGGACGGAAAGAAAACGCAAACTGGAAAACGACTCTCGCATAAATCCGGCGGACGGATTTGAAACTCTGACGCCCTAAAGGTCTTGTTTCCGCAGAAACACGCCTTTGTCAATTTTGGAGAATATGTCGGTGTAGAACAACTCGCTTCTCACCTGATGAACATCGGACACAATATCGTTGTTGTTGTAGGTTTTGACCTGAGAGATAATTCTGACTTTGGAATTTTTGCCGAACTGCTGAACATTGATTGAGATTTCATGAATTCTGGTTTTATCCCACTGCTCCAGAGAATTATCGTTATCTTCAAAAAAAGAAAACACTTTCGCCCATCCGGGTTCCACATTCACATCTTTTGTGCCGAGGAGAATTCCCAGACCGCTGTCCGCGCTTTTGATTATGTATCCCTCGTCGTGAAGAACGGCGACCGCGGCTTCCAGAACAATCTGTTTCGGAGCGTCATACTCGCGGGTTTGCAACTGCCGCAACTGAAGCTGTGTCATCTTGGGTTCGGAGGACTGCACCAGCGCGCAAGCGCTGAAAAACAGCGGCAGAAGCAGGACGGCAATGGAATGGAAACGCTTCATTATAATGGTATCACTCCCGTCAGAACTTGGTGGAATGGTAGGTAAACGATTTCACCCTTTTCTGTTCGTCAAATTTGACAATAACGGTCAGGGTTTTCTGTGTGGATGAACTCGCTCCCGCGTTTTTGCTGCTTCCCCAGAAAAGGGAAAGTATAAGCCCCGTTCCGGTCGCACTGTCAGAGTAGGACGCCTCGCTTGCTATTTTGTCGTATATCCAGGTCTCAACCCCTTCGGAATCACGGGTTACTATGTTGGGAGAGCCGAGAGCTTCCGCAACGCCCGGCTGACTCATCCCCTGCTTTATGTCCCGCTGGACAATGCCGACCGTCATCTCACGTTCGGCGGAACTGCCGAGACTCCGCGAATGCTGTGCGGCGGTCGTGCCGCAACCCGAAACGCCTAAAAGGCACAAAACCGCAATGGCGGCAACCGAACCGGAAACCAGTTTGTGTGTGCGTGATTTTCTCATGCTCCAATAGTAAAACCCGCAAAGAAGAAAGTCAACACAATGGCGGAAGCGCGTATTACGCTGTGCGCGATGGTATGTCGCACAACAAAAGGCAAAAAGGAGAATCCGCCGAAAGTCCGGCGATGTCGTTGTTCGGAAAAGGATTGGAAAAACCCGAAAAGCGGTAAAATAAAACCTTATGGCTTCAAAAACGAAATTCGGCATAACGGCGCCCGTTCCCGGCGCTTCGGTCTCGGAACTTATTGACTTCATTGTCAAATGTGAAGCCGCCGGTTTTGATTCGCTTTGGATTCCCGACCATCTGGTTTTTATTGCGGACAGGGAGACTCCCGAAGCGTGGTCAGTGATAACCGCGGCGGCGGGCGCGACTTCCCGCATACAAATGGGAACCATAGGCGACCCGCACCGCATGCATCCCGCCGTTTTTGCCCAGCGGCTTGCAACCGTGGCGCATATTGCGGACGGAAGAATTTTCGCCTGTCTGGGATACGGGGAAAGGATGAACATCGCCCCTTACGGAATTGAATGGAACAAACCGCTCAAGCGTCTTGAGGAGTCCGCCGGGGTGATGAGAAAACTGTGGACGGGAGAGCGGACGGATTTCAACGGGGAGTTTTTCCGTCTTGAGAAAGCCAAACTGACAATCACGCCTCCGGGAGAGAAAGGGGAAATTCCGCTTTACATTGCGGCGACGGGACCAAAGGCGCTCCAAACCGCCGGAAGAATCGGAGACGGATGGGTTACAAACTCAATGCCTCCGCGCGTTTTCTCAAAAAAACTGAAAGCGGTCGCGGGGAAATCCTCAAACGCGGATTTTGAAAAATGTATTTTTATATTCGTCTCCGTGGCGCAAAATACGGAAGACGCATACGCCACCATTGAGCCGGTAAAGCACGCCCTGATATGGCCCGAACTTCTTTCCGATGCGGGTTACGACATTGAAATTGCGGACGAATACAAAGGGCTTTCATACACAAAGGTTTTGCCGACCGACACGGAGATGATAGGGAAATTCAGGGAGATGGGAGAAAAATACTACACGCGCGAAATGTTAGCCGATTTTGTAATTTTCGGAACGCCCGAAGAAGTCGCCCGCAGAATCGGGGAATACGAAAAAGCGGGAGTCAACCATTTCATTTTCCGCGACTTCAGCCCCGACAGGGACTACTCGCTGAAAACTCTTTCCGGGATAATATCGGGGTGAATCGCCTCGGAGGTCTTGTGATACAATTGGAGAGCAATGAAATTCTGCACGGCGATAAACTGCATTGACGGAAGGATTCAACTTCCCGTTATCAACCGTCTTAAAGAAAGGTTCGGCGCGGACTATGTTGACTGCATTACCGAAGCGGGACCGAACCTGATTCTGTCCGACCGGAGGGAGATTCGGCGGGTTGAAGCCATTTTGAAAGGTGTTCAAATCTCGGTTGAAAAGCACGGCTCAACCGGAATCGCCATAGCCGGACATCACGATTGCGCCGGAAATCCGGCTCCGAAAGACATACAAATCGCGCATATCAAAAAGGCGGCGGAGTTTGTAAAAACCGAATACCCGAACTTGGAAGTCATCGGACTGTGGGTTGATGAAAACTGGGAAGTAAACGAAATCGCATAAGCGGCGGACACAATCGGCAAACCGCCGTCAACCGTTCACTATTCACTACCAACCACTCGCCATTCAAAAATGTTCAATGTATTGAACAAAATTGTTCAGTGTATTGAACAAAATTGTTCAATACGGTAGAATTGTCCGGGCAATGAGAGGAACGGAATTTATCAGACCGCAGGCAAAGGAGTTGTTAAGACGCCTGAAGGAGCCCCGCAAGTTTATTCAGTCCATATCGGGGGCGAGGCAGGTCGGGAAAACCACCCTTGCTTTGCAAGTGGCGAAGCGGAGCGGGTTGTCCTTTCACTTTGCAAGCGCGGATGAGCCGACACTTCGCGCCGGTAACGGGTGGATAGTGTCTCAATGGGAACAGGCGCGGCATCTTGCGAAAAGTTCAAGGAAAAAAGAAGTCCTGCTGATATTGGATGAGGTTCAAAAAATTCCGCAATGGTCGGCAACCGTAAAAGGTCTGTGGGATGAAGACACGCGCGACAAAGTATCCGTAAAAGTTGCGCTGCTCGGTTCGGCGCCTTTGCTTATAGGGCGCGGGCTTACGGAAAGTCTGGCGGGGCGTTTTGAAACCCTGCATCTGCCTCACTGGAGTTTTCCTGAAATGAAGCGGGCTTTCGGGTGGAATCTGAAACAGTATCTTTTCTATGGCGCGTATCCGGGAGCCGCCTCTTTTATAAAACAGCCAATGCGATGGTCGCGCTACATAAAGGACTCTCTTATGGAGACAACCATTTCCCGTGATGTGCTTTTGCTTTCGCGCGTGGACAAGCCCGTGTTGTTGAGGCGGCTGTTTGAGATGGGCTGCGCTTATTCGGGACAGATTCTTTCCTACAGAAAAATTGCGGGACAGCTTCAGGATGAGGGAAATATCACAACGCTTGCCCACTATCTTGATTTGCTTGAGGGGGCGGGAGCGCTTGCCGGACTGCAAAAATACTCCGGCAGCGCGGTGGCAAGTCGGCGGTCAATTCCAAAGTTGCAAGTTTTCAACACCGCGCTGATAAACGCTCAATCGGGCATGACTTTGAAAGAGACATTTGAAGACGGGCGGGCGCTTGGGCGGTTGACGGAATCGGCTGTCGGGGCGCATTTGCTTAATGCCGCCGTTTGCGGGGAGTGTGAGTTGTTCTATTGGCGGGACGGCAACTGTGAGGTTGATTTTGTTGTCCGCAAAGGGAAAAAACTTGCGGCGATTGAAGTTAAAAGCGGCGGAATGCCCGCTTCTTTTCCGGGGTTGGACGCTTTTTCAAAAGCGTTCAGGGGGACAAAGAGTTTGATAGTCGGCACGGGGGGAGTTTCTGTTGAGAGTTTTTTGTCAAAGCCGGTTGGGTATTGGATTGGGTGACGGGTGGTTTGCTGGGTTGGGATATGAAAGAGGTTGTTCGGTTAATTTTAGGGAAAGCGTGAAGTATTGCATTCGGGTAATTATTTCAATCGGATAAGTAATGCTAACTTGCACAAGTTGTTGACATACCAAGCGATAATATAACTATCCACTTGGCGGGAACAAAAAATTGCTTGACGCAAGATATGAAGGCGCAAATGAGTCCAAGTCACTATCCACTTGGCGGGAACAAAAAATCAGAACGGCTTGTTTCCAATTATCTCCGTAGGTCCAAGTCACTATCCACTTGGCGGGAACAAAAAATCCATAACCGCCTTTTTTACACGCGCCTCTATCGTCCAAGTCACTATCCACTTGGCGGGAACAAAAAATTTCAACGATTTGGCTTGCTCGTAATGGGGGTCCAAGTCACTATCCACTTGGCGGGAACAAAAAATCCGTATTCACGCTTCCACTTTCCTCCACCGGTCCAAGTCACTATCCACTTGGCGGGAACAAAAAATGTGCGGTCAGTTTTTCGGAGCGGTGGTTCAGTCCAAGTCACTATCCACTTGGCGGGAACAAAAAATATCCGCACAGTGCGGCATGTTCAGCGGTGTGTCCAAGTCACTATCCACTTGGCGGGAACAAAAAATACACCGCCTTCCGGTGATAGTATGTCAAATGTCCAAGTCACTATCCACTTGGCGGGAACAAAAAATCGAATCTGTGGCGCGCGGATTTGTCGTCCGGTCCAAGTCACTATCCACTTGGCGGGAACAAAAAATAAAAACTGTGATTGCCTACATAAGAAACGAGTCCAAGTCACTATCCACTTGGCGGGAACAAAAAATGTCGCCCGCGCGGCAATGGCGCTTACTAAAGTCCAAGTCACTATCCACTTGGCGGGAACAAAAAATGGCGGATATGGACGAAGTGGCTATTTTGATGTCCAAGTCACTATCCACTTGGCGGGAACAAAAAATTTCAGTGAATCTGAAAGTTTGATCGGTAGTGTCCAAGTCACTATCCACTTGGCGGGAACAAAAAATTAAACAAACAGTTTCAAATCTGGTCAAACGGTCCAAGTCACTATCCACTTGGCGGGAACAAAAAATAATTCCGGCAGGATGCTGTCCTGCCACTTTGTCCAAGTCACTATCCACTTGGCGGGAACAAAAAATCTGATATGTCCAAAGTATTGGAACACAAAAGATTTTTTACGATTTGGTTGTCAAAAAACTGTCCTGTTCTCACAGATAAAATTCAATCTACCTCTTTCTTTTCAATTTTACAATGTTTTTAGCCGCATTTTCATCTCTGTCATGGAGAGCATTACATGAAGGACATTGCCACTCTTTCTCAGATGTTAAATCCTTGTTTATCTCATTGCAAGATGAACATCTTTTAGATGTATAATATGCAGGAACATCGGTAATGAGAACTCCTTCACGGTCGGCGGCATTCCTTATCATTGAGCGAAACTCTGCCGGAGCCGCAAGAAAGCGGTTTGCGCGCGCTTTTCTGTTTAATCTGTCATCACGGTCTTTAAATTCAGCCAATTGGCTGAGGTCCATCTCCTCAAGAACAACCTCATTGGTTTCTTTTACTAACTCCGCCGCTTGACGGCGGTAGTAGTCTTTGCGATGAGCCAGAATCTTCCGCCTCAAATTATGACATTCTTTGTAAGTCCTTCCGTATTCACCCCTCCACCTTAAAAGTCGGCTTTTGACACTCTTGGCAAAAATGTTGGGTTCATTAATTGCCCACCCCGCAAGTTTGAATGCAGCCTCAAAAGACAAAGTCCTGTTGGCGGGTAATTTAACTACGGAATTCCACAGTTTTATCTTTTTATGATTATCCGGCAGATTCATCTTTTTCATACCGTTTTTGATTTCTTTTCCCAATTCCGCGGCGGAATCATCCATTTTTGATTTCTTGTCATTGATATAGCTCTCTTTGTCTATTATTTTTTTCGGCAAAGAAACAACTTTAATGGGAGACTGATTCTCATAGGCGATTGTTGCAACATCAAGGGTTCCTTTGTTTTCCCGCCAGTTAAGATCTATTCCAATAGCAGTGTTTTCCAACTCAACAGGTTGCAGAATGGGCTCTCTAACAGTAAAGCAGACGAAATAAGAAAAGCGGTTGCCTGTGCGAGTTCTAATAATTTGAGCGTTATTAATCTGCGAATTTTGCGGTAAAGGACGATGTAAAATCAAAACAAACTTGACATATAATTTATCTTTCTTTATCGCACCACCTTTCACTTTTGCCGTCAATTCATAGCGTGGTTTTTTAGAATGCCTTCCGGCGCTCCCTCTTTGTTTGTCAAGAAATTTGAAAGGGTCTATCACAAAAGGACACCCGTCATCACTTCGCGCATATAACTCCTCAAACGATATGCCATCCCTTTGCATACCGGAACGCCGAAAACGATAAAAAAAGTATCCTGTGCCATCAAATTTATGGTAGCGGAGACGAGCCTTCTTGTCCTTAAATGTTCTGTCACGAGCAGTTTTGAATTCATTCAGTCTCTGGTTGGCAGTTGTTGCATCCAATCCCGCCGGACTACTGTCAATACCAGTGTTGGCTACAAGAACGGCAGATTTGCAGTTTTCATTGAATTGAATTCCCAGCTGTTTGTATAAATCTTTGAATTTATCTTTCTTTCTAATACTTTCCCTAACGGGCTTTATTTCATCATAGAGTTTCTTTCTGTCTTTTTTCAACTCTTCGATTTTAACATTAGCGCTTTCAATAAGAGGGTTGTCGCTCTTTGTCGTGCGGGACTTCATCCGAGCGGTGCTTCTATCTTCGTATGCCTTGTTTATTTCCTCCTGTTTGTCCTCAAGTTTGTCCTTGAGCAACTTATATTCAGGGTATTTGCACAGCAGTTTTTCATACTCTTCACGGTTCTCATTATGCAATGACACAAGTTTATTCCAGAGAATATTGGATTTCAGCAACTCGGTAACCGC
Source organism: Thermodesulfobacteriota bacterium (assembly GCA_965206175.1). Classification (GTDB taxonomy): domain Bacteria; phylum Desulfobacterota_D; class UBA1144; order Nemesobacterales; family Mycalebacteriaceae; genus Mycalebacterium. Next base: position 63,563 of record CBDBJA010000013.1, on the reverse strand, counting down.
TTCTTCAGGGAAAGGTTCCAAAGGAACCAATCCGTATTTATAAACCCTTGGTCTTCCAAACCCCTCTTTGCTTTTTTTAACCATTTGTTAAATCTAAACCACTCACGCAATCTTATCAACGCATACACTCAGAGTATTCCATCCATAAAACCATCCCACACTGTTCTCCAAACTTAACCGCACACTATCCGCCGTCCGCTCCCGCCCCTCCATAAAACTCCCTAATCACCCCCTCCGCCGATTTCCCTCGCGGACTAAACCCCGTCGGTCCCTCCTCATCAGTGTCCTTGTTCGTAAAATACTTCCATAAAAACAACCCCCGCACCTCATCGCGTTTTGAAAACTCCTCAAGAAATATCCCATACAGCCGCGCCTGCAACGCATTGTCAGGCGTCTCATCAGGATTCCGGTCGGGCCATTTGTAGGGATAACGCGCCGCTCCCTCGGCGGAGCGAAATCCGTATTCGGTCGCCACAAGCGGCTTTTGCGCCCTGTTCGCAATGCCAACCCAATGATTGAGATGCCTGTTCAAATTTACGCGTATTACGGAATCGGTCTGTTCCTCCCCTTCCCCGACAAGCGGCGGATAAAACTGCACGCCGACAAAATCCAGCATTTTCCAAATGTTGAGCGGAACCGGCTCGTCCCAATTCGCACTGTAAGTTATGCGCCCGTTATAGACACTCCGCACCGCACCGACAAGTTCAATCAGTTTGTCGGGACGGCTTTTTACCGCCGAACTCAACTCCACGCCGATAACCAAACTGTCCGCGCCCAACTCTTCCGCAAGTCTTGCATAGTGCATAATCCATTCGTTGTGGTTGTCCCACCACCTTTCCCAAACGATATTCCCCGCGCCGTCTTTGGGAACAATTTCCCCGCGCCAATGCCCGCGCCGAATCCAAATATGCGGCTTGAGCATCACACGCATACCAAGCCGCTTTGCCTGCGTCGTAACATCGGCAACACGCCGGTCGGTCTCGCTGAAATTAAATTGCGAATTGTGCGTGCCAAGAATTTCCGGCGAACCGGGCGACTCCATAAATCCAAACGGCGTAACGGAAATGTAATCCACCCCCTGATTTCTGAGATGAGACAACGCCTCAAAACCCGCCCCGCTTCCGTAACCGAGCGCCCCGCCATTTTCCCACGAATGCGCAAAACATACGCCGCGCCACACCTTGCCGGATAAAACGGCGACGCTCTCACCGAACTCCGGCGGCTTGCCGTCTCCGGTTTTTCCGCAGGCGGCAAGAATAAATATAACAACGGTAAAAAAGACGGCTCTTATCATTGCGGGTTCTCAAACAAAACGGCGGCTGATGACGGAAACGGCTATGAAACGGATTCGCCGGTCTCCTTCAAAATCTCATCCAACGCTTTTACCGGGTCTTTCGCCTCCGTAACCGCCCTTCCGATTACAAGATAGTCCGCCCCCGCTTCAATCGCCTCTTTCGGCGTAACAACCCTGCTCTGGTCGTTTGAATCCGAACCCTCAAGCCGAACTCCGGGGACAATCAGTTTGAACCTGTCGCCGAACTCTTTTTTTAACGGGGCAATCTCCATCCCCGAACACACAAGCCCGTCCGCGCCGCCTCTCTCTGCGGTTTCGGCAAGCCTCAGGACGGTTGAAACCGTGTCGGCTCCGCCGAAAAGTTTTTTCGCCTCGTTTTCATCATGGCTTGTCAGAACGGTTACGGCGATTACCCTGGGGGCGGGCAGATTAAGTTTTTCCGCTCCCTCCCGCGCCGTCTCACGGGCGACTTTTATCATCTTTTCACCGCCGAGGGAATGCACGGTGAACATGTCAATCCCAAGATGAGATATTCTGGAAACCGCACCCGCGACCGTGTTGGGAATGTCGTGAAATTTCAGGTCAAGAAAAATCCCGCCGCCGCATTTGTCCTGAAGCCATCCGATAACTTTGGGGCCTTCGGCAAAAAACATCACGGGTCCCACTTTGTATGCGCCCACCTTTCCAACGCAACCGAGAGCGAAAACCGACGCGGTACGAATTGAAGGAAAATCAAGGGCGAGAACTATTCTGTCTTTAGGGTTGTTCATTTTTTCTCCTTTTTGTTGACGGCTTCAAGCAGTCCGGTCAGCAGTTTTGTCCGGGGGGCGTCAATCCCGTGTTTTTCCGCCCGACGCACGGTCTCGGAAAACATGGCGTCAATCTCCATCGGCTTGCCCGCAAGAAAATCCATCACCGTGCTTGAGCGGTAGTCTTCCATCTGTTCGGTGCTTTGCAGCATTTTGCGAACGGTCTCTTCCGCATCAACCGTTTCGGGGCTTCCGGCGGAGCGCAAATCGGCGTTTGCTATTTCCACAACCTCGCGCTGAATCCGCTCAACCTCCTCCCTGAGCGCGGGACTGTCCAGAATAAACCTCGTCGCCTTCCCGCCGCACAAAACGCCCAGTCCGCTGAACGGAACATTCCAGCACTGCTTTATCCACCGCTCCCTGAGAAAGTTGCCGGTCGTGTTTATCTCCACCTTCGCGCCGTCCCACAGCGCCGCCGCCTCGGCGACTTTGTCCCGCGAATTCTGAAAATGCCCCACGGTAACCGCTCCGTAATCAATGTGACGGACGGTTCCGGGCTCTCCCCTGTTTATGCAGGTGAACGCAATCCCCGTGAAAATCCTTTCCGCGGGAAACCATTTTGAAAAACGCTCCTCAAGACCGATGCCGTTCATCAGAACGAGCAGGCGCGTCCGGCTTCCGGCAATCGGCTCGACAAGTTTGCGGGCGGAACCCGCCGCGGTCGCCTTGAGAGCGCACACAATCCAGTCCGCCGTCCCCATGTCTTCGCTTTTCTCGAAGACAAGCGGCTTTTCAATTCTGAAATCTCCGTCTTTGCTTAAAACCGTGAGTCCGTTTTTGGAAACGGCGTCAAAATCGCGCCGCATGAGAAAACCGACCTCGTTGCCCGCCTGAGCAAGACGCGCCCCGTAGTAAAGCCCGACCGCCCCCGCGCCGATTACAGCCACTTTTGCCATCAGCCCTTCAGAGCGACAAAAACCGCCGTCCCGATAATATTTGCAACCGAAAGCGGAAGGAGAACCTTCCAGCCGAATCTCATAATCTGGTCGGAACGGAGACGCGGAAGAGTCCATCTGACCCAGATGAAAAAGAAAAGCACCGCGGCGGTTTTGCCGAGAAAAACCAGCGGGAGCAGATACCAGAACCTGTCCGTGTCAACCCCGCCCCAGCCGCCGAAAGGAAGCGGATTCCAGCCGCCGAGATAAAGAGCGGTTATCAGGCATGAGGCGACTACCATGTGCGTGTATTCCGCCATGAAAAACATTGCGAATTTCATTCCGCTGTATTCGGTGTGATAGCCGCCGACAATCTCCGGCTCGGCTTCGGGCACGTCAAACGGAAGCCGGTTTGTCTCGGCAAAAGAGGCGACAAGAAAAACGACAAACCCCGCAAACTGCGGGAATATCAGCCATGAGCCGCTCTGATACTCAACTATGTCAGTGATTCTGAGAGAGCCCGTAAGGATAAAAACCCCGACGACCGAAAGCCCGAGGGCGAGTTCGTAACTTATCATCTGCGAAATTCCCCTGACTCCGCCTATGAGCGAGTATTTGCTGTTTGAAGACCAGCCGCCCAGTATGACGCCGTAAACGCTCAGCGAACTGACGGCAAACACATACAGAACCCCCGCGTCTATGTCCGCGATTTGAAAACTGATGAAAACCGGACCGCTCAAAAGCCCCATAAGGTCGGTCTCAAAACCCCGCCCTATGGGAATTACCGCAAGGGCGGCAAGCGCGGTAACAAGCGAAAAAGCGGGCGCGAGTGAGTAAATGGTTTTGTTCGCCCCGGCGGGAACGGTGTCTTCCTTGAGTATGAACTTGATTCCGTCCGCAAGGGGCTGGAGCAAGCCGAACGGGCCCACCCTGTTCGGTCCGAGTCTGTCCTGAATAAGAGCGCTCACCCGCCTCTCAAAAAAAGTCAGGTAGGCGACCGAGGTCAAAACGGCTCCAATCAGAAACGCGGATTTGACGGCGGCAATCGCCCACTCAAGCAGTTGACTGTCCGGCGACATCGCCTTTCCTCCGGGCTCCGAGGAAGTCTATCAAATCGTAGTCCATCTCACGGTAGGGATTGAACCTCGTTGAAATTTCGCCCATTATCTCGGCGGGAGAGCCGTGAAAGAACTGCTCGGGTTTTGACGCGCCCAGAAGCCGCAGCGCCTCCCAATCCTGTTTCGCTTCCCCCGGAGGGTCAAGCGCTTTTCTTACCCTCTGCACTCTGCCGGCGTCGTTTGTGAAGGTTCCGTCTTTTTCATACGGGGTCGCGCCCGGGAGTATTAGGCGGGCAAACCTTGCGGTCTTTGTAAGACGGGTGTCAAGAACGGCGAGAAAAGAAAGGCGTGAAAGCGCATCCTCAACCGCCCGCGCGGTGTGAGTTCCGCAAAAATCCAGTATGTCTTCGTGGACGGCAAACATTGAACTGATCTTTCCGGCAACCAGGTCGTCCGCAATTTTTTCAAGTTCGCCTGCGCCGGACACTATTCCCAAATCCCTTGCGCCCGTGCTGTTGGGAAACGGGTCGGAGCTTATGATTCCGAACCTCTTTTCCCCCTCATGCGCTCCCGCGTTGCAGACAAAACGCGAAACGCCGAAAGTCTCGGACAGTTTCAGGAGAAGGTATAACTCCTCGTTTGTGAGGCGGGCGGAGCAGACAAAAACCGAACCGTCCGGCGGCGAATCCGTAAACGCTTTGCGGAAATCCGCCGCCGCCTCTTCCCACAAAACATGCCCGTAACCGCCGTCCGCAGACTTTCTTATCGGCTGCCGGAGTCTCTTTTCCGGCTCCTGAACATCGCCGAACTCAAACCTTCCCCTGTCGCATATCCAGTGTCCGTTGACGTCCATGTTGACTCTGGGACGCACCCTCGCCACCCTGCCCTCGCGCAGATTCGCGCCGACCGTTATGTTGCAGCCGTTGCTGCACAGCGGGCAGACGGTGTCGGTGAATTTCATATACCAGACTCTCTCGCCGTGAAGAGAGTCTTCGGTGAGCAGAGCGCCGACCGGACAGAGGTCAACAACATTTCCCGAAAGTTCGTTGTTCAATTCCTTTCCGGGAAAAACCGTTATCATTTTGCGAAACCCTCTGCCGTCAAAGCCCAGTTCGTGAGTCTTTGTAATCTCGTCCGTGAAACGCACGCACCTTGTGCACATTATGCAACGGTTCGGGTCGTAAACTATCCTCTCTCCCAGATAGTATTTTTTTCTGACTTTTTTCTCTTCGGGAGACTCAACCCTGCCGTAATCCCTGCCGTGGGAGACGGTCGTCATCTGAAGCGGGCACTCGCCCCCTTTGGCGCAAATCGGGCAGTCAAGCGGGTGGTTTATCAGTGTGAACTCAACCGTTGCGCGTCTTGCCTCAACCGCCCTTTCGGAGTTTGTGTAAACAACCATACCTTCGGACGGATAGGTGTTGCAGGCGGTCATCACTTTGGGAATCCCCTTGATCTCAACAAGACACTGCCTGCACTGGGCGACAACGCTGAGGGACGGATGGTAGCAGAAGTGCGGTATCTGCGCGCCGATTCGCTCGGCGGCTTGTATCAGATTAACGCCGTCTTCAACTTCCAACTCTTTGCCGTCAATGACAAACTTGGGCATTTTCAGTTTTTACCGTAAGAAACCGCACAAAAAGATTTTCCGCAAGTAACAAAAAGACGCCGAAAGGCACGGACCGGAGTGTATCAGAGCGCCCGCGCATTGGCAAACCTGCGGGCGCAAACGGACACCGCAACAGGCGACAGAGTTTGCGCCGGAGTTTAAGCCGCCCTTCACCGCTCACCGTCCTTTTCGTCGGGATTTTCTTTCAAGCCGTCTCCGCCGCCGGGTTCGCCGTTCTTTTTACGGGGAGGTTCTTTCAGGCTGTTTTCCAGACTGTCTTTAATGTCCCGCTTCAAAACCCTGAACTCCCTCAAACCCCTTGCGGCAAGTTTTGCCAGTTTCACAAAATCGTCCGCTCCCATAAAGAAAAGGGCGACCAGGCACACCACCACTATCTCTCCGAAACCTACGCCGAACATATTACAAACCGCAAAATCACGCTCCGCCCCCGCTCGCCGCTTTGGGAGCGGATTTGACAAAGAAAGTGGCCGCCGCCGCGCAGAAACAGAAAACCGCCGCCGCCACAAACATCGGAGAATATCCTCCAAGACCGTCCAGAAGCAGTCCGGCGGTTATCGGTCCCGTAAGCGCCGCAAGGGAAAAACCGCTGCCGAAAAAACCGAATATGGTTCCGAGTTCCCTCAGCCCGTAGAGATTTCCGAGCATGGTCGGAAACATCGGAACCCAGCCGCTGTAGAAAAATCCGAAAAGAAATCCGAAAAGATAAAACACCCACACTTCGGTGAAGAACAGAAGGAGGAAAATCGTGCACGCCTGAAAAACATAGCAGACAAGCAGCACCCTTTTTTCTTCAATAAACCTCGCCACATATCCGGAAAAAAATATGCGCCCGAAAATACTTCCCACCCCGACCAAAGCCGGGGGGATCGCCGCCGCAACCGTGCTGAATCCCGAATCTATTGAGAAGTCATACAGGTTGATAACCACTATCAGAAAGGTGTTGAAGCCCGCCCAGAAGATAAAATACAGCATCCAGAAATCGCCGTGGCGAACCGCGTCAAGCGCCCTTGTGCTGTTTGCGTCCGCATCGCCGCCGGCTTCCGGCAGTCCGCCGACCGGAGACATCCCCGCTTCGGCGGGGTCTTTTTTAAGCAGAAGACCGCAAAGTGAAATCGCAAACACCATCGCGGCAATTGTGAAAAAGGCGTTCTGAAGCCCGAAAGAGTGGATAATCCACGCGCTAAGGGGCGAAAGGATAAGCCCGCTGACCGGCACTCCCGTGGTCGCTATCCCGATTGCGAGAGCCCTGTTTTTTTTGAACCACCTGCTTATTATCGCAACGGGAAGCGTATAGAAAGCGCCGTCTCCCAGACCCACAAGAACCCCGTAGGAAAGATAAAGCTCAATGACACTGTCCGCATATCCGGCAAGAAAAACCCCGGACGAGGCGATAGCTCCGCCGGAAACAATAAGCCATTTCGGGTCGTATCTCTCGGCAAGTTTGCCCGCAAGCGGCATTGAGACCGCAAGCACAACGCAGCGCAATGAAAAAATGGACGATACGACCGTTTCGGAAAGCTGTATCTTTCCGCTCAAATGCGGCTTGAACACGCCGAAAGTGTAGAGCAGAAGACCGTCAAGAAATATAAGGAAGAACGCCGCGACAACGATAATCCAGCCGTAATGAATGTTTCTGCCAATCATGGGATCAGTTCACGGCGGATTTGACCAGTTCTGAAATCCCCTCCGCCGCGCTGTCGCGCGGAAAATCCCTTTCATCGCCGGTTTTCATGTCCCTAATTTTTACCGTCCCCCCGCCAATTTCGTCGGGACCTATTATCGCCATATAGCCCGCGCCCGCCCTGTCGGCTTTTTTCATCTGGCTTTTTATGCCCGATTCCGAATGCTCAATCCGCGTTTTGATTCCGCCGCCTCTGAGTTTGGAAGACAACAGAAACGCGCTTTCAAAACAGTCTTTTCCAATCCATCCGACAAACACGTCGGGACTTTCGGTCAAATCCGGGTTTTTGCTTTCAAGCAAAAGAGCGACCCTTTCAACGCCGACGGCAAAACCCACCGCCGGAGCGGAGGGTCCGCCCAAAGTCTCAACCAGAGTGTCGTATCTTCCTCCGGCGGCAACGGCGTTTTGCGCTCCGAGCCCTTTCTTCGCTTTTACTTCAAAAACCGTGCGGGTGTAGTAGTCAAGCCCTCTCACTATCCTTTTGTTCACTTTGAACGGAACGGACAGTTCGCCGAGCGTTTTTTTGACTTGCTCAAAATGGCTTGCATTTTCGGGGGAAAGAAAGTCCGCCATCACCGGCGCGTCTTTTGTAACTTCCGCGCAGTTTTCGTTTTTGCAGTCAAAAACCCTGAGCGGATTCGTTTGCGCCCTTCTGTTGCAGTCATCGCAAAGTTCGCCGGAAACGGAGTTCAGAAACCGGACGAGAGATTTTCCGAACTGTTTTCTGTCATCGGAAGTTCCCATGGAGTTTATCTCCATCTCCGTGTCGCCGGAAAGCCCGGCGTTTTGAAAAAAGCGCCAGAGCATCTCCACCGTCTCGCAGTCTTCGGAAGGTGAGCCGGAACCGAAAAACTCCGCCCCTATCTGATAAAAACCCCGCATTCTGCCCTTCTGAGGCCTTTCGTGTCTGAACATTTCGCCCAGATAATACAGCTTGTTAACCGGAGACCGTTTGCCCATGGAGTTTTCAATAAACGCCCTCGCAACGCCCGCTGTGCCTTCGGGGCGGAGCGTGATTTCAGACCCGTCCCTGTCGTGAAACGAATACATCTCTTTTTCCACAATATCAGTTGAATCGCCTATCGCCCTTTTGTATATGTCGGAGAATTCCAGAACCGGAGTTCTTATCCGTGAAAACCCGTAAAGCCGGAACAGCTCGGCGGCGGTTTCCTCAATAAAACGCCACAAACGCGACTGTTCGGGAAGAACATCACTGAAGCCTCTGATGGATTTGACGCCGGTATCGGACATGGGCTGATTCGGAACCGAAAGAACGATTTGACCGCCCCTGATTATAGCGGTAAAATCGGACTGCTACCAACTCTCAATACTCTTTTTTCAATGCGAAAACACAAGAATTCGCCAAGAATTTGCTACATTGCAAGCCCGGAAATGTTTTCAAAGGGCGCTTACGCAATCCACGCAATTGAGATGTCAAAAGCGATGGACAACCTCGGGGTTGATTTTGAAACCGTGCTTCCGGGCGGTTTTGAACGGGAAGACATATTTGATTTCTACGGGGTGGAAAAGCCGTTCAAACTCAAATCCCTGCCTTTTACAAAGGGAATCGGCAGGCAGGCGAGGCACGGAATTTCCGCCGCCTTTTATGCGTTTAAAAACAGAAAAAGATTTGACCTCGCGGTAACCTTGAATATCTTCTGCGCAACCGTCCTTTCAAGAATTTGCGGATTTCCGACAGTGTATGACGCCCACCATCCGCCGGTAAACGGCGCGGCGGAACTGATGTTCAAGTCGTTTCAAAACTCGCGGTTTCTGACCGCCGTGTCTTTCAACAGCGCGGGGCTGAGAGACATCTATCTGAAACTGGGGCTGAATGAAGATAAAACCGTTGTGGCGCACAACGGAGCGGATTTAAGCGGATTTGAAAACCTTCCTTCCAAAACGGAAATCAGAAAACGGCTTGCGCTTCCCGCCGAAAGGAAAATTGTCTGTTACTGCGGAAACACCTACGCCGGAAGGGGAATTGAAAACCTGATTGAAGCGGCGGCGGAGATAAAAGACGCCCTTTTCCTCATTGTCGGGGGAAGGGACGGAGACAACGCGCCGTATATTAAAGCCGCAAGGGAAAAAGGCGTTGACAACTTTCTTGCAAAAGGATTTGTCCCGCACTCCGAAGTTCCCCTCCATCTGCTTGCTTCCGATGTTCTCGCCCTTCCCTACACAAAACAGATGACCATAAAAGGCGGGACAAAAGCCGCGAATTTCACCTCGCCCATGAAACTCTTTGAATATATGGCGGCGGGAAAACCCATCGTGGCGGCGTCTATTCCGACCGTGCTTGAAGTGCTTGAAGACGGCAAAGACTCGGTTCTGGTCGCGCCCGGAAATACCCAAGCGCTTGCCAAAGGCATACGAATGTGCCTTGTCAATGAAAACTTCTCGGAACGGATAGCAAAAAAAGCCCGTGAAAAGGTCGACGAATACACTTGGAATAAAAGGGTTCAAAAAATTGTATCTCATGCGCATGCGAGGATGCCCCGATGAAAGTCAGACCGCTTTACCTTTTTTTTGTCGCCGTTTTTGCGGTTTTTTTCATATCAGCCCCTCTGACAGTATCGTATGCGGAATCGGAAAAGGTTTTACAGAAAAAGGTTAAAAGCCGCGATTTTCTTAAAGACAGCGCAATTTACTACGGCTCAATATGGGCGTTCAGATTTTTCTATGTCCGCAATAAAAACTCCCGAATATATGACACCTCCCCTTCCAAGTGGTGGGACAACATAACGAAAGCGCCCGTAAGAGATGACGGCGACGAGTTCTTCACAAACTATGTGGTTCACCCGTTTGCGGGATATGTGTCTTACCTCTACTACAGGCAGATGGGCTACGGGTTCTTTGGTTCCGCCTTCGGTTCGGCGTTCCAAAGCGCTCTTTTTGAATACACGGTTGAGGGGCTTGTGGAAACCCCGTCGCTTTCCGATCTTCTTTCCACTCCGGGCATCGGGGTGATTTTCGGATTTGCGGCGGACAACATCTCCAAACTGCTGATAAAAGCCGACAATCCTGCGGCCACATTTCTCGCCCATGTCGTCAACCCGATGAGGAACTTTGTGGACAACGGCAGGGTTGTGCTGATAAACCCGCTTCAAAGACGGCTTGAATACACGCAGAGTTTTGACATAGAGCATGTTCCGTGGAAAAACCGCTCTCTTGAACAGCCCGAACCGTTCTCTTTCCCGTCCGCTTTTCCGCGCGGATACGCCGGGGCGCGGCTTGAGGTCGCCGGACTGAAAAGCTCGGGGCAGATAGTCTTCTACAATATCGGAGCGGAGCTGCCTTCGGCGGACTACCGGAAAAGTCTTTATGTAATCTTCAACCAGTCCGGGGTCAACAACCTTGGGGAAGGGTCTGCGCGAGACGGCTACGAACTTTCCAACTTTCAACTCGGAGGCAAGATTGTTCTTCTGAAAAAACCTTCATACTGGATTTCCGCGGGATTTGAGTCTCACCTGCCCACAATTTACAAGGACAATGTAAACCGGCTCAGGGAGATTCACTCGCTTTATAAAAGAGACCTTCCCGTATACCTGCGAAACTCCTACGCTCTCACCCCTTTTATCGGGGCATCGGCAAGAAAAGGGGCGTTCTCGGTTGAGGCGACCGCCGGATTCGGTTTTGTCGGGAAAGCTCAAGCGTTTGAAGGAAACAGTTCGGAAACAATACTGAAATACGGAGCGGCTCTCGGCGTTTCAATTCCGGTCAATGTTGTGGAAAGCGTGTCGGCGGAGATTGCGGGAAACCGTTTTCTGTCATTGCGAAACGGCGACAAAAACAACCTGTATTTCACTTCGGGAGTCCGGTTTGGGAGTTTCATATCCCCGTCCGTGGCTTTTCAGATACCGCTTTCGGGAGACGATAAAGACAGTGTGGCAAAGTCTTTCATCGCGGAGATTCAGGTCAGGTTCTGACCTTTGCTAAGACAGTTTTTCTTCAAAACTGTCAATTGTTATCGCCGAAAGGGTGAGCAGTTGAACCGTGCCTCTTGAGCCGAGTTCAATTGAAATTCTCGTGATGGTTTCGTTGTCGGGAGCGTCAATTATGTTGACAAAATCGTAAAGTCCGAGCACCGCATACTGTCCGATAACTTTCGCTCCCATCTTTTCTATTTCTTTGTTCACCTCTTTTATCCTTTCGGGGCGCATCCTGATGGTTTTACGCCCTTCATCGGTGAGGGTGCTAAACATTATGTATCTGCCCATCGGGAGGTCAGAGCGCCTTGCTGACGGACTGCGCCAGTTCGCTTTCGGGAACCGCTCCTATTATCTGGTCAATGATTTTGCCGTCTTTAAAAACGAGCAGTGTCGGTATGCTTCTTATTCCGAACTGAATGGAAGTCTGCTGATTTTCGTCCACATTGATTTTCCCGACTTTGATTTTGCCCGCAAAATCCTGAGAGATTTTGCTGATGGTGGGCGCCATTGCCTTGCAGGGACCGCACCACGGAGCCCAGAAATCAACAAGCACGGGAATGTCGCTTTTGATAACTTCGCTTTCAAAAACCGAATCGTTGAGTTCAATAACCGTATCTTCTGACATTTGACAACCTCTCTGTGTTTATGGTGGGACTACTCTAAATTCCAAACGGCGGGTGTCAAGTTTTTTGGGTAAAACGACAGTAAAACCGGCAGTCACTCTGTCTTCATGCGCCGTCTGAGTATCCGTTTCAGTTGAGGTTCGCTTCCGCCCAAAAGCGCGAGCCGATGAGCTGTTTCGCGTTCCACAAGGACTTTGAGCGCCTTGTTCACCAACTCCGACTACCCCTTGATACCGGCCATTCTCCGCGCGTCCTCCAGCAGAGCATCGCCAATTTGCACAGTTGTTCTCATAATCTGCGTCTCCTTTTGAAGCCATTTTTATTATAAACACAACGATGATGAAAATGTGCGTCTTACCGAAAAGAGTTTGTGAACTATCTCTTTTTTTCTTTGCCGAGCCAGTCACCCATGCCAAGCCAGCCTTTGTTTTTGTATATCCGGTCAACAGCAACTGGAATATCTGATGGAAATTCGGAGGTCTTTGTATGCTTTGCCCATTCTTCCCTATTCTTTAGATTTAGAGACCGCGCATAGTCACGCGCTTCTTCAAAGGAACGGTATTCTCTGAGATGAGAAGCAATTGTTCCGGTGCCAAGCCAGTCGCCCCTACTAACCCAGCCCTTGCCTTTGTATGTCTGGTTAGGATTGGCAGGAATATCTGATGGAAATTCGGAGGTCTTTGTATGCTTTCTCCATTCTGTCACACTCTTTAGATTTAGAGACCGTGCATACTCACGCGCTTCTTCAAAGGAACGGTATTCTCTGTTTTGAGAAGCAATTGTTCCCGTGCCAAGCCAGTCGCCCATACTAACCCAGCCCTTGCCTTCGTATGTCCCGTTAGGAGCAACAGGAATATCTGATGGAAATTCGGAGGTCTTTGTATGCTTTCTCCATTCTGTCACACTCTTTAGATTCAAAGACCGTGCATAGTCACGCGCTTCTTCAAAGGAACGGTACTCTCTGAGACGAGGAGCAATTGTTCCTGTGCCAAGCCAGTCGCCCATACTAACCCAGCCCTTGCCTTTGTATGTCCGGTTAGCAGCAACTGGAATATCTGATGGAAATTCGGAGGTCTTTGTATGCTTGAACCACTCTGACTGGTTTTTGAGATTCAAAGAACGCGCATAGTCACGCGCTTCTTCAAAGGAACGGTATTCTCTGAGATGAGAAGCAATTGTTCCGGTGCCAAGCCAGTCGCCCATACTAACCCAGCCCTTGCCTTTGTATATCTGGTTAGCAGCGACTGGAATATCTGATGGAAATTCGGAGGTCTTTGTATGCTTTGCCCATTCTTCCCTATTCTTTAGATTTAGAGACCGCGCATAGTCACGCGCTTCTTCAAAGGAACGGTATTCTCTGAGACGAGGAGCAATTGTTCCCGTGCCAAGCCAGTCGCCCATACTAACCCAGCCCTTGCCTGTGTATGTCTGGTTAGGATTGGCAGGAATATCTGATGGAAATTCGGAGGTCTTTGTATGCTTTGCCCATTCTTCCCTATTCTTTAGATTTAGAGACCGTGCATACTCACGCGCTTCTTCAAAGGAACGGTATTCTCTTAGACGATCAGCAATTCTTCCAGTGCCAAGCCAGTCGCCCATACTAACCCAGCCCTTGCCTTTGTATGTCTGGTTAGGATTGGCAGGAATATCTGATGGAAATTCGGAGGTCTTTGTATGCTTTCTCCATTCTGTCTCACTCTTTAGATTTAGAGACCGTGCATACTCACGCGCTTCTTCAAAGGAACGGTATTCTCTTAGACGATCAGCAATTCTTCCAGTGCCAAGCCAGTCGCCCCAGTTCATCCAGCCCTTGTCTTTGTATGTCTGGTTGGGAGCAACAGGAATATCTGATGGAAATTCGGAGGTCTTTGTATGCTTGAACCACTCTGAGTGGCTTTTGAGATTCAAAGACCGCGCATACTCACACGCCTCCTCAAACTCTCTCCAATTCGCCCTCGCAACCCGATGCCAAATCTCAGTCCCAATCGCCTCTGAAAACTCCTTAAAACTTATATCCATTCCCACCGGAACATCGCCACCACTTACGGAAACAAGACGGTGCTTCGGTCTTTTCCCCGCAGTAATCGCCCTGAACTGCTCTGTTATTCTCTCATCCTGCGTTGACAACGCCGTAATCTGACTTGCAATTTTCTTGAACGGCGTAGTTTCCGCAAACTCCTCAAAACTCATCCCATCCGGCACAACAATCGGCAACAGTATGTAACCCTTTTTCTTTCCGGCTTCCGGTCTCATCGCCCTGCCCGCCGCCTGAACTATGTCAATAACGCTTTGTTTCGGGTCCGCAAACAAAACACAATCAATCGCCGGAACATCAACGCCCTCGGTCAAACATCTGGCGTTTGTTATGAGAGACCGTTTCGCCCTCTCAAACTCCCGCATAACAACGGCTCGGTCGCCTGCGGACAACGCGCTTGAAATATGAAAACTGTCAATTTTTCCGCCAATCAATCCGGACTCCGCAAGATCCGTCTGCTGAGACTTAAAATCCTCCGCCGCCCTTATGCTCCGGTGAAACGAGACCGCATGCTTTATGTGGTGTTTCTTGAACACCCTGCCAAGAGCAATCCCAGCCGCAAGAGGCGCGGACTCCTGAGTCTCCCGCTCCCGCATCCTGTCTTTCACAAGCCGGTTTTCCGCCACAATTTTCCGTATTTCCGCATCAGTAATCGCAAGCGTCAGAATCTCATAGTCGCAAATAATGCCGTTTTCAATCGCTTTCTTGAAAGTGAGTTGATAAAAACATTCGCCGTAAACCCCTTCGTCATCCATTGACAAAACTTCCTCATTGCGCCCGTGAAGAACCCTCTCGGTGGCGGTCATAAAAAGCCGTCTTCTGATTTTCAGTTTTCTCTCATCAAGCAGAGTGGCAAACGCCGTGCCTTTCTCCCCGACCGTCTTGTGCGCTTCGTCCAAAATGCAAAGGTCAATCTCTTTACCGCTCTTCCGCGCCGCCTCGGCAAGCCGGGGGCTACTTTGGTAGGTTGTGAAAATCACCTTCGGAACGGACGATTTCCTTTTGAGAAAAGACGCTATCTTTCCGGCGTCCGTTGTGACTGGAATGCCCGTTTCGTAAACATCGGAAACAAAGCTGTCCGTATCGGACTTGCCGACCGTCTCATCACTGCAAACACACAGCCATTCGGGAACAACGCCGTTTGCAAGATACTCACGAGTCCAATCCTTGACGCTCTGCTTTATAAGTATGAGACTCGGAACCGCCAAAACTATCGTTTTCGCCTTCAACGCCTGCGCCGCCCAGAAAGCGGTCAGACTTTTCCCCGAAGCGCAAGGCATTATCAGCCTGCCCCGCCGGTTTTTCCCCTTCAGATAGTATTGCCGGACATTTTTAACCGCCGCTTTCTGATGGTCTCTCGGTTTGCGCTTTGCCGGTTTATACTTTCTTTCCGCCGCCTTTGCGCGAATCGCCGCCCATTCTTCCGGCGTGAGTTCCAGCCACCGGGCAAGACCGATTTCCACAACATTGCCGAGCAGTTTCCGCTTTCGCACCGGCTTTGATGTTGTGTGCGCGACAACGCCGAGGGCTATTTCCTTGCAGTGGGCAAAAGACAGTTGGGAAAATTTCGCCAAATCCCGCGTGTTCAGCGCGGTGGAGTTGTCAGACCTGTATTTCGCCTGTATCGCCCAGAACTCACCGTCACGGGTTTTTGCAATCAAATCTATGCCCTCGTCATTGGAAGGCAGATTCAGTTTCCTTGCTACCCGAGGCGGAACGTCGTTTAACATCCAGACATCGGACAGTTTGGTTTTGTATTCGGGATGAGCGGTCAGGTAAATCAGAGTCAGCCGCTCAAAAAGGTCGCCCTTCTCCTTTGCGGTTTCCAGACTGTCCGCATAGGAAACAAACTGCCGCCAACTTGAACAGTTTTGTAGAAATTCCGAATGGCTTGAAGTTCTCATTAAATTTCAGGATTGCTCAAATTCGGCTTATAGTCAACATAAAACCCTCCGCTCTTCGGAATTGAATCCGCATTTGACGGATTATTATTGCGAAAATTCGCCGCGCCGAGTAACCTTGATTTCCAACTTGACCCGCAACCCAAAGGAGAAAACCGTCATGGGCGAAAAAACAAGAACCGAATCCGACTCAATGGGACAGATGAAAGTTCCGGCACGCTCTTATTACGGAGCGCAGACGGCAAGAGCCGTTGAAAACTTTCCGGTGAGCGGCGGAACGCTTCCGCGCGAATTTACCTCGGCGGTCGGGATG
Organism: Thermodesulfobacteriota bacterium; assembly: GCA_965206175.1. Classification (GTDB taxonomy): domain Bacteria; phylum Desulfobacterota_D; class UBA1144; order Nemesobacterales; family Mycalebacteriaceae; genus Mycalebacterium. The sequence continues at coordinate 47,412 of CBDBJA010000013.1, read as the reverse complement.
ATAAAACTTGCCGCGGCGGAAACAAACATGGAACTCGGCTTGCTCGGCAAACGCGCCGGAAAAGCGATAGCAAAAGCCGCAAAAGAAGTCGCCGAAGGAAAATTGGACGACCATTTTGTCGTGGATGTTTTCCAGACCGGTTCGGGAACCTCAACCAACATGAACGCAAACGAGGTTATCGCCAACAGAGCAAACGAAATTTTAGGAGGAAAAATCGGGGACAAATCACCGGTTCATCCAAACGACCATGTGAACATGGGGCAGTCAAGCAACGATGTTATTCCCTCCGCCATTCACATATCGGCGCTGATTGAAATAAACGGGAAACTTCTTCCCGCCCTTTCCAAACTGCAAAAATCGCTCTCACGCAAATCGCGCAGTTTCGGCGGCACGGTAAAAACAGGCAGAACCCACCTCCAAGACGCAACGCCGATAACGCTCGGTCAGGAATTCGGCGGATACGCGGCGATGATTTCACAAAGAATGGCTGATATAAAATCGTCCGGCGACGGGCTTCGTGAACTCGCTCTCGGAGGCACGGCGGTCGGCACGGGCATAAACACTCACAAAAAATTCGGCGCGAAAACAGCGGCTCGCATAAGCCGCCTTTCGGGAACCGGATTCGTTGAGGCGAAAAACCACTTTGAAGCCCAGGGAGCGAAAGACGCGGTCGTGCAAACAAGCGGTTCCCTGAAAACCCTCGCCGCAAGTCTTATGAAAATCGCAAACGACATACGGTGGCTCGGAAGCGGTCCGCGCTGCGGTTTCGGAGAGATAGACCTTCCGGCGGTGCAACCGGGCTCTTCCATAATGCCGGGAAAGGTCAACCCCGTGATGGCGGAATCGCTGACTCAGGTCTGCGCGCAGGTTATAGGCAACGATGCGGCTATAACAATCGGCGGACAAAGCGGGAATTTTGAACTCAATGTAATGATGCCAATGATGGCGAACAACCTTTTGAGTTCGGTTTCACTGCTCTCAAACGCGTGCCGTCTGTTCGCGGAAAAATGCGTGGACGGAATAGGGGTGAATAAAAACAGATGCGAGGAAACGGTGGAGGAAAGTCTTGCAATGTGCACAAGCCTCGCGCCGGTGATAGGTTACGACTCGGCGGCGGCAATCGCCAAGGAAGCGTTTGAAAAAGGCAAAACCGTAAGGGAAGTGGCGACCGGAAAAAAAGCGCTTTCTAAAAAACAGCTTGATTCACTGCTCAACCCGCTTTCCATGACCGGCGCCGGAGTTTCCAAGAAAAAGGGATGAGAAAAAAAACGCTTCTTGCCGCAACCGCGGCGGTTCTCTCAGTGGCGCTTGCCGCCGTGTTTTTCTATTTGCCGATAGGCGGCGGATTTTCGCCGCCCGAAACCGCCGTCCGGACGCCCGAGATAGCCGCGCCGCCCCCGCCGCTTTCCATAAACCATGTGGCGGACAAAGCCGAACATTATCACAGGAAGGAAATACGGGTTGAGGGAACAATATCCTCGCGCGTGAAGATGAAACGGTTCAAGGGAAAGGACTACACGGTATTCAAAATGAAAAATTCCGAAAAGGGAGCGACAATGCTCGTCTATCTCAGGGGCTCTCACAAAAACCTGAACAAAAACAACAGACTGATAATAAACGGAAGATTCTACAAAAAGAAACGGTATCTCTTTATAAAACTGAAAAATGTGCTGAAGGGAAAAACATTTGAGGTGCTGAGTTAAAATCCCATGGACTCAAATATCGGAACAACAAGCTCGGGCGACCTGTCTTCGTCTATCTGGTAGGTGGCAAGCAGGGGCGCTCCGCTTTTCTCGGCTTTCTCGGATGAGAAAACAATCTCCTCGCCGTAACTGTCTTCAAATGTCACAAACTCTTCGGAGTTGACTTCCCGCTCAACAACCTTCACCAGATGCCTCATGTTTTTGATTTTGATTCCGTTCACCTTGTCCACCACCCACTGCCTTGTTCCGTGATACCCGTAGTTCACCTCGGACGGGAGAACGCTCACCAGAACAACCACCTCTTCGTTCGGAAACTGTTTCACATTGTAGGCGAGTTTTGAAAGCAGTGTGCTGGGGGCTTCCGCAAACCATCTGGGTCCCCACTCTCTCAGGTAGTTGAAGGTCAGCGGGGAAAAGACGCAGCCGGCAAATATGTAGTAACTCGGATTTCCGTAGTTCGTATTGACAAGCCGGAGCGAACTCACCGTTTTTACAAGCGGAAAAGACACCTCAACTTTCTTTCCTTCCCTTAAAACCTCAATTTTAATTTTTTCACCGATTTGATGCTGCTCAACCAGATAAGAGAAGTTCGTCCTCTCGCTTTCCCTGAACTGCACCGTGCCGTCGGAAAAGATTTCAACGCCGTCAATTGAAACAAGAATGTCGCCCTTGAGAATTTTGCCTTCCGCCGGAGAGCCGGAAACCACACCGTTAACAAGAACTCCGCCGTCTTCGAAAACCATGTTTTTCTTCCTCAAATCGAGATTCTGCGCAACCTGCGTCAGAACTCCGAGAACCGGAAAGCCGTCGTAGGAGCCGTCTTTTATGTCGTTAAGGAAATGGTCTATCACCGGCGTGGGAACCATGTAGCCGATGTTTTCCGACTTCGCAAGCGCCTGTATTACCACCCCGACCAGTTTTCCGTCAACAAGAACCGGACCGCCGCTGTTGCCGGGATTTATCGGAGCATCCACCTGAGACATAAGAAGCTGATGAACATTGTGGGAATACACCTCATGCTCAACCCTTGAAACGATCCCTCTGGTAACGCCCAGAGTCTCTCCGCCTATGGGAAATCCGTAAACGGTCGCATCCTCTTGCGCCCGCACAAGGTCGCGGCTTATTTCAATCGGTTTTGAATCCTTGAAAAACTTCTTTTTCTTGACGGTAAGAATGGCAAGGTCGGCTTCATGCGATATGAAAAGCAGGTCCGCCGTGTATTTGTCGGGGTCGCCGAATTTGCTTACATGGATAAAAGCCGCGTGCGACACCACATGGGCGCTTGTAAGAATATGAGAGTCGGAAATTATGGAGCCCGAACCGAAATGTGAAGACGGACTGTTAACTATCCATGGCTGTTTGTAGGAGGGAACCGTTTTCTGAACATGTATCTGCACTATCGATTTTCTGACGGAGAGCTCGTCCCGCGCGTGAACGCTTCGGGGGAAAAACGCGGACAGGCAGACCGTAACGGCGAGAAAAAGGAAAACGGGCGACAAACGGCGGGCGTATGCGTTTTGCGGCGTAAGGGTGGACATTATTTCAATACTCGACAATTTATTCTATACTCTGTCCGCGCCTTTTCATAGAACGGCGCCAAAGATTTATGAAGACGGTAGTCCACGCAAAATCACTTCAAAAAAGCGGCATACTGCGCGCCGTGAATGCGGAGGCGGGTTCGGGCAAAGACCTGCTCGTCCTGCCGGACATTCCCGCCGTAAGGCAGGCGCGGAAACTGTTCGCGTCAAACGGAAACTCCGCCCGGTTCATAACGACTTTCGGAGCTCTGGCGCAAAAACACAACCTCGCCGGGCCGGACCGCAAACAGATTCTTTCAAGAACCGGAAGAGCAATTTTAATGCGCAAAGCGCTTGAAACCCGCTTTCCGAACGGAATAAAAACTCCGGCGGGCGGCGATATGGACATGGCAAAGCTGGGAGCCGGCCTGCTGAGACTGAACGCCGACCTGAAACAGAGCGGAACAAGCGCGAGTTCGGTTTTAAGGCGGGGAAAACAGGAACTTCCGCCCGAAACCGCCGCAAAGCTGTCCGAATTTGAGCCCGTTTTGACCGACTTTGAAACACGGATGGAAACATCCGGCATGCTGGACGACACGGGCGCGATAACGGAACTTGCAAAAGCGATTGAAAAAGGAAACGCGGACGGCGCAATCGGAAAAGTCCGCAGAATCATCGCGGCGGGTTTTCACAGGCTGACGCCCTCTCACATCAAAGTTATGGAGGCGGCGGAAAAAGCCGGAATACAAACCCTGCTGCTTGTCGCGGAACCGGACGGCGGGCGGGAGCCGCGGCATGCGGAAAAAACAAAGGTTTTTCTGTCGTCTTTCCCTTTCATTTCAAATGAGGCGGAATTTGCCGCTTCCGAGATAAGGAAAATGATTGACGGCGGAAGAAAGACGGACGATTTCGCCGTAATTGTGCGCAACCTGTCTTCCTGCGGCGCGATAATAAGGGACGCGTTTGAAAGGAATGGGGTTCCGGTCGCCATTGGGGCGGGAATGCGGCTTGGCGCGGCTTCGGCGATATCGGTTCTGTTGAAAGGTTTTCTCGCCGCGGCGCGGGACGGAAAGGAGTTTATACGCCTCCTCAGAAATCCGATGCTGAAAAACTTTTTCCGCAACGCCGTCAACATCTCGGAGGCGGTTTCGGAAATGGAGTATAAGTTTGAAAAAACCGGATTGCGAAATCAACCCGGCGGCCCCCCGTTTGAGAGAATCACCGAACCGCCGCAAGCGCATGGATATAAAAACGCCCGTGAAAAAATCACGGAACTGAAAAAAATGATTTCCGAACATCTGCCTGCGGACGGCAAGCCGGTGAAGGCGGGCGCGATGTTTTCGGGACTCGCCCTTCTTGTTGACCGGACCGCCGCGAACAAAGGCGTTTTTCCGCAAGACCGCTCCCTTGAAGAAGCAAGGGAGTTTCTCAGGGAGGCGGCGTTTCTGTCTGAAAAATGGGACTGCGAAACCCGTTCGGCGGCGGAATTTTCCCGCTTTGCAAACGAACTTCTCAACGGACGCGCATACTCCCGCAAAACAGTTTCGGACGGCGTTTGCGTTCCGGTTATGAACGCGCTTCAGGCAAGGGGAACTTCATACCCCGTAGTGTTTGTTCTTGATTTTTCCGAACAGTCTTTTCCGCAGCCGCCTTCCGGACAAACGGTGTTGAACGACAGGGAAAAGGAATTGATAAACCGCCGTTGCGGCGCACGGACGCTCTCAACGGACGCGGTTCACCTGAACGACGAGCGGCTGATATGGAAAGCGGTTTCGGTGTGCGCGGACGAAGAGATGCATATTTCATTTTCACGAAACGGGGCGGGCGGGCGGACAAACCGCTCCCATTTTATTGAAGAGTTCGGAGACAGTTTCATCATTTCCGAAAAGGAGGAAAAAGGCTCAAACGCTCCGGCGGAGGAGGGGCTGGTGTATTCTCCGGAAACCGCGAGAGCGGCGGCTTTCGCATCCGAAGGGAAAGCGCGGAAACGGCTGGAAAAACTGCTTCGGGAAAACGACCCGTTTTTCCGCCTCGCAAACAGGGTTGGCGCGGGGGTTGAAGCGGAAAAAGAAAGACTTCGGGCGCAGGGAAGGTTTTGCGGCTTTGAGGGAATTGTCGGAAAATCCGAAGACCTGTGGTGGAAAAAACTCCGCGTGAGCGACATTGAAAAATTCGGAACCTGCCCTTTTATGTTTTTCTGCTCAAATGTCCTTGAAATCAGGGAAAGCCGGGAAAGCGGGGAAATACCCGAACCCGCCGACACGGGAAGTCTCTACCATGCGGCTCTCAGACATTTTTTCAGTTCGGAGGCGGACGCAAAAACGCGCAAGACCGGCGCGGAGGAAACCGACCGGACGCTTTCGGAATTTCTTGAAAGGGAGGAAACAAAAAACCTCCACTGCCGGGTTTCGGACGAAGTGTGGGAACTGCAAAAAGAGCGGGCACGGCATACGGTCGGGAGGTTTGTCCGGTTTGAAAAACAAAGAATCCTTGACGGGAATTTCACGCCGAAACTGTTTGAAAGGGAAATTCATTTTAACATCAACGGCTCGGAAATCAGCGGAAGACTTGACAGGATGGACATAACGCCCGGAGGCGGAGCGCGAGTGGTTGATTACAAAAAAGGTTCGGTGAAATCAAACAGTTTTTGCGACCGTGAAAATCTGCAGATTCCGCTCTACCTCGCGCAGATATCAAGGGAGTTGGGAATCGCCCCGGAGAGCGGGGCGTATCTTTCGGTTGAAAGACCGTGGGAAACAAATGAGCGAACCGCAAGCGGCGCAAAGGGAATTCCCTTTGATGCGGCGACCGGATTTTCACGGAGCGGAATAGAACTCGCAAAAAAAGGGTTTTTCGCCCCCGTGCCGGTAAAAAAACCGGACGGTTTTCCATACGAAACGGAAACGGTTTTGAAAAAAACCGACCGGCCGTGCGGTTTTTGCGCTTATTCCGACATATGCCGCGTTAAAAACGGAGTGGCGCGGACCGCGGAGAAATAAAAACCGGTGGAAAAAATATCCGAACTTTTGCAACTCAACGACGAGCAGGCGGAAATTGTCGGGTCTCGCGCGCGGCGCATTGCGGTTTCCGCCGGAGCGGGAACCGGAAAGACGCGCCTTCTCGTCGCCCGCTATCTCGCCGAACTTGAATCCGCAAGGTCGGACATACCTTCCATTGCCGCGATAACTTTCACCGACAACGCGGCGGCGGAACTGAGGGAGCGCATCGGGAAATCCATCGGCTCCTATGTCAGAAAATTCGGCGAGCGGGGGAATCTGAACGCGGGCGCGCCCGGCAAGCTTTCAACGGCTCCCATAGGGACAATCCACGGACTTGCGGCGCGAATTGTAAGAGAAAACCTGTTTGACGCCGGTTTTCCGACCGGATTTGAAATAGCGGACCGCAACGAGGCGGACGCGATTATGAACGGGGCGATTCTTGAAACAGTTCTGAAACTTCGCCGTGAGAGCGGTCCGGCATCGGAAGCGTTGAACGCGCTGCTGGAAGATGAATCGTTCAATCTGGATGCCGTTTTGAAAAATATCAACTCAATAGTTCGCGGCTCATCGGCAAAACATCTTCCGCTTCCGCTGAAACGCCCGGAAATTAAAAACGGCCTCACGGCGAAATCGGTAAAAAAACTCCTTGAGGAAAACCGCCGCGTGTTTTTGTCAACCCATGCGAAAAAACGGTTTGAAAAAGCGGTCGGAAAAATAGATTCGGACGCCCCCGAACCTCTTGTCTGCGGAAACCTCATGGAGGTGGCGCGGGAAATGGAAAAAATAGGAGAAATGAAAAGCGCGGGAGATGAGGAAAAACTTGCCGCCAAACATATAAGCGGCTGCGCTGCGGCGGCGGCGGACGCTTTAAACGCGCGGCTGACGGACAGATACCTTGCGGTCGCGGGTGAAGCCGCCGGGCGGTGCGCGGAAATCAAGATGCAAAACTCAGTCGCCGATTATGAAGATCTGCTGACAAAAGCGCTTGAAATTCTTGAGACAAACGGCGCGGCGCTTTCGCGTTACCAAAAACAGTTCGGACTGATAATGGTTGACGAGTTTCAGGACACGGATTCGCTTCAGAACAAAATCGTTGAGCTTCTCTGTGGCGAAACCGGAAATCTTATAATTGTCGGAGACGCGATGCAGTCCATCTACGGATTCAGGGGAGCCGAGCCGGAGTTTTTCAAAAACGCCCTCAACTCGCCGGAATTTGAGCATTTTCATCTGCCGACAAACTACAGAACATCGTCAAAACTGGTTGAGTTTATGAACGGTTTTTTTGAAAATATTTTTGACGGATGCAAACCGATGAAAGCCGCGCGCGACACTGCGGGAATATTTGAGACTTTTCCGGCGGAAGGGGGAAAAGCGGATGAAAAAAGAGAGAATGAAGCCGCGCTCATTGCGGAGAAAATATCGGATATTGTGAAAAATCGCGGATATTCATACGGCGACATCGCCCTTATATTCAGAAGAGCGACCAACATGGAGATTTACGAGCGCGCCTTGCGCCGGAAGGAACTGCCCTTTGGACGGACAAGGGAAAACTTTTTCGCCCTTCCCGAAATCAGAGACATGGTTTCAATGATGAAGTTTATTTACAACCCGCTTGACGAAAGAGCGGAAGCCACCGTTTTGAGGTCGCCGTTTTTCGGAATATCCGACACCGGACTCGCGCGGTATTTTTCGGAAAAACGGAAAATACAAACGGACTCATACGGCGGTTTTTTGAAACTGCTCGCCGGAGGCGGAGAAGAAGAGCCGTCCGCCGCGGCGCGCCATTTGCTTTCAATTATTGAAGAAACGGAGAGAATCAACCGTTCCTCCCCTTTTGAAACGGCGCGGTTTGCCGCCTTCTCGCTCGGCTATGCGGCGGGCGCGCTCGCGCTGCCGGGCGGACGGCAAATTCGTTCAAACATCATAAAATTCACCGAGATTTGCGGACAACTTTCGGAAAAAGGAAAGGGGCTTGCGGAAGCGGCGGAATATTTTGACGCAAGAAAAAAAGACGGAACCGAATCCGCCCCGGATGAATCGGACGATTCGGTAACTCTTATGACCGGTCATGCTTCAAAGGGGCTTGAGTTTCCAGTTGTTTTTCTCGCGGACACGGACTACTCCGCCGTAAGAAACAAGGGGCGCGTGGCGGTCAGTTCAAAACGGGGCGTGATGGTCTGCCACGACCGGTGCGGATTCGGAACATGGAAAGAGATTGCGGATGAGGGAGGCGACGAGGAGGAAAAAAGAATACTGTATGTAATGATGACAAGAGCGGCGGACATTATATTCACGCAGAGACATGAAAACCCTTCCGGCTCAAGCCTTGCCGCGATAATGGAAAGCGGGCTGAATAACCTTCCCGACTTTTCCGGAATATACGGCGAAGCGCCGACCGCAGAGAGAAAGACGCAGGAGCGCCGGAGCGGAGTGTGTTCGGAAAAAATTCTTGAAAAAGTGACGGCGGAAAATCTCCGTCCGGTTTTTGAAAAAGAAAAAATTGAAGAGCCGACCCCCAAGTTCCGTTCGGTCGCAAAAACGGAGGAGGGAGAGATTATCCACAGATTTTTTGAAATATGGGATTTTTCGCCCGAGTCCGTTGAAAGCGCGGCGGAGTTTGCAATATCGGAAAGGTTCGTGTTCCGGAAATCGCTTGCGGATACAATAGCCCTGTGCGCCCGAAACGCGCTCAAATCCCCGCTTGCGGATATGGCGCGTCGGGCGCGCGCGCGGCACAGGGAGTATGAGTTCACAATTGAAACGGAAGAAGGGGAAATTCGCAGCGGGAAAATAGACCTTCTTCTTGAGACCGAACGGGGACCGGTTCTCGTGGACTACAAATACACGGACTCTTTTGAGGCGGAAAAATACGCCGAACAGATTGAATTCTACGGCGCGGCAATTGAAAAAATCTGGGGCGTGAAACCGGTTGAACGGTATGTCTGCGTGCTGCCGGAAGCGGAATTGAAAAATGTGTAGCGAAAAAACAAAAAAAATAACCGTGATAATTCCGGCTCTGAACGAGGAAGATTCGGTCGCAAAAGTTATCGGAGAAATACCGCGTGAAACGGTTCGGGAGATAGTGGTGGTAAACAACGGGTCAACCGACCGCACCGCCTCCAGAGCGCTTGAAGCGGGGGCGACCGTGATAGACGAACCGGTGCGCGGATACGGCAAGGCGTGTCTTGCGGGAATTGACCACATAAATTCGCCGGATGCGCGGGAGCGACCGGAAATCGTTGTCTTTCTGGACGCGGACTACTCTGATTACCCTTCGGAAATTACGGCGCTGATTGAGCCGATTCTGCGGAACGAAGCGGATTTTGTTGTCGGCTCAAGAATCGCCGGAAGCCGTGAAAGCGGGGCGATGCCGGCTCATACGGTTTTTGGAAACAAACTCGCCGGTTTTACCCTGAGCGCAATTTTAGGAGTCAAAATTACCGATCTGGGACCTTTCAGGGCGATACGGTTTTCAAGTTTGACCGCTCTTGAAATGCGCGACGAGGGTTACGGCTGGACGGTTGAAATGCAGATGAAAGCGTTAAAAAAAGGGTTGAGATTCAAGGAAGTTCCGGTGAGTTACAGAAAGAGAACCGGCGTTTCCAAGATAAGCGGCACGTTTTCGGGAAGCGCGAAAGCCGGAGTGAAAATACTTTGGACAATACTGAAATATGTCTGAAAAAGCGGTGAAAAAACGCGGCGTAAAATGCGTTCTGCTTGACAGGGACAAAACCGTTTTAATGCCGAGGGGGGAAAGATACATACACAGGGTCGGCGATTTCCGCATTCCCGAGCCGTATCCCGGGGCGCTTTTGAAACTTCAGTCCGCCGGATACCTGCTTTTTGTGGTAACAAATCAGGGAAGAATAGCAAAAGGGTTTATGAGCGAGGTTGAGGTAAAAAATGTTCATTCCGACATGGAGGAGCGGTTTGGAAAACACGGCGTCCGGTTTTCGGGATTTTATTACTGCCCCCACAATCCCGACGGAACGGTCGCACCGTATAACATCCGCTGCGAATGCAGAAAACCGAAAACGGGCATGATAGAGAAAATCATGAGCGAACACGGAGTTGACCCCGGAAACTCATGGATGATAGGCGACTCGGAAAAAGATGTGACGGCGGGAGCGAAATGCGGCTTTTCAACAATCCGCCTGACCCACGGAACCGACACCGAAACCGGAGCGGATTTTGTTGAAAAAGACCTCCCGGCGGCGGTGGAAAGGGTTTTGCGCAAAAGGGAAAGTTAAAAACGGTTTGTTGACGGTTCCGGTTGTTTTTCCGGACGGTTTCCAATTTGCCATATCAACCGTTCACCGCAGACTTCATAATGTGGCGTCCCCGGAGGGATTTGAACCCCCGACCCCAGGATTAGGAATCCTGTGCTCTATCCAGCTGAGCTACGAGGACACCGCTCTCTCTTTTACATAACTTTCAAACCTCATTCTAACCGTCCGGCGACTTCCATTCAAAAGCCCGTCAAAAATTAGTTGCGCCATCATTTGATTTTTCACCATACCTTATGATAAAGTTAGACAAGACTAATTTTTGGAGGACTTATGTTTAACCAGACGACACAGGACTATCTCAAAACCATCTATGAACTCGGAGAGGGTTCAAAGAAGGTTACAACCAAAGCAATATCCGAAAAACTGCGAGTGTCTCCGCCGTCCGTTACGGCAATGACAAGAAAACTCGCCGAAAGAAAACTGCTTATTCACAAGCTCTACCACGGCGTAAAACTGACAAAAGCCGGAGAAAAAGTGGCGCTTGAAATGATAAGACACCACCGGCTTATAGAACTTTACCTCCAGGAGGCGCTCGGCGTCCCGTGGGACAAAGTCCACGAAGAGGCGGAGAAGTGGGAGCATTTAATATCCGAAGACATAGAGGACAGAATGGACGAAAAACTCGGATTCCCCAAGGTTGACCCGCACGGGGCGCAGATACCGATGCGGGACGGCACCCTGCCCATTGACAGAAAATGCGAAGCGCTCAACACGCTTGAGTCCGGAACCAAAGGGGTTGTGGCGGAAGTGAGCGACCATGACTCCGCGCTGCTTAACTATCTGGGCAATATCAAACTGTTTCCGCGGAGCAGGATTGAAGTGAAAACGGTGGAGCCGTTTGACGGACCGATGACGATAAGGGTAAACGGACGCAAACAGATTATCGGCAGAAACATCGCCATGCATGTGTCCATCACTGACATAGAAAGAAACAACGCGCCGGACGGGGGGAAGAGGGAATGAAAAACACGGCGCTCTTTTCGGGACTCTTTTTCGGACTGCTGCTTCTGCTCTCCCCGCGCCCAGCGGACGCTCGCGAGGTTCATGACGGGAGTTGGCACGGGAAGATAAAAGTTGTTTCCACAACGGGAATAATCAACGACATGGTAGTGAATATCGGGGGCGACAAGGTTGCGGCAAAGTCTCTTATGGGACCGGGGGTTGACCCGCACCTCTACAAGGCGACCGCCGGAGACATAAGAATTTTTGCGCAATCCAATGTCATTTTCTACCACGGGCTTCATCTTGAGGGAAAAATTTCCGATGTTCTGGAAAACATGAAATCAAGGGGAGTTCACACGGTCGCGGTTGCGGGTGGCATTCCGAAATCAATGCTGATTGCAACGGGGAGCTCCGAAAGTTACGACCCGCATGTGTGGTTTGACCCCAAGTTGTGGAGTTTTGCCGCCCGGTCTGTCGCGCAGACCCTTTCGGAACTTGACCCGGCAAACGCGCCCTTTTACGGCAAAAACCTGCGGGCGTATCTGTCGGCGCTCGGGAAACTTGACACCTATGCGAAAGAGATGTCTTCAAGAGTCGCGGAAGACAGAAAAATTCTGGTAACTTCCCACGACGCTTTCGGATATTTCGGCAGAGCATACGGGTTCAAAGTGGTGGCGCTTCAGGGTCTGAGCACTGTTTCCGAAGCGTCAATATCCGATGTCCGCCACGCGGTCAGGGTGATAATGGAAAACCGTCTTCCGGCGGTTTTTACCGAATCTTCGGTTTCCCCGCGATACATTGAGGCGGTAAAGGAGGCGGTGGAATCGTCCGGAATGTCGCTCAGGATTGGCGGCAAACTGTATTCGGACGCTCTCGGAAACAAAAATTCACCGCAGGGAACCTTCCGCGGGATGTTCAGGCACAATGTTGAAGCGATATGCTTCTCCCTTTCCGAAGCGAGCGAGAGGGAAATTGCCGCAATCCGCGAAGAAACTGAAAACGCGGAACGGTTTCGTTGAAAAACAAAGAGTTGAGGAAAACGGAAAACCCGCTTGAAATTGAAGGGTTGACAGTCGTCTATCCCGGCGGAGCGGTCGCGTTGTGGAACGTCTCCCTCATTATTCCGCGAGGAGTTTTAATGGCGGTGACGGGTCCGAACGGAGCGGGGAAAACCACCCTGATAAAAGCGATTCAGAACCTTGTGCCGGCGGTGGCGGGGAAAATCTCCGTGTTCGGCGGCTCTTATGAGAGCGGCAGAAAGTCCGTCGCCTATGTGCCGCAGCGCGAAAATGTTGACTGGAATTTCCCCGCCAGTGTGTCGGATGTTGTGCAGATGGGAACCTATCAGTCTCTCGGATGGATAAGGAGACCCGGCGGAAAAGAAAAGCTCAAAACCGCCGAGGCGTTGAAGAAAACCGGAATGGAGGAGTTCGGCGACCGCCAGATAGGAGAGATTTCCGGCGGACAGCAGCAGAGGGTTTTCATAGCGCGGGCGCTTGTTCAAGACGCCGACCTCTATCTGATGGACGAGCCGTTTCAGGGCGTTGACAAAACCACCGAGGTAACAATGGCAAAAATCATGAGGGAGATGAAAGACCGGGGAAAAACAATAGTTATGGTTCATCACGACCTTCAAACCGTGCCGGACTATTTTGACCGGATAACTTTGCTGAACCGGAAAGTGGTCGCAAGCGGGCCCGTATGCGAGGTTTTTACGGAAGAAAACATCCGCGCCGCCTACGGTTCGGACAAAACCGGAATTTCCCCCCGGACTTGCGCCTGAAGGGAAAATGTGGCCCCTTACCGAACTGTTTTCCGATTACACGGTCGCCACCGTTGTGTCCGGTTCCGTTTTTCTGGGACTCACCGCCGGCGCCTGCGGGACGGTTGTGTTTGTAAGAAAGGAAAATCTTCTTGCCGACACAATCGCCCACGCCTGTCTTCCGGGGGTTGTTCTCGGCTTCATGCTTTCGGGAGCAAAATCCCAGTCCGCGCTTTTTGCTGGAGCGGTTTTCACGGCGCTTGTCGCGGCGGGATTTGTCCGCGCCGCGAGGTCGGTTCCGGTAATCAAGTTTGACAGCGCGCTTGCAATGGGCGTGTCCGTTTTTTTCGGTGTGGGAATAGTTTTGCTCACGGCGGTCCAATCAAGCGGCAATTCGGGGCAGGCGGGGCTGGACAGATTTCTGTTCGGTCAGGCAAGCGCGCTGTCATCGGACAATGTCAAAACAATTTTCATAACGGGCGCGGTCTGCCTCACCGCTCTCGCCGTTTTCTGGAAGCAGGTCAAAATTGTCTGCTTTGACATTGAATACGCAAAAAGCGCGGGTTTCGGGACGCGCCTGACCGGAATTTTTCTGAACGCTTTTCTGGTTGCGACAATCGTCATCGGGCTTGAAACGGTCGGCGTTGTGCTGATGTGTTCAATGCTTGTCGCTCCGGCGGTCGCGGCGAGGCATCTGACTCACAAAATGGGCGTTATGGTGGTTATTGCGGGATTTGCGGGAGCGCTCGGAGGAGCGCTCGGAACGGTGGCAAGCTGGAAGATTGCCAAACTGCCCACCGGTCCGGCGATTGTTATCTGCGTTACGGCAATCGCGCTTTTATCCCTTCTTTTCTCAAAGGTTGCGCGAAAATGAGCCACGAGATTGAAATACAGATAATCGCCGCGCTTGTGGCGGCGGGGTGCGCGATTCCCGGCGTCTTTCTTGTGCTGAGGGGAAAGGCGATGATAACGGACTCCATAAGCCATTCCATTCTTCCGGGAATAGCGGTCGGATTTCTCATTGCGGGCGATGTTTCGTCTCCTTTTCTGATACTGGGCGCGTGGATTGCGGCTCTGGCAAGCGCCTTTTCATCCGAAGCTCTGTCGCGCAGCAGACTGATGTCAAACGACTCGTCAATAGCGTTTGTCTTTCCGTTTCTTTTCAGCATTGGGGTAATACTGATTTCGTTATACGCGGGAAATGTTCACCTGGATATTGATTCGGTTCTGCTCGGAGAGATAGCGTTCGCCCCGTTTGACAGAATAATCGCCGCAGGAAGAGACATCGGCCCCCGGGCAGTTTATTATTCGGGAGCGGTCGCCCTGCTGAACGGGATTTTTGCCGTAACTTTCCACAAGGAACTGAAGATGTCCGCTTTTGACCCCGAAAGCGCAAAATCCGCCGGATTCTCCCGCGCCGCCCTCTCCGTCTCATTTTCCGCGCTTGTGTGCATTACCTGTGTCGTCTCTTTCGGCTCGGTCGGTTCCGTTCTGCTGATTGCGCTTATCGCCACGCCGCCGTGCTGCGCTCTGCTTCTTTCAAAGAAACTGGGCGGGGTGATTGCCTTAAGCGTTATCATTGCAATCGCCGCGTCCGTTGCCGGATTTCAGACCGCCGTGGCGTTGAACACAAACATAGCGGGGGCAATCGCCACGGTTCTGGGAGCGGTGTTTGTTTTGATTCTGATATTTGCTCCGGGAAAGGGAATTGTGTCGCGCGTATTGGAAAATCGCGTTCACAGAAAGGAGTTTTCAACCGCCCTGCTGCTTGAGTATATGGCGGACACGGGGAAACCGGAAACCGTTGAGGCGATTTGCCGCGCAACGATGTGGGACGGGAAATCGGCGGCGTCAGCCGCGCGGCGGGCGGAGAAGAAAGGGTATGTCAAAACGGACGGGAAAACTCTCCGTCTCACGCCGGAAGGAATTGAAGCGGCGTACGGTTTTGCCTCGCGGTTTCAAGCATAAGCGGTTGCGCGGCTCGGTTTTTTCTCCCGCTTGCGCGTATGGCGGACAACCCGAAATATATGGTTACAAACAGTCCCCCGAAAATGTAAAATCTTGAAAGTGTGTTTCAAACTGATAGGATAAAGTGCGGGAAACAGAATTGTTTATAAACGGCAAGAGGGACAGTGTTAATTTCAAACCGATGAGGGTTTGGGTATCGGGTTTTTGTCTTGTTCTTTTTCTGCTTTCGGGGTGCGCGGGTTCCGGGGGAGCACGGTCGCAGTCGCCGGAGTCTTCAGGGTCTCAGTCCGGTTCAGCGGATGTGGGTGTTACAAATCCCGGCGTAAATCCCGGCACACCCCCGGAACCAACGCCTTTAACTTTCACCCAACCGGTTGCAATTTCAGTATCGCCGGAAACTTTCACTTTCAAGCCTCCGGTTGCAATTTCAGTATCGCCGGACACTTTCACTTTCAAACCTCCGGTTGCAATTTCGGACGAAGATTTATTTACAACAAATCCTTGTATGGAAATCTTTAGGGTTTATGTTACCGACCCAAGCACATCTCTTGACCCGTGTAACCGGGCAAGGATTCCCGGACTGACGCCTTTATATGAAAGAGTCTCAGCAATGATTTCCGCCCAAATTCAGGCGGGAGAAACTATCACAAAAATAGGCGTAATACTTGACGGTGACGATATCAATTCTCCCGGAAGCATGCACGGCACTGATGTTTCTAACACAGCCGCAATCGCCGCTCCGCGAGAGTTGTTTGATTATGTGAATGTGCCTATTGGGGACCTTTGCAGGAGCGCAGGCTTTATGGTAGTATGCACAGTAGACGTGACAAACGCTTTCAGGGAATTGGATGAAAGCATTTACTCTATGGGACCTATAATCAATATGTCGCAGAGAGAACTTTTTTCAACATTGGCAAATAGTAGGATTAATGTAATTGTTCGTGCGAATTTTATAAATGTTGGCGATGTGCGTAATAAAAACGCTCTTCTTGTCGTTTCAGCCGGCAATGAGGGAACATTTAACCCAAGTCACGACTTTGACGCTTTAACAGAAATCCATCAGGAAACCGGGTCTATTCTTATAGTCGCCGGTCTGGGCGACTCAAATTTAGGATTCACACTGCCAATAATAAACCAAAATGGTTTTCACAGAGGATATACCAATGGCAACCCTGTGATTCACGGAAGCTCAGACCGTTGCGGATTCGCAATGGAATACTGTGTGGCGGCGCCCTATACTATCTACACTTCCGCAACCCAACGCGGTGGTGGAATTGAAGTTGGTGGAATTTCCGGAACAAGCTTTTCCGCTCCTCTGGTCTCGGGAACTCTTATGAGTCTGCGTTATGTTTGGGATCACCTGACCAATCAACAACTTGTCCGGCTTGCATGCGTAACTGCGGAAGATCTTGGAGCCGATGGAATTGACGCCATTTACGGTTGCGGACAGTTTTCCGTTTCAGACATCTGGCTGCCCACCGGACGACTTGTTTCCGACCCCATTGCCGAGTTCTCCCTTGGTGTCGCCGAAGGCGCAATGCAACTTTCGGGAGCGTCTTTCAGCGAAACCGTCACGGTAACCGGATATGAAAACAACGAATTCGCGCGCGATTACAAGGTCGCCGTTCCCGCATCATCTTCCCCCACCTCACTGCGCATTGAACCCACAATCTCATGGAGCAGTGTCAACACAATGATGAAATTCAGAAACAACGGCTCTCTTTCCCTCCCTGTTGCAAATGGCAGAGGTTCCGCCGCCCATCTTTTCAAAGACACTTTCCTGTTCTTCAAGGAAGCCAACAGAGGAAGCGCACTCGGACTTTCCCACGCAAGCGGACTTTCCATTGCGTTTGAAAGGGAAACGGATTCTTTCTTCGGAAGCATAGGAAGCGGTTCCTATGAGTTCGGAGACACAAACAAGTTTGTCGCATCGTTTGACAGACAGTTCAATCTGAACGAGACCTACGGAGTGGGCGTAAAACTTGCCGCCGCCTACGGAGAAATGGAACCTGATATTTCGCTGATAAAATCCGCAAAAGGAACGGCGCAAACTGCTCAAGTGGCGTTTGTGAGAAAGAGAAACAATTTTGAGAGTCGTCTTGAGATGAACTACAACACGGGACTGAAAGGGACTGTTTCAATTCAGAACACGGATTACAGACTCAAGCCCAGAAGCGAAACCGCCATAATGCTCAAAATGCGTTTTGCGCTTTAAGCGTTGCGGTTTCAAGAAAAAACTAACCCCTGACGGAAAACTCTCTTTTTGCAAACTGCTCGGTTTTTTCATCAAAACACCAGAGCGTTGAGTCTTTAAGCGCGCCCTTTTCTATTGACATTATCAAATACCCCCAGTTGGGCCAAGCCCTCCGTCTGTCGGTTTCCGAGGGGCGCGCCGGATGGTCGGGATGGGAATGGTATATGCCTACGATGTCAAGATTTTTCTCCCTCGCTGCGGTGTCCGCCTCGTTGAATGACAGCGGGTCAAGTTCGTATCTGTCTCGCGCCCTTTCTGTGTTCAGATTTTTGCATACGGCAAAATCCGTTATCTCGTTCCGGCTTCCTATCATAACGCCGCACACCTCATCGGGATAACCCCGCTCCGCATGCCGTTTCATTCCCTCAAAAACCTCTTTTGCAATCCCTACCACCACAATCTCTCACTCAGGTATCTGAACCCGCTGTCCGGAAGCACCGTTACGATAACGCCGCGGTCAACTCCGCGCGCCTTTTCAATCGCTCCGCAAACCGCCGCTCCGCCCGAATGCCCTATAAATATCCCCTCGGTTTTCACCATCCGCTCCATCATCCCGTATGAATCCTCGGTGGAAACAAACACCGTGCCGTCAATCGCGCTCTCATCGTATATCCCCGGCACTATTGAAGTCTCCATGTGCTTCAGCCCCTCAAGCCCGTGAAGCACCTCCGCGGGTTGAATTCCAAATGTCCGTATTTCGGGATTCAGTTCCTTGAGTCTGCGCGAAACTCCCATAAGCGTCCCGCTTGTGCCGACACCGGTTATAAAATGGGTGATACGCCCTCCGGTCTGTTCCCAGATTTCAGGCGCGGTTGTTTCGTAGTGCGCAAGCGGGTTGAGCGGGTTGTTATACTGGTCGGGCATAAAATATTTTTCGGGAGACTCTTTTTTCATTTTCTGCGCAAGCAGTATTGCGCCGTCCGAGCCCTCAAGGGGGTCGGAATAAACGATGTCCGCTCCGAACGCTTCTATTGTTTTTCTCCGCTCCAGATTGATGTTTGACGGCGTAACGATTGTAACCCGATAGCCAAGAGCCGCCGCCGTCATTGCGTATGCGATTGCGGTGTTGCCCGAAGACGAATCCATTATTATCTTGTCTTTTGTGAGGTCGCCGTTTTTTATCGCCTCCAAAACCATCTTTGAGGCGGCGCGGTCTTTAACGGAGCCGCCGGGATTGAGCCATTCGGTTTTTGCGTATATTTCTACCGTGTCGGGAATATCGGGGGCGATTTTGCGGAGTCTGACAAGAGGGGTTTTTCCGACAAAATCAACAATTGACTCCGAGGCGGGCGGCTCATCGCAGTCCGTCCGTTCAATATGGATCGCTTCCGGCATCAGCCGCACTTTATCCTGACTTTGTAAAACAGTCCTTCTTTTGTAATTTTCAGAACCTTGTGCCCTTCCCGTTCAAGGGTTCGCGGCAGGTTTTCAAGCGGTTCTCCCTCGCTGACGCGCACTTCAAGCACGGAACCGGGTTCCATTTTTTTCAGTTGCAGTTTTGTTTTGATAGAAGTCATAGGGCAGACCTCGCCCGTGATGTCTATAAACTGGTCGGCTTTGTCAGGCATTGCAAACAGTCTCCGTTTGAGGGAAAAGTATCATAAAAACGCGCAATCGCAAAAGGGAGGGGGAATGAGCGGATTGCGGGAAAAGCCATTTACGAACTGCATGGAAAAGAAAAAATTTTCTTGTTGTTGTGGATGATTCTCTATGAAAGCGAACTATACTTTGCTAAAAAGTTCGCGCTTTTGCTCTTTGATTTCGTTTTCAATTTCAGTGTCTAATTTTGCTTCGTATAAAGTCTTCACTTTTAACAACTGACAAGCTTCTAATTTTGCTACTCGTAAGTCTGCTCCTTGTAGGTTTGCTCCGAATAATCTTGCTCCTTGGAAATTTGCTCCGAATAACTTTGCTTCTTGTAAATTTGCTCTGTCTAAAAATGCTTTCTGTAAATTTGCTCCGTATAAAACTGCTCCTTGTAAATTTGCTCCACTTAAAATTGCTTCTTGTAAATTTGCTCCACCTAAAATTGCTTTTTCCAATTTAGATTTCACTAATTTAGCACCATTCAACTTGGCACCCTGAAGATTGGCTTCTAACCCATCATAAGTTTCCCTACCCTCATCTCTATTAAAAAACAGGTCCAATATAGATTGAATTTCATTAGAGGGTAGTTTGTTTTCTCCTATTCCTTTTACTTGTTCTTTTTCATAGTTGTCAGAATTTGTTCTTTCACGGATATGAGCGCACAAAATCTCAAAAACTCGCACTTTGTATTCTTCAACTTCTTGAGCAATGGAATGCAACGCATATATCCCGCCCAAGCGGACTGAAGCATCAGCATTGCCCAAATGTTCTATGGCATTCTTAAACCTCTCGGCAACATTGCCTTTTTCGGTTGCCTCTGCGGTTCGCTGCATTGCCTCCGCCGTTTTCTCGGACGCCGAAGCACGTTTATGATAGGCGTAAATCTGCCATATCAGCAGACCTCCTCCAAGAAGAGTGGAAATAAATATTGCAAGTTCTTCATGAACAAAGAGAAAAATGACGACAAGAAAGGTAAATACTTTGACAGCAGTGGAAAGCCACTTGGATCTGTCTTCCGCCACATCTTTGAGAAACCTCTCTGCCAAAGAAAATACTGCGTCTATTTGTTCCCGCAATTTCCTCAGATAATATTTCCAGTCTTTTCCGGTCATTTACACACCTTCAACTCACTATAAGACATTGTCTTTACCAAGTCCCCATTATGCAACAACTGTTTGCTTTTGACAACCATTCGCCGGAAACATATAATCCAGCAGGTTCGGAACACCCGCCCGTTTCGCGGAAATAACTTTTGAAAACCGAACATTCATCCGGCAAATGACATCTTCCAAAAAACTGATCAACATCGGCGATTTTCACCGCGAAGCGAAAGAAAAACTCCCGCAGATGTTTTATGACTACTACGCCTCCGGCGCTCACGATGAAATAACGCTTTCCGAAAACAGCGAAGCATATAACCGCATCAAACTGAGATACAGGGTTATGGTGGATGTGTCCGAGCGCGATATGTCCGTTGAAATTCTCGGACAGAAATCCTCAATGCCCGTCCTTGTCGCCCCGACCGCCTTTCACGGACTCGCCTCACCCGAAGCGGAGATTGCCACCGTCAAAGCCGCAAACAAAGCGCAAACGCTTATGATTCTCAGCACACTTTCAAACACCTCGCTTGAAGATGTGAAGAAAGAAGCGACCGTTCCGATGTTTTTTCAACTGTATGTTTACAAAGACAGAAGCGCAACGGCGGAACTTGTGAAAAGAGCGGAGGAATCCGGCTACAAAGCAATCACCGTTACGGTGGACGCCCCTATCCTCGGAACGCGCGAACGCGATGTGCGCAACGACTTCAGACTGCCGGACGGACTTACCATCAAAAATATGACACCGGCGCAACTTGAAAAAATGAGCGAAGATTCCGGCTCCGGCCTCGGCAACTACTTCGCCTCGTCAATTGACCCCTCCCTGTCTTGGAAAGATATTGAATGGCTGAAAAACCTGACAAAACTTCCCGTTCTGGTCAAAGGCGTTGTTCATCCTGAAGACGCGAAAATCGCCCTCAAAAGCGGCGCTCAAGGGGTTGTGGTCTCCAATCACGGGGGAAGACAACTGGACACAAGTCCGGCGACAATAGAGGCGCTTCCCGATGTGGCGGAAGCGATGGACGGGAAAGGGCTGCTTCTTGCGGACGGCGGAATCAGGCGCGGAACCGATGTTTTCAAAGCGCTTGCGCTCGGAGCGGACGCCGTTCTTGTGGGAAGACCGATTTTGTGGGGACTTGCGGCGCGGGGAGAAGACGGAGCGCGTCAAATCCTTGAAATTCTGAGAGCGGAATTTGACAAAGCGATGATGCTCTGCGGATTCCGTTCCGTGGATGAAATCAAGCGGAAAGGAAAAGAGATTTTATTTTGAAAAACCCCGCCGGATTCCTTTCCCTTGCGAACGGTCGGGCATTTCTGATACCCTATGCCCTATGAAAGTCGCCACACGGGAGATAATAAGGGAGATTGACCGGGCTTCGGTGGAGAGTTACGGGATTTCCGTGAATGTTTTAATGGAAAACGCCGGTCGCGCCGTGTGCGCCGCGGCGCTTGAGCGGTTTCCGCAAGCGCGGAAAATCGCCGTAATTTGCGGAGGCGGAAACAACGGCGGAGACGGCTTTGTGGCGGCTCGCCACCTTTCGGGCAAGGGGAAAGAGGTCTCGGTTTACACATCAAAAAAAATCGCGGAATACAAAGACCACAACCTTGAAAACCTGCTCTCCGCAAGCAGAAGCGGAATTCCCGTTGTTGAAATTGAAGGAGACATTTCAAAAATCGCCCCGTGCGACCTGATAGTGGACGCGCTTTTCGGCACGGGGCTTGAGTCCGAAGTAAAAGGGTTCAACTCGGAACTGATAGACTTTATCAACGGGTCGGACGCGGCGCGGCTTTCGGTGGACATTCCCTCAGGCATAGATTCAAACACCGGAGCCGTTCTCGGCAAAGCGGTCAGGGCGGACGCGACCGTAACCTTTGTCGTGCCGAAAGTCGGAATATCGGTCTATCCGGGAGTTGAGTATGCGGGGGAAATTTTCGTTGCGGGAATAACCACTCCCGGCCATCTGGAAAACGGAATTGACTGCGAGATTGCCACATACGAAACTTGCGCGAAAATCCTGCGCCCGCGCGCGGCGGACTCGCACAAAGGCACATACGGACACACCCTTGTGCTTGCCGGCTCAACCGGAAAATCCGGCGCGGCGGTTCTTGCCGCCGAAGCGGCGGTTCGTGTCGGCTCGGGGCGCGTAACTCTGGGCGTTCCCAAAAGCGTTCACAACGCCGCGGAACAGAAAACCGCCGAGGCGATGACCGAACCGCTTGAGGAAACGGACGGATGTTTCGGACAAACGTCGCTTGAGAGAGCGAAAGAAATTGCGGACGGGAAAAACTCAATCGTCATAGGTCCCGGAATATCGGCTTCAAAACAGACCGCCGCTTTCTTCCGGGAATTTGTTCCCGCATGCAAATGCCCCGTTGTGATAGACGCGGACGGACTGAACATACTTGCGGAAAATCCGGGCGTTTTTGAGAAAATCCGCAACGGCGCGATTTTGACTCCCCACCCCGCCGAAATGGCGCGGCTTTGCAAAAAAACCACCGCGGAAATTCAAGCCGACAGAATCGGAGCAGCCCGCGAACTCGCTTTGCGAACCAAATGTTTTGTGGTGCTGAAGGGAGCGCGAACCGTAACCGCCCTGCCCGGAGGCGGAATTCGTATCAACCCGACCGGCAACCCCGCAATGGCTTCGGGCGGAATGGGCGACGTGCTGGCGGGCATTATCGGAGGCCTGCTCGCCCAGGGATACCCGCCCGAACAGGCGTGCGTTCTCGGCGTTTTTGCGCACGGACTTTCGGGAGACATCGGAGCGGAGAAATCCGGCGGCATGGCGGTTCGCGCAAGCGAAGTGTCCGACGGGCTGCCCGTCGCGTTTGCACGCATCCAAACCTCAAAAGAACAGTTTGTGACGGTTCTTGATTAACTTCCGGACCTGACATTGAAAACCGAACTCGTCATTACAACCGCCTGCGAGGAAGAGACCGAAAATCTCGGAACGGCGTTGGCTGCCGTGCTGGAACCGGGAAGCGTTGCGGGGCTTTGCGGAAATCTCGGAGCGGGAAAAACCGTCATCGCAAGGGGGGTGGCTCGCGGTCTCGGAATAGAAGACAACATAACAAGTCCGACCTTTGTGATAATGAACCGCTACCAATGCCCTCCTCCCCGCTCCGCGCCGTTTTACCATTTTGACCTTTACAGAAATCCGCTTCCGGCGGAGTTTGAAGAACTCGGATTTTCCGACACTCTGCGCGGCGAAGGCGTCTGTGTGGTTGAATGGGCGGAAAACATCCCCGAAAATCTGACGGAGGACATGATAAGAATTGACATCGGTATTTCAAAAGAGAACGACAGTTTCAGGGAAATCAGAATAACGGCAAGCGAAGAAAAAACCGTCCGGCTCCGAAACAAACTGGGGAAATTTTTCAAACTAAAGTGATTTTAAAAACCGTATGAGAGCGGCGCGGCGCGGCGGAGTCATTGAAACCACTTTATCACGCGCGGCTTGCGCCTCGCCTCCGTGCCACAGTATCGCCTCAAGGAGAGTTTGCGCCCGCCCGTCATGGAGATAGCCCGCTTCCGGATTCACCGTTTCGGTCAAACCGATTCCCCACAGCGGCGCCGTGCGCCACTCCGAACCGGAAGAGTCTCCCGGAGAGCGGTTGTCCGCAAGCCCTTCTCCCATATCGTGGAGAAGAAGGTCGGTATGGGGCCAGATGAGTTGAAAACTGTGCTCCCTTGAAACATCCTTGCGCGTCACATACTTGGGAGTGTGGCACGATACGCATCCGGACTCGTAAAACACCCGTTTGCCGTGGAGAACCTGTTTGTCATTGACATTGCGGCGGGCGGGAACGGCGAGGTTTTTTGAATAAAACTCAACAAACTCAAGAACGGGGTCGGGCGCCTCGGTGTCGCCGAGTTTTTTCTGCGTCCCGTGCGGAGCGTTGCGGCAGTCAGTCTGCCGTTGCGTGCACTCCCCCCAGTCGGAGTCCGCAAGCGGATTGGAGATTCCAATATCGTTTACAAACGCCTTCGCCGCCTGCACCAGAACGGACGGAGAGGACAGTTTGAAGCCGAAACGACCGATGACCGTATCGCCGGTTTGAGGGTCCCGGACAAAATTCAACCTGCCGGAAATTCCGTCTCCGTCCCCGTCTTCGGGGTCGGAATTTGAAACTATGTCAGCGGGATGAACCGCTTCAAGCAGACCCAGACCGATCATCAGCTGCGCGGTTCGCGGGGAAGTGATAACATTTTCACTCAAAGGTCCGTAGGACAGCCCTTCAACCGAATACACGGGACGCCTCAAAAAAACAGTCTTCCCGCCGTTCAGGAAAACCGGAAACCGTTTATACGCAACCCTCACCCGCCCTTCGGATTTTACCGGAGCAACCGCAAAACTCTGTATCTGTCCGCCGTAAACCGGTTCGGGCGCGCCCGGAACCGCTTTGCCCCCCTCCCCGCCGTCCGGCGGAACGGACAGAAAAAGCAGCATGGATTCGGTGAGAAAACCCGAACCTTCCGGCGCGGAGCCGCGTCCGTCTTTCAGGTGACAACTCTGGCATGACCTTGCGTTAAAAAGAGGACCCAAACCGTCCGAGGCGAGAGTTGAAGACGGAGACGCAACCCACACCTTGCGGAAAAAAGCGTTTCCTATCTGAAACTTTCCCCGCTCCTCAAATGTCAGATTTCGGGAAGGGTGTGAAAAGGAGTTACGGTTAACCGGATTGAGAGAGGTTCCCGCTCCGCCCTGCATCATCTCCGAAGATTCCGCCCGGTCAAAACTGATGGCGGGGCGGGTCGCCTCGTAAGCGCGGATGAGTTCCGCTTCCGTCAGGTCGGAACGCAACGGCTTGCCGAAAGCGGTCCACGCGGCCGGCGGGGAAAATGCCGGAATTGAAAGGCAGACCGCAACGGCAAGAAATTCAGCGAAAAATCGCAGCCGGGTCATCAAGACTGTCCGAGCGTTCAAACTCAATATCTCCGGCGCCGAGAACCTCCACAACTTTCTCAAACAGGCGCGCCTGCGCGACAAGCGCGTCAATTGCGGACTGCACAACGGTGTTTCCCCTGACATTGCCTTCCGCTATCATCTGGTCGTATGCCTCAACGCTTTCGGCGCGGGAACGCAGTTTTGACATAGCCGTTACGGTTTCATCCAGCGCGGCAAGCGCCTTACCGTTCAAACCCTCAGACTCTTCGTTCACCAAATTCGCAAGCGACGCGCCCCTCACAACGGAACCGTCCGTCCGCCGGTAAAGACCCGTATAAACATTGCGAATCCCTATCTGATTAAAGTAGTGAGAACTGTGCGTATTGTCGGAAAAACAGTCATGCTCTTCCTCCGGGTCGTGCATAAGAAGTCCGAGTTTCATCCTCTCTCCGGCAAGTTCCCCGTATGAAAGAGAGCCGATTCCCGTAAGAATTGCGGCGATTCCCGTATCGGGACTGTTCAAAACACTTTCCCGAGCCGCGCCTCCGTCAGTCCAGTTTTCAACCATCTCACGCAAATCCGAAACAAGAAGCTCCGATGCCGCCGCGAGATACCGGGCGCGCCGTTTGCAGTTTCCTCCGGTGCATTTCCGTCCGCGGGGATTGAAATCGGTCGCAGGACGCATTCCCGCTCCGGGCGCGGTTCCGTTGAGGTCCTGCCCCCACAGGAGAAACTCAATTGCGTGATAACCGGTGGCAACATTGCTCTCTCTGTTTTCCGCCTCGTGAAGAGTGTGGCGGAGAAATTCAGGCGTGATTTTTCTTGCGCTCACCCTTTTGCCGCCAACGGTTATTTCTCTGTTGGCAATAACATTGACGGGACGAAACCGTCCGCCCGAACCGCTTCCGTATGACGCGTCAACATAGTCAATCAAACTTTCATCAAGAGGCCAGGCGTTCACCCCGCCCTCCCATTCGTCCACCACGGGATTTCCAAAACGGAAAACCTCGCTCTGCATATACGGAACACGCGCCGAAACCCATGCGACGCGGGCGGCGGCAAGAGTCGCCTCCGAGGGCGAATCAATCAGAGCGGCTATGGCGGCATCAAGCGCCCGAGCAAGAGCGAGAGAGTCTTCGTAAACCGCCCCGGCAATGTCCGCATAGGTTTTCAACACCTCAATTTTTTGCCGTTCCGAGGCTTGCCCGACAAGCGGCCGCGCAAATGCAACTGACACCGCAATAACAAAAAAGAACAAGAAAAATCTTTTCATTTTCACTTCCCTCCGTTAAATTTCTTAAAGAACAAAAGCCAGCGACAAGCCGCCCCAAGTTCCCGCGGCTTTTACGCCGTCATCATTTCTTCTCTCCGCCTTAATGTCTTTCTGTTCAACACTGTGAGACAGATGACCGACCAGAGAGACTTTTTCCAGAATATCAAAGGTGATTTCAGCACCGAACTGGAAGTTGTTTGCGCCGTCGTTTTCGTCTGTCGCAAAACCGAAATCAAACGACTGAAGCGCATACGGGGACACGGTCACAAATCCGAAAAACTTCGGAACGTCAACCGAAGCCGACAACTCCGCGAAAGAGCCCTCCGCTTCCGTTGAATACACATACGCGGCGGTCGCCGACACAAAAGGAATCCCGCCGTATGAAATCTCCCCGCCCCACTCATTGTCTTTGGTTTCGTCATGAGTGAACTCAAGCCGCGTGTAGCCGACGGAACACCCAAAGTCCTTAAACTCAAAGCCGTAGCCGACGCCGAAATTGACCTCGGAGTAGTTTTCCTTGTCGCTGCCGAGGTGGTCAAAAACGGCGGAAAAACCTTTGTATTCAAGTGAAGCCCCGAATATGTAAAGACCGCCCCGCTCAAGTTCATAACGCCCTTCGGATACATAGCTTGACTCCCATCCGCCGTGGAACTCAGCATTAACTTCTTTCAAAGCCGCAAGACCCGAACCTGTTTCCTCGGCAGCCGCAAAACGCCCCGCGGAAAAAACCGCAAGAAAGAAAATTACCGCTGAACACACAACTGTTTTGAACGAATACTGTTTCATTTCTACTCCTTGTATGAAAAATTTTGGCTAACTATGACATTGTTGCTCTATGTTGTCAAGATTATTTTTCAAAACGCTCCCATTCCCGCCGCCGGAGCAATGAACTGTTATAATAGACCTCTTGAAAAGGCGGACAGACCATTGGGACTCGTAGTTCAAAAATACGGCGGAACAGGCGTTTCAGACATCGGCTGCATGGCGCGGGTGGCGGAAAACATCATCGCGCACGCAAAAAGAGGGAGCGGGATTGTGGTGGTTGTGTCAGCAATGGCGGGGGAAACCGACCGCCTTATGAGACTTGCCCGCTCGGTTATGGAACCGCCGGACAAGCGCGAACTTGATGTGATAATCTCAAGCGGAGAGCAGGTTTCATCGGGTCTTCTATGCATGAAAATCAAGTCCCTCGGACATGACGCGGTCTCTTTTCAAGGGCATCAGGTGCGCGTTACAACCGACAATTCGTTTTCCGGGGCGAAGATAAAAACCATTGACGATACAAAAATCAGGGACGCGCTGGCTTCGGGCAAAGTGGTTGTTGTCGCCGGATTTCAAGGGGTGGACGACGAGGGAAATGTTACGACTCTCGGCAGGGGCGGCTCCGACCTTACCGCGGTCGCAATCGCGTCCGTCCTGAAGGCGGACGGGTGCGAGCTTTACAAAGACGTTGACGGAATCTTCTCCGCCGACCCGTCCGTGTGCAAAGACGCGGTAAAGCTGGATAGAATCTGCTACGAAGAAATGCTTGAAATGGCAAGCGCCGGGTCAAAAGTTCTTCAGGCGAGGGCGGTTGAGCATGCAAGCAAATTTTCAATCCCCCTTCATGTGCGTCCGGTGAGCGCTCCGCACAGGGAGGGAACATGGGTTATGGAGGACAGCGGAATGGAATCAATTGAAGAGGCGGTAGTTTCGGGCGTAAGTTCGGACAAGAATCAGGCGAAACTCACAATCACGGGAGTTCCCGACCAGCCGGGTGTGGCGGCAAAAATTTTCTCCGCCCTCGCCCGACGGAACATATCGGTTGACATGATAGTTCAGAATATCAGCCGCGACGGGCTCAACGATGTTACCTTCACGGTTCCACGCGTGGAGTTCAAAAGGGCGACGGAGATAACCCGCGAACTGTCCGAAAAAATGGGGGCGGAACATGTGGCGTCCGAAGAGAGCATAGCAAAGGTCTCCATAATCGGAATAGGCATGAGGTCTCATTCCGGCGTGGCGTCCAGAATGTTTGAAACGCTCGCGCGTGAAGGAATAAATATAATGATGATAAGCACTTCCGAAATCAAAATATCGTGTATAGTGCGCGAAGATCGGACGGAATCCGCCGTGCGCGCGTTGCACAATGAGTTCTTCGGCGACGAGAAAAAACAATGAGCGACAGTGTTGAGATATACGATGTAACCCTCAGGGACGGAACTCAGGGGGAAGACATATCTTTTTCGGTGGAAGAGAAAATTCAAATCACCGGAAAACTTGCCGACCTCGGAGTGAGTTACATAGAAGGCGGATGGCCCGGTTCAAACGATCGCGACAGGGAGTATTTTGAACGCGCTCTCAAGTCGGATTTCGGAGACTCAAAGGTCAGCGCTTTTTCAAGCACGCGAAGGGCGGGAATCTCATGCGATGACGACCTGAACATTCAGACGCTTCTCAAAACCGGAGTTACGGTTGCGACAATTGTAGGCAAAAGCTGGGATTTTCATGTGAAGGTGGCTCTTGAGACAACCTTTGAGGAAAATCTCGCAATGATAAGCGATTCGGTGAAATATCTGAAAGACAGAGTGGAAACGGTTTTCTTTGACGCCGAGCATTTCTTTGACGGGTTCAAGGCGAATCCCGAATACGCGCTTGCCGCCGCGCAAGCCGCTCTCGGTTCCGGCGCGGACGCGGTTGTCCTTTGCGACACAAACGGCGGCTCAATGCCGTGGGAAATTCAGAGCGCGGTCTCGGAAACAAGAAAACATCTCGGAGGCGACCCACCGCTCGGAATACACGCGCACAACGACACCGAGCAGGGAGTTGCAAACACCCTTTACGCCGTCAGGGAAGGAGTGAGGCAGGTGCAGGGAACGATAAACGGCTACGGAGAGAGGTGCGGAAACGCAAACCTCTGCTCAATCATACCAAACATACGCCTCAAACTCGGAATGGACTGCATTAAAGACGGTGAACTGAGAAAACTGTATGAAGTTGCGCATTTTATAAACGAACTTGCAAATCTCCACCCGCTGAAAAAGAGGGCTTTTGTAGGCAAAAGCGCGTTCGCCCACAAAGGCGGAATTCACGCGAGCGCGGTGGCGAAAAACCCCGACACATACGAGCACATAGACCCCGCTCTGGTGGGAAACCGCAGAAAAGTGCTGGTGTCCGACCTTTCCGGCAGGGCGAACATCGTGTCCAAAGCGGCGGAGTTCGGAATACCGATAGACCCCGGAGATGAACGGTTGCGCAAGATTTTGAGCGAACTCAAGGAACTTGAAAACAAAGGATACGAATTTGAGGGAGCCGATGCGTCGTTTGAACTTTTTGTCAGAAAGCACCTCGGTCTGTATAAAAAATGCTTCTTTGCCGAAGACATCACAACCGCCGTTGAGCGCAGCGGACGAGACGGAGAGCCGGTGTCATCGGCGGAGGTGTCGGTCAATGTTGACGGCAAGGTTGAAAAATCAAAAGCGCTGGGAAACGGTCCCGTCAACGCGCTTGACAAAGCGTTGAGGCGGTCTCTTGAACGGTTTTTTCCCGCAATTTGCGAACTTAGGTTGAAGGACTACAAAGTTCGCGTGGTGTCATCCGCAAAGGGAACCGACTCGGTCGTGCGGGTTCTTGTTGAATCGGGAGACGGCAAGACCCTCTGGAACACGGTCGGAGTTTCGGAAAATATTGTTGAAGCAAGCTGGAAAGCGCTGATAGACAGCATTGACTATAAACTGATGAAAGACGGCGCGAAAACCTGACGGCGCAAATTCCGGTTTTTCCCCGCCGTTAGAAATCGTTTTACATTAACCCGCGGCGATTGCGGCGAGTCTGTCCCACTCTTTTAGGTATTTCTCAAGATGTTCGCGACCGGAGGCGATTTCATTCTCCACCATCTCCCTGACAAGTTTCTGCTCAAGCGTGTAAGCGTCTTTGTCAAAAAAGCCGCCGAAATGCGCGAACCGGAGCCACAGGAGGTAGGTCGTCAGGGCGTCAAACTCGTTGTATCTTACTATGTCGTCAAGCCGCCCCTCAAGCCACATCGGGGCGACCTCATTGCCGTCAGCGCCCATTTTCCCCGGTATTCCGGAAAGACGCGCCATCTCGTTGAGAGACGGCGTTGACTTGTTGCCGCCCACTATGTTCATCATGTCCACATTCCACTCGCTGAATCCGGAAAAATAGTCCGCGCCCTCCCACGGCTTGTCGGGCCTTCTTGCGAAAGACGGAACGGAAAGACCGTTTGTAACCGCTCTCTGCACAAGAATTTTCAAGTCCGCCCGCACGGAATTGTAGCCGACCACCTGAGGCTTGCTTTTGCCGACCTCTTCAAGAAATGTGCCGACTATATGAGATTCGGACTTGCGGTCTTCGTCCGTCTCGCCGATTTGGGGAATTGAATGGAGCGCGACTCTGGTCTGCCCGTCTTTGGAAGTGCGTGAAACCATTGAGAGCGAAACAACTTTGCACAAAACGGTCTTCAGAAACGGTCTGGGCTCTTCTTCAGTCGCCCCTCCCCTCTTCCACATCCCGGCGACAATATCGCCATCCGGCATGTCTTCGGGAAACTCATGGACAAGCCGCCCCGCAACGGGGTCGGGAACCCACTCCACATCAAAAGCCCACACCTTGTTATGAACAGATTTGAACATCCGCTGTCAGTCCGAAAAGGGTATGCCGTCAGCCGCTGTCTCTGCCCATGTGGCGCAGACAGGTTGAAAGCGCAAGCATTGTGGGAGCCCACAGACCTATAAAGATGCCGAGTCTCTCCGCCGATGCGCGAATTTCAAGGTTGTCGCTCATCCCGCCCTGCATATACCATGCGCCAAGAGAAATACATACCGAGACAAGACCCCCGAAAAAGAACAGTTTGCTCAGGAAACCGTAAATTGATTTGTTCATAGTTCACCTCCAATACGGAACAATATATAACAAAACTCGCAAATAAAACGCAAATTGCGTGAACAAACAAAGAGACAACGGAATAATTAAAGTGATACACACTCCCGACCACACGGACAACAACCTTTGTTTCCGTTACCAATCCACCCTCACGGAAAAACTTATTTTTTTAACCGGAGAACACCTATACCTTGATAACGGCTCATGGAACGCTCTGATCATTGAAAACAAAGGGGAAAAAGACGATTCAAATCCCTCTTCCGCCGCGCGACCTGAATGTTGATGTTCTTATATGCGGCGTGTCAACCGGCGAAAACAAGACTGTTGAAGCAAGCAAATCAGAGTGAACCGCCGTTACACTCCGCTTGAAAATTTGCAAAAACAGACCGCCAGCCGACTGTCCGGTTATGTCGGGGAAATCGCTTTGACATCGCGGACAAAACGGTTTAGTTTTGTAACTTAAAAACAGAGCGCTGATAGTCGGCAAAACAACCTCTGTTTGGAGGTAAGAAAAAATGAAAAACATAATTCTGACGGGCAGAAATTTTCTGCTTGCTTCTTTATTTGCCTTTGTTGCGGTTTCCACCCTGCAAGCATTGGCGGATGAGGATTCCGATGTGGCGCCCGCGCCGCCATCAATAGGGGCGGATATTCCCCTGACATACTTCGGACCCGCGCCATCCGACGTCAAGCGCGAACTCATAGGTCCGTATCAACTTATGAAATCCGGGAAAGTGGATTTGGATGCGGGAACCATCAAACTGCCGCTTTATCGGGGCGTGATGGGAAACAGGAATGTCTGGTATATCGTTACCGACACCACTGACAAGTCCAATGCCGAGGCGTTGGGAATCAACCATTCGCCAAAACTGCACTACGCAAATATCGGAAAAGCGACACGGAGCGCGACTCTTGTGAGGAGCAAAGAGGGCAATCCCGTTTTAGAGTTCAAATCCGGGAAAGTGGATTTTTCACCGGAACACAATGTGGTTCCGGGCAAAGCCCCCAAATTCTTCCCGCCAAGAAAGGCGGAACCCGGCTCGGTGGGAGACAAAGACTACACCCCGCTGGTTCGAATTGGCAACGCCGGAGGTCATATCTACAATGCGCCGGTTCTTGCATTCGACGTCAGCGCGGAAACTTTGAATTTGTTTTGTGAAGGAAACCCGGACTACTCGCTTGTTCACGACAAAGTTGTAAACATTTGCCCCAGTGAGCGAACGGTAACGGTAAAGCTGACCGCCGGATTCAGTTTCTCGCGTCCCGTCCTGTATATTTCCACCGAGGGTTCCGACCCCGTGGTTGCTACGCTTGAAGGGGCGACTTACACTCCGGCTCTCAGAGATATTCCCACCGGAGGGGATGACAGTCTGTTCAGCGCGGTTGAGCGCATTTTTGTTGCGGTCAACGGGCCGACCGGCAAGGACAATCCCCAGCGGCAGGGGCTTTACAGCGCCCTCTCCGACGGAGGCACACCGCTTAATGTTCTGGGCGGCATTCCGACAATTGCCACCGATTACAGCCCTCTGTGGGATTTGAACCCGTTTGTCTGGACAAAAGACTCAATAAGAAAGGGTTACCGTTCCCGACTGACCGAAGAGTTTGACATCCTCGGCAAAGTGGAAGGCGGACATCTTGTCGGTCCCGCCGGAGAGTTCGGTTCCATAGGCGTTGTGGTCAACTGTCCGATAGTTTTCCGTTTTCTGTAGAATACGGTAAGTTGCCACCACGGCTGAAAGTGTGGAAAAATAAAAAAAGGGAGGGCGTTTGCCCTCCTTTTTTATGCCGCAAACGAATTTGTCCGCATGCCTGACAGCCGTAATTGAACGGCAAATCCGCTTTGAACGGCATCTTATACCCCGTCAACGGGTCTGTTTAAGTATGAAACGACTTGTCGGAAACTGCGTCATTCCAGTTTTTCACAACACATCAGGACTTGCCCATATCAATTCTCCGCTTTTCTGGACAAACGAAACAAGCCCTCTATTACGCCGCCGTCGCTTGTGAAATACAGAGCGCCGTCGGGCCCGAAGGCAAGCCCTGTCGGGCGAGCCAGACGAGCGCCTGCGGCGTTTTGAAAACCTTCAACAAGCGGACTTGTTTTTACAGCGCGGCGGTTGACAAAATGCACAATGTCTATCCGGGGCGGTCTGCGCGTTGCTCTGTCGCCGAAAAAACCGCCTGCGGGCCGAGTTGCCCAGGAGCCGTGCAAAGCGACTACGGCATTATGCGTCCAGTCTTTGTTCGTCCCGCCGTCGGGAACAAAAGCGACATCCATCGGGGCGCTGCGGGCGGGAAAAGTAACGGACGGCAAAACGGCGTCGTTGCGCGGCGGTTTGCTTTTAATACAGCGGTCGCGCTCCATCTCCCCGCCGTTGAACCAAAACCATGGCATACCGTGGAACGACCCTTGTTCTATGCGGCTGAAGTATTCCGCCGGACGCTCATAGCCCAGATGGTCGGGACCGTTGTTGCTTGCATACATAACGCCGCTTGCGGGATGCCAGCCAAAACCGACCGGATTGCGCAAGCCCGATGCGTATGTTTCCCAGCGGGCGGCTCCGTCTTTGTTCGGGTTGGCTTTTGCTTCCCGCGTATTTTTTGACCGAACACTCTCACGCAGTCGCAAAATGCCGCCGCGTCTGTCTTCAAAGCCGTAACCCGCGCCGATATATTCATCGCTGCAATTGCCGCTGATGCCCAGACTGACATAGATTTTGCTGTCCGGTCCGACTTTGATTGTGCGCGTAAAATGTCCGCCGTTTCTTGCGGGCAAATCGGCAACCCGCGTGAAATCTTTCAATGTATGAGGAAACTTTTTCAAACGGTAAGGCATTTTATAAACGCCGCCGTTTTGAGCAACCCACAGCGTGCCGCCGCGCATGGCAACGCCGTGATTGCTTCCGCCCCGGAGTTTCGCATGAACAACCGCTTTGTCGTAAGGGGGCGGCACACGGTAGATGTTTGCGGCAAGTGAGCCGACAATCAGCGCGCCGTCAGGGGCGAATACGAGCATGCGCGGTTTTTCCATTTCGGCAAGCAGCTCCAGCCGGTAGCCCGCAGGAACGGTCAGTTCCCATGAACGCCCGTCAACGGAAAAAGTTTGCGTGTCGTATTGTCCGGCATACGCCGTCATCGGCAACAGAAGCGCAAGGACAATCAGGCAAGAGGTCAGGTTCGGCATGGGGAAGTATTGTAACTTGTCGCTTCTCCGCGCGGAAAGCGGTTGTATGGGAATTGGGAAATGGCTTCCGCCAGCCTTACGGTGAAATATGCGTTCCAAAGCCGGAGCGCGGGAACAAGTGAAAGAGACGTTGATTTGAAAATATTTGAGTCCGGCGGAGAGGGAGGGATTCGAACCCTCGATACCCTTGTGAGGTATACTCGCTTAGCAGGCGAGCGCCTTCGACCACTCGGCCACCTCTCCTTAAGCCCGCTATTGTAACCTAAACGCGCAAATCCTGAAATTACCCCTGATCTTCAAAAGAGATTTCAAGCAGACGAAGCGGGGTTTGTCCGCCGTTTTTAATCCG
This sequence comes from Thermodesulfobacteriota bacterium, assembly GCA_965206175.1. GTDB lineage: Bacteria > Desulfobacterota_D > UBA1144 > Nemesobacterales > Mycalebacteriaceae > Mycalebacterium. The sequence continues at coordinate 12,718 of CBDBJA010000013.1, read as the reverse complement.
CGCCGGAATATCATCGGGAAGTTCAAGCAGGTCTCCGGCGGACAGAGTTACGCTCTTTTCCGCAAATGTGGCAAGCGCTTTGCCCTCAAGAACAATTATGCGCCCGGAGCAGGTTTGCGGCTCATACTCCATTCTTTGAAGAATTTGAACTCTCTTTGCCGAAAAACCCCGCCCTTTCTCAATAAGTTCCTCCGAACCCCATCGGTGCTCCGCGCGCGGGGGGCGGACGGCTTCGGTTCTTTTGCGGCGGATTAAACCGTCAACAACAGCTTTGACTTCCCCGCTACGCCCGATGTCCGAGACGAGCAATGCGTCTCCGTCGTCAACAATCACAATGCCTTTCAGACCGTTGCCGACAATCAGCCGCCGGTCGCCGCGAACAAGGCAGTTTTCTGAATTCTCAAGAACCACATCGCCGCTTACGACATTTCCGTCCGCGCTCTTTTCTTCCGACAAATCGTAAACCGCGTCCCACGAACCTATGTCGCTCCAATCAAAACTTGCCGGAACAACCGCTCCCAACTCCGTCTTTTCCATAACGGCAAAATCTATTGATATGTCCGGCGCGCGCGCGTAACTCCCGGCGTCCGCGACGGCGGCGAAATCTTCCCTGGAAAGCGATTTGCGGACTGCGGAAAAAACATCGGGCGCATGTTTTTTTATCTCTTCAATCATAACGCGCCCTTTGAAAACAAAGATGCCGCAGTTCCACAGAAAAGATTTCGCCACATACTTTCGTGCGGTGGAAATACCCGGCTTTTCGGCGAACCGTTTTATCTTGAAAACTTCACCCGAAGCCGCGTCGGTTTTCAGAGCCTCGCCTCTCTGAATATAGCCGTATCCGGTTTCGGGCCGTGTCGGCTCAATTCCTATTGTGACTATCAGCCCGCTTTCCGCCGCCGCAATTGCGGTTTTCAACGCGTTGTGAAAACCGTCCCTGTCGCCGATAAAATGGTCGGACGGGAAAACCGCAAAAATCACATCCTCCTCGTCTTCCCCAAGTTCGCGCAAAACCCGCATGACTCCCATAGTGATTGCCGGAGCGGTGTTTCTTGACAGCGGCTCAACGGCAAAACCAACCCGCGCGGAACCGGGGTCAATTCTGTTTATATGGGAGCGGAAAGCTTTTTCGTGAGAAGCGCCCACAAGCAAATTGATTTCCGGCAAACCGCCGAATGACGCTATGCGCTCAATGGCCGCCCCTATCAGAGACCGCCCTCCGCGCGGATGGAAAAGCGGTTTGGGATACATAAGCCGCGAAGCGGGCCACAGCCTTTTGCCCGACCCTCCCGCCATAAGCAGAAAAACCACCCGGCTTTTTTCAGTTTTATTTGAATCGTCCATTTTCCAAATCCTGATGAGAAACTCGCAACAAGTCAAAAACATCTTTGACCGGATTGAAATACTCCGGCGGAATCTCCGCAAACACGGTGTTCCACCCCGCCATTGCGCCGTTCCACAGACCGGGCATTTCCAGCGCTCTTGCGGGGCGCCCTCCGAAAGTTTTTTCCGCAACCATAAAAGCGTCATCGCAATAGTCGCGCAGATTGAATTTTCCGCCCTCGCAGTTCTTCACCGAGCACACAATATCAACCGGATTAAAGTGCGTTGAAGACTTCCACACATCAACTTGACCGGCGCAGTCGGGACGCGCCTGAACGGATTCCACAATCTGCGGAGACACGCGCCCGAAAGGGTCTTCCGCCCAGAACGGACCGCCCCCCTGCTCTCCGGTGTTCCTTACCACACCGCAAACTCTTAAGGGTCTGTCCAGCGCTTTTTTGAGAAAACTTAAAAGATGTTCGGAAAATTCCACCTCGTCCGGCGGTGAAAAACCGAATCGCAGGCAGAGGTTCCGGGCTTCGGAGACAACATTTTCGCCGAATTTTCCGTTTTTCAATCCAAGCATAAAAGCGCGAATTTTCTCTCCGGTTTCAAAAAGCAGACCGGCAAGCGCCCTTCTGGCGAGCGCGGGATTTCGGACGCGCGACTGATGCGCAATGTTGTCTATGTTGGAAATGAACACAGTGTCCGAGTCAATGCGGCTCAGGTTTTCAAGAAGCGCTCCGTGCCCCGCCGGACGGAAGACAATCCGCCCGGACTCATCGGTGAGAAGGTCTCCGTTTTCATCAACCGCAACGGTGTCGGTTTCCGGATTCTGAAAAGAAAAAGACACCTCCGCTTTCTCCGCGCGGCGCGCGGCGGCGTCAAGATGCCGTTCCGTTATGTCGGCGAGGTGTCTCGGAACAGTGAAATGAATCCTGCAAATCCCGTCCTCTCCGCGCGCGTATAGTCCGGCAAAACAAACATGTTCCTCAAAAGCGGTCTTTGAAATATCGCCGTAACGATGGAACTTGACCAAACCTTTCGGAATGTTCCCGTATCCGAGACCTTCGGGCGAAAGAACAAGGTCGGCTATTTCGTCGTATGCGCCGGAATCGGCGAGAGTTTCAATACCGGATTGCCTCAACTTTTCCGATGCGGTTTTCAAGTCGTCAAAAAAAGCGAAACGCTTCATGTTTTTTGCAAAACTCTCAAGGGATTTTTCATCCCCCGAAATCAGTCGGGAAAACATTCTGCTTGCCGCCCCGGAAGCGGGAATAAAAGCGGACGGAACAAAACCGCTCCACTTTCCGTAGAGATTGGAATAAAAGCGCATCCGCTCGGCGGACAAAGCCGTGATTCCGTCTCCGATTGCGCAGGGTCTTTCAAGGCGAATAAAAGACGGCGGACTGTTCAGAACTTTTGCCTGAAAGCGGACGGTGTTTTCGTCAATGCCTCTTTCCGCAAGCTGTCTTTCTGCTTCTTCCCCAAGTATAAAGTTTTTCATGGATTTTGATGGCGGCGCCGACGGGACTTGAACCCGCGGCCTCTGCCTTGACAGGGCAGCGCTCTAAACCAGACTGAGCTACGGCGCCATTTCAAACGCATCCGCCCGACGGGACAGGCAGTAGTGGTGGGCGGTACCGGATTTGAACCGATGACATCCTGCTTGTAAGGCAGACGCTCTCCCACTGAGCTAACCGCCCCGCAAAGTTGAACGGGTTGTTACTTTAACCGAAAAGAGCGAGATGAAAAGGGAACGGAAAGGGTTGTTTCTCCGCTTTCTTTAACCGACAGGCAAAAACTCAACTATGCCTATAGGGGACACAATTATTTCTCCAACCAAAAGGTGTTGATTTACAGAACCAAATTGACACAATGCCTGATGTTGAGATGAGTTAAATGTTGCGTCCCAAGAACTCCATATCGTCTTACAAAAGAAATACCGGATTACCACTTTCGCAGGAATGACGAGTTGGTCGGTTCCGTTGTTACGAACCCACTTTCTTGCGAAGGTTGTAATAGAAAAGCGGCTTGCCTTCTCTCCTAACCACTTCCTCGGTAATTACGCAACGGTCCAAATCTTTGTCCGAAGGCACATCGTAAAGAATTTCCAACATTACCGACTCAAGCATTGATCTCAAACCACGCGCTCCGGTCTTTCTTTTTACGGACTGTTTTGCTATCAGGCGAAGCGCGGAGTCCGTAAATTCAAGGTCAACCCCCTCAAGTCTCATAAGTTTTATGTATTGCTTCACAAGAGCGTTGCGGGGTTTTGTCAGTATGCTTACAAGAGAATCCTCGTCCAGCTCGTCAAGAGTGGCGATTACCGGAACCCTGCCCACAAACTCCGGTATCAACCCGTATTCTATCTGGTCTTCCAGTTGAACATCCCTGATTATGGACGGACCTTCCGATATGCCGCCGCTTCGGGCGGTGTTCGCTTTGAAACCGATTGAGTTTCTGCCCTTCCTTCTTCTGATGATTTCCTCAAGACCGAAAAACGCTCCGCCGCAGATGAACAGAATGTTTGTGGTGTCCACCTGAATAAAATCCTGCTGCGGGTGTTTTCTTCCGCCTTTGGGAGGCACATTGGTTTTCGCCCCTTCCATTATTTTGAGAAGCGACTGCTGCACTCCCTCGCCGGACACATCGCGCGTGATTGAAGGACTGTCGCCGCTTTTACGCGCCAGTTTGTCTATCTCGTCAATGTAAATAATCCCCTTTGACGCTTTTTCAACATCGTATTCCGCATCCTGAAGGAGACTGACTATCATGTTCTCCACATCCTCGCCGACATACCCCGCTTCGGTGTAGCAGGTCGCGTCAACAATGGCGAAGGGAACTTTCAGCATTCTGGCAAGAGTCTGGGCAATCAGAGTTTTTCCCGAACCGGTCGGACCTATGAGCATCACATTGCTTTTCTGTATCTCAACATCGTCCGAATCCTTTTTGGTGTTAAGACCGCCGCCGGACTCCATCGCCTCTATGCGCCTGTAGTGGTTGTGCACGGCGACGGAGAGAACCTTCTTTGCATAGTCCTGCCCTATTATGTATTCGTCCAGAAAACTCTTTATTTCGGGCGGCGTCATAAGAGCCGCGGAACTCTTGCTCTTTGTGTATCCGACTTTTGACTGCTCTTTTTCTTCCTCCTCCGCAATAATTTCGTTGCAGAGGTCTATGCACTCATTGCAGATGTAAACATCATTGGGGCCCGCGATGAGTTTGGACACATCGCTTTTGCCCTTGCTGCAGAACGAGCAGAGTTGGCTGCTGTCTTTTCCGCGTCTCATTTCACCGCCTCTCCCGCGACCTTCCGAAGTTCCTGTCCGGTGTCCATGATTGAGTCCACTATGCCATATTCCATCGCCTCGCGCGCGGCCATAAAGAAATCCCTGTCGGTGTCTTTCTCTATGTTTTCAAGCGTCTGCCCGGTGTGGTATTTCAGTATGTCGTTGAGTTCCTGCCGGACTCTCAGTATCTCTTTTGCGTGTATCTCTATGTCGCTTGCCTGCCCCTGAATTCCGCCCAGAACCTGATGTATCATTATCCTTGAGTGCGGAAGCGCGTGCCTGCGCCCCCGAGCCCCTCCGGCAAGCAGAACCGCCGCCATGCTCGCCGCCTGACCTATGCACATGGTTGAGACTTCCATTTTCACATACTGCATCGTGTCGTATATGGCAAGACCGGAAGTAACATTTCCGCCGGGAGAGTTCAGATACATATACACCGGCTTTTCCGAGTCTTCCGACTCAAGAAACATCAACTGAGCTATTACAAGATTGGCAATCGCATCGTCAATGACGGAACCTATGAAAATTATCCTGTCTTTCAAAAGACGGGAAAAAATATCATAAGAGCGCTCACCTCTTCCTGTTTGCTCCACAACAAATGGAACATAGTTAGACATCACCCTCTGGGATTATTTTATGCCGTTCCGGCTCCGAATGTCAATCCGAACTTCCGGCATCTGAGGCGGGCGTTTCCGCCGCGGGGACTTCGGTCTTTATGTCGGAATTCTCCCGTATAAAAGCCATCACTTTGGCACTTGTAATCTGCGAGTTCAGACCGTTGAGAAGACTGTTTTTTTCGTAATACTCCCTCACCTGCCCGGACGAAACGCCGGACTGGGCGGCTATTTCGGCGAACCGCTCTTCAAAGTCGCTTTCCTGCGCTTCAATGGATTCCGCTTCGGCTATTCTGCTTATGGTCAGAGAAAGTTTCACATTCTGCCCCGCGCGGTTGTTGAGCGTTTCGGACGCTTTTTCGTCAATTTCGGGAACCTTCGCGCCGTGGGTTTCAAAGTCTTTTTTCATTTCCGCCTCAAGTCTTTCTCTCTCTTCCGAGACAAGACGCCGGGGAACTTCAAAGGTTGCGCCTTCGCTCAGTTTGGAGCATATCTGCTCGTCAAGACTCTCCCGCCTCATATCTTCAAGGCGCGCCGTCAAATCTTTTTCTATCTTGTTTTTCAAATCGGCGATGCCGTCGCTTCCAACGCTTTTTGCAAACTCGTCATCGGGTTGCGGAACAGTCCTTTCAAAAACCTGATTCACTTTCAAATGAAACTTGACGGACTTGCCCGCCGCCTCTTTTATTTGAAAATCGTCAGGATAAGCGACCTCAAAATCTTTTTCCTCTCCGGCGGACATGCCGACTATGTTTTTTTCAAAATCCTCTATAAGACGCCCTTTGCCGAGAAGAAATTTCACGCCGTTTTTTTCAAGCCCTTCAACCGCGCCGCCGTCTATGGTTCCCTTGTAGTCAACATCAACCACATCGCCCGCCGCCGACGGTTTTGTTTCCGCATACGGCTCAACCTTTGCGGAAGATTCTATTATCCGTTCAAGGGCGACATCAACATCGTCCGCGTTGACCGAAACGGGGCTCTGCTTCAACTCAAGCCCTTTATAGACGGGCAGTTCAAAATCCGGCAACACATCAAAAACCGCCGAATAGAGAAACTCTTTTTCCGGCTCAACCTCTCCGGGGGTTATCGCCGGTCTGCTGACCGGATAGACCGAAACCTCTTTCAGCGCATCGGGAAAACTGCCCGAAACAAGGTTTGAAACCAGTTCCTCTTTGATTTCACCTCCGAACAGTTTATGTATCCGGGAATCGGGAACTTTCCCCTTTCTGAAACCGTCCACCTTCGCGCTCTTCTTAAGTCGCCTGACTATCTCATCCCGCTCGCGGCGAACCGTTTCGGCGGAAAGAACCACTTCAATTTTCTTCTCGGTTGAACCGAGGTCTTCCATACTGACTTTCATAAAAACACCTCATCCGATTGAAGGACAAGGGCTAATAATACATATAGAAACGGCAAGGCACAAACGGCGCAAATCAAAACAAAGACCGTAAAAACAATCAAATGCCGCAATCTTAAAACTGCCTCACAAACCGCAGTTCTCCGCGATTGCGCTTGTAGTCTTGCAGTTGGGAATTGGAACTGTTTTTCTCATTTACAAACACAATTTGCGGGCTGAAACCGAACATCGTAAACGCGCGATTAAAAACGGAAACGCGGAAAATACGCAGCCGGTCTCTGCGGTCTTCGCCAAAACTGAAATAGGGTTCATTATATTTTGTCCGGTGAAACTCACCGCTTGCGCCCACCGTAAAACCCCGCGGCAACGCAATGTTAAATCCAAGTCTTCCCCAGTGGGTGGAGTTGCGCCACAAAGTCGCCTCAGGGCGTTCAATGGAGTATCCGACACTTGCGTTTGTCCGCAAAGTGGGGTTTATAAGCCAAGACGCGCCCAGCAGGAAAGAAGCGACGGGACCGTTCAGAGATTCGTTGTTCCGGTATCTGCGATGATGGAACGACGCCCTTGAATAAGAGGAAATTTTCCGGGTGAGCCGCCTGTCAATCTCAAAACGGACGCCGATTTCATCGCTTTGACGTTTGCCGGAAGTCCAACGCTGCCGGACACTTGGGAGTAGCAAACTGAATTCGGTATTGCCGTCCGGAAACCAGCGTATGCCCGTGTGTCCCGAAAGAAATGTCCGGTCAAACTGCCTGCCTTTATATTCTCTGTGCGAGATGTCAGCGCCGAGACGCAGTCTTAACCGCTTTCCCAGCGGATGCTGATATTCTCCTCCGCCCCACATTAGAACGCCGAAGCCGGACTCCTCTCCGGGGTCATCAAGTCTGAACGGTAGCAGTTGCCCCTGAACATTGATATAGATGATTTCTTCATCCGACGAAGAGTTGATGTTAGTGTCCGGCGCGAGTGTGAAGCCGAAATAACCGCTCAAGCGACGACGTTCCGTCATTACTCCAAGAAAACGGCGGATATTCGCAACCACCGCCGGATGAGGTCCGCCCGCAAGGACACGTTCAAACTCTTGCCGAGCCAAATCGTCATTGCCTTTAAGAAAGAAAGCCCTTGCCAGTTCCAGACGCACACGCACAAGTCCGGGGCGATTGATTAAAATTTTCCGCAAAGCCGCAATTGCTTCGTCCAGCAAAGCGATTTTCTCTTTTCCGGTTTTCTCCGCCTTTTGGGATTCTTCAATCGCCGCCAGACCGATTAGAAACAGCACATCGGTCTGGTCGGGATGGCCTTTCGCCAGCGGACGCAGAATTATCAGCGCCTCATTGAACCTGCGGCTTTGAACAAGCGTCCGCGCTTCCTTTACACTCGGGTCTGAAGACAAATGGGAACGGTCGGAAACCGCAAAGGCGGATTCATACAAAAACAAAACTGCAATAAAAAACACAATCCATTTAATGGGCATTGTAATAAAAGAAAGACAGCCACCCTGCCGCCTTTTTGTGGATTATATCAGACCCGGGCGCTTTGTTATCACTGTTTACAAGCGCCGGAAGAACCGGTTATGAGTTCGTCCCTGTTACTCGGCGGACACACCGAAAGTTCCCGCAACGGAACCTGAATGTTCCGTTGATACGGCGCCATCGCTAAAAAAACGGAGAAACTTGCGAGAGAAGGGATTTGAACCCCCACGGGAAAAATATCCCACCGGATCCTAAATCCGGCGCGTCTGCCGTTCCGCCACTCTCGCTGTCTTTTCAAATGATAACTGCTTCACCCTCCCGATGGGAATGCAACTTCCGTTCGCTCCTCTCCCTGCCCTCTCCCGACGGGAGAGGGTGAGCCGCGAGGGATTCGAACCCCCGACCATTTGATTAAGAGTCAACTGCTCTACCAACTGAGCTAGCGGCCCACGCATTCATATTTTCTTTGCAGTCTTTTGCAGTCTATAGATACATACGAAAAAGACCTGTGGCAAGGTTTTTCATTCCGGCGGAAACCGAAACGGCGGTAAAACGGTTTCCCCGCCCCGCGCGATTTTAACTTGCGCCACCGCCGCAGTTAGATTAAAGTTTCAAACCCATGACGAAATCTGACATCAGCAAAAAGATCGCCTACAAGTTCCGCCTTTCGGGAACGGACGCCGACAGAGTTCTCAATGTTATAGTGGACAACATGTCGGAAGCGTTAAGTTCGGGTTCGCGTATTGAAATCAGAGGATTTGGCAGTTTCCATACGAAAGACTGCAAACCCTACACCGGAAGAAATCCCCGCACCGGAGAAACCGTTGCGGTGAAAGGGAAAAAACTGCCCTGCTTCAGACAGGGAAAGGAAATCAGAACTTTTTTCAAAACAATGTCCGAGCGGGAATCCGCCTGAGAAAGCGCGACCATGGCTCTGTTGGATATTCTGGCTTATCCCAATCCGAAACTCAGAAAGAAAAGTGCTCCGGTCGCAAAGATAGACGGCAAGGTTTGCGCTCTGCTTGACAGTATGCTGGAAACGATGAGAAACGCCGAAGGCATAGGGCTTTCCGCCCCTCAGGTCGGTAAAAACATACGGGTTGTCATAGTTTGCAAAGCGCCGGAATCCGGGGACGAGCAAGGCGAAATGCCCGCGATTGAGATGATCAATCCGGTTATTAAAAACTCATCGGGCGAGCAAACCGGAACCGAAGGATGCCTCAGCATTCCCAACTTTGTCGCCCGCGTGAAAAGAAAAGACATGGTGGAAGTTGAATGGCTGAACCGCAACGGCAAAAAAGAGAAAATGACGGCGCGCGGACTGACCGCGAGAATAATCCAGCACGAAACAGACCATCTGGACGGCGTTCTTTTTGTTGACAGACTGGGCGGTCTTAAAAGAGATATGATGCTCAAAAAAATGGACAAAACTTTCGCGGCGCCCGAAAGCAAAAACGGGAAATGAGCGCTCCGGTCAAAATCATACCGTCCGAACTGGCGCAAGGGCTTGCCCCCTTCTATGTTATGGAAACGCTTGAGAGGGCAAAGAAAATTGAAGCCGGCGGAGCGGATGTGATTCACCTTGAGGTCGGCGAGCCGGACCTGCCCGCTCCGCCGGAAGTCGGAGAGGCGGCGGTTGAGGCGATAAGAGCCGGAGAAACCTCCTATTCGCCCAGTCTCGGCATCGCTCCGCTCAGGGAAGAGATAGCCCGCATGCACAACTCAAAATACGGAATAAATATCTCCGCGGACAGCGTGCTTGTAACTTCCGGCAGTTCGCCCGCCCTGCTTCTCTCCATGCTGTGTGTTGTGAATCCCGGAGACGAGGTCGTGATTACCGACCCTCACTACGCCTGCTATCCCGGCATAATAAAAGCCGCCGGAGGCGTTCCCGTAACGGTTCCCGTTTATGCGGAAGAAAACTACCGGATTGACACGGAGCGGCTGAAAACAAAAATAAGCCGGAAGACAAAAGCGATTGTTCTCAACTCTCCGGCGAATCCGACCGGAGCGGTTCAGAGCGATGAAACGCTCAAATCAATCTGCTCGCTCGGAGTCTTCATCATATCAGATGAAATCTATCACGGGCTTGAATACGGCGTGAAGTCAAAATCAATACTGAATCACACCGACTGCGCGGTCGCGGTGAACGGCTTTTCAAAACTGTGCTCAATGACCGGCTGGCGGCTTGGATACATGATAGCGCCGGAAGAACTGATACGGTGCGCTCAAAAACTCCAGCAGAATCTTTTCATATCGGCAAACCCTTTCGTTCAACGCGGGGGAATCGCCGCAATATCGCGGGTGTGTCCGCGCGCGGATGAGATTGCGGGCATATATTCAAAGCGGAAGGAGGCAATGACAAACGCCCTTGAGAAAATCGGGCTCGTCCCTTGCGGAAACCCCCGGGGGGCTTTCTACCTGTTTGTGAAAATACCCGGAGAAAAAACCGACTCGCGGTCGCTTGCGTTTGATATTCTTGAAAAAACGCATGTGGCGGTAACGCCCGGAATTGATTTCGGGACTGAAGGCGAAGGGCATCTGCGTCTCTCCTACGCCGCCGCCATTGAAAAAATTGAGGAAGGGATAGGAAGGATTGGTGAGTATGTAAAATCTCTTTAGCGGAGCATAACCTGCAAATGGAAAACCCGTTATTTGTTTAACTCTCCGTCATTTTGTGAAAAGCGGAAATAAACAAAACTGTCACGCCGGACTTGAATTCGGCATTCTCAACGGCGGCGGGGATTGAAAACGGATTGCGGCAACTTGCGCGCTTTTCTCAAGATTCCGTGTCAGGCGCGCAATGAAAGCATGCAACCGCTTCCGCCAAAACAACTTCGCCTTGAAACACGGTTTGCGCTGACGGGTTTTGCGTTCATTTCCAAACGGAAGCAGGAAGAATTTCTCCGCCAAATGCGTTATGCTGTCATATTGGACAGCGGTTTGAAAGGTCGTTGAAAAACATGAGAAAAAAACTTGTCGCGGCAAACTGGAAGATGAACAAAACACGGAGGGAAGCGGCGGAGTTCGCCCGCTCTCTTGCGGAAAAAGTTTCAAGCCTGAAAACCGAAATCGTCCTGTTTCCGCCCTTCACCGCCATTGAGGCAACGCGAAAAGAGACGGAAAATTCAAACATTACCATCGGCGCCCAGGATGTTTTTTACGAGGAAAAAGGAGCATATACCGGAGAGGTTTCATGCAAGATGCTTGTTGACGCGGGGTGTGAAACGGTGATTGTCGGACACTCGGAAAGGCGGAGCGTTTTCGGCGAAACCAATGAGACCGCCGCGGCAAAAACGCAAGCCGCTTTGAAAAGCGGACTGCGGGTAATTCTTTGTGTCGGTGAAACCGAACGGGAAAGATTTGAGGGACGCGCAAGAGAAGTTGTGCGGATGCAACTCGAAGCCGCTCTGCGCAACGCCGGACATGAGGGGATAACCGTCTCCTACGAGCCGGTGTGGGCGGTCGGAACGGGGAAAAACGCGCAAGCCGAACAGATAGAGGAGATGCACGGACGCATAAGAAAAACACTTTCGGGACTTTTAGGAGAAAACTCGGAGGAGGCCCGGATTTTATACGGGGGCAGCGTAACACCGGAAAACGCATCGGAAATTATCGGAGCGCGGGATGTGGACGGAATGCTTGTCGGAACGGCAAGTCTTGAATTAGATTCATTTGCAAGCATAATAGAAAAGGTTTCGGCGGATTGAAAACATGGAATTTCTAATACCGTTTATAAAGACAGCCCATATAGGCGTTGCGCTGATAATGATTGTCGTCATTCTCATTCAGCCGGGCGGAAGCGATGAACTGGGAACGGTTTTCGGCGGAGGGTCGTCCGAATCGGTTTTCGGCGCGGGCGGAGCGACTCCGTTTCTGGCAAAAGCGACAAGATTTATGGCGGTCGTTTTTGTTCTGACTTCACTGTCGCTCGGATATATGTCGTTCAAGCGGTCGTCTTCATCGGTGATTGACAAAGGGTTTGTTGAAACGCCCGCGGAAACGGTTGACACGGAGCCGGAAGCGACAGCCCCCTTTGACTCAACGGAAGAAACCGTGGAAGTGGTCGGTTCCGACATTTCAGAAACACCCGCGGATACGGAGACGCAAGAGACCACTCCCGTTGAAACAGTTGAGACAACCCCGAAAACGGAGGAAATAACCGCTCCGAAATAAAATCCGGACGCGGCTCAAGTCCAAACAAAAGAGGTGTAAAATGCCATACATAATAGCCGAACCGTGCATTGATGTTAAAGACAAGTCATGCGTTGAAGCGTGTCCCGTGGACTGCATATACGAAGGGGAAAAGCAGTTGTTCATACATCCGGACGAGTGCATTGACTGCGGGGCTTGCGTTGACCCCTGCCCGGTGGACGCGGTATACCATGAAGATGAAATCCCCGAAAAATGGCAGAATTTCATCAAAGAAAACGAAGATTTCTTTGAGGGAAAAGAAGATCTCAAGCCCGCCACAAAAGACTGAAACAGACCAATCACTGCGGAAACGGGTTTCCGCCGTAACGGCTTTTCTCCGGAAGCGGTATCCAGACGCAAAATGCCACTTGAACTACGGTTCCGCTTTTGAACTGCTTGTCGGCTCAATCCTGTCCGCGCAGTGCACGGACAAAAGGGTCAACTCCGTCACTCCGGGGCTTTTCA
>CBDBJA010000012.1:0-58014 GCA_965206175.1 Thermodesulfobacteriota bacterium | reverse complement strand
GAGCCGACCGCCGATGTCACCATTACCCCGGTGAGTGACGACTCTGACGTGGCCACGGTCTCAACAGCGCTGACCTTCACCCCGGACAACTGGAACACGCCGCAATCCGTCACTGTCACCGGCGTGAACGACGACATTGACAATCAGAACGACGCCCGCACCACGATCGTGACCCACACCATCACCGGCGGCGGCTATGACGAGGTGACCATTGCCAATGTGGACGTCACCGCCACCGATGACGACGCCGGCGGCGTCACCGTCTCCGAATCGGCCCTCACGGTCGCGGAAGCTGGCGGCACGGCCACCTACACCGTGGTGCTCGACAGCCAGCCGCTGGACACGGTGACGATTACCGTTGTCAGCGATGACACCTCAGTGGCAACGGTCGCGCCGCCATCCCTGACCTTCACCATGACCACCTGGAGCGCGGCGCAAACCGTCACCATCACCGGCATGGACGACGACATAGAGAACCCCGATAACGCCCGCACGGCGACCGTGACCCATAGGCCGACGAGCGGGGACGCCGGCTATAACACGGTGCCCACCGCCGAAGTGACCGTCACCGTCACCGATGACGACGCCTCACAGGCGAGTGAGGAACTGTTTAAGCCCGTGTTGGCGGCGTTCGGGCGCACGGTGGCGACCGGAGCGGTTGACACAATTGGCGAGCGTTTCTCATCGTCCGCAAGCGGTGAATTTCGCGGTTCTCTGGGAGGCAGGCGGATGGATATATCCGCGCTCGGACCCGACGGAGATACCTCTTCCGCCATATACGGAGTGTTTGACGCCCTTACGGTAGCGGACGGAGATGGCGGCATTGTCATGGTTTCCGCGCGTGATTTGCTGCAGGCGAGCGATTTTCAACTCACCCTTCGTGAAGGAGACCCCGACCTTGGCTATGCGGGACAGTGGACAATATGGGGACAGGGAGACGCAAGGGGTTTTGATGGTCGTCCGAGAAACGATCTTTCCATTGACGGCAGGGTATTGTCCGCCTATCTGGGAGTGGACTACCGTTTCCATCCCGATGCGCTGTTTGGATTTGCGGTTTCCTTCGCCGGCGGTTCAATAAATTATGGCGGAGATTTGGCGGGAGACGGCAAGATAAGCGCTCGTCTTGCGAATCTGTATCCCTACGCTCACTGGAGTCCGCATGAGCGTTTGAGCACATGGGTTATGTTCGGAGTTGGCAAAGGGAGTTTGGAAATTGAGTATGAAGGTGATGATGAAGGGGACAATACGGGTATCAATATGCGTATGTTTGCGGCGGGAGCACGAGGGGAGTTGTTATCTGCGGGCGCGTTTGATTTTGCTTTGAAGACAGATGTGTTTGGTGTAAGGGTTAAGTCCGATGCCATAAGGGACAGACTGTCATCCGTTGAAGGTGATGCGGGGCGTGTGCGTCTTGCTTTTGAAGGTCGGGCGCGCGACCTGCTTGTCGGGGAGCGGGAGCGTTTATCTCCCGTTTTGGAAGTGGGCGGACGTTTTGATGACGGTGATGCGGAGGAAGGGTTTGGAGTTGATATAGGAGTGGGTGTTGAATACGAGAACTATTTACGCGGTGTGAGATTGGGAGCGCGTTGGCGTATGCTGGTTGCGCATGAGGAGAGTGGTTTTGGTGAGTGGGGATTAAATTTGACTGCTTTGGTAAAACAGAGTGAGGCGGACGGTCGCGGTGCGCGGGTGTCTGTGGAGTCTTCCTGGGGAGCGGATTCTAACAGCAAGGCGGATGAGTTGTGGGACAGAGAGGAAGTGTTGAAGAGCGGTGATTATGAAGGGGAAGAAGTGAGTTTGGATTCTGCGGATGTTGTTGCGGAGTTTGGTTACGGAGTGGGGCTGTCGGGTGGACTGTTGACGCCGTTTGCAAAGGTTGGAGTGGAAGGTTCGGGTTCCCGTAGCGCGGGTATGGGAGCGCGGATGAGTGTTTTGGGCGGGAAGTTAAAAGGGTTAAGTGTGGAGTTGCTTGGGGAGCAGAGCAAAAGCCGCAGAGAAAAACCGGATTACCGCCTCGGACTGAAAGGCGCAATTAAATTCTGATTTCTGACTTGGGATAAGAAAACCCCCCAATGCCATACCGGACTTGACCCAGTATCGGGTATTCAGAGCAAAGACTTTACCAAAGAACTGGATTCCTGCTTTCGCAGGAATGGCGGAGAAGGGGAAAGCGGAATTTCCTCTCCCTCTGGGAGAGGACTAAGGTGAGGGTCTTTTTCGCAGAAATGACGGAACCCCCCCAATGTCATACCGGACTTGATCCGGTATCCGGCATTCAGAGCAAAGACTTTACCGAAAAACTGGATTCCTGCTTTCGCAGGAATGGCGGAGAGACCCAAATTTGGATTCCCGCTTTCGCAGGAATAGCGGAGAGGGAAACGGATTCCCGCCTACGCGGTAATGACGTGGGGTAAAAAGGGAACGACGGGGGTGAAACGGGAATAGCGGAAAGGGGAAAGGAAAAGAGAGATTTCCTCTCCCTTCGGGAATGGTATATTGTTTGAGAAACTGACAAACCAATGCTCCAAGTAAAAAACTTGCAATCCGGACGGACGGTATAACAAACGATGCAAACAACCTTTATTGAACCCGCTTTCGGCCTTGCGTTTCTGGCGGGAGTTGCGTCTTTTCTGTCGCCGTGCGTGTTTCCCCTTGTTCCCGGATACCTTTCCGCACTGACACTGAAAGACGGGGAAACGGAAATTCCGCGGGGAGTCTTTTCACTGCTTGTCCCCATTATCCTGTTTGTTATGGGATTTTCCTTTGTCTTCTCGCTTCTGGGGACATCAGTCTCTTTTCTGGGCTCTCTTCTTGCGGAAAACAGAGGAATTCTCTCAACCGTATCGGGCGCTCTGATAACGGTTTTCGGCCTCTTCACAATGGAAGTTATAAAAATCCCCGCCCTTCAGAAAGAAAAAACCGTAAGGATTAAAACAAACGGCGGCGGATTCGCGTATGTGTTCCTGCTCGGCTGCGCTTTCGCTTTCGGCTGGACACCGTGCATAGGACCGATGCTTGCCTCAATTCTGTCTTATGCGGCTTCGTCCGCCGCTTCATCTCAGGAAACCGCAAAAGGCGTCTCCCTGCTGCTCGTCTATTCAGCCGGACTCGGAACTCCTTTTATTCTGACGGGAGTTTTCTTTGCAAAATGGAAACCGCTCGGCTCTTTCATAAGAAGATACTATCCCGCCTACAAATACATAGTCGGGGGACTGATGGTAACCGCGGGACTGCTTATATCGTTTGACCTTCTGTTCTACCTGAACATATACGGACAGAGAGTGTTTGACTTTCTGGGCATTGACCTCTGGATGAAAATCTGACACTCCGGCGGTGTTGACTAAGCGCTCTGTTTTCAATATAGTTTAGCCGTTTACTTCCATCTCGGAGGAATACCTGATGCCTTTTTATGAATACGAATGCGTTAAGTGCGGAGACAAGTTTGAATTTCTGCATCTCCAAAAAGACGAGACTGTAAAGTGTGAAAAATGCGGAACCAAAAAGGTAAGAAAACTTCCATCTTCTTTCGGTTTCGGCTTCAAAGGGTTCGGAGCGGCTTCCGCTCCGCCGTCCGATGTTCCCGCCGCTGACGGCGAAAGCAAAGACACTCCCGGAGGATGCGGTTGCTCGCATGGCGAATGCGGTTGCGGGTAATTCCTATCACAAATTCAAGAGGAAAATAAAATGGCGGAAAAAAACCTGAAAAAAGCGGCGCTTGAATACCACAAAAGGGGCAGAAAGGGAAAACTTGAGGTCGTCCCCACAAAACCCTGCGAAACACAGTGGGACCTGTCACTCGCCTACTCTCCCGGAGTGGCGGAGCCGTGCAGAGAGATAGAGAAAAATCCCGATGACGCATACGAATACACAAACAAGGGAAACCTTGTGGGCGTCGTTTCAAACGGAACCGCCGTGCTGGGACTCGGCAATATAGGAGCCCTTGCCGGAAAGCCGGTGATGGAGGGGAAAGGCGTCCTTTTCAAAAAATTTGCGGACATTGACGCCTACGATATTGACATAGACTGCGCCGACCCGGACGAACTTATCAAAATCATCGAAAGTCTTGAGCCGACTTTCGGGGGCATCAACCTTGAAGACATAAAAGCGCCTGAGTGTTTCAAAATTGAGAAGGAACTGAAAGAGCGGATGAACATTCCCGTTTTTCATGACGACCAGCATGGAACGGCAATCATATCGGGAGCGGGTCTTCTGAACGCCTGCGAACTTTCGGGGAAAAAGATCGGGGATTTGAGAATTGTGTTCAACGGAGCCGGAGCTTCCGCAATAGCGTGCGCGGAATTTTTCATCGCCCTCGGCGCAAAAAGGGAAAACATAGTGATGTGCGACAGCCGGGGCGTCATATACAAGGGACGCGGCGAAGGAATGAATCCGCAAAAGGAGATGTTCGCCGTTGAAACAAAAATGAGAACCGTTGAGGACGCGATGAAGGGGGCAAACTGCTTTGTGGGTCTTTCAAACGGAGGCGCGGTGAGTCAGGACATGGTGAGAAGCATGGACGGCAATCCGATAATTTTCGCCATGGCAAACCCCGACCCTGAAATCGCTTATGAAAGCGCCATAAGCGCAAGAAATGACAATGTGATTATGGCGACCGGAAGGTCGGACTATCCGAATCAGGTCAACAATGTGCTGGGTTTTCCCTTCATCTTCCGGGGCGCCCTTGATGTGCGGGCAAGTTCAATAAACGAAGAGATGAAAATTGCCGCCGCGCGCTCTCTTGCCGCGCTCGCAAAAGAGCCGGTTCCAAAGAGCATTGCAAAAATCTACGGCGGAGACCCGATTGAATTTTCCCCCGATTACATTGTGCCGAAACCGTTTGACCCGCGCGTTCTCCCGTGGGAATCGTCCGCGGTTGCGGAAGCCGCGATAAAAAGCGGTGTGGCGAGAATCAAAATAGACACCGGCAAATACAAGAAGTCTCTTGAAGAAAAAATCAAAGACTTGATTTAATACCGGCAAGATAAAACCGGAATCGGCAACGTCTCCTCCGGCATACGGTCAACAGGAACAACTCCGGCGCATCTTCCCGATTTGGCTGCGGCATAGTGAGCAAAAACACCAGTTGAAATTCAAAGCCGTCATATTTGACATGGACGGGGTTCTGATAGACAGCGAACCCCTGTGGGAGGAGGCGGAAACGGAACTCCTCAAATCAAAGGGGGTGAAGTATGACCCGCTTTTCAGGGACAAAGTTGTCGGACTCGGACAGGTTGATTCCTCAAAACTCATAATCCGCGAATTCGGAGTGAACTGTTCGCCCGAGAATCTGATAAAACGGCGTATGGAGATTCTTCTCCGAATTTACAACGAAAGACTGACAATGTTTGACGGCGCAAAACCGCTTGTTGAAAAATTGAGAAGCGACGGATTCAAAACCGCTCTGGCGTCCAGTTCGCCGATGGCGGTGATTGAGTATGTGCTTGGAAAATTTTCCATCGGCGGTCTTTTTGACGCGGTGGTTTCGGGGGACTGTGTTCAAAACGGAAAACCCGCCCCGGACATCTATCTGCTTGCGGCGGAAAAACTCGCGGTAAAGCCGTCCGAATGCGCGGCGGTTGAGGATTCTCCCACGGGCTCAAAGTCCGCCGTGTCCGCCGGAATGTTCTGCATAGCCGTTCCGGACAAACGCCTCAACATCGGAGAGTTTGAAATTTGCAATGCGGTTTGTGAAAATATCGGGGAAGCGGGGAAAGTGATAGGTTCTCCGCTCCTTTAACTGTCCCGCAATGCCCCGTATAACGGCGCCGACCAAAACCGCCCTACCCCTTCCCCGGAAAGTCAAAATCAACCAACTCCCCTTCCCCGCCCGAAATGTTCGCCCACAGTTCAGCATCCGTCTTTATATGAACAATCCCGCAGGTCGGAACATTCCCAATCGCTTCTCCGGTGAGAGAGTTCGCCAAATCCGTTATCGCAAAGTTGTGACAGAAAACGGCGACGACGGAAAACCGCTCGTCAATCGATTCCACCGCGCGGAGCAGTCTGTCTTTGTCAAATGTGTAAAACGATTCGTCCTCAACTATCTTTCCGGGCGGAAAACCCGCGCGTCCGGCGATGATTTTCGCCGTGTCCAAAGCCCTCCGGGCGGGGCTTGAATAGAAAGCGTCAAACTCCGTCCCCTTTCCGGCAAGCCGACCGCCCACGCGGGAAGCGTCCGAAAGCCCTCTTTCCGAAAGCGGACGATGAAAATCAGGAACGGATTCCTTGCGGGAAGATTTTGCGTGCCTGATTAGAAAAAGCGTCTTCACCGCGCCCCCGCAAGTCTGCGCAAAAACCGTCGGGCGCTGTCCACCGAAGGCGCATGGAACTTTGCCCTGCTCGGTCCGTAACCGACTTTTATTGAATACGCATCGGGGGGAAGTTCGGAAAACATGTCCTCATCCGTCACATCGTCTCCCATTGCGATAACGCAGTCCCATTTTTCGGAAAACCAGCGGCGTATTGAAGCCCCCTTGTTTATTGAAAAATGCCTGACCTCTATGACCTTGTTGCCCTGCATAACCTTGACGCCGAGATTTTGCACCATATTGGAGAGAACCTCGCTTAACTCTCCCACCCTTACGGCGGCGAGAGAAGGGTCAACTTTTCTGTAATGCCACGCAAGAGAAAAGTCTTTTGTTTCCACAAGCGAACCGGGAGTTCTGTCCGTGAAAATTTCAAGGATAGCGGAAACTTCCTTCTTCCAGTCGTCAGGGGGCGAGACGGCGCGTTCCCACTGCGCGCCGTCTTTTATCCACGCTCCGTGCTCGGCGATAACCGCGTTGCTTGCGTCTCCAATCCATCTTGAGAGAGTTTTTCTGTCTCTGCCGCTGATAATAACCAGTTTTGTCCGGGAACTGTTCGCAAGAGCGCGCAGGTCTTTTTTGACAACCTCGTCCGGTTTGGCGTCTTCGGGATTTTCCTGAAAAGGAACAAGAGTGCCGTCGTAATCAAGAAGAACAAGAGACCGGCGGCTTGCGCGAAAACTTTTGACAATCTCATCGGACGCCTTTTTTGAAAGAAACCTTGACGACATCTCCGCCTGCCGCTCCTTAATCCATCGCAGTTTGTCCATAAAATCCGTCTTCCACCTTGCAAGGTCGTATCTCAAAAGCCGCTCTCTCATGGCGTCCATCTTCCTTTTGCGCTCCGCCACGGGCATCTCAAGGGCGGACAGCAGAACTTGCGAGACCGCGGAAATATGGTTCGGATTCACAATGAGCGCTTCGCCCAGTTCCCGTGAAGTGCCCGCCGTCCCGCTGAGAATCAGCGCCCCGCGCCCGTCCGGACGCGATGCCACATACTCCTTCGCAATCAGGTTCATTCCGTCCCGCACGGGAGTTATGAACAGAACATCGGCAAGCAGGTAGAGAGAAACCATTCCGTGAAAATTAAAAGACCTGTAGAGATACTTCACCGGCTCCCAGTTCAGGGTTCCCCATTTCCCGTTTATTTCGCTCACCATGCGCTCAATGTCCGCCCGCAAAACGCCGTAGCGCCCGACATCGGTGCGTGAGGGAACCACTACCAGCAAAAACACCGCCCTGCCCCGCCACTTGGGATTTTTGCGCAGAAACAGGTCGTAGGCTTCAAGCCGCTTTTCCACGCCTTTTGTGTAGTCCAGTCTGTCTATTGAAAGAATGACACGGCAGTCATTGGGGAAAAGTTTCTTTTTTTTCTCCGCATTTTTCCTTACGCCCTGAGAGTTGCGGGCGGAGGAAAACTTGCGCACATCCACGCCCATGGGAAACATGTCCGCCTTGACAAGACGCTCGCCGACCTCAAAAACGCCCAGAGAGTTTTCAATCCTCATCACCCTTCTCACGCTTTCGGCAAAATGCCTCACATAATCAAAAGTGTGAAACCCTACAAGGTCCGCCCCCAGCAGCCCGTCAAGTATCTCCGAACATTGCGGAATGAGGCGGAATATCTCCGATGAAGGAAACGGGGTGTGCAGAAAAAAACCTATCTCCGATGAGGGAAGACGCTTTCTCAAAAGAGAGGGAAGAAGCATCAGATGGTAGTCGTGTATCCATATCGTGTCGCCCTCATCCGCGATTTCCAGAACCGCCCGCGCGAACTTTTGGTTGACCTTTTCGTAGATTTTATAGTGCCGCTCGTCATATACGGCGAACTGGGGGAAATAATGAAAAAGCGGCCAGAGAGTGGAGTTGCAAAATCCGTTGTAGTATCCGTCGGTCTCCGTGTCGCTCAGAAAAACCGGAGACAGCCGTTTCTCCGCAAGAACGCGGCTCAAATCCCGCCGCTCATCCTCGCCGCGAACGGACGGAAAAGACACTCCGGGCCAGCCGACCCACACGCTCTGATTTCCAAAATCCAATCCGCCGACACCGGTGGCAACGCCCCCGACATTGCGCTTCAATGTAAAACCGCCCTCCTTCTTCATGCTGATGGAAACGGGAAGACGGTTTGAAACTGTGATTATTTTTGCCATCGGACGGAAAACCTGACTTAAAGGGAGCGCGCCGCAATCTGTTTTGAGTATAATACCCTTAGGCGGTCGCCATGAAAATAATAACAGGAATGCTCGGCGCGGCTCTCATAGCGATTGTCGCCGTTTTAATCGTCTATTCATTTGACAGACGCTTGTCGGAAAAACGGGGCAACTGGCCCGATTCACCGCTTGAGGGCAAGCCCGCGCCCGATTTTTCACTCAAACTTTTTGACGGGAAAACTTTCGGCTTGAAAGATGTGAACGGCAAAACCGTGGTGCTCAATTTCTGGGCTTCGTGGTGTGTTCCGTGCGCCAAAGAAGCGGAGGAGATAAACAAAGCGGAAAGAGCATACGGCGGGCGGGGAGTCGTTTTTATCGGCGTCAATGTTATGGACTCAATGGAAGACGCCGTCAGATTCACGGAAAAACACGGAATCGTGTATCAAAACGGTTACGACCCGGAAAAGACCGTTCACATAGACTACGGAGTCGCCGGCGTGCCGGAAACCTTCTTTGTCGGTCCGGGCGGGGAAATATTCCGCAAGATATCCGGTCCGATTACGTTTGCGGAAATATCCGAAGTGCTTGCCTCAATACGGACAAGGCAAAATTGACATGGCGGGTTTTTCCGTAAACAATTGTCGCTGAATTTCTCCTTTTTATAATGAACCTCAGTCAACTGCTCAAAAACGCTTCGCTGATAAGCCCCGAACTGCTTCTGACCCTTGCGGGTCTTGCGCTGACCGCGCTCGCTCCGGTTATCAACAGAGTGTCCGAAAAAAAACGGTCTCCGCTTCTGTGCGCCATTGCGCTCGCGGGCTTTGTCTCCGCCTTCGCTTTGAACGCGGACAGGTTTCACAACACCCAAAGCGCGTTCTCGGGGGCTCTTTCTCTTGACGCCTTTGCCGCTTATTTCAATTCCATTTTTCTCGTAACCGCCGCCGCCGTAACCGTTTTCGTTAGGGGCTACATGCGGGAAGCCGTAAAACTGGGGGAGTTTCTGGCGCTTTTAACCTTCTGCACGGCGGCGATGATGCTTATGGCGGAATCGGTGGAGTTTGTGTCGTTTTTTATCGCATTTGAAACGATGTCCATCTGCGTTTACGCCCTTTCGGGATTCTCGCGCAATCTGCTGTCTTCGGCGGAGGCGGGAATCAAATACCTTGTTACCGGAGGGTTTTCATCCGCCGTGATGCTGCTCGGAATAGCGCTTCTCTACGGCGCGACCGGAAGCCTCCATTTTGCGGAAATCGGCGCGAGTTTTTCCGATTCGCCTTCAAACCCGATGCTGATAACGGGAGCCGTTCTTGTTCTCGCCGGTTTCATTTTCAAAATAGGAGCCGCGCCGCTGCACCAGTGGATTCCCGATGTCTACCTCGGAGCCCCCGTGCCGGCGACAGCTTTTATGTCAGTCGGAGTAAAAATTGCCGCGTTTGCCATACTCGTCAGGTTCGCGGTTGAAGCGTCGGCAGCCGGAAGCCGGGGTTTGGAAACGATACTGACTGCGGTCGCCGTTGCGACCATGGTCGCGGGAAACATATCGGCGATCGCCCAGAGCAATGTGAAAAGAATGCTCGCCTATTCAAGCATTGCCCATGCGGGATACGCAATCGTGGGAATTTCAGCGTATCTTTCGGGAAACGACGCCGGACTTTCGGGTCTTTTCCATTACCTTTGCGCTTACGCGATAATGAATCTCGGCGCGTTCGGCATTATCTCCGCCCTCGGAAAGGACGGAAGCGAGTATCAGAGCTTCGGCGACATATCCGGTCTCTGGAAAACAAGACCGGCGTTTGCGATCGCCCTTGCGATATTTATGTTTTCCCTCGCCGGAATTCCGCCCACCATCGGCTTCTTCGCAAAATACAGGGTTTTCCTTCCGGCGGCGGAGGCGGGAATGCACTGGCTTGTGCTGTTTGCCCTTGTAAACAGCGTCATTTCCGCCTACTACTATCTCAAGGTTCTGGTGTTTGTCTTTATGAGACCGGTGTCAAAACAGCGCACTGACGTGCGGCTGCCGGACTTTGGAGAACGGGTCGTAATCGCCGCGCTTTGCGCGGGAACTCTGCTGCTGGGAATCTTCCCCGTTTACTACGCCGAAATCGCAGACGCCGCAGCCCGGATACTGACTGTCAAATGAAAGGAAAAAAGAGCGGATTTCAAACTGAAGCGGCCGCGGTCGCGCTTTTGCTTGTCGCGGCGATTGTTACCGCGAGTCTTGCAAAGGGCGGTTCCCTGTCGCCTTTGGGAGGCGGACCCGTCGGATGGGTTGGAAAGTTCATATCAAAAAACCTCGCATACGGCTTGGGGGTCTGTTCCTATCTAATCCCCGCGGGATGCGTCTATTTCGGCGTCCGGATCTTTTTCCTGAAAATTCGCGGGACGGAAGCGGCAAAGGACTCCGCGGCGGCGGTCGGACTTGTGCTTTCATCCTGTCTGCTCGCCGCGGTTTCGCTTGAGGGAGTTTTCACCGGCTTTCTGACACGCAACGGAGCGGGCGGAGAGTTGGGGGAACTGCTTCTCAAGTTTATGCAAAACAGTTTCGGAGTTGTCGGCTCCTACATGACGGCGGTCTCCGTTATGCTGGTGTGTCTCACATTTCTTGCCAAAGCCAGTCTGCGCTCCGTGCTGTCGCTGCTTTTCAGCAATGGCGCAAAACTGCTTTCGGCGATCTTTTTCCTTTTGATGAGAGTTTCAAAGGTTCTGCTTTCCGGTTTGCGGACACTGGCAAAAGCCGCGGTCTCTTTCATCGCAAAGACCGTCAAAAACTGGAAGGAAAGAGAAAAACCGGTCGTCCGCAAGGAGCGGAGCAAACCCGTTGAGACTCCGCTTGCGCCGGAGAAAAAGAAAGAAAACGAGCCCCCTAAAATCGTAATCGTAAAAGACGAGCCGGAAAAACGGCCTGAAACCGAAAGTAAATCTCCGGACGGACGGAAGCCGGGAATCGAAAAGTTCAGCAAGCCCCCGATTGAACTTCTGGACAAACCGGAAGGGAAGAAGACTGAAATAGACAGGGAAGCCGCATACCGCAACGCCCGCCTGATTGAAGAAAAACTTGAGGACTTCGGAGTTTTCGGCAAAATCACCGAAATCAAACCGGGTCCGGTTATCACGCTTTTTGAATATAAACCCGCCCCCGGAGTCAGGGTCAGCAGGATTGCCGCGCTTGAAAACGATCTCGCAATGAGTCTGAGCGCATTGAGCATAAGGATCATATCGCCGATTCCGGGAAGGGATGTTATTGGCATTGAAGCGCCCAACAGCGTCAGGGAAAAAGTGTGTCTCAGGGAGCTTCTTGAAGACCCCGGATTTTCCCGAAGCGGCTCACTGCTGACAATAGCGGTGGGAAAAGACATATCGGGAAACCCCTACTACACAAACCTTGCGACCGCGCCGCATCTGATGATAGCGGGAACAACGGGTTCGGGGAAAAGCGTTCTCCTGAACTCCCTGCTTGCAAGTCTGTTCTACAAAGCCGGTCCCGACCGCCTGCGGCTTCTGATGATAGACCCGAAAATGCTTGAGTTCGCCATATACGAAGACATTCCGCATCTTCTCCACCCGATTGTAACGGAACCGAGAAAGGCGATCGCCGCCCTCAAATGGGCGGTCGCCGAAATGGAAAACAGATACAGGATTTTGTCGGAAAAGGGCGTCAGAAACATAGATTCCTACAATACGAAGATAGAGAGCGAAGAGGGAACGGGCTCGCCAAAAATCCTTCCATACATAGTCATTCTGATAGACGAACTCGCGGATTTAATCATGTCCGCCGCATCGGAAACGCGGGAAGCTATAATCAGGATAGCCCAGAAAGCGCGCGCGGCGGGCATACACCTTGTCGTTGCAACGCAGCGCCCGTCCGCCGATGTGGTGTCCGGGCTGCTTAAAGCCAACATACCGGCAAGAATCTCTTTTCTTGTGTCCTCAAAAGTGGACTCAAGAATCGTCCTTGACACGCACGGGGCGGAGAGTCTGCTTGGCAAGGGAGACATGCTGTTTCTCAAGCCCGGAACCAATTTGCTGGAAAGAATTCAGGGGGCGCTGATAACGGACGAAGAAAGGGAGAAGATAGTTGAGTTTCTGAAATCCCAGGGCGGTCCCGAATTCAACAATGAAGTGGCGGACGCCATCAA
This sequence comes from Thermodesulfobacteriota bacterium, assembly GCA_965206175.1. Lineage (GTDB taxonomy): Bacteria > Desulfobacterota_D > UBA1144 > Nemesobacterales > Mycalebacteriaceae > Mycalebacterium. The sequence continues at coordinate 45,423 of CBDBJA010000012.1, read as the reverse complement.
CAAACCCGAACAGTCGGAAAGCGGAGAAAAAGAGGAGCAGGATGACATGTATGACGAAGCCCTTGAGGTTGTCAGGGAAGCGGGGCAGGTTTCAATATCAATGCTTCAGCGCAGGCTGAAAATCGGCTACAACCGAGCGGCGACAATAGTTGAAAGAATGGAAAGGGAGGGAATAGTCGGCGAGCATCAGGGGGCGGGAAAACCGAGAGAGGTTAATTTGCGGGAAGAGAATTGAAACCGGCATACCACAAGTACAACAACCCTTACCTGTCCACTTCCCCCAGCACAATGTCTATGCTCCCAATCGCGGCGACCACATCGCCCACAAACGCCCCTTCAACCATCGGAGCGAGCGCCTGAAGGTTCGCAAAGGAAGGTCCCCTCACACGCATGCGATACGGCTTTTTTGTGCCGTCGCTCACAAGGTAGTAGCCGAGTTCGCCTTTGGGATTCTCAACGGCGTGATACGCTTCTCCGGCGGGCGGCGAAAAACCGTCGTAAACCAGAACGAAATGGCGGATTAGCGATTCCATCTGCGTATAAACCTTTTCCTTTTCGGGAAGAACAATCTCCGGCAAATCCGCCACATAGGGCCCGCCGGGAAGACTGTCTATCGCCTGCCGTATGATTCTCACACTCTGCCTGCACTCTTCCATCCTGCAAAGATAGCGCGAATAGGCGTCCCCGTCTTCGCCGACCGGAATGTCAAAGTCGTAGTTTTCATAGCCGAGATACGGTTTTGATTTCCGCAAATCAAACGGAACTCCGCTTCCCCTCAGTGTCGGACCCGAAAGACCCAAATCCAGCGCATCCTCCGCGCTGATGACCGAAACCCCTTTTGTTCTCTGAATCCAGATGGTGTTTTTTGTGAGAAGCTTGTCAACCTCGTCCAGCGTTTTCGGAAACGCCGCAAGGAAACTGTTCACCGCTTCCTCAAACCCTTCGGGCAAATCTTTGGGAAGCCCGCCCACTCTCGGATACGATGTCGTCATCCTTGCGCCGCAAACCATTTCCAGAATATCGTAAACTCTCTCGCGCTCCTTGAAGCAATACATAAAGGGGCTGAAAGCGCCGAGGTCCAGCGCGGCGGTTCCTATGCCGACCATGTGGGACTCTATCCTGCCAAGCTCAAACATGATGACCTCCGCGGTCTTCGCCCTTTCGGGAATCTTGTCTTCAATTCCCAGCAGTTTTTCAACCGTCAGTATGAAGCCGATGTTGTTGCAAATCGCGGCAAGGTAGTCCATCCTGTCCGTATAGGGAAGGCACTGCTGGTAAGTGATGTTTTCACAAAGTTTCTCTATGCCCCTGTGAAGATAGCCGATATGCGGAACCGCCTTGCGGATTACTTCGCCGTCAAGACTCAGAACAATTCTGAGAACCCCGTGAGTCGCGGGATGCTGGGGGCCCATGTTCAAAATCATGGTTTTGCCGTCCGAACCGTTTCCGTCCGCAACAAACTGAACGCGTTCCATCAGAAATTGCCTTCCTCAAGCGCTTTTTTGAAAGACCGCTTTGCCGGCTCCCTGTCTCTGACATCAAAGTCCTTGCGAAGGGGAAAACCCTCGTAGTCTTCCGCAAGCAGTATCCTCCTCATGTCGGGATGACCGGCGAACCTGATTCCGAACATGTCAAAAATCTCCCTTTCAAACCAGTCCGCCCCTTTCCACACCGGGGTGACCGAGTCCGTAACGGGGCTGCGGAAATCTATCTCCGTCTTGAGAAAAACCCTCAACTCCTCGTTGTATTCGTCGTCAAAACGGACAACGTTATAGACAACCTCAAAGCGCGCGCCCGACCTTTCACCGAGGTAGTCCACCGCCGTTAAGTCGGACAGGTAAACAAATCCGAACTCGGATTTCAGTTTTGCGCAAACCTCTTTTACGGACTCCGGGCGGATGTAAAAAACCGGCTCCCCTCCCCTCATCCCGCCGCGCGACAGGATGAACTCCGAAAGCCCGCGCTCAAGCGAGGCGACAATCATTTCAGCGGAGCGCCTTCGTTTTCTATCTTTTTCTGTATTTTGATAATGGCGTCTATGAGCGCCTCCGGACGCGGCGGACACCCTCCGACATAAACATCAACCGGCAGAAACTCGTCTATCCCCTGAACAACGGCGTAACTGTCAAAAGGACCGCCGCCGCAAGTGCATGAGCCCATCGCTATGACCCATTTCGGTTCGGGCATCTGGTCGTAAACCTTCCTGCACACCGAAGCCATCTTGTAGGTTATGGTTCCGGACACTATCATAAGGTCCGCCTGACGCGGTGAAAATCTCGCCACTTCCGCGCCGAAACGCGCGATATCGTAACGGGACGCAAACGCCCCCATCATCTCAATCGCGCAGCAAGCCGTTCCCAGAGGCATGGGCCACAGGCTGTTTTTCCTTGACCAGTTCGCAAGAGCGGAAACCTTTGTTGAAACAAAGCCGTCTCCGCCGAGAATGCCGCCGCCGTTTATCGCCAATCAAGCGCCCCCTTGAACAGAACATAGAAATATCCGGCGACTATGGCGACAAGAAACGCCGCAAGTTCAACCACGGCGACGATCCCGAGTTCACGCGCGGCGATCGCCCACGCTATCAGAAAAACCGCCTCTATGTCAAAAAGAATAAAAAGCGCGCCGACAATATAGTAGTTGACGGGAAACTTTCCACTCGCTTCGCCGATTGGAGTTATTCCCGATTCATAAGGTGAAGACTTTTGCGCCGAGGGGTTTTTCCCGCCTAAAAACACCGAAAGAAAAAGCAGGAAAGCCGCAAGCCCCGCTGTCAAAACCCAAATAATCACTATCGGAGCGTAACTGTTGCCCATGTCGGCAAGAAGGTTAAGTTACGGAAAAAGATTGTCAAGCATTGGGACTTCCGTTTTCTCAAGTGTATAATACGCCAAACAAAACGGATATGTGTTTTGAAAATGCCCGCGCCTCAAACTGAACTGAATGTCTTTGTAACCTGCATGCGCGAGGAGGAAAACCTCAAGGTTCTCCTTCCGCGTCTTACGGAAATTCTGAGCGGGTGCGCAATAACCTACAAGATACTGATAGTGGACACAGTGGTTCCGATGGACGGAACGCCCGAGGTGTGCGGCAATTTTGAAAATGTCGTCTATCTGCCAACGGAGGGAGGGGAAGACGGATACGGAAACGCCGTGCGCACGGGAATCGGCAATCTGGACGCCAAATACGCGATACTTATGGACGGCGACCTTTCGCAACCGCCCGAAGTAATTCCCGACATGCTGGCGCTGCGCGAAAAAAACGACATGATAATCGCGTCCCGATACACCGAAGGCGGCTCTTCGGACGACTTCAAAATCAACATCCTCATGTCTCGCGCCCTCAACTTTGTCTGCTCATCCGTAATGGGAATAAACTGCAAAGACTGGTCAACAAGTTTCAAACTGTATAAAACCCGGCAGATTCAATCCCTGTCTCTCACCTGCGAACACTTTGACATACATCAGGAAATTATCTGCAAACTCCACAGAAACTATGAAAACTTCACATTCGCCGAAGTTCCCATGAGTTTCTCCAAAAGACTTTACGGTTCGTCAACCCGCAGAATTATCTACGCGTTCTCCCTTATGAAAACGGTCTTAAAACTGCGGCTCGGACTTATCTGACAAGACGGACGGCGGTCTTCACCGCTTCCCGCATGCTGCGCGAATCCGCCATTCCCCGCCAGGATATATCAAAAGCGGTTCCATGGTCGGGGGAGGTTCTCACAATCGGAAGCCCGAGCGTTATGTTGACGCCGCTGTGGAAGGCGAGCATTTTGAACGGAGCGAGCCCCTGGTCGTGATACATCGCTATCACGGCGTCCCACCTGCCCTCCACGGCTTCGTAAAAAACCGTGTCCGCGGGAATGGGGCCCGCCACATCCGTCCCCATTGCGGAAGATCTGATTACCGCCGGAGCTATCCGCTCAATTTCCTCTTTTCCAAACTCGCCGTTTTCTCCGGCATGGGGGTTGAGTCCGCAGACGACAATTTTTGGAGATTCCACCTTGAACCTTCCGGAAAGCTCGGAGGCGCACACCCGTATAGTGTTGAAAACCGCATCCTGCGTTATCAGGTCGGGAACCTCGCTCAGCGCGCAGTGAACGGTTACAAGGGCGACCCTGAAATCCCCGCTTTCAAACATCATCACCGCGTCACGGGAGCCGGTCATCTGTTTGAGTATCTCCGTATGCCCCGGATGCGGACAGCCCGCAAGCCGTATCGCGTTTTTGTTAATCGGAGCGGTCACAACCGCGTCCGCAAATCCGGACATCACATACTCAACCGCGCTTTCTATTGAAACAAGGGCGTCCCTTCCGGCTTTTTCGTCCACCTCACCGGGGCGCAAGTCGTCAAACTTGAGATCGCCGCAATCCACAAACTCAACGCCGTCATTTTTCAAGCCCGTAAGTTCGCACGCCTTGGAAAAAATTTCCGCGCTCCCGAAAACGACCGGCTCGCATATCCGCCTTGTCTCTTTGGAAGAAACCGCCCTTGCGACAACCTCGGGCCCTATGCCGCCGGGGTCGCCGAGGGTGAACGCTATTTTCGGTCTGTCCGCCATCTATTTCATCCCGCCGAAAAGTTCCAGACTGTTGAGAAAAAGCCGCCGCTCCATCTCTTCGGGCGGAGTTTCCCTTATCTCGGCAAGCGTATCAAAAACATGGCGGACAAAAGACGGCTCGTTGTCTTTTCCCCTCATTGGAACGGGCGCAAGGTAAGGGGAATCGGTCTCAATAAGTATGCGGTTTGCCGGAATTTTTTTCGCGGCTTGCCGAACTTCGGGAGCGTTTTTGAAGGTTAAAATCCCGGAAAAAGAGATAAAAAAGTCCATATCAAGAAACCTTTTCGCCGTTTCGTAAGTCCCCGTAAAACAGTGTATCACGCCCGGACGGTCGCCGGTTGCGCAGTTTTTCAAAACCGCTTCAACATCTTCCTCCGAATCCCTGACATGAACGACAAACGGCAGCCCCAGAGCGCCCGCCATCTCAACATGCGCCTCAAAAGATTCAATCTGAATCCCGCGCGGAGATTTCGTATAGTGATAGTCAAGCCCCGTTTCCCCTATTGCGACAACCTTTTTGTCCGAAGCCAGTTCGGACAGCAGTCTCACCGAATCCCCGCAAAATGTCGCGGCGGAATGAGGGTGTATTCCCACGGCGGCGTAAACGGAATCAAACCGTCCGGCAATCTCAAGCGTTTTGACCGCAGTCTCGTATTTTGTGGAAACCGACACCACCTTGCCGACACCGGCGCGGGCGGCTCTTGCGACCGCCTCCGGCGCCTCGTCTCCCAGCATTTCCAGATGAGCGTGAGTGTCTATCAGCACCGTCTATCCGCCGTCTCCGCCGGATTTTTTCTCTTCATCTCCGGCAAGGTCTCTCACTTCGTCAAGAAACTGGCTCACATCGTCAAACGACTTGTAAACCGACGCGAACCGCAGATACGCGACCTTGTCCAGATGGCGCAGATTTTTCATTATCCGCCCGCCCACCTCGTCCGCCGGAATCTCGCGCTCGCCCTTGCTGGCAAGTTCCGCCTCTATCTTCTGAACAAAGTTCTCTATTTCTTCGGCGCTGATGCCCCTTTTTTCACACGCCTTTTTAACGCCGTCAAAGATTTTTTCCCTGCGAAACCCCTCTTTGCGCCCGTCCTTTTTAACGACGGAGATTTTCACCTCCGGGCGCTCGTATGTCGTAAATCTTTTTCCGCATGACGCGCACTCCCTCCTGCGCCTGATGGAGGACGTTTCCTCGCTGCTGCGGGAATCGGTAACGCTTGTGTTGTCTTCCATGCAGAAAACGCACTTCATCCGCCGAAACCCTCCCCGTAAACCGGAAACGCCCGGCACATCTCCCTGACTTCGGCGTTTATCTCCGCAAGTTTTCTTTCGTCCGTCCGGCTTTGAAGCGCCCTGTCTATAAAGTCCGCTATCCGTTCCATCTCCGGCTCTTTCATTGCGCGGGTTGTAACCGCGGGCGTTCCGATTCTGATTCCGCTTGAAATCGCGGGCGGCAGTTTGTCAAACGGAACGGCGTTTTTATTGAGGGTAACGCCGGCTTTCTCAAGGGCGCTTTCGGCGTCTTTTCCGGTAATGTCTTTGTTTGCGAGGTCAACAAGAATAAGGTGGTTGTCCGTGCCGCCGGAAACCAGATTGAAGCCGTGCTCGGTCAGGCATTTCGCCAAAGTCCGCGCGTTTCTCAAGGTTTGCTTCTGATATTCCCTGAAATCCGGCAGGAGCGCCTCTCCGAACGCGACCGCTTTTGCGGCTATCACATGCATAAGCGGTCCGCCCTGAACTCCGGGGAAAACCCTGCCGTTCAAGACTTTCTCGTGTTCGGTCTTCATCATCACAACCCCGCCTCTGGGTCCCCTGAGGGTTTTGTGTGTCGTTGTCGTAACAAAATCACAGTGCGGAACCGGGTCGGGATAGATTCCCGCCGCCACAAGTCCGGCGGGGTGAGCTATGTCCGCCATCAGCATTGAGCCGGACTGGTCGGCTATCTCCCTGAAAATTTTGAAATTAAGTTCGCGCGGATAGGCGCTGAAACCGGCGACAATCAGTTTCGGCTTGTGTTTCAGGGCAAGGTCTCTCACCCGGTCATAATCTATGAGGAAGGTGTCGGGGCTCACCCCGTAGGAAACGGCGTTGTAGTAACGCCCGGAAAAATTCACCTTGCTTCCGTGCGTAAGATGACCGCCGTGGGCGAGGTCCATTCCGAGAAAAGTGTCTCCGGGTTCAAGGCATGAGAAAAAAACCGCCATATTCGCCTGCGCCCCCGAATGCGGCTGAACATTGACCGCTTCCGCTCCGAACAGTTTTTTCAGTCTGTCTCGCGCGACATTTTCCGCAATGTCAACAAACTCGCAGCCGCCGTAATACCTTTTCCCGGGCAGCCCTTCGGCGTATTTGTTTGTCATAACGCTTCCGAGCGCTTCAAGCACCGCCGGACTTACATAGTTTTCGGACGCTATCAGTTCAATTTTCAGTTCCTGCCTTTCAAGCTCAAGTCTTATTGTGTCCGCTATTTCGGGGTCAAGTTTTTCAAGAATAGACAATGTAGTTCCTCCGGTATGAATTTGAAAACGCTAACAAAGTTAAGACCTTTTTGCAAAAAGATTTTGCCCCCGACGCGCCCGTTTGGCGGTTGCGCCGGTTTTATGATAACATTGCGGGTGCGAAATGAGTGAAAACGGTTCAATACAGGTTCTTAAAAACGGTCCGTTAATCGTGTCGGGAGGGGTTGAGATAACCGACTCTTCCGGCGAAAAAATTGATTGTCCGGACAAGGTTGCGCTTTGCAGATGCGGCGCTTCTTCAAACAAGCCGTTCTGTGACGGAACTCACAAAGAAACGGGGTTTTGTGATGAGAGCGACTGACGGTTCGGGAGGTTTGCCATGGTTCTTACGCCTTCAAAAATGATTCCGCTGGGAATGAAAGCCCCGGATTTCAATCTTCCCGATGTTGTAAGCGGGAAAAACAAAACGCTTGCGGACTTCAAGTCCGACACGGCGACCGTTGTGATGTTCATCTGCAACCACTGCCCTTATGTAAAGCATATTCAGACCGAACTCGCCGCCCTCGCGCGGGACTACATTGAGCGCGGAGTGTCTTTTGTCGCCATAAACTCAAACGATGTTGAGAACTATCCCGAAGACTCGCCCGAAAAAATGCTGGAAGACGTAAACAGGTTCGGCTACCCGTTTGCCTATCTGTTTGACGAAACGCAGGAAACGGCAAAATCCTACGATGCCGCATGCACGCCGGACTTCTTTGTTTTTGACAAAAACCTCGCCTGCGCCTACAGGGGTCAGCTTGACGATTCAAGACCCGAGAACGGAAAGCCGGTTACGGGCAAAGACTTGAGGGCGGCTCTTGACGCAATAGTTGGGGGAAAGCCGCTCAGTGAAAATCAGATTCCAAGCATGGGATGCAACATAAAGTGGAAGAAGTAGCCCCCTGCGGCGACTGAGCGTCTCCATGAGCGGCGACCGCCCCGAAAAAAGTCTTGATTTCATAAGGGCGATTGTCGCGCAAGACATCGCTTCCGGCAAAAACGGCGGGCGCGTGGCGACCCGTTTCCCCCCCGAGCCCAACGGCCGTCTGCACATAGGGCATGCAAAGTCAATATGTCTGAATTTTTCCATCGCCTCGGAAAACAGTGGAAAATGCAATTTACGCTTTGACGACACAAACCCCGGGAAAGAGAGCGGGGAGTTTGTTGAATCAATAAAAACCGATGTCAAATGGCTCGGATTTGATTGGGAAGACCGCCTCCGTTTTGCGTCCGACTATTTTGAAAAACTGTTTGAGTGCGCGGTGCGTCTTGTGGAAGACGGTCTCGCGTATGTTGACGACCTCGGTGCGGAGGAGATTCGCAAATATCGCGGCACGCTGACCGAGCCGGGAAAGGAAAGCCCTTTCAGAGGCAGAAGTGTTTCTGAAAACCTTGACCTTCTCCGCGGGATGCGCGAGGGGGAGTTTGCCGAAGGCGAAAAGGTGTTGAGGGCGAAGATAGACATGGCTTCGGGCAACATCAACATGCGCGACCCGGTGATATACCGGATACTGAAAACCCCTCACCACAGAACCGGCGACAAGTGGAACATCTACCCGACTTACGATTTCGCTCATCCGCTTTCCGATGCGATTGAGGGCATAACGCACTCCCTCTGCACCCTTGAGTTTGAAGACCACAGACCGCTTTACGACTGGTTTATAGAGCGTCTGTCCGGCTTGTTTGAAAGCCGTCCGCATCAGACGGAGTTCTCGCGCCTTGAGCTCAGCCACACGGTTATGAGCAAGAGAAAGCTGTCGGAACTTGTGGAGGCGGGTTTGGTATCGGGTTGGGACGACCCGCGAATGCCGACAGTTTGCGGTATGAGGCGGCGCGGATATCCGCCTGAATCCATCAGGGTTTTTTGTGAAAAGGTCGGGGTCACAAAACAACAGAGCACAATAGAGGCGGGGCTTCTTGAGCATACGGTAAGAGAGCGTCTCAACAAGACCGCGCCGAGGCGGATGGCGGTTCTGAGTCCGCTCAAGGTTGTCATCAAAAACTATCCCGAAAACGGCGAGGAGCTTCTCACCGCCGTCAACAACCCCGAGGACGAGTCCGCCGGAGAGAGGAAAATCCCGTTTTCCCGAACGCTCTATGTGGAAAGGGGTGATTTCATGGAAAACCCTCCGAAAAAGTTTTTCCGTCTGTCTCCCGGCGCGGAAGTGCGATTGAGATACGGATATTTAATTACCTGTGTTGATGCAGTCAAAAACGAAAAAGGCGAGGTTGCGGAACTGGTTTGCGAATACGACCCGGAGACAAAGGGCGGGCACGCTCCCGACGGGCGCAAAGTGCGCGGAACAATTCACTGGGTAAGCGCAAGCCATGCGGAGCGTGCGGAAGCGCGTCTTTACGACAGACTTTTCACTGCGCAGAACCCGTCCGCCGAAAACGGCGATTTGAAGGATTTGATAAACCCGGATTCTCTTGAGATTGTGAAGGACATTCTTGTTGAGCCGTCTTTGAAAGACGCAAAAGCGGGAGAGGTTTTTCAGTTTGAAAGAAAGGGATACTTTGCCGTTGATGAAGATTCAACGGAGAAAAAACTTGTGTTTAACAGAACGGCGACGCTGAGGGATTCGTGGAAACCGAAAGGATAGAAACAAGACACACAGGCATGCAACAGATACCATCCGTTTAGAAATGAACAAGTCGTATACCAATCTGGACGAGGCACAAACCCGCGAGCTTATCGACGGCAAGCTGGAACAGGCCGGCTGGGTGATACAGGATTCCAAAGCCATCAACCTTACGGCTGGTGAGCAGGGTGTCCACGGTGTCGCCGTCCGTGAATATCCGACCGACACCGGCCCCGCCGACTACATGCTGTTCATCCGGGGCAAATCCTGCGGCATTATAGAAGCCAAGCGCGAAGGCGCTAATTTAGGTCTGGTAGCCGACCAATCCGGTCGCTACGCCGCCTCCTCAACCCAACACATAGAGCGATGGGCGGCACAGGATCAGCCTTTGCCCTTCCTCTATGAGGCCACCAACATCGAAATCCGCTTCCGTGACGAACGTGACCCCAAGCCCCGCAGCCGCCACCTGTTCCACTTCCACCGACCGAAAACCCTCAAAGACCTGCTGGAACAGGGCGATTCCCTGAGGGCGCGGCTGCAACAACTGCCCGAACTCAACACGGAGAACCTGCGCGGTTGCCAGGTCAAAGCCATCACCGGCATTGAGAACAGCCTCAAACAAGCCGACCCGCGTATGCTGCTGCAAATGGCCACCGGCTCCGGCAAGACCGTCGCCGCTATTACCGAGGTGTATCGCCTGGCCAAATTCGCCAAAGCCGGGCGCGTGCTGTTCCTGGTCGACCGGAGCAACCTGGGCAGGCAGGCGCTAAAAGAATTTCAGCAATACACCGTGCCCGACGACGGTCGCAAATTCACCGAACTCTACAACGCCCATATTCTCGGACCGGGCGGCATCGGCGATGAAATCAAAGTTACCATCTCCACCATCCAGCGCCTCTATGCCAGACTCAGCAACAGCGAGTTGGATGAAGAAGTGGAAGAACGCTCAGGCTACGAAATTGACGCCGGCAGCTTCAACCGGCAACCCCAACAGGTGGAATACAACCCCGACCTGCCGATAGAAGCCTTCGATGTCATCATCATTGATGAATGCCATCGTTCCATTTATAACCTGTGGCGGCAGGTGCTGGAATATTTCGATGCCTTCCTCATCGGCCTCACCGCCACCCCGACCAAAAAAACCATCGGCTTCTTCAACCAGAACCTCGTCTCCGAATACACCCACGAAGACGCCGTGATAGACAAGGTCAATGTCGGCTACGACATCTATAGCATCCGCACGAAGAAAACCGCCGAAGGCGACACCATTGAAGCGGGCACCACCGTGCAAATCCGCGACAAAGTCACCAAAGAAAAACGCCTGGAAAAACTCGACCGGGCCGAGGAATACACCGGTCGGCAGATTGACCGTTCAATCATCGCCCCGAACCAGATACGCACCATTATCCAGACCTTCAAGGAGCGCGTGTTCGAAGACATCTTCCCCAATCGCTCCGGCGACTGGCTGCCCAAAACCCTCATCTTTGCCAAAGACGACGACCACGCCGACCGCATCGTCGATACCGTGCGCGAAGTGTTCGGCGAATCCAACACCTTTTGCAAGAAAATCACCTACAAGGTGGGCAGGCAAACCGCCGAAAACACCATCGCCGCATTCCGCACCGACCCGCAACTGCGCGTCGGCGTCACCGTGGACATGATCGCCACCGGCACCGACATCAAACCGCTGGAAATCATCATGTTCATGCGCGATGTCAAAAGCCCCACCTATTACGAACAGATGAAGGGCCGCGGCACCCGCGTGCTCAGCGAAGACGAACTGAGAAAAGTCACCCCCGACGCCAAAGCCAAAACCCGCTTTGTGCTGGTGGACTGCATAGGGGTCACCGAAAACGACAAGACGGCCGAATCCGCAACTTTGGAATCCAGGCCCAGCATCCCCACCGAAAAACTCATGCTGCAAATCGCCAGAGGCGACCGCCACAGTGACAGCCTGCGCACGCTCGGCAACCGCCTGCTGCGGCTGGACATAAAGCTGGACGAAAACCAGCGCAAGCACCTCAACGAGATCGTCAAACAGTCCGTACCAAAGGAAGTAGCCGACCAACTCGGCGACCACTTCATAGAACCCGCCACGCTCACCGCCATCGCCGCCAACCTGATTCACGGCACCAAAGACGACACACTGATCATCACGGCTCAGGCCAGAACCGGCAAAGAAGAAGTCACCGACGAAGACATACAGGCCGCCTTCAAACCCAGCGCCGACCTGCTCATGTATGCTTTCCATAATCCGGAACTCAGAGACCTGATTGAATCTCTGCGCCGGGATACCGAACAGATCATTGATGACTCATCCGACGCAGTGCTCAATGACCGGGTGCGTTACACCGAAGAAAGGGCCAAAGGGCTTGTCAGCAACTGGCGGCAATTCATCAAAGACCACCGGGATGAACTGGATGCCATCCAGCTTATGTACCAGCGGCCTTATCGACAGCGGCACTTGAGCCATGAACAGATTGAGAAACTGGCCGATGAAATTCAGCAACCGCCTTATAATCTGGCACCGATTGAGGTGTGGAAGGCTTACGCGCAGTTGGAGAAAAACAAGGTTAAAGGCGTACCGCCGAAAGAGTTGCTGACCAACATCGTCAGCTTGATTCGATTTTCAACCGGCTTGAGTGAGGTGCTGGAGCCGTTTAATAAGTTGGTGGAGCAGCGGTTTGAAATCTGGCTGATGCAACAGGAAAAAGAGTTTGAACCGGAGCAGCTTGAATGGCTGAATAAGATCAAGGATCAGATCGCGCAGAATGCGGAGATGACGGAAGAGGACTTTGGGTATACGCCTTTTAATCAGGAGGGTGGGGTGTTGAAGGCAAGGCAATTGTTTGGGGATGAGTTGAAGCCGATTATTGATGAATTGAATGGGTATTTGATTGCATGAGTGAAACTAAAGCGCAAGGAAATCTGCCAGACGGATGGGTATCAGCACCACTTATAGACTGTGCCGAAATCTTAGACTCACGACGTATCCCATTAAACAGCAAAGAAAGATCTACCAGAAATGAAGGCAAGATTCTTAACCAACTTTATCCTTATTATGGCGCTACCGGACAAGTTGACGTAATAGATGACTTCATTTTTGAAGGGGAACATTTACTAATCGGCGAGGACGGCGCGCCATTTTTTGACAAGTCTAAAAATGTCGCTTACTTGGTCAATGGAAAATTTTGGGTTAATAACCACGCCCATATTCTGAAAGCGAAAAGCAGGATCACATCAAACAAGTATCTGTTGCATTTCTTAAACAATTTTCAATACAAAGGGTTTGTAGGCGGAACGACAAGGCTAAAACTAAACCAATCAAATTTAAAAAAGATTCCAGTACCTATAGCCCCGCCCCAACAACAAAAATGCATTGTCGCCAAAATCGAAGAACTCTTCTCCCATATTGACGCCGGCATCAAAGCCCTGCAAAAAGCCAAACAACTCCTCAAACAATACCGCCAATCCGTCCTCAAAGCCGCCGTCACCGGCGAACTGACCAAAGAATGGCGCGAAGCCAACAAAGACAAACTCGAACCCGCCTCCCAACTACTCGAACGCATCCTCAAAGAACGCCGCCGGAAATGGGAAGAACAACAACTCGAAAAATTCAAAGCCAAAGGCAAGATGCCTAAGGATGATGTGTGGAAGGGGAAATACAAGAAGCCAATTATTCCAGACACTGAAAGAATACATGACTTACCAGAAATATGGAGTTGGGCTACATTCGATCAGATTGGTGACCGGGTTACAGTTGGCTACGTTGGTCCAATGAAAAGCCAATATATTGAAAAGGGTGTGCCATTTCTAAGGTCGCAAAATGTCCGTGAGAACAGATACGACCCTAAAGGATTGAAATTTGTATCAGTGGAATTTAATGATAAACTTCAGAAATCTTCGTTAGATCCAGGTGATATTGTAACAGTGCGATCGGGTAGCGTAGGTGTTACTTGTGTGATCCCTAGATATCTAAAAGGAGCAAACTGTTCAGATCTCGTAATAGTAAAACAACCAAGGTTAGTAATGCCAAAACTCGCTGCATATTACATGAATACAATTACACAAACCAAAGTGGCTGCTGAGAAAGTTGGTGTTGCACTAACACACTTCAACACTAAATCAATGGCTGAAATGCCTCTTCCAGTACCGCCGCTAGAGGAACAAATGGAGATAGTAGGGCTGGTGGATAAAATGCTTTCTGATGCAGATAGACTTGATTTAGTTATAGATGATCAATTAGTTAAATCAAAAAAAAATAAGCAAGCTGTATTGGTCGCCGCTTTCACAGGAAACTATCAGTAACAGGCTAATGTTATGGATATACTAACGAAAATACTTGTATGGTCAAATGAGAGATTAGTTCCGTGGCAGTGCGATGCTGTATGCCGACTATTTGAAAAAGGATCATTGGATGAAAGTGATTTTGATGATCTATATGCGATGATGAAAGACGCTCATGGAGTTAGAGATGAGCAAGAACGTCAGCCAGTAGCTCTTAGTAAAAATAATCTCCCAAACGGTAGCGATATGCAAGAAACTATTGTACTGAAATCTTTATATGATTTGCAGCATGTGAACAGGATAGCAAATAAGCAAAAGCTCGAATTCTCTATGACAGGCATGTCTATTATCTATGGTGGTAACGGATCCGGGAAATCTGGCTATGCTCGAGTGTTAAAAAAGGCATGTAGAGCCCGAGATAATCAGGAAAAATTGCATACGAATGCTTTCAATAGAAGTGACCTCACAGCAACCCCTAAGGCGACTTTAGACATACAGGTAAGTGGCGACAATAGGTCAGTATCTTGGAATCGCGATAAAGTTGCTCCATCTGAGTTATCTACGATTGCAGTTTTTGATTCTAAGTGTGCAAGAGCTTATTTAGATAACGAGCAAGAAGCCGCCTATCTTCCTTATGGTTTGGACATTGTTGAGAACCTAAGCCAAAAAGTGTTGCCCGAATTGAGTAGAAGATTGTCTGCTGAAAAAAATGCAATTAATGCAAATAAAGAACACTTTGTTGATTTAGTGAATGAAACAACTGTAGGTCAGTTAATCAAAAATATTAGCCATAAATCAGATGTTGAGCAATTCAAAAATTTAGCTGAATTAGATGCAGATGAGAAAAAACGATTAGGAGAGCTTGATGAAACACTACAAGAATCGGATCCGAAGAAGAAGGCGAGTTCTATAAAGCTGTTTTCACAGAGAATTTCGGGTCTGGTCGGAAAAATTGATACCTCTCAGGCGTGGGTAAAAGATGAAGCGATTAACAAGATAAAGCGCATTGACAATGATGCGGAGTCTGCTATCGAGGCAGAAAAAATAGCAGCGGTAAATTTTCGAGCTGGAGAAGCTTTATTGGATGGAACAGGTGATTCTTTATGGAAGATATTTTTTGAATCAGCAAGAAAATATTCAACAGAAGTGGCGTATCCAGGCAAAGAATATCCAAATGTAGAAGAAGGTTCAAAATGCCTTTTGTGTCAACGTGAACTGAATGAGGAGTCAAAAGGCCGACTAAAGAGGTTTGAACAATATCTATTGGAGGATACAGCGAGACTTGCGAAGGATAAGAAACAAGAAAGAGAAAATGCCAGCAAAGGAATTAGAAATCAAAATTTGTCATTTAATATGGACAAGGAATTAAAAGAAGAACTTTTAGAAATTGACCAAAATATCAACGGAAAAATTGTTAAATATGAAACAGAGATTGAACAATTACGTACTTGGATTACCAATGCGCTAAAAACTCATGGTTGGTCAAATCAGCCAATTCTAGAGATGGACCCAAGAGATGATTTGAAGAAAATTATTGAGAATTTAACTAAACAGGCAGAAGATTTTGAGAAAGCGGCAGATAACAAAGAGAAAATTAGATTAGAAAAAGAGCAGTCAGAGATAAGAGCCAGAGTAAACTTGGCACCTAGACTTCAGACTGTAATTGATGTGATAAATGGCTTAAAGCTAAAAACTAAACTAGGCAATTGCGAGAAAGACTTACGAACAAAATCCATATCTGATAAAGCAAAAGAGTTAGCAAGCGAGGCGGTTACACAGTCATTAGAAAATGCACTTAATCAAGAATTCCAATCTTTGAACATTTCTCATATTAAGACAAAACTCAAAGATCGCATTGAGAAAGGAAAAGTATTGCATAAGCTTATTTTGGATTTGCCAGTCTCAATCAATCTAAATGAAGTGCTAAGTGAAGGAGAGCAACGGGCGATAGCACTAGGTGCGTTCTTGGCGGAAATAAGATTGAGTAATCATAAAGGGGGGATAGTCTTCGATGATCCAGTGTCATCACTGGATGACTCTCGTCGACAATGTGTCGCACAAAGATTGGTTGATGAGGCAATGGAACGACAGGTGATAATCTTTACACATGATACAGTATTTTTGTCAGAACTAACATCACGGTTGAAACAAAATAATGTACCTCACCTTGTACAGCACCTTGAATGGCATACTGATACATCAGGTACTGCCCAAGTAGGTTTAGTTAAAGAAGGTTTGCCGTGGATACACAAATCATTTGAGGATAGAATCGATAAACACTACAAAACACAAAGGAGTTTATTGCAAAGGTGGGGGCCATATCCAAATGATGATTTATCTAATCCTATGAGGAATGAATACAGCCTACTTCGGGCTACCATTGAAAGAGTTATTCAAGATTGTGTTTTTAACGGCACAGTTCAGCGCTATACCGATTGGATAAGAATTCACCATCTTAAGAAAGCCATAGGTTTTACACAGGCTGAACATGACGAGATTGTTAGGTTATATCAGAAATGTTGTGATAATTGTGATGCACACGATTCATCTTCAGGCAGAAATTCATCTGTTCCATCACCCCAAGATCTCAAAGAAGATTTAGATGCTCTCGTTGCTGTAGTGAATGACATTAAAAATAGACAGATTGCCCAAAAGAAAGGCAACAGATAAGCATGTCATCAGTAGAAATAACCAACAAAGTCTGGAACTACGCTCACGTCCTCCGAGACGACGGCGTCAGCTACGGCGACTATGTCGAACAAATCACCTACCTGATTTTCCTAAAAATGGCCGATGAGCGCGAGCAAGGCGGCCAGCAAATCAAAGTGCCCGATAAATACTCCTGGGACAAACTGGTCAAGCTGGATGGCGACGACCTGGAACTGCAATACCGCCACACCCTGGAAAACCTCGGCAAGGAAGGCGGCATGCTGGGCGCCATCTTCCGCAAGGCACAGAACAAGATTCAAGACCCGGCCAAGCTCGAACGCCTGATCAAGATGATCGAGAAGGAGCAATGGTCCACTCTGTCCGCCGATGTAAAGGGCGATATCTATGAGGGCCTGCTGGAGCGCAATGCTCAGGATGTACAAGGCGGCGCCGGGCAATACTTCACCCCGCGCCCGCTGATTCAGGCAATAGTGGAAGTAATGCAACCCAAACCCGCTGACACCGTCGCCGACCCCGCCTGCGGCACCGGCGGCTTCTTGCTGGCCGCTCATGATTACATGGCTGCCAGCCCGACCCTGTCCAGAAAAGAACGCCGCCATCTCAAAGAATCTGCTTTACGCGGCACCGACATTGTCGATAGTGTGGTGCGCCTGTGCGCGATGAACCTGTACCTGCACGGCATCGGCGGCGATGAATGCCCGATCATCACCAACGATGCCCTGGCCAGGGAAGTCGGCAATAACAGGGTTGACATGGTGCTGGCCAATCCGCCCTTTGGCAAAAAAAGCTCTGTGACCGTGATCAACGAGAAAACCGGCAGGCAGGAACAGGAAAAGCTCACGATTGAGCGCGCGGATTTTTGGGCCACCACCTCAAACAAGCAACTCAACTTTGTGCAGCACATCGCCAACCTGCTCAAGATCAGCGGCAAGGCCGCCGTGGTGGTGCCCGATAACGTCCTGTTTGAACGCGGCGCCGGTGAAACCGTGCGCAAAAACCTGCTGGAGCGTACAGACATGCACACCTTGCTGCGCCTGCCCACCGGCATCTTCTATGCCCAGGGTGTCAAGGCAAATGTGATCTTCTTCGATGCCAAGCCCGCCGCCAAAACCGCCTGGACCAAAAAGCTGTGGATTTACGACTTCCGCACCAATATACACATGACGCTGAGGACCAGGCGGCTGGTGAAGGGGAACTTTGATGAGTTTGTTGCGTTATACAAGCCGAAAGACCGCCGCAAGCGCAAAGCCACCTGGTCTGAGGATAAACCCCAAGGGCGATGGCGTGCATACAGCTACGAGGAATTGATCGCCAGAGACAAAACCAATCTGGATATATTCTGGCTGAAGGATGACTCGCTGGAAGATACCGAGAACCTGCCACCCCCGGAGGTTCTGGCGACGGAGATCGTCGAGCAACTGGAAGTGGCACTTGAAGAGTTCCGCTCCGTTGAAGGTGTGCTTTCAGACAAATAGGGTTAAACAGAGACAATACGAGGCTATGATGGGGTATTACAATAAAAGGGAAACAAGAATGCCCCTTCCGTTAGGCTGTTGGTGTAGAGAAGCGCAGACCGTCAAGTTATAATCGTTTATCAACCAGAACATACAAAAGCCGGACAATCAACTCATGGGAAAAAGCGCAAATTCCGATGATGGCGAGATACGCCTGATCTCCGGGTGGATGACCGGACGGCCTGGCTCACCCAGATTGAAATCGCCGAACTCTTTCAGACGACCAAGCAGAACATCAGCCTCCACACCAAAAACATCTTTGAGGACGGCGAATTGAATGAGCAATCAGTTGTCAAGGAATCCTTGACAACTGCCGCCGACGGGCAGCGCTACAAGACCAATCTCTACAACCTTGACCTCATCCTCGCCATCAGCTACCGCGTCCGCTCCCCGCGCGGCGTGCAGTTCCGCCAGTGGGCCAGCAGCCATCTCAAGGAATACCTGATCAAAGGCTTCGTCATGGACGACGAACGCCTAAAAAACCCCGGCGGCTGGGACTACTTTGACGAACTGCTCGCCGCCATAAAACAGGAAGGCAAGGTATGATGTCTCGTAATTGCTTATCAGGGAATAGATTATACCGCGCATTGCATTCCAATCTGATTTCTGGAAAGTAGAAACCATGCACGTCACGGAACACTACACAATGGGAACGCCTCCGGTTACGGGTAAGGGCTTGGGCGTGTCTGCGGGCGATCTCGATGCAGCATTATCGGGGCCCGTTTCTGCGGTGGTGTTTGACGACGCGGGCAATGACGAGATCGCCAACCTCCTTGGCAGCGTAGCGGATACCAATTTTGCGCAGGAGAATCTTGACGCACTCCTGAACAATGCGCGCGATCCGGAAGATTGGCGCGTGGGCGAAGCGTTGGCAGAGTGTTACCTCACGGCAAACAAGGACTGCCATTTTCCATGGCCCGATGGCCGAGATGAGCGCAAGCGCGGTTCCAGTCTTCCGGGCGCGGACTTGGTCGGCTTTCAGCGCGACGGTCAGATAGAGCGCTTCGCGTTTGGCGAAGTAAAGACATCTACGGAGAGCGCCTACCCTCCAAGTGCCGCCTATGGCCGCCACGGACTCAAACAACAGTTGGAAGATCTTCGGGACTGCAAGACCATTCGGGATGATCTGATCAAGTACCTTGGTCACCGCGCCGCGCAGAGCACTTGGCGGGAACACTACCAATCTGCTGCGGGCGTGTATCTTCGCGATCCCCGCGAAGTGAGGATTTTCGGCCTTCTGGTTCGCGATGTGGCCCCGCATCAGGACGACCTCAGGGCGCGCGTATCAGCTCTGGGGCGCGACTGTCCTGGCGCCACCGTGATCGAACTGTTGGGCATTTATCTCCCGCAAGGCAGGATCGCCACCTTAGGCGCTCAGGTCGTGGCCGTCCGTCGGCAAGGAGGTGCCCGATGAGTCTGGACAAGGAAACCATCGCTTTCGTGGACAACCACTGGGCCGTGCTCGCCATCGGTGCCGAAGAACGGGATCACGGGCTCGAGGTCGCCAATGCGCGCCTTGTCGCGAAGGCGGTTGGGGGGCAAATGCGCCTGTCCTATGAAGAGCGGGCGAGCGACCAGGATCTTCTCCACCGTCTCGCTCTCGCCTATGAGATGGCCGCGATTGAAGGCCTGCCTGCCTTCCTGAACCTTTCGCGTGATGAGGACGACCTGCGCAAGCAGTGCGTCGCAGGCGCCTGGCGAACGTTTGAGTTACGCCGGCTGTTTTCTGTCCCTGAACCAGTCGAAGAGCGCATTTTTCACGTTCTTCATCTGGCGGGGTTAGCGTATTGCGGTGACCGCTGGTCCGATATCCGGCGTTGGTTTACAGAGAACCCGGAATCCATCACGGAACCTTCCGTGGCAGATAAACCTTGGCATGATCGCCTGCTGTATCGCTTGTTCGATTGCTGGGTGAGACTCTTCCGAAAGAAAGGCTGGGACGACCTCGACCGTATTCATGAGACGATAGCCGGATTGCGCGAAGATCAGCAACAGTTCGAGAAACCCTCACTCGATAACGGTTCCAACATGCAGGACCGGGCAATGGCGCTACGGCTGATCGCCTTCTACAATTGGGCCAAGGCCACCGAGCTACTCGCCAAATACGTCCTTCAAGGCGAACCAAGGGGCATCAATGCCCAGCTCGACAAGCATTTCGAAGCGGCAACGGATGCCGCCGCAGCCGGAGGTGATGCCCAGCTCGAGGTGCTCATGCGTTGGCTGCATGCCACCTCCCGACAGATGGTCGCCGGTTCCCTCTGGTGGGTCGCCCACGGGATCAATTCACGGGTCACACGCTTCGTTGGGTCCACAACAAAGAAGCAGGCAATGTTTGAGCTGCTCCCACCGCAACGAGCCGCATTGCAGGAGCAGGGACTGCTCGATCAGGCGGCGACCGCTGTGGTTGTCGACCTGCCAACCTCGGGCGGCAAGACGTTGCTGGCCCAGTTCCGAATCCTGCAGGCGCTGAACCAGTTCGCCGAAGATGGTGGCTGGGTGGCCTATGTGGTGCCGACCCGCGCCCTCAGCGCGCAGATCACCCGACGCTTGCGCCGGGATTTCACTCCTATCGGCATCCGCGTGGAGCAACTGACTGGTGCGGTGGAAATCGACGCCATTGAAGATGAAATGCTCTCCGCCTCGGGGCAAGGTGACGCTCGCAGCTTTGATGTGTTGGTGGCGACACCGGAGAAACTCCAGTTGGTGATCCGTAACAAGAAGGTGCCACGTCCGCTCGCATTACTTGTGTTGGATGAGGCCCACAACATGGAAAGCGAACAGCGTGGAATGCGCATCGAACTGCTGCTGGCCACCGTCAAGCAGGAGAGCACGCGAGCGAATTTCCTCCTCTTGATGCCATTCGTGGAGCGGGCGGATGCGCTGGCGCGATGGCTCGCCAACGACACAAAGGGCGGCCGCTCTATCAGCATCGGCACCAGCGTCTGGAAGCCCAACGAACGCATCGTGGGAGTGTTCCGAGCCGAAGCCGATACCAGCCAGAGAGCCGGATGGAAGCTGCAGTATCAAACACTGGTTACCACGCCGGGAACAATCCATCTGGCAGGGCAGCATCCGGTGGGCGGAGTCAAGCCGCTCGATGTGGCGAAATCCAAGTTGATCAAGGCCAATGGAGAGCAGCAGGGATTCGCTCTCCAGGCAGCCGCAATGGCGACCGTTTTCTCGGCGCGCGGCACGAGTATCGCCGTGGGGAGAACAATCCCAGCGGCGTGGTCGATGGCGCGTGAAGCGGCGAAGAAGCTGCCTGAGAGTGATGAACTATCCTATCGGGTTAAACTTGTGCAGAAGTTTTTGGCGTCCGAAATCAGTCCCGAGTTCGAATTGATCGGCATGCTTGCACGCGGCGTGGCGGTGCATCACGCAGCCCTTTCCGACGAGGTGAGAACGCTTGTCGAGTGGCTTGCGGAGGAGGGCGACCTTCGCGTGTTATGCGCCACGACCACGATTGCGCAGGGCATCAACTTCCCGGTGTCCTCGGTGTTCTTGGCAACCAACCGATACCTATACGACGTCGAGATGCACCCGAGAGAGTTTTGGAACCTCGCAGGACGTGCCGGGCGGATGAACCAAGACAGCGTGGGCGTCGTCGGCATCGCCGAAGCCAACCGTCCAGCCGACATCGTTGAATATGTGAAAAAAGCTACGGGCGAGTTGGTCTCTCGCTTGGTTACGGTCGTGGCTGAGTTGGATGCCGCGCAATCTCCTGATGAACTCGTAGCCGTAATTCAAAACGAGCAGTGGGAGGATTTTCGTTGTTACGTGAACCATCTCGTCCATGAGATCGACAATCTGGAGCAAGTGCTATCGAGCGCGGAGCTGTCTTTGCGCAACACCTACGGCTACCGAGTCCTGCAAGAAGATCCAGCTGGTCGTGCACGCGCACAAAAGCTGCTCGAAGCAACCAAGCAGTACGCCCGGAAAATCTCGGCGAATCCCGGTCAGGTGGCCATGGCGGACATGACAGGCTTCTCGTTCGAAGGTGTCGGCAGTGCGCTGCAGGGCATCCGATCCTTGGAACGTGAAGTTACCGTGGAGGATTTTTCCGGTGAGAGACTTTTTGGCAACGCTGGTGGAATGGCCGATTTCTATGGGATCATGCTCCGCATCCCCCAGCTTGCACGTAATTTGAAAGAACTCACGACGCCCGGCACTGACCATCACCAACTTGCGCAAATCACCAAAGATTGGGTGGAGGGAAGGAGTATTCAGGAAATTGCGACCGCGTATTTCCAAGACAATGGAGATGTCACTCATGCAATCACCAATGCGTGCCGAGCCATCTACCGAAATCTCGCCAACAACGGCACATGGGGCCTTTCGGCGCTGAGCCGATTGTCTGGGATTAATTTCGAGACACTCTCACCTGAACAGAAGCGGTCGATAGATCTCCTGCCCGCGATGATCTATCACGGGGTAAAAACTGAGGAGGGTGTGCTCATGCGCATGAACGGTGTTCCGCGGTCCATTGCAGAGCGCATGGGCAAGCACTATCAGAATGCACCAGCAGGCGAAGACAAAGCGGGAATCCAGAAGGTTCGCCAATTTCTTGCTGACGCAGATATTGAGACTTGGAACCGCGCCCGCCCCGACAATGCTCACCTGTCCGGAGAAGACTACAAACAAGTGTGGAAGATCATCGTCGGCGATGAACGGTGAACCCTGCTTCGACATGATGGTCATGCGGCTTTGCGCGAACCGTGGGATCGGTCCCCGTTTCCTTGTTCATGACAGCCGTCTATTCGATGGCGTTGACGGGAGGCAAGTGGTCAGCGCTCTGAAGGCCAATGTCACAAAACAGCTTTGAGGGATTTGATAAACCCCGACTCTCTTGAGATTGTAAAGGACATTCTCGTTGAGCCGTCTTTGAAAGACGCAAAAGCGGGCGAGGTTTTTCAGTTTAAAAGAAAGGGATGCTTCGCCGTTGATGAAGACTCAACGGAGCAAAAACTTGTGTTTAACAGAACGGCGACGCTCAGGGATTCGTTGGGTGGGAATGGTGATTAACATCGGGGACTTGAGAGATTTCTTCGTCATAAGATGCTTCCAATGTATATTGGACAACCGTTTCAATCATTCTCTTGACTGATTTGTTACAGTTTTGAAACACAATATATTCATTTGTCGGGAGAGTATTTTCGTATAAATCCTTCTATGTTCTGAAGGCTGGCGCTGTTCGGAAAATGGAGTTTCATTCCACCTCAAGCCAGTCCCCATACTTCCCGTTCTCCGCCCGCGTGATTTCAAAAAACGCTTTTTGAAGATTCTTTGTGATTTCCCCGGGCTTTCCGCAACCGATTTTTCTGTTGTCCACTTCTCGCACCGGAGTGATTTCCGCCGCCGTGCCGGTCAGAAAAACCTCGTCGGCGCTGTATAGTTCGTCTCTTGTGAACCGCTGCTGCTCAACCTTCATGCCCTCGTCTTCGGCAAGCCGCATCACGCAACCGCGCGTTATCCCCTCAAGCGCGGAAGTCAGCGGAGGAGTCTTAATCAGCCCGCCACGAACGGTGAAAATGTTTTCCCCGCTTCCCTCGGCGACATAGCCCTCCACATCCAGAAGCAAAGCTTCGTCAAAACCCGTCTGAATGGCTTCCTGCTTCGCCAGAACGGAGTTGACATAGTTGCCGCAAATTTTCGCCTTTGTCATAAAAGAGTTGACATGCATTCGCGTAAACGATGAGACCTTTGTCCTGATGCCGTTGTTCAAGCCGTCTTCCCCGAGATACGCGCCCCAACTCCACGCGGCAACGGCGGTGTCAACGGGATTGTCTCGCGGCTGAAGCCCCATTGAACCTCTGCCCAGAAAAGAGATGGGACGGATATACGCCTCTTTAAGTCCGTTTTTTTTAAGAACCTCAAAAACCGCTTTGCGTATGACGTCTTTTGTGTGCGGAATCTCAATTCCCGCTATGTGCGCCGACATGAAAAACCTGTCTATGTGAGCGCTCAGTTTCAAAACGGCGGTTTTGCCGGTTTTGCCCCTGTAAGCCCTTATGCCCTCAAAAACACCCATCCCGTAGTGCAGGGTGTGTGTCAGAACATGGACATTCGCGCTCTCCCACGGAACAAGGGAGCCGTTGAACCATATAAACTCCGGGGTGTCCGAAGATGAATCTTTCGCCAATTTGTCGGTTGTGGAAGTGGACATTAAAAACTCCGCCTGAAGAATGGGCTATTGTAACGACCGGAACGGACAAGCGCAATATACCCGCCGCCCTTTGTGTGTTAAGTTTAGGTTTTTCCGACTGCCGGAGACAAAAATATGGCATCCACAAACGGCGAGACAAGGGTTCTGTTTATCAACCACTCCGTTCGTGACGGAGGTCCCGGAAGAAGTCTTTTCTACATACTGAAGCACCTTGACAGAAAGGTTATACGCCCGTTTGTGCTGATTCCCAGAGACGACATCTTTTCCGACCGGCTCAGGGAGGAGGGAATTTACCGCGATGTGATTGTTGACGACCGCTTTCCCGACGGGCTTTTCCGTCCGCAGTTTGAGCGGGTCGTTCCAAGCGGTCTTTGCCGGAGCTCCGGCGCGCTCGGGGAAATTTCCACCGCGCTTCTGAAAACATTTTACGCCGTTGTCAATATCGTCCGCATAGCCGCCCTTGTCTTCACATTCAAGCGGGTGATAAGGGAGCATAAAATAGATTTGATACACTGCAACGGAACGATAGCGAAAATCACCGGCGCTTTTATCGGCGCAATTCACGGGTGTCCCGTTGTGTGGCATGTGAGAAACATACAGCAGACCCGCTTTCTGCGGTTCGTGATGGTGCGCCTCGCCGGTATTTCCCCGGTCAGAAAGATAATATGCGTTTCGCACGCAACCGCCCGTCAGTTCGGCGACAATCCCAAGGTGTGCGTCATACACAACGGGGTTGACCCGGAAGATTTTGACCCGGCGGGCGAACGCGCGGGGGCTTTGAGAAAACAGTTTGCCGTCAGCCCGGACACGGTTTTAATAGGAAACGCGGGCAGAGTGGTTCCGCGAAAAGGGTATGAACACATGATAGAGGTCGCCGGGGCGCTCTTGCGGGACGGCGATTTGAGAGAGAAAACAAAGTTCGTGATTGTGGGAGACACTCCGGGATTTTTCGGCAGAAACCACCTTTCCGCTTTGAGGGAGATGACGGAGCGGATGGGAATTTCAGACCGCTTTGTGTTTACCGGATTCAGAAAGGATGTCGCCGCATGTCTCGCCGATTTTGACATATTCCTTATGCCGTCCAACTACCCCGACCCGTTTCCCAGAGCGGTAATAGAGGCGATGTCTTTCGCAATTCCGGTCGTGGGCTTCAAGGTGGGCGGAATAGAGGAGTCGGTTGAAGACGGTGTAACGGGAATTTTAAGCCCTCCGGGAGACACCGCGCACATGGCCGGGAGCGTCCGCAAGTTCGCGGAGAACGAGGGCTTGAGAAAATCCATGGGAGCGGCGGGAAGGCGGCGCGCCGTGAACCTTTATTCCGCCCGGCGGAAAACCGCGGAAATTCAGTCCGTTCTTGTTGAAGCGGCGGAAATGTAACCCGTTATTTTCTCCGCTCTCTTTCCCGAAAGAAAATGCGTATCGGCGAGCCCTCAAAACCGAACTCCTCCCTGATGCGGCGCTCAATGTATTTTGAGTAGTGCGCCGGAACTCCGACGCCGGCGGAGTTTGTGAAAATAACAAAACCCGGCGGCTTTGTGCGCACCTGAGCCATATAATACGCCTTCAGTTCGCGTCCCCTGAAAACCGAGGGGCCGCTTGGGACGACTTTTTGAAGGAAGTCGTTCAGTTTCCTTGTCGGTATCCTCTTTTCGTGAGACAGGGAAACCTTCCGCGCGCTGTCAAACAGTTTGCGAATCCCGCTCCCCCTGATGGCGGAAAGCTTCACCACGGGCGAAAAATGAAGCGACCCCAGCCGCTCAATCGTCTTCTCCGCAATGTCTTTCACCTGAGAGACGCTTTCGGGAGCGAGGTCCCATTTGTTGAGGACGATAACGGCGGACTTGCCCCTGTCTTCCACAAGAGCCGCAAGGCGCGTATCCTGCCGGGAGGGACCGAGGGAAGCGTCTATCATAAGAACCGCCACATCGCATGAGGCTATGCTTCTTATCGCCCTCAAAGTTGAGAGCCGCTCAACCGAGTCGTCTATTCGCGCTCTTTTGCGCACTCCCGCCGTGTCCGTTATCACACACCTCCGTCCGCCGTATTCAAACGGAATATCGACGGAATCGCGCGTGGTTCCGGGAATCGGGCTTGTTATCATTCTGTCGCTTTTCAGTATGGAGTTAACAAGCGTTGACTTGCCGACATTGGGTTTTCCCAGAATGGCGATCCGTATCGGCGGGTCGGCGGTTTCTGCGGTTTCCGCCGGAGAAGCCGGGGGAAGCGCTTCAACAATATCGTCAAGAAGCTCCCAGACATTGCGCCCGTGCAGGGCGGAGATTCCCCCCGTCTTCAACTCTCCGAGGGAATGAAAATTATCAACAAGCCGCTCGTGTTTGGCATGGTCTATTTTGTTCGCAAAGCAGAAAACCTTTTTCCCGTTCTTTCGTAAAATCCGCATGATTTCCTCATCCTGCGGGACGGGATTTTCAGTTCCGTTGACAAGCATCACTACGAGGTCGGCTTCCTCAATGGCAATCTCCGCCTGCTCTTTCGCGCCCGGCTCTCCGGCGCTTCCGCCGAGGGGCTCAAGCCCGGCGGTGTCAACCACGGCAAAACCCCTGCCGTTCCATTTAACATCGGCGTATATCCTGTCTCTTGTAACTCCGGGGACGCTCTCCACTATCGCCTTGTCCACTCCGGCAAGGCGGTTGAACAGGGTTGATTTGCCCACATTGGGTCTTCCCACAATCGCCACCAGAGGGAGATGTTTCTGAAATGAAGAGGACATAACGATTGGCAGATTATATAGTATTGTCAGGCGTTACGGGAAAAGGCGTGCGGTTTTGAAGAAAACGGAAATAAAAAACGGAGCGTCCGTCTCGGTCGTGGACAGAACGGGACGGACCGGCGGGCGGTATCTGAAACTGATGGAATTGTGCGCCCGCAAAGCCGCCGGACTTCTTTTGCTCAAAGGCGAACTGAGCGTCGCGGTGGTTGACGATAAAGAGATGAGGGAACTGAACCGCGTTTACGGAAAAATTGCGAGGACAACCGATGTTCTCTCTTTTGAGCAGAACGGAGAGGGACTGATTGGCGATGTCGTAATATCGTTTGAAACCGCCCGCAGACGCGCCGCCATTTACGGCGTCACTCTGCCCGAAGAGATAAAAAGACTTGTCGTTCACGGCGTCTGCCACCTTGCGGGGCACACTCACAAAAAGAAAAAAGAAGGCGAAAGGATGCGCGCCGAAGAGTCAAGAATCCTCGGAGCCGTCTCCGGTTTCTGAATCGCCCGAGCCGTCCGAATCCGATGCGGCGGGGGCGCCGGTTTTGCGTTCGGGAAACGGCGGTTGAGCTCCGAGGTCTTTTTCTATCTCCTCAATCTCCTTCAGGGTCGGAAGTTCCGAAAGTTTGTCAACGCCGAAAGTTTCAAGAAACGCGGCTGTCGTTCTGTAGAGAAACGGTCTGCCGGGAATCTCTTTTCTTCCGCATATTTCAAGCAGCCCCCTTTCCATCAGAAGGTTGACCACCGCGGACGATTCCACGCCGCGAATCTCCTCCACATCGGCTTTTGTGAGCGGCTGCTGGTATGCCGATATGGCAAGCACCTCAAGAGCCGCTTTGCTGAGGCGCAGTTTTCTTGTTTTCTTGTTGAACCTTACCACCTCTCCGGCGTATTCCTTTTTCGTTCTGAACTGATACCCGCCCGCAACCTTCACAAGTTCAAACGCCCGCTCAAGCCCGCCCCATTCCGCCGTCAGTTCCCCCAGAATCGCATCGGCGTCTTCGGACGCAAGTTCCGGCAGTCCGCTTTTCAAACCCGACGCGCTGACCGGCGACTCCGATGTGAAAATCAGCGCTTCAATCACTCTTTTTATCCGGCTCTTCTCCATCCTTGTTTTCCTCCGAGTATAGAAGTTTTATTGAAGAGAACGGCTTTTTCTGAAACAGCCGCACAACCTCTTTTTTTGCCAACTCAAGAACCGCCAGAAAAGAAACGGCTACCATGCTTCTTGACGGCTTTTCATCTTCAAAAAGCATGTTGAAATCCTCTATGACACCCTTTTCCCTTATCTTTTCATGTATTTCGGCAAGCCGCTGCTCTATTGAAACGGGGTCTATGGTGAGCGTTATGTTTTCCTTGTCGTTTTCGTTTATCCGCGCCCTCATCTCGCACAGTGAAGTTATAAGCGTCCATATTCCCGAAGCGGCGACTTCCGTGTCAAGCTCGGGGTCGCCGAACTCCTCCCGATACCCGATTCCTCTTGTGAACACATCCCTGCCGAGCAGACTCATGGCGGTCATTGACGCCGAGACATCGCGGAACCGTTCGTAAACGACAAGCCGCCTTGCCAGCTCCATGCGCGGGTCAACCCCCTCTTCGGACTCTTCCTCCGGCGGCTGCGGCAGAAGCGTTTTTGACTTTATAAGCCCGAGTTCCGCAAGAAGCGGAAGATACATGCCCGCGGCGTCAAGACTGCGCTTTTCAATCAGACTCAAGTGCCGGTTGTATTGCTCCGATATTTCCGCCACCGGAATATCGTATATGTTGATTTCGTTTTTTTTGACAAGCAGGATAAGAAGGTCAAGCGGTCCCTCAAACTCGTCAATGTCAACCGTGTAGAAACCGCCTTCCGTTTTCCCGGTCAGTTTTTTCTGCTCAATTCCCGTCATCGCGCGACTCCCTAAAAAGCTCCCGGCACTCCGGAAAGCAGAACGCTCAACTCTCTTACCGGCGTCCAGATAACCCGCATAAATCCGTGTCCGGCGAATATAAAAAGCGCGAACAGCGCAAGGATTCCGACTTTTTCAAAACGCGCGTAAAAATCCGCCGCCGTCTGCGGGAGAACTCCGTAGAGAATCCTTGAACCGTCAAGCGGGGGAACCGGTATCAGATTGAAAACCGCAAGCGCGATGCTGTATGTCATAAGCGGAAACAGCAGACTGACGGTGAAAACTCCCGCCGAAGAGTCAAGAAAACCCCCCGCTCCGAACCCCAGAATAAACCTTATCGCAAACCCCGCGACAATGGCGGTCAGAAGGTTTGAAAGCGGTCCGGCGGCGGCTATGTATATCATTTCGGTTTTCGGGTTTCTCAGATTGCGGGGATTGACCGGAACCGGCTTCGCCCATCCGAAAGACGCAATGAACATCAGCAGCGTTCCGAGAATGTCAAGGTGTGCCAGAGGGTTGAGGGTAAGCCGCCCCATTCTTCGCGCCGTGTCGTCTCCGAGAGAGTCCGCGACAAAAGCGTGGCTGAACTCATGCACCGTCAGCACAAGCAGAATGGCGACCACATTAATCGCAAGGTAAAAGGGGTCGAAAGACACCGCTACGCCCTCGGATGAAACTGCTCATGGATTTTTTTCAACCTCCCGCTGTCAACAAAAGTATATATCTGAGTGATTGAAATATCAGAATGTCCCAGAAGCATCTGTATTGTTCTGAGGTCCGCCCCTCTGTTGAGCAGATGGGTGGCAAAAGAGTGTCTCATCGTGTGCGGGCTGATGTTCTGTGTTATTCCGGCGATTAGCGCATAAAGTTTTATCATCTTCCACAATCCCTGCCTTGTGAGCGGTTTTCCCCTTCTTGAAACAAAAAGATACGGGGATTGCGCGCCTTTTAAAAGCAGGTCTCTCGCGCCGGAAAGATACAGGTCAATTTTTTCAAGCGCCTTTCCGCCCAGAGGTATCAGACGCTCCTTGTCTCCCTTGCCGCGAACCATTATGTATCCGTGGTCCATGTGAAGCCCGTTGAGACTGAGAAACGCAAGTTCGGACACCCTCACGCCGGTCGCATAGAAAACTTCAAGTATCGCCGAATCCCTCACGGTTTCCGGTTTTCCGTCATCTTTGAGCATCGGGGCGTCAAGGATTTTCTCCACATTCTCAAGCGAAAGAACTTTCGGCAGGGGCGCGGACGTTTTCTGTGTCGGAATATTTTCGGTGGGGTCGGAACCGGCGGCGTTTTCACTCGCCAGAAACTTGTAAAACTTTCTCACCGAAGATATGCATCTGTTCGCCGTCCGCGCGGACGCTCCCCTGTCTCTCAGTGAAACGATAAAATCCGCGACCGCGCCGCGTCCGGCATCGGACAGGTCGGTTTGCGGGGAGTTTTTCCTCACAAACGATATAAACTTTTCCATGTCGGAGCAGTACGCTTTGATTGTGTTTTCGGAAAGCCCCTGAACCACCGTCAGGTAGCCCCTGAAAGCGTCCAGCGTCTCAGGCGAGAAACTGTCAACAAGTTTTAAGTGCCCGCTTCCCATGTACTCAGGTATTTTTTCTGTTCCGCCGTGAGTTTGTCTATCCGTATTCCCAGCGATTTCAGTTTTATATCGGCGATATTGTTGTCTATTTTTTCGGGAACGGAATAAACATCGGCTTTCAGTTTGCCCGCGTTTGCCGCGATGTATTCGCAGCACAACGCCTGATTTGCAAAACTCATGTCCATAACGCTTGAGGGATGCCCCTCGGCGGCGGCAAGGTTCACAAGTCTGCCCTTGCCGAGAATGTTGATCCGCTTTCCGTTTTTCAGGGTGTGCTCTTCCACATTGTCCCTTATCCCGCGGCGGGACTTCGTTATTGAGGCGAGCTGTTTGAGGTCTATCTCCGCGTCAAAATGCCCGGAATTGCATGCGATGGCTCCGTCTTTCATTTTGACGAAATGCTCTTTTCTTATCACATTCAGATTCCCCGTAACCGTGCAGAAAAAGTCTCCGAGGGGAGCGGCTTCGCCCATCGGCATAACCCTGAATCCGTCCATCCTCGCCTCAAGCCCTTTCAACGGGTCAATCTCCGTTACGATGACATTCGCCCCCATTCCCCTCGCTCTCATCGCAAGCCCCTTCCCGCACCATCCGTATCCGGCAACCACAAAGTCGGTTCCCGAAATCAGCCGATTTGTCGCGCGTATGATTCCGTCCAGAGTGCTCTGTCCGGTTCCGTAGCGGTTGTCAAAAAAGTGTTTGGTTTTCGCGTCATTGACGGCGACAATCGGGTATCTCAGTTTCCCCTGAGCGGACAGACTTTTAAGTCTTATAACCCCCGTGGTCGTCTCTTCGGTTCCGCCGATGATGTGTTTGAATGAGCCGGGAGCGCCCCTGTGGATTTCCGCCGTAAGGTCGGCGCCGTCATCCATTGTTATGTGCGGTTTTTCCCCCAGAACGGCTTTTATGTGTTTGTAGAAAACGCCCGAACTTTCACCTTTGACGGCAAAGGTCGGTATCCCTCTTTTCACCAGATACGCGGCGACATCGTCTTGAGTGCTGAGCGGGTTGGACGCGCACAGGCACACTTGCGCGCCTCCGGCTTTCAGGGTCGTCATAAGGTTTCCCGTCTCGGTCGTAACATGCAGGCAAGCGGCAACGCGCACGCCTTTGAGCGGTTTTTTTTCGGTAAATTTCCGCTCTATTTTTTCAAGAACCGGCATTTGCTGAGCCGCCCATTCCGCCCTCAGTTGTCCTTTTCCCGCAAGTTTGATGTCTTTTACGTCGTTTTTCATTTTTTCTCCTTTTTTATTTGCCGAGACTTTTAAGAAGTTCCTCGGTTTTATCGGTTTTTTCCCATGTAAAGCAACCGCCGTTTTCATCGCGTCCGAAATGTCCGTATGCCGCGGTCGGTGAATATATGGGGTTCAAAAGTTCAAGGGTTTTGATTATGCCCGCCGGTCTCAAGTCAAAGTTTTCTCTGATTGCGGACACTATTCTGCTCTCCGGTTCCGCCGCCGTGCCGAATGTGTTGACCATCACGGACACGGGTTCGGCAACTCCGATTGCGTATGCAATCTGAATTTCGCACTCTTTTGCCACCCCGCTTGCCACGATATTTTTTGCTATGTAGCGCGCCATGTAAGCCGCGCTCCGGTCAACCTTTGACGGGTCTTTGCCGGAAAACGCCCCGCCGCCGTGCCGCGCCCATCCGCCGTAGGTGTCTATGATTATCTTTCTTCCCGTAAGCCCCACATCGCCCATCGGTCCCCCGATTACGAATCTTCCCGTGGGGTTGACCAGCACTCTCGTGTTTTCCGTAATGAGGGATCCGTCTATGACGGGTTTCACAACCTCTTCCACTATGCCCTCGTATATGGTTTTGTTGTCTGTGTCCGGCGAGTGCTGCGAGGAGATGACAACGGTGTCTATTTCAACGGGTTTTTTGTTTTCGTATCTGACCGTTACCTGAGATTTTCCGTCCGGTCTCAGAAACGGCAGGGTTCCGGATTTTCTTGTTTCGGAAAGCCGTTTTGAGAGTTGGTGCGCGCACATAATCGGAAAGGGGAGAAGTTGGGGTGTGTCATTGTTTGCATAGCCGAACATAAGCCCCTGGTCTCCGGCTCCCTGTTCTTTGTCCGGTCCCGAATCAACCCCCGCGGCGATGTCCGGCGACTGCACATCGGTCGCCACAATAACGGAGCAGGTTTGC
Source organism: Thermodesulfobacteriota bacterium (assembly GCA_965206175.1). GTDB lineage: Bacteria > Desulfobacterota_D > UBA1144 > Nemesobacterales > Mycalebacteriaceae > Mycalebacterium. The sequence goes on along the minus strand of CBDBJA010000012.1, from coordinate 12,786 downwards.
GCGTCAAAGCCCATTGAGCTGTCCGTATATCCTATGCGTTTTATGGTTTCCCGAACGGTTTGCGGAATGTTGATTGAAGTTGCGCTTGTTATTTCGCCCGAAATAAAAGCAATCCCCGTGGTAACAAGGGTTTCGCAGGCGACCCTGCTGTTCGGGTCTCCGCCAATCAGGGAGTCCAGAATCGCGTCCGATATCTGGTCCGCCATTTTGTCCGGATGTCCTTCGGTTACGGACTCGGATGTAAAGATAAAACTGTCTTTGTCGGGCATAACTTGAAAAGGTGTAAAAACGATTAGCGGGAAGCATATTGGCGATACAGCCGCGTGTCAAGCGGAAAAACGCAATTCAACCTTGAAAGAAAGTTGGAAAAGAAAACCTCCTCTCCCTCCGGAAGGGAACGGAGGTGAGGGCATTCAACCCTCCCCGGCATTGAAACTCAAAGTTAAACATTTGCAAAGCCGGCCCGTGAAGTTTTGCAACACGGCAAATTGAAATCTATAGTTACATTCCAAAGACGGGTCTGAAAATGAAAAACAGCGCAAAACGCCCCGTGCTGGTGAAGGGGGCAAGGGAAAACAACCTTCAAAACATCAATGTTGAAATACCGGCAAACAGTTTTACGGTCGTAACCGGACTCAGCGGTTCGGGCAAATCGTCTCTCGCGGTGGACACCATACACGCCGAAAGCATGAGAAAATATATTCAATGCCTCTCCACCTACACAAGGCAGTTTCTGGACAGAGTTCAGCGCCCCGATGTTGACGCCATTGAAAACCTTCCGCCGTCAATATCCATAGAGAACAGAAACAAAGTCAAAAACAACCGCTCAACCCTCGGCACAACAACGGAAATTTACGACTACCTGAGACTTCTGTTCGCAAGCGCCGGCAAAGTCTTCTGCCCCGACTGCGGCGCACAGGCGGCGGAGCATTCGCCCCAGTCAATAGCAAAGCTGCTCGTCTCATCGCATGAAGGAGAAAACACTCTCATACTTTTCCCCGCAAGCGGAAATGAAACCGCGTCAAGACTTCTGAAAAAAGGGTATTTGAGAGTTCTCACCGAAAACGGGGAAACGGTCAGGATTGATGAAAACACCGAACTTCCGCCGCAATGCGAGGTTGCGGTTGACAGAATCAAAATCGGGAAAAAATCGGTCTCAAGAATAGTGGAGTCGGTTGAGACCGCTTTCTCGGAAAGCGCGACCGCGACCGTCCGCATCGGAAAAGAAAAACCGCTTTCGTTCACAAAAGGGCTTGCGTGCGAAAAGTGCGGAAACGTTTTTTCAAAGCCCTATCCGGCGATGTTCTCGTTCAACAGCCCGCACGGAGCGTGCCGGAACTGCAACGGTTTCGGAAACAGACTTGAAATAAACCGATCTCTTGTCGTTCCCGACGGCTCAAAAAGTCTTCGCGGCGGAGCGGTTGAGCCGTTTTCCCGCCCTTCCTTCGGATTCGCCCGCAGAAAACTGATTGAACTTGCCGGGAAAAATTCAATAGATCCCGATGTTCCCTTTTCAAAACTCACGGCGAAAGAAAGGGAGACTGTCTTTTGCGGAAAGGGCGGCACCGGAATCGCTTCGGGCGGGATTATGGGGTTTTTCAAAAAACTTGAAAAGAAAATCTACAAAGTGCAGATAAGGGTTTTTCTGTCACGATACCGCTCGGCGGTCAAGTGCGGCAAGTGCGGCGGAAGCAGAATCCGCCCGGAAGCGGCGGCGGTAAAAATCGGCGGTCTCGGCATAAGCGAAATATGCGATATGACGGTGGGAGAGATTGCGGATTTCTTCCGGGAAAACTCCGCGCATAAAATACTTTCCAAAACCGAAACGGCGCCGGCGGGGGATGTTCTGAAAGAGATTCGGGAACGCATCCGTTTTCTGAACGATGCGGGTCTGGAATACCTCACCCTTTCGCGCCTCACGCGCACGCTTTCGGGAGGGGAGGCGCAAAGGGCGAGTCTCGCATGTCAACTCGGCTCCGGGCTTACGGACACACTCTATATTCTGGACGAGCCGTCAGTCGGGCTTCACCCCCTGGACACCCGGAACATGGTGTCAATAATCAAAAAAATCAGGGAAAGGGGAAACACCCTGATAGTGGTGGAGCACGATATGGACATAATAAAAGAGTCCGACCACATAGTTGAACTCGGTCCCGAAACCGGAGAACTCGGCGGAAAGGTCGTCTATCAGGGGGCGCCGGAAAAACTCGCCTCATGCGCCCCGAAATCGCATACCGGAATGTATATGTCCGGGAAAAAGAACATCAACGCCCCGCTTCGCAAAAACGGGGCAAGCCGGAGGAAAACGCTGAAAATCGTCCGCGCGGCGGAAAACAACCTGAGAGATGTGGACGTCTCCATACCTCTGGGAACGCTGGTCTGCGTAACCGGAGTTTCCGGTTCGGGCAAAAGCTCGCTGATAAGGGATATTCTCTACAAGGAACTCGCCAACAGATTTTGCGGACAGTCTTATGTCGCCGGGAAATGCCGGGAAATCAGGGGAACCGAACACATAAGCGATGTCGTTATGCTTGACCAGTCTCCCATCGGGAGAAACTCGCGCTCCAATCCCGTAACTTATGTCAAAGCGTATGACGCCGTCCGCAAACTCATGGCGTTTTCCGGAGACGCGGCGGAAAACGGGCTCTCCCCGTCCGATTTCTCATTCAACCTGCCCGGAGGAAGGTGCGAGGTGTGCGAAGGGGAGGGAGTTCAAAAAATAGAGATGCTGTTTCTCGCCGATGTTTCGGTGGTTTGCCCCGAATGCGAGGGGAAAAGATTCAGAAGGAAAGTCCTGGATTCAAAACTGCTGGGGAAAAACATAGACGATATTTTGAATATGACCGTAAGCGAAGCGGCGCGGTTTTTCTCGAACTCCTCCGCCGTTACCGGCAAACTGAACGGACTGATTGATGTGGGACTCGGCTATCTGAGACTCGGACAGCCGGCGACAACCCTTTCGGGCGGAGAGGCGCAGAGGATAAAAATAGTCCGTGAACTTTCGGGAAAATCGGGGCGGAACATACTTTATATTCTGGACGAGCCGTCAATCGGACTTCACATGGAGGATGTGAGAAAACTGCTGATGACGCTTGAAAAACTGGTTTCCGCCGGAAATTCGGTCGTGGTGATTGAGCACAATCCGGAGATTATCAAAACCGCCGCGCACATAATAGACTTGGGACCGGGCGGAGGGAAAAACGGCGGCGCAATCGTGGCGGAGGGAACGCCCGAACAGATAGCGAAAAACAAGAAATCGGCGACCGGTAAATTTCTGAAACCTCTTTTGAACTGACGGATGAAAAAATACCTTTCTTTTGTAAAGTTTGAGCACACGCTGTTTTCTCTTCCGATAGTGGCGGCGGGCGCGGTTGCGGCGGCGGGCGCGGTTCCCGACACCCGGACGGCGCTTCTTGTGATTGCCGCCGTTACGGGAGCGAGAACCGCCGCGCTTTCAATGAACAGAATTATTGACGGCGGAATTGATTCGGCAAATCCCAGAACAAAAGACAGGGAAATTCCGTCCGGGGCGGTCTCCCGGTTTGAAGCGTATGCGGTCGCGGCATCGGGGCTTGCCGTCTATTTTGTTTCCGCCTTTCTGCTGTGCGACACCGCGTTTTATCTGTCGCCGGTTCCGGTTGCGGTTTTTGCCGCCTACCCTTTTATGAAAAGACGGACGGCTCTGTGCCATTTCGGAGTCGGATTCGCGCTCGCGCTCGCTCCGGCGGGAGGATGGATTGCCGTGCGCTGCGGGTTTGACGATGTTTTCATTCCCCTGACTCTGTGCGCGTTCACATTTCTCTGGGTCGCCGGTTTTGACATTATCTACTCAACTCTGGACGAAAAATTTGACCGCGAAAACGGTCTCCATTCCCTGCCGGTTCTGCTCGGCTCAAAAAAAGCGCTTTCGGTTTCGGCGCTGCTTCACGCCCTTTCGGTCGCTCCGTTAATCGCCCTGCAATTTTACGAGTTCGGCGGAAACATCTTTTCCCTTGCCGCTCTGGGAGCGGTTGGCGCGGTTTTAACGCTTGAGCAAATCAAAGCGGCGCAGACGGACCTTGCGTTTTTCAAACTGAACATAGCGGCGGGAGCGCTTGTTTCGGTTTTCATTCTTTGCGGGATATACTTGGGCTGAGAGGTTGAAAATTTGAGAACTGTAATCGGAATAACGGGCGCTTCGGGGGCGGTTTACGGGGTTGATTTCCTCAGAAGATGCCCGGACGACAGATACCTTGTCGCAAGCAAATGGGGCAAAGCCGTCCTCAACGAGGAGATGGGAGTCAAGGTTGAGGAACTGGGCAAATGGGCGAAAAAAACCTTCAGCGATTCCGACCTCGCCTCCCCTCTCGCTTCGGGAAGCAACCATTTTGACTCAATGGTGATTGTGCCGTGCTCCGTCTCCACGCTGGCAAAAATAGCAAACGGCATAGCGGACACCCTGATAACCCGAACCGCTCAGGTTGCGTTGAAAGAAAAAAGAAAACTCGTCATCGCTCTCAGGGAAACGCCGCTCAGCACGGTCGCCCTTGAGAACGCGGCAAAGCTTTCGGGATACGGGGCGATAATAATGCCCGTAAGCCCGCCGCACTATTCGGGGGCGAAAACGGCGGGCGAACTTGTCGGGGGATTTGTTGACAAACTCCTCTCGGTTGTTTCGGGCGAATGTCCGAACGGCTGGCGCGGCGGAGAGCTTGAGTAAGCGAAATGTTCCGCAATCTGCGCGAATACATAGACTGTCTTGAAAAAAAAGGCGACCTCCGGCGGATAAAAACAAAGGTTGACCCCGAACTTGAAATTACTGAAATCGCCTCGCGGGAAATGAAACTGGGCGGACCCGCCCTTGTGTTTGAGAATGTGGACGGCTCCCCGTTCCCGCTTGCCATCAACCTGTTCGCCTCGGAAGAAAGAATCAAAACCGCTCTCGGCGGAAATCCGCGGGAGATAGGCGAAGAACTCGCGGACATATTTCACAAAGTCAACCCGCCCTCGGCGCGGGGGATACTGTCCGCGCTTCCGAAAATGACGCGGATGCTTTCAATGAGAACGACAAACTCATGGACTCGCGCGGCGGTTCAGAAAAACGAAACCGCCCCCGAACTTGAGCGGCTTCCGGCAATCAAATGCTGGCCGGGGGATGGCGGAAGGTTCATAACGCTGGGTCTTGTCGTAACACGCAGTCCGGTTTCGGGAACCGGAAACATGGGTCTTTACCGCCTTCAAATATACGACTCAAAAACCACCGGAATGCACTGGCATCCGCACAAAGGCGGAGCGGCGCATTACGGCGAGGCGGAAAAACTGGGGCGCGACCTTGAGGCGGCAATCGTTATCGGCGGCGACCCCGCACTGATTTTCAGCGCAATCGCCCCGCTGCCCGAAGGCGTTGATGAAATCGCGTTTTCGGGATACCTGCGCCGGCGCGCGGTTACGATGGCAAAAGGGAAAACGGTTTCCCTGCGGGTTCCGGCGGATGCGGAGATGATAATTGAGGGCGTTGTCCCCCGCAATGTCCGCAGAACCGAGGGACCGTTCGGAGACCATTTCGGGCACTACTCAATGCGGGCGGAATTTCCCGTCTTTCAGGCAAAGCGCATGACCTTTGCGGACGGAGCGGTGTTTCCGGCGACAGTGGTGGGCAAGCCGCCGCAGGAGGATATGTATCTCGGAATCGCGGCGGGCGAGATGTTTTCACCGCTTGTCGGAATTATCCATCCCGAAATCAAAGGCATGTGGGCGTGCCCCGAAGCGGGATTTCACAACCTTCTTTTTGTTTCGGTGGACGAGAGATACCCGAAAAACGCCGTTAAAGCGATGCTGGCGCTTTGGGGCACGGGGCAGCTTGCGCTCACAAAATGTATCGTAACGGTTTCGGAGGGCGTGAACCTGCGGGACTTTTCCGCCGTTCTTAAAGAGATTGGAAAAAACTTTGACCCCCGGGACGACTTTCTCCTTATCCCGTCCGCCCCGCTTGACACGCTTGATTTCACAAGCGGAAGTTTCCATGTCGGAAGCAAAATGGGACTGAACGCGACAAGAAAAACCGGCGCTCCGCAAATGGAATACTGCTCCGCGGTTCCCGACCCGAGGGAAAAACATCCGGAGATAAAAGACCACCGGCTGCTCGCCGGAGGTTTCTTTGTGGCGCAGGTTGAGGGAAAAGGGAAAGGGCTTGCAAGGCGCATATTTGAAACGCCCGGATTTGAGAAAATCAGAATAGCGGCAGTTGTGAGCGCGGACATTGACATACATGACGACACCGAACTGATATGGGGAATTTTCACACGGTTTGACCCGCGCCTTGATGTGGAATTTGAAGAGACAAAACCGCTCGGTTCGGGATTGGAGCGGCGGGGGCGCATGGCGATAGACGCCACAAAGAAGGAGTGGTATCCTGAAGTGACGGAAATGTCCGCGGAAATCAAGACGAGAGTGTCCGAAAAGTGGAACAGTTACCGGAACTGATAGAAAAACTGTGCGCCGACAGGTCGCTGCTTCCAATCCTGAAAAAAGTGGAGGAGGGGCGACGCATATCTTTTGATGACGGAGTGCGTCTGATAGAAACCGACGATATGCACACGGTCGGAATGATGGCGGACTTTGCAAAGCGGAGAAAAAGCGGCGACAAGGTTTATTTTGTGGTCAACCGCCACATAAACCCCTCAAACATCTGCGCCATATCCTGCAGGTTCTGCGCTTTCGGAAAAACAAAAAAATCGGCGGACGCCTACGAAATGACGGTTCCGCAAATTGTCGGCATGATGGATGAAGACCTAAGAGAGGTTCATATCGTTGGCGGACTTCATCCCGAATGGGAGTTCGGCCGTTATCTTGAAATCGTGAGGGCGATAAAAGAAGCCCGTCCGAACTGCCACATAAAAGCGTTCACGGCGGTTGAAATTGACTGGTTTTCCGAAATCAGCGGCAAGTCCCTTGAACGGGTTCTTGAAGATTTGACCGCCGCCGGAGTGAACGCGCTCACCGGAGGCGGAGCGGAAATCCTTCACCCCGAAATCAGGAAAAAGATCTGCGCCCCAAAAACGGTCGCAACAAGGTGGGAGGAGATTCACAGACTCGCCCACAACATGAAGATTCCCACAAACGCCACAATCCTTTACGGCCATCTGGAAAAGCCGTTCCATGTGATAGACCACTTTGAGCGTCTGAGAAATCTTGAGGATGAAGCGCCCGGATTTTTCGCGTTCATTCCGGTTTTATTTCAACCGGAAAATACGGGACTGAGCGGCATACCGCCCTTCCCCGCTTCCTACGACATGAAAATTCACGCCGCCGCCCGCCTGTTTCTGGACAACATTCCGCACATAAAAGCGTATTGGATAACCCTCGGCGAAAAAGCCGCGCAGGTCGCCCTGCATTACGGCGCAAGCGATGCGGACGGAACGATAATGCGGGAAAAAATCATTCACGATGCGGGAGCGCCCTCGGAACTCGGGCACAGCAGGGATTTTATGGTGAATATGATTAAAAACGCCGGTTATGTGCCGGTGGAAAGGGACGCGCTTTACAACGAGTTGAAGGTGTATGACTGAACGGGAATGCATGAAACGGGAAACACGCTTTTTATCTCCGCAATCAGGCGCGTGTTGAAACAAAACCGGCGACCGACTCAAAAATCTTCGCGCCGTCTTCTCCGCCGAGAAACTGATCGCAACACCTTTCGGGATGCGGCATCATTCCGAGCGGGTTGAGGTTTTCCCCGCAAACTCCGGCGATGTTTGCGACCGAGCCGTTGGGGTTTGATTCGGGAGTTATCTCCCCGTCTTCGGAGCAGTATCTGAACACAACCCGTTTTTCGCGCTCAATTTCCGCCAGTTCCCGCTCGTCGCAGAAAAAAGCCCCTTCGCCGTTTGCCACCGGAATTCTTAAAACATCCCCCTCACTGAGAGACGCGGTAAAAGGCGTGTTTGCGTTCTCAACGCGCACATGCGTCCACTTGCAGACAAACCTCAGGGAACGGTTTTTTATAAAAGCGCCCGGAACCAAAGCGGATTCGGCAAGGATTTGAAACCCGTTGCATATCCCGATTACGGGTTTTCCCTCAAGCGCGAACCGTTTTACGCTCCGCATCACGGGCGAGAGAGACGCCATGACACCCGCCCTCAGGTAGTCTCCGTAGGAAAAGCCGCCGGGAACTATAACGCAGTCAATTCCCTCAAGTGATGTTTCCCCGTGCCATATCCGCGCGCAACCGTAACCCAGACGCCTTACCGCGCTTTCGCAGTCAAGGTCGCAGTTTGAGCCCGGAAAAACAACCACTCCGAACTCAGCCACGAACTTTTTCCGCCTCCGCCGGTTTCACGTCCACCGAAAAAACCTCTATGACCGGATTTGCAAAAAGCTCCGAACACATCCTGCGCGCGTCTCTTTCCGCCGAAATCTCATCGGAAGACTCAACCTTCAACTCTATCAGTTTCCCCACCGTGGCGGACACCGCGCCGCCGAACCCCAGTTTTGTCAGAGCGGGAAAGAACGGCCTTGCCCTGAGGGTCAAGCACTCCCTCCGCGGGGCGAATTTCAATTTTCACATCAAAAGTTTTCATTCCGAAGTCTCTTTTGCGCTTCCCGCAAAAACCGGCGACTTGCCCCCCATCTCAAACGACAGCCTGTCAAGCTCCTCCGCCGAGGAGTATTTGATTATAATCCTGCCTTTCTTCCTTCCGCCTTCTATCTTTACTTTTGTGCCAAGACTGTCGCGTATGGCGTTTTCCGCCCGCTTCAAATATATGTCCGGCTCGGAAATCTTGGCGGGAGAGTAAGCGCCCCGGGGAGTTGATTTTTTTGACAAGATTCTCGGTCTGTCGCACGGATATTCCGCCTGAGACCACGGCGCGAACCACAGCTTCCTCGTCGGAGTCCGGTTTTCAAGCCGAGTATGGCGCGCGCGTGCCCCGTTGACAGTTCCCCCGAAACAAGAGCGTCCTCGCGCCGAATCCGAAAGTTTCAAAAGTCTGAGTTGGTTGGTAATTGCCGCCCTGCTTTTGCCGACCCGTCCGGACACCTCCTCATGGGTCAGTCCAAAATCGCCCGTCAGTTTCTCATACGCCAGCGCTTCCTCAATCGGGTTGAGGTCTTCGCGCTGGATGTTCTCAATAAGCGCAATCTCAACCGATTCCCCGTCCGCCATTTCGCGGACTATGACGGGGACCTCGTGAAGCCCCGCTTTCTGGGCGGCGCGCCACCGCCTTTCTCCGGCGACAATCTCGTATTCCCGCCCCAGTTTTCTTACAATCAGCGGTTGAATCATGCCCTTCTCCCTGATTGAATCCGCAAGTTCCCCAAGCGACTTATCGTTGAAGTTTTTTCTCGGCTGCCCCGCGCCGGGCTTGAGCCGGCTTGTGGGCAAAGTCATATACCCGCGCGCAAGAGCGGATTCGGATTCGGAACCCATAAGGGCTTCAAGCCCTTTTCCAAGCGTATTTTTTCTCACTCTGAAACACCTCCGTTCTTTTTGATTATCTCTCCGGCAAGAGACATATAGTCTCGCGCTCCCTGAGAGTCTTTATCATAAACCACCAGCGGCTTGCCGTGGCTCGGACACTCCGCAAGCCGGACATTCCTTGCGATCGGTCACGCTGAAAACCCCGTCGCCGAAATGGTCTCTTGTCTCGCGGGCGACCGCGTGGCAGATATTGTTCCTTGTGTCAAACATCGTAAGCAGATACCCCTCAATCGTCAACGCCGGATTAATCCGCCTCCGTATCAGGGAAACGGTTTTCTTTATGTGGGCAAGCCCCTCAAGGGCGTAGTACTCGCACTGTATCGGAATTATCACCGAGTCGGACGCGGCAAGGGCGTTTACCGAAAGAATGTTAAGGGAAGGCGGGCAGTCTATTATGATGTATGAGTAGCGGTCGGAGATTTCACGCAGCAAGTTTTTGAGCACATGCTCCCTGTTTTCAAGAGAGAGAAGCTCAACCTCGGCTCCGGTCAGATTTGAGTCGGACGGAGAGGCGTCAAGCATGTCATTGAAAAAATCGGGATAGATTTTCAGGATTGAATCCCCGATTCCGCTTCCGCCCGTCAGAGCGTCGTAAACCGTGGTTTCAAGTCCGTTTTTGTCAATACCCAAACCGCTTGAGGAGTTGCCCTGAGGGTCAAAATCCACGACAAGGGTCTTCCTGCCGAGCAGAGCGAGACTCGCCGAAAGGTTCACGGCGGTTGTGGTTTTGCCAACCCCGCCTTTCTGGCTCACAATTCCCACTATTTTTGCCATGCGGCTTTCCCTTGTGAATCTTCGCGGCGGATTTGAATGTGATTAAAACTTTTCAATTCGGAAAAATCAAAGTGAGTTTTGTAATTTTAACTGTAAAGTTACGGTGTTGTGAAGGTTTTTTTCAAGTCGGCGGAGTTTGAAGACGGACTGATTGTCAACGCCTCGGCGGACGGAGACGGACTCCGCCGCATATCGGTCGGCGCCGGAGAAACCCGCGGCACGGATTTGAGCCCCGGTGAGATTCCGCGCGAAGTTTTGAGCCATCTTGATTGCGCCCTTTTGCGCATCCGCTCCTACTTTGACGGAGAAAGCCGTCCTTTGTATGAATGGGACTCGGAAGACAAAAACCCGAATGCCCCCCGCCTTGTGATGCCGGAAGCGTCGGACTTCCGCCTTAAAGTCTGGAAGGAAACATCTGAAATTCCATACGGGAAAACCTTGACCTACTCCGAACTTGCATGCAGGGTCGGCGGGGAAAACCACCGCAGAGCGGTCGCAGGGGCTCTTGCGGCGAATGTTTTTCCGATACTGATACCTTGCCACAGGGTTGTGGCGGAAGACGGAGCGGGCGGATACAGCGCCGGAGGAGTCGCGGTAAAAAAACTGCTGCTCACAATGGAATCGGGAACCGGAAGTTGAACGGCGGAAAAACGGGAAAAATTGTCTCCTCGCTTTTCGGTCTGGGCTATGTTCCCTTTGCTCCGGGAACTTTCGGCACGGCGGGAGCGGCGGCGGTTTATTTTCTTTTTCTCGCCGATTCGGGAAAGTTTGAGTTTGCGGTTTTCTGCGCGGCTTTCTGCGCCGTCTCGGTTTTTGTCTGCGGCGTGGCTGCCGACGCTTTCGGGGAGAAAGACCCCCAAAAAATTGTTATGGACGAAGCGGCGGGATTTTTTACCGCAATGCTTTTTTCTTCGGGAGAAACGCGCGAGATTGCGGCGGGATTTGTTTTGTTCAGGGTTTTTGACATCGCAAAAATCCCGCCTTCGCGCAGACTTGAAAATCTTCCCGGCGGATGGGGCATAGTGATGGACGATATTTACGCGGGATTTCTCGCCGCTCTTTGCGTTGCCGCTTTAAGGGTCTGGGGGGTCGCCGGATTTGGCTGACATAGAGTTCATCACCATCGGCAATGAGATAACCTCCGGCGCGACCGAGGACACAAACTTCACTTTTGCGGCGCGAGAGCTTGTTTCCGGCGGCATAAGACCTCCGAGGCGGAGAACCTCGGTTGAAGACAACAGGGAAGATATTCTGCGCGCTTTCTCTCAAGCGTCTAAAACGGCGGAGTTTGTTGTCGTGTGCGGAGGGCTCGGTCCACTTCGGACGATTTGACCGCCGGATGCGCGGCGGAGTTTTTTCAAAACGCCGCTTGAACTGAACGGAAACGCTTTGGAGCTGGTCAAGTCCGCGTTGAAAAAAAATTGAACGGCGCATGCTTGCCATCCACAAGAACAGGCGATGCTTCCGCGGGGAGCGGAAATCATTCCGAACTCCGAGGGGGTGTCTCCCGGATTTGCCTGCGAATCAAAGGAAACGGTTTTCTACTTTCTTCCCGGAGTTCCCCGCGAATTCAAGTCTATGTTTACCGGAGCGGTTGCGCCGGATATTGTGAAAAGAACCGGCGGAGCGGGCGGATTTTCCATCAAAACGGTGAGCGTGTTCGGAATTGCGGAATCCGAAATTGCGGAAAAAACACAAGCCCTTGATTTGGGAGAGGCGGATGTGGCTTACAGAATCAAAGGGCGGGAAATCCAGGTGAGGGTTTCACATCCGCGCGACCCTGAAATCGTCGGGAAAGCCGCAAACAGAATTGCGGAGTGTCTGGGAGAAAATGTTTTTTCAACTTCGGGAGCAAGCATTGAGGAAACGGTCGCGGAAGCTCTCCGCAAAAAAGGCATGACCATAGCCGTGGCAGAATCCTGCACGGGGCGGGATGCTGGCGTCCCGTCTTACCGATATGGCGGGAAGTTCGGAATATTTTCGCGGCGGAGTGGTCGCATATTCAAACGAATCAAAAACCGCGGCTCTGGCAATTCCCGCCGTAACCATTGAGAAAGAGGGAGCCGTGAGCGGAGCGGTCGCGCGCGCCATGGCTGAGGGCGCAAGAAAGATTTTCAACTCCGATATCGGGGTGGGAATAACCGGAATAGCGGGACCCCGGCGGCGGCTCGTTTGAAAAGCCGGTCGGAACCGTTTACATTGCCGTAAGCGCCGAGGAATTAAGGACGGCGCGGTTTCGGTCAGACATGAATTTACGGGAAAACGCTCCGATGTCAGAACAAGTTCGGTCTTTCAGGCGCTTGATATGACAAGGAAAACCGTTTCCCGAATGTCTTTAACAATCGGCAAAACGGAGCGGCAATATGGCAAAAACTGAAGAAACTAAAACTTCTCAAACGGAAAATTCAATAGAAAAAGCCATCTCTCTCATAGAGAAACAGTTCGGCGAGGGAGCGATTATGAGGCTTGGAACCGGACAGAAAGTGCCGGATATTCAGGTGATTTCCAGCGGCTCGGTCGGGATAAACATCGCCCTCGGAGTGGGAGGGTTTCCA
>CBDBJA010000011.1:0-26098 GCA_965206175.1 Thermodesulfobacteriota bacterium | reverse complement strand
GTCCCAGTCTCTCCCTCCGTAACCGTAGCCGCCACTATGCTCAATTGCGCAGTGTCGCCGTCCGTAATCGTTACCGTAGCCGTAGCCGTTGTGTCAAAACCCGTTACATCACCAAGGGTTATTTCAAAGGTCTCCTCTCCCTCCGCAACCGCATCATCTATGATGTCCACCGTGAAGGTTGCTCTGGTCTCGTTTGGCGCAAACTCAACGCCGAACCCGTTTAACGCCGTGTAATCTCCGGGAGCAACGGCAGTCCCGTTAACTGTAGTCACAGGAACTGTGAAGCCCTCGGCAACCGCAGGGCTCACCGTCAGGGTTACAGTCGCGGAACCCGCATCTTCATTCACATTCACATCTTCCACCGCAATGCTCCTGTCCCCAACAATGGTTACAGTCGCCGTTGCGGACGCTTCCACCGCCGTCAAAATCCCCTGCAAACCGACAGCTGCTACCCTAAACACAATTTGCGGCTTTGTGTCCATAAGGGGGTCCGGAAATTGGAACAACACTTCAAACCGTTCGTCCGATTCCACAACGGTATCGGTTAAAATGTCAACGGGCACGACGAGAGTTTGCGTACTATGAGTAAAAGCCGAAATTTGCAAAGCAGGTAAGTCCAGCTCCGTGTAGTCCATACCGGATTGCGCTTCCACCGGATTAGTCTCTCTTGTGGAGACTTCCACCTCCAAGTTGCCATCCAAAGTAAAATCACTATCAAATCCTAATGTTGCAGTCACATTCACCGTTCCGTCAGATTCCCCAACCACCACATTATCCGCCACCAGTTCAGACCACGGGTTTGGTATCACGTCCAGACCATCATCGTTAAGCGCAGTCAGTCCTTTGAAAATATTATTATGCGAGGTGAGTAGCTGATTCAGTCCGTTCATCAGAAAACTTTCTTGGAAAAGATGCCGCGGCAAACTGCTGAATTTGTTGCTTTCAAAAACCAGAGTCGTCAAACTACCCAGATCGCTGAAAAGCCCGACAGGCAAATCGCTCAGCCTGTTATTACCGAAATTCAGACTCTCCAAACTACTCAGACCGCTGAAAATACCCGCAGGCAAACTGTTCAACTGATTGCCGTCCAATGACAAAAGCCCCAAATCATTCAGTCCGTTGAAAACGCCTGACGGCAAAACGGTCAGAGAGTTGTTATTCAAAACCAGACCATCCAAACTACTCAGATCGCTGAAAATGTTCTCAGGTAAAGTACCCAGGTTATTGTCATTCAAAATCAGATTCACCAAACTACCCAGACCGCTGAAAATCTCCTCAGGCAAATCGCTCAGCCTGTTCTCACTCAAAACCAGTTGCACCAAACTACTCAGACCGTTGAAAATGTCCTCAGGTAACATTTCCAGTTGGTTGTCAGACAACACCAGAAATCTCATACTACTCAGACCGGAAAAATCCCCCGATTTCAAAGCTGCAATCCTTTGCCTATTCAGATCCAAAAAGGTTATGGCGTTCAATTCGGCTTGAGTGATATTCATACATGTCGCGGTCGGACGAGTAGCCCCAACCATCGCCACAATCCCATCCTGCACTTGCTGTGTTCTGTCGCAAATTGGAGGAACAATATTGTTGTCCTCAATTGTTACGGTCGCAGTGGCGGTTATGTCAATAGTTGCGGTTGTTTCCGCAAGACCGGAAAGACCAACGGAGAAAGTCTCACCAGCGCCCTCTTCAGGAACACCGTCATTAGTTATGGACACCTCAAAAGTCTGTATCTCTCCCGCAGTTCCCACAAATGTCAGCACGGATGATGCCACAGTGTAGTCGGTTCCCAATGTCGCAGTGCCGTCCGCAGTGGTAACACTCACCATGAAACCGTCTTGCACTCGGTTTGCCAATGACACCGTAAACACTGAGGTTTCTCCCTCAGTAACCGTCAAGTTGCTTGGCGTTAGACTCAAAGTCGTATCATCATTGGCAGGAATGGTTACAGTCGCCGTATCACCGGTCTCAAAAACGAAAGGAGTGTCTACATCGCCAAGCGTTATGGTGAAAGTCTCGTCTCCCTCCGTAACGACATCATCTATGATGTCCACCATGAAGGTTGCTCTGGTCTCGTTTGGCGCAAACTCAACGCCGAACCCGTTTAACGCCGTGTAATCTCCGGGAGCAACGGCAGTCCCGTCAACTGTAGTCACAGAAACTGTGACGCCCTCGGCAATCGCAGGGCTCACCGTCAGGGTTACAGTCGCGGAACCCGCATCTTCATTCACACTCACATCTTCCACCGCAATGCTCCTGCTGGGCTCAACAAGACTGTCAACAATTATCATCGTTAATTCCGGTATCCCGCCTGTTACAGTGTTGACGCCGGTTCCAAATCCCAATATTACCGTTTCCGGCTCTCCATCTTCATCAAATTCAGGCACAGCGTCCAGAATCGCCGTTACGATAATGATCTTACTCTGTTCACCGACAGCGAAGGTTAAAGTTTGCTCCGACAAAGTGTAGTCGGCACCTTGCGTGGCGGTTCCCGATACCGTAAGCGGTATTATCAGCTCTTCCTCCCCCGGAGCGCCATCCAGAAATACAAATACTTCTTCCGTTTCGCCTTCTCTCACCGCATCGGTCTCACGATTAAACTGAATTCTCGGGCTAGTCGCTATTAGCGCAGCATCACCCAAACCGGCGTTGTTGAATGCTCTCACTTCATAGACATAAGCCGTGCCGGAAACCGCCGTAGTGTCCTGATAGGTTAGGGTTGTCGGGGGAATATTGCTGTCAACAGTTTCAAAGGAAAAAGATTGACCCTGACCCGGATTCGCCAACCTGCGCCTGACGCTGTAACCGTCCAGGTCCGCAACCACACTTACAGTAGCCCCGTCTATCATCGTCATACTAATTACTATATCCATGGGATTTTCCCATTGCAGAGTATTGTCTTCAATAAATGTCAAGTTCTGTACCATGCCGGGGAAAACCCTGTCACCCGTACGGTCGGGGTCGGTCGGAAGCACCACTTCTTGCCAATCCCCTACTCCGTTTTCATTATACGCGCGTACACGATAGTGGGTGGGAATGGAGGAAAAACTTTGAGCATACCCCGGCGTATCTACAATATACTCCTTAGGATTTGCTCCTTCGGTTCGCACTCGAACAGTCACAGCGCCATCTTCATCAAAATCTCTGTCGGCATATTCAATGTCATACCCGACCACATACAAATCGGCGAACTCATCCTCCAAACTCCAATTCAAAATGGCAATTTGCGACTGTCTTGTTAATGTGAGACGACTTACTTGATCCAGATGATTACTCACAATTCTCACCGTAGTTTGTGACTGGGCCCCTGTGACCACATCTGACACAGCACTTAAATCAAAGTTCAGAGTCAAATTCTCCACCCGAGGCTCTACAATCTCATCATTAGTCGCCATTACCGTGAAGGATTGGCTTGTCTCAGTGGCTTCAAATGTCAGATTGGCGGGGACGCCGCTGTAATCCGCTACATCCGCAGTATTTCCGCTATCAGTTGCAACAATTGGCACTATCACCTGTCTTCCGGGTTGTTCGTCCAGATTTACCGTTACCACCGCGGGAACTCCGTTTTCCACCACAATGTATTGCGATTCCGCAAATGAAACGGTTGAAACAGTGGCCAGATAATTTTGGAATTGAGCGGAGGTAACACGGAGACAGTCATCCACTCCGGCGGAGTCCCTTATGGCATCCGCATCATCGCGCGAACAGACGAAATGCGCACCGCGGACGCTGTCGCCAACTGTGAGAGTATTAAAGTCTGCGTTTCCCTCATCACGTATTGCGGAGATTTTGCCAGTGCCAAATATATTATCAAAGATGCCTTCAGGCAGACCGGTTCCCGGAGCATACATACTTGTGGTGATGCTCCCCGATATTTCCAGAGTCAGGAGTGTAAGATTGGGTAGATTCGCAAAAATACCCGAGGGCAGATGGGTTATATTGGTACGTTCTAGAAACAACTGTGTAATCCTCAACCCGCTAAAAATATCGGAAGGCAATGTTTGTTCAGGAATATTGGAGTTAGTCAGACGAATCTCATTAAGGTCTAGCAGTCTTTGAAACACTCCGGAGGTCAGTCCTGTAACTATTTGTCTTCCATTTGCAATTGGGGTTCTTGAGGTTCCTATCAGAGCCAATCTAGTAAGTGGCAGATCGTCAAAAACACCGGACATTAGTGTCAAATTTCGAAAGGAAGACACAGTCAATCCCGTTATGTTGGGAAGATTGTTAAAATCACTTCTTCGAATGGTAGTTTCATCAACAAAGGGGTTAGTAAAACTCCCGGAGACACTCAAATTAACTATTCTATTCAGTTCACTCTGGAACACAATCCTGCAGTCTCCCGGAGTGGAAAAGAGAGCGGAAGTGTTTGTCAGACGATCTATTGCTGTTAGAATTCCCAACCCCACAAACATATTGCGGTCATTGCATACATCAAAGCCAACATTTATGGAGAACATAATCTCCCCCATGTCGCCGTCCGAATCGGTCGCCCTCAGGGTGTATGGTGTTTCGACCACCTCTGTCGGCGTGCCGGTTATTTGAAAGTTCGCAGAGTTAAATGCCAATCCGGCGGGCAAACGAGGGGAAATATCGTAGATTACATTGCCGTTGCCACCCGTTGCCTCGGTAAATGTTATGGGGGTAATCGCAACATTCTGAGCAAATGTAAATGTAGAGGGGTCAAGCGGCGTTAAAACCGGACTGGTATCCGCCTCCACCGTTATAGTGAAGTCCGCCGAAACAGTGTCTCCGTCTCCATCGGTTGCTATCAGAGTATAGGTTGTTGTGTCTGTCTGTGTCAACATGCCCGTTAACACACCATCTGAGCTTAATGTCAATCCGGGGGGCGTAGGGTCAATCTCGTAGGTTTATATCTCCGTTGCCGCCCGTTACCGTAAATGTATGAATAATATCGTCCCCAGCACCAAAAGTCAGATTGCCAAGCCCTGCCAAAGACGGCTCAGTATTCTGCACCACATCTATTACGAATTCCAACGAATCAGTATCAGTCGTCTCAGTGTTGCCGTCACTGTCCGCCACTGACAGTTCTACCGGTCTGTTCGCAATTTCTGTCGGCGTGCCTGTTAATTCACGGGTATCAGGGTTGAATGCCAACCCGGTATGCAAACCGGTAAGAGTGTAGGTCAGATCGCCGTTGCCGCCCGTTGCCTCGGGAAGCACTAAAAGCATAATTTCCTCACTCGCGGTATATACCTGCGTGTCAACAGTTTGCACGCCGAAACTCGGCGCGGTATCCGCCTCCACCGTTATAGTAAGGGTCTGTGAAGCAGTGTCAGCTACCGCTATGTTGGTGTCACTGTCCATCACTGTCAAAGTTAAAAATGTCGTCCCCAATTCTGTTGGCGTGCCTGTTAAAACAACATCGGCGCTGAGCATCAAACCGGCAGGCAAATTGGGAAGAGTGTAGGTCAGATCGCCGTTGCCGCCCGTTGCCGCAGGAAATGCTATTGAGTCGATCGCAACATTCTGAACAAATGTAAATGTAGAGGGGCCAAGAATTCCAAAACTCGGAATGGCATTCACCTCCACCGTTACAGTGAAGTCCGCCGAATCAGTGTCAGTTGCCGCTGTGTTGGTGTCACTGTCCATCACTGTCAGAGTTAAGGATGTCGTCTCCAATTCTGTTGGCGTGCCTGTTAAAACACCGGTATCGGGGTTGAGCGTCAGTCCGGCGGGCGTAGGGGCAAGGCTGTAGATCAGATTGCCATTGCCACCGGTTGCCGAAAGTATCCGCAGACTCCCAATATCAGAACCCTGAACAAATGTCAGATTGGGAAGAGGACCATCTGGAAATGCCGGCGCAGTATTACTCTCCACCCTTATAACAACTCCATTCTCAAAAGCTCTGTCTCCGTCTGCATCTTGTACTGTCAAGGTGGCAACTACGTTCCCGACTGTTGTCGGAATGCCCGTTAAAACACCGGTATTAGAGTTGAGCGCCAATCCTGGGGGCAAAGCGGCGGCAATACCGTAAGTCAGATTGCCGTTGCCACCCGTTGCCGTAAATGCCACATTTCCAATATCAACGTCTTGAATAAATATTGGCGGAAAGCCGTCTTCTGCGAAAGAGAATACCGGATTAGTGTCTGCCTCCACCTCTATGTTAAAGGACAGAGAAAAGGGCTCTGCTACATTCTCCGGCTCTATTGTTGCCGTCAATGTGTGTTCTTGTATTCCGGAAAGACTTGTCGGAGTCCCTGTTAATTCAGCGGTATCGGAGTTGAACGCCAATCCTTCGGGCAGGGCAGGGGCAATAGAATAGGTTACAGATACTGCATTCGTCAAATTATCCGGAACTGGCACAACGGGAAGCGTATCCATAACAGCCACGCCTTGAACATAGGTCATATTCGCAACAGTTGCAGGGGTAAAGGCAAGATTCAGCTCACCTCCATACAGAGCGAAATCACCGGAACTAACCAGTAAACAGCGGTTCGTGCCGCCATGTCCGGCGTTAGTGGCTATGGTAAAGGCATCATCTCGCGAGCAGACAAAATGCGCATTTATGGCATTATCGTCAAAGTTTTCGAAGGCTACGGTATCAAGTATGCCATCAAAAATGCCCGAGGGCAGTCCGTCTCCTCGGTTGAGATTGGCACCTCTAATTTGCAGAGTCCTAAGCGAATCCAACCTATCAAACACACCGACAGGCAGACTTGTCAATGCGGTTGCGGTTGTAATTCTCAGTTCGTCAAGGTCGGTCAGGTCATTCCTAAACACATCGGCGGGTAAAACTGTCAATCCTGGTCCTGTCAATATCAAGGTTTGAAGTCCGGTGATTTCGGTGAGACCGGCAAAATCACCCGCTTTCAAATCTGGTGATGTGTCTCCCAAGCTGACACTCAAAGTAGTAATTTGCGCAAGTTCGCTAGCCGGCACTGCCATGCAAGGACGAGAAGGAGCATTTGGGGTCCAACACAAACAGCGCCAACCCAATCCCAGCCGTCACTGCATCAGGATAATCGCATATACGAACAGTGGGAACATCGTTTACGGTTATTCTGAATACCAGAGTATCCCTGTCTCCATCTGCATCGGTTACTATCAGAGTGTATGTCGTCTCTTGTGCGGCAGTTGGCTCACCCGTTATTTGACGGGTCTCTCTATTGAACCCCAATCCGGCGGGCAAACCACCAGGGGAAAGGCTGTAGGTTAAAGCACCATCGCCGCCTGTCGCCTCCGGAAGCGTAACAGACACAGCCTCTCCAAATCTTTCAAAAGTCAGGTCAGATTGGATTTCGGTGAAAACCGGCTCATTTTCCTGCACAAATATATTGAATTCCAGCGTATCCATAGCGCCACCGCTACCGAACGCCGTCAGGGTATAAAGCCTGCTCGCCAGATTCTGCGAGGAGCCCGTTATCATTGGAGGGTTAGATGTAAAGATCAAACCGGTCGGCAGTTCCGGCTCAAGAGTGTAGCTTGTCGCGTCGGTCGCCGTGGGAAGCATCAAATCCATCTGCATACCCTGAGCATAGACCTGATCTTCAAACGGTTCCGCGAAATGCGGCGCAGAGGTCGCAGCGGCTAACTGGGCGGAGGTAACATGGAAACAGTCGCTTGCTTCGGCGGTTGCCGTCACTATGGCGTCCGCATCAGAGCGCGAGCAGACAAAATGCGCATTGCGGACATTATCGGCTTCAAGAAATACTTGGAAGTCGCCAACGGTATCAACTATATCGTCAAAGACGCCCACGGGCAGACCGGGCACGGATGAGGTAAATGCGTTGTAATTGTTATTATCCAGAAGCAGAGACCCCAGACTGCCCAAACCGTCAAACACGCCGGAGGGCAGTGTGGTCAGTTGGTTGGTATGCACACTCAAGCTTGCAAGACTGTCCAAGCCGTTAAACACACCGGAGGGCAGTGTGGTCAGTTGGTTGCCATGCAAAAACAGACTCCGGAGACTGGAAAGTCCGGCAAAATCATCGCTTTTCAAAGCAGTGATTTCCATCCCGCTTAAATTAAGGTTTGTGATTTGGCTCAGAGATGTCTGCGGCACATTCTGGCAGCCTATACTAGGAATTCCCGTCCGGGCGAGAATGGCGTCCTGCACCTGAGCAGTGCGGCTACATATATTAACCGTTTCTCCGGCGGGTCCCACGGTTATAAAAAAGTTCTGCGTAGCGGGTGTGATGGGAGCATCTCTGTAAGATGCTATCAGAGTAAACTCCCGCCGTGGCAGTTCCTCCAACGGAGCGCCCGTTATCTCACGGGTTGCGGAATTGAAGTTCAGTCCGCTCGGCAGAGAGGGGGAAATACGGTATACCAACTGTTCTTGTAATCCTTCAGCCGCCCCAAAAGTCTGCGTGTCAATGCTTGTGAACTGCGTGTAGGTATTGTCAATGTTGGGCAACGGCAGAGGGAAGGATATGCCCGGCAAAGGGTTTACCGTTATATCGAAGGTCCCGGTAACCGTCTCGCCATCAACATCTCTTGTCGCCGTATAAGTTACCGTCTGCGTACCCACATCTGTCGGAGCGCCAGTCAGTTGACGGGTTATCGGGTCAAAGTTCAAACCGTTGGGCAGATCCGTGAGACTGTATGTATAGGTCAGACCGTGGTCGTTCTGAACACCAACAAATGTCCTCGCTTCGGAAAGTGTAAGCGGGGTAATATCAAGAAACCGGAAATAGGGCAGGTTGGGGGCAATACTGTTGGGCGGAAAGGTCGGGGCAGGCGCGGCATCCACTCTAAAACTGAAGTTGGTTGTTCTAGTTTCTTTACCAGGGCTTCTTGTCACCCTATAAGCGAAACCCGTCTGTTCCATCCTCTGTGTCGGAGCGCCGGTTAGTTCACGGGTATCTTGGTCAAAGGTCAAACCGGCAGGCAGGTCAGGCATAAAACTGTATTCATAAGTCAAACCGTTTTGGGCGTCTTCTCCGTCACCTCTAAATGTCTCTGCCGCAGGAAATGTCCGCGGTGAGTCAAGTTCAGCGAACTGTGTATAGACGAGAGGTGTAACCCCGGTTCCAAGGAATCTTAGGAGAATCCCTTCCACCTGTAAATTGAACTCCAACATAGCCGTTGCGCTATCAATACCTCTTGTCGCCGTCAAAGTGAAAGTCGTACTTGGCAGTGGCAGTTCCGGCGTGCCGGTTATTTGACGGGTTATCGCATTAAAGTTCAAACCGGCGGGCAAATCCGGGGTGAGACTGTAGGTATAGGTCAAACCACGGTCGCTGTCTACCTGCTCACTAAATGTCCTTACCGCAGGCAATGTCGGCGTTGTGGTGGGAGGAATGAACTGCTCGTATATGAGGTCAGAAAAGCTGTTTGGCACGAAGGTCAGAGAAGCTTCCGCCACACTTAAATCAAAGGTTAGCATAGTCTGTACTTGAGGAGTTTCAAGGTTTCCTTGAACTCTTCTTGCTGCTGTAAAAGTGAGCGTGTCCTGGGAAAACGCCTCTATTGGCGTGCCGGTTAGTTGACGGGTTGCGGAGTCAAAGGTCAAACCGTCGGGCAACGGCGGGTCAAAACTGTAGTCATAGGTCAAAAAGGTGCTGTCCCCGACACTACCATCGTCGTTGGTATATGTCCTCGCCTGAGGAAATGTCGTTGTGGGAATATTTATGAACTGATCATACGCCATATTATCTATTACTGCGTCACCGAAGGTGATGGTATCAGGCAAAGGTTCCACTACCATTACGACGGAAGGACCAAGGCTAGTAGGATAGAAAAATCTAGCACCTCCTGAATCCCTAACTTGGTAAGTACCTGCCTCTGTTTGACCCTCTGCTGTTGGTACGCCAGATAACACAGCACTGGGACTACTTATACTCAGGCCTGAAGGGACACTGAAGAATGTACCGAAGCTATAGGTATAACCCCCGGTACCACCAGTTGCCGTTGGAAAGGTAAGACTGGGAATAGCCATGAATTGCTGGAATGTATATTGTCGTCTGGGAAACTGAGTGCCACCAATCTCTTGAAAAACATCAACACCACCCGGTGGCAAAAGTTGCCCCCCTTGTGCAGGTGTAGGAAATGCCAAAGGTGACGCTTGCGCCTGCGCCCTTTCCGGCGTAAACGCAAAAATTGCAAGCCCCATAAACACGGCAACAAGCCATGCCAGCCGGCGGCTTTTCATATCCTTCCCTCTCACCGCGTCTTTAACCGAAGTCTCAGACCGCCACATAAAAACCCCTCAGCCGTACCCCCGATAAAATTATCTCTCTCATAAAATTTTCACTTCCATCTCTCGTAAAACCAAAACCCGTTGCCTCAAAACAAGACAACAAAAGGTTATGAACTCACCTCCGCTTTCGCTTCCGGCAAATCCGCCTCCGGCTTCCCCTCAACCTCAACCGCCGGTTCCGTTTTCTCCTCCCCCGAACCTTCCGCTTTCACTTCCGGCTCCGTCTCCACCTCTTTCGCCGCTTCCGGCTTCATCTCAACCTCACCCATCGGTTCCGCTTTCTCCTCCACCTTTTCCTCTTCCCCCGAACCTTCCGCTTTCATTTCCGGTTCCGTCTCCATCGCTTTCGCCGCTTCCGGCTTCATCTCAACCTCACCCATCGGTTCCGCTTTCTCCCCCTTTTTCTCCTCCCCCGAACCTTCCGCTTTCATTTCCGGTTCCGTCTCCATCGCTTTAGCCG
The DNA here is from genome assembly GCA_965206175.1 of Thermodesulfobacteriota bacterium. Classification (GTDB taxonomy): domain Bacteria; phylum Desulfobacterota_D; class UBA1144; order Nemesobacterales; family Mycalebacteriaceae; genus Mycalebacterium. The sequence goes on along the minus strand of CBDBJA010000011.1, from coordinate 15,473 downwards.
CTTCCGGCTTCACCGCTTCTTCCGCCTTCGGAGATTCCTTCTCCTCCGCCTTCGGAACCGCCGCCTGCGGACTCTCCTCTTTCACCGTCTCCTCTTTGGGAACTTCCGCGCCCGCAGCTTTCACCGCCTTTTTCTGCGGAACCTCCTTCTTGGGTTCCGGCGGAATCGGCACATTAAGCAAACCCAACTCAACAAGCACTTTAATCTTGTCACGTCCGTTGACCGGCTTTTTGCGTTTTATTGTTCTCACGGCGTAACGGTTGTCGCCGCGCTTGAAAACAAGAAAACCATCTGTTCGTTTAACTACTTGCATGGCTGTTTTCTTCTCCGCTCCGGCAACTCCGATTTTGAAGTGTTATAGGACATCCACCAAAACGATTTGGAAACCTTAAAGCAGATTTTGGAACTTTGCAAGACTTTTGCAAAAAAATTTTTTGTCTTGAAATCGGTCTTTCAATCAAGGAAAATGAGAGAAAGAAGTTTGCCGATGAAGATACTTCCCGTCCCGACATCGGCATAAAACCAATGAAAATACTTGTGATTCACGGGCCCAATCTGGGTCTTCTCGGCAAAAGAGAGCCGGACATATACGGAAGCGAAACGCTTGACGACATCAACGCCAAACTTTCCGCGCTTGCCAAAGAAACCGACCCGAAAGGAAAGGTTGAATTTTTTCAGAGCGACTCGGAGGGGAAAATCGTGAGCGCGATACAAAGCGCCCTGGGAGTTTTTGACGGCATCCTTATAAACCCCGCCGCATACACGCACACAAGCGTCGCCGTGCGCGATGCGATAGTTTCGGTCGGCATACCGACCGTTGAGGTTCACATATCAAACATCCACAAAAGAGAGGAGTTCAGGCACAAATCGTTTGTGTCCGCCGTGGCTGCGGGAGTGGTTTCCGGCTTCGGCTCCGGCAGTTACACGCTGGGGCTTCGCGGACTTCTTGAGCATATAGGGAGAAAAAAATGAAAGACAACTGGGTTATGAGGGAACAATTTCCCGAACTGAGCGAAAAAATTGCGGACAAAGCCGGAGTGTCTCCGTTTGTGGGACAACTGCTCGTCAACAGGGGAATACGGACGGACGAGGAAGCCGCAAAGTTTTTCGGCGGCGGCATGAGGGACATCCCCAACCCCTTTCTGCTTGCGGGCATGGAAGAAGCCGTGTCAAGAATAGAGAAAGCGGTTGGGGACGGCGAAACGGTCGCAATCTACGGAGACTATGACGCGGACGGCGTAACTTCCACATCGCTGCTTTGCGAATTTTTCAGGTCTTTTGAGGCGGACACCATCTACTTCGCCCCCCACAGGGTTAAAGACGGATACGGAATAAACCGGAACGCGATTGAAGAACTGGGACGGCGCGGAGCCACCCTCATCATCTCAACGGACTGCGGCATAACCGCCGTTGAAGAGGTGGAAGACGCAAAGGAACTGGGCATAGATTTCATAATCACCGACCACCACCTGCCGGGAGAGAAAATTCCGGACGCCGTTGCGGTTGTGAACCCGAAACTGCCCGGATGCGAATATCCCGGAAAGGAACTTGCGGGGAGTCGGCGTGGCTTTCAACCTCGCCCTCGCGGTGAGGGCGCGGCTGAGGGACAAAGGATTTTTTGACCACCGTGAAGAGCCGAACATGGCGCAGTATCTTGACCTTGTCGCCATCGGCACGGTGGCGGACAGGGCGCTGCTTCTCAATGTCAACAGGATTATGGTGCGCGAGGGAATGAAAAGGATGAAGTCTCCTCAGAGGCGCGGTATCGCCGCTCTCAAGGAGGTCAGCAGAATCAACGGCGCTCTCAACTCCGGCGACATAGGTTTCAAAGATAGCCCCCCCGCATAAACGCCGCCGGAAGGGTTGCGGGTCCCGAAACCGCCGTTGAACTTATGCTTTGCGAAAGCACGGAAGAAGCGAGGGATTTGGCGAGAAAACTGGACGAACAGAACAAAGACCGGCGGCACATGGAGTACAAAGCGTTTGAAGAAGCGGATGCGATGGTGGAACAGAACCCGGAAATTGCGGACTGCGCCTGCATAGTGATTGCATCCGCGGACTGGCATCCGGGAATAATAGGGCCCCTTGCGGCGCGGATTGCGGAGAAATACTCAAAACCCGCGTTTGCCATAGCGATAGGAGAAGACCGAATCGGAAAGGGCTCCGGCAGAACGGTTGCGGGGATTGACCTTCACGCGGCGCTTAAGCGGTGCGAAAAATCGCTTGAGCAATACGGAGGCCATGCGATGGCGGCGGGAATCACCGTCAAGGAAACCAAGATTGACGGCTTCCGCAAGAATATTTGCGGGTATCTGGACAAACTGGACAACTTGGGGGAAATCTCGGAAAGAAAGCGGATGATAGACATGCGGATTGAACTGAGCGACCTGACGCTTGACCTCGCCGAACAGACCGAGATTCTTGAACCGTTCGGAACCGGAAATCCAAGACCCGTTCTGCTTCTTGAAGGGGCGAAAATAGTTTCGCACACAGTTATCAAAAACTCTCACCTCAAACTTTTTCTGGAACGGGGCGAAAGTGAAAAACCGCTTGAAGCGATGTGGTGGCACAGCGCGGACAGACTGGAAAACGGCGCTCTCGCCGGAGAGAAAGACATAATCTTTACGCCTGAAATCAACACTTGGGGGGAAAACGGACTTTCGCTCTCAGGATAATTGACATAACCCCCGGCGCGGAGAAATGAAAAAAATAACGATAATCGGAGCGGGCCAGGTCGGAACGCTCCTTGCCGAAGACCTTTCCAACCAACGGCACGACATAGTGCTGATTGAGCGCGACAGGGAAAAAATCAAACTCATAAAAGACGGGCTGGACATCATGTGCATTGAGGGGGACGCAAGCGAGCCGGCCGTGATTGAAAAGGCGGGGATGAGCGAATCGGACATCGTTCTCGCCGTTTCCGGAGACGACAAAACCAACATCCTCTGCGCTCTGTCCGCAAACCTGCTCGGAGTTCCCACAACGGTCGCCAAGGTAAGAAACTCCCAATACACCGGATACATGGAAACCCTCAGACGGAGGGGCGTTTACATAGTAAACCCGGCGGAAATCATATCCGGAAACATAATCAAAACCGTAACCGAGTCTCACTTTGCGTGGAGCAACCAGAAAATCGCAAGCGGGAAAATAGACCTGTTCAAACTGAGGGTCAGCGAGGAGGGGCCGATGCTGGACACCCCTTTGAGCAACCTGGACATATCCCCGTGGATATTTGTGGGCGTGGCAAGAGAGGGCGCAATGCTGATACCTTCGGGAAGCACCGTTCTTATGCCCGGCGACAGCGTTTACGCTCTGGGAGACGCTTCCATGCTTGAAAACCTGAAGGAGGCGATGGGGCTGAGTGAGGAAGAAGACGCCACAAATGTAATAGTTATCGGCGCCGGAAGGCTGGGCAAACTGACCGCGTCAATGCTTCACCAAAACGGAGCGACCGTGAAAGTGATAGAGAGCGACCCGCAGATAGCGGCATCGCTTGCGGAGGAAGTTCCGGGAATCATAGTGCTCGGCGGAGACGCCACGGACGCCAAAGTGCAGAGGGAAGCGGGGGTTGAAGCGGCGGACTACCTGATAGCCCTCACCGGCGATGACGGGGAAAACGTTCTGAGCTCCCTGCTCGCCCGCAGTCTGGGAGTCAAAAGAACCATGGTTCTCTACACAAAACCGGACTATGTGGATGTGCTTGAAACCATAGGGATAGACACGGCGGTCAGCGTCCGGCTGTCCGTGGTGAACGAGATTCTCGGAATGCTTGATTTCGGCGGACCCGCGCGAACCACCCTTCTTGAGGAGGGACGCGGGGAGATAATGGAGTTTGTGGTGGGGGAAAACTCGGCGATACTGGGAAAGTCGCTCAAAAACGCCAAACTGCCCGAAGGGTGCATCGTGGGTGTGTGCATAAGAAACAACAAAACGATAATACCGCAGGGAAGTTTTACTCCGCAGATAGAAGACAGGATAATAGTGTTTACGCTTCCCGAGGCGGCAAAAAAAGTTGAGAAGGCAATATCATAAGTGAACTTCAGGTTCTGCTTCAACATCCTCGGCAGTTTCATTAAAATTCTGGGACTGCTGATGCTTATTCCCGCCGTCTGTCCTCTGATTTACGGCGAAAACGACCTTGTCGCCCTCGCCGGTTCGGCGGCTTTCACATTCGCCCTGGGTCTTGCGCTCTCAAGGTTTACGCGCGGAACGGGCAAAACCGATGAAATAGAGAGGAAAGACGGCTTTATGATAGCCGCCCTTTTCTGGGTTTCCGCAAGCATTCTCGGAAGCCTTCCCTACATACTTTACGGCGTTTTCTCAAACCCTGTTGACGCCCTGTTTGAATCAACCGCCGGGTTCACAACCACCGGGGCGAGCGTTATCGCCAATGTTGAAGCGCTTCCGCACGGAATACTGCTTTGGAGAAACTTCAGCCAGTGGCTTGGGGGAATGGGCATAGTGGTTCTGGCAATCGCGGTTCTTCCGAGACTTTCCATCGGAGGCGGGCGGCTGATGGCGCTTGAGGCGCCGGGACCGACCACCGAGCGGCTGACTCCGAGAATAGCGGAAACGGCGAAAAACATCTGGTTTGTGTATGTAATCCTTTCCGTTGCGCTCGTCGCTTTGCTCTCCTTTGCGGGAATGCCGGTTTTTGACTCCATAGCGCACTCTTTCAGCGCAATGTCCACCGGCGGCTTTTCAGTCCGCAACGCAAGCATCGGGCACTACGGAGACCCCGTTATTGAGGGAATCGTTACCGTCTTTATGTTTCTTGCCGGAGTCAACTTCGTTGTTCACTACTCAATTATGAAGGGAAAGTTCCGGGACGCGCTGAGAGGAAGCGAGTTGAAGTTCTACTTTTTTTTCACTGTCGCCGTGATTTTTGCGGTGTGCTTCAACCTCAAAGGTTCGGGCGTTTTCGACGGCTTTTGGGAATCGTTCAGACACGCCTCCTTTCAGGTTGTTTCGGTTGTAACCACAACGGGATACAGCTCAACCGATTTCGGGTCATGGCCCCCCCTGTCAGTGTTTGCGCTGACAGCCCTGATGGTTGTGGGCGGATGTTCGGGCTCCACTTCGGGCGCGGTAAAGCAGTCAAGGGTTCTGGTGATGGCGGGCAAGTGCTATCAGGAACTGAGAAAACTGGTATATCCCAGCATAGTTTCCCCGGTGCGCTTTGACGGCAAAAAGGTTGACGACTCCGCCGTTTCAAACATAACGGTTTTTCTTATCCTCTACGCGGCGGCGATAATCGCCGGAACGGGTCTTGTAACCGCTTTTGAAGACGTATCGCTGCTGACGGCTTTTTCCGCAACGGTCGCCTCAATGGGAAACATAGGCCCCGGCTTCGGCTCGGTGGGCCCCTTGGAAAACTACGCCTCCCTGTCAAACCCCACAAAGGGGGTATTGTCATTGCTGATGATAACGGGCAGGCTTGAGATATACACAATACTTGTGCTTTTCATTCCCGACTTCTGGAGAAAATAGCATGGAGTTTCTGCAAAACCTTTCGGCGGGAACGGGGTTGAGAACTGTGTGCGCTCTCGGCAATTTTGACGGCATGCACTTGGGACACCGCAAAATTATCGCCACTCTCAAAGACGAGGCGCGGCGGCGCGGCGCAAAATCGTGCGCGGTTACCTTTGACCCTCATCCGCAGAAGATTCTGAGAAACAAAGACATCCACCTGCTCGTGCCTTTCGGGGAAAGGTTGAAACTGCTTGAAAAGAGCGGAGTGGACATGGCCGCGCGGCTTGAGTTCTGCAAACCCCTGTCGCTTATGTCTCCCGAACGGTTCATAAGGGAGGTTATGGTGGAAAAGGCGGGAATGAAAGCGATGGTGGTGGGTCCCCGGTTCGGGTTCGGCAGCAAAAGGGCGGGCGATGTCGGAACGCTCAAAAGTCTGGGCGAAAAATTCGGATTTGAGACCGTTATCATTGAGCCGGCGCGTGTCGGAAGCGAGAGGGTGAGCAGCAGCGCGATAAGGGAGATGATACTTTCGGGACAGACCGGCGCGGCTTCCCTAATGCTCGGATACCGCTACTATGTGAAAGGAAAGGTTTATTCGGGAGAAAAACGCGGAAGGGAGATAGGGTTTCCAACGGTAAATCTTAGGACAGACTGGGAAATTCTTCCCAAGTCGGGGGTTTACGCGACAACAACGACAGTCGGCGGACAAAGCCGCCAAAGCATAACAAACATAGGCAGCAGACCCACTTTCGGGGGCGGCGACACGGTTGTGGAAAGCCACCTGCTTGACACTGACGGGGATTTCTACGGCAAGCCCGCCACAATTGAGTTTGTGGAAAGGGTGAGGGACGAAAAGAAATTTGCCTCCGCGCGGGAGCTTTCCGCTCAGATAGAAAAAGACATCGGGCGGGTTCGCGCCGTTCTGGAAAGCGGCCGGCGGGCGGAGAAGACTCAATGATTTCGGCAAAAACCCGTCTGTTCGGCGTATTCGGACACCCGGTCGGCCACAGCCGCTCGCCGGACATGCACAACGCCGCGTTCTCCGCGCTCTCAATGGACTGTGTCTATCTCGCGTTTGATGTGCCTCCGGCGCTGATAAAACAGGCGGTTGAAGCCGTCCGCTCCCTCGCAATGGGCGGGGTGAATGTTACCGTTCCGCATAAACGGGCGGTTATGCGGGAAATGGACTTCCTTTCCCCCGAAGCGGAGCTTGCGGGGGCGGTCAACACGATAAAAAACGAAAACGGGCGGCTTTGGGGACACAACACCGACATTGCGGGGGCGCTCAAAGCGCTTGAAACCTCAACCGGTTTCACGCCGGAGGGAAAAACCGCGCTTGTCACCGGAGCGGGCGGAGCGGCAAGGGCGGTTGTTTCGGGGCTTTGCATGAAAAACGCAAAGCGGATTTTCATTGCGAACAGAACCGCGGAAAAAGCGGAAACGCTTTCGGGCGAATTTTCCGAAATGTTTGAAAAAACGGAGTTGCGCCACTGCGGGTTGAACGGCGGGGAAATTGCGGATTTTGTTCAAGACTCGGACATTGTAATAAACTGCTCTTCGGCGGGAATGGAGGGGAACGCGCCGCTTGCCTTGCCGCTTGAAAAATTCGGGGGGAAATTCGGAATTTACGACCTTGTTTACAAACCGGCGGACACACCGCTTGTGATGCGGGCGCGCGAACTGGGAATAAAAGCGGAATCGGGAATTGACATGCTGCTGTATCAGGGGGCGGAGTCTTTCAGGATATGGACGGGAAGGGATGCGCCCGTTGAGGCGATGAAAAAAGCCCTCGGAGACGGAGGGAAATAATGGCGCAAAGCGTGTTGATGGTTTACGAGCCGCTTGATTTAATGCCGGACGCCGGATACTGGCGGGAATACATAAATTTCTACGAAAAATTCTGGGACAGGCCCGCCTCCCCGAAATCTACATGGTGGGGCGCGGAATACGACGAGTTCAGGAAATCCCTGTCAAACCGGCTTGACATTAAAACGGGCGAAATACGGGACTGTTTTTTCACAAAAAAAGACGGCAAATATTGCGTGTGCCGGATAAGGGACGATTCAAGTTTCAACATAGTGTCATCGGACAATTTAATTCCGTTTGAGTGGTTTCTCGCTTTTGACGAAACAAAGCGGAATTTTTTCTACACTCACGCCGGCTTCGGAGCCGTTCATCACGATTCAATCTACTATGTGGAAGCGGTCGGAACCGCGATGAAAAATCTGTCGTCCGCCGGGGAAATTCTCGGAACAATCGAGGAAACCGTTTCAAAATATCCCGAATTCGGAAAGCTGAAAAACGTTTGCGGAAAAAATACCGGAAATGAACGGCTGGCTGCGCGGATTTGATCCGGAGGGGGAAATATTGCTGAACTACGGGGAGATATGCTCTTTTATAACCCGGGATTCAATGAAAAACGAAAACTCGGTCGGCGAACTGAAAAGGGTTGTCTCCGACATAGAAAGCGGAAATTTTGAAAAAGCGGAATCCGGTTTGAGATTTCTCAACGCAAAATGGGCGGAAATAACCGATATTATCGGGCGGAGCGGTTAATATTTAATATGGCGAAAAAGGGAAAAAGTTTCATATTAAAAGCCGCCTGTCCCGCCGGAAGCGGCATAGTGGCGGGGGTAACCTCGTTTCTTTTTGAAAACGACTGTTATCTTCTTTCGCTTCAGCAGTTTGACGACGAGGAAAACGGCAAGTTTTTCATGCGGACGGTTTTCCGTCCGAGCGGGGGCGACGGGGAAATCGGAGAAATACGCGAAAAATTCCCGAAAATCGCCCGCAAATTTAAAATGGAATGGGCGATGCACGACCCGTTAAAACCGGTCAGGGTTCTGATAATGGCGTCAAAATCCGTCCACTGCCTGCGCGACCTTTTGCACCGCCGTGAAAAAGGCGAACTGCCGATTGAAATAACGGCGATTGTTTCCAATCATGAAAGCCCGCGTGAAATTGCGGAAAAAAGCAACCTCCGGTTTGTGTGTCTTCCCGTGACGGAAAAGACAAAACTGAAAAGGGAAAAAGAGTTGTTGAAAATTATCGGGGAAACCGACACCGAGTTGGTTGTTCTCGCCCGTTACATGCGGGTTCTTTCGGGCAAACTGGCGGAAAAACTGTCCGGCAGGTGCATAAACATCCACCATTCTTTTCTTCCGGCGTTCAAAGGGGCAAAACCGTATCATCAGGCGCATGAGCGCGGAGTAAAGTTAATCGGCGCAACGGCGCACTATGTAACAAGGGATTTGGACGGGGGGCCGATAATAGAGCAGATGACGACCCGTGTTGACCACAACCACACTCCCGAACAGCTCGCCCGCGCGGGCGAGGAAAACGAATGCGCCGCGCTTGCAAAGGCGATTAAATACCATATTGAGCGGAGAATATTTCTTGACGGGGAGAAGACGGTTATTTTGTGAGGGAAGGAAAGCAATACACGGGAAAATCAAGTTGACAACAAGACAAAAATGGAATCGGGAAAAAACCGTCATTGTTTTAGACCTCTATTTCCGCATTCCTTTTTCAAAATCACGGGCAACCCATCCTGAAATCGTAAAAAATTGCAAAAATTGATTGGTCATACACCGGCATCGGTAAATCTTAAAATTGGCAATTTCGGGAGTTTTGACCCGACTCTGAAAGAGAAAGGAATTGTGGGACTTTCTCATACAAGCAAACTGGACAAAGAAATATGGGAAGAATTTCAAGGAAACTATCAAGAACTGGCATTTGAAAGCGAACCTCTCAAAAACCCGACAGAACAAATGTATAAAATGGGAAGAGAAGAAATAACAAACGCAAAGTATCGGATTGGACAGACATTCTTTAGGGATTCAATTCTTGCATCCTACAATAGCAACTGCTGCGTAACGGGAATTACAAACCAACAGCTTTTAATAGCAAGCCACATAAAACCGTGGTCAAAATGCAAAGATTATGAAAAGGCAAATCCACAAAACGGGCTGTGTCTGAACGCTTTGCATGACAAAGCGTTTGACAAAGGTCTTATAACCGTCAATTCCGACTATACGGTCAGAACGAGCAAAATCTTGAAACAATCTTCCAATCAAGTAATCAAAGACTTTTTTATCAAATACGAAGGAAATAAGATAGAGATTCCCGGAAAGACTTCCACCCGACAGGGATTTCCTCGCTTGGCACGAAAAGAATGTCTTTGTTTCCGGTTGATGAGCAACCTTTCTTTAATTCTTTGATCAAACAACAACAGCAAAGAAAAAAGGTTTTACGGTGTAATATTATTCTAACTTTACCAATAAGAAAACATTTAGACTTTTTTATGTTTTGCATAAAATCCACAAGTCTATGAACTTTTATTGATGAATTGTCTGTACCCGCTTCTTGAGCAACTTTCAAAGAGTTTTTTGCACGTTTACCAATTTTTGCAGGAGTGACACCCTCTCCGACAATCTCAACATTGGCACTGTTTAATTTAAGATAGTTTTTCAAACCGTTGAAATAGTTAGGTTCGGTTTTTGCGCCCTCACAAACAATAAGGATTTTTGCATGAGATTCTCTTTTTCAAACGGACGCTTCATTTGGTGTTTTCTACCCATCTTTAATGTGATTCCGAAATATAAGGCAATGCGCCGTAACGACCCGAAAGATACGCCAGTTCCAGATTTGCAACCCCTCTGCGCGGACGGAAATTGGACAAAGGATAAAGTTGAGTCTCTTGCGCTTTGTTCTTTTCACAAAACCATATCTGGTCACGGCGCAGGATTTTCTGATTCAACAGGGAAGTTTCATGTGTTGTGAATATCAGTTGAGCGTTGCCGGGGTTTGTTTTTTTGTTATTGAACAAACCTACAAGAAATTTCACCAATTCAGGATGCAGATTGTCACACAAATCATCAATGCAGACCACATGACCTTTTTTCAGACTGTCAAGAAACGGTCCCGCAAGAGAAAAAATCTTCTGTGTTCCATCCGATTCGTCGCTCAACTCAAATTCAAGGAATTCACCACTTGAACTTTTATGAACGGTTTTAATTTCATAAAGATATTTGCCTTGCATACTTTTGCCAATATCTTGCTTAACACTGTCCGGCATATCTTCAGGCAGTGTGTCGGGATTAAACGGCTCTTTCTTTACAAGCACATCATCAATTCCCAAGTCCCGCTTCATTAAGAAAGTTCAGAATTTTCCCCTTTTTACCGCCTTTTTCACAGAAAGAAGCGCTGAAATCCGGCGACCACCCAAAAATACCGGAGAGAAACAAGGTGTTTTTGAACCACTCATAAACGGGCTGTAACTTTTCGCTGTTGAGCCGCACAGCCGTGGAAAGAAACAGAGCGTTATCACGAGTTGATTTTTGCCATAGTTTTTTTTCACCTTTCAGCGACCCGCCCCACTTGTATTCCCCCTTATTCCATTCGCGCTTAATCCAGCGCTGAGCGCGTCCTTCGGGAAAAGCGGAGAGCCACTCACTCACAACACGCTCCATTGTCGCCGAAAAGCCATATTGATAACGAAACCCCGTTTGCCATAAAAACAACTTCAAACTTGGCGGGCGCATTGAGCGATTTGGAATCCAATCTGAAAGGTTCAACGAGAATCGTATCACCGCGATGTTTCTCAACGGCGGACTCAATAACAGCCATTTTCATTACTCTAAGGGCAAAGAGCAGGTTTGTTTTACCCGATGCATTGGGACCATAAATCGCCGCAGACGGCAACAGCCTGACGCCGGAAAGACCGCTCTCAAAAGTGTTGGTCTCTTCCAACTCCCCGCCTTTGGACGCAACCATGCTCAAAACCTGCTCTTCTTTGACAGACCTGAAGTTGGCAACTCTGAACTCAATTAACACGGCTTGACCTCATTTCAGTTAAGAATATGACAAAGTTTGTCATATTTGTCCATGTAAAAGGGTGCATTCAAGTTTGAAGAAGAATTGGAGTTGGTATTGGGTGGAAATGCGACCGGAAAGAAGTTTTTACCTACCGCTTAACCAACTCCGCCACAACACCCTCAAACTGTTTCGCGTTCCTCCGCCCTATATGCGTCTCCCCTACCATTCTGTAAACTATGTTCCCTTCCCTGTCCGTCAGGTAGAAAGCGGGCCAGTAGCGATTGTGCATTTTTCTCCAGTATTTGAAGCCGTTGTCCATCATCACCGGGTGAGTGATTTTGAACTCCCGCATTTTGGCCTCCAGATTTCTTCTCACCTTCTCATGCTCAAACTCCGGAGTGTGAACTCCCACAATCCGCAAACCTTTGGAAGCAAACTCTTTCTCCAGTTTCAACAGCCAAGGAAAAGAACGGTAGGAGTTCCAGCAGTCAAAAGTCCAGAAATACACAAGCGTTACATTGCCCTTGAGGTCGGACTTCTCAAGCGGCTTTGAGTTAATCCAGTCTTTTTGGTTTGACGAGGAGAAACTGCGGCAGAGGCGCAAAAAGAAAATCCGCCCTTGCCTCGCCCCGTTGAAAGACGAGCGCGAGAAAAACAAACGCCGCAATAAACAAACCGCCCGCTTTGAACTTTGTCATAATATTCCCCCGATTCACCGTCCAGCCGCCTCAATCAAGAAAACTATCCGCCTCGCTCCCGATTGGCAACCGGCACGCATCCGACTTGCCGAACCACTCATAGCGGTTTGCCGCGACATAGTTGTAAATTGTATCCCTTATGAAATGCGGAACAAGCATCAAAACCTTTGCGGCGTGCCACCAACCTCCCATCCGCACAACGATTTTTATCGCGGCATCGGGAAGCCCTGTGCTCCCCCTCCCCGTCCACATAAACAAGCGCCGGCTTGCTGAGACCGTCTTTTTCGCCGCCAAGAAAATTCGCCGCCGTTTTTCCCTGAAGAGGGGAAAAAAAGAACCTGTTCGCGCCGCCGTTTTTCAGAACGAAATCAACAAAACGGTTGCAGAGAACGCAAACGCCGTCAAAAAAAATTACGGGTTTTTCAAATCCGGCGACACCGCAGTCTGATTTCGGAGCGCTCAAGAAAACACCGCAAGCAAAACCCCCGCCGCAACCGCGGAACCGAGAACTCCGGCGACATTGGGGCCCATGGCGTGCATAAGAAGCACATTTTTAGGGTCTTCCTTCGCACCCACTTCCTGTGAAACGCGAGCCGCCATCGGAACGGCGGAAACTCCGGCGGACCCTATCAGCGGGTTGATCTTGTTTGATGACATACGGTTCAGCAGCTTCGCCTTGAGAACACCCGATGCCGTCCCTATGGAAAAAGCCACGACTCCGAGCAGCAAAATCCCTATCGTCTCAATGGACAGAAACTCCTCCGCGGACAGTTTTGATCCCACTCCGAGACCGAGAAATATGGTGGTTATGTTTATAAGAGAGTTCTGAGCCGTATCCGAAAGACGGTCAACAACGCCGCACTCCTTCATCAGATTGCCGAAACATAAAGAACCCTATCAGCGGCGCGGCGGACGGCAGAAAAAGGGCGCACAGCAGAACGGAGATTAGGGGAAACAGGATTTTCTCGGTCTTTCCAACCGGTCTCAGCTGCTTCATCCTTATCATCCTTTCCTCTTTTGTCGTAAGGGCTCTCATTATCGGCGGCTGTATGAGAGGAACAAGCGCCATATACGAATACGCCGCAACCGAAATCGCCCCGAGAAGGCGGGGAGACAGCTGGGAGGAAACATATATCGCGGTCGGGCCGTCGGCTCCGCCTATGATGCCTATGGAAGCCGCGTCCTGAAAGGAGAAATTAATCCCGTCAACAAGCTGCGTGAGCGCAAGCGCTCCTATAAGAGTGGTGAATATGCCGAACTGCGCCGCAACGCCGAGAAGTATGGTTTTGGGGTTTGCAAGAAGAGGCCCGAAATCGGTCAGCGCTCCAACCCCCATGAAAATTATCAACGGGAAAATGCCCGTCTTTATTCCCGCGTTGTAAACATAGTTCAGAATTCCGCCCGGCTCGCTTATGCCGGCAATCGGTATGTTGGAAAGTATGCAACCAAAACCTATCGTAACAAGCAGAAGCGGCTCAAACTGTTTTTTGATTCCCAGATAGAGCAGAGCAAGTCCGACCGCAACCATCAGAAAGCGTCCGGGACCCGCAATCCAAGAGCCCTCCAAAGAGAAAAAACGGCTTACACCCGTCTCATTGGCAAGGTTGATAAAAAGTTGACCGAGCGAGGGAAGTTCGGGAGAGTCCGCGCCGCCGACCGCAAACGCCGGAAGGGCGCAAGCCACCGCAACACAAACAACAACGGCTCCAAAAAAGAAAGGTTTTTTCATCACCGGCGGGTTTCCTGTCAATCGGGCGCGACTGTAAGCAATTGCCGCCCCGCCTCAACAACATCTCCCGCGCTGACGTCTATTGACGCCACAACGCCCGAACACGGAGAGACGGCGGAGGTTTCCATCTTCATCGCTTCAAGCACCAGAAGGGGCTGGTTTTCCTCAACCCTGTCTCCGACCGAGACCGTGATTTTATAAACATTTCCGGGAACGGCGGCGGTAAGCGGCACCACATCTCCGCCCGCCGGAACGGGAGACGCCCCGGAGGGCGGCGGAGAAGATTTTGCCGCGGGCGCAATATCGGTGATTCCCTCACGGACTGTCACGGCGTAATCCCTGCCGTCAACATTAACCGTAAAGGCGTCCGCCGTTTGCGCGGCGGGGCCCGCCGAAGGCGGGCGGGCGGCTTCCCCTTTTCTGACATTGACCGAAAAATCGCCCTTGAGAAACTCAAGCCCCTTGTTTCCGCTCGGAGTCTGAAAAGCGCCGACAATAAAAATGTTTTCCTCCGTCCGGGGAAGACCCTCTTTTTCAAGAATCCGCTCGGCGGCCGGAATGCCGGGCTCAATTATCTCAAGCGGGTTGCCGTCAAAGCGGGGCTTGCCCATCTGCTCCTCGGCTATTTTTACGATTTCGGGGTCGGGCGGAACCGGCGTTCTGCCGAAATATCCGAGCACCATGTTGCCGTATCCGTCCGCTATCTTCTTCCATTTCCCCTGCGTAACATTGGAAAACGCCTGCTGAAAATAGAACTGAGAGACCGGAGTAACCGAGGTTCCGAATCCGCCCTTGGCAACGCATTCGGACATCTCCTCTATCACCTTGGGATAGAGGGCGAGGGTGTTTGTGTCGCGCATCATCATCGTGTTCGCCGTAAGCGCGCCGCCCGGCATCGGCGAGAGCAGAACTTCGGAAGAGATCCCAAGCGCTTCGGGCGGGAAGTAGTAGTCCGCCATGCACTCCTTGAATACGGCGTTTGCCTCAAGGATTTTCCGCAAATCAACATCAAGGGTGTAGCCCGTCCCTTTGAGAGCGCCGCACATGGAAATAATATCCGGCTGTGCGGTTCCGCCGGAAACCGGAGACCTTGAGACGCATATCCCGTCGCAGCCCGCCTCTATCGCGGCGATGTATTGGGCTACGCCCTGAGCCGCCGTCTCGTGAGTGTGAACCCAGATTACCGTGCCATCGCCCGCAATCTTCCTCGCGCCGCTTACCGTGTCGTAAACCTTGCGGGGATTTGAAGTGCCCGAAGCGTCTTTGAAGCAGATTGAGTCAAAGGGAAGACCGGAGTCAAGTATTTCGCGGACTTTGGAAAGATAGAAATCCGCATCGTGAGCGCCCTCGCATCCGGGCGGCAGCTCCATCATCGTAACCACCACCTGATGGTGAATTCCCGCGTTTTTTATGCACTGGGCGGAATACTCAAGGTTGCGCACATCGTTTAGGGCGTCAAAATTTCTTATGTGGGTTATGCCGTGCTTTTTGAACATTCTGGCGTGAAGGTCAATCATATCCTTGGGCTGGGCGGAAAGGGCGACCACGTTGATTCCCCTTGCCAGAGTCTGAAGGTTGGCATCGGGACCCGCCGCGCTTCTGAAACTGTCCATCATGTCAAAAGCGGACTCTCCGCAGTAAAGGAAAAGACTCTGAAACCTCGCTCCGCCTCCCGCTTCAAAATGGGTTATTCCCGCATGAGACGCCGCCTCAACCGCCGGAATAAAATCCGCGGTCAGCACGCGCGCGCCGAAAAA
>CBDBJA010000010.1:0-266804 GCA_965206175.1 Thermodesulfobacteriota bacterium | reverse complement strand
TTTCCCGCAGCATCGGCATATCTTTGTTGAATATCTGGTCTTGAAGGTTGATTGTGTTTGTGGAGATGACAACCCTTTCGCCGTTCAAAAGCGCCCATCGCGCGGCGGGAATCAGATATGAAAGCGTTTTTCCCGTGCCGGTCGGGGCTTCAAGGAGAGAGATGGAACCGGTGTTGAAAGCCGATGTTATCTCGCGCGTTACGGACTGCTGCTCTTTTCTGAACTCGTATCCGTCGCCGAAAGTTGTTTCCACCCTGCCGCCGGGAAGAAAATAAGACGCTATCTCGTCCGGGTTCATAAATGTTTTTCTTCCGGCGATTACGGCATCGGGGAAAACGGCGGATGAATCCGTTTCAGCGGGAACCGCGGCGCGTTCGTCTTTTTCGGGATCGTCCATATTTTTCACCGTTAAAGTAACCGCAATTTGCCCGCCGTGCTTGCGGGGTATAACTTAACCCCCGGAGGGATGGCCGAGCGGACGAAGGCGCTGGTCTCGAAAACCAGTGGGGCCTCACGGCTCTCAGGGGTTCGAATCCCCTTCCCTCCGGTGGTAAAACTGATATGCTGAAACGGAAAACCCGCGCCGCAAAATTTCCTTTTGTGTGTGATAAAGATTTTCCGGCGGAACCGCCGGAACTCGCCGCTTGCGGGACACAAGGCGGTCAAAAAGAGCAAATAAAAAGCCGCTAAGCCGGTTCCATTACCGTTCTTCTTCTTTCCAAATCCGCGCCGACAACTCTCAGTTTCAACTCCTGCCCCAGATTGAACCATTTTCTTCTGCCGCCTCCCCTCATCCTTTCGCGCGGAACAAACCCCTCGGCGCACACTTCCCGGAGCTCAACAAACATTCCGAACGGCAGAATGCTTATCACCGTTCCGGTAAGGGTTTGCCCCGTGAGGGTTTTCATAAAATTCGCCGTCTCAAGACCGACCGTTTCCCTTTCGGCTTTTTCCGCATTTCTTTCAAGAACGGAAGCCCTCTCGCATATTCCGTCAACGGTTTTGCCGCAGTATTCGCTTCCCCCGCTTGTCAGGAAGTCAATCATCCTGTGGGCGACTATGTCGGGATACCGTCTGATGGGCGATGTGAAATGCGAGTATCGCTCAATGGCAAGCCCGAAATGCCCGACTTCGCGCGTTGAATAGACCGCCCTCTGGAGAGACCTCAACACCATCATCTTGACCGCGCTTTCCTGCTTTTTGCCCTTGAAATCGTCAAGCAGTCTCTGAATGGCTCCGCCGAGAGAGCGGTTTGAAACTTCAAATCTGTAGCCGAGTTTTTCAAGGTCCGATGCGAGTTCGGAGATTGAGTCTCCGGTCGGAGGCTCGTGAATTCTGTAAACCCCGCAGTTCGCGCTTTCGCAAAGCCGCATGCCGACCGCCTTGTTCGCCGCTATCATAAACTGCTCAATCACCATGTTGGCGATTCCCCTGCGGGCGTTTTGCACGGCGGTTACCCTGCCCTCATTGTCTCTCACGATTTCGGGTTCGGGCAGGTCAAAATCAAGTTCGCCTCCGGCAAGGCTGCGTTTTTTGATTTTGGCGTAAAGGTCTTTCATCATCCGCAGTCCGTTTTTGACATCGGACGGCAGTTGCGAGTCTTTGCCTTTTTCAAGAAACTCCGTCACCTGCGAGTAGGTCAGGCGGGCGGCGCTTCTTATGATGCTGTTGTAAACATGAAAATCTCCGAGAACGCCGTCCGCCGTAAACTCCATCTCAACGGTCTTTGTCAGCCGGTCTTGTTCCGGGACAAGACTGCACAGGTCGTTTGAAAGCGCCTCGGGCAGCATCGGTATGACGCGGTTGTCAAGATAGACGCTTGTGCAGCGCCTCATCGCTTCCCTGTCAAGCGGACTCCCTTTTGAGACATAGTGCGAAACATCCGCTATGCAGACCCGGAGAGCAAAGCCGGAACCTTTTTTCCGTATGCCGACCGCATCATCGTAGTCTTTTGCGTCATCGCCGTCTATCGTGAATATGGTCTCTTTTCTGAGGTCAACCCTGCCCTCAACATTGTCGGACGGACGCATCAGGGAAACCTGTTCCGCCTGCTTCAAAACCTCTTCGGGAAAACCGCCGGAAAGCGAATACTTGTATTCAATCGCTTTTTTCTCCGTTTCAAACTCTCCCGCCCTGCCTATGATTTTTTCCACGGTTACAAGAGGGACGGTCTCTTTCAAGTCTTTATGTTTCTTCCCCGTGTATTTGACGAACGCAAGATAGCCGTTTCTCAGTTTTGTCCCGTCCTCGGACTTGCCGGAAACAAGCGCGTAGGGAAAGTCCTCTTTTCTCGGCATCAAACGCATTCCCTCGGGACCGGACACCGCTTTTGCGACAAAAAATGCCGGCGGCTCCGCTCCGCGCTTAAACGGTTTTTTAAACCCCGCCGCCGGACGTGAAGGCGGTTTCCCCGCGCTTGCGCCGGAGCCGCGATTTCCGTTTCGGTTTTTAGCCGGACCCGAACCGGACGGTCTTTTATTTCTTCCGCCGCCCGCATGACGGCGTCCGTCTGAATTTGTTTTTTTCAATCCGCCACCGCACACCCAAAAGACAAGAGGGGAAGAGAAAGGTCTGTTATTTCCATAAAAAAAGTCCGGAAGCTTTGCGCTCCCTATGGAAAGGATATGCGATAACGGCTCACATATCAAGAATTTGATTACACCCGCTCCGCCGGTTATGTTTGGCGGCATTATCGGACTTGGAGCCGAATTGACAAATGCTTAAAACAAACATTCCCGGAAGCATCGCCGTGGTCGTTTTTATCTTTCTTTTTGTGGGACTGGGCGTATCAATGAACACATCGGTAAACTGGAGCCTGTATTTCAAAATTCTGGGCGCAGTCGCGGCGGCCGGTATTGCGGTCGCTCTCATTACGCGGTTTCTTCCCTCTTCGGGAAAAGACTGAAAACCCCCGTCCGCCATTTCGCGCGCAAGCTCTAAAGAACTATGCGCGGCGTTATGAAGAGAAGCAGTTCTCTTTCCACAATCGTTTTTCTTGAACTTTTGAACAGTACGCCCAAAAGCGGAATTGAAGACAAAATCGGCACTTTGGAGTTTGCATTGCTGACCGTTGAGGTAACTATCCCGCCGAGAACTATGGTCTCTCCGTTTTCCGCGAGAACCCTGGTTTTTGCTTCGTTCCTCCTGATTGAAGGCTGCTCTCCCACCGACAGGGTCGCGTCCGGAGAGTTGTCCGTTACATGGATGTCCATGAATATGTGGCCGTCATTTGTTATTTTCGGCTTGACTTCAAGGCTCAGAGTCGCGTCCGCAAACTCGGTTTTCGTGCCCTGCTCCGACACGGTTGAAAACGGAATTGAAATTCCCTGCTCTATCCTTGCGACCGTGTTGTCAACCGTCATGATTTTCGGCGAGGAAAGTATCTTCACTTTGCCCTTGTCCTCAAGGGCGGAAAGCCGTATGTCAAGGTCAAAAGTGCCCGCCAGATTTCCCAGAACAACTCCGAGAGTCCCTCCGCTGCCGGTTTCCACCGACGCGGGCATATCCACTATGAATCCGTTCCCGACATTTCCAAACGGGCTCTGTATGCGCGTTCCGCCAACCTGTATGCTTGAGGGAAAACGGGCTCCGGTCTTTTTGCTCCGGTATGTCGCTCCCCACTGAATTCCGAGTTCCCTTGAGAAGTCAACGCCCGCCTGAACGATTCTTGACTCAATCAGTATTTTCGGCGTGGGTTTGTCAAGCGATTCGATGATGCTCTTTATCCTTCCGATGTTGAGCGGCGTTTCAAGAACCGTAATGCTGTTGGTTCTGTTGTCAACGGCGACTTTGCCCCTTTTTGTGAGAAGCGTTTTCAATCCCGCCGCTATTTCACGCGCCGAGGCGTAGTTCACAAAAATCTGTTCGGAGACGATTTTTTCGGTTTTTTCAACAAGCAGGGCGGCATCGGACTCTTTTCTGCGCCGTTTGCTTATGTGTTCAAGCGACGAGATTTTGATGACATTGCCCTCCACAAAAGCGCCCAGCCCGCTTTCTTCAAGCACAATGGCAAGCGCCTGATCCCACGGAATCTCCCGCAGTTCCATGTCAACGGTTCCCTTCACATCGCCCGTGATGATAAGGTTGAAACCTCCCATCTTTGCCATGCGCCTTACCACCTCGCGCACACTCGCCCCTCTGTATATGAAAGTGCCCTTCGCGCCCCTGTAACTTTGCGCCGTGGAACCGAATGAGGCGACGCGGAAATCAAACGCCCAGGGCACTCCGTAAGGAGAGTCGTCCCGAACGCCGGAGAGAGCGGCGGCGTCCGGCGCGTTGACGGACCGGGCGGCAACAGTGGCGCAGAAAAGCGTTAAAGCCGCGCATGCGGCGAGCAGTCCGGAAAATAAAACTTTTGTGTCAGTCATTTTTCCAGCGGGAAAAACACCGTGTTGCCGGGCTCCGCAACGGTTGATGCAAAAATCCCCTCCTCTTTTATGTTCGCTATCTTCAACCCGAATGCGTTCTCCCCTTTTTCCACCCAGCGCACATTACCGCCCGAAACCAGCATGGCGGAGTTTGTGCCCGTAAAGTTCATAAAACCCGCCACCTTGAAAGATGAGGACTTCGCGGACTGTTTCCGCTTGCGCGGCTCCGCAACTTCGGATGCCGGAGAGGATTTCGCGGAATCTTCCCGCTTGCGCGGCTCCGCGGTTTCGGACGCCGCGGAAGACTTCACGGAATCTTCCCGCTTGCGCGGCTCCGCAGTTTCGGACGCCGGAAAGGAAGCGCGGACAACTTTCCTGACCGCACGCACTTCGGGGGTGTCAGCGCGACCGACGGACTTTACATAAAACCCCGAAACGACAGCCAGCGCGGCGACCGCGACAAGAGGCGCGACCAACCGCACTTTTGACGGTTTTTTTTGCTTTATAAGGTTAATCCGTATCATAACGGCAATCACTCCGCCATTCTGAGCGCGAGACCGAAAGCGACCGCGGCTTTGGGAGACAGACGCCTCAAATAGTCCGCGTCAGATTTGTCGGACACGCGGTCAAAACCGCCAAGCGGGTCGGCATATTCAACTTCGGTTTTCAGCGTCTCGGCGACCGTCTCGCGGAAGCCGCAAACCAGAGACCCTCCTCCCGAAAGAACCACTCTGTCCGCCTTTTTATTCACGCAATCAAGGAAAACTTCAAGATTGGATTTTACCTCAACCGCAACTCCGAGCGCAAACTCACGGGCTATGCGAAGAAACTCCGGACTGCCGTCACCTGCAAGCGAGCTTTTGGCAAGCTCCGCCTCGTCCGCCGTCAAATCTCCCGCGCGCGCCATTGCGAATGTCAGTTCCTCCGAACCGCACGACAGGTCTCTTGTGAAAACCGGATTCATCCCTTCCAGAACGGCGACATTTGTTACGGACCGCCCGACATTGAGCAGAACCGTCACCCCTTCGGGACTCGCACTCCGGGCGCTTCCGGTATAAGAGTTGATAAGGGCGAACCCGTCGTAATCAACAACCGCGGGAACAAAGCCGGAAGCGGAAAGCGCGGCGGCATAGCCGTCAACTTTGTCTTTGTCCGCAACGGCGACAAGGGTTTCGCCGGAGTCCCGCGCGGGCGGCTGAAAATCAAAACGGAAGCGGCTCATGCCTTCGGGGAAAAACTGTTTCAAGTGAAGCAGAACCGCCTCCCGAATCTTTTCTTGAGAATCCGCCGGAGACTGCGGAACTTTCACCTTGCTTGTGAAGACCGCATCACCGGAGATTGAAACCGCCGCTTTTTCCCCTTTGACGCCGAAATCCTCGCACAGAAACGACAGGTCCGAGCGGACGGAATCAAAATCTTCCATCTCCTTGTTTTTAAAGCAGTCCGAACGCAGAAACACTTCCCCCGCGTTTGCGGAAAAACCCTCGGGGCTTGCGGGATTTTTCCGCAATATGACGATTTTGATAGAGTGTGAACCGATATCAACGCCGACCGCGGGCGCCGTATGAAACCGTTTTCCGCAAAGTTTGACGACCCTCGCCGCAACCCGGATAAGTTGAGCGTGTTTCATTCTTTGCTGGTTTTTGAAAGGAACGTGGAAATGGATATGATTTTTTGTGAATCGGGTTTCTTTCCCGTCCGGGGGGCGTTTGTTTTCGGGTCGCCTTTATACGGCTCTTCGTGATGGTCTTCAACTATCTCGTCCAGTATTTTACGCATAACCTTCAGCGCGCCGATTGAGTGCTGCTTCATATAGGGACGGGCGTAGTTTTTGTCTATTATGTCTTTCTGCCTTCTGGAAGAAAAATAGCGCAAAATGAAGACCTGATTGTTCAGCACGACGAAAAGCGCCAGATACAGAAGAAAGTTGTGCTCAAACACCTTTCGCATAACCAGTCTTTTTGAAGAATTGATGGTAACAACCCCGTAGGGAGTTTCTCCCGTACCGGCAAGAAACGGGACGGCAACGGAAAAAATCCCGCCCTCATCGCGGGCGCCGTATCCTCCGTCGGAATAAAAACCCTCCGGTCGGGCATCACGATTTTCTTTCATAAACATCACATTGAAAGAGACGGGCTGAACACTGAACGACTTGAAGACTCCGTTCTGTCCATGCTTTCTTCTGAGGAAAGAGTTGAACTCGGAGCTTGTCGCATTTTCTCTGTGCAGTACAAATTCCGTCGCCTCATTGCCGATTAACTCGGACGCGGCAACGGATTCTTTTATCACATCGGCTTTTGCTCTGCTGAACTGCCCGTAGAAAATTGCGCCGACAAGAAAGATAATTCCGGCTTCAATAAACAGTATTTTGTAAAAGAAGCCCATCCGTTCAATTATGCGCATTCAAGAAGCTCTTCAAGAATCTTTTTTGTTTCTTCGTTTTCGTAGTGCTTGAACAGCATAAAGACCATTCCGTTGAAGTCTTTCTTCATCTCTTCGTTAAGAACCCTGTGCAACTTGAGAAGATGCCTCTCTTCGTCCGTAAGAACTTCAAGTCCTTCCCTGTCTATATTTTCTCTTTGCATGAACTTTTGCAGTCTTTCCCTTTTGGACATGTTCCACAGTTCCTGCGGATCCAGCTCCAGAACCTTCGCAATCTGGTGGCACCTTTTGCGTGAAGGGGCGTCCGCTTTGCCCGTCTCAATCTGGTGTATAAACACCTTGGACACCTTCAAACGGTCGGCGAGGACATACTGAAGCATGCCCTTCTGTTTGCGTTTCATTCTGATATGTTTGCCAAACGTCATAACAAATTCTCGTATGAAATAAGCCGTGGCATATTATATCCCATACTCGGGATATTTGTCAACACACAAGAAGAAGAACTGCCCGGAGGCGGAATCGAACCACCGACACGAGGATTTTCAGTCCTCTGCTCTACCGACTGAGCTATCCGGGCGGGAAGTGGTCATTTTACAATAGAAAAAGCCGACCGCAAATCAAATTGCGGCCGGCTTTTTTTTCAAACCCTCAAACTGTCGGGAACCTATATCCGGTAGAGAAGTTGAAACAGCAAGGCGTGCTGGTCTCTTTCAAGACCCTTATCGGTGTTGAAAAATTCCTTGTCCGCCCTGTCCCAGCGGTATTCAAAACGGGTTTCAAGCGTTCCGAGTTCGTTCTCGCCGAACGGTTTCCAACTAACGGTCGGAGTCACCTCAAACAGTTTGACATCATTCGCCGTGTCGGAATCGTCAACATACTCAGCCCTGAGAGAAAGCCCCACATCGGGAGTCGCCTGATATATCAGGTATCCGCCGACACCCCAGCGGAAAAAAGTGTCGTATCTGACGCCCGTGGGTCTGACTCTATCATTTGTGTCATCATCATCATTGCCAATATCAACACTCTGTCTGACAACTTCCGCAACACCATCACTTACCCATGTGAATTCCGCATCGCTTATGAATGTAAACTTGCCGGAGGTAATACTGCCGACAAGCGTTACAAGAGTCCGTGTTTTGTTGTCTTCATCCAATAGCAACATTTTGGTGTTATCGCCATTGTCAACATCGTTATGTATGGTCAAAAAATTGTCATCATTAAGTTCTTCATCCAAAACATTACTCTCAAGAAACTCACTCTTACCCACATAAGCGGTCGCGCCAAGCCACAGGTCGTTTATCAAGCCCGTCTCGGACGAGTGGGAGTAAGCCGCCTGAAATTCAAAAGTTTTCCCGTCATCCACATCATCAACCGCGTCCCAATCGTTGCTTATGCCGAGAGTGAGGTCAAATCCGTTTCCGGGACTGAAGGCAACCCTTGCTCCCGAATGGGCGAACGGAATTCTGTAGAACAGAAGCGACCTGCTGATGTTTGTGTTGTCTTTCGCCTCTATAAGCTCCCAGCCCGCAAGCGTTGTGAACTGTCCCGCGTATATGCTGACACTCTCCGAGGGGGCGATGCTGATGTATGCCTGATAGGGACTCACCGCCCCGTCTCCATCGGAGTTGAACCCGAACCCCAGACGCTCCGCCTGCTCGCCGAAAAGAATGTCCGCCCTGAAGCCGACCTTGTCCGCCAGACTTACGCCCGAAGAGTCCGCCTCTTTCTCAAGCGAAAGGGTGAAAGCGTCTATTGAAAAATTGTTGTGTTCGGGATAAAGACCTCTCTCCCCCGGACACCCTTCCGCCTTCTCATTGTCGCAACCGAAAACATACTGATATGTCGTGTCAAAAGACGCGCCTATTTTCACCGATTCGGCGAACTGCGTCATAGCAATATCGGCTTTCGCATCGCTTGCGGAAATCCATAAAAAAGCCGCAACCGTCAAAACACTTAAAAAACTTTTCGTAACTGTCATACTTGTCTCCCTTAACGGACTTATGTCTGAGACGCGGAATGATTGGATTTTTCCGCAAACCGTTATTGTTTTATGTCGTATGCTTCCATGCCGTGCTCGCCCACATCCAGCCCGCGCATCTCCTCTTCGGCGGGCACGCGCAGACCCATAATCGCCTTGATTACGAGAAATATGACGGCGGCGGAAAACGCGCAGAAAACCCCGTATCCAACCACTCCGGCAAACTGTTTGTAAAGCGTATGCTCGGCATTTGAGCTGAAAATTCCCACCGCAAGCGTTCCCCAGATTCCGCAAGTCAGATGAACTGAAATCGCCCCGACCGGGTCGTCTATGGTCAGTTTGTCAAGGAAAATCACCGAAACAACCACCAGAACTCCGGCGATAAGACCGACAACAACCGAGTTCGCGGGGCTTATTACATCCGCTCCCGCGGTTATTCCGACAAGTCCGGCGAGTGAGCCGTTGAGAATCATTGAAAGGTCCGGCTTTTTGGTTATAAGCCAGGCGGCAGCCATCGCGCCGATAATTCCGGACGCGGCGGCAAGTGAAGTCGTAACAAAAACAAGCGAAACAAGACCGGGGTCGGCGGACAGAACGGAACCGCCGTTAAATCCATACCACCCGAACCAGAGCAGAAAAACCCCGATTGTCGCAAGCGGCAGGCTGTGCCCCGGAAGAGGTTTAACCCTTCCCTCCACATACTTGCCTATTCTCGGACCGAGAACCACCGCTCCGATGAGAGCCGCCCATCCGCCGACGCTGTGAACAATCGTTGATCCGGCGAAATCATAAAAACCCATGGCGTCAAGCCATCCGCCGCCCCATTTCCATGAACCTGCGACCGGATAGACAACCGCCACATAAACGGTGGCAAAAATCAGGAAACTTCCGAGTTTGATTCTCTCGGCAACCGCTCCCGAAACTATCGTTGCCGCAGTTGCGGCAAACATCGCCTGAAATATAAAGTCCGAATAATATGTGTAGTTGCCTTCGGCGTACTGTATGAGACCCGCCGCGCCCTCGGGGTTTGAAATGCCGAAACCGGCGAAACCGAAAATCCCCGAAGAGCCCTCGGCAAATCCGGGATACATAAGGTTGAATCCGCAAAGAGCGTAGGTGAGAATTCCAATCGCAATTATGGCTACATTCTTAAAAAGTATGTTGACCGTGTTTTTTGACCTTGTGAGTCCGCTCTCAAGAGAAGCGAAACCGAGGTGCATTATGAACACCAGAATAGTCGCCAGAAGAAGCCACAGGTTGTTGACCGTGAACATCTCCGCGCTCACTCCGGAATCGGCGTAAGCGGAGACCGCAAAAGCCGCGAAAACAACCGGCGCCACAAGAACGGTTTTGACCGTTGCCCTTCCGACACCCGTAAAACCTTTGATGAGATTGTGAAAATACGCTTTCCGCATGAAGTTAACCCTCCTGAAATTGGAATTAAACGGCGTCATCGCCCTGTTCACCCGTTCTTATTCTTATCGCGTCTTCAACCGGAATGATGAAAATTTTCCCGTCCCCTATCTTGCCCGTCTTTGCGCTCTCCTTGATTACATCAACAATCCGCGCAACCATGTCATCGGAGGCCATAATCTCAACTTTGACCTTGGGAAGAAAGTCTATTACATACTCCGCCCCCCTGTATATCTCCGCATGACCCTTCTGCCTGCCAAAGCCCTTGACCTCGCTCACCGTCATCCCCTGAATGCCGATGTCCTTAAGACCCTCTTTCAAATCTTCCAGCTTGAAAGGCTTTATTATAGTTTCTATTTTTTTCATTTGTTGTTGCTCTCGCCCTCCGGCGGCGCAGTTTACATATAATTTTCCGGTTTGTAAAGTAAAAAACAAAAAAATTTTAAAAAAAGTAAAAAAACGCAAAAATGCCCGTAAAACCGGAAAAGAGTTGACGGTTCGGTTTTGCCCTTTTGACGGTCGCCGTTCACGGGCGGACCGGAAAACATTTACAATTCCCGCGCGGACGGGAATCCTGTGTGATATGAAACGGAGAAAATTTCCGAGCGCAAAACGCTTTGCGGCTTGTCCGAATACGGAGGCGGAGAGCGCAATATGAAACTCATTTTCATGGGAACCCCGGAGTTTGCCGCCGTTTCACTCAGGGCGCTTGCGGAAAACCACGATGTTGTAAGCGCCGTTTGCAGGCCGGACGGGCACGCGGGGCGGGGCGGAAAACCGTCTTCTCCGGCGGTGAAAAAAACCGCCGAACAGCTTTCAATACCGGTTCTTCAGCCCGAAAGCGCGGTTGAACTGACGGCGGATTTTGAAAAACTCAAGCCCGAAGCGGTTTGCGTGGCGGCTTACGGAAAGATGATTCCGTCCGGCATGCTCAAGTTTGCGAGACACGGATTTGTCAATCTGCACGCGTCTCTGCTGCCGTCCTACAGGGGGGCGGCTCCGATAAACCGCGCCGTGATGGCGGGAGAGACAAAAACCGGCGTTACGACAATACTGATTGATGAAAACCTTGATTCGGGAGACATTCTGCTCCGGAAGGAAATCGCCATACACAACGATGAAAACTCGGAACAACTGACACAAAGAGCGGCAAAAGCCGGAGCGGAGCTTCTCGTTCAAACCCTTGACGGAATTGAAAAGGGGGAAATTGAGCCAAAGCCGCAAGACCATTCCGCCGCGACTTACGCTCCGAGACTCACAAAAGAGGACGGAAGAATAGACTGGGAAAAACCGGCGGAGGAAATCAGAAACAAGACGCGCGGAACTTTGCCATGGCCCGGAGCGTTCACAAACTTCGGAGGAAAAATTCTGAAAATAATAAAAGCGGAATTCTCAACCGGAAGCGGAAAACCCGGGGAGGTTCTGAGTTCGGAAAAATCTTTTGTGGTCGCTGCGGGAATCGGCGCGTTGAAAATAGAGGAAGTTCAACTTGAGGGAAAAAGAAAAATGTCCGCCGGGGATTTTCTCATGGGAGCGAAGTTGAAAACCGGAGACTTTTTGAAACGGTAAAGTGAAGTCAGCCCCCGTCCGGTGAAAGCGAACCGTTGCGGCGTTTTTTGCAAGAGCGGACATGAGCGCGGAAACTTTCCCGCCTCACACTTCTTTCGTTCTTTCCGTCCACATGAGTTTTGTTTTGAGGATTGAGAAGTAGTCAACAAAAGGCGACTTCACAAGGTTGACCGAAGATTCAGACTTTGTTACGACCACTTCCTGTCCGGGGCTTAAGGGAAAATCTATCTGTCCGTCAAATGTTGCGTTGAGGTGTTCATTGCGGCTTCCCGGAGGGCAGCGGAACCTTATCTCCTTTTCGTTTGACACGACAAGCGGGCGGTTCGCAAGCGTATGCGGACATATCGGAGTTATCACGGCGAGCGGAAGGGTGGGATACACAACGGGGCCTCCGGCGGAAAGCGAATATCCGGTTGAGCCCGTGGGCGTGGAGCATATTATGCCGTCCGCCTTGAAAGTGGTTATGTGCGAACCGTCTATGTGAAGTTCAAGGTCTATGATTCCGGTCGTTCTGCCGCCGTTGATGACAACATCGTTGAGCGCCTCGCCGCTTGCGCGGGAGCCGCCGCCCTCAATGCGCACGGCGAACATGTCTCTGCGCTCCACTTTGTAGTCGCCGGAGACTATCTTCTCAAGCATACGCCCCGCTTCGCCGACTTTGCATTCGGCGAGAAAACCCAGCCCGCCGAGGTTGATGCCGAGCACCGGAGTGGAACTTCCGCTGAGAAGACGCGCCGCGCTGAGAAAAGTGCCGTCTCCGCCGAGAGAGAAAACCATATCCGCAAGAAAGGGAATCTCTTTCGCTTCGGCAAGCGGAGAGACGCCGGCGGACTTGCCGAGCCCGATCTCCACTATCGGCTCAACGCCCGTTTTTGCGAACATTGCGCACAGTTCGACGGTCATTTTTTTGACCTCCGCGTTGTCCTTGAACCCCAAAATCCCTATTTTGCGGACTTTTTTTGCGCCCGTCATTGCGCCTCCCCGGAGGTCAGACAGCTGTGTATGAACTGCTCAATCTCCCCGTCAAGCACGGCTCCGACATCGCTCTGCTCAAAACCGGTTCTGTGATCTTTTGCCATTCTGTACGGGTGCATGACATAAGACCTTATCTGACTTCCCCAGCCGATGTCTTTTTTTGAGGAGGCAAGTTCGCTCAGTTTTTCCCGTTTTTTCTCCGCTTCAACTTTGTAAAGCCGCGCTTTGAGAACCTTCATCGCGCTCATCCTGTTCTGGTGCTGAGACCTCTCGTTCTGACAACTTACCACCGTTCCCGTGGGAATATGCGTTATGCGCACGGCGGAATCGGTTTTGTTGACATGCTGCCCGCCCTTGCCTCCCGCTCTGAATGTGTCAACCCTCAGGTCTTTTTCGTCAATGTTGATTTCCACCGAATCGTCCACTTCCGGCGCGATGAAAACCGATGCGAAAGAGGTGTGTCTTCTTTTGTTTGAATCAAACGGCGATATTCTCACAAGTCTGTGAACCCCGCTTTCGCATTTGAGATGTCCGTAGGCATGGTCGCCCGAAACGATTAAAGTCGCGCTTTTGATTCCCGCCTCTTCTCCTTCCTGACAGTTGAGAACCTGCGCGGAAAAACCGCTTCTTTCGCAATACCGCAGATACATTCTGTAAAGCATCTCCGCCCAGTCCTGCGCTTCGGTTCCTCCGGCTCCGGCGTTTATCTCCATAATAGCCCCTTTTGAGTCATCTTCGCCGCCGAGCATCCGTTTGAACTCAATGTGCTCCACTTTGAGGAAAAGAGACTCCGCAAGAACGTCAAGCTCCGCCTCAAGTTCGGCGTCCGGCTGCTGCCCGCACAGGTCTGCGACCGCCTCCGCCTCTTCCATGCAGGAGATTAAATCGTCCCAGTCGTCAAGCGTCCGCTTGAGCGCCGAGCGTTCGGACAAAACCGCCTGCGCCCTTTCGCGGTCGTCCCAGAAATTCGGACTGCTTGAGACTGCGTCTATCTCGTCAAATCTTTTCCGTTTGCCGGCAAGGTCAAAGAAAACCTCTTATGGACTCAACCCTCGCCCTGAGGTCTTCAATCGCCGGTCTCTGACCTTCTTTCATCGCGTAAATCCCCCTTGAATGAAACTGATAAATATGAAACATGTTCGCGCAAAAGCAAGAACGGAGCGGACGGGAAGCCGCCGGAAATGCGCTAACGGAGCGGGAAATGCCGCCGTTCAGAACGGGCTGTTTTCAATGATAATCGCCTCTTCGCGCGACGGTCCGACTGAAATCAGGCTTATGTCCGCGCCGCAAAGCGATTTTATCCTTTCAATGAAATCCCTTGCCGCGCGAGGCAGGGCGGAGACGCTCTGCGCCCCGCTTATGTTTTCTTTCCATCCGGGCATTTCCTCGTAAACCGGAGAGCAGTTTTCAAGCACTTTTGCGTCCTGCGGGAAAAAATCGAGAGTTTCCCCCTTGTGTTCGTATGAGACGCATATCTTCACTTTTTCAAAGCCGCTCAGAACATCAAGTTTTGTCAGGGCGAGAGACGATATGCCATTTATGCGAACGGAATGGCTCAGGGCGACCGTGTCAAGCCAGCCGCACCTTCTGCGCCGTCCGGTTGTCGCGCCGAACTCAACGCCTTTTTCCATCATCGCCTTTCCCGCGGCGCCCTTGTCTTCGGACGGAAACGGGCCCTCTCCCACTCTGGTCGCATACGCCTTGACGACTCCCAGAATAAAATCAACCGATTTGGGGCTCATCCCGCAGCCCGCGCTCACTCCGCCCGCAATTGCGCTTGAGGAAGTAACATAAGGGTAGGTTCCGAAATCTATGTCAAGCAGTGTTCCCTGCGCCCCCTCAAAAAGCACGCTGCCGCCGTCCGCCGAAATTTTGTGAAGAAAAAGCACCGTGTCTTCAACAAACGGCTTCAGCCGCTCACCGTAAGCGGCGTAAGCGGCGACAGTCGCATCCCCGTCAACCGGTTCTCCGCCCAGAACCTTCGTTATGTAGAGGTTTCTTTCGGGAAGTATCAGGTCCAGCCGCTCGCGCAGTGTCTCCCCGTCAAGCAGGTCCGCCACCCTCACCCCTCTGCGGGCGAACTTGTCTTCATACACGGGACCTATGCCCCTTTTTGTCGTTCCTATCTTCGCGCCGTCCGGAGACTTCTCGCGCAGTGAATCTATCTCCTTGTGATACGGCATTATCACATGGGCGCGTCCGCTCAGTTTCAGGTTTTCGGGAGAAACTCGGCAGCCCGAACGGTTGAGCAAATCCATCTCGTCCAGAAGAATTGCGGGGTCAACCACAACGCCGTTTGCAATGACGGAAACTTTTCCCTCTCTCAGTATGCCGGACGGTATATGGTGCAGAACGAACTTTCCCTTGTCGGTGATTATAGTGTGTCCGGCGTTGTTTCCGCCCTGATAGCGGACTATGACATCGGTTTTCCCCGCGATGAGGTCAACCACCCTGCCCTTGCCCTCATCACCCCATTGGGTTCCTATCACGGCGAAATTGGGCAATGTCAGATGCCTCCCGCTATCAGTTCCTCAAGGTTTGAAAACTGCCTGACCGTTTTGCTTTTGGACTCAAGCAGCCGCAGTTTATTGGGGCTGTCTATCGCTATGACACCGTATGCGGGCGGCATTGTGTCCGTTTTTTGAGCGCGCGGCTTTCGGGGTTTGGTCTCGGCTATCACCTGAAATCCGTTTGACCTGAGCCAACTGCTGAGACGGATCGCCTCTTTCCTGAGAGACGGTTTCATCGGAACCACCACAAAATGAACCGTCTGCTTCCCGCCGCTTCCTTCTCCGGCGGACGCCCTCGCTATCTCTTCAATATCCGCCGCAAATCCGGTCGCCGAAACATCGTATCCGTATCGTTTTATCAGACTGTCGTATCTGCCTCCCACAATAAGCGGTGACGGCGCCTTTATGTGGAGAACCTGAAATGTCGCGCCCGTATAGTAGTTGAATTCACGCACATCGCATGCGTCAATGCAGATTTCACAGTCAACCTCGTGCTCGCGCAGAACTTCAAGGATGCTCCTAATCCTGTCCGCGCTCCGCTTGAAATCCGGCAGACCGTCCATCTGCGCCAAAACCGCTTCGGGGTCGCGCGTCTGCGTTATGCCGATTATAGTTTTTCTCGTCCGCGCCGGCAGACCGGCGGACAGCAGCGATTTGGCGAGGTCTCTTTGAGACTTTATCTCAAGCGCCTTGCGCACCTCGGCTTTTTTGTCTCCGGCGAGTCTGTCAACGGCTTTCAGAACTCCGGAGTGCCCGATGTCAAGCACAAGCCCGGAGGAAAGCCCCAGACGCTTGAGGGTGCGAACTGAAAGCGCCATCGCCTCGGCGTCCGCCTCGGCGTCTTTGAGTCCGATAAGTTCGCACCCCGCCTGAAACACTTCCCTCTCCCTGCCGCTGACCTTCTGCTCAAATCTCACCACCCTGCCTGAATAGCAAAGCCGCAGCGGCTCCCTGACATGGCTCAGGCGCGTGGCGACAATTCTGCTTATCTGCGGCGTTATGTCGGGACGGAGGGCGACCACATCCCCGGTTGACGGGTCAACAAACTTCATCATGCGCGATTTCAGTTTTTCGTTCAGCGCCGTTACTATCGTGTCAAGATTTTCAAAAAGCGGCGTTATGACCAGCTTATAGCCCCATTTGAAAAACTCATCCAGCAGTTCGCTTTCGGTGTTTTTCAGTTCCCCCGCCTCGCTCGGAATAAAATTCTTCACGCCCTGAGGAAGCGATATGTTGTGTTTCGGGCTCAAATCTCAACCTGAGTAATGGAAATTATGTCTTGAAGAGCGTTTATTTTTTCCATCTCCGCCTCTCCGACCGACGAGTCAACACTTGTAAAAACAATCGCCCTCCCGCCCATATTTTCGCGTCCGAGGTGCATACGCGCTATATTCACACCCGCCTCGCTGAGTATGCCGCACATTCCCGCTATCAGCCCCGGCTTGTCGTAGTTTTCGCTTATCAGCAGAACGCCTTCCGGGATAACATCAAGGGAAACTCCGTCCATCATCACAAAGCGCGGCTCCTTCTTTCCGAATATGACGCCGGAAACGCTCCTTTTCCCCTCCGGGGTTGAAACCTTCACGGTTATCAGATTTGTGTAGTCACCCGAAACATTGGTTTTTGACTCCACAATCTCTATGCCGCGGTCTTCGGCGATTACCGACGCGTTCACATGCGTTACCACGGTGTCCATCACCGGGGAGAGAAAGCCCTTCAGCACGGAGAGCGTAAGAACCGTTGTGTCAAACTCCGCTATGTCGCCGCCGTATTCCACTTCAACGCGCTCCGCGCCTCTGCAAATCTGTCCGAGAAAAGAGCCGAGTTTTTCCGAGAGAGCGACATACGGACTCATCCTTTCCGCCTGTCGCGCGTCAAGGGACGGCATATTGACCGCGTTTTTTATTACCCCGCCCGCAAAGTCAATTATCTGGCGTGCTATCGCCGCGCCGACCTTTTCCTGCGCCTCCCGTGTTGAGGCGCCGAGGTGGGGAGTGAATATCATTTTGTCGGGATTTTGAAGCGCCGGACCGTCTTCGGGCGGCGGCTCCGATGAAAACACGTCCAGGGCGGCGCCGGCGAGTTTTCCGCTTGACACCGCTTCGCTGAGGGCTTGCTCGTCCACAATTCCGCCGCGGGCGCAGTTTATCAGAATCGCCCCGTCCCTCATCCCCGCAATGGCGTCTGTGTCTATGAGATTTTTTGTTTCGGGAGTGAGCGGGGCGTGTATGGTAACCACATCGGACTCGGCAAGGGTCTGTTCGAGCGAGGCGAGTTTCACACCCGCCCGTTCCGCCGCTTCGGGGGAGAGAAACGGGTCGTAGGCGACCGCGTTCATCTTCACTCCAATCGCCCTTTCAGCCACAAGTTTCCCTATGGTTCCCAGACCCACGAGCCCAAGGGTTTTACCGAAAAGTTCAATCCCCTTGAACTTGCCGCGCTCCCATTTACCGGACGCGGTGGAGATGTGCGCCTGCGGAATTTGCCGCGCAAGGGAAAACATAAGCGCAATGGCGTGCTCGGCTGTCGTTACGGCGTTTGCCTCCGGAGTGTTCATAACAACTATGCCGTTTCTGGTCGCGGCGGACACATCAATATTGTCCACCCCGATTCCGGCGCGTCCGATAACCTTCAGGTTTCCTCCGGCGGCTTCAATCACTTCCGCCGTAATGTTGGTTGCGCTGCGGATTATGACGCCCTGATAGTTTGCGATGATCCGTTTTAACTCATCCGGCTCAACTTTCAGGCGTATGTCCGGCTCAAGATTTGCCGCCGATTCCAGCAAATTCTTTCCCTCGGCGGCGATGCCGTCTGTAACAAGTATTTTCACGGTATTTTAGCGGGTGGCAAAGCGGTCAAAACGCTGTATAGTATGAAGAAAGCCGTCTTCTTTGTCAAAAATTTTGACGCGTAATCCAATGAACGGCGAAACCAAAGCCCCTTTTCTGAAACATCTCGTTGAACTGAGAAAGGCGGTTTTGCAATCCGTTGCCGCGATTGCCGTCCTGTTCATTCCATGCTATTTCTTCCGCTTCCGGCTGCTTGAACTGATGGTTGAGCCCGTAACTTCCGCGCTTCCGCCGGAAAGTTCCCTAATATTCACAAAGCCGTCCGAGGGGTTTGTCTCCCTGATTCAGGCGGCGCTTTTCACGGCGTCCGTTCTTGCGGCTCCGTTTGTTCTTCATCGCGTTTGGAGTTTTATCGCTCCGGGCTTGCGTCCGGAGGAGAGAAAAGGGCTGTTCTCTTTCGTTTTTTTCGGAACCGTCCAGTTTTTCGCCGGAGTGTATTTCTGCCATGCGGTTGCGGCTCCGAGAATGTTCAAATTTCTTCTGGGAGAGCATTCAACCGAATTTCTCAGCGCGATGCCGTCTCTCGGGCAGTCGCTGTCTTTTCTGATGTCAATGTGCCTCGGTTTCGGAGCGGTGTTTGAGTTTCCCCTGATAGTGTTTTTCCTTTCCAAATGGGGACTGGTAACCGCGGACGGACTGAGAGCGGCTCGCAAATACGCCTATGTAATCGGAACCTTTCTCGCCGCCGTCATAACGCCGACAACGGATTTCGCTTCAATGATGTTTCTTTTTGTTCCCCTCGCCCTTTTCTACGAGGCGGGGATTGTTACGGCAAAGATATTCGGAGTTCCGCGCCGCTGACAAAGGCGGACAGCCCAAGCCGCATATCCGTCGGTTCTACGGGTCAACACCCCATGACAAGCGGCGCAATCACCCGCAAGTTTCTTGTTGAAAAACAATCGTAATCCGACCGGCGTTTACTAAACGGCAACACTCCGTCATTGCCGCGCAGGCGGGAATCCGGTATTTTGCAGTCGCGCTTTTGTTACCACTGGAAGTTCAAGCCAGTTCTCAGAATTCTTTCTTTAAACTCGTTTGTTGTGGCTCCGGCAAAGTGGATTTGAAAGTTGTTGTTAATCCTCATTCCCAGACTTCCCGCAATTCCGTAGTCTCCATCGTATTCGGAGAAGTTGATGTCCAGACTTGTGCGTTTGCCCTGCTCAACATGGCTTGTCCTGATTGCCGCCGCCATCGCCACGCCTTTTCTCAGCTTGGAGAGTTGCTCATCGTGCCGGTCAATTTTGTCTTGCACCCATGCGTTGCGTTCAAACGGAAAATCGCGCATAGCCAAGTTGAAAGTATTATGAAAATGTTGGCGGCTAAACTGCGCGACCGCTTTTTGAAAGAGCGCGGAATGGAACCTCCGAAACAACCCGTTTTTTCGAGGTTGTCGGAAAACAAAAACTTTTCCGCTTTGGCTTCCGTCCGCTTATTGACCCGCGTTTACGCCCCGCCCTTTGCGCTTCTCTCAAGCGCGGGCTTCACAAGCGCGGGATGAACCTTTTCAACCTCTCCGGCAAGAATTCCAACCGCTTTTTTTATGTCCCACTGCGCCCCCTCGGACATTCTCAGGTTTATAAGGTGGTATAACTCCCACAGACTGAAACTTCCGACAACCTTTCTGTTGTGCGCGTTTGTAACGGCGTAGCGGGCGGCTTGAGGAAAACCGGAATGCGCAAGATTCCCGAAAAGCTCTTCTCCGAGACGGACCGATTCCATAAGAAGACCCTCCGCTCCGGCGGACTTTATGTTTGGCGGAACCGTTACGCCGAAAGAAACGCACGGCTCTTTGGCAAACCAGTCCGCTTTCCTGTGGCGCAAAAGTTGATGCCAGCACGCCTCGCTGATTGTGAACTCGGCTGTGTACGAAACAAGTTTGAGGGAATCGTGCGGATTGTCGTGCCCGCCCAGTTTTTCCATTCCGAGACGGAACACGGTTTCAAGTTCTTGCGGCGAAAGCCGTTCAACTTCCTCCGCTTCAATAAAAGAGGTCTCATAAGCGAGCATTCCCGCGACTTTCCGCAAAGCGGCGGCTTGCCCGTCCGCCCCGTCTCCGCCCGTCCAGTCAACAAGGCGGACGGCGGGACCGTCTTCCTCCCGCCCCGGACGGGAAGGAAAAAGTTTGACAATATGATCGCTCAAACTTTCGCGCCTGCCGGTTATGTGCGGATTTTCCCGCGCGTATTTCACAAGAGTCGGAACGCTGAAACGCACCTCGCGCTTGATTTCCTCCGCCCTCATTCGCGCCTCGCCGTATTCGGAAGAGAGCAGTTTCACAAGGGCTTCTTCCACCGCCCTTGCGTTTGCAGTCATTGCAAGGTTTGTCATCGCGGCAAGGTTGAGGGCGTAGCGGGCGTCTTCAAACGCGATTTTCTCAAGCGCCTTTTCATCCCCCCCCGGCTCCCGCTCTTTGAGAAATGCAAACAGTTTTTCGTTCAACCGCTCATAGATTTCATACTGCCGGTCGCAGACAGACCGGAACCCGTCCGCAAGTTCGGGGCTGCCCTCAAGTTCGGGCGGAACCACAAAATCGCCCTTTTGCGGTTTCTGGTATCTCTGGGAGTATTCGGTAAACGAAAGATGCTCTCCGCAAAGTTCAAGGATTGACGAAAAAAGGCGCGACACCCTTTCAATGCCGAGATGAACCGAGGCATGCTCGGCAACCGAGGCGTGTCCGTAGTTCAGAACCCATTTTTCATGGAACCGCGCCGCCCTCTCCTTTCCGCGCCCTTCCTCCTCAAGAACTTTCGCTATGTTGTCCTTGAAACTTTTCGGGCTTCTGCTCACATAAGCGAAAATCACCGCAACAACCTCTTCGGGCAGATTTGCAACCGTGTATATGTCTCCCGAAGTGTTGGAAATATATTCGGAGATTGCGGACTGTTCGGATTTTTTCGCGCTGTCGCTCATCGGTTCGGGAGGTCAGGAAACGCTTATGTTTTTCTTCAACCGCTCCAAGAGATGCGTCATCACAACCGCCGGACTTCCGTAAAGAACGGCGTCAACATACCCGTCCGCCGGACTTTCGGACGCGCTTATTATAGCCGTTTTCGCCCCCTTGTGCCGCGCCTGAACGGGAAATGACGCGACCGGCTCCTTGTCCAGAGACGCCCCCGCGCAAATCAGAAGGTCGCATCCGTGAACCTTTATCCAGCCCTCGCGTATCTCCCAGTGCGGAAGCGGCTGCCCCGGAAACGACACGGGCGGCTTCAGCATTCCGGTTCGGCAGACGGCGCAGGACGGAATTTTTTTGCCCTCGCGCGACATTGAGGTGAGAACATCCATCATCCTGTAGTCTTTTCCGCAACTGAGGCACTGCGCCCAGTGGATTGAGGCATACAGTTCAAGCACATTGCCGCATCCCGCCCTGGCGTGAAGCCCGTCAACCGCCTGAGTGATTATCCATTCAATTCCGCCGCACAGAAGCGACATTTCGTATATCGCCTTGTGCGCCTCCCCCGGTTCCGCCGCCGCGATTTTCGGATACAACTCGGACAGTTTCGCCCAATACTTCTCTTTTGTTTTGTCGTTTTCCTTGAAATCGTTTATGTCGGGATTGAACTCAAGTTCGCCCGCATCGGGAATTCCGCATTCAAAGGTGAGTTCGGAACCGGTGAGAAAAACCGTATGCTCCGATTCTTCAATCCAGCCGGCAAGCGCTTCAAGGGCGGAGATTTCAGCGTCCGGTTCCATTGCGGAGATTGTAAGCCCGCCGTGTTCGGGTGTCAAACCGTTTGCAAGTTGAGTAGAATGGAAAGCGGAACGGAAGATTGAAAACAACGCCGAAAGAAATAACGGAGTTCGGAGACTCCGCCCTTATGATAGAGTGGGGCGACGGACACGGAAGCATTTACGCTTATGAAGATTTGCGTCTTATATGCCCCTGCGCCACTTGCAGGCGGCTCAGAAGCAAAAGCAGAACGGGAAAACTTCCGTTCAAAAAAAGGATAGTTCCCGGCTCCGGGGACGCCGGAATAAAAGCGGAAAACATGACCAAAGTGGGGCTGTATGCGGTTCAGTTCAAATGGAACGACGGACACGACACGGGGATTTACACATTTGAGTTCCTGCGGAAACACTGCCCTTGCGAACAGTGCGAAAAAACCGGTAACGGCGATTAAGCCGGACGCCGGTTTTACTTTCCGCCTTTCACGGTTTTGACCTCAACCCCCGCCTCCCCTTTTGCAAATTTGACGCGGAGCCGGTCTTCTCTTTTCAAAACGGCGGAATCGGTTACGGGCCTGTCCGCGCCGTCGTAAACTATTGAGTATCCGCGTCCCAGAACCTTCAGGGGGCTGAGAGAGTCCAGCCGGACGGCGTATGAGGAAAGTTCAAGCGCGGCGGTTTCATGGCGGTTTTTCATATTTCGCATAAGCGCTTCCGAAAGCCGGTCAACCTCCATCGCCGAAAACAGCGCCGCTTCGGCAAGGGACGATGCGAGCCGCCTCCGCATTTCGGAAAGGGCGTCCGCAATGTCGCTTTTTCTGCAAACCGCCATCTCCGCCGCCGCGGAAGGGGTCGGAGCCCTGACATCGGCGGCAAGGTCCGAAGCCGTTGTGTCCGTCTCATGACCCACCGCCGATATGACCGGAACGGCGCACGATGCGACCGCTCTTGCGACAATCTCGGTGTTGAAAGCGGAAAGGTCTTCGTTTGAGCCGCCTCCGCGCGCGACTATTATCAGGTCAACATCGGTGTTGCGAAACCGCCCGAGAGCGCGGGCGATTTCCGCCGGAGCGGCTTGCCCCTGAACGCGGGCGGGTGAGACGGTAATTTCGGCGTTGGGAAACCTGTCAAAAATCACCGTGGCAATGTCCGCAATGGCGGCTCCGCCCGGAGAGGTTGCAACCCCTATTCTGCGGCTTAGAAACGGCAGCGGCTTTTTTCTTTCGGCGGAGAAAAGCCCCTCGGCTTCAAGTTTTGCAAGCAGCTGCCTGAGCGCGACCGCTTCGGCTCCCGCCCCTTTCGGCTCAATATGGCGGACGCTTATCTGCACCGTGCCGCCTTTTTCATAAAATCCCGCCTGACATCGGCAAAGCGCTTTCATTCCGTTTTCGGGAACAAAGCCGATTTGAATGGCGGCGGACTTCCAGCACACGGCGCTGATTCTGCTCCTTTCATCCCGCAGTGAGAAATACCAGTGCCCGCTTGCGTGGTTGCTTTTAAAATCCGCTATTTCGCCCTCAACCCAGATGAACTCCGCGCCGACACTGTTTTTCACAAGAGCGCCTATTTCCGCGTTAAGTTCCGAAACCGCGTAGATTTTCTCGCCGATAATATCCTTGAAAGAGATAAGCGGCCGGGTCAATACTGATGCCCCTCTTTTTTTGCAAACCGCATATTCGCCCCTTCGGTGTCCGCGTCCGAGATATTCGCCCCTATGAGGTGTGAGCCCTCAAGGTTTGTGTTTTTCATTACCGCCCCCGAAAGGTCGGCTTTTTCAAGGTTTGCCCCGTAAAGTGTCGCGCCGGAAAAATCGGCGCTCTTAAAGCCGCACCGCTTGCAGAAAGCGAGTTTCATATTCGCCCCCGAAAGGTTGATGCCATCCAGAGAAAGCCCCGATATGTCCGCCCAAGAGAGATCGGGAACGGTGTCGGGATTGTCCGCCCTCCAGCGGTTCCACTCGTCCGCGCCTTTTTTGATGACTGTGATGTGTTCGGGGTTTGCCATTTTCCACCGCTTCCCGGAACTGTCGGGGCAGTGGTTTATTGTATCCAACATGGAATTGGAGACAACCGCGGCGGAATGGACTATGGCAGTTGGGCGATAACCTCTGTTGCCGCCATGATATACGCCGCTCTCCAATAAAGAGACTACCGCCTTGAGACTCGCTTGAAGAACACTCTATGGCTTGGTTTCCAAATTTGAAACCGGCCCCGTTCTTCTATGATATGGGAAAGGAAAAAACAGAATTAAAAGACGCAACTTGGACTTTTCAAAGATTGGCGGCAAAGACAACACTCGGACGGGTAACCTCTACCGCGAAATTACCGTAAGACGCGCGAACGGGAAATTTCAAACCGCCTGCGCAAAACCTCACTTCCCGCTCGCAACAACCTTCTCCATCACATCCCCTTGTCTGATTGCGTTTACCACATCCATCCCTTCAACCACTTTGCCGAACACCGTGTGGCGTCCGTTGAGATGCGGCTGGGGGGAATGGGTGATGAAAAACTGGCTTCCGTTTGTGTCGGGACCGGAGTTCGCCATTGATATTGCGCCCGTCTCGTGAACAAGCGGATTGCCCGCCGTCTCATCCTCAAACCTGTAGCCGGGACCGCCACTTCCCGTCGCCGAAGGGTCTCCGCCCTGAATAACGAAGTTTGATATGACGCGGTGGAACGAAACGCCGTCATAAAACCCTTCGTTTGAAAGAAACACAAAGTTGTTGACGGTTTTCGGCGCGTGTTCGGGATACAGCTCAAGTTTGATTGTCCCTTTGTTGGTCTTCATCTCCACCAAATAGGTCTTTGCCGTGTCAATTTTCATCTCCGGCGGACTTGTCCACTGTTTTTTCTCTTCAGACATGCGTTTTTCTCCTTTTTTCATTTTTTCCTTATGACTCTCAGAATGCTTCTTTTCCTTATACTCATCATACTCATCAGCATGTTTTTCGCTTTCATGGGAACGGTCGCTCATGGAGTCCGGCTTGTCCTCGTCGCTTCCGCCGAAACAGCCGGAAAAAGACAGACACAACACAAGAAAACACGGGGCGAACAGACGCCCGACAGTTCCCGCGACATTGCTTCCCGCTTTCCGCTCTTTTTCCGAAAGTTGTTTGTTCATCATAATTCCGCCATTTTACCCGCTTGCCGACCGAAAGAAAGACCTTACGCATCAAATTTCACACTTTCAATTTCAATTCCCATTTTTGAATAAAACTCCGCCGCGCTTCCTTCCGGGGCGCAGTCCGTGAGTATGCGCTCCAGTCTGCCGCCGAAAACGGACTTGTCCGCCCTTGCGCCGGTTTTTTCCCCGATGGAAATGGCGATTTCACCGAGCCGCTGAGAATCAAGAAAAACAACGGTCGGCATCACCTCAAGGATGTCTTCAAAGAAATCCGCCGCGCTTTCCGCCGCCGCAACGCGGGCGCAGGCGCAAACGGAAAGGAACTTTACGGCGCGGGAAAACATGTCCGCCCGCGGAAGATGGCAG
Organism: Thermodesulfobacteriota bacterium; assembly: GCA_965206175.1. GTDB lineage: Bacteria > Desulfobacterota_D > UBA1144 > Nemesobacterales > Mycalebacteriaceae > Mycalebacterium. The sequence goes on along the minus strand of CBDBJA010000010.1, from coordinate 241,606 downwards.
AAGGTTTGAGAGTTGCCGTTGAGAAAACCGGCGGTCCGCCGCGCCGCTCCCTCAAGCATTTTCATAAAACCGCCCTGAGACAGAGTTTGAAGCGAACCGTTTCCGTTTTGCACCTCAACCGCCGTGCTGTCCGGACGGACGGATAAAAACATGTTTTCAAGCAAATCGGTCATCTTTCTGCTTTTGAGAAAACCGAACTTCACCGCCGCCCTGAAATCCGTAATCGCCCCGTCCGGCTTCGCCCCCGCGCCGTCCGAATAGAAAATAACCTTTTCCGCCTCTCCCCGTCCGGCAATCCGCAAAGCGCGTTCGCGGTTGAGCGCAAACGCCACTTTTGAACGCCCCGCCGCCCCGTCCGCAAGCGGGAACCGTGAAGCCGCAACGCCTCCGAGCATTAAAACCGCGGTTTCCGCGACAAGCCCGTAGTAAGTTCCGCATGCCTCAAAAAACGCCCTGTCTCCCGGCTTAAACCCCGCATCGGCGATAAAAGCGGCGACACTTTTCACATCGGTCTCAAAATCCTTCCATGTGATTTGCTTCCAACTCCAGCCGTCCTTTCTCTGAAGCAGAAGGGACGCGCCGTTGTCTGACACTCTGTTTTTTATCAATCCAGCGACCGTATCGGGAAACATCAAAAACTCCGAAACTGCGGAACAATTCGCGCTTTGACGGTATAATATACAAGTCCGCGCCCCTTTGGAAATCAGGGATGCGGAAACCCGAAATGTCAATCAGTCCGAGCCATTTTTCAAAACCGCTTTTCAAAAAAGCGCAGTCCGTTGCGCGCTCTCTCAAAGACGCCGGACACCCCTCCTTTCTTGTGGGCGGGTGCGTAAGAAACATGCTTTGCGGACGCGAGGCGGGAGAGTTTGACATAACAACGGGCGCGACTCCCGAACAGGTGAAAAAAATTTTCCGGCGCACGGTCGCCGTGGGAGAGAGTTTCGGCGTTGTGATTGTGCTTGACGGGGACGACAGCTTTGAAGTCGCCACCTTCCGCAGGGATTTTGACTATAAAGACGGTAGGCATCCCGAAAAGGTTTTATACGGAAAGGATGAAAAAGAGGATGTTGAAAGACGGGATTTTACGATAAACGGGCTTCTGCTTGACCCGGAAAGCAAGCAGGTTTTTGACTATGTGGGCGGACGGGCGGACTTGAAAGGGAAAATTGTGAGAACAATAGGCGACCCGGAAAAACGGTTCACCGAAGACCGGCTGAGGATGATGCGCGCCGTGCGGTTTACGGCGGACATGGGGTTTGAGATTGAGGAGCGGACTCTTAAGGCGACAAGAAAAAACGCCCGCTTCATAAACGATGTGAGCGCGGAGAGGATAAGGGACGAGCTTGTGAAAATTCTCATCCGCAAAAACAGCGGACGCGGTCTCGGTCTTCTCAGGGAAACGGGGCTTCTTGCGCACATACTGCCCGAAGCCGAGGCGATGGCGGGAGTGGAACAGCCGCCGGAGTTTCATCCCGAAGGCGATGTGTTTGTCCATACACGGCTGGTTCTGGACAAACTTGAGGAAAACACTCCGGAAAGGTCCGGCGAACTGGCTGTCGCGGCGCTGCTTCACGATGTCGGCAAGCCGCCGACTTTTGAGCCCGCAAACGCCAATGGGGACAGAATCCGCTTCAACGGGCACGACCGTGTCGGGGCGGCGATGGCGAAAAAAATCTGCCGCCGCCTGCGGTTTTCAAACAAGCGGGTTGAGAGAGTCGCCGAACTTGTGCGCCATCACTTGAAATTCAAGGATGTGTTCAAGATGAGGGAAAGCACTCTGAAGCGGTTTCTTGGAATGCCTTATTTTGAGGAGCACCTCGCCCTCCATCTCGCCGACTGCCTCGCAAGCCACGGCTTGACGGACGCTTATGAGTTTGCAAAGACAAAGGTTGAGGAAATGGGGGAGGAAGAGATAAAGCCCGCCCCGTTGCTAAACGGACGCGATTTGATAAAAATGGGCTTTGAGCCGGGACCGCTTTTCTCGGAAATACTGTCTGAAGTTGAGGAATTGCAGTTGGAGAACAGGTTGAAGAGCAAAGAGGAAGCGGTTGAGTTTGTGAAGGGGAAATTCCCCTCACCCTAAACCCTCCCGAAGGGAGACGGTAAAAAAAACCGTCAGTAAACAGGCAACCGGCGGCTAACCGTTCAAAACAACCTTTCTGAAGGTCAGGGAGACCCTGCGGCTTTCTGATACCTTTTGCCTCTCCATTCGTCCGACATTCGCGCCGCAATGCCGTGGAACCACCACCATCTTGAGTCGCCTTCCATTGAAAATGAAATTACCTGACACTGAAGCTCAAGGACACAAAACCCTCGGAGAGCCGGACTCCCGTCCGGCTCTTTTCGGGATTAAAGAGTTTTCCGCCGTTTTCGGCTTAAATCTTGCCCTGAAGCAGAAACGCTATAAGAAGCGCGTAGATGACAAGCGACTCAATGAGGGCAAGTCCGATAATCATCGGGGTCTGTATCTTTGACGCCGCTCCGGGGTTTCTTGCGATTCCCTCAAGCGCCGCCGCAGTTGCGCGACCCTGACCGAGACCGGCGATACTCGCAGCTATGCCGATCCCGAGACCCGCTCCGAGCCCTATGCCCATTTTGGCAAGGTCTCCCGTCTCACCCGAAGCCGCAAAAGCGTCCGGCACGAAAGAAAAAACTCCCGCAATTAGAAGCCCCGCAACAGTAAAAACAATCCTTTTCATTTTGTCTCCTCCTTTGTAAGGTTTTTGTTTTTTAAAATCCTCAAATCAAATCAGTGATGCGACTCCGCAAGTCCGATATAGATGGCGGAAAGCACCGTAAATATAAACGCCTGAAGAAAACTGACAAATATGCCCAGCGCGATAAAAAGCGCGGGAACGAAAAAATGCGTCAGATTCATAAAGACACCCATAACCATGTGGTCTCCCGTGATGTTCATAAAAAGCCGCAACGAAAGAGACACCGGCCGGACAATGTGGCTGACAATCTCTATAAACAGCATCAACGGGGCAAGAAACACCACGGGACCCAGAAACTGCCTGAGATACCCCGCCCCGTGAGCGCGAAAGCCGTAGAAATTATACATTATGAAAATGAGAATCCCGAAAGCGAGGGTTGTGTTCAAACTTCCGGTCGGCGGAAGAAACCCCGGAACGATTCCCAGCAGATTGCAGAACAGTATGAAGAAAAACGAGCCCGCAAGCAGCGGAAAATAGTGTCTGGCTTTCGCGCGCGAACCGAGAATGTTTTCCAGCATATTCAGGAGAAAATCTATGCCTATCAGTTCAATAAAGTTTCTAAAAGACGGCTTTTCGGACGGCAGGGGAGACCTGTCCGCGGCGACGCTCTTTTTGAATTTCGCGCCCGTTACCGCAAGGAAAGCTATAACCACAATCAGACCGATTATGTGGTCATACTCACCCAAGCCGAGTAATGTGAACCAACTAAAATGTTCCACTTTTTGAAATAAGACCCGCCGTTATAATTCCCACAACCCCGGCGGTCAGTCCCGTAGTAAAACCTAAAATATCCAATCTTGCAAACACAATCAAAAAGACCGCAACGCCTCCGAGAACCGCAATTTTGATAAAAAACAGCAATCCGGCGCGCGCGCCGGAAATTTTTCCCGACCTTTCGGGCTTTGTAAAGGCGGACACTATCATCCGCAAAACGGCGACATCAGCCGCAAACAAAATTCCCGCAGACAGGGCGGAAAGCCCGAAATCCGCCCCGAAAAACGCCCATCCCCCGGCCGCCGCCACGCACGAAAACGCCAAAGCGAACCTTTCCGGCGCGCGCCCTCCGCCTTCCCGATTATCATCCCTATTCATCTTCTCCCATCACTCCGAGTGTTCTGAAAAGCAGAATAAACCCGCAAACCGCTCCCAGAACAAGCCCCGCAACAGTCATATACGGAGTTTCATTGCCCATTTTTCCGTCAAGAAAATCTCCCGCAAACATCCCGGCGGCAACGGAGACAGCCATTTCAACCCCCACCACCATAAAAATCATCCATCTGTTTTTCATTTTTCACCCACGCAAACAGACCCCGAACGCATAGTCAACCGCCTTGAGTGTGGCTTCGGTCTCCCTTTCCGTGTGCGCCTTTGACACAAAAGCCGCCTCAAACTGGGAAGGCGGAAAAAGCACCCCTTTTGAGCGCAAAGCCGCGTGGAAAACGCCGAATGCGGCGGTATCCGCTTTCAGCGCGGACCGGTAATCGGCGACCGGATGCGGAGAGAAAAAGACCGTAAACATTGAGCCGACCGAATTGACCGTTACGGGCGCTCCGGCGCGGGCTGCCAAATCCCTTATCCCGTCCGCAAGCGAGGCGGCCGTGCGGTCAATTTTTTTAACGCCGGCGGCGCCGCCTATGCCCCTGATTGTGGCGATTCCCGCCGCAACCGCAAGCGGGTTGCCCGAAAGCGTTCCCGCCTGATAGACGGGGCCGAGCGGAGAGACCATGTCCATAATTTCGCTTCGCGCCCCGTATGCGCCGACCGGAAGCCCGCCACCGATGATTTTGCCCAGACAGGTGATGTCCGGCGTTACACCGAAAAGCCCCCTGGGCCCCGCAGCCGTTTTTGCCGCGAAGACGGAATCCCGTTATCACTTCGTCAAATATCAGCAGCGCGCCGTTTTTGCGGGTGATTTTTCTCAAACCCTCAAGAAATCCGCGCTTTGGAAGAACGACCCCCATGTTTCCCGCAACCGGCTCAACCACGATTGCGGCGATTTTGCTCCCGTATCGCCCGAACAGTTTTTCCACCGAACCGCAGTCGTTGTAGTCCGCCGTCAGGGTTGAGGAAACAAAAGACTTGGGCACTCCCGCGCTGCTCGGATGCCCGAAAGTTGTCGCGCCCGAACCGGCTTTCACAAGCAGATGGTCGGCGTGTCCGTGATAGCACCCCTCAAACTTTACAATCAAATCCCTTCCCGTGAACGCTCTGGCAAGACGCACCGCGCTCATAAGCGCTTCGGTTCCGGAGTTTGTCATTCTGATTTTTTTCAATTGAGGGAAAAGAGCGGGTTACCGTCTTTGCAAGTTCAACCTCCGCCTCGCATGAAACGCCGTAACTTGTTCCCGAACGAGCGGCGGAGATTACGGCTTTCACCACGGAGGGGTGGGCGTGTCCGAGAATCAACGGTCCCCAAGACGCCATGTAGTCCACATAACGGTTGCCGTCCGCATCGTAAACAAACGCCCCTTTCGCCTTTGAGACAAAAAGCGGCTCGCCTCCCACGGCTCCGAAAGACCTTACGGGGCTGTTGACTCCGCCGACAAGCAGATTTCGCGCGGACTTAAAAAGCGCGGAAGATTTTGCGGTTTTTTTCTTCTGTTCGGTTTTCTTTGCCATCGGGCTGCTCTCGGACGTGAAGCGCAACGGTAGTATAAGAGAGAGCGGTTTTTTTTCAATTATCGCTTCGGACGGTTTATAATGATAAAAAATCAGCCAATGAAAAGAAAAATCGCCGGACAGCCCCAATACATTGCCATAGGAATCGCATGCGAAAGCGGGGTTTTCACCCTTGGCGGAAAAGCGGCGCAGGTTGTCCGGGAAAACCGCGTGTTTTCGGGCGGAAGAAGGCATTTCCGCAAAGTGAGGCGGTTTCTTCCGCCCGACGGGGAGTGGATTGAAATCGGCGGAGACATTGAAAAGACGCTTCGCCTGTATGACGAGCGTCTCAAAAACGGAGCGGACGCAATCGTAATATTCGCTTCGGGAGACCCGCTTTTCTACGGAATCGGCTCAACGCTGAGACGGCTGAGACCGGACGGCGGACTTGAGGTTTTTCCCGCGCCCAACAGCGTTCAGGCGCTTTGCCGGAAAGCGGTCATACCGTATGAGGGGATGGCGGCGGCATCGGTTCACGGAAGGGACTGGCACGAGCTTGACAGAGCGCTCGTAGCCGGAGAAAAACTGACGGGTCTTCTCACGGATTCGGCGAACTCGCCCCGCGCGGCGGCTCAGCGGATGATGGAATACGGCTTTGCGGACTACCGGTGCACGGTGGGCGAGAATATCGGGGAAAAAGATGAAAAAATCGGCGCATTCACCGTCCGCAAGATGGCGGAGACCGATTTCAAACAGCCGAGCACGGTGATACTTGAAAGAAAAGGTAACACCCCCCGCCCTTGCGCCGTGGCGGCGGAAGACGGAGAGTTTGAAAGACTTGCGGGCAAGCCGGGAATGATAACAAAATTCCCCGCAAGAATATGCGCGATGGCGCGGCTGGAACTTGGAAAGGCGGAGCATTTCTGGGACATAGGTTTCTGCACGGGATCGGTTTCGGTGGAGGCGCGGCGGGGATTTCCGCATTTGCGCGTTACGGCGTTTGAAAAAAATCCGGATTGCAAAAAACTGATTGAGATAAATTCAAAAAAACTTTCCGCTCCGGGAATAAAGATTGTGACGGGGGATTTTTTTGACTCTTCCCCCGAAAAACTTCCCGCCCCCGACGCGGTTTTCATCGGCGGGCACGGCGGACGGCTGGAAGAGATGATGGAGATTCTTGAAAAAACCGTCCGCCCCGGAGGGAAAATCGTCATAAACAGCGTTACGGAGGAAAGCGGAAAAATCTTCCGCCGGAAAATCGGGCGGACGGGTTTTGAGATGGAGGAACCGGCGACCGTTGGCGTTGGCGGGGGAAAACCGATTGAGGTTTTGAGCGCGGTGAAAAAGTGAGAAAAACCGCTTTAATAACAAACGGTGAAACCGGAATAAAAATCGCCCGCAAAATTGCGCATGATCTGTCGGAAAAAGATTCAATTGCGGAAATTATCTCAACAAAAAAGTCGCGCGGAGTCAAAACCGTAAAATCGCTCGCCGGATTCACGGGGGAAAACTTTCAAAATTATGACGGCTTTGTTTTTATCGGCGCTCTCGGAATTTGCGTCCGCTGCATCGCTCCTCACATAAAGGACAAAAACACCGATCCGGCGGTCGTCAATGTTTCGGAAGACGGACTTTTCGCGCAGTCGGTTTTATCGGGACACGCGGGAGGGGCGAACGAACTTGCGAAAAAAATCGCCCGCATTGCCGGAGCGCAACCCGTAATTACAACCGCGACCGATGCGGGGGGGCTTTGGCCCCTTGATATTCTGGGCGACAAATTCGGATGGAAAACCGAAACGGAAAATTCATCCGTCAAAAAAATAATGTCACTCCTTTCGGAAAAGCGCCGGTTTGCGGTTCTTTTTGAAACGCGCGACGGGGGAACGGACTATCTTGAGAGGACAATGCCGGAATTTGCGGAGACGGTTTTTTCGGAAAAAGACATTTCACAAAAACACAAATTTCTGGTGGCGGTTACGCCTTTTGTGAAAAAAACAAAAATCCCGTCCGTTTTCTTCCGCCCGAAATCGCTGTGTATCGGTCTGGGAAGTCAAAAGGGAATCGGGGGGAAACAGTTTCTTTCATCAATTGAAAAAGAGATGTCGGTTCGCGGGTTTTCTTTCGGTTCAATCGGCAAAATGGCGTCCGCATCGGTCAAGCGCAAAGAACCGGCGTTTCAGGCGCTGGCCGAGAAACTGGATATTCCGTTTGCCGTTTTTGAGGAAAAAACCCTTGTAAAAACTCCGAAACCGAATCCGTCAGAAACTGTTATGAATAAAATCGGAACGGACGGCGTTTCGGAACCGGCGGCGCTTCTTTTGTCGGGGGCGGACAAACTCGCCCTTGAGAAAACAAAAATAACCCTGCCGTCCGGGAAAAAATACACATTCGCGATCGCGGTCGCAAAAAACTCCCAAAGGGACGGACTTGTGGCGATAGTCGGGGCGGGACCCGGAGACCCGCGCCTGATTACGGTTGAGGGACGGGATTTAATACGGCGGGCGGATTTAATACTTTATGCGGGAAGTCTGGTTCCCGAAGAGTTGACCGAAGAGGCAAAGCCCGGGGCGGAAATCAGAAATTCCGCCGTTATGACTCTTGAGCGGCAGGTGGAATTGATGGAAAAATTCCACAAAAAAGGCGCGTTAATCGTCCGGCTCCATTCGGGCGACCCGTCAATATACGGGGCGATAGGGGAGCAAATGGAAATTCTCAACAAAAAAGGGATGAAATATGTGATTGTTCCGGGAGTTTCCTCTTTTCAGGCGGCGGCGGCAAAACTGGGAACAGAGCTGACCGCGCCGGAAATTTCGCAGTCAATAATTCTGACAAGGGGAGCGGGGAAAACTCCGATGCCGGACGGGGAAACAGTTTCGGAAATGGCGAAACATCGCTCAACAATGTGTATTTTCCTGAGCGCAAAAACGGCGGGTAAAGTTCAAAATCAACTGCTTGAGCATTACGCCCCCGAAACGCCGATTGCGGTTCCTTTACCGGGTAACATGGAAAGACGAAAAAATATGGCGCGGGGAATTGAGAGAACTCGCGGAGACAGTACGAAAAAACAAATTGACAATTGACACGGGGTCTTGATAGTGGTGGGAGACGCGCTGAAAGAATCGGGAACCCGCTCGCGGCTTTATCATCCCGAATGGAGGCAATCTGTTTCGCGCGAAGAAAGAATCGGGTATAGTAGAAAAGTAAGCGAAGTATTTGTTATGGGAAGTCCTTTTACAATTCAGATTTTCTACCCGGACGGCGACCCGGAAAGTATGAGAATAGTCACCCAAAGGAACTGGACAGGGACAGTATTGTATATTTCCCGTAGATTCTGGACAGAAATACCAAGCAAACACCGTGAAGAGTTAAAAAATCCGGGCATATACATTCTGACTGGAAACAGTGAGGATTTTGAAAACAGTGATGACGACATACAAAGTATCTATATCGGACAGGCGGAAAATCTCTTCACGCGAATTGAACAACACAGACAAGATCAGGAAAAATCTTTCTGGGAAAGTGTAATCTGTGTTACAGCAGGTGGAGATTTCAACAACGCTCATTTTCGATGGATGGAATCGTATCTCATAGAAAAATCCAAAGAAATTGACAGATGTATTCTTAAAAACGGCAACTCACCAAACAGACTTCAAATTGCAGAACCTGAAAGAGTTGACATAGAAAAATTTCTTGATTTTGCGATTCAAACTTTTCCCATAGTTGAAATTGACGCGCTTACGAAAGCAAAAGCTGTTAATTTACCAATATCCACAGGAGAAAAAGAAATACAACAAAGACAATCAACAGATAGCAGACAGGGAAGGATTCACAGAGAAAAATTAGATGAAATAAAAAGCAAAATCCTTGTTGCTATACAAAGAAGAGAGAATGTAAACTTGCTTAAGAGAAGTCGTGCTACATTTTACGATGAAGCAAAAAAGGTTCGTGTTTGTTGTTCTTTATCCAAAAACCACAACAACAATAATTATTGGTTTGCTTTTCATGAAAGATGGAAGAATTTTTTACAAGATGGAGACAAAGGTTATTTTATTTGGGGAATGGAAGAGCAACCTAAGGCAATCTGTATGACTATAGAAGAACTTAACAAATATTTGGACAACTTTAAAAAAGATGAAAGTCGCAATCTCTGGCACATATTTATAATCGAAGAAAACGGTCAATTTCAATTTTCTTTAAGAGGAAAAACACACAACATAGATCTTTCCAACTACATCCTTGAATTAGATTAGCAGATTTTAATGTCAACAATACTCTTATTCGGCGGCACAACGGAAGGGAAAAAAGTGGCAAAGACACTGGACTGGCTGAAACTCCGCTACATTTATTCCACAAAAACACGGACGGATTTTCAGGCATCCGAATTTTGTGAATATGTTCACGGCGCGCTGGACGATAAATCACTGCCGGAGTTTATAAACAAAAGGAAAATAAAACTGATCGTCCATGCGGCTCACCCGTTTGCCCGCCATCTGCATAAAACCGTTTATGATGTGTCCGACACAATGAAAATTCCCGTCATACGCTATGAAAGAAAATATCCCGAAAGAACAAGCCATCCGCTTGTGGTTTATTGCAAAAACTACGCGGAAGCCGTAAACAAATTGAAAAATAAAAAAGGAGCGCTTTTAATCCTTACCGGAGTGCAAACGCTTTCGGACTTGAAACCGCTTTGGGAAAACAACAGGGAATGCTACGCCCGCATACTGCCTCGTGAAAGCTCGGTCGCTCTGGCGATCAAACAGGGATTTCCGAAAGACAATCTCATATTGGAAATGCCGACATCGGACTTAAAAAAAGAAAAAATGTTTTTTGACAAACTCAAAATAAAATCAATCATAACAAAAGAAAGCGGAGACAGCGGAGGTCAGGAAACAAAAATAAAAGCCGCAATTGAAACGGGCGCAAAGACTGCCGTAATAAAACGCCCCAAAATTCCGAGTTTTCCGTTCACCGTTTTTTCGGAAAAACAACTTGTTGAAACGGTAAGGAAATTGCGCAATGTGTCTTGACTCGCCTCCGAAAAATGTAAAAACAATGAGAACCGGACACACCACAGGCGCGTGTGCGGCGGCGTGTTCAAAAGCGGCGGTTATCAGTCTGTTAAATCAAAAAACAATAAAGAAAGTGGAAATCTCCCTTCCCGGAGGAAAAAGCGCGGATTTTGAAATAACCGATTGCAATTACGACAAAAACAGCGCGACCGCGACAACAGTTAAAAACGCCGGAGACGACCCCGATGTTACACACGGAGCGGTAATAGGCAGCAAGGTTTCGCTCAATAAAACGGGACAAATCCGCTTTCTTGCGGGAAAAGGGGTCGGAACCGTAACCCTTCCGGGACTGCAAATAAAAGTGGGCGAACCGGCGATAAACACGGTTCCGAAAAAGATGATGACTGAAATCGTGATTGACGCCCTGAAAAAGAGCGGACGGGAACGGTATGGCGCGGACATAACGGTTTTTGTTCCCGAAGGGGAAACGCTTGCAAAGAAAACACTCAACTCACGGTTGGGCATCAAAGGCGGAATCTCCATAATCGGCACAACCGGAATAGTGCGCCCGTTCTCAAGCGCGTCATATATTGCAAGCATATTTCAGGCGGTTGCCATTGCCGCGGAAAACGGATGCCCGCGCATGGTGGCGTCATCGGGCGGAAGAAGTGAAAAAATCCTCAAAAAACGGTTTCCCGACCTGCCGGACTACGCATTTGTTCAATACGGCAACTGGGTCGGCAAACTGCTTGCCGCGGCACGGAAGTACAAAGTTCAAGACTTGACCCTTGCGACAATGATGGGAAAGGCGGTAAAACTTGCCGCCGGAGACATGGACACTCACAGCGGAAAAAGTGAATGGGACAGGGAAGTTATAGTAAAGACAGCGGAAAAAGCGGGAGCGGGGAAAGATGTGGTGGAGAGAGTGAGAGAGTTGAACATTGCGGGACGACTGGCGGAGATTTTTCCGATTTGTCAGGATGAGCCGTTCTATCAGGAACTGCTCAAGCGGTGTTATGAAAACTGCTCCGAGCGGTTTGAGGGAAAACTTACGCTTGTTCTTGTAGGGTTGGAGGGAGAACTTGTGGTGTATCCGGGGAAGTTTGACGGATAAGAGAGGGGTTTTTCCTGTAAACATTCTTTCTGTGGATTGAAGATTGATTTGTAAGTATGGATTCAGTTTTGCGCTTTTAATTGACTCCTGACAAATATGGAGTCCACTCCATATTTGTCAGCATGTCGTTTTTGATAGAAACAAACCGTCATTCCCGCGCAGGCGGGAATCCAATCTTGCTATGTTTATATTTTGTATAATTGCAAAATATATTGTTTTCTGGATTCCTGTTCCCACAGAAATGACTGGGAGTTGGTGGTATTTGAGGGTCGTATGTGTTCACACTGAAGCATGAGAACAAGAAAAAGATGAGTTCAAAAAATTTGTATTGCTTTAATTGTTTCAAATTCTTCATCAGTAAATGGCTTTTGATGTTCAATAAAATATTTTTTTGATTCAAAACTATACAAGTAAGAAATGCTTCTCTATACGGCATATTCAACGGTGGCTTGAATTTGTTGCAAATGTCGGAAAAATAATTTCCAGAAGACCATTTTTTTCCTACTTGAAACCTGTCCGTTAAATGCAGGCGAGAACCATTGTTTGTATAAACGATAGAAATTTTATCAGACAACTGACATATTAGAACAACACCTAACTCCGAATGAGAAAGAAGATGTTTTTGCTTTAGAATATCATCGATTTTTTCTGTGTTAACATAAGAACGTTTAATCACATCAACTACACATTCTTGCATTTTTTCTTTTTTGATAAAATAATTATAATGGTTTTCATAAACTTTTGTTTGCTTATACTTTCCTATAGTCTCTTGCCCAATATAGAAATTGATAAATTCATCAGAATAAGGAGATGTAAAAAAATCTTCTGTCCTATCAAATATATCTTTATCATTAAGTAAAACAGGAAGAGGATCAATTCCTAATCTGGATACTGCAACAGCACCGATACAAGTTCGAAGATGTTTTTCAAATTCATCTACGAACTTTTTTCTTGATTTGTCAATTCCAAATGGATGATTGACAGAAACATAAAACTTATTAAATCCTTGCTTGTGCACAATCTTGTTGATTTGTTTTTTGACTAAATCCAAGTGTTTAAAATAAACATTTAGATTGTCTTTTAAATCTCTAAAAATTGCTCCGTTGTCATGAAGAAATTTCATCATTTCTGTTTGCATTGGAAACTGTTTTTCATTTTTCCATTTTTTCAATTCTATTTCTTTTTCATTTTCGTTAAGACTAACCAGATACACTATTGTGGTTGACAACTCCAAAGACTGTCTCAATGAATAATAAGCACAATCAAAATAACCTTTTTCAAAAAGACTGATAGCATTGACAATCAACTGAACAGATTCGTCAAGAAATGTAGTTGCTAAAGCCGTGCCATCAGAACTGAACTCAATATTCATCAAATCCACATAGTAAGACTCTTTGTTTTTTATTTCAACAGGGAACAAGTATCTATTTTCTCTGTTTTTTACAAAATCTATTGACATTTTAATCCCTTCAAGTTCCACACGGAGTTTATCAACAAGTTTCAAAATATCCTTATACTCACTTCTAAAACGCGCAAGTTTTCCTCCGGCACTTCTCTTTCAGTTTTCTCCCCTCTGTCCACAAGTCGCTCATGTTTCCTAAGAGTCTCCAACCCCTCCTCATAAGCCGCGTTAATTTCCGCCATAATCTCCTGATTTCTCAATTTCGCTTCCTCGCCTTCAGCCCTGTCAGGATGAAATTTAAGCGCAAGTTTGCGGTATACCTTTTTCATCTCCTCCAAAGCATCCCCGCCAAGATTCAACCGCTTCTCTTTCCGCTCAACATTCCTCTCCCGCTCCCCGGAAGATTCGGACGCTTCCCTCTCCATCCGCTCAATCCTTTCGCGCTGGTCTCCGCTCTGTTCGGGAAGATTCGTGTTTGTTTGCGTCATAACTGTCCCTGCTGTGGCGCGGGTGATTATTATTACTCCGTAAACGCTTGGTGGCAACTTTGGAGTTTGAAGTCGGCAAAGTCCGCAAGGGGCTGTCGTCAGTCTGGATTCCTGCTTCCGCAGGAATAGCGACCTGTTTCTCTTGCCCGCAACATTGGCGGTTCAATTCCGAGAACCCTCACCCTCGGTCCCTCTCCCATTGGGAGAGGAAAGAATGTGTCTCGGAGACGGGGGATTAACGCTTCAAATTATGGTATCTTGAACACAATGCCTGAAACACGCCGAACAAACTTCCCTTTTGCCGCGATATGCGGACAGGACGACCTCAAACTCGCCCTTATGCTTTGCGCCGTTGACGCGCAAATCGGCGGAGTTCTCGCCCGGGGGGAAAAAGGAACCGGAAAAACAACCGCAGTTCGGGCAATCGGGGATTTGCTTTCAAGCAAAAAACACAGTTTCCCCGTTGTGAACCTTCCCATCGGGGCGGGAGAAGACAGGGTTCTCGGAGCGGTTGACCTTGAAAAACTGATAAACGAAAAAAAACAGACCGTTCGCATGGGGCTTCTTGAACAGGCGGACGGAGGGATTCTTTACATAGACGAGGTCAACCTGCTTGACGACTACCTGACAGACATCCTGCTTGATGCGGCGGCATCGGGCGAATACATGCTTGAAAGAGACGGAATATCAAGGCGGGTTCAATCCCGCTTCCGGCTTGTGGGAACGATGAACAGAGAGGAAGGCGAACTCAGACCCCAACTTCTGGACAGGTTCGGCTTGTGCATTGAAGTGAAATCGCCCGGAGACGCGGACACAAGGCAAACAGTGGCGCGGCGGAGAATGGAGTTTGACTCCGACCCGCAAACATTTTCCGCCCGTTTTGAAAATGAACAAAACAAACTCCGCCTCCAAATAACGGACGCGGCGGAAAAACTGAACCGGACGGTTGTGCCTGACGGGATTTTTGAAAAATCGTCCGAAATCGCCGTTGCGCACGAAGCGGAGGGAATGAGGGCGGATATACTTATGGTCAAATCGGCGCGCGCCCTTGCCGCTTTGAATGGCGCGGCGGAAGTTTCGGAGGCGGATGTTGAAAAAATCGCCCCGTTTGTTCTGAAGCACAGAAGCAAAAACAGTCCGGAAACGGAAAAAAAAACTCCGGAAATTGCGAATCTGAAAACCGCGACCTGAAAAATAACGGCGCGGAAGATAAAACAAAAGACTTTGCCGGCTCCCTCGCCGATTGCGGGTGGTCTCCTATAAACGAACAAACCCTCGCTCCCGAAGGGAAGTTTTCCTCCATGGAGATTGAAAAAACCGTTCCCACGGCAAGGCGGGGAGGAATTGACGCGGAAGATATAAAAAACGCCGCCGTCAGAAAAAAGATTTCGGAGAAAAAGGAAATTGATGTTTACAAAACCGCGCGGCGTTATGTTATGCGAGGAGAGTTTTCCCCGCAATGGAAAAACAACAGAGGACGCGGAAAACTTACCGTTGTTTTCCTCGTTGATTCAAGCGGCTCAATGGCATCGGGAAAACAGATGGCAAATGTGAAAGCAATCATCGGGGAAACGGTGGGGGAAAACAAGGGGAAAATTACCGAGTTTGCCGGTGTTGCGCTTTCACGGGACGGCGCGCGGATTTTTTCTCCGGCGGGAACGGACACGGGGAAACTGCTTTTAAACCTCGCCGAACTGAAAACCGGAGGCAGAACAAACATGAGTGCGGGCGTTGCGCTTGCGGGCAAAATCCTGAGAAAGGCGAAAAATAAAAAATCCGCGAGCGCGGCGGTCTATGTGTTCACGGACGGCAGAATAAACTTCTGTGAAAACGGCGGCGACCCTTTTGAAAACAGCGTGAGAAAATTCAAAACCGTAATAGGAAAACTGGCGGAAACAACGGTTGTTGACACCGAAGCGGGTTTTGTAAAAATAGGCGCGGCGGTAAAACTGTCCGAAGCGGTCGGAGCAAAACACATAAAAGCCGGAGAAATGAGGAGGGAATAAAAATGAAAATCTACACAAAAAAAGGGGACGGCGGCAAAACGGCGCTTTTCGGCGGAAGGCGTGTTGACAAGGACGATGTGAGGGTTGAGTGCTACGGAACGCTTGACGAGGCGAACTCAACAATCGGGCTTTTGCGCTCAAAACTGGGAGATAGCCACGAATGGCAGAACGGTCTGCACAGAATCCAGAAAGATATGATGGATATGATGTCGCACCTCGCCCGCCCGTCCGATTCCCACAAACAAAACACAAACCCCATGCCCGAAGACGGGGCGGAATTCTGCGAAAAATGGGTGGACGAACTTGAGGAAAATATGTCATCACCTTCGGACTATTTTCTGCTTCCGGGCGGAAATGAAATATCGGCGCTCTGTCATGTTGTGAGAACGCAGATAAGAAGAGGCGAGCGGAGACTTGTTTCTCTGATGAAAACCGACGAGGTAAGTCCGGCAATTCCCGCTTACATAAACCGTCTTTCCGACCTTTTCTTCACACTTGCAAGGGCGGAGATGGATTCGGCAGGAATGGCGGAGGAAAAATGGCAGCTGTTTCTTTACAAGAAAAAGAGAAAATAAAGGGCTCGGCAACTGTCATTGCGAACTTGCGGCAATGGCGGAGTTGATTGAAAACGGATTGCGGACTTTACGGAACTCCATACAACCACTACGGTTTGTGGAAACACCTCACTAACCTGCGCTTCCATACGAGGCGCACAATGGCGGAAATTGCTGACAATCTTTGCGAATGAGTCAGCGAGTCAACACTGTCATTCCGGTCTTGAACCGGAATCCAGTGCGGCACAATCGCCCCCAATCCCTCCGGATTCCGTGTCAGGCAAAAAATGACAGTTTGTCCGTTTGTTACTAAAACACGAACACACTTTTTTCATATTTTTTTAAGAAAAGAAGCCAATATTCTCTTTCTTCCCGAAGACGGGAAAAGAACCGTTACGGTCGCCTTCCGTCCCATGCCTTCAATCTTCTGAACTTTTCCCCGCCCGAACTTATCATGGCGCACATAACCGCCCGCCACAATGCCGCCGCGCCCTCCCCTCCGGCTTTCGGACTTGTTCACCGGTGAATCCAAAACCGGCATATCAGGCAAGGGAGCAAGCCGCTCGTCCGCGGAGCGGTGGAAAAAAGTGTCGGAAACAAAATCTTCGTAATACTTCAACTCATCGGGAATTTCATCAAAAAATTGAGACGAAAAAGCCGCCTGCCTGTTTCCGTATAGATTGACCTGAACCGGGTAACACATAAAAAGCCGCTTCATCGCCCGCGTTATGCCGACATAGCAAAGCCGCCTTTCCTCCTCAATATCCTCAATTTGACCTTTGCGCGAGAGCGGAACAAGGTCTTGGTTCATGCCGACAATAAACACAACCGGAAACTCAAGCCCCTTGGAGGCGTGAAGCGTCATAAGTTTCACCGCATCGTCTCCGCCTTCGGTGTCCGAATCGCTTGCAAGCGCTATCTGCTCCACAAACCCCTGAAAATCCTCCGCGCCGTCTTCGGTCCCGTTCTCGTCAAATTCGGACGCGGAGTTGACAAGCTCCCTCACATTTTCCTTTCTGTTTTCGTCTTTTTCCAGCAACTCACCGTAGCCGCTTTTCTCTATCACACTGTTTGTCACTTCAAGAGCCCCCTTCCCTTTGGCAAACTCCGCAAGTTCGTCCATCATCCGCGCAAATTTGAAGACGGAAGCCGCAGCCCGTTTTGCCGGAAAAATCTTTTCGGCGAGACGCGCGGCTTCCATAATTGACAAACCGTTTGAGGACGCAAACTCGGAAAGTTTCTGAACGGTCGCCTTGCCTATCGCCCGTGGCGGAACATTGATAATTCTCACGGCGGCGGCGTCATCGGAGGGGTTTGTCAGAAGGCGCAGGTAGGAAACGACATCTTTTATCTCCGCCCTCGCATAGAAACTGAGCGCCCCGACCACGCGACAGGAAATGCCGCCTTCCTTGAAAAACCTTTCTTCAATAAGACGGGACTTGCTGTTTGTGCGGTATAAAACGGCGAAATCACCCGGCGCAAATTCGCCCGCGTCAACAAGCGATTTGATCTTTGAAACCACAAAATCCGCCTCGTCAAACTCGTTTCGCGCCTCGTATACGCTCGCCGGTTCGCCTTTCTCGCCGTCCGTCCACATGTCCTTTTTTACGCCCAAACGGTTGTGGCTGATAAGCCCGTTGGACGCCTCAAGTATCGTGGCGGTTGACCTGTAGTTTTTGTCAAGTTGAACCACCTTAGCGCCGGGAAAATCTTTTGCGAAACCCAGAATGTTTTTCACCTCCGCCCCGCGCCATCCGTAAATGGACTGGCTGTCATCACCCACGACACAGACATCGGCGTTGTTCTCCCCGAGCACTTTCACGATTTGATACTGAACGCGGTTTGTGTCCTGATACTCGTCAACAAGAATGTGCCGGAACCGCTTTCTGTATTTTTCAAGGGTCTCCGCGTCTTTTTGAAGAAGCCGCGCGGCAAGCATCAGCAGGTCGTTGAAATCAAGAGCGTTGGATTTTTTCATCGCGGCGTCGTAGCCCGCGATAACCTCCATTTTTGTCCGCACATTCTTTTCGTGCGGCGGAAAATCCCGCTCGGAGGGAGGGAAAACGCCTTCCCTTTTAAGCCGCTCAACAATGCCCCTTATAATATCTGGCGGCATCGCCTCCTCGCTTATCTCCATCGCGGCAAGACATTTTTTAATGACGCTTTTCTGCTCGCCCGTATCATAAATCACAAAGTTGCTTTTGTATCCGAGACCCAGTTTTTCAATATCGCGGCGCAGTATGCGCGAGCAGATTGAATGAAAAGTGCCCATCCAGATTCCGGAAGCCCTGTCCGGCAGAAGCGCCTCCACCCTTTGCCTCATCTCACGCGCCGCTTTGTTTGTGAAGGTAACGGCGAGTATTTCATGCGGGCGGACTTGCCCCTCTTTGACAAGAAACGCTATGCGGCTTGTGAGAACGCGGGTTTTGCCCGAACCCGCTCCGGCAAACACAAGAAGGTGTCCGCCCGTGTGACAGACCGCCTCAAACTGCCGGGGGTTGAGTTCGGGCATGTCCACGGCGGAAGCGGAAACCGTTTTCGGAACCGGCGGGTTTTCAGGCGCCGCGGGCTCAAGCGGCAACAGGGCGGAATGGTTCTTTTCTTTCATCTCCGGCGTTTCAGTTTTCCGGATTCTCCGAAGACCGCCCTTCCGGCGGACGGGAGAAATGTATTCCGCACTCCTTGTCAGAGCCGGACTCCCACCACCATCTGCCCGCCCTTGAGTCTTCTCCGGGGGCGACCGCTCGCGTGCAGGGAGCGCAGCCGATTGACGGGTATCCCATGTCGTGCAGTTTGTTATACGGAACGCCGTTTGATTTCACATAGTCCCAGACGCGCCGCTCGCTCCAGTCCACAATCGGGTTGATTTTGATAATGCCCCCGTGCGCATCGTCCATCTCAAACTTTTGCGCCGAAGCCCTCATCGTGGTCTGCTCGCTGCGTATTGAGGTTATCCAGCCGTCAAAGCCGCTCAGGTATCTGTTCAAAGGGTTGACTTTTCTCACCTCGCAGCACATCCGCCTGTTTTCCAAACCCCGGTAGAAAAGGTTTATTCCGCGCGAAGACACCATGCTTTCAACCTCCGCCGAATCGGGAAAAACAACCTCTATGCGCACGCCGTATTTCTCCCTCACACTCTCCATCGCCTCGTATGTCTCCGGGTTGAGCCGTCCGGTGTCAAGGGTGAAAATCCGCGCATCGCGTCTCACCTTCATAAGAAGGTCTATCACAACCGAGCCCTGAACCTGAAAACTTGTGGCAAGGGCGACTTTCGGATGGAGTTTCTCAACAGCCCAGGCGAGAACCTCTTCCGGCTCCTTTTCCGCAAACTGTCTGTTGAGTTCGTCAATTTGATTCCGGTTGAATCTCATGCCGTCCCTATTTTAGCACAAGCATTGCGGCTGTGTATCCGATTGCCACCGTTACAAACGGAATCGCCAGCCAGAAAAACGCTATTTTGAGCACATGGCGGTTTCTCGCGGTTTTGCCGAACCCGTGCTGGGCGCAAGAAAAGCCCACGATTCCGGCGGTTACAATCTCGGTTATTGAAACGGGAATTCCCGCAAACGATGCGATGATAATTATCACTCCGGCGGTCGCCTCCACCGTTATCGCCCTTATCAGGCATATCTCGGTGATTTGCTTGCCAACCGTTTCAAGAACCCTTCCGCCGAGAACAAGAGCGCCTATCGCCATGGCAAATCCGGCAAAGAGAGTCGCCGGAGAGGGTTCAAAAATTCCAAGCCCGACAATGGGCCCGACGGCGTTTGCGGAATTGTTCGCTCCGGCGGAGAAAGCGAGAAAAGTTCCCGAAACGGTTATGCACCACTTCAAAACGCGGCTGACGCCCTCCTCCGAAAAATTGTCAGCCAGATAGTTGAGGATTCTGTAATACAGAAACTTTCCGGTAAAAAACCCGACCGCCCACGCCAGAATCGGAGCGGCAATCCACCAGCCGACTATCTCGTAAAAACGGCTTTGGTTGAGCGACCCGAAGAAAAGTCCGATGCCCGCGATTGCGCAGACAATTGCGTGTGTGGTGGCGATGGGAATCTTTGAGATGTTCGCCAGAGACACGAAAACAAGCGCGATAACAAGCACAAGAACCGTAAGAAGCGCATCGGAAGAAAACACTGACGGCGGAACTATGCCCTTGCCCATCGTCTCAACAACCGGTGCGCCCGCCACAACCGCTCCGAGAACCGCAAAAACCGCTATGAGCCAGACCGCCTGCCGTTTGGTTCTCGCGCCCGCCCCGTAGGAGGAAGCCATTGCCGCGGCGGAGTTGTTCGCCCCGATGTTAAGGGCGAGAAGCCCCGACAGAACAACGGCGACTGTTAAAATCGTTTCCATCTCAAGACCTTTTCACAAACCTCAAACAAAACTCCGGCGCGTTCCCCCCGATTCGGGGCGCGGGCAGACGCGCATATTTTCCGTCATTCTCAATCAAAACCCGATTGGAGAACGAAGAAAACCGCGCTCAAATCACATACAGCAGGAACAACAAGCGCAACCGCGGGAATGGCGGCGGGCGCAAAAAGAAAAGAAACAACTGTTAAACGCATCGGACACTGTTTGTTACCCGTTTGTTTTCAACGGTAAAGGGTATGCGGGAAGGGAAAAAAAGTCAATCGGCAACGGCGGATGATATCCCGCTTGGCGGTTCGGCGCAAGCAATGTTCGGTGGCTCTATCGACACAGATCACCATTGGAATCGTTGTAACAGAGGCCGGGGCTTTATCTGTTTTTGCAAGTTCCGATACGCCACTTGATGCGAGGGGACAGTTGCAAGACAACGACGGTAGCGGCGGATTTGATTGACCGACCGGCAAGCGCCGGAAATTTCCAAATTGCAACGCCCTTGGCGAACGGAGGGAACAGCGTGATGAACCGCCTGACTACCGTCTCGGCTTAACGGGGAAAACCGGTTTCTAACGGGTTGAGAATCTTTCTTTCATAAACGCAACGGAACCGGGTTGGTGTTGCGCCGGAGTGTGATAGACTTGTTTGTCCGCCACCTTGCCGTGGCGCATTGAATTGTGCGATTTGCCGCTCAATTGGAAATCGGGGAATTAGATACACAGTCGGACGGAACTTATCAAACACTCTTGACACCTGACAAGTATCGCAATTAAAAGGAAACGGAACTGTCGCGGTTCTTGTATCGGCTGTTGTTGATACAACCCCAACGGTTCAATTTTGAAGCAAGTAAAAACCTTGCGCAACTATGTATATAATCCCCTTTGCTATGTCTGATTCAAGGAGTCCGTTTGCATGTCTTATTTAAGAAATCTGTTTTTGTCCGCGCTTGAGAGCGTAAGTTTTTTCCGCCCCGCCCGTCGGACTGAGGGTTCATGGACGGCATTTGCCTTAAACGACCTTGTGGCGGTTGTGATCTGCTTTGCTCTTCTGTTTGCGGTCGGCGTAAATCTGGCAAATGTGCTGGGTTTCCCCTTGTGGTTTGCGCTGGTTCCGCTTGCGCTTTCCGCGGCGGCAACGGCGGCTGTGAGGACTGTGTCAGGAACACACGCCGCGCTACTGCGCTGCCTTGC
Source organism: Thermodesulfobacteriota bacterium (assembly GCA_965206175.1). Lineage (GTDB taxonomy): Bacteria > Desulfobacterota_D > UBA1144 > Nemesobacterales > Mycalebacteriaceae > Mycalebacterium. The sequence continues at coordinate 220,160 of CBDBJA010000010.1, read as the reverse complement.
GGTAATTTGCGGTCTGGCGTTTTTTGCCGTGGCGGTTGTTCTCACATTTCCCGCATGGCAGATAATTTTTTCCGGTTCCAGCCACTCATGGGCGGGACGCATGGCGCCGCTGTTTGTCGCCGCGCTCGCTCTTTATGCCGCCACACTTTGGCTCAAAGCCGCTTCCGGCTCACGCCGTTCGGACTTCCGGCAGCTTGCCGGACTGCTTTCGGGACCGGGTCTGTATCTGAGCCTGATTGCGGCTCTGGTTCTCTGCTCCGGTTTTCTGCTGGGTCTTGAGTGGTGGTCTGACAGTCCGAGCGGAAATGAAGCCGTCACCGGGCGGTTTCTTGAGCGCGGCGTAATTCCGCCCGCCACGACGCTGCTTTTCTTCTGGGGATTGCTGCTTCTTGCCGGCAAGGCATGGAACACATGGACATTGCGCCGGAAGCTTGACCGCAACCTGCCTTTCAGTATTCCGGCGGAGGCGGGCGGCGATGTTGATGAGTTTATCAAGACACTGTGGCAGAGCCTTGAAGAGTCATACCTGATTCCGCGATACATCGTCTGGGCGGTTCCGGTATTGGGCTTTATAGGCACGGTTCTCGGCATATCGCTTGCCGCGGACGGCATACGCCGTATTCTTTCCTCCGATTCCGGACTGTCCGGAATGTCCGGCGAACTCGGCGGAGCCATTGCGCCACTTGGAATAGCTTTTGACACTACTCTTATAGCGCTGTCACTGAGCGTTGTGCTGATGCTGATTCTGACCCTTGTGCAACGCAGTGAAGAAGGAGCGTTTGCCGCTCTGGAAACCAAACTGCGGAAAGATGCGCGGGACAGATAAAAACACACGACCTTACAAGGGACGCTCCGCCGCCGAGGAAGAGAACAGTTCGCCGATGATGGCGATATTCGGCGGGTTTTTCGGTCTCCTTCTGGTTTTTCTTGTTCTGGTCAACATCTTCACGGGCGAAGGGGCGCGCGAGCGTCTGGAGCGGGCGGGCGAGAACGGTCTTTACCGCATAGAACGCCCGGACAAAGCGGGTTCCGGCTTTATGGTAATCACTTTTCCGGAGTCTCTCCGCATAGTGGAAACCGGACAAAACACGCAGAAGGGCTCCGTCTGCTCGGGTTCAAGCACGGCGTTTTCCGAATACGCGCGCAAAGTGTATGAGAACAAGGGAGACCAACTGGTGTTTTTCATGCTGGAGGGCAGCGTGCCGGTGATGGCGGAGGCGCGGGAATGCCTGCGGAACCTCTGGCCGAACCGCAGGGTTACAATCGGCTGGGTAATCGCCGACAACGAGTTGCTGAAGTCCGTGGCTCTCAACGATATTCCCGAATACATACGGGAGTATGTGGAGAAAAAATGACGGAAAAGAAGCGTCGTTTTCCGGACTTTGCCGGAATGGCTCTGGTTGATATTCTCGCCAACGGCGCGGCAATGCTGGTGATAGTGATTGTGCTGAGCATCGCCGGACGCGTGGAGCAGGAGGAGCGTTACTCCGAACAGATGCGCGAGGTTTCCGCCGTGATGAGCCGCCGTTTTGCCACCTCTCTGGTGCTGAACCGGCTGGCGGCAAGCCGCCCCGCCGTGCTGCACGACTACGACAACTCTCCGATAGACCGCATCCTTGACCCCGCCGTCCTTCCCATACTGGAACTGCATCGCGGCTATGTGCGGGAGTTCTATTCGGGCACGATATGGACGAGAAGCGCTCTGCTTGAACAGCCAAACGCCATGGACAGATGGCTTGGCTCCCTTGCTCCGACGACAAAAAGGCGTATGCGGCTGGATGTTTACGATGTCGCCCAGTTTTATGTGGTCATGTCCATTTTGCGCGACCATGAAGTATCTCCGGCGCACTGGCACTTTCTCCCCGGACGGCTTCCGCGCGGACGGGCGGGTCTGTGTCCGCCCGGCGTAAGCGCCAAAGACTGTATTGAGACAAGGGCGGGAGGCGAGTCTCTGAACCTGCCGACCGAAGCTTTGTCTCCGGGTGGCGGAGCGGGTGGTGGCTGGAATTACGGAAAAGGAGGAAGCGGCGGAGCGGGCGGCGGCGGATTCGGAAAACTTCCCGGCGGAGCGGTTGCCGGCGGAGCGGGAATATCTCCGGGTTCCGGACTCGGCGGCGGAGCGGGAGGAGTTGGCGGTGGCGGCGGCGGGCTTGGCGGCGGAGCGGGCGGACTTGGAGGAGGCGGCGGCAGTGGCGGTTCCGGTGGCGGAGGAGGAGCGGGCGGTTCGGGCGGGAGACCCGGAGGCGGATTTACTTCGGGCAGTTTCCCCGATTCCCGCGCCGGTGAGTTTGGCGGTTCGTCCCGGAAGGGACTGATTGGCGAGGAAAATTCGCAAGGCGGCTCTCTGCGCGTGCGTTCCGCGACGCCGGAAACCTTAAAACCGGACGAGGGGAGCTTTTCCCCGGATTTGGACAGCGCGCCCTCAAAGGAAGCGATAGTGGGAGCGCTGCTGCGTTTCACCTCCGAATTACAGTCGGTTTTGGATAAGGGAATCTCTCCGGTCGCGGAAATACGCGGTTTGCGAAAACGCGTAGTGGAACTCATATCAAACCCTCCGCCGCTTACGGAGGAGGAAAAGCGTATCGCTGACCGCCTGGTGTGGCAGCGGGAGACAATGGGGCGCATTCTTGACGAAGAGCTGCCAACCGACCCCTTTGTCATACTCCACGAAACGCTTGAGGACGGCTCTCCCACGGCGCTGGCTCTCAAGCCGAACCGGATGCTGTCTCATCTAACCGTTGTGTCCGGCGCGCAGTCAGCCGACCTGTTTCCCTCCGAAGCCCGTCCCGTTATCAATCTGAACTCTCATCCCGAAATCTGGAAAGGGCTGCGGCTCTCCCTGCGCTGGGGTTCGGTTTTGATTGTGCCGATTTCCCGGCAGTCCCCCGAAATCCGGCGCTGGCGCGCCGTGGCGTATGTCGCGCCGGAGTTCAACGATTTCATCGTGGGCTTTGTTCGCGCCTCAATTGATTCTCAAGGCAGAATGCTTGTGGAACCGGAAAGCAACCGCGCGCTGCTGAACGGGCTTACCCTCTCCGACCCGCGCTCCGGTTCGCCTTTCGGCGTCAGGGGTCTGCTGTTCTCCCTTTATCTGTTTCTGGCTCTGGGTCTGCTAACGCTGCTGCTGCGGCGCGCGTTTCCCGACCGCTTGCGCTCCCGCGCTCTTCTGCTTTTTCTTTGCGGACTGGTGGCGCTGTCTCTGACTCTCACACGACACAGAATTTTTGCGCGTCCCGCGGATTTGATTGAAGTGGAACCGGGAGCGCGTCCGGTTCAAGACGAAAAAGCCCGCTCCGTAGATGCCGCGGTTCTGCAGTATCTCGGCGTTCTGCGAGCCGATGAGGAGCTTCGCAGGCGGCTTTCCCGCCCTCCCGGCTTTGCGGATATTGACTCCTTCCATGCCGATACTTGCGAGGTAAGCCAGAAAGATTTTGAAAGTTTTACGGAGTGGCACAGAAAAAACCCTTCTGAAACGGTGTCAGAAGAAGACCTCAAAAGCGTTTCCACCGGACACCGTATCGCCGGGCTGCTCAAGTCTCCCGCCGGAGGAATGAACTACGCCGGAGCCGCCGCTTACTGTGAGGCGTCCGGCGGGCGTTTGCCGTGGGCGGAGGAGTGGGAAGCGATGGCAGCCGGACGCGAAGGGCGGCTTTACGCATGGGGAAACGAGTGGAACAGCGACCCCTGGCCCTACGGCGACCCCGACCGCAATGCCGCCCAAGTTTGCGGAACCCATCCCGCCGCTTCATCGCCCGAAGGGGTGAGCGGGTTGAATTTCAATGTTATGGAGTGGAGTCGGGGAAGCCTGAAGGTTCCCGCCTCTTTCAGGCGTCCGGGCGCTCACGGCGCTCCCGCGGTGCGCTCACGGGCGCGGCGGCTTTACGCTCTGAACTCCGCATGGCTGGAGATTGACCCCTCAATAAAAAGCCATCACTTGGGTTTCCGCTGCGTGTATGACAGCCCTCCAAAATCCACCGCTCCATGGGGTTCCGAAAGGCGGACGGTTGAAATTCCCGGCGGCCGTCACCCAACCGGCATGCCGCCCGACGCCCGTCTGCCTCAACTTGCGGCTTTGATAGCAGAGACGGAAAATCCGCCGGTTGAGATGTTGAAAATACGGAAAGGAAAACTCCGCTCTTTCAAGGCAAGCCGTTGCGAGGTAAGCCGCGGGGACTATCACCGTTTCCTGAACGACCGGCTGGCGCAATGGGGATTTTTTGCCAATGAAAGAGAGCCGCGCGATACCGACTATGTGCCCTTGGACTGGGACGGGCAGATGAAAAATCCCGATTTGCCGGTCGGCGGTGTCAACTGGTGGGCGGCGGACGCATACGCGCGTTGGGCGGGCGGGCGGCTTCCGACCCGCGCGGAGTGGCAGATTGCCGCCGCGGGGCCGGAACTGTTTCCCTACCCGTGGGGCGACAGATACGACCCCCGCGCCGCCGTTACCGGAGACCTGTCCCTCACGGGCCCGCTTTCCTGCGGCGGCGCTTCAAAAGACCGCAATAAGGCGGGCATAAACGACCTTGCGGGCGGACTCTCGGAGTGGACTAGAACCGTCTCGGTGGACGGCGGCGGGCTCGCGATGTGGGTGCAGGGAGGAAACTGGCTGCTGCCCGGAAAAGAGACTTCAAACGGTTTTTCCGGTCATACGGTTCCTCTTGACTACCGTTCGCCGGGTATCGGTTTCAGGGTTTTCTATGACTGAGGGAAGCCGCTGTTGTAAAAGCGGGAATCGGTCTCTCCCGTTAAACAAGCGCCATGGATTGGGGGAGTTTCATTCTTAATGTTCATTTTCCTTTCTCAAGTTGCGGCTGAATTTCGCCCGCGATTATGGAAAAAAAGAGGATGCTGACAAGGATGGGCAAGCAAATGACAATCAGGTATCAATCTCAAGATTTCTTTTTTGCTAAGCCCTGACCTTCAGGTCCCTCATCCCTTTCACAAACCTGACCGCTCCCGCTTTTGTCGGCGTTTCGTAAATGCCGCTTGTGTTGTCTCTCTTTACGGCTTCAAGCAGAGCGCCGAGAGGGTTTTCGGAGCCCTTGAACCTGTCCGCGTATGTTCCGCCGTTTTCAAGTTTCAGCACCCCGCGCGGACAGACCGCCGCGCAGATTCCGCAACCCACGCATGAGGCGCGGATTATGTTTTCCCCTTTCTGCGCGTAAGAGCGCACATCTATTCCCATCTCACAGTATGTTGAGCAGTTCCCGCACGACATGCACTGCCCGCCGTTTGTCGTGATTCTGAACTTTGAGAAAAACCTTTGAAAAATTCCCAAAACCGCAGCCATCGGACAGCCGAACCTGCACCACACCCTTGCTCCCATAATCGGATAGAAACCGACTCCCACAACGCCAGAAAAAATCGCGCCGATGAAAAATCCATACCATTTTGAAAACTGCTGGGAAATTCCGCCGAACAGCCATCCGCCGGTCGCGGAATTTGCCCACAGAAGCAGTGTCGTAACCGTTATGAAAACAAGAACGGAATGGATCATCCACCTTTCAATCTTCCACGCTTTCTGCGATTTGTCGGACAGTTGACGCCACGGGTCTCCCATCGTTTCGGCAAGCCCTCCGCAACCGCACACCCACGAGCAATACCAGCGCTTTCCGAATTTGTAGGTCAGAAGCGGAGTCGCCACGAAGGTCATCACCGCTCCCCAGAAGATGAAAAACACGCCAAGCCCTCCGGGGCTTCCCACTATGTATGAAACCGTGCCGGGAAAAAGATAGTCGTATTTCAGGGGCCAGAAATAACTGAAGTAAAACTCCGGCTGGTTAAACAGCCGTAAAAGGTGCGGAATTATGAACGCAAAGCCAAGCTGGAAAAACATCACGGACACCGTGCGGATTTGCTGGTAGCGGTTGTGCCTGTAACGCATTATCATCCTTATTCCAAACGTGAAAACCGCGATTGTGTATAAAAATCCGTATAGAAACCAGTGGCTTGCACTGTTTCCCGAAAGCGCAAGCGCAAGCGGGTCAACTATTTTTACCGCTCCGTCAAGCGATGCGGGAAACCAGTAAAGCAGTATGTAGAAGCCCGTCATAACAACGCCCACAACCCATGCGAGCATTCCGCGCGAAGTAAGTTTGCTGAAATACGCGCTGTTGTTTTTGATTCCGGGAGTAGAGTCTTTGTAGGAAAGCAGGAAATATCCGACTGCTCCGGCGCACGGAAGCCCGAATGAGAGCAACAGCCCCGCCCATGAGCCGGCAAACAGTCCGCCGAACAGCTGAACTATAAAAGCCAGAACGCCGATTCCCACCGCCGCAAGACAGATTTTTTCGCCAATCGGCAGGGCTTCGGAATCCGAAATAACCGGCTCTTCAAAACCGAGGGTTTCCTCGTCGTATTCATAGGAAAGCGCTTTTGCGTCTATCATCGTGCCTGCTCCCTGAAAACGCCTGAAATTTCGTTTTCATAAACGCTGTAAAATTCCGGGTCAAAGTTTGCCTCCGAAAGATTGTCCAGCACATAATCAAGCGGTCTCTTTTCCTCAATCCATCCTTCACACACCTTGTGGCGGTAGCGAAGCCCCATCACATTCACGCCGATAACGGCGTCCGCCGTATGGACGATTCTGAGCGCCGCAAGTCCGTCGGGCCTTTCCCAGTAAAGATTTTTCTCTCCGTCAACATTCAGGTTGATCTGTCCGTAGGTCTGGTATTCCAAATCAAGAAACTTTGCCGAATTGAACCATGTCGCCGGAGTGTAATGCGTTTCAATACCGCATATCGCCTCCGCCGCCGCTTTGCCCTGCGCCTTGCCGGTATACCACACCTGCTGAAGCAGATTGCGCTCCTCTCCCGTGACGATTTCCGCACAGTCTCCGGCGCTATAGATATTTTCCACGTCCGTTTTGAAGCCGCGGTCAACAAGAATTCCCCGCCCCGCGCTTATTCCGGCGTCATCGGCAAGCGCCTTGTTCGGGCTCACTCCGGCGGTCAGTCCCACAAAACCGCACTCTATTTTCTGTCCGTCTTTTGTTATAACTCCGCCGACCCTTCCGCTACCGTCATCGGTAATTTCATCAAGCTCTGTCTTGAGGCGCAACTCTATCCCCTCTTTTTCTATGATCCTGTTCACCATCGCCGATTCCTCATTGGGAAGAATGCGGTTCCAATACGATTTTTCGCGCACAAGAAAAATCACATGGACTCCGCGCGAGTGAAGCATTTCGGCAAGCTCTATGCCGATGAGACCGCCGCCCGTGATGACCGCACGCTTCAGGCCTTTGGAATTTTCATACATCTCTCTCAGGTCCATAAGGTCGTAAAGCCCCTGAACGCCTTTCAGGTCCTGACCGGGCCAGCCGAACTTGTTGGATTTGCTACCCGTGGCAAGCAGAAGTTTATCGTAGGGTATCGGGTCTTGTTTGTGAAGAAGCAGGCGGCTGTTTTTTGTGTCAATTTCCGTTACCCAGCCGCGCACGGTTTCAATACGGTTGTTGCGCCAGAATCCGTCCTCGTAGGGTTTTGTGTCCTTATAACTCATATGCCCCATGTAGATATACATAAGGGCGGGGCGCGAGTAGTGATGGTCGGACTCGCCGGAAATCATAACAACTTCCCAGTCGGGCTTGAGCTGTCTGATTCTCAAAGCCGCGGAAACCCCTGCTATTCCGTTTCCAATGATTGCAACTCTCATCTTCCGGTTTTCCACCTCACAGGGTAACAGATTTGGGGAATTTACTCCATAGTTACCTTTTGCTTGTTTTCGGATGGTTTCTCAGAAATGTTTTCATGTGCATATCCGAATACGCCCCTTTCGGATAATACATATCGTAAAACTCCGGATCTATGTGCATCGCCTGAAACACAAGCCGCATATACATCGGGTCAACAAACGCGGGGAACCTTCCGTATCTGTCGTGTATGTAGTTTGCCACATCGCGCACTATCTGTATCGTCGTTTCGGTGGGTTTGGGAGCCCGCATAAGGTGCTTGTCCGGTTCGTTGTATGGGAACGGTTTGTCGTCCCGCCATGCGGCGTCCTTGTGCTCCAGAAACGCGTCAATCGCGGCGTCCATGTTTTTGTGGTATGGCGGGCAGTAGGCTTCAAAAACCCCGTCTTTTCCCACCGGAACGGTTGCCGGAGGGTTTATTGACCCTCTCTTGGGCTGGATGAATCTGAAACCGAGCCCCTTGAACAGTTTCGGGGCGGCGCCCATCGCAAAGCGGGGTATGAAACCGCTGAAAGTCCATCCGGCAAGACCGAGCGCCTGAAGGGCGAGACTCATGTTCTGGCACATAAACGCCTGCTCAACATTGAGCCCGGTGAGGATTCTCACCTCAAGGTCAAACAGCGAAAGAGTTACCTCGCCTTTAAGCCGCCCCTTTTTAACCCATTTTCCCACGCCCGCGGGTTTTCCGGTCAAATCGTCAACGATTGTGAACCCGTAAGTGCTGCTGCAATAAAGAAGCAGAAGGTTGATATACTCTTCGGTAACATCGGTTACGGGTATGAAGACCGAGGTTCCCGGTTTGTTTGTGTTCCACTGGTTGAAATCAAAAAGTCCCGGCATTTTATCCGGCAGGTCGGCTCTTTTGTTTTCAAGTTTGACGATGCTTTTTCTGTAAAGTTCCAGAAGCCGGTTTATGCGTTTCTGCCTTCCCATTTTGAAAAATATGTCCAGTTCGCCGGGTTCGGGAAGCATGTGCTTTACGTCAACATGGTAAAGCCCTTTGTCGTTTGTAAAGAACAGTTCGGTTCCGTGGTTGTTGCATGCGGAGGGCCATGTTCTTCCCGTCCACTGGCACAGAAGGTCAATCCCGTTTTCAGGCGGCAGGTCGGCGAGGCACAGTCCCGTGAGTCCGGTTCCCGACCACACAAGAAGCGCTTCCTCAAGCTCCTCAAGCGGTACCGGTTTGCGGGACGATTTGAATCCGAGCGTGCTTGTCTTCGGCAGCTCCATTCCCAGCCCGAATCTGCGCGACCGGCGGTTGAATATGGAATCAAACAGAGGGTATTTGAGAGCTTCCTCATACCGTTTGTCCAGCTTTTTCATTGTTGTTTTTTTTGAGGGTTTTTTTGAAGCCATTTTTTTCTTTCTCCGTTTTTTTTCTTAATTAAGAAAGTAACATAAGCGGGGTGTTTGCGCAATTTTTCACAGACCCGCCTTCCTGATTGCGCTGATAACATCGCCGTGGATTTCCCGTCCGGCGGCAACAATTCCCCTGTTGCGCCCGAGCGTTTTGCCCGCGGAAAAGTCAAGCGCGTTTCCGTCAAAATCCGAAACCTCTCCGCCCGCCGCAAACACAACCGCCGCTCCCGCCGCATGGTCCCACACATTCTCTTTCCGTCCCCCGGGGTTTGGGACGCGCACAAAAACATCCGCTTCTCCGGCCGCCACAAGCGCGTATTTGCACTGGCTGTCCATTCTGACCGCTTCGGTGCGCGTTCGGAAATTTTCCCTGATTTTTTGCGACACGGAATACGCCTCTTCGCTTCCGCGCGCCGTTTCACAGAAAACCGTTTTTTCCCCGCGCGGTTTCGGAGCCCCGACAAGTTGAGCGTCTCCGCCGTCAATCCGCGTTCTGTATAAGCCGTTTTTTCCGGACGCAAACATTATGAACCCGAGCCCCGGACAGCCGAGAAATCCGAGGGCGGGTTCTCCGTCTTCAACAAGAGCGACTGCGACCGCAAACTGCGCCCCCGTTATAAAACCGGCGGTTCCGTCAATCGGGTCAATCGCCCAGAACCTTCCCGCGCCCGAGTCTCCGTCTCCCCGTCCGAGTATTTCCAGAAATTCGCTTTCTCCGGTCCCCGGAAGCAGTTTCAGTATTTTTGCCAGCATATCTCTTTCCCCCCGTCCGCCGCCGAAGGATATGCGGCTTTCCTCCGCCACAATTTCATCTTCCGGAAACATCTCCCGCACCGCCTTTATGAGAACAAACTGCGCCGCATAGTCCGCCGCCGTTACGGGAGTTCCGTCTTCCTTTTCCGTCCGCTCCGAAAGCCCGCTTCTGCGAGCCGCAAGGCACACTCCGCATGCGCGCGCAACCGCCGGAAGTGCCGTGCCTGTCTCTTTTTCAAAACTCATTTTTTTCCGCGCAGGCTTTCAATCGCCATCATTATCCAGACCGGAACAAATTCAATCCACACAATCACGCCGCCGAAAGCGCCGCTCCCTCCCTGCTCAAAACCGTATTTGACGTAGTAAAGCGGCAGAAGAGCGGTAAGTGAAAGCAGAGACCATTTTATCCCGTTTTTTCCGAGGGCGATAAACGGAACCACCCAGCAGTAATACCACGGGAACTGCGTCGGTATCACGAGAAAAACAAGGGCGGAAACAAAAAGACACCTTTCCGCCGTGTCGCCGGGTTTCCATCTGTTTGAGAAAAATGCGTAAGCGGCTCCGCATGCAATTATAAAGGCGGTCAGCAGTCTTGAGACAATCTGCCCGTATCCGGGATGATAGCCCAGAAGTTCGGCGATATTTTCCGAGGCAAACAGCGTTATTTTGAAAAACGAGCTGTTGTTTTCCCAACTTCCGGCGTATGCGGAAATGCCGGAGTTTTCCGCAAGTCCCGAAAAAAACATCGGAGAAACCATCGCCGCCACAAGCGCGGCAAAAAGCGCGAAAAAGAAGACGGTTGTCTTTACCCCGGCGCCCAGAGCGCGACCGACCGCCGCAATCAGCGCAAAAGTCCACAGTTTGACGGCAACGGAAACCGAGAGGAGAAAGACGGCGGAAAATCTCCGGTTTTTTCCCGCAGACCAGACCGCTCCGAGGACGAACGGAAGTATGAGCGCGTCAAAATGGCACGAGAAGAAAACCGTAAAAACGACCAGCGGATTCCACCAGTATATTAAAGTGCCCGCCTTTTTGCGGAGCATCGCCCTCAGGATGAAAAAAGTCGCAATATCGGAGACAAGCAGAACAGTCCGCCACGCGCTTACGCTCCACTCCGAAACAAGGTGTGAAATGGTGAAAAACGCCTGCGCCGCGGGCGGATAGATAGTAGTCAAATGCGGATGGTTTATCCGCTCCGCAATTCCTCCCGATTCCCGGGCAAGGGCGGCAAGCGCCGCGCCCGCTTTTCCCGAAACCGCTTCCAAAGGGGAAAACAGATAGGGATTTATTCCGTCCGCCGCGACCGCTCCGTCCCACAGATATCTGAAATAGTCGTCTTCAAGAACCGGCTGCGCAAAAAATCCCGCCGCTCTCATCGCAAGTCCGATTCCGAAAACAAGGGCAAACGGCATTGAGTCTTTCCGCTCCGCTCCGCTCCGCCCGATTGCAAAATGCGCCGCCGCGAGATACAGAACCGACGAAGCGCACAGTAGCGCGACAAATTCCGGAACCGGCATATCCTCAAGTCCTTGCGGAAAGGCGGAAAATCTGCCTGAAAATCCGGCGACCACCCAAAGAAGCGCGGCGGCGGCAAGCCCGAGAACGGCGCTTTTTTTGTTGTCTTCCGTCATTTCGGTTAGCAAGATAACAGATTGAATGGTAACTTCCTTTTGCGTATGAGTCTGCAAAGAGAAAGAGACGGGTTGCGCCGGATACTGCTTGAGCAATCAGTCAGTTTCGGGGATTTTACTCTTGCGTCCGGCGAAAAAAGCGGTTTCTACATAGACGCGAGGAAAACGACCCTTCATTGTGAAGGGGCGGTTTTTGCCGCAAAGATTTTTCTCGGCGAGTTTTCAAAAGACCGTTCGGCAAACGCCATCGGGGGACCGACTCTCGGAGCCGACCCGATTGTGGGGGCGATGCTTGCGCTGTGCGAAAATTCCGGCGTTCACGGTTTTATCGTCCGAAAAGAGGGAAAAAAGCACGGCATGCAAAACCTGATTGAGGGAAACCTGCAAAAAGGCGACCGCGCCGTGATGGTTGAGGATGTTGTTACAACCGGCGGCTCGGTTATGCGGGCGGTTGAAGCCGTCAGAGCGGCGGGGGCGGAGGTTTCCAAAGTGATGGCGGTTGTCAGCCGCGCCGAATCTGACAAAGTGTTCGCGGAAGCGGGTATTGAGTTTTTCAGCATATTTGATGTGACGGAACTTGTCGGTTGATCGGCTTTTGGTGAAAGAACAACTCTTTATTATAGAAAGACTTTAACAAGGACGAAATGGCGCTCCATATTCAAGACAGACTTTAATATAAAAAGAGGCGGCTTTGATATTCAACAAGAAATGAATATGGAAACACAATATTTTTGTTTTCTTGACTAGGTTCAAGCGATGATATAAACTATTGCTCATGAACAACATTTCAACAACCGCCCAAGCGGCAAAGTACTTGGGTGTCAGTCGCACAAGAGTCAGAAAACTTATTAAGGATGGGCGGCTTTTTTCCGAAAAACAGGGAAGAGACTATGCAATACGCTTTGAAGATCTTGAGGCCTTTGCAAAATATGGAAGAAAAAGCATCGGCAGGCCTAAAGAAAAAAATCCCGCAGGCACAACTGTTATGGAAGACTGCGGGGCTTATGAATCAAAGCAAAGGGAAGAAATCCGGGTTGGAAACGGACAAATCCATACGGGCGATGCGCTTGAAATTCTCCCCGGTCTGGAGGGAAATACAGTTCAACTTGTAATAGCCGACCCGCCCTACTTTCAAGTTCTGCCCGAAACTTGGGATAACAAATGGCACTCAGCGGATGACTATCTGGAATGGACTGTGCAATGGGTAAAAGAGTGCAAACGCATACTTCGGCATGACGGTCTTATCTATATTTTCGGTCAATTGGGAAAGCGGGAGCATGTCTGGCTTCATACATGCTCTCTTCTCGCAAAAGAGATGCAGTTTCATGACATGATTATCTGGGACAGGGCGGTGGGATACAATGAGAGATATGATTCATTCACGCCTCAATATGAGATGATTCTTGTTCTTCGCAAATCAGCCGCTTCAAAACCTTATTTTAATAAAGACGCAGTTCGGATTCCTTATGAAAAGGAGAAAATTCAAACCTACCTTCGTGACAAGAGATACAAAGACAAACAGGCAAGAGAGCGGCATTTGTTAAAAGGAAAATACGCCACAAACATTTTGCGTGTTCCTTCTCTTAAAGGGTCGTCAAAAGAAAAGGCGGGACACCCCTCGCAAAAACCCGTAGTTTTGGTCAATCATCTTATCCGTTCGGGCAGTAAAGAAGGGGATTTGGTTTTAGACCCGTTTTTGGGAAGCGGAACCACCGCCGAGTCGGCGGAAATAAACAATCGCCGCTGGGTAGGCATGGAACAAAATGAGAAGTATGTGAAAATAGCCAAGGAGCGAATTGAATCAAACAGCGCGCAAAGAGAACTCAGTTTCGGTTGAATGTTCTCGGCTGTGAACCTACCGGATTTGGAAACTTTTGACCAAACAATTCGGGATAATCCGTTCTGCGAGACTGTCTTCCCACACTGTTCCAAAAAACTTTAAAAGGCAATGAGCACTGAATCCGGCGCTGTTTTTTTGAATCTATCTTAGGGTTAATGACAATTGTACTCGCGGAAGTTTCAACCGTTTCTTTCTTCCATTTCCGCGCCAATTTTCTGGCTTCCGAATAATGCAATTCAAGATTCTTTATCCGTGTGTCAATTTCTTTGAGAGATTTCTTGTCTATTGCGCCCCAAAGCCCGGACCAATTTTTCGCAGTAAATTTTGAAACCCCAATATCTTCAAACCATTTTTCACTGTCCGTTCTTTGTTTCCAAAATCCTACTATCATCACAAAGGAAACATTTATTTCCCTTTGCCTTATAGCATCGCCGAGTCCGATAGGCGAACCATATTGAGCGACTTTGATTGAAACGGGTAATCCTCTAAAATCGGGCGGAACAATATGCCCGTTGTTGCGTTCGGCGGGGATGTCCCACTTTTGGGTATAACCGCCTGAATAACCTCCAAAAAACGTATCTTTCACCCACTCTTCAAACTGCAATCCGTGATTTTGAACCTCTACCATCATTTTTGTTTGTTTCGCATTTGATTAAACAAGACACTCCGCAAAAGAAACAAGACTAAACTTGTCAGAGGAAAGTGGTGGTCATCAAAATTTGCCTGAAATACTCTCCTTTCCTGAAAACTTCGCAAACAGCTCTTCCCCTGTCATATCTTCCGTTTCATTTGCAAACTGATAGAACGCGGGTCTTTCATCAATAAAAACCTGATGGTCAAACCGGAACGAAATATCATCGCCGAAAAGCCCGACGGGCATTATGTGCCGTTTCTTCTCTTTCAGTCTGTAGAAAAGATGGCTTCCGCACTTGCCGCAAAAGCCGCGTTCCGCCCATTTGGACGAATCAAACACCGATATGTTTTCCGCACCTTCAAATGAGACATCCGTGCCGCAATCAACCGCCATAAAGGGACCGCCACCCCATTTTCTGCACATATCGCAATGACATGCGCCCACACTTTTGCTCAACCCCTTTGCGGTAAAACGAACCGCCCCGCAAAGACAACTTCCTTTTGCTTCAACTACATCAGACATTATTCACTCCTCCCGCATGCGGTGGTTTATGCCGCCACTTATAAACACTATCATATACGACATTCGCTCGGTTTATAAAGAAACCCATTGCCGTTCCGCTTGCATTAAACCGCACTTTCCCTATACCTTTTGTCAGGAAACAAAAACTGTGCCGCCGACAATCAAATGCAACCCGTTCATAGACGGGCGCGAGTTCAAACCGCGAGGGGTGAAATACCTTGCGCGGGAAAATCCCGCCACCGGAGAGCATTTTGCGGAAACCGCCCTTTGCGGAAAGGCGGAAGTTGACAAAGCGGTAAAAGCCGCCGGGCGGGCTTTTGAGAAATGGAGCGGGACTCCCGCATCCGAAAGGGCGGATACTCTGCTCAAAATTGCCTCCGTGCTTGAAAAAAACTCGGACAAACTTGCTCTCATAAACACGAGGGAGACCGGAAAACCTCTCAGGGAAAGCAAACTTGTTGAAATCGGCGGCTCGGTGAAAACCCTTGAATACTTTGCCGGACTTGCCCGCACAATTGGCGGGAAAACAGTTGATGTTTCGGCAAATCAGACCTCTTTCACGATAAAAGAACCGGTCGGAGTGGCGGCGCAAATCGTTCCGTGGAACTTTCCGGTGCTTCTCGCCTTCTGGAAAATCTCAGCCGCCCTTGCGGCGGGATGCGCGGTTGTGGTAAAGCCGTCCGAACTCACATCGGTCGCCGTAACGGAGATAGCAAAACTGTGCGCCCGTAAGGCGGGGTTGCCTCCCGGCGTTCTCAATGTGGTAACGGGGACGGGACAGACAGCCGGAGACGCGCTTGTCCGTCATCCGGGGGTCGCAAAAATCGCCTTTACCGGCTCAACGGAAACTGGAAAAACTGTTATGAAAACCGCGGCGGACAGCGTAAAGCAAGTGTCTCTTGAACTCGGCGGAAAGGCGTCCTGCATTGTGTTTGAAGACGCGGACATCGGAGCGGCGGTTGAGGCGTGCTTGAGAGGAGGATTCTTCAATCAGGGGCAGAACTGCACGGCGGTTACAAAACTTTTGCTCCAAAAAAATATCTACCGCAAGTTTATGGACGCCTACCTGAAAAGAGTCGCAAAAATAAGGATGGGCGACCCTGAAAATCCGGAAACGGAGATGGGAGCGCTGATTTCGCTTGAGCATTTTGAAAAGGTTCAAAACTGCGTGAAAATGGCGGTTGAACAGGGAGCGCGAACTCTGTGCGGCGGGAAAAAACGGCGGGGAAAAGGATATTTCTTTGAGCCGACCGTTCTTGGAAAAGTGAAGCCGTCAAACATAGCCGCAAGAACGGAAATTTTCGGTCCGGTGGTTGCGGCAATGGATTTTGAAACCGAGACCGAAGCGGTGCAAATTGCCAATGACACCGAATACGGACTCGCCGGAGGAATCTGGACAAGCAACATGGACAGGGCGATGCGGTGCGCCCGCAAAGTCAAAGCGGGATACCTTTGGGTAAACACCTACGGCGGAATTGTTCCGCAGACGCCATACGGCGGACTCAAGCAAAGCGGTTTCGGAAAGGAACTCGGAGCGGAGGGGCTTGACAACTACCTTGAGACAAAAACCGTCAACATCTTCACCGGCGGCACGGTTCCCAAGTGGTATAAGGGTTAATCATGGAAAAGTTTGAAGACATCAAATACTCAAAACGCAAAGGACGCGCCGTAATAACAATCAACCGCCCGCGCGTTCTCAACGCATTCCGGGCGCAAACCCTGCTTGAGATGGTGCAGGCCCTAACCGATGCGTGGAAGGACAGGGCGGTCGGAGTGGTTGTTCTGACGGGAGCGGGAAGCAAAGCGTTCTCCACCGGCGGAGACCAGAAGGGGAAAAGGGGAAAAGAGCAAGACGGTGAAAATCTGCTCGGTGTCGGCGCGTATGTGGCGAAACTTCACTACCTTATCCGCAACATTCCCAAACCCGTCATCGCCGCGGTAAAGGGCTATGCAATTGGCGGCGGAAATGTGCTTCAGGTTGTGTGCGATTTAACAATCGCGGCGGACAACGCGGTTTTCGGGCAGGTGGGCCCGAAAGTGGGAAGCGTGGACGCCGGATTCGGAACAGCTTATCTTTCCCGGCTTGTCGGAGAAAAGAAGGCGCGGGAGATGTGGTATCTCTGCCGCAGATACACCGCGAAAGAGGCGCTTGAGATGGGGCTTGTCAACGCGGTGGTTCCGGCGGGCAAACTCAGCGCGGAGGTTGACAAGTGGTGCGATGAAATCATCGCCAAAAGTCCGACCGCTCTCAAAGTGGCAAAATACTCATTCAACGCGGACACGGACAGCATCTTCGGCATCTCAAGAATGGGACTGAGTTCGCTTGAACTTTTCCATCTGTCCGAAGAATCAAAAGAGGGGGTTGACGCATTTATTGAGAAACGGGATGCGGATTTTGGAAAGTTCAGAAAGTAAAAATTGAAACAATAACAAACTGATAATGAAACTGTTTAGATTTCTTGTAAATCGTTGATATACAACATAGTTTTTTTCCAATGAATTGACAATAAAGTTATAACAAACTACATTATGACCGCTTATGAGCGTCATAAAATACAGGCGACCAAACAGTTGGATTGAATATCGTGAGGAAGAAGTAATTGTTTCCCTTGCGGAAGCGAAGGCGGCGATTGAAGCCCTGAACATTTTGCCTCGCACACGCGACTACACGGAAAAGTGGAAGGCGGAACAGATAAGGCGGGAAGCCGCAGGAACTTCTCGTATTGAGGGCGCGGAATTTACAAAAGACGAACTTGACGAAGCTTTCAGACCGGAAAATGAGAAAGAAGACGGTCTTACACACTCTCAACGGCAGGCAAGAGCGGCGGAGCAAACCTACAAATGGCTTGAGGAACTTCCGTCCGACCACCCTTTCGGCGCGGAACTCATAAAAGACATCCATCGGCGGATTGTTCAAAACTGTGATGATGACCATTGCGAACCGGAAGAGTTACGGCGCAACGGCGACAATGTAACTTTCGGACAGCCGGAGCGCAGAGGGGCTGAAGGCGGAGAAGAATGCGGGAAAGCTTTTGAAGAACTTACGGAAACAGTATCGGGCAAGTTCCGCGAACATGACCCGCTGATTCAGGCTCTTGCCCTACACTGCCACATTGCCGTAATTCATCCGTTTGGAGACGGAAACGGCACAACGGCGCGGGCAACCGAAGCGTTCATGCTCCGAAAAACGGGTTTGCAGGAAGATATTTTTATACCGGTTTCCAGTTTCTATTATGAAAACAACTCGGAGTATTTGAGAGTTTTAAGTGAAACGGCGCAAAATAACGCAGATATCACATCCTTTATCAAGTTTGGATTAAGGGGAATTAAAACCTTCTGCAAACGGGCGGCGGAAGAATTGGTTCTGAATCTCCGCGAACTACTTTTCCGTGAGCAAATGAACGAACTGTTCGGCAAACTTGAGAGTTCGCGAAAAAAAGCAATGGCGGAACGGCAGGTATTTTTGCTGAACATTCTGCTGGAAGAAAAAGAGGGGGTTTCCGCGGAAAAACTTGCGGAACTGCTGGCGCACAGATACGGCAAACTGTATGAAAAACTGAAAAAACCGGAACAGGCGGCGATAAGGGATCTGAGCAAACTGCTTGATTTGAAAGCGGTGAAAATTGACAATCAAACAAGAAAAATAAAAATCAACCTTTTATGGCCCCAAAAGATAAGTGGCAAAGAGTTTGAGGAGAAATTCAATCTGCTGCCGCAAGGGAGGACTTACGGGGTTTTGCATAGAAAGGATTGAGTCCTTTGATTATTAAAAAAAATTTTTTATCTAATACAGTTCCAGAAGTTCTTGAAATGTTATGTTCAGATTAACTTTCTTCAATCTGTTTATTCTTTCATCGTAGAGTTTTTTCAATCTTTTGTGTTTTTCTTTTTGATTTCAAAAAAATCTTCTTCTGAATACTGTTTCTTCAATTGCCAGCACCCCTCTTTGTTATTTCATTATAAATCATTTTTGCATTTTGAATAGTCAATTAGTCTTTTATTCCGTATTAACCGGGAAAACCTACGAGCAAACCAACAATGATTTACTGAAAAAGCAAAAAAGTCCGATTCGGCAAAATCAAGGAACAACACCGATAGAAATTCTTCGCTTTACGGAACACCCGTTGATTTCCAATCCCTTACCCTTAACCCCTCCGGCTCCCGTGTCGTGGCACGGAATGGCATATAAGAGGCGTCCGCGCCAATCCGCGTAATCCTTTGATTCCCTTCTTCGCGTCAACTTCCGCCTCATCCGCCTTGCATAATCCCCCCTTTCCTCTATACTTCCACCCTGCCCGCAGAAGCGGGTTTTTTAAGGTTAAAAGAGGGTAAAATGTCCGGTTTGGATGAAACGGTAAAAGTGTTCGGCGGAAGTTCCAACATCCCGCTGTTTGAATCAATCTGCGAGAAAATAGGAGTCCGTCCGGGACAGGTCAATCTGCACAGGTTCAGCGACGGAGAGATATACGCCGAGATTGTGGAAAGCGTGCGCGGAGCGAATGTGTTTGTGGTCCAGTCCACCTGCCCGCCCGTTAATGAAAACCTGATGGAACTTCTTATAATCACCGACGCCCTAAAACGCGCTTCGGCGGCTTCGGTAACGGCGGTTATGCCTTACTACGGATACTCCCGACAGGACAGGAAAGTCAAACCCAGAGGGCCGATTTCAGCAAAACTGATTGCGGACACCATAGTGAACGCCGGAGTGAAAAGGGTGATGACCATTGACTTGCACGCGGGGCAGATACAGGGATTTTTTGATGTTCCCGTTGACCACCTCTACGCGGCGCCGGTGATAACTGAATACCTTAAGAAAAAATACGCCGGAAAAAACGCAATCGTGGTTTCACCCGATGCGGGCGGAATGGAAAGAGCGCGGTTTTACGCGGACAAGATGCACTCCGATATTGCCATGGCAACAAAAAGAAGAACCGCTCCGAATGTTGCGGATGTTGACTACATCATAGGAAGTGTCAAAGACAGGCACGCGGTGATAATTGACGACATGGTTGACACCGCCGGAACCGCGACTCAGGCGGCGGAAGTTCTTATGAAAGAAGGGGCGAAAAGTGTGTCGCTGTGCTGCACTCACGGAGTTCTTTCGGGACCGGCGATTGAAAGAATCAACTCCTCCGGCTTTGAGGAGGTTGTGATAACAAACACAATTCCACAAGAAGAAAAAACCGAAAAGTGTGATAAACTGAAAATTCTATGCATGGCTGACTTGATAGGCGAATCCATACGCAGAGTGGCAATAGGAGAGTCCATAAGCCCGCTTTTTAACTGACTTTCGGGGCAACAGACTTTCCGGGCAAAGTTTTATTCTTAAGAGGAAACGGAAATGGCAAAAAGCAAGTTAACAGTAAGAAAAAGGGAACGAATCGGAAAAACGGGAGTTACAAAGGTCAGAAAAGACAGTTTGATTCCGGCGGTTATCTACGGAAGGGGAATGGACTCCGTGTCCGTTGAAGTCTCTCCGGAAGACTTGAAAAAAGCGCTTTCCGCGGAAGCGGGCAGGAACACACTGCTTGAGGTAACCGTTGAGAATTCGGACAGCCGTCCCGCCCTGTCCATTCTGAAAGAAGTTCAGACAGACCCTTTAACGGGCAGAACCAAACATCTTGATTTTCAGTCCATAGACCCGGACACGGCAATCAGGATTGAAGTGCCGATAGAGTTTGTCGGAAAATCGCAGGGCATAAAGGACGGCGGAATCCTTGAGGAAATAGAGAGAACTTTCAGAATCAAATGCCTGCCCGCACAGATACCGGACAGCATTGAGGTTGACATCACCGAGCTTGATATAGGGGATTCCCTGCATATCAGAGACATGAAATTTGCCGATGAGCTGGAGATTCTGCACAATCCGGACGATCCGGTTGTTATGGTCATCGCGCCCAGAGCGGCAATCTCCGAAGCCGCTCAGGTCGAAACCGAAGAGACAGCCGAAGAAGCGGAAGGGGAAGAAGGAAAAGCGGAGGAGACGCCGGAAGAGAGCGGCAAAGAGGAATAAACGGAGACAATCGCGGTGGCTTTTCTGGTCGTCGGTCTCGGCAATCCGGGGTCGCAATACGGGCGTAGCAGACACAACGCCGGCTTTGCGGCGGTTGAAAGGGTCGCGGAAAAAGCCGGGATTGAGATATCAAGGAACGATTTCGGGGGAAGTTACGGAATCGGTTTTTACGGAGAGCACAAAATTATCGTTTTTAAACCCGAAACCTATATGAACAACAGCGGAGAGCCCGTAAGAAAAATTATGAGGTTTTACGGAATGCGGAATGAAAAACTGATTGTGGCGCACGACGAGATTGACTTGCCCGTCGGACACGTTCAAGTAAAAGTGGGCGGCGGAAGCGCGGGGCACAACGGAATCAAATCGCTGGTTGAGCGCATGGGAAGCGAGTTTGCAAGGGTGAGGATAGGGGTCGGAAAACCGGAAACGGGAATGGAAATCGCGGACTATGTGCTTGCGGATTTCAGCAAAGAAGAGCGCGGAGCGGTTGAAGATTCAATTGAAAAAGCAGCGGAAGCCGTTTGCGAAATAGTGTCTCTCGGTGCTCAAAGCGCCATGGGGAAATACAACCGGAACTGAAAAATTGACAAATCCAGAAAATCAACGGAGGAGAAAAAATGTTTAATCCAAGCACGGTGGGAATCGCCGGAATCGCTGTCGGCGTTCTGGTTCTGTTTTACGCATACGTGGTTTACCGGAGGCTGAACGCCCTTCCCGCGGGAACGGACAAAATGAGGGAAATATCGGAAGCCATCCACGAGGGGGCGATGGTGTTTCTCAAAAGAGAATACAGAATTATTGTGGTCTTTGTTATAGCGGTGTTTTCATGCATCGGCTTCGCAATAGGATGGCATACGGCAATCGCATACGCGGGCGGAGCGATATGCTCGGTTCTCGCGGGATTTTTCGGAATGCAGGCGGCGACAAAGGCAAATGTGAGAACGGCTCAGGCGGCGGTAAGCGGCGGGCAGGGGAAAGCCCTTGAAGCCGCGTTCAAAGGCGGAAATGTGATGGGTCTTTCCGTTGCGGGGCTCGGTCTTCTCGGACTTGCGGTCACGTTTTTCCTCGGAATGGGAGTTGCCGGATTCACCCCGAAAGATTTCGCTTCGGCAATCGGCGGCTTTGCGATGGGAGCGAGCACGGTCGCTCTGTTTGCAAGAATCGGCGGGGGAATCTACACAAAAGCCGCCGATGTGGGAGCGGACCTTGTCGGAAAAGTTGAAGCGGGCATACCCGAAGACGACCCCAGAAATCCGGCGACCATAGCGGACAATGTCGGAGACAATGTGGGCGATGTCGCCGGAATGGGAGCGGACTTGTTTGAGTCTTATGTCGGAGCGGTTATCGCCACGGTTGTAATCGCCGCGACAACGAATCTGGGCACAGTGGAAACCGGGGTTTTGATGTCCGTGCCGCTTGTTCTGATACTTCTCGGAAGCCTCGCGTCTCTTGTCGGTTCAAAATCGGTTGAATGGCTAAAAGACAAAGAGCCGCAGATTGTTCTGAGATGGTCAACCGTAATCGCCGGAATCATCTATGTCGTCCTGTCCCTCGTAGCGCTTCTTCTGATTGCGAACAAAACTGGCATGAGCGTCGGAGGATTTTTCAAGCAGACGGGAGTGATAAGCGCGATTGGAATTTTCCTCGCCTCTCTTCTCGGACTTCTCTCCGGCGTTGTCATAGGTCGCATAACGGAGTATTACACCTCCGCCGCGCCGGTCAGAAGAATCGCCGAAGCGTCTAAAACCGGAGTTGCAACCAACATAATTGAAGGGCTTGCGGTCGGAATGTATAGCACGACCGCTCCCGTTTTGGTGATAGCGGTGTCCATAGGCGCCTCCTACTACTGCGCGGGTCTTTACGGAATCGGCATAGCGGCGGTGAGCATGCTTGCCACAATAGGAATGACCATGTCCGTGGACGCCTACGGGCCTGTTGCGGACAATGCGGGCGGAATAGCGGAAATGAGCGGTCTCGGGGAGGATGTGAGAAAAATCACGGACAAACTTGACTCCCTCGGAAACACGACCGCCGCAATCGGCAAAGGGTTTGCAATAGGGTCCGCGGCTCTTTCCGCGCTCGCGCTTTTTGCCGCGTATGTGAACGCGGTCGGGCTTGACTCAATAGACATAGCGCGGCCGGGTGTTGTCATGGGAATGCTTGTCGGCGGAACAATGCCGTTTCTGATTGGCGCTCTCACGATGGGCGCGGTCGGAAGGTCGGCACAGAAAATGGTTGAGGAAGTCAGGAGGCAGTTCAGGGATATAAAGGGAATACTCCAGGGAGAAGCAAAGCCGGACTACGCAAGCTGTGTGAGCATCAGCACGGACGCCGCTCTCAGGGAGATGATTGTGCCGAGCGTTGTGGCGGTGGTTGTGCCGATAGGAATAGGTCTCTTGCTTGGCGCGGAGGCGCTCGGCGGATTTCTCGCCGGAGCGGTGGTAACGGGCGTTATGCTTGCCCTGATGATGGCAAACTCCGGAGGAGCGTGGGACAACGCGAAAAAATACATAGAGGAAGGCAACCTCGGAGGCAAAGGTTCGGAGGCGCACAAAGCGGCTGTTGTGGGAGACACGATAGGAGACCCGTTCAAGGACACTTCGGGACCGGCGATGAACATTCTTATTAAGTTGATGTCAATAGTGTCTCTCGTCATAGCCCCGTTGATTTTGTGAGAAAGGCACAATCGCCCGCAAGCGAAAGCGCAAAGTGAACATATTCACTTTGCGCCCACAGCCAACACGAACAGGGCGCGAACTTCCCCGATTTTGCACAATGCCGGCGCAAGAACCCTGCACGGTTTATGTTTATATTCTCTTATGATTCAGACTATAAAGAAAAGACCGTCAAGCCACCATCCGCAATACTTATCCCCCTTTGCCGTTCAAGCGAGAAAAAGACCCGCAACTAATCATCGGTAAAACCTCCAAGTCGTATCTCCCCATGGTCATCCAACGGATAAAAATGCTCTTAAAATTCCCTTCTTCCCCGCCCACGGTTTACCTTTGGTCACCGTTGAACGACAGAAAAACGCTTTGAGGGAGGGGTTGTCAAGCTCGGGTTTACCTTCGGTCGCCGTTGGAACGGCAGAAAAACGGAACGCGCATTTTGAATTATGCAACTTTGTGTTATAATGCCTTGAAGTCTTTCTTGCCTGTTCCCGCGCAACCGTAAGTTGGGCGGGCGCAAGACCGAAGCAGGAGGAAGAATTTGACGGACAAACTTAATTTTTACGAAACCCTCTATCTGGTGAGACCCGATATTGAAAGCGGCGGGCTTGCCGTTATTCAGGACAAAATCGCCTCCGCTCTCAAAGAAAATCAGGGCGAGACCATCAAGAATGAAAAATGGGCTGACCGAGACCTCGCCTACGAAGTACAGGGATACAGGCGCGGCACATACCATATCGTTACTTATAAGGCGCTTCCGGGTGTTGTGGCGGTGGTGGAAAAACATCTGGGCTTTCACAAAAGCGAAGTGATGAGATTTATAACGGTCTCTGTGGAAGAAGAACAGGCGCACGGCAGAGAGCCGAAAAAACCGGCGGAACCGGCAAAAGCGGACGGAGAAAAACCGACAGAAAGAGCGGGGTTTTCCCATCGGACACGCGCCCGAAGCACGACGACGCAAGAGTCCAATCAGTGGAAATCCGCCGAAAGCCCGCGTAAAAGAGAGGGAGAAAAATGAGAAGTCAGACACCAAGAAAACAGAACCAGAGAAAAAGAAAGAAAAAAGTCCGCAATCTTGCCAAAGAGGGCAGGAGGATTGACTACAAAGACACCGACCTTCTTTCCCAGTTCATAACCGAAAGGAAAAAAATCATCTCCAGACGGGGAACCGGGTTGAACGCCAAGGAGCAGAGAAGAGTGGCGACCGCCATCAAACGGTCGCGTTTCATGGCTCTTCTGCCATACACAACCCTTCACAAATAGAAGCGCGGAGAGAAAATGAGAATCATACTGACATCGGACATAGACGACATAGGACTTGCGGGCGAGGTCAAAACCGTCAAGAACGGTCTTGCCAGAAACTATCTCATCCCCCGGAAACTTGCCATAGAAGCGACAGACTCAAACCTGCGGGATTGGAAGAAAAAACTTGAACAACTCAAACAGCAACGCGAAAAAACCATCGCTGACGCGCAGGAGTTCGCCGAAAAAATCGCGGGGAAAGTCATAATCATAGAGTCAAAAACCAGCAACGGGGAAAAGATGTTCGGTTCCGTCAACATACAGACAATCGCGGACGCCATCAGGGAACAACACGGAATTGAGGTGGAGAAAAGAAACATACTGCTTGAGAAAAACATCAAATCCATCGGCAGGTTTGAAGTGCCCGTAAGAGTGAAGGCGCACATCAAAACTTCCGTAACAGTGGAGATCAAAACGGAAGAAAGCGAAAAACAGTCCACCGCCGAGGAGTTGGAACAGATGGAAACTTCAGAGCAGATGGAAACTTCGGAGCAGGTGGAAACTCCAGAACAGATGGAAACTCCGGAGCAAATGGAAACTTCGGAGCAGACGGAAACTCCGGAGCAGATGGAAACTTCGGAGCAGATGGAAACTTCGGAGCAGACGGAAACTTCAGAGCAGACGGAAACCCCAGAACAGATGGAAACTTCAGAGCAGGTGGAAACTTCAGAGCAAATGGAAACTTCGGAGCAGGTGGAAACTCCAGAGCAAATGGAAACTCCGGAGCAGGTGGAAACTCCAGAGCAAGCGGAAACTTCGGAGCAGATGGAAACTCCAGAGCAAGCGGAAACTTCGGAGCAGACGGAAAAGGCTGAGCAAGCGGAAACTTTGGAGCAGTCACTTGAAAGCGAAGAGGTTTCTCCGGACACGATTGCGGAAACGCCTGAAGAAGACGGAACGGAAACGGAAAAAACATCCGGCTTGGCGGAGGAAAACGAAAACGGGGAATTAAAGGAGAACCAATAAAATGTCGGAAAACAGCAAAAACGAGAATGTGCGGTTTGCCCCTGTCGGCGAGAAAGAGGTTACGCGGGGAATTGTTGAGAGCTTTGCAAAAGAGTTTCTTGATCACATAGAAAGCGATGTAATTGTGATTGGCGCGGGACCCAGCGGTCTTGTCGCCGCAAAAGACATAGCGCTTGCAAAATACAAGGTTCTGCTTGTTGAGCGCCTGAATTCGCTGGGCGGCGGCTTCTGGATAGGCGGCTATCTGATGAACAAAGCGAGCGTGCGCGCTCCGGGGCATACGGTTCTGGATGAGATTGAGGTTCCCTACACCGAGGTGGGCGAAGGGCATTTCATAGTGGACGCCCCGTATGCCTGCTCAAAACTTATCTCCATGACATGCGAGGCGGGAGTCACCGTGAGAAACATGACCATGTTTGACGACCTTGTTCTGAGAGAGAACGGACGGGTTGCGGGAATTGTCATCAACTGGACTCCGATAGTGAATGTGCCGAAAGAGATCACCTGTCTTGACCCCATATCCATAGAGTCAAAACTTGTAATAGACGCGACCGGACATGACGCGTATGCGGTTTCACGGCTTTCCCAGCAAGGGCTTTACAAAAAACTTCCGGGGCACGGCTCAATGTGGGTGGAAAAAGCGGAAGACGCCCTTGTTGAATACACCGGAGAGGTTCACCCGGGTCTGATAGCGTGCGGAATGTCCGTAAACACAACATACGGACTGCCCAGAATGGGCCCGACATTCGGCGGCATGTTGCTTTCCGGAAAGAAAGCCGCGCGTGTGGCGATTGAAACTCTGAAGAAAATGTAAACTGACACGGCTTTGATTGCGGAAAATTCCCGCAAGTCGGAGAACGAGCGTTCGGTTTTGCATTTGGCGGTCAATGTATAAACTTTTGCGCGGACTGTTCAGTTATGCAAATCCGAAATTTTACAGACCGTCTCACATCCGTTTTTGAAAACAGCGTTGTAACCGCTTCCGCCGTAACGATTGCGGTGTTCGCAGTTTACGCCTTCACTGCGCCGAGAACGGTAACTCTGGAAGATGACGGGCTGTTCATCTTGGCGGCGCTTGACGCCGGAGTCGCCCACCCGCCGGGATACCCTCTGTTTGTATTCCTGGGGCATCTGTTTTCCAAACTGCCGGTGGGCGAACCCGCCTTGCGGCTTCACCTGATGAGCGGTCTGCTGGGCGCGGCTGCCTGCGGATTTCTCTATCTGGCAGGTCGCCGTGTGAATGCGCCGGTCTGGGCGGCGGCTGTTGCGGCGCTCAGTTGGGGTCTATCCGAACACTTCTGGTCGCAGGCGATTATCACTGAGGTTTACACCCTGAACGCGCTTCTGTGTATTGCGACTTTCTATTTCTGTTTGCGTGCCCGTGAGGGCGACAAAAAATCTCTCAACCTTGCCGCGCTGTGTTTCGGACTCGGTCTTGCCAACCACTGGCCGCTTACCGTGCTCTCCCTTGTAGGATTCTCTCCGCTCCTGCTACCGCAATGGCGGAGAATAATCGGGCGTCCGGTTCTCATCGCGCTCGGAGTTGCCGCGGCGTTCTACCTTTGGATGGTATGGCGGTCGCACTATCCCGTTATGACGTTTTACGGCCCCATTGAAGACATAAAATCTTTCTGGTTTTTCCTGACCCGGAAAGGATACGCCGGTGTTGATGTAAGCGAATCGGCGGGCATTTGGGACACTCTCGCCTTTGCATGGTTTTTTATCAGGCAGCTGGCAACCCAAATCACTCCGGCGGGAACCGCGCTCGCGGTTTTCGGCATTTACGCGGCGCTGAAAAACGGCGGCAAAACCGTTGTATTTGCAAGTCTCGCAACTGCTTTCGCTCACAGTTTCGTGCTGATTTTCATGCTGAGTTTTGACTACGATGACTTGCACGTCGCCGTGTTTCGCCCTTACTCGGTAACGGCATACGGAATGTGGGCGTTGTGGATGGGCTACGGTCTCGGAGCCGCCGTCTCCCGTCTGAAAAGCGGCGGTCGGACTCTGGTTGCGCCGACCGTTGCGCTTTGCGCCGCTCTCATACCGGCTTGTCTGCTGATAATCAATCTGCGCGTCAACAACCGCAGTGAAGACAGATTTGCCGAAAAATATGCCGACACCATTCTGCAAACCCTGCCGCCGAATGCGGCGTTTCTAGTTTACGGCGATGCGGAAGCGGGTCCCATGGGCTATATGCATTTTGTGAAAAGAACACGTCCCGATGTTGAGCTCATCAGTTCGCAGGGGCTGCTGTATCCCAACCGTCTGTTCTCTCCGCTTGAAAGAAAAAAGAAGCGGCGCGCTCTGCTGTGGAAATACATAAAGACAAATTCCCGTCCGGTGTTTTTAACTTCCAAAAAGATTCTGGAGCCGTTGCCCGAAGGGTTTGTTTTTACTCATAACGGTCTTTATAACGGCATTCAACGCGGCACACAGAAGGGGACAATGCAGCTCCGTTTTGACAAAAAAGTTACAGACTACCTGCGCGATCTCCGGCAATACGACCGCTCGCCCGATGCCTGGATTCGTCATGTGTGGAGCAAAACGGTTTTCCGCGCCGGCTCTTGGCTGGGCTATTTTGAGTTGGCGCAAGCGCCGGAGATTGAACGGCGGACGCGCTCCCTGAGAAAGATGATAATGAGCGACTACAACGGAATCACTGGCGTAGCCGAGGTGTTAATTGAACACGGCGGACTGAAACACCTGCCGCAAGCCGGACAACTGCTTGAGAGCGCGGAGCCCTCGGTGAAAGACCTGTCCGACAAAGAGCGGAGGGGCAGGTTTTATTACCTGAAAGGGTTTCTGGCTTACCGGCTTGGCAGGATAGGCGAGGCGCGCAAGCACTTCAAAAGTTCGGTAAAACACAACCCGCACAAAGAAAACCCGTCCGTTGACGCGCTGAAAAAACTCAGATAACCGGCTTGCTTTCATCCGGCGGCGCATCCCTTCAACCGTTCCATACAGTCTTTGCAAACGCGCCCGCGCGCCTGAGCGTTCAGCACCTCGGACTGACGGTGCGAGTTAAAAAGGCTGCAATCGGGGTTTTCGCAAAACTGTTTTCCGGCAAAAGCGTAAAGAATCGGCTGCAAACCGTAGGCGGAAACTATGCGCCCCGTCAAAGGGTCTGACGGCTTTACGAATTTTCCGTCAAACACCTCATCAAGAACCGAAATGGCTTCGCTCTCCCCCGCGCCGGCAAAACCTTCCTGAAAAAGACGCCCTTTCGCCCAGTAATACTCGGGCGGCTTTGCGGGACCTTCAACCACCCCCGCCTGAGACACTATCTGCGGCGCATCGGGCGCGGCTCCCATCACAACCACCCTCGCGTGATAGCGACCGCTTCCGTAAGTGCACAGCAGTCTGCCGGTGTAAACCAAATCCGCGGAAACTTCCGCGCGGCTTCCGGCGGCAAGCTCCGAGTGAAGTTTCCTCTGAAACCACAACCCGTCATACGCGGCGGACGGGTCGGCTTCGCCTTTGAGCAAAATCGCCATCTCCTCCTCAACCTCCGGGGAAGACGGAGCGGTCGGACGCTCAAGGGGAGACTCAAAACCGCTTATCCTTATGCCGGCAAGGAAAGACGCAAAGGAGCGCAAACTGTCTTCATCACGATTTTTCCCGAACAGTTCGCCCCGTATTTGAGCGTCAAAGCCGAAACTGCGGAGAAATTCCCGCACTTCGCCCATATCAACACAGTCGGGAAGACAGTCCGTCAGGAGAGCGATTTTTCTTTTCATTTTGAAAGCCGCCGAGCAGTCTCAGCCGAAGTCCGCTTCCGCTATCAAATCAATCTCAACCGGAGCTCCGAGCGGAAGCCGTGCGGCTCCCACCGCCGCCCTCGCGTGCCCGCCCCTGTCGCCGAACACATAGGCGTAAAGGTCTGACGCGCCGTTCAAAACTTCCGCCTGACCCGTAAAACCGTCCGCGGAAGCGACATAGCCGGTAACTTTCACTATTTTGCGAACCCCGCCGAGTCCGCCCAGTTCGGCTTTCAAAACCGCGATTGAGTTCACCGCAGCAATGCGCGCGCACTCCTTTCCCTGTTCCACCGAAAGCTCGTCGCCCACCCTTCCCTCAAAAACAAGTTTGCCGTCCGTGAGCGGAAGCTGCCCCGAAACGAAAATCAGACCGCCCGAACGCACGCACCGCACATAGGAGCCCGCCGGAGCGGGAGCGTCGGGCAAATCAATTCCCAGACTGTTCAGTCTTTCTTCGGGCGACAAACCGTTCATAACAAACCATACCTCAATTTTCGGACTTGACGGCAACATAGCCGCCGGCAAGGTAACTCTGACAGAACTTTCCGACCGCCTCAAAACCGGCGTTTTCAACTATCTCCCTGATTCTGCTCTCGGGCGCGAATTTCACATTTTTCATTATATTGCCGAAAGTCTCCTCCACCTGCTCCCCGTCCGGAGAAACGGAGAGCAGGCGCTTTTTCCACGCCGACATCAGCATTTTGAAATTTCCGGAAGCGGCATCGCCTTCCAGATCCACAAGAACAAACCTCGCTCCGGGCTTCAGCCTCTTTGCAATCCCGCGGACAAATTCATCCTTTGAGCCGTCATCGGGAAGAAAGTGCATCACGAGTATTGAAGTCGCCGCGTCAAAAAGCGGCTCTTCCGCAACGGAGCCGACAAACCCTTCAACCAGAGAAACCCTGTCCGCAAGGTTCCGTTTTTCAACCTTTGATTTCGCAATCTCAATCATCGCCGGCGCGGGGTCAAAACCCGTTACCCGCCATCGGGGGTTGTCCGAAGCGAAAGAAACCGCCTCGTTGCCGGTTCCAACTCCGGCGACAAGGATTTGAGCGTCGTATGGAAGAAAACTCTCAAGAAGGGACTGGGACAGACTCTGTACCGCCGCGTAGCCGGGAATGAGATGCCGAACCCTGCGGTCATACTTTTCGGCACGCTCCGAGTCAAAATGTTCCGCCGGATTTATGGCGCTCATTCCCCGCTCTCCAGAGAGCGCGAAAGGGCGTTTTTTTCCACCTTGCCAAGCGAGTTTTCGGGAAGTCTGTCCGCAATTTTGAGAACGGAGGGAATTTTGTAGCGGGCAAGCCGGGGCTTGAGCCACTCCCTCAACTCGTCAAGGGAAAAAGACCGCCCGTCTTCGGGCACGACCACAGCGGCTACCTTACGCCCCCAAATTTCGTCTTCAACGCCGACAACGGCGCACTGTTTCACTCCGGCTTTTTCCATAATCTCCCTTTCCACTTCAAGGGCGGAAATTTTGTAGCCGCCGGACTTTATTATGTCAACGGAGTCTCTGCCCAGTATGCGGAAGTCGCCTTCGGAATCCCGCACGGCGATGTCGCCGGTTCTGAACCGGCCGCCGGAAAACGCCCGCCGTGTCGCTTCGGGTTTTTTCCAATACTCAAGAAACACGCCGTCCCCCCTCACCCTTATCTCGCCCGTGTCCGCAACTCCGCCGCGTTCGTCAAAAATTCCGGCTTCAACTCCCGGCATCGGCTTTCCGACAAAACCCGGCTTCCTTTCCCCCGCGAGCGGGTTTGAAAGAATCATCCCCGTCTCGGTCATTCCGTAACGCTCAAGAAGCGTATGCCCGCTTATATCGCGCCACTTCCGCGAAAGTTTGACCGTCAGCGCGGCGGAGCCGGAGACCATAAGCCGCATCGCCGCGCACGCATCGCTCATCGCCTTTTTTTCGTCAGTTGACGCCTCTTCCCAAAACTCCGCAAGTTTTGCGTAAACGGTCGGAACCGCCATAAACACGGTTATCCCTCCGCGCACAAACCTGTTCCAAACCGCGCGCGGCTCAAATTCCGCCATTTCACATGCCGCCCCCGCATACAGCGGACACAGCAAAAGGTTCAGTATGCCGTGAAGGTGGTGCAGAGGCAGAACATTCAGAACCGAATCGGAACCGCTCCACTCCCACGCCTCAATCATCGCCCTTATTTGAGCGTCAATGTTGAAATGAGTCGTAACCACGCCCTTGGGTCTGCTTGTGGTTCCGCTTGTGTAAATTATCATCGCCCGGCGCGACAGGGAAACATCGGGAAGCCGGGGAGGAGGCCCCGATGAAAAAACTTCATCGCCGGAGACAAAGCGAATCCCTCTGTCGGAGCAAATTTTTTCAGTTGTTTCGGAAAAACAACGGTGTGATACGACCGCAAGCGGTGAAGAGTCGTCAATCACATACTCCGTTTCCTTTGCCGGATGGGAACAGCAGAGCGGAACGGAAACGCCGCCCGCCCGCCATACGGCAAGTTTGATGGCGGCATACTCCCGGTTTTTCGGAAACATAAACGCCACCCGCTCCTCGCTCAGGTCGCGTCCGCCGGATGAGAGTTCAAGGAGAGACCGCGCCGCCCGCAAAGACATATCAAGCAGTTCACGGTAGGAGCAGTCGCCCTCCGAATCGGTGATTGCGGTTTTTTCACCGAAGCGGTTCATATTTTTCAAAATAGGCAACTGCGGCATCGGGCAGCATTTTATCACGGCTTGACGGTTTTTTTGATTGCGGGCTTTTTCCGAATACACTTGTAAACTATGAGCAAATATCCGCAAGGGCTTGGCAAAGCGATACGGCACGGCTTTTTTGACACGGTTTTTCAAAGGCGGTCAAGGCGGTTCGGACTCGGAATGGAGATAACAGAAGGCCCCCTCAAATACAAATCCGCCCACAAGCCGGTTCCGCTTTCCGAACTTGAAGAGGCGATTATCGTCTGGACGGGGCTGGGAATAAAAAACATCAACCTGTCCGATTTCCCCCCTCATCTGGGGCTTGACCTTGAAGTCCAGTTCACGAGCAAAACCATTCCCGCCCTCGGCGATGTGCACAGAACCGAGCTGTTCTACACAAACGACTGCGGTTCATACATGATAAAAATGCACGACAAAAAACCGGACGATTTTGAGGGGCTGGAAAAGATGCCTCTTGAAAAAAGGGTTGACGCAATCGTCGGTCTGTTCAAAGAATCGCGTATTAAAATCGGCGAGGGAAGAGCGGACATCCCCGACAAGCCGCCGGGGCTTGCCTCCCACAATCTGTGGAATGTAAACAAACCGGGAACAACCGTGTTCATGCCCGTAACAGACCTGACTTCCTGCATAATCAACCTTTACTTTTTCTACATGCGCAAAGGGCACAGGTTCAATTTTGCCGATGAGTTGCACGGCATGAGGGCTCCCGGAACCTCTGAATGGATAGAAAACGGTTTCATAGATGAAAGCAACACAATGCCTCTGATAGAGGCGGAACTGCGTTTTGCCAACGGGTTCATAGCCGAACAGGCGTTTGTGGGGCAGAACATGGCGTTGACTTTGCAAACTCTGGGGCTTGGCGGCTGGCTTTTCAGCGGCTTTGCAAGCCCGTATGTTCTGGGAATGTCGGACGATTTTGAAGGGTTGGGTTTCCGTTTTACAAAACCAGACCCCAAAGGGGACACGGCGAATCCCAATCCCGTGGCGGTGGGAAAAGACGGGCTTTTTCACGCTTTCTGTCCTCCATACTACAAAGACATGGGTGAAGCGGTTGAGGCGTTCAACGACATGAAATGGAGCAATTGGGAAAAGGAGAATATGCCTTACAAAAACCCTCAGGGGGTTTATGAGGAGACCGTCCGCCCAAGCAAGGAGGAGATTCAGGTTGTAAAAGACATCTGCAACTATGTTTACGACACTTACGGAAGGTTTCCGGCTTTTTCAGACCCGATGTTTCTGCGGTTTATGATTCAGGCGCACCATCTTGATTTGGACTTTTATGACAAGTTCTACCCGCCGGGGGCTTATACGGAATTGCACGGGGAGCATTTTAAGCTTTGGCATCCTGAGGTGGAAGACCCTTTTGGAGAAAAGACAAATGATGAAATTCTTAAACAAAGGTGAAAAATCTGAGGAAATTCTCAAAGATATTTGCAATAAAATTTTTGGAGAGATATTTGTTGCTAAAAACCCCAAAATCAAAGAGAAAAGTGGAGAGAAAGAACTGACTGATGTTTTAGTAAATTTAGATGATGAAGTAGTGTTTATACAATCTAAATCCATACAAATTCAGACGGCAGATTTAGACAACATAAAAAACAGAAGAATTCTTAAAAAAATAGAAAAAGCTAAGATCCAAATGAACACTGCACTGAATGCTGAAAAAAGAAAAGCAAAAGTAGAATACACAAATGAAATAGGAGTTAAAGAAACGATTGATTGGAATTTAATCAAAAACAAGCATGGAATAATAACTCTCAACATAGAAGATCAATCCTATGAAGATCCTGAACATAGATTTCAAATACCTTGGTTTACTGAAGAACATAGAGGGATTCACATACACTATTTCATCCTGAGAGATTTATATAATATATCTTACGAATACGATACACCTTGGGACTTTCTTCAATATTTAAAAGAGAGAAAACGCGCCAAACAATCGATACCTACTCTCAAAATAGGGAATGAACTTGATTTTAATGAACTTGATTTTGCAGCATTTATAAAAATATACTACGATGAATTCGAAAAAAGCATTGCAAATAAAATCTCGTTTCCAGGAATAGAACCTGGATTATGGGAAGAGTATGTACAAATGGGAAAAGCCAACAAACAAAAACAAATCAATATAAATGACAGTGTAGCAATTGAAAACCTTCTTTATTTGATAAAAAAAGAGATAGAAAATCCGACAGTGCACTGTCACTCTCAAGAAGTCTTCGAAAAGTATAAACAGATGACAAGAATTTTATCTCAATTGCCTCGCTCGGTTAGGAGAGACATTACTAGAAAAATGCAAGAAAAATACGATGATACAAACAAAAAGGATTGTAGCTTTTTTCTATCTATATTTGAAAATGTTGCCTTTTTTACTGTTTTTGTTAATGAAACTAACAAATCAAAACGTCAAGACTTTCTGGACATGCTTTGCATTGGAGTAGCAAAAAAAGTATATTCCACGAAACCTGCTGTAACTACACTTCTTGCAATATGCGAAAAAGGTGCACAAACAGAAGGAAATGAACCAATTCTTGGGCTAGGCAAAATTAAAGAGATAAGAAAACAAGAAATTCCAAAAGAAATTGAAAGATTGTTTGGCAAACCTCAGACAACAAAAAGTAATGATTGGGAAAACTAGGTTTTCATTGTGAAACTTTCTACTCAAGGATGTTTATCGGAGAGACAAGAAATCTTTACCCTAATAAAATCTAATAGAAAAATATCAAGAGGTCAAAACTGAACCTGTGGATTGTACGTGAGGACAATTAAAAAACTGTTGTTATACTGGAAAATATGTTAGTGTTATTCATTGAGACTTAACTTGTCAACAATAGCTTGCTCAATAGCATCGAACCAACCTATATTTTCTCCAATTGCATCTTCAATTTTTGCAATTTCTTCTTTTGTTAATGGTCTTTCCAATACTTGGTCGGCGACTGTTTGAATATCTTCAACATTTATTGAATAAACAATTCTTTCTTCACTTTTATCAATCTTTATAATATGCCGAAAGAATTGAAAACTCTTTCGAATTGAACAAACAACTGACTCTTTACGCATTTTAATTAGAACCTCTGAAAATATTTTCCCGATGCCACTTCACAGCTCTCAAATCAGGCCATAATGTTGATTGTCTTGGAAGTTGAACTTTATTACTTTGCACTGAAAGTTGATCCAGAAATCTGTAATTCCAAACTTTTCCCATCTCTTTAGGTAAATCTCCCAATTTATCGGAAACAATTATGTGAAAATTGTTATCAAAACCGTACCAACCAACATCAAAAGACCAATGGTGAAAACGACAAAGCGACAGACCATTCCAAACATCATCTTTTCCATTGAATCCATGAGGAACTATATGTGCCGCTTCAACTTCCCATTGACGGGCTTCAGGAGAACAAATTTTCAACCCACAAACCGCACATTTATAATCGTATGTTTCAACAACAGCCTGCCTGAACCCTCTGCTTCTTATGTTTAACACTTTTTTCGACTGTTTTACCTTTGTCACTCTGTCTATAGGATCATAGTTTTTCGGTTTGCTCTTTTTCTTCAATTTCCTTGCAAGATTTTCAACTTCAAAAGATTTGATGAAGAAATTTTCTTTTTGCATAACTGACATTCCTACTATTTTAAGTGTCTTGTCAAAGCCTTTTTCTGTCAACATCCATTCTTTTTTGTTTGTTAATTTCAGTGTTTGAGTGGGACGAGAGATGAGTTTTTGGTTTGCCAAGTTATTGGCTGCTCTAAATAACAACCGATGCCAGAGGTTTACCTTTTTGACTCTATCTTCCTTTTTGTAAATTGTTTCTAAATGTACGCTTCTTTGTTTTTTGCTTAGATGAAACTCATCGGCAAGTTCCTCAACTATACTTTCTTTTGAACCAAATTCTCTTATGACCCCATTATGGTTGAAAATTGCTTTGAGCAAAGGTTTTTCCACATCTTCACGAGAAGGCATGTCGAATTCTTTCAGTTTGCTTTCTTCGTAACTCATATCTCAATTTTGTTTTCACAATTCACTGATAGATTTAGTGAAGTAACTACCTACAGCAAACAAAAACTATTGTAAAGGACCAACCATCACCCCACAAGTCCCTTAACCGTTTTCCCGTCCAGTTTCTTAACCACCGCAACAAGCAGTTTCACAGTATTCTCAAAATCCCTGCGCTGAATGATTGAATTATGGCTGTGTATATGCCGTGTCGGAACACCCAGAACAACAGTCGGAACCCCCTGCTTGTGAAGGTGTATCGCCGCTCCGTCCGTTGCGCCGCCTTCCATTGTGGCAAACTGAAGCGGAATTTTCTCCCTTTTCGCCGTATCTATCACAAGGTCGCGCAGTTTGAGGTTCGGTATCATCCTCGCATCGTAAAGAAGCAGAGAGGGGCCTCCGCCCAGCTTTGTGGACGACTCCTCATTGCTTATTCCGGGAACATCGCCCGAAATGTCCGATTCAAGAACAATCGCCGCATCGGGGTCAACCGCCTCCGCGCTTGTTGTGGCTCCACGGACGCCCACTTCCTCCTGAACGGTCGCAACCCCGTAAACCGCCCCGGAACCGCCGTTTTTGAGAGCGGAAAGAGCGGAAATCACAACCGCGCACCCTATTCTGTCATCAAACGCCTTTGCCATATACACGCCGTCCGCCGAAAGTTTTGTGAAACTGCTGACGGGAACCGCAGGGTCGCCCGCTCTCACGCCCGCCTTCTCAACCTCTTTTTCGGACGATGCGCCGATGTCTATATACATGTTCTTTTTCAAAACCATCTTGCCGCGCTCATCCTGCGGGATTAAATGCGGGGGCTTTGCGCCGATAACCCCCTCAACTTCGCCCCGTGCCGTTTTGATTCTGACACGCTGCGCAAGAAGAACCTGATCCCACCAGCCGCCAAGCGGAGTGAACTTCAAAAAACCCTCCGGGGTAACGCTCCGTATCATAAACCCTATCTCATCCATGTGCCCGGCAAGCATGATTCTGGGCGATGCGGACTTTCCGGGCAGTTTGCAGATAAGACTTCCCATCCTGTCTTTTGAAACCGCTCCGAGTTTGTCAAAACGCTTTTTTATAACGGCGGAAATCTCTTTCTCGTATCCCGCAACGCCGTCCGCTTCGGTAAGTTCGGCAAGCAGGGCTTCGGTGTTCTCAACCTCTTTTTTGGATGCCATGGCTTCTCCCGTCAAGTAAAATAAAAACAGACCGCGCAACTTGAGGAAGCGGCGGTTATTTCTTAACATACTACCCAATCACGGGGAGCAAAGACCAATGGCATCGGACAAACAGTTGTTTTCGGTTTCAACCAAAGGCGACACGGACATCGTTGACATAACCGCGCAGGTTGCCGAACTTGTGCGTTTGTCTCCCTTTGCGGACGGAACGGCAACAGTGTTTGTTTCCGGTTCAACCGCGGGGATTACCACGATAGAGTTTGAAAGCGGAGCGGTGGCGGATTTGAGAGCCGCGTTTGAACGCGCCGCGCCGGAGGGGATTGAATACGCGCACAACGCCAGATGGGGAGACGGAAACGGCCACTCCCATGTGCGGGCGGCTATGCTCGGAGCGTCTTTTTCCGCGCCGTTTTCAGACTCTCAACTGCTTCTGGGAACATGGCAGCAGATCGTTCTTGTGGACTTTGACAACAGACCGAGAACGCGGGAGATTGTCGTTCAGATGACCGGATGACCGGACAATACGGTCGCCGTGGAAGTCTCCACAGCAGTCCATATTGACGCATTGAGCCCGCATGAAAGTTTGCAACGCTCTGAAAACAAAACCCTAATCCACAAACTTCACGGAGAAGTGTTTTTTGTATCTCACATTGAGATTGACGATAAGCGGCGTAATCGCCTCTATCATCGGCGAAACCTCAAGGGGTCCCGCGTCAAGGGTTCTCAGACCCGAAAGGTCTTCGGTCAACTTTGCCACAACCTGTTTTGCCTCCTCGTCATCGCCGCAGATTACGACATCGGAATCAAGGTTTTTGTCCACCTGACTGAGACCTTTTGCCGGAAGGTTGTGATATGCGGACACCAGACGCGCCGTTTCGGGAAGACTCTTTTTTATCTCAAGAGCCGAAGAGCCGTCCGGCGGGGGAACAAACAGAAAGGTTTTTCCCTCTTTTGCCATCGGCACAACGGGCGTTACGACAATCTGGTTCGTAATGCGGTCTTTTATGCCCCTGATTGTTTCCGCCGCGTATTCGGGCGGAATGCTTATGACTATGACTTCGGAACTTGCCGCCGCTTCGGCGTTTTCCATGCCGTGAACATTCGGTTCAACACCGAGAGATTTCAGTTTCTCAACATAGCCCGCCGTTATTGTGTCGGCTTTTTCCTTGCTTCTTGAACCCACAAATATCTCGTGCCCGGCTTTTGACCACCGCAGAACAAGCCCCTCGGCAATATCTCCCGTGCCGCCTAAAAGAGAAATTTTCATCATTGAACCCTCCGTCTGTTTTGGAATATAAACCCCTATTCTACCAAACAAGGCAAGAGCGTTAAAGCGTTCGGGCAAAATTGACCGCCCCTCGGGACTGTTTGAGCAATGGAGCGGCTTCCGTCGGGGTGAAAATTAAAGCAGATTCAAAAAATCCAGCGCTATCTTGTTAAAAGCGTCCGGTTTTTCCATCATCAAAAAATGACCCGCGTCTTCAATGACGAAAAGTTTTGACCCCTTTATTTTACGGCACAGAAAGTCCGTGTGCTTTGCGGGGGTAAGCGCATCGCAAGCGCCCGCAACAACCACGGTCGGAATTTCCATCCGCTCAACTGAGCTTGAAATATCAAACGAGTCGCAGGCAAGCAGGTCGGCAAGACAGGTCTCTTTTGAGGTGTTGAGAAGACGCTTGAGAAACATATCTCTCATCCGCCGCGAAGCCGTAGAGCCGAACGCGTTTTGCGCCGCCGTTTTGCAGAAAGTCTCGTAGTCGTCCCGAACGGTTTTAAGAGACCATTTGGAAACCCGTATCCTCGCCCCCGTTGCCGCAAGCAGGCAGGCAAGCGGTTTCACCGCACCGTCCAGAGCGAGGATTTGCGCTATCCGTCCGCCCATTGAATGCCCTATCAGAATCGGATTCGTAATTCCCGTCTCTTTGCAGAAATCCGCCACAAAACCGGCGTAGTCTTCCATTGAAGACATCGCCTCTCCGCCCGAATTCCCGTGTCCGGGCAAGTCAAGTGCAAGGGACGGAAAGCGGGTGTATCGCCCAAGCGCCGCAGTCTGACGCTCCCAGCACATGGCGCTCTGCCCCGCTCCGTGCAGCATAACAACGCACTCGCCCGCGCACGGAGCCGCGCAGGCGGTCTCGTAATTCACAACATTTCCGCGCAACCGTATTTGAGGCATTAACCCGCCTTGCCGTAGAATTCGGGAAAACAGTTCTTGAACTCGCTTTCGGTTATCCCCGCTATTTTGATCCTTTTTCCGCGTGAAGCGCTTCCCTTCAGTATTTCCATGCCGCTTTTGGGAACCTTCAGCCTGCCGGAAAGAAGTTTTATCAGCCGCGCGTTCGACTGCCCCTTCACCGGACGGGCGGCAACCCTTATCTTCAGTTTGCCTCCGTGCAAGCCCACAAACTCATCTTGGGCGGCTCCGGGAACAACATGAACATCAATAATGATGCCGTCTTTCAAACAACCCTCCGCAAAAATCCCCGATAAAAAACCGCAAGCCGCCTGATGGAAAATTCCCGCCGTTCAAATTCCACTTTTCATTAAAGACCCTGGGCCATTCCATAAAGCGTGCCCACCACTATCTGCCTCAAAATCCTTATCAGAAAGAAAACCACTATGGGAGACAGGTCTATTCCCCATACCGGCGGAATTATCCGCCGCGCCCGCTCAAGAACCGGCTCGGTTACCGAATACAGAAAACCGACTATGGGATTGTAGGGATTGGGGTCAACCCACGAAATAAAAGCCCGCGCTATTATCAGCCAAGTATAGACCTCCAGAATCAGACCAATCGCATCCGCTATCGCAATCACCGTTTCCTGGGCAAGTATCATTTTTTCCTCCTCTTCCGCTACGCGCCGGAAATTTCCTTTGAACGCTTTTGCGCCGCCTTGAGCGCCCGTTCAACCGTGTCTGAAAAACCCGATTTTTCAAGTTCGGCAAGTCCGGCAAGTGTGGTTCCTCCGGGAGACGACACCATCTCACGAAGAGTTTGCGGAGAAATTTCACCCGCCGCCA
Organism: Thermodesulfobacteriota bacterium; assembly: GCA_965206175.1. Classification (GTDB taxonomy): domain Bacteria; phylum Desulfobacterota_D; class UBA1144; order Nemesobacterales; family Mycalebacteriaceae; genus Mycalebacterium. The sequence goes on along the minus strand of CBDBJA010000010.1, from coordinate 180,133 downwards.
TCATCTTTGCCGACCCGAAAAGCGTCTGAACGACAAACCTGCGGGCGGTTTCGGGCGATATTCCGAATTTCTCACCGGCGGATATGAGCGATTCTGCAAACGCCGCAAGAAACGCGGGACCGCCGCCCGAAAGCGCCGTAAAAGCGTCAATCTGCTCTTCGGGAACAAACTCCGCAATGCCGACCGAGCCGAACACTTTTTTGACGGTTTCAAACTCCTCATCCCCGCCCGTTCCGCATACGGCGCAAGCCCCTTCTCCCGCAAAAACCGGCAGGTTCGGCATAGCCCTGAAAATCGCGCGGGCTTCCCCCAGAACCGATGACAGGGAGGAAATCTTCACGCCCGCCGCTATTGAGACATAAAAAGTGTCCGAACCGTTTTGAGCCCGCCTCACATCTTCAAGCGCGGGCTGCATGTTCTGCGGCTTGACGGCAAACAGAACGCACCGCGCCCCCGATGCGGCGGCGGTGTTGTCGGGCGAGGTCGCCACGCCGTATTTCCCCCCCATCTCTTCAAGCCGGCCGGCGTCAACATCGCTCATCACTATCCGGCTTGCGGGAAAAACCTCCGCGCCGACAATTCCGCCGACAAGAGCTTCCGCCATTTTCCCCGCCCCTATGAACGCTATCTCAGTCATATTCGCTTCCAATTTTAACCGCGCAAAGTCAAGCGGCAAACGGGCGCTCACTCGCGCTCCGTCACTCCCGAGTCCGCGCCCCTTCTCTCTCCAAATATGAGAGAGCCCACCCGTACTATTGTCGCCCCCTCCTCAACCGCCGCCTCAAAGTCCGCGCTCATCCCCATGGAAAGCTCAACCGCATCGGGAAAAGCGGGCACAAGAGAGTCCCTGAGCTCCCTGAGTTCCCTGAAATACGGCCTGACGGCATCGGGACTTCCCGAATACGGAGGCATCGTCATCAGCCCGCGCGCGCTTGTGTTTTCAAGACCGCTTACGAACTCAAAAAGCGCATACGCTTCATCGGGTTTTACTCCGCCCTTGGACGGGTCACCCTGATTTATCTCAACAAGAACACGCGCTTTTATTCCCAACTTTCCGGCTCTTTTGTCTATCTCCGAGGCAAGAGCGACACTGTCAACCGAATGTATCAAACGGCAGTCGCCCACCACATACTTTACCTTGTTTCTCTGAAGCCGCCCGACAAAATGCCAGTCCGCCCGTTTTCCGTTACGGTTGAAAAAAGCGAGTTTGTCGCGGAACTCCTGCGCGTAGTTTTCGCCGAAATGACACATCCCCGTCTCCGCCGCTCCGGCGACTGTTTCTGCGCCGACCGTTTTGCTGACGGCGACAAGCAGAACCTCATCGCCGTTTCCGCCCGCCTTCCGGGCGGCGGCATCTATCTTCTCCCTCACTGCGGCAATGCGGCTTTGAATCGTCATGATTTCCTATTCTACCGGCGGATAAGTTTTGAAAACATCCCCGACGCATATACAATCTACCAGTTCGGCTCATCGGGGCGGACTTTTCAGCATGAATTTTGAAACAAATCTCGGAACGCTTTATCTGAAAACAAGGGAGCGGTTCAGGCACGGCGGAATTGAAAATCCGGGGCTTGAAGCGTCCGTCATCCTGTGTTCGGTAACCGGCATGCCCAATCATGCCGTCTACGCAAACGCCGAAACGGTTCTCGGACAAAGCGAGATGCGGGAATGCGAGAATCGCGTCCTGAGACGCCTTGGAAAGGAGCCGTGCGCCTACACAACCGGAGTGAAAGAGTTTTTTTCGCGCCCGTTCGCCGTCAGTCCGGCGGTGCTGATTCCGAGACCCGAAACCGAGACCGTTGTTGAAACGGCGCTCGGGAAAATTCCGCGGGGAGCAAAGCTTCGCGCCGTGGATGTGGGAACCGGAAGCGGCTGCATCGCAATAACATTGAAAAAGGAAAGACCGGACATATCGGTTGCGGCGGTGGACATATCCGCCGCCGCTCTGGAAAAAGCCGCGGAAAACCGCCGCGCCCACAAAGCGGACATCCGTCTGGTTCTCGGCGACATGGTTTCGTGCTTTGCGGACTCTTGCGCCGACATTGTAATCGCCAACCTGCCCTACATATCGGAAAAAGAGTTCGGCGATCTGCCCGAAGAGGTGCGCGATTTTGAGCCGAAACAGGCGCTTCTCAGCGGAGAGGGCGGATTTGAGCACATAAGGAAAATCGTGTCGTCCGCGCCGCGGATTATGCGGACGGGCGGGTGCTGCATAGTTGAAGTCGGCGACGGACAGGCGCAAAGGTGCGCGGAATTTTTTCTGCGAAGCGGATTCTCGGACATATCAACGGCGGCGGATATTCACGGAAAAACAAGGGCGGTTTGCGGATGCCGGAAAAGATAGTCATTGAAGGCGGCGTGCCGCTGAAAGGGGAGGTTTCGGTAAGCGGGTCAAAAAACTCAATTCTTCCGCTTATGGCGGCGTGCATTCTCAACAGCGGCGAGAACACTTTCACCAATGTTCCCGACCTTATGGATGTCAGGGTGATGGCTGACATCCTGAGAGACCTCGGAGCCGTGGTGCTGTATGACCGCGGACATCTTTCAATAGACTCGTCGGGAATCAACCGCTGGGTCGCAAAATATGAGATGGTAAAAAAAATGAGGGCGTCCGTGCTCACTCTGGGACCCCTGACGGTGCGCTTCGGCAAGGCGCGGGTGTCTCTGCCGGGAGGATGCTCAATAGGGGAAAGACCCATAGACCAGCATATGAAGGGACTCGAAACGCTCGGAGCCCGCATAAAAATTGAAAGCGGATATGTTGAAACCTCCGCCGCGCAAATGAGCGGAGCGACAGTGCCTCTGGACATGCCGACGGTAACCGGAACGGAGAACCTTCTTCTTGCGGCGGTTCTGGCGGAGGGGGAAACGGAAATCCTCAATGCCGCATGCGAGCCCGAAGTTGTTGAGCTTGCAAACGCCCTTAACAAAATGGGAGCGAACATCACGGGCATCGGAACGGACATCCTAACCATAAACGGCGTCGGCTCACTGCGGCCGCTTAAAGACCACGAGGCGATACCTGATAGAATAGAGGCGGGAACCCTTATGACGGCGGCGGCGGCGAGCGGGGGCAGCGTATTGATAAAAGGATGCCGGTTTGACCATCTCGGAACGCTTACGGGAAAACTGATAAAGGCGGGAGTGGAAATCAGGAAAACCGATTCGGGAATAAATGTGAGCGCGCAAGAAAGGGCGGAATGCACCGACATAGCGACCCTGCCCTATCCGGGATTTCCGACCGACATGCAGGCGCAGTTTATGGCGCTTATGTGCGCGGGGCGGGGATTGAGCATAATAACGGAAAACATATTTCCCCAAAGGTTTATGCACATAGCGGAAATGAGAAGAATGGGCGCGGACATAAAACTGATTGGCAACACTGCGGTGGTGAAAGGGGTTGAAACAATCAAGGGAGCGCAGACTATGGCAAGCGACTTGAGGGCGGGGGCGGCTCTTGCGGTCGCCGGAGTCGCCGCGACCGGCAGAACCGAGATAAGCAGGGTGTATCACATGGACAGAGGGTATGAAAAACTGGATGAAAAACTTGAGCGGCTGGGCGCAAGAATATGGAGGGAAAAAGAATGATTAAAATCGCCGTATCGCGCGGAAGACTTTTTGAGGAATCTCTGGGCATACTCGCAAAGGCGGGCATTGACATAAAGACCGACCCGAAGAGTTCCAGAAAACTTATACATGAGATAGAACAATACGACCTGACACTTTTTGTGGTTCGTCCGACCGATGTGCCGTCATATGTTGAATACGGAGTGGCGGACTGCGGCATAGTGGGCAAAGACTCGCTTATGGAACAGGAGCACAACCTTTACGAGCCGCTGGATCTGGGAATAGGCAAGTGCAGAATGATAGTCGCGGCTCCCGAAGGGTGTAAAATTCCGGAGGGAAAAACCGTGCGCGTTGCGACAAAATATCCGCGCATAGCCGGAAACTGGTTTGAAGAACAAAACATACGCGCCGAGATAATAAAACTTTACGGCTCGGTTGAACTCGCCCCCGTTGTCGGTCTTTCGGATGTAATCGTGGATTTGACCGCCACGGGAAAAACCATTAAGGAAAACAAACTCGCCGAGACGGACTTCATAACCGACATAACCGCCCGACTGGTTGTCAACAAAGCCGGAATGAAATTGAAATCGTCTCAGATAGACTTTTTAATATCAAGGATTGCAAAAGTGGTGTAAATGCGGTTTGTCAACGGAAAACCGGGGAAAGACCGGGCGCGGAGGCGCGGCTGAAGTGAAGCGGAGTGAAGACGAAAAAATCAGCGTAAGCGAAAAGGGAAGGTCAAAAGACGGAAAGGCGATTTACAGCGACAGGCGTCTGTTCGTTCAATTTTTCGCCTTCGGCGAAGTTGCGGACACGGCAAAAATCGTCCAAGCCATTGAAAAAGAGGGGGTTGAATCCGCAATTTACGCCGACCTCACAGACCCGTCCGGCATCGGAGCGGTTTTTATGAGCGAGGACGAGGATTTTTTTGTCGGCGAACTCAGGGGAATTCTGAACGCTCCGCCGTTCAACTCTCTGGAGTTGAAAAGCAGATACTCCATGTTCGGAAGAACCTACTCGCTCGGCTATGAAAGCGACCTTGAGGAAACCCTTGTGAACGGACCCAGAAGAAAGATTCTCGACCCCGACCGGCCCTGGGCAATCTGGTATCCGCTACGCAGAGCGAAACTGTTTGAGACACTTGGGGAGGATGAGAAAAGAGCCGTTCTCGGCGAGCACGGAAAATTGGGATTCAAATACGGCGAAGCGGGTCTTGCAAAAGACATAAGACTTGCATGCCACGGGTTTGACACAAACGACAACGACTTTGTGATAGGTCTTCTGGGAAAAAATCTGCATCCCCTTTCATCGGTCATTCAAGCCATGAGAAAAACCCGGCAGACATCGCAATACATTGAGGAGCTCGGCCCGTTTTTTACGGGAAAATCCGTCTGGAAAAGTGATGTGTAAGCTGTTTTGAACGACTTGATTCAAATTCTGAAAACATTCTCCGTTCATCTTCAGAACGAAACCGTGTTGACATATCTTCCCTTTGCCGGAGTGTGCGCGATTGCCGCCCTGATTTTTCTTCTGCGAAAAACCGCAGCGGAGAAAAACCCCCGGACTTCATGCAAGACGGACGGGGAAGTCTCAAAATTAAAACCGGAACCCGCGCAGGCGGACGAAATATCTCCCGAGGTCAAAAAAGACGGAGACGGAAAAACGGAGGAAAAACCGCCTGATAAACTGAGGGAAAGCCTCACAAAAAGCCGCTCCGGCATGCTTTCAAGACTGGGGAAAATAGTGTCGGGCGGAAAACTGAACGAGGACATGTGGGAACAGTTTGAAGAACTGCTCCTGCTTGCCGACATCGGAGTCAGCGCCACGGTAAAGATAAGGGAGCGCATTGAGAAACGGATTTCCCTCAACGGCTCCGGAGATTATGAAAAGATAAGAAACGCCCTCATAAAAGAAACCGTTGAAATACTTGAAAAATCCGCGCCCGGAAAATCCGGCGCGAACGGCAATGCGGTCGGCAAGCCCGAAGTTTTTATGGTGGTCGGAGTGAACGGCACGGGAAAGACAACAACCGTGGGAAAACTCGCCCACCTTATCCGGTCGCGCGGCAAAAAAGTCATGCTTGCCGCCGCGGACACCTTCAGAGCGGCGGCAACGGAGCAGCTTGAAGTCTGGGCGCGGCGGAGCGAAAGCGGTTTTGTCAGCGGAAACCCCGGAGCGGACCCGTCCGGGGTGGCGTTTGACGCGGTCAAAGCCGGAGCCGCAGAAAACTGCGATACGGTGATAATAGACACCGCGGGAAGACTCCACACAAAGACCAACCTGATGGACGAGCTTGCCAAGATAAAACGGGTCATCGGAAAAGCGCATGAGGGCGCTCCGCATGAGGTTTTTCTCGTGCTTGACGCCACTACGGGACAAAACGCCATAAGGCAGACTCAGATGTTTGACGAAGCGGTCGGAGTAACCGGCATCGTTCTCACAAAACTGGATGGCACGGCAAAAGGCGGAGTGCTGATAGCGATTGCGGAACAGTTTGAAATACCGGTGAGATATGTGGGCACGGGCGAGGGAATCGGCGACATCGCCGAGTTTGACCCCGCGCATTTTGCCTCCGCGCTTTTTGATGAAACGGAGTAGAAAAGTGAAAGAGCCGGACACAAAATTTATGAGAGAGGCGCTGAGACTCGCCCGAAAAGGGGAGGGAGCGGTCAGCCCCAACCCTCTTGTCGGCGCGGTAATAGTTAAAAACGGAAAAATTATCGGACGCGGCTGGCACAGGCAGTCGGGACTCGCCCATGCGGAAATTGAAGCGCTTGAGGACTGCAAGCGGAAAGGAAATTCCGCGCGCGGCGCGAAGATGTATGTAAACCTTGAGCCCTGCGCGAGAAAATACGAGGGGAAAAAAACCCCTCCGTGCTGCGAGGCGATTATAAAAAGCGGAATATCGGAAGTTGTCATGGGCTGCGAAGACCCGAATCCAAAAGCGGGCGGCGGCGGGGCCCTGCTTAGGAAAAACGGAATTTCCGTCAAAAAGAATATTCTCCGGGAGCGTTGCGAAGACATTAACGAGATATTTTTCAAACATATCAAAACCGGTCTTCCGTTTGTAATTCTCAAACTGTCCGCGTCAGTTGACGGGAAAATTGCCACCCGCGCCGGAGACTCAAAATGGATAGGGAACGATGCTCAGAGAAAAATCGCGCACGGCATCAGAAAAAAATGCGACTCCGTTCTCGTGGGAATTGAAACCGTCTTGAAAGACAATCCGCGGCTGGATGCAAGGCTCGTAAAAACCGTCCGGCAACCCGCCTGTGTTGTGGCGGACACAAACCTGCGAATTCCGCCGGACGCAAAACTGCTCGGGAGAAAAAATGTGATAATCGCCGTCGGCGCGGGCGCGGAAAAGAAAAAGATAAAACTCATGCAAAACCGGGGAATTGACATATTAACCGTCGGGAAAAGTTCCGGACGGGGAATTTCCATGCGCAGCCTGATGAAAAAACTGTCCCGAAAGGGAATTAAATCCGTTTTAATTGAGGGCGGCGGCGCAATCGCCGCTTCCGCCTTAAGGGAGAAAATCGTGGACAAAATGGTTTTTTTCTACTCCCCCCTTATAATAGGCGGTGACGGAAAGGACATGGTGGCGCCGTTTGGAATAAATCTCATTAAAAACACTCTAAGGATAAAATTGAAAAAAACAAAAACATTTTCAGAAACGCTAATGCTGGAGGCGTATCCGGAATTTTGAGACGCCGGCGCAATGTCTGAAGGCAAAAAAACCGCCCTGCTGGGAGGCAGCTTTGACCCCGTCCACAACGGTCATATACAAGCCGCCGTCCAAGTCGGGGAAAAATTGAATCTGGACAAAACCGTGTTTGTGCCGAGTTACAGAAATCCTCAAAAATGCGGCGCGCATGCGGAAGCCGGAACGCGGCTTGAAATGCTGAAACTTGCCGTCTCCGAAATTCCGGGACTTGAAGTTTCCTCCGTGGAAACGGACAAAAAATCCGTTTCATACACGGCGGACACTCTGCGGTTGTGGAAAATCCGGCATAAAAACGATTCGCTCTGGTTTGTGATGGGCGAGGATCTTTTTGCGGGCATGGCGGAATGGAAAAATTTCAGGGATATATTTGAAAACGCAAACATTGCCGTTATTTCAAGACCCGTCAAAGGAAAACCGTCCCGTCCGGTTTACGAGCCGCCTTTTGAAATCAGGCGGGATTTTCTATATGATAACCAATGTATGGGAACGGTTTGTTTCAGGCACAGGAGCGGTTCAAAACTTTCATTTATGGAAATAGACGCTCTGGATATATCTTCAACGGAAATAAGGGATCTTATAAGAAAGAGGGAAGCGTTTGAGCATCTGGTCCCTCCCGCGGTCGCGGACTTTATAAAGAGGAAAAAACTGTATTGCGGAGAACCCCAAAGATAACTTCAAAACAACAAGCCCTTTTTGTCGCCCAATGCGCGCTTGACAAAAAAGCCGACAATGTGGTCGTCATAGATGTGAAAGAGACAAGCGGAATAGCGGACTTTTTTGTGATATGCGACTCATCTTCGGAAAGAGGAGTAAAAGCCGTCTCGGACCATATTGAAAAAATGCTCAAAGAAAAGAAAATTCGGATTTCGGACAGAGAGGGACTTTCAAAAAAAACATGGGCTCTTCTCGGCACGGGGGATGTGATAGTGCATATATTCCAGCGGAAAGAGCGTGAATTCTACAATCTGGAAGGTTTGTGGGCGGACTCTCCGAGGATTTTCACCGCTCCTTGAGTCAGCCCGTCCACTTTGAAACTTCACGGCGGGCGTTGCGGAGCATTTTGGCCACCTGAGCATGGGAAGTGCCGCCGTCCGAGTTTCTGCTTTTGACCGAGCCCTCAATTGAAAGCGTCTTGTAAACATCGGAACCTATAAGGGGGGAGAACTTTTTGAATTCCGAAACGGTCAGTTCGCTTATGTCTTTGCTCTGTTTCTCCGCGTATGCGACAATGCGCCCCGATACCTCATGCGCCTTCCTGAACGGCATACCGCCGCGTGTAAGATAGTCCGCAAGGTCGGTCGCGGTCACATACCCTCCGGTCAGGCTTTTTTTCATGTTCTCCGTCTTGAACACGCACTCTCGGAGCATCGCGCAAAAAACCGAAAGAGAGTCCGTAACGGTTTGCGCCGTATCAAACACCGGCTCCTTGTCTTCCTGCATGTCGCGGTTGTATGAAAGAGGAAGCCCCTTGAGAAGGGTTAGCAGGGAAACCAGATTTCCGTTGACCCTCGCTCCCTTCGCCCGCACAAGCTCCGCGATATCAGGATTTCTTTTCTGCGGCATTATGCTTGAACCGGTGGTAAAACCGTCGCCAAGGTCAACAAAATCAAACTCCCGTGAGGACCACAGAACCAACTCCTCGGACATTCTGCCGAGATGGCTCATTAACGCCGCGGAGCAGAAAACAAACTCCGTCAGAAAATCCCTGTCGCTCACCGTGTCTATGCTGTTTGCCGTAACGGACGGAAAGCCCAGCAGTTTGGCGGTCAGTTTCCTGTCTATCGGGAAAGAGGTTCCGGCTCCGGCGCACGCGCCCAGAGGGTTGACATTCACCCTTTTCAGGCAGTCTTCAAACCTCCGCCTGTCGCGCTTCAGCATCTCAAAATAAGCAAGCAGATGATGCGAAACAAGAACCGGCTGCGCCCTTTGAAGATGGGTGTAAAGCGGCATTACGGCATCGGAATACTTCCCGGCAAGGATGACAATTTTTTCCGCAACCGCGCCGATTCCTTCCAGAATTTGACCCGTTTGCGCCCTTATGTAAAGCCGCTCGTCCAGAACTACCTGGTCGTTTCTGCTGCGCGCCGTGTGAATCGCGCCGCCGGAATCCCCGATTTTTTCCATAATCCGTTTTTCAATGTTCAGATGTATGTCCTCGTATTCGCGTCTGAAGGGAAAGGTTCCCTTCTCAATCTCGGATTTGATTTCCTTGAGACATTTTAAAATTGAATTGGCGTTTTTTGCGGAGATTATCTTTCGGGCGGCAAGCATTTTGACATGCGCAACGCTTCCCTCAATATCTTCAAACGCGAGTTTTTTATCAAAATCCACCGATGCGGAAAACCGCTCGGCAAGAGAGTGGGGATTTTTTGAAAATCTTCCCGACCAGAGTTTTTTGTCTGACAATAAAACAGCCTCCGAATTTCAGTTTTTTACGGCAACCTCAAGCTTTTTGCCCGCCAATAAAGTCTGCGTTGGATAGGCGAACTCTATGTTTTCACTGCGAAACATCCTTATTATCTCCAAATTGACTTCCTGTCGGGTGTCAAGAAAGGTGGTAAAATCGCTTGTTAAAACATAATAAGCAATCTCAAAATTGAGGGAAAAATCCCCGAATCCCACAAAATGCACTCTTTCGTATTCGGTTTTGGGATGCGTGTCTATTATATCCTTTATAATCAACGGAATCCGTTTTAGTTTCTCCCCTTCGGTTCCATAAACAACTCCCAGAGCGAAAAAACTGCGGCGGCGGGGAAGGTTTCTGTAGTTCTGTATCGTGCTGCTGACAAGTTCGCTGTTTGAAAAAACTATCAATTCACCGGAAATGCTTCTTACACGGGTGGTTTTAATTCCCACTTTTTCAACATTGCCCCTGAACTGCCCGACAATAATAAAGTCCCCCACCACAAACGGCTTGTCTATTATTATGGACAGAGAGTCGATAATCTCGCCCAGAACGCTTTGAACCGCAAGGGCAACGGCGATTCCGCCCACTCCGAGACCGGCAATCAGGGGCGTTATGCGGATTCCGAGATTCTCAAGGAGAAGAAGCAGGGCAAAACACCATAAAACAAGCCGCAGAAAAAACCCGAAAATATCCGCCTGTGTTAAAGTCAGCCCCCACTGTTCGCGCCTGAGTATCATGTAGTAACGCAAAAATTTCCCAAGCCATGAAGCCGTTTGAAAAATAATAACCGCGACAATAACATCTTTAACGATTTTTCTCACTTCATCGCTCACTTCAAGAAAAAGCAGGCATATGTAAACGGAAACGGCAAAGAGAACAAAGCTGTGTGTTGTATCCAGAAGTTCGGCGAGTAAATCGTCAAAAGCGTTTGCCGTGGTTTTTGCAAACTTTTTGAGACGCGCGGACAAAAACCGGACTATAAAAAGCAGGAAGGAAAATAAGACACAAACCGCAAAAATCGGCTTAAAGTAAACATTGATACCGCCGCTCAGGTAAAAGTCTTCAAGTAGTTTCCAGAATTCCATCTACATCGCTCCGGCATATCGGGGAAATCAGGGACTCTCGGAAGATTCCCGCACAGACCTGTCAACAAACGCCGCGCCGACACTGTCTCCCCAGACATTGACGGTGGTTCTGAAACGGTCAAGCAACCAGTCAACCGAAAGAAGAAGTCCTATTCCCTCAAGTGGAAGCCCGACGCTTGTAAGCACAATAACCATCGTAACAAGTCCGGCTTCCGGTATGCCGGCTGCCCCTATGGCGGCGAGGGTCGCGGTCAGAAATATGATAACAAGCTGTGTCGCATCAAGCGGCACGGCGTAAACTTGCGCTATAAATATCACCGCAACGGCTTCGTAAAGAGCCGTGCCGTCCATGTTGACGGTCGCCCCAAGGGGCAGAACAAATTTGCCCACCCGCGGAGACACTTTCGCATCGTCAATGGCGTTTGTCATCGTAAGGGGAAGCGTTGCGGAAGAAGACGCCGTTGAAAAAGCGGTAAGAAGCGCTTTGCTCATGTGCCTGATGTATTGAACCGGATTTCTGCGCGCAAAAATAACCAATATAAGGGGCAGAACTATCAAGCCGTGAATTCCAAGCCCGACTATGACGGCAAGCATGTATTTTCCGATTCCCACGGCCATTGCGTAAATCGCGTCCGCGCCTCCGGCTTTTCCGATTCGCGCCGCGATTATACAGGCAACTCCTATGGGCGTAAGGTTTATAACCCAGTGCACAAGTTTCATTATGGCTTCGTCAAGCGAAGAGAGAAGAGACTCAACCGGCGCGGCACGCTCCCTGATTTGAGCCAGAGCGAGTCCGAAAAGCAATGAAAAAACTATCAGCGGAAGAATCTGAAAATCCGCGGCGGACCGGAAAACATTGGAAGTAAACATGCTTTTCAGTATTTCCTCCGCTCCGGCGGTCTTTCCCTCAACGCGCTGAACCGCCTCCGCCCTCATCTCTTCGGTCATCGTCCCAAAGGTTTCTTCGCTGCCGGGATGAATCAGAGACACAACGGCAATCCCTATGGAAACGGAAATCGCCGTCGTAACCATGTAGTATGCAAGCGTTCTGGCGCCCACAGACTTAAAATTACGCAGCTTCATAACGCCGAGCGTTATACTCACCATTACAAGCGGAATAACCATCATTTTCAGCAGGTCAAGAAATATGTCTCCGACAAACGCGAGAGACACTCCGAAGTCCGGGGAAAGAGCCCCTACGGCAATGCCGGATGCCACTCCCACAAGAATTGCGGGCAGAAGATAGTTGTTTTTCCGATGCTTAACCATAATGGGTGTCTCCTTTTTCAATAAAAAAACCGGCGCCGCCCGTAAAAGCGACACCGGTTTATATTACACACAGAAACGGCAAATTACATCATTCCGCCAATTCCTCCGGGACCACCCGTCATCGGGGGACCGCCGCCCATAGCCATGTCCGGCTCTTTCGGAGAGTCGGCTATCAGCGCCTCCGTGGTGAGCAAAAGCCCCGCCACACTTGCGGCGTTCTGAACGCAAGATCTTGTAACCTTGGCCGGGTCAACAATTCCCGCCTTCAGCATGTCTCTATACTGAAGAGAGGCGGCGTCAAATCCGAACGAACCTTTGCCTTCTTTCACTTTCTGAACAACAATTGAACCGTCCCAACCGGCATTGCCGGCAATTCCCCGAAGTGGTTCCTCAAGTGCTCTTTTCACTATGTTCACCCCAGCCTGCTCTTCTGCATCGGCACCTTTGAAGTTTTCAACGGCCCCTACGGCACGAATCAGAGCAACACCTCCGCCCGGAACAACTCCTTCTTCAGCAGCGGCACGTGTGGCACTCAGAGCGTCTTCTACTCTGTCTTTTTTCTCTTTCATCTCCGCCTCGGTCGCGGCTCCCACACGGATGACAGCGACACCGCCGGCAAGTTTGGCGAGTCTTTCCTGGAGTTTTTCCCTGTCATACTCTCCGCTTGCCGTCTCAATCTGCCCTCTTATCTGGTTGATTCTGCCGCTTATGTCGGCTTTCTTGCCCGCTCCGCTGACGATTGTCGTGTTGTCTTTGTCTATGACAACCTTCTTGGCTTTTCCAAGGTCGGCGATTGTGGTGTTTTCAAGTTTCATACCGGCTTCTTCGGAAATCACTTTTCCTCCGGTAAGCACCGCTATGTCTTCTATCATCGCCTTGCGCCTGTCGCCGAATCCGGGAGCTTTGACGGCGGCGGCTTTGAGCGTGCCGCGAATCTTGTTCACAACAAGTGTCGCAAGGGCTTCGCCCTCAACATCTTCCGCCAGAATAAGCAACGGATTGGAACTTCTCGCAACCTCTTCAAGAAAAGGGACAAGGTCTTTCATATTTGAGATTTTCTTGTCAAAAAGAAGAATGAACGGGTCTTCCAACTCAACAAGCATCCTTTCGGAATCGGTTACGAAATACGGGCTGAGGTATCCCCTGTCAAACTGCATCCCATCAACGACTTCATGTTGAGTATCAAGACTTCTGCCCTCTTCAACTGTGATAACACCGTCTTTTCCAACCTTCTCCATCGCATCAGCGATTTCGTTTCCAATGTTCTCATCACCGTTGGCGGAAATGGTGGCAACCTGAAACATTTCGGTTCTGTCTTTTGTTTGTTTGCTCATTTTTCTGATGCTGTCAACCACAACCTCAACCGCCTTGTCAATTCCCCTTTTGAGTTTCATCGGGTCGTGTCCGGCGGCGACAAGTTTTGTGCCCTCGGTGAAAATTGACTGCGCAAGAACCGTTGCCGTGGTGGTTCCGTCTCCGGCGACATCGCTCGTTTTTGACGCGACCTCTTTCACCATTTGCGCCCCCATGTTTTCAAACTTGTCTTCAAACTCTATCTCTTTTGCGACACTGACGCCGTCCTTGGTAACACTGGGCGCGCCGAACGCCGTCTCCATAAGCACATTCCTGCCTCTGGGTCCGAGCGTTACCTTCACCGTGTCGGCAAGTTTGTTGATGCCGCTCAGAAGAAGGTTTTGCGCCTCCCTGTTAAATTTTATGCTCTTTACAGACATTTTTTGTCCTCCTGTTTGGTTAATGAGACTGCCCGCTCAAGTTGTGTCGGTTCAACCGACAACGGCGAGTATCTCCTCTTCTTTCATCACTATGTAGCTTTCACCTTCTATGTTGATGTCGGTTCCGCCGTATTTGCTGAAGAGAACACTGTCCCCCGGCTTGACATCAAGTTTTCTGACCTTGCCGTCATCGCCCACAATTCCGTTGCCGACCGCAACCACCTTGCCTTCCTGAGACTGCTCCTGGGCGGTGTCCGGTATGATGATACCACCCTTGGTTTTCTCCTCTCCATCAAGCCGTTTTACAAGAACCTTGTCGTGAAGCGGCCTGAATTTTACTTTTGAAGCCATTATCGCTTACCCTCCTTAGGTATGGTTTCTCTGCCACAAGTCAACCCCATGCGCAAGAACGCACACAAGCTCGCCTGTCCCTCAACGGTTGTTAAAGATAATCACCGGCAATTTGTTGTCAAGAACAGATTTGCATAACTTGTAAAAAACAGTTCGCGCTTTCCGGTTTCCGCCTTCCGTCTCCGGCTGTTATAATAACCGTTCCACAATAAAATATCTTCAGCCGAAGTGGCGGAATTGGCAGACGCGCAGGATTCAGAATCCTGTGGGCGATAAGCTCGTGGGGGTTCAAGTCCCCCCTTCGGCATTTTGGCGAACAGTTTTCGGCAATGATATCAAAAGTGTCCAAACTCCAAAAGTTCTTTGCTTCTTTACTGTTTTCACAAAACACCGGAAAAACAAAAATTTGGAAGCTGTTCTGGTTTTTCATGGCGTTGGGGTTTGCGGCTCGCATGGCGGTTGCCCTCACCTGTAATTGCCACGTTCACGCCGATGAGTTTATGAACTACTTGGAACAGGCGCACAGAGCAGTTTTCGGGTATGGATTCATCCCATTGGGAATTCAGGTTTGGAGTTAGGACATGGCTCATTCCGGCGATTCCCGCTCTGCCTATGTGGATTTCAAAAACAGCGGGGCTTGATTCTCCCGCATTTTATGTGCCTTTTGTCCATTCATTCAACGCCTTGATCTCAATGGTAATTCCCGCCGGAATGTATTTTTTCACCCGCCGTTCGGTATCGGAAAAAGCCGCGCGATACGCACTTGTTTTCGGAACCCTCTGGTATGAACTTATTGTTTTTGCCCCGCGCACTCTGTCGGAACCATATGCCACGGCAGCTTTCTTCGGAGCGCTTGCCTTGCTGTCTCAGAGGAAAAACAAAAGAATATTCGCCGGCGGCTTGCTGCTCGGACTCGCAATAGCTCTCAGATGGCAATACGCTCCGGTTGTGGCGGCTACGGGGCTGGCGTGGCTCATTTCCATGGACGTAAAACGCAAATACGCGGTCGCCATTTGCGGCGGCGCGGCGGCGATTTTAATCTGGGGCGCAGTTGATTTCTTCACATGGGGAAAGTTTCTCCACTCAATCATAAATTATATAAGAATAACCCCCGCCCTTCCCGACGGCCATATTCGGGTGGCGGACGCAAGAAACCTGATTTGGTATGCGGATATTATACAACTCACTGCGGCAAGTTTTGGATTGCATGCTTTGTTTCTGATGGTCAGTTTAATAAAATGGAAGAGAACACTGCTTCCCATAGTTCTGATTTTACTTTGCTTGGCAACCCATATGACTCCTTACGGAGGCGAGTATAGATACGTTTTTATAGTAATTTCCTTGCTGTGGGTCGCCGCCGCTTCTGTTTTAAGTTCCGCGGATGGCGGAATAAAATTACTCTGCTGTTTTATGTTTCTGTCAGTTTCCGGTGCGGGATTGTCCGGAAAACTGCCGAAAATGGAAAGGGCTTTCGGCGATTATACAAAATACACCGACACATCAACAACGCCGGGTATAAGCGCGGCGATGGAACTTGCAAAACTGCCCGATGAAGAAGTCCGAGGCGTTCTGTGGCTGGCGGGAAACCAAGCTTTTTCCGGAGGGTATTTCTATCTTCACCGGAACATACCGTCTTATTTCGCCAGAGACCCTCAGAATTTGCAACTTATCAGAAACGCCCTCAATTCCGGCAGGCGGCTAAACTCAATAGTAAGTCATATTATCATACCGAAAGGAAGCAAATCGGAATTTGCGGGATTTAAATTCGGGTATGAAGTTCCAAACTGGGAGGGATGGGAAATACACAGAAACTTGAATCCTGAAATTGTAAAACCTCTTTCCGGTTATTATTACAACACATTTGACCCCGGCTGGATTAATGTCGGCAGCCGCGCCAAAGAACTCGGAATAGAGATAAATCCTTTGCCACTCACGCCATATAAAACAACAGCAGATTGATTTTGCAAACAAATACCAAAAGGGTGGGCTGTAAAATAAAATCTGTATTTCACCGAAAAAAGTTTCGGACAGTTTTCGCCCGGAAGAATGAACGGCGACGGTTTCCATCATGAACGCTCGCTTTCGAAGCCGTCACAATTGATTTTATTCACGATATATCGCAAGTCTTATTTCAAAATGAAGTGTTTGCTCGCATTTTCGTCAAAGCATCGGGCAATCGGGGAACAGCATTCTCAAAACGCCGAAAATTTTCTTTCCGCTTAAACACATTCGGAATTTATGTCTTTCCAAATCAAACAAGAAACGGAATTATCAGAATTGAACACAAGTCCGTAAGCGGACGCCATTAAAAGGCAAACACGGCGATTGACAGAAGAAGGGAATCTTCACTTTTTCTGTTTCCACAACACCCAACGCGACATAAAAAAATAACGGGAACCGAAGCTGCAATCGCAAAAAACGGCGCGAATTTTTCCGACATTCCCGCTTTCAGACAAACATGAAGCACGGAAATTCCCAACAAAAAGCTGAACCGCATACACGATGGGATAAGAAACAATTTTCACCGCCAAATGCCTCGAGCGGAAAGTGAACTTCAAATTCAAAAAACAAGAAAGAAAAATCCCCGTAACAAAAGCAATGGCATACGACCAATAGGGATTTACAAAATAAAGCAGTGCGAAATAGACTGCATAGGTTGCAACAGTGTTAATACCGCCGGAGATTACAAACCGCAGAAATTGTATTTTCATTTGAATTCTTTTACAAGCAAGTTTTGAATTTTTCACTGACACTTTTCCAATCTTCACGGTCAGTTCATAAAGATACTCGCTCCCGACTTAAAATAATGTTCCGCAAGAAACCCGCCTATCCCCCGACTTGTTCCGGTAATTACCATAGATTTTCCGCGCATTTTGCCTCCGCGACACACTCTTCCGGATAAGAGGCAAGAGAAGCAACCGTGCGAAACGGAGAGCGTCCGGCAAACGCCTTTTCGTCAACAAGAACAGTATCAATGCCGAGTTCACTGCCAACCGCCTCGTCAATCTCGGTGATGAGAAAAATCAGCTCCGCGCTGTCAAGAGCACCGTTCCTGCCAAACAGAACAGTATACAAATTCGCCTCTCGCAACTCATCAATTCCATCCGTCTCGGACAAACATCGCACCGAACGAATAATCAATTCCTGAAAAATGCTTGTCATCCTTTATAATGTGTAAAATACAAAAAGCTGACAATCAGGTGATAATGAAAATACTCCTCACAGGCGGCGCGGGATTTATCGGTTCCCATATTTCCCGCCAACTCATAAAAGACGGGCACAAGGTTTTAATCGTTGACAACCTGTCAACGGGAAAGGTTGAAAACATCCCGCCGGAAGCCGAGTTTGAAAAAAGCGACATAAGGGACGGGAAAGAGATGGAAAGGATTTTCTCATTGTTCAAACCCGACTTGGTAAACCACCATGCCGCTCACATAGATGCGCGTGTTTCTGCGGAAAACCCCGCTCATGACGCCGAAATCAACATAGCGGGTTCGCTGAATCTTCTTAACCTTTGCGCGAAGCATGGGGTGAAAAAATTCGTTTTCGCGTCAACGGGAGCGGTTTACGGGGATGTGCCAAAACCGCCTGCAAATGAACAGTTCCCGAAAAAGCCCGAATCTCCATACGGCATAGCGAAACTGTGCGTTGAAAACTATCTGCGATTCTTCAAATCTCAAAGGGGAATTGACTTTACGGCGTTGCGTTATTCAAACGTTTACGGAGAGAGACAGGGCACGGAAAGGACCACCGGAATTGTGGCGATTTTATGCGGCAACCACAAAAAAGACGCCGAAACAACCATATTCGGAGACGGACAGCAGACGAGGGACTATGTTCACTGCTCCGATGTGGCACAGGCAAACGCCTTTGCGGTCGGTGGAAAAGGCGGTATTTTCAATATCTGTATGGGTAAAGAAACATCAGTTAATGAAATAATCGCGTGCCTCGCAAAGGTTTCAGGAAAAGAAGTCAGGGTGAAAAAAGCGGAAAGAAAAAGCGGCGATGTGGGCAGGATCTTTCTTGACAACTCGTTTGCCGAAAAAACGCTCGGCTGGACTCCGGAGGTGGGTATTGAAAATGGTGTCAAAAAGACTTGGAACTGGGTTTCGGAGAGCTGACCGGATCCCGCTCCCCTGTTTCAGACTCCACAATAACGGATTGCGGGCGAGATTCGGCCCCAGTATCCGAATCCTGCGACAGCGATTTTCATGCAGATTTCCTCACAATTGAAAAGCCATTCTATCTGATTTGAAGTAAAGGGGAAACTCCGTTTCCCTCAAAGTTTGAAAGAAGAAACAGATTCGCGTCCGCTTGCGGACACTGCTTGAGAGACGGAGATTTAGCATTTCACTTGGAACTTCCTCACTCGGTCTCGGCTTCGGCTTCGGTAAAAACGGCGCGAAGTTTTTCAACAACCTCCTCACCGGGGTTTTTCCACATGCCGCGCTGGACGGCTTCAAGCATTCTTTCCGCCATCTCCGCTGCCGCCTTCGGGTTGTTCCGCTTCAGAAAATCAAAATTGTCACCGTCAAAAAGATACGCCCGCGCCACACCTTCATAAACAAAATCGTCCACAACTCCGGTGGTGGCGTCGTAGCCGAACATATAGTCCACAGTCGCCGCCATCTCAAAAGCCCCCTTGTATCCGTGCCTCCTCATCCCCTCAATCCACTTCGGGTTGACCACACGGGAGCGGTAAACTTTCAATATCTCTTCCCTCAGGGTTTTCACTTTGGGATTTTCCGGTCTTGAGTTGTCGCCGAAATAGACGGCAGGCGTCTTTCCGCTTTCGGTTCGCGCCGCATTCGCCATGCCGCCGTGAAACTGATAGTAATCGTCGGAATCCAGAATATCGTGCTCGCGGTTGTCTTGATTCTGGAGAACGACATCCATGCAGGCAAGGCGGCGGCGGTAGGTTTCGTGGGCGGATTTCGGTCCCGTTTTACCGTAGGCGTAACCGCTCCAGTTCACATATATCATCGCAAGGTCTTCGGGCCCGCTCCAGTTTTTTGAATCTATCGCGCCCTGAAGCCCCGCTCCGTAAGAGCCGGGTTTTGAACCGAAAACCCTGTAGAGAGAACGCTCGTGGGCGGTCTGTTTGTCAACGCCGCTTTTCATCCACTCCGATTTCTCAGTAACATGGCGGCTCCTGACCGGATTGAGTTCCGGCGGCTCATCGTCCATTTGCGCCACCTTTTCAACAGCCGAGTTGAAAAGCGAAATCAGTTCGGGAAAAGCGTCCCTGAAAAAGCCGGAAATTCTGAGCGTAACATCCACCCTCGGCCTCTTGAGTTCCGTGAGCGACAGCACTTCAAAATCCGCAACCCTGCCGCTTTCACCCCGCCAGACGGGGCGAAGACCGAGAAGCGCAAACGCCTGCGCCATGTCGTCTCCGCCCGTGCGCATCGTTGAAGTTCCCCAAACCGAAATCCCCATCGCCTTTGGATATTCACCGTTTTCCTGAAGGTATCTCTCCACAAGCGCCTCCGCGCTTTTGCGTCCGAGAAAATAAGCCGCGCGGGTCGGCAACCCTCTTGTGTCCAATGAGTGAAAGTTCCTGCCCGTGGGAAGAACATCGCGCCTTCCCCTTGTCGGCGCGCCGGAAGGACCGGACGGAACATACAGTCCGTCCAGCCCGCCAAGCAGATTTTCAATCTCGTCCGAGCAGAAACGCAGACGGGAGACGGTGCATGAAAGCGCAGTATCCACAACGGAGAGAAAACGCGGAAACCGTTTGCCGTCAACATGAGCAGCGGAACGGCTTTCAATCGCCCTGAAAATCTCTTTTTCTGCCATTTCCTCAAGCGCTTCAACCGCCGCGCCCGCGGTTCTGCACTGTTTTCCGGCGACAACGCCGCCGAATTCCGCGCCGTAATCGCAGTCAAGAGGGTCAAAATCAAGCCCCAAGTCGCCTGAAAGAGACTGCGTTATTCCGGCGCAGCCGTCCGATGGAATCCTGTGAAGGGCGACCACAAGCCCGGCAAGGTCAGACCCTGCCGGGCACTCGCCCAGGATATGCAGCCCGCCGCGTATCTGAGATTCCTTAATCTCGCACAGATAAGCGTCCAGACTCACAAGCGCCTCGTCCAAATCCCCGGACGGGCAGCCGAGGTCTTCATGAAGACTGGTCTTTTTCAGGATTTCCGCTATCTCACCCTTCAGAAACTCCGCCCGTGGCGGATCAAGACCGCACGCCTGACAGTATTCGTCCATAAGCTGCTCAAGCCGCAAATAGTCGCCGTATGCTCCGGCGCGCGTCATCGGCGGAACAAGATGGTCTATAATCACGGCATGGGAGCGCCTTTTTGCCTGCGAACCCTCGCCCGGGTCGTTCACAATAAAAGGGTAGAAGTGCGGAACCGGTGGGACCAGCGCTTCGGGGAAACAGGTGTCCGGATCAAGGGCGACGCTTTTGCCCGGCAGCCATTCAAGATTTCCGTGTTTTCCCAGATGAACAACCGCATCGGCGCGAAAATTTTGTGAAATCCAGAAATAGAACGCCAGATAGCGGAAAGGCGGCGGAATATCCGGCGAATGATAGACCGCTTTTGTGTCCTGCCCGTATCCGCGCTCCGGCTGTATTGAAACAAAAACATTTCCGAATAAAACTCCCGGCAGCGGAAAAGCCCCGTCCCTGATATGCGGGTCGTCCTCCGGTTTTCCCCACTGCTCCTCAATGCGCCTCCGCATATCAGCCGAAAGATGACAATACTTCGCCTTAAACTCCTCAAACGGCAGAAAAACATCAAAACCCCTCCCGTCCATAAAATCCGGGTCGTTTGTAACCCTTCGTGACAAGGCGTCCATGAGTTCCGCTCCGCGGTTCGGAAAACCGTCTCCGAGTTCGTAACCGGCGGCGGCGAGACTTTGAAGAATCCGGACGCAGCTCTGCGGCGTGTCAAGCCCGACGCCGTTGGCCAGCCTGCCGTCTCGGGACGGATAGTTCGGCATTATTATCGCAATTTTTTTGTCCGGATTTTTTTTTCGGGCAAGATTGAGCCACATGCGCCCCGAAAATGCGGCGCTCTCACAACCCGCCTCATGCGGAGAGTATCTCACTATTTCGGAGTCGGTATCGGGATCCTTTCCCTCAAGAAGCTTGAACGAAACCGGACCCGCGTCAATTTTCCCGTCCATTTCCGGAAGGGAGATGTTTATCGCAATATCCGTCGGGGAAAGTCCGAAAAGATTTTCTTTCCATATTTCCTCCGAGCAGGAGGCAAAAACCGTCTGAAAAACGGGAACGCCGATTTTTTCAAAAATAAAATCTTTTTCATCCGCGCTTTTGAGCGCGAAACTTGTCGTATTAAAAATCAAATCAAATCCGCCGTCCGCAAGATGTTTTTCCAACTCAATAACATCCTCCCGCTCCCTGAGGCTTTTCACAAAAATCACGGTCGGACTAAAACCGTATTTGGCGAGTTTTTCCGCAAGCGTTTCAATCGGGGAAAGGTTGTCCGCAAGATAGTGGCTCCTGTATGCCACAATCGCCGCATTGCCGATGTTTTTTGAGAAAGCGGTTTTTTTCTCATTGACAGCGGCGCTTTTGAGAGCATCGCGGCAAAAAATATCCGGCATTTTTTCAGGCGGTTTTGCGGAAAAGGAAAACCCGAAAAATTTACTGAAAACAAACTTGAGAAAATTAACGTGGTTTTCCGTTCCGCCGAAAGAAAAATAGTTCCAAACGGTTTGAACGGCATCCGGTGAAACGGAAGACAAAGACACCAGATCAACATCGGGGCTGTCGTCTCCGGGAATAAAAATCAGTGGAATTTTGTTTTTTTCACACTCCCGGATAAAAGCATCGCAAACATACGGATAGTAGTTTTTTCCGCCCAGCATTCTGACAACCGCAAGACGCGCCGAACCGACAACCGCGTCAATGTAGTTGTCAACGGAAAGTTCCCGCTTCAGATATGAAAGGTTTGCCATGCGTAGGGAGGGGAGTTTTTTTTCCCGCGCGGAAAGTTTTGAATACGCGGAATTCAGGCAGGAAATATCCGTGTCGGCGGCGGAGAGAAAAACAACATCGCCCGGAGTCTGGTCTATTAAAAAAACTCCGCCGTCCCCGCGTTCATCGCCCGGATTCCACCCTCCCGGTATGGTCGCTATAAGATGCATTTTCCCAAAAGCAAACGATAAAAAGAATCAAGCGCTGGAAAGATTTTTTTCCACAATTCCGCCGAGATTCAAACGCGCAAGATTTCTTCCGATAAAAACAAGCCGCGTTGACACGGTCTCATCTTCACGCCAAGTCCTGTCAAAATAACTGTCAAATCTCTCTCCCACCCCTTGAATCAGCATCCTCATCGGTTTGTCTGAAATTTTGGCGAACCCTTTTATTCTGTATATCTCATGTTCCCGAACGGTTTTTTGCAGGGCGGCGATAAGATTTTCGGGAGAAATTTCCGATTTAATTTCCACGACAACGGAATCAATGTCTTCATCATGCTCATGGTCTGCGCCGTTTTCATGATGTTTTTCATGGGAGGAGTGTCTTGAATCCAAGTCGCTCTCCGCAGCCGCTCCGATTCCGAGCAGAATATCGGCGGACACATTTCCCATTTCCGCCGGCACAACGGCGGCTCCTTCTTTCATTTCCGCTCTCAAAAGGTTTTCAATCTCGCCGAGGGTTTTTCCGTCAACAAGGTCGGATTTGTTCAAAACAACCATATCGGCGCACGAAAGTTGGTCGGAAAACAGTTCTTCAATTGGAGTTTCATGGTCAAGCGAATCGTCCGCTTCGCGCTGTAATTGAACCTTTTTTCGGTCGCATATCTCCCCCGTTGCCGCCGCCGCCGCGTCAACAACGGCAATAACCGCATCCACGGAAAAGTGGGGTTTTAATCCGGGCCAGTTCACCGCTCGCACAAGCGGCTTGGGAAGTGCAAGCCCGGAGGTTTCAATCACAATGTGGTCAATATCTTCTTTTCTTTCGGCAAGTTTAATCATGGTCGGCAGAAATTCCTCCTGAACAGTGCAGCAAAGGCATCCGTTGCTCAGTTCAACAATCTCCCCTTCCTCGCAACCGCAGGAGGAGCGGATAATTTCTCCGTCAATTCCCACATCGCCGAATTCATTCACAATAACGGTTATGCGCCGCCCGCCCGTTTGAGTCAGAAGATTGCGGACAACTGTGGTTTTTCCGGCTCCGAGAAAGCCGGTTATCACGGTAATTGGGATTTTATGGGTATTCTGCATTACTTGTCAAAGACCTCAGTTCTGTGATAAAGAAGAAAATTTTTATGTCTTTGTTCAATTTTTCTTATTGACATTGAACTGTTGACACCTAATTTGTCTAAATCCTCTCTTGATATTTTGGACGATATTTTAATTTGCCTGTTATCTTCAAAAGTTATCAAGCCTCTATCAAACAAAGCATCCAGATTAGGTATCAACAATAAGCCGTTAAAATGGTTCAGTCGCTCACGATTATTTGAGTCTTTCCAAGGTTGAATATGAGAAGCACGTAGCAGCTGCTTATCATTTACTTTCGTAACGGAGCAAGAGTTTCCCCAGTATTTAAGAAGTTTATTTCTAAATAGCCCTTGTCCCATTCTTGCAGAAATACATCTTCCTTTTTGAGTTTCTATAGATTTTACATTCTCATTTTCATGAAAAATTTTATTCTGAGGTTTTTCATATTCTTTCATAACAGCAAGAAAATACGAGGCATCCACATATTTTCTATTTTCACCTTTATAACACTTTGCTCTTTTAGCTCCAGTATTATAAAAATCCAGATAACCTCTTTTACCAATGCCGTTCCCAATTTCAGATTCAAAATAAACCTTTCTTGGTTCCTCGCTTACTTCCGGAGTAAAACAAATATATTTTGTATGAACACTAACGGTAAAAAACTCTCCCTTCGTCAGAGTTTTCAACCTCAAGTGGTCAGAACCAAAATAATTATTTGCAAAACTAATAAACTGTTCTTTTGTAACCATTGTTTTCATTCCTTATCCGCAGGCACACGCACTTTGCCTTTCTGACCGAAAACCATACTCACAATCGCGTCCATATCCAAACTTTCCTCAAGACAGTCCGCCAGTCTGTCATATTGTTTTTCCCTCTCTTCGGCAAAACTCCCGACCGCCGCCGGAGCAACTCCCCTTTTCATCCGCAAACATTTCAAAAACGCCCCTCTCAAATTGTCATTCTCAAAAATCCCGTGAAGGTATGTGCCGTAAACATTCCCCGCCTCACTGACCGCTCCGTCAAAAGACCCGTCCGGCTTTTGAAGAAAAGACCTGACCCCGCTTGAGAATTCGGTCTGTCCCATGTGAATCTCATAGCCGTTTATCTCTTCTCCCTCAATGTCCGCAAACATTTCCCCCCCGTTTTTGATTGTCGCCGAGGTCTGCTTGAGGGTTTTTGTCTCCTTTATCTCCGTCTGCGCGGGGAAAACTCCAAGCCCCCTCTCCGCGCTTCGGGCGGACTCAATGCCGCCCATGTCGGAAAGAGCCGCGCCCAGCATCTGGTAGCCGCCGCATATTCCCACAACCGCAACGCCGCTTGAACACATACCCGCCACCGCATCCGCCATTCCGCTCTCCCTGAAAAAACGCAAATCCGTGATTGTCGCTTTTGTTCCGGGAATCACAACCGCGTCCGCACCGGCAAGATCTCCGGGCTTTTCCGCGTAGAAAACGGACACGCCGCTCTCCATCTCAAGCGGACGCAAATCGGTAAAGTTTGATATGCGCGGAAACTTGGGAACACACACCCTCACACTTCCGTTTGAGTGTCGCCGCTGCCGACCCTCAAGGGAAACCGAGTCCTCATCGTCAAGCATAAGAGACTTGATATGCGGCACAACGCCCAAAACCGGCTTTCCGGTTTTTTCCTTAAGAAATTCAAGACCGCGCTCAAGCAAAGACCTGTCGCCCCGAAACTTGTTTATTATCAGCCCCTTTATAAGATTCCTTTCCTCATGAGAAAGCAGTTCAAGGGTTCCCACTATGGAAGCGAAAACGCCTCCCCTGTCTATGTCGCCGACAAGCAGAACCGGCGCATCAGCAAGTTTGGCAACGGTCATATTGACAATTTCACTGCCCGAAAAATTGATTTCCGCCGGACTGCCCGCACCCTCTATCACAACCACATCAAAACCCTTCATCAGACGGTCAAGAGACTTGCTCACGACGGCAAGAGCGCGGGGACGGAACTCCAGATACTGCCTGAAGGTCATATTGCCCGCCGGACTGCCGAGAACCATCACCTGCGAGCCGTTTTCGCCCAGAGGTTTGAGAAGTATAGGATTCATCTCCGCAAGCGGAGAGACCCCGGCGCATTGCGCCTGCATCGCCTGCGCCCTTCCAATCTCGGAACCGTCCTCGGTAACAAAGGAGTTCAAACTCATATTCTGGGACTTGAACGGAGCGACTGAAAAGCCGCGCCGGGCAAAAATCCTGCACAGTCCGGCGGCAACAACGCTCTTGCCCGCATGAGACGCGGTTCCCTGAACCATTAAAGTTTTAGCCCTCATCTTCAACATCCGTAATTGCCGAACAGGTCCCGCTTTTTTCATACGCCTTTTTCGTTTGCAATCTCCGCCGCGCGCGGTTTCGCTTCAAGTTTCTCCACTTCCATCCACTCCTTAACAAGTTTCTCACAGTCCTTTTCAGGACGGGCGCTGAGCCGTATGTGCGAGGGAAGACCAAAAGAGGAGCAGTCCCGCACCGCAACACCTCTTTTCAAAAGCCGGTTTCTCAAAAAACCCGCATCGCCGGTTTCAACAAGGAAAAAACCCGTATCCGTGGGCAGGCAACGCTTTCCCATCGCCTCAACGCGGTCTATCAGGCGGTCTCTTGCGGCAAAAAGAAGCGACCGGCTTTCACTGCCAAGCGACCGGGGCAGTGAAAATAACGACAACGCCGCCTTTTCCGCAACCGAATTAACATTCCAGGGCGGACGCACCCCGTTGAGCGCGGAGACTATTTCGGGGCTTGAAAGCGCGTATCCCATTCTGATTCCGGCAAGTCCGTAAAATTTCGCCACGGAGTGCAGAACCACGATGCCGCCCGAAACCGCAAGCTCCGTTGAATCCCACGGGTCGGCGACAAAATCCACATACGACTCGTCCACCACCAGAACGGCGCCGCGAGTTGCGGAAATAACGGTTTCCACCTCCGCGCGTGAAAGATAGAGTCCGGTCGGGTTGTTGGGGTTGCAAAGAAAAACAAGGTCGGGCCTGTTCCGCCTTATCGCTGAAGCGACAGCATCGGGATTGAAACGCAAACCGCCCGCCGCGCCCGCGGCGCACAGAACAGTCCGCGCGCCGCAAACCGCCGCCGCCCTTTCATACTCGGAAAAAGTCGGAACCGGTATCAGAACCGAGCAAGGGGAAGAAAAACAACGGCACAAAAGATGCACTATCTCGGACGCCCCGTTTCCCGCAAAAACGCAGTCCGGGGAAACTCCGTGAGTCGCCGCAACCGCCCGACGCAGTTCCGAGTATCCGGAGTCGGGATAAGAGTCCGCTCCGGCGCACGCGCCTTTCAAGAAATGCGAAGACGGGAAAAAGGGGTTTAAGTTGCTTGAAAAATCAACAATTTCGCCCGGCTCCAACCCCAGAGCGCGAATCTCCTCGTAATCAAGTCCGCCGTGAAACGGAGGAAGTGTGCGCCCGGAGAGTTTCAAACCGCTTTCTCCGGTTCGGGCTTTATTCTGTGAGGTATCAGTTTTGCAAGCCCGGACGACACAAAACTGAGATGAACATACGATGCAACTGTGTTTTGAAATGACATTCCGCCGTCAAACCGCCCGCCCGATGACTTTCTTATCTCAAAAAAACCGGGCGTGGAGCAGTCCTCCGTAATTGCCGAATAGTGAAACTCATGCCCTTTTCCCCTGTCTCCCGAACGGAAAAAACCGGCGTCTTTTTTGACGCGGACATCCCTGTATCCGAGAGACTGAAGACCCGGACGCATCTCAAAATCCGCCGGAAGCACGGAACACATATCAAACCTCCGCCCGTCAAAGTCCTTTATGGTTTTGCCAAGATACATCATCCCTCCGCACTCGCCGTAAACCGCCCCGTCGCCGAGGGCGAAACGGCGCAAACAGTCTCTCATGGAGACATTCCCCTCAAGGTCTTCCGAATAAAGTTCGGGAAACCCGCCGCCGATGAAAACCGCGTCCGTCCCCCGCGGCAAACTGTCTTCGGACAGGGGAGAGAAAGGGGTAATTTCGCACCCCCACAGGGAAAGAAGGTCAAGGGCGTCTTCGTAGTAGAAAGAAAACGCCTTGTCGCGGGCAACCGCAAGCCGAACGCGCTGCGGCTTTGGAGATTCGGGAAAGAGAGAGCCCGCGCATGCGCCGGAGAGAGAAAGCGGCGGAGCGGAGCGGGCGATTTTTTCAATGCGCCCGATGTCAAGCGATTTTGCGGCGATTTCGGCTTCGGCGGAAACCGTCCGCGGACAAGCGGCGGATTCGGCGGCGTGAACAAGACCGAGATGCCTGCCGCCGATTGAGATTTCTTCGGTTTTGGGCAGAAAGCCAACAACTTCAACGCCGGTTTTATCCGTAACGGCTTTTGCCGTGAGCGCGGCGTGAGATTGAGATGAAACGCGGTTGAGAACAATGCCCGCAATGTTGACTTGCGGGTCAAACATCTTAAATCCGAGCGCGGAGGCGGCAACGGAGGCGGAGCCGTGCGCGGCATCCAGAACCAGAATCACGGGCGCGCCGAGAAACTTTGCCGTATGAGCGGTGCTTGCCGAATTGTCCGGATAAGCCCCGTCGTAAAGCCCCATAACCCCTTCAATGACCGATATTCCGGCCGAAGGGCGACTGCGCGTAAAAAGCTCAAGAGCGTCATCCGGGGTTGTCATCCACAGGTCTATGTTCCTGCCCTTTCTGCCCGTTCTCGCTTCGTAATGGGACGGGTCTATGTAATCGGGACCCGTCTTGAAACCCTGAACCGCAACGCCTTTGCGCGAAAGAGCGCTCATAAGCGCGAGCGAGACGGCGGTCTTGCCGCATCCGCTCCGCTCGCCCGCGATAACTATTCTTGAGCACAAAACAGATTTCCGGATTGGTAAAAAGCCGGAGAGACTCAGTACCCGCTACTCAGAAGAGTTTAAGCAGGTCTCTCCTTGCAAACATCCCCACCGGCTTTTCATCCCTCACAACGGGCAGCCTGTGAATGCGATGTTTCAGCATCGTTGTAACAGCGTCCTCAACTGTGGAGCTTTCTTCAACCGTAAAAACGGGCGTTTGCATAAAATCGCTCAGTTTTAGGGATGCCGCTTCCCTGCAGCAGTTGACAATCCCCTCGCCGTCAGTCCACCGCCCGAACAGCACATGCCCGGTCTCTCTGGAAAACGGAACACCCTTCATCGCGCCGATAAAATCGGTCTCCGATATGATTCCGACAACCTTTCCGCCTTCGTCCACAACGGGAAGGCAACCGACACAGTGCCGCATCATAATTTTCGCCACATCTTTCAAAAGGGCGTCTTGCCGCACGGTCTGCGCCGGACTGTTCATCAGTTCAGATACAAACATCGCTTCTTTCTCCCATTGTTGACAACTATAACACCAGCAAAGATAATATCACCCATGAGTCCGGAAAACATCAAATCGGTCATAGAAAAATCGCTTGACACCCGCCATGTTGAAGTTGAGGGGGACGGAACCCATTTTGAAGCGGTTGTGGTTTCGGGAGATTTTGAAGGCAAAACGCCGGTTGACAGGCACAAACTGGTGTATGCCGCCCTCGGAGACGCGATGAAGGAAGAGATTCATGCCCTTTCCATCAAGACCTACACGCCGGAGCAGTGGACGGAAACATTGAGCGGCGGAAGCGGAAGGGAAAATTTAAAAAACGGAGGATAACAGTGTCCGAACAAACAAAAAACACAATCCGCTCTCAAGTGGAGAGCAGTCCGGTTCTTCTCTATATGAAGGGAACAAGAGAGACGCCGATGTGCGGTTTTTCGGCGAGAGTGGTGCAGATACTGAACACTCTCGGCATCCGCTACGAAACGGTCAATGTTCTGGAAAACGAGGAAATACGGCAGGAAATAAAAGAGTTTTCCAACTGGCCCACAATTCCGCAGCTGTATGTGAACGGAAAGTTCATAGGCGGCTGCGACATATGCGAGGAAATGTTCCGCAGCGGAGACCTTGAACAGGTCGTAGAGTCCGCGGGAAACTGACGGTTCCGGCATGACGGTTGACAAAAATTTTATCGGAATGCTCGCGTGCCCCGAAACCGGACAGCCGCTTGTTGAAGCGGAACCGGATGTCTGCCGGAAAATAAACGCTCTCATAGAAAAAGGGGGGATTCCCGACAGCAACGGAAATCCGGTAACGGAAACGGCTGACGGCTTCCTTTCAACCGCAGACCGTGAAAGGCTTTATCCGGTGAAAAAAGGGGTTCCGGCTCTTCTTGCCGGCGGGTCAATCCTACCGCCCGTCTTCTGAAACAATCTTCGTAATCAATCCGTCCACGGAAAACCTTCCGCCTCCGCAAACCGTAACAACCAGCGCAAGCCCGATGGCGAGAATGTGGTATTCATACCCCTCCCCGGACTGGTTTCCCTTCCAGTTCATAAAAAAGCCGTGGTTGTAATGAAACAGCCACACCGCGCCCGCCATGATAATGCCGATGGAAAACGCGCAAAAACGCGAGAGAAATCCCAGTATAAGGGAAAAAGCGCCGATTGATTCGCCGACCACAACCAGAAACGCAATGACATAAGGAAGACCGACGCCGGAGGTAAGCCCGCCGACTGACTGTTCAAAATTCATAAGTTTGGGAAGACCATGAGGCAACATAACCGCCCCCAGAAAAACCCTCGCCACAAGTCCAGCATGGTTCCGGTCGGTTTGATATAGAAATCTCATAGTTCAACTGTTTTCATTAAATACCATTGCCCAGAATAAAGTCAACAACAAACCTGTCCGCTTCCTCCCTTCTTTCACGCCAGAAACCGTGTCCCGCGCCTTCAAAAGCGCGAATCGTTGAATTCGGTATCAACTCCCCAACCTCCGCGGCGCGTATCGGGTCCGTAACATTGTCTTCGGTTCCGAACATAACAAGAGTCGGCGCTTTTATGAGGTGAAGTCGCTCCGCGGTGTCGTGCCCCTCGCAGGCAACGGTCTGCCCCTTATAGCCGACGATGTCTTCGGGCGTTGTCGTAACCGCCGAAAGCCGCATCTTTATGTCGTCCAGATTATCCTCAATGTATCGCCTTCCGTAACCCAGAAAGAGAGCCGTCAGCCAAACCGCTCCCATTCCGGCTTTTTCCGATATTTCCCTTCCCGTTTCAAGTATAAGGTTGCCGACTTCGTCCCTGCGGGCGGAGCAGCAGCCCATCACCAGCCGCTCCGCCTTTTCGGGATATTTAATCCCTATCCACTGGGCTATCATCCCGCCCATTGACTTGCCCGCAAAAGACGCTTTTTCCATTCCGAGAAAACCGGCAAGGGCGACCGCGTCATCCGCCATGTCTTCGGTTGAATACGGCTCAAGCGGTTTGTCCGAAAGACCCGACCCCCGATTGTCAAAAACCACCGTCCTGAAATGCTTTGAATAGACCGGAATCTGGTCGTCCCAACTTTGCAGTGTGCTTCCAAGCCCGCCGATGAGAACAAGGGGGCTTCCGGAGCCGTGTTCCTCATAGTTGATTTTCACCCCGTTCACTTTTGCAATCGGCATTTACTTCCCCTCCAGGCTGTCAAGATACTCACGCAGAATAACGACCGCGGCAATCTTATCAACAACTTTTTTTCTTCTCTTTCTTCCCATATCCGCCTTTATCATAACCTTCTCCGCCTCAACGGTTGAAAAACTCTCGTCCCACAAAACGGTTTCAATTCCGAAATACCCGCCCACCGATTCGGAAAAGCGTTTTATATCCAACCCTCTTTTTCCGAGAGAGCCGTCGGCGTTGAGGGGAATTCCCACGACTATGCGCTCCGGCTTGTGCTCTTTGACAAAAACCCCGAGAGAGTCCATGTCGCTCTTTTCGTCCTTTCGTCTTATGACATCAAGACCGTTTGCGGTTATGCCAAGATCATCGCTCACGGCGACACCGATGGTTTTTGTTCCGACATCAAGGGCAATGGTTTTCATACGGTTTTTTTCAACTGTCAGATATTTCTCTCCGAGGATATGTCTTTTCTTTGTGTTGAGCAAGTCCCGTCAAATATCAATTTTACAAACGGTTACGCTTCTCTTAAAAACTCATACTCAACAATTGAAAACAGACTGTCCGGCAAACCGCCCATCTGTTTTCGCGCAACACTTATCGCCAATTCGGACTTGTCAATGCCAATCCAATTGCGGTTAAGAAACTGCGCGGCGACAAGCGTTGTTCCAGACCCGGCGAAACAGTCCAAGACCGTATCTCCCTCACAGGAGGACGCCTCAACGATAAACTTCAAAAGTTCCAAACTTTTTTCGGTCGGATAGCGCGGATACTGCGGGTCTTTAAACTCCCAAATATCCTGCATTTTCTTTCCCTTTTTTTCATCAAAAAAGATTTTTTTACGCGGCACTCCGTTTGTCGACCATTCAATAAGACCCTGTTTGTCCCACTCCTCCAGAATGGCTGGGGCGGTTTGCCAGTGGCGACCCCTCGGCGGCTTCATTCCTTTCCATTTTTTGCTCGTATTTCCGCTTGAAGTTTCACCGGGAGCGTGAAGCGGAATTGTTGTGTATCTTCTTCCGTTTTCATCAATTTTTTTGAACAGGCGCTTTTCATCCTCCTCCGAAAAAGGAATTCGCGGGTTGTTCCATGTCGGAGCGGAAGATTTTGAATAGAAAAGTATTAAATCTTTAATGTTTCCATACGCTCTGCGGTTGAAATTTTTCGGATTGCATTTGATTCTGGCAATGTCATTTCGGAACATATTCTTTCCAAACACCTCATCCATTATCAACTTCACATAATGTCCGATTTTATAATCAATATGCAGATAGATTGAACCTTTTTCGGACAAAAGTTCACGCAATACAATCAACCGTTCACGCAGAAACTCCAAAAAATCCGCTCCGACAATTATGTCGCTGTATGCTATCGCATCGTCGTTGCCGCAACTGATTGTATTTGCACGGTCTTCGCTTATTTTGAAATGTCCGTTTGTGGAAAACGGCGGGTCAATATAAATCAAACCTATTTTGCCCGCATAATCGTCAAGCAAGGTTTTCAGAGCGGTCAGATTGTCGGCATGAATGAGTTTGTTTTTTGCTCCTTTGCCGGAAACAACTTCCAGTTTCGTCTTGGAAGTTTGTTTGAGAATATCTTTCTCGGATTTCTTGTTTTCATAAGTAATAAACATGGCAATCAGATTTGATAGAGAAATTCCCGCAAAACCAACGCGCTCATAATATTTTCGGATTTCAACCGTCCCGTAATATTCTTATACATTTTGTTTCCTCCCTTAATGCGGAGAACGCTCAACGGCAACGGTTTGACGCCTCGCGTTTTTATTGTCGCCGCCACGCCATTGGATTGCGCGTTTTAATATCGTTTCAAAACCGGTCGGAAGCTTTCAGTATACTCGCCCTGTCTCACCCGCATCCGCCCTCAAGCATAACCTTTTCAATCTCATATCCCGCCGCGATAACCGCAATTTTTGCGCACAGAGAAAACAGTTCCGGTATCTCTTTAAACTGCTTTACAGCATCGGGAAAAAGTCTGAACTCCATTCCCGATGAGTTGAGATTTTGCATCGCGCCTTTTTTTGAATTGGCTCTGTAGAAAGCCCCGGCAACTTCGGTTTCCACCATGTACAGAACCGGCTCGGCGGGAAGCCCGTCTTGCGTGCTCAGGGCGGTGGGAACGCCTTCCTGGAGAACCACGCTCCTGACCGGATTCTTTGATTTCCCCGCGCGCATTTTTTTTCTGTTTTCCAGATTCATATTCCTCACCGCATCCCCGTCCGAAATTGAAACAACCGCCATTCCGTAAGTGCCGTTGTTGCTTTTTATGAAAATAAACGGGTCTTCGCCCCCGCCGTTTTTCCGGTTTTTTATTTCCCCCATCATGGCGTCCGCCGCGCGCGCGACTTTTTCCCTGTCTTCGGAATCGTCAAAATTTACATTCTCAACAAGGCGCGTTTCAATGAGAATCGTCCGAGGGTCAATTCCACAGACCGCCGCCGCTTCCCGCGCAAGAGAGTTGTAAAACTCAAAATGCGTGTCTTTTCTGCGCGAATGCCAGCCGATTTCCACCGGCGGCAGAATCGGCTGGGCGATGTCGCGCAGAATTGACGGACAGTCGTCCGAAAAATCGTTGTTGAGCAGAACCGCATCGGGAACAAAATCTCCGGCGACTATCCGCACTCCGTCCCTGCGGGCTTTTTCCATTTCAACCCGCCCACCTCCGAACGCCTCAACGGAAATGGAATTCCGTTCAATTTCCTCGCTGATAAAACCGACCTTAACTTCAAAACCCCGCCGCAGAAGAACGGTCTCAAGGGTTTTTATATTTTCCCAGTAATGAAGGTTGCGCGTGTGAATTTCGGGAACTATGAGAAGTTTGTCCGCGCCGGGATATTTTCTGGAAATTCCACTTTTTACAAGACAGCCCAGACGGGAGCGGAAATCTTCGGAAAGGTTGTTGAATCCGGCGGGGAAAATGTTTGTGTCAACCACGGCCGCTTTGTTTGAGGAGACCCTGAGGTCCGCCGAAGAATAAAACGGCACGAAAATTTTCTCCAGATGGGACATTTCCCACTCTTGAATGCCGGACGCTTTTTCCCCGATAGCCGCGCTTGCCTGAGTTATAAAATCCATATTAAACCGCCCGGATTTCAGCTCTCGGGCGAAAAGCGGAGTTTAAGGGCTTTTTTCAGCAGGTCAAAATCGTTCGGAACCGCCATCCCGTCAACAAAGAAAGTCGGAGTTCCGTCCGCTTTCAACTCATACGCTTCGCCGAGGTCCCTTTCAACGCGTTTTTTCATTTCCCCCGAATCCATGCAGGCAAGAATTTCCCGCGGGCTCAACTCCGCGCCCTCGGCGATAAGGGAAAACCGCTCCCTGTGGTTTTCCTTTGTTATCTCCTTCTGATTTGCGAAAACCTCGTCATGAAAATACCCAAATGCGCGGTTGCCCCCCTGACTGTGAAAACAGAGAGACGCCTCGGACGCCTGATACGCCCAGTCATGAAAGGGAAGCGGCAACTGCTTGTAAACAAGTTTTACCCTTCCGTCATATTCGCGCAAAAGGTCTTGAACATAGCGCGCCGCATCGCGGCAGAAGGGGCATTGAAAATCCGAATATTCCACAACCGTAACTTTGGCGTCCTCCGAACCCAGAACCGGAGCGCCGGCAAGAGAAATTCTGTCCATGTTTCTCTTCGCATAATCAACACGGATGTCCATAATCCTGTCCGCCGAGATTATCCGCCCGTTTTTTGAAGCGAGAACCGAAGGAGCGCTTCTGACCGAATCGGGAACCGCCTTGAATCCCGCAACGCCGGAATCGTCAAAATCGTCCAAGTCAAAGGGGCCCGCAGTTCCGAGAAGAAGATGGTTTCCGTCCGGTGTGAGAAGAAACGGAATCGGCGGAATCTCCCCCCGCTCGCCTTCGGGAGGCTGCAAGACAAACCGCCCGCCGTGGAAACCGCCCGCCCCGCCCGGGGAGTACCCCTCAACGCCGACCGTGTATCCGTCCGGGATGAAAAGCGAAAAACTCCGGGCGAAGTAGCCAGCCGCTTTTTGCGCTTTGCCATCGGCGGAGGTGTCATTGGAACCGCCGCATGAAAACAGCAAAAAGCAAAAAAGCGCGGCAAATCCGGCTCTCACGGAAAAAGTGAAAACTTTCCGGCGCCGGTCAGCCGAAAACTCTTTGAAAAATTGTCTCAACATGTTGAAAGTCCTCCGTAATATCAAAACAGGCGTCAATTTCTTCCGCCGTGAGGAAGCGCGACAACTCCCCGTCCGCCTTGAGAACCGATGAAAAATCACTTTTTTCCTTCCAGCATTTCATCGCATTTCTCTGCACCATGCCGTATGCGTCTTCGCGCAAAGCGCCCTTCTCAACCAGTTTCAGCAAAACCTTCTGTGAAAAAACAAGCCCTTTTGTCAAATCCATATTCGCCACGAGTCTGTCTTTGTGTATTACAAGCCCGTCAAGAAGGAACTTCAGGCGCGACAGCATGAAATCGGTCAGTATTGTGCCGTCGGGAGCGATTATCCTCTCAACGGAAGAATGGCTTATGTCCCTCTCATGCCAAAGGGTGATGTTCTCAAGAGCGGCCGCGGAATGAGACCTCACAACCCTTGCAAGACCGCAGAGGTTTTCCGAAAGCACGGGATTTTTCTTGTGAGGCATCGCGGACGACCCCTTCTGCCCGCTTCCGAACGGCTCCTCCATCTCAAGAACCTCGGTTCTCTGAAAATGCCGTATCTCGGTCGCTATTCTCTCAATCCCGGCGGCTATAAGTGAAAGACACAGAAAATACTCCGCGTGTATGTCGCGGTGAACTATCTGCGTTGATATTGCGGCGGGCTTCAATCCCAGTTTTTCGCACGCCGTTTTCTCAACTTCCGGCGGAACGCTTGAGTATGTTCCGACGGGACCGGACATCATTCCAACGCCCACGGCTTCGGTCGCGCGTCTCATTCTGACAAGGTTTCTCCCCATCTCGTCATACCACAGGGCGAAAACAAGTCCGAGGGTTTTCGGCTCCGCGTGTATTCCGTGAGATCTTCCAATCATCGGCGTTTTTTTGTGCTCAAACGCCCTTTTTTTCAGAACTTGCATCACATCTTCCATATCCGCAAGTATGATTTCCGCCGCGCTTTTGAGCTGAAGGGCGAACGCGGTGTCCAGAACATCGGACGAGGTTATGCCGAGGTGAATGTATCTTGAGTTGTCCCCGACTTTCTCGGCAACGCATGTGAGAAAAGCGAGCACATCGTGCCTCAGTTCCTTTTCAAGTTCTGATATTCTCGCCGAATCAAACGCGGCGTTTTTTTCAATGTCGGCAAGGGCTTCGGAAGGAATTTTTCCCGCCTCACTCCACGCCCGGCAGACCGCAATCTCAACCTCAAGCCATCTTGAGTATCTTGACTCATCGCTCCAGATTTCCTTCATTTCCTTTCTTGCGTATCTTGAAATCAAAGGACAAACACCTCGCCGGAGTTGTCTTTCGGAGCGACATGCAGGGAAGCGGGGAAGTTTCCCATCACCCCGCGAGCGGATTCAAGGGCAAGGCGGGGCATGTTGTTTGACTCGCTCAAGTGGGCGAGAACGACAAACCGCAGTTTGCCGTGGGCGACGCTCTCAAGAAGCTCCGAGCACTGGCGGTTTGAAAGATGCCCCATCGGTCCGCCGACTCTCTGTTTGAGCTCCCACGGATACCTGCCGGATATCAGACGCCCTTCGTCGTGGTTGGACTCTATTATAAGCATGTCGCAGCCCCGGAGTTTGTCAGAAACAACCCCCGTTGCAAATCCGATGTCGGTAACAATTCCGACTTTTCTGCCTTTGCTTTCAACCGTAAAGCCGACCGGGTCAAGGGCGTCATGCGGAACCGGAAAAGGGGTTACGAGCATATCGCCTATACAAAAGGAATCTCCGGTGCAGAACTCGCAAAGCGAATCAACCCTGCTTTTCCACAAGTGCGTTGTCGCCGATGAAACATAAACCGGAACGGGCAGAGCGGTTATCGCCTTCGTGTGGTCGGAATGCTCGTGGCTGACGATAACGGCGGTTATGTCCTCCATCGGTGTTCCGATTGACGCCAGCGTCCGCGCAAGCCGTCTTGCGCTGATGCCGGCGTCAACAAGTATTTTTGAGTTTCCGCTTTCTATAAGAGTGCAGTTTCCGGAACTGCCGCTGGCAAGGGTTTGGACCTTCAATTATGCTCCCGTGAACAGGGGATATTATGATTATTTCACCGCAGTTTTCAAGACGCCAAAATCAGCCGCTCAATTTCCCCGTAATTCCGCCCGCTTATTAGCCGTGCCTCCGGACGGTTCAAAACAACCCGAGAGATTTTGAGACGGCTCGGCGGGCTCTCTCTCCGTAATTTCACAGCGCCAAATTCCGTGCCAAACATTGTCGCAGTCCGACTGTTTTTGAAAACCTGCCGCTTTCTCAAAAACCGCGCGGGTTGAAATTGTTTTCACCTTTGGATACTTTTCTCCGTGGCTTGGTTGCGCTTTCGGGCGCACAACTTTCAATATGCAATCATAGGAGGACTTACGGCTATGCGCCTTTTATTCAGACCACGAGACCGGACATATGTCGGCACGGGGAATTTGCCTTTCGGCACTTTTGACGACACCACACAGTGGATTCCCGTTACAAAAAACCTTGAGAAAGGAGCGGAACAGTTTCCCGACAAAGATATGTTCAAAGTCGGCGACAGAGACGGCAATGTTGTCAAGAGTTTTACATACAAAGAGACCAACGAACTTGCCAACAAGGTCGCCAACGGGCTCATAAAGGATTTCGGAATTTCAAAGGGAGACAAGGTCGGGATGTATATGCTCAACCGCGCGGAGTATGTTCTATCCATCATAGCGGCGCATAAAACCGGCGCGGTTCAGGTTCCCGTCAACAAAGACGAGAAAGGAGAGCGGCTTGCGTATGTCATCAACTACTCCGAGATGAAAGTTCTCGTGATAGACGGCGGCAGCGTTCCGTTTCTTGAAGAAATCGCCGGAAGTCTTGAAAAACTTGAGGCGGTTTTTGTAGTCTCCGACGGGGACGACAAAATTCCCGAGACGGTGGGAAAAGCAAAGGTTTATCCGTTTTCGGTTTTTGACGGCTGTGACGGTTCAAACCCCGGAGTTGAGGTTTCCGTGGAAGATATGGAAAGGTGTATGTTCACTTCGGGAACCACCGGAATGCCCAAAGGGGTCGCAAGAGACCACGGCGGAGTTGTGATGACGGTTCGCTCCTACATACAGCAGCAGGGAATCCGCAACGACGATGTGCTTATGAGCGTTCTTTCACTCGGGCACGCAAACGCTCAGGTGATGTGTCTGTTCAGCGCAATGGGGGCGGGAGCGACAGCCGTGTTTTTTCCGCGATTTTCGGCTTCCAATTTCTGGAAATGGGCTGCGGGCTGCGGAGCCACATCGGTCAACATGCTCGGCGCGATCGCCGAATACCTCTGGTCCGCTCCGCAGAGCGAATGGGACACAGGACACAAAGTCAGGATAATGCTGGGTTCCCCCGCTCCGAGAGACTTGGACCAGTTTCAGCAGAGATTCAATGTCAGGGTCATAGACGGATACGGCTCAACCGAAATGGGAATGGTTCTGTGGAAAGACCCCGAAGACCACCGTCCCGGCTCATCGGGTTTTCCCATGGAGGGATACCATGTTGAACTCAGAAACCCCGAAAATATAGACGAAAGTATAAAATACTTCTGGGACCCGTCGGACGACATAACGCCGCCGGACGAGGCAAAAGGGCTTCTTTTCATAAAGCCGCTTGTCGCTCATACGACTCTCAATGAATACTTCAAGGACGAAAGGCGCACAAGAGAGGCATTTGACGATGAGGGATTTTTCAACTCCGACGACCTTTTTGCCAGAGGGATTGACGGCAGATACTACTTCGCCGGCAGATACAGCAGGATAAGGGTTTCGGGCGAGAATGTGGACCCGGTTGCCGTTGCGGATGAGGCGATGCAGTATGCCGCCATACAAGAGGCGATTGCGGTCGGAATACGGCTTCCCAATGTGTCGGACGATGAGATAAAGCTGTGTCTGACCTTGAAAAAAGGCGAGACTTTTGACCCGGTTGAGTTATGCAAATGGATGGCGGAAAGGGTTATGGTCGCAATGGTTCCGAGGTTCATTGAGGTCTATGAAGACGGTTTTCCAGTAACCGCCACACAGAAGGTGAAGGTTGCGGAGATAAAAGAGATAACCGACAAAACTTGGGACAGAAGCGAGGCGGGACTCAAGTTCAGTGCAAGGAAGTAGCACTCATCACGGAACTTTCGCCGACAGGCGTTTCATGGAAATGGCGCTTCGTCAGGCGGAGTCCGCCGCGGAACGGGGCGAGGTTCCGGTCGGGGCGGTGATTGCG
The DNA here is from genome assembly GCA_965206175.1 of Thermodesulfobacteriota bacterium. Classification (GTDB taxonomy): domain Bacteria; phylum Desulfobacterota_D; class UBA1144; order Nemesobacterales; family Mycalebacteriaceae; genus Mycalebacterium. The sequence goes on along the minus strand of CBDBJA010000010.1, from coordinate 140,979 downwards.
GACGGAGACGGCAATGTTCTTTCCCGCGCCCGCAATGAGAGGGAATCTCTCGGAGACCCGACCGCTCACGCCGAAGTGCTGGCAATCAGGCGGGCGGCGGAAAAGTCCGGTGGCTGGCGGCTGCCCGGAACGGTTCTGTATGTTACCCTTGAGCCGTGTATAATGTGCATGGGCGCGGTCGTCAATTCGCGCGTTGAGACGGTGGTGTTCGGAGCTTACGACACTGATGCCGGCGCGCTTGAGAGCAATTACGGAGTGGGAACAAAAGGCGGGGAAAATCATACGGTCGGGTATCGCGGAGGCGTTATGGAGAAGGAGTGCTCGAATTTGCTTCGGAGCTTTTTCAGCGATTTAAGGCGCAAACGCGTCGGTTTGCAAGCCCTTGCGGAGGAGAAAAATGGCGCTTGATTTTGAACTGAACGAAGAACAGAAACTTTTTCGGGAAACTCTCGCGGATTTCTGCGCAAATGAGATAGAGCCTCTTGTTGAAGAACATGAGAAAGAGGAGAAGTTTCCGCAACATATCTTCCCCATGTTGGGAGAAATGGGTTTTCTCGGAATCATGTATCCCGAACAGTACGGCGGCGTCGGGATGGACAAGATAACCGACTGTGTTTTCGCCGAAGAGATGGGAAAGGTCTGGTCTGCGGCGGCAATGGCGGTAAACGCTCATGTCGGTCTCGCATGTTTTCCCGTTTATAAGTTCGGAACAGAGGAGCACAAGCAAAAGTATCTGGTTCCGGGTCTGAAGGGGGAGAAAATAGGCTCTCTCGGGCTTACGGAACCCGGAGCCGGTTCCGATGCCAGAAGCATAAGGTCTCAAGCCGTAAAAAAGGGAGACAAATACATACTCAACGGCACAAAGACCTGGATAACAAACGGAAGCATGGCGGATTTTTCGGTTGTCGCCGCTTATACGGACAAAACAAAGAAGGGAGAGGGGATAAGCATATTCATAGTTGAAAAGGATTTTCCGGGTTTCAGCGTCAGCGGAAAGATACACAAGCTGGGACACCGCGCCGCGGACACATCGGAACTCATATTTGAAAACTGTGAAGTGCCGGAAGAGAACCTGCTTGTGGGCGAAGGCGGTTTCGGCTCCGCAATGGAAACCCTGCTTGGCGCGCGCATAACCCACGCCGCAAAATCTGTGGGGCTCGCACAGGCGGCTCTTGATTACGCCCTTCAATACTCCAAAGAGAGGGAGACTTTCGGCAAGCCAATATGCAAGCATCAGGAAATCAGCTCCAAACTCGCCACAATGGCGGTCAAAGTAGAGACCGCTCGCCTTCTGGTCTATAAAGCCGCGTGGCTCTACGGCAATGAAAAACCCGCGCTGAAAGAGGCGTCAATGGCAAAGCTGTATGCCGCGGACGTCGTCCAATGGGTCACAAGCGAAGCGATTCAGGTTCTCGGGGGATACGGCTACAGTGTGGAATACAAAGCCGAACGGTTCTTCCGGGACGCCAGACTGTCGTCCATAACCGAGGGAACTTCAGAGATTCAGCGCCTTGTCATAGCGCGTGAACTTGGTTGCTGACCGTTTTTCACCAAACCCGTCCCTTCTCAAAAGGGGTTGACTTGAAACCCGTTATTCTGTTAGAAAACGATATAACTTACTTAAGGAGGTAAGGAGAAATGGCAGTTGAACAGTTGTTTGGTTATATTCTTCTTCTGGTTGGGTTTGTGTTTTTCGCAAACGGCATGACCCTGCTGGGAAAAACAGGAGGCAAAGAAGTCGGGGTTTTGAATCTCGGTGTCGCCCTTCTGATTGCGCTTGCGGCGTGGAAGATTCACGCTATCAGTGGCGCTCTTGCGTATGCAACGGCTCTTGTTTCAGTGTTTGCACTGATATATCTGCTGGTGTATGCGGTATTTGTGCACGGGCATGATGCCAAAGGACTTGGCTGGTATTGTTTGTTTGCAACAATTGTTTTTGCGTGGTATGCGAACTTTTTCATGGGCGCCGGTCTTACGATGTTCGCTCTTTTCTGTGTGGCATGGGCTTTGCTTACTTTGCTTTGCTTCTTTGCCTTTGCGCAGGGAAAAAATCTCGGAATGATGATAGGTTACCTCTTCGTTATTGAAGCGTTTCTGACCTTGTTGATTCCGGGAATGTTGCTTCTCACGGAGAAGTGGCACCCGCTTGGAGGCGTGCCCGGCTAAGGCCGTTTTCTTAGCCAAAAGAAACTTTGAAAAAGAGGGGGAATCCAAAAGGGTTCTCCCTCTTTTTTTATACTTCTGATTGTTCCCCCCTCGTGTGATATAGTGTAGCGGAGGGCTTTTCCTTCCGAAGTTTATAACAAGCCATGGCAATAAAAGTAAAAACTGTCCGCCCGCCCGAACTGAGTTTCTTTGAGCGTATGCATTTCCCGCAGATTGTCGCCGGGCTATGGATAACACTGAAAAATATTTTCCGCCCGAAGATAACCGTAAGTTATCCCGACGAGGTAAAGGAGCTTCCTCCGAACTATCGGGGGCTTCACGAGATGCCCGCCGATGATGACGGCAACATAAGATGCGTTGCCTGCAAACTGTGCGAAATTGCGTGTCCGACCCAGGCGATTTCAATCGTCAGCGAACCGGCGGACGATTACGGCGTGGAGAGAAGGCCCGGCGTTTACAACATAGATTTCATGCGTTGCGTTTTCTGCGGCTTCTGCGTTGAGGCGTGCCCGTGCGACGCTTTGAGGATGGGAATGGAATACGAACTTTCCTCTTACAACAGGGCGGGACTTGTGCACACAAAAGAGGTGTTTTTCAAACCGCATCTTAAAAGCGACGCGCCGAGGGATAACGCCAATTTTCTATACAAGTATATGAAGGGAGACAGCCTTGAAAGCCCGGATGAGATTGAAAAAGTGAAAAATCTGGACGGTTCCTATCGCTCCGTTTCCGGCTCTCCGGGCGAAGACAAGTCCCCGATTTCAGGGTAGTCCCTTTTGTTTCTTATGCCCAGAAGCCCCGACAGAAGGGGCTTGAGTTGCGCCCTCTCAACGGCGGCGTGTATTCCGCCGTTTTTCAAATAAAAGTCCGGAGTCATGGTCTCGGGATTTACTCCCCTTCCCCCGCTGGTCAACTTTACGACCCTGTCTCCGGCAAAGGCGATTACGGACTTTTTTTCGGCGATGATAAAATCGCCCTGAACCGCGTAACTTGCAAGAGAGCCGCCCGTTGTCGGGTGCGCCAGAACCGATATGTATGTGAGTCCCGATTCCTTGAGTTTGAGAATCGCCGACACCGTTTTTGCCATCTGATACAGTGCAACGGTTCCCTCCTGCATTCTGGCTCCTCCGCTTGCCGTTACGGAAACAAGGTCCAAGTCGTTCTGAATGCAGTAGTCAACGATTATTCGCATCTTTTCGCCGAAAACCGCGCTCATTGAACCGCCCATAAAGCGGAAATCGCAAATGGCAACCCCCACGGGGCGTCCGAATATTGAGCCGTATCCCGAAACAAGGGAGTCTTTTGAGTTGGTTTTACCCGCCATTTTTTTTCTTGTCTGGGAGTAGTCGGCTATGTTGAATTCGGGCGATATGTCTTCAATGCTCAACTCCGGGTTTATCTCGTGAAAAGATTCGGGGTCAAGCAGGAAGTTAATATAGTCGTCCGAACCGAGCGATTCGGGTTTGTGGCAGTAAGGGCATGAAAACAGGTTTTTTTCCACATCCTCCCTTTTGTAGCGTCCGTGGCATCCGGCACGGACAATTTTCCCCTCAGAGTCTTTTTCATCGTTGCAGAAAAACGGCTCCGCTCCGTAAATGGCAATCTGCATTTGCGAAACTTCCGGCGTTTTGGGCGATGCAAGACGCGAAGGCAGAAGAGACTTTATCTTTCTTGTTATGACATTATACAGTCCGCCCGACCTCTCCATGCGGCCGCACATGTTTATGCTGTCCCGAAGTCGGTTTTTCAGTTCCTCAAGGTCTCTTTTTTCAATATCTTCCACCGCCTCGGCAAGGCGCTCTCCAATGTTTTCAACAATTTTCTGCGTGTAGTTTTTGCCGCCGATCTCCGGTTCCGTGATTATGTCGTCTATGATGTTGTATTTCAGCATGTGCTCGGCGGTGGGTTGAAGAACATCAAGCGCTTCGGCAACCTTGTCCGCGCTTCTGAACAGGATTGCCGAGCACCCTTCGGGCGTGATGACGGAAAACTCCGCCCTTGAGAGCATAAGTCTGCAGTGGGCGAGCTGAAGGGCTATCGCCCCGCCGCTTCCTCCCAGCCCTATGATTGTTGAAACCGAGCGCGTTCCCAGAGAGAGCATCTTTGCCTGACACTCCGATATGAGCCACGACTGAAGTTTTTCGGCAGAATATTCGTAAGGGTCTCCGCCCACGGTGTCTATGAAAGTGTTGAGAACAATGCCGTTTTTTTCCGCGTATTCCATCATGTTGATGGAAATTGCGTATCCGTCCGCTTTTACCATGCCGAAGTTCATCGCTATGCGCTCTTCCTCGCTTGACGGAGTCTGCTGCGCTATCACCGCCATGCGTTTTCCGGTCGGCTTCAGCGTTCCCACACCGGCGATTATCGCGGGGTCGTCTTCAATTTCCACCGCCCTTCCGGTCGGCGATTTGACGGAGGTTGAAAAATCCGGCAAATCCCTCCATGGTGTGAAATCCGAATAAAGAAGGTCAACAATGGCGCGGGATTTTATTCTCTCGTGCGACTTGGCTTCTTCATGCGCCTCAACTGCTTTGGACTGTTTTGACATATAGGTTTCCTGTCCGTTACGCCGGAATCCGGCGCGGGGAAAGACATGAACTTCTTTGGAAAAAGGTTCAGACTGTGAATGACTGTCCGCAACCGCATGAACCTTTGGAGTTCGGATTGCTGATTGAGAAGCCGGTTCCGTTCAGCCCGCCCTTATAGTCAAGGCTTGATCCCTCAAGGTATTGAAAACTGATACCGTCAACCGCGACTTTAACGCCTTCCTTTTCAAAAACCTTGTCGGCACTTTCAAGTTCGTCATCAAAGCCCATCTCGTAGGAAAACCCCGAACAGCCACCCGGCACAACTCTCACCCTGAGAAAACCGGTCGGCATATTTTCGGCGAACAGCAGTTTCTTTATTTCCTCGGCCGCTTGTTTTGTTACCCCGAACATCGTCATCAACCTCCCGTCTGAGAAAACAGACTGGCAAAATTATATATCAAACCGCACCGTAAAACAACCGCCGTGAATTCGGTATATTTGTTCGGATGAAAAGCGGAAAAGCAGTCCTGATAATTGATTCCACGGACAACAACCCCGACCTTCTTTACGCAACGGGCGGTTTCTCCGTTCCCGACCCAGTTGTCTTCATCGGGCACGGAGAAGAGTCAATCCTTGTTTTAAGCGATCTGGAGCTGTCGCGCGGAAGAAAAAAAGCCGCCGTTTCAACGGTATTGCCCCTGTCCGAATACACGGCAAAACTTCGCGGAAAACCCGGAGGTTATTCGCTTGCCGATATTGCGCGCGCCGTTCTCGGGGAAAGAAAAATTTCGCGCGTGGAAGTGCAGAAAACTTTTCCCGTCTCTCTGGCTGACACTCTGAGAAAGACGGGGATTGAAGTTTCATGTTGCAAGGGGGCGATGCTGTTTGAGAAGAGAATGAGGAAAAGTCCTCATGAAGTCTCTCTTATTCGCAAATCCCTGAGAGATACGGCGTCCGCAATGAAAACGGCAACGGACTTGGTGTTCGGGGCGAAAGCCGGAAAAAACGGCGTTTTGTTTCACGGCGGAAAACCGCTGACCTCGGAGCGGATCAAGCGGGCGATAAACTCCGAACTTGCGGGCGGGGGATACTCCGTTTCCGGAACAATAGTCGCCTGCGGTGAACATTCGGCGATGCCTCACCACTGCGGAGAGGGTCCCGTTTTCGCCTCCCGTCCGGTTGTCATAGACATATTTCCCCGCTCCGCCGGAGGGTATTTCGGCGATATGACAAGAACGGTCGTAAACGGCGAGCCGTCCGCCGCTCTTGTGAGAATGTATAAGACTGTTCTCAAAGGGCAGAAGCTGGCGATTGGTATGATAAGGCACGGGATAAAAAGCGCCGATGTTCACAACGCGGTTTTAAGTTTTTTTGATTCGGAGGGTTTTAAGACGGACAAGGGGGAAAATCCGCAGGGTTTTATACATTCCACCGGACACGGCTTGGGAATGGGTCTTCACGAATCCCCAAGCGTGGGACCGGCGGGCGGCGTTCTTGAGAAGGACAATGTCGTTACGGTGGAACCGGGGCTTTATTACGAAGAGATTGGAGGCGTGCGGATAGAGGATGTTGTCGTCGTAACCGGAAACGGCTGCCGGAATCTGACAAAATGCGCGAAGGTGTTTTACCGCAAAAAACCTTAGGCGAAATTATCGGGACTGTTTTTCCCGCTCCGCAATGAAAGCGCCCATAAGCTTCCACCCTTCCTCAAAAACGGTTCCCGAATCCGCCGCGCATTTTTCCGAATAGACGCGGGCGGATATTTCACAAATATTTTGCGAGTCATAGACGGCAAAAGGCACGGGGTCTCTCGAGTGAGTTCTGAGACTTACGGGTGTTGGATGGTCCGATGTTACAAGAACCTTGAAATCACCAAACCGCTCCATCCCCTCAAGGGCGGGCCCGACAACCCTTCGGTCAAAATCCTCCACCGCGCGTATCTTCAGATCCGCGTTTCCCGTGTGTCCCGTCTCGTCAGTCGCTTCTATGTGAATCATCACAAGGTCTTTTTTTTCAAGCGATTTCAAGCCGTATTCCACCTTGCCTTCGTAGTTTGTGTCAAGATAGCCGGTCGCTCCCGGCACATCCGCAACTTCCATCGCCGCGCATTTTCCGATGCCCTTTACCAAGTCCACCGCCGATATGACCGCTCCGCTGACGCCGTAAACCTCCTCAAAACGGGGTAGCGCGGGCGCGACGCCCTCACCCCAAATCCAGATGTCCGTTGCGGGATTTTCCCCGTTTTTCTCCCTTTTTTTGTTTACGGGATGATCTTTGAGAACTTCTCTTGCCTCCTCCATAAGTTGATTCGGCAAATCGGAACCCTTTCCTACGGGAAGAAAATCAGACACATCCTTTCCGAGAATGTCGTGCGGGGGAGTGGAAGAGATGTCGCTTTCCGCGTTGCCGATTACGAGCAGATGCCTGTAACTGACACCCGGAAAAAACTTTATGTTTTTCGCTTCAAGTTTTTGCGCGACCGCTTTTATGAGTTCATGCGCCTGCTCCGTGGGAATGTGTCCGGCGCTGTAATCTTCCATCACGGTTTTCCACCGCCTTTCCTTGAGGGTTACAAGGTTGCATCTGCACGCAAGGTCGGTTTTTTTGAGCGCGATTCCCATCCCCGCCGCCTCCAGGGGAGACCTGCCGGTGAAATAGACCAGAGGGTCGTAGCCCAGAACGCTGAGATTGCCCACATCGCTTCCGGGAGCAAGAGAGTCGGGAATCGGCTTTGCCATGCCGAACATAACGGCTCCGCGCGCTATCCGGTCAAGGTTGGGCGTAGCCGCAACCTCAAGGAGGGTTTTGCCTCCGAGCTGCTTGAGAGGCGTGTCCGGCATTCCGTCGCCCTGGAGTATCAGGTATTTCATCGGCTTAAGTTCTTCAACTGCGGCGCCGACCCGTTTGCGTGAGATATCTCCTTTGCGCCGAGTTTCAGAAGCTGCTCTCCGGCGTGATACGAACTGCGCACCAGCGGACCCGCTTCAATGTGGGGAATGCCCACTATCTTTTCCCCGTATTCTTTGAGGGATTCAAACTCAACCGGATGATAAAACCGGGAGACGGGAATATGGTCATTAGTGGGCTGCAGATACTGCCCTATCGTAACTATGTCGCAGTCAACCGAGCGAAGGTCTTTCAAGACGGAGGTTACCTCTTCAAGGTTTTCTCCGAGTCCGACCATTATGCCCGATTTTGTGAGCATTCCGCTTTTTCCCTCCCGTGAAGCCGTTTCAAGAAGCTCAAGCGAGCGCTCATAAACCGCCTGAGGGCGAACCGAACGGACTTTCCCCGATTGGGTTTTCTGCGGAAGATGGTAAATCCTCGGAACCGTTTCAATGTTGTGGTTCAGCACGTCGGGACCCTCGGAGAGAACGCGGAGCAGGAGCTTCATAACTGCCCTTGAAGTCGGGTATCAGACACTCTATCCCGACCGAAGGGGTCGCCTGTCTTATCTCCTTTATCGTCTGCGAGAAGATATGTGCGCTTTCCAGATTTTTATCGTCCCTGTTGACGGAGGTTACAACGACATGGGAGATAAGCGGGTTGTGCGCGCACAGGCTTTGCACGGCTTCGGCGATTTTTCGGGGCTCTTCCCGATCAAGTTCCCCGCCCTTTCCGGTTTTCACATGGCAGAATCCGCAACTTCTTGTGCAGGTGTCGCCCATTATCATGAAAGGTTAGAGTTCCGGCGCTCCAGCACTCCCCTATGTTCGGGCATTTGGCTTCCTCGCAAACCGTGTGGAGACCAAGCCGTCCTATAAGCCCTTTGAGACGCTTGTAGTTCGCGCCCGAAGGAATTTTCGCCTTTATCCAGGAAGGTTTGGACGTTTTTGTCGCGCAGGTTGGCATGGCATCCGTTTCAATCTTCCCGGTTTTCGCTTTCCGCCATTTCACTTTCAAGTCTGCCGAGCTTTCTGTTTTTTCTTATCAAATCAATCCAGTTCAGCGATGAGTGTATCAGCGCAAACAGCATGCCGAGCAGAAAAGCGGTGGCGATGACGGTTCCGGTCTTTGTGTAAAATGGCGGGATTTCAAAAAAAGGAACGGAGGGGAGACTTACTGTAAGCGGAGCCCACATCCAATCGTTGCCGTAATAAAGAAGCGCCCCCGCAATGACGAATATCAAGGTTTAAAAGTATCCTAAGGTATTTCATAAAAGTCCTCCCTTTCGCACGCTCATCATAACATACGGAAAACGCCCGTTTGATTAAAAGTTTCTCCGCCATCCGAAATGTTCGGACAGATAGTAGAGTCCGGAACCGTGGAAAACCCGATTGGGGGCAGGTGTCTGTTCAGCAGTTTTGCCGACCGCTCCGATATCAGAATGTCGGAGAGACTGAATTTACGTTCGGGAAAACTTTCAATTTGAGAGTCTTTTCCGATTCCGGCTTTCTCCGCCGCCTTTTCAATCGCGTCCCACAAAGTTCCCATTTCATCCACAAGACCCGCTTCCTTCGCGCTCTGTCCGAGAACCACCCTTCCGTCAGAAAGCTCCTCAAGGGCGCTGCGGGCTTATGTTTCTGTTCTCCGCAACCGCACTTCGGAACTGCTCAAGCGCCCTGTCTATCATCGCCTGAATATGTTTCCGCGTCCTCCGGCGCAAGCGGACGCAGAGGCGACCCGACATCCTTCAACTCTCCGGTCTTTACCACATCAAAATCAATTTTCGCCCACCGAAGCAGTTCCCCGTAGTTTGCAAAAGTCGCTATCACCCCTATGCTGCCTGTTATCGTTCCCGGATTTGCCATTATGGAAGACGCTCCACAGGCAACATAATAGCCGCCCCGGATGCGGCTATGTTTCCCATGCTGGCAATCACGGGAATCTTTCCGCCGAGCCGCTTTATGTGAGAGTAAATTTCCTGGGAAGCCGCAACGCTTCCGCCCCGGAGAGTCCACCCTGACGACCAGAGCCTTGAACGAATCGTCTCTCTCTATCTCTTTGAGCGCTTCAAGGTAGGTTCCGGACGACAGAATAACGCCTTCAATGTTCAGAACCGCAATCTTGTTCTGTTTTTCCTGAATGAAAACCGCAATCGCGCCCGCAAGTATCAACGCGGCGGCTATGTAACGGAACTTCATTTGCCGCAAAATCTACTCTCCGTCAGCCCCGATGCCGATTTTGCCGACCATAAGGTCGCCCAGTTTTACGGACTCGCCGTCTCCCTGTTTGGAGTTGAACTCCCTCAGTATCTCCCTTTCATTTTTTCTGTTAAGCAGAACCCTGCTCAGACTGACGCGCCGCATTTCGTTGTCCACATTTTTGACAACACCGGTGATTTCCGAGCCCGTTTTGTAATGCCCGCCCTCTTCCCTGTTATCGGAGCCTCCAAGGTCGGAGAAACGGATAAACCCATCAATATCGTCTTCAAGCTCAAGCACAAGCCCTCCCCTGTCTTCCTTTTTGACTTTGCCGGTCATAACCGTCTCGCCTTTTTTGAGTTTTTTCACCGCGGTTTTCCATGGGTCTTTCTGAAGCTGTTTGACTCCGAGAGACATTTTTTTCTTCTCCGGTATGCATCTGAGCATCACAACTTCAATCTCTTTCCCCTTGCTTGAAACGCCATACTCGTCAACCGGGTCAACAGTTCCCTTCCAGCTTATGTTGTCGGAATGCAAAAGCCCCACAACCCCTTCCGCCACCTCAATGAAAACGCCCACTTTGTTCACATTTGTTATCTTTCCGATGATCCTTGAGTTCGGAGAAGTGTTTTGCGCGAACTCTTCCCACGGGTTCAACTGCGTATGCTTGTAACTCAGCCCTATCCTCTCGCCGTTGTTTTCAATGCCGATAACCTTAACCTCTATCTCCTGTCCGGCGGTCAGAACATCGGAAGGGGTTTTTATGCGCTTCCACGATATTTCCCTTATCGGTATGAACCCCTCAACAACTCCGCTTCCGTCCGTCAAATCAACAAAAGCCCCCGAACCTATGGTGTTGGAAACAACTCCCTTGACCAGCGTTCCCACTTCTATCCCTTTTACGAATTCCGCCCTTTTCGCCTTCCTTTCCTTCTCAAGCAGTTTTCTTCTGGACAGAACAACCCTCTTTCTGTCCATCTCAATTATCAGAGCGTCAAAACTCCGCCCGATGATTTTGTCCGAATTGTGATTGCGCTCTCTTCCGATTTGCACATGGGAAGAGGGAAGAAACGCTTTTTTGCCGGAGATTTCTACTCTGCACTCAACTCCGCCCTTGATTCTTTTCAAGGCGAAAACCTTGACCGGCTCCCCGTTTGCAAACATCTCGTTCAGGCGCTCCGCGCATTTGATGCCGTCCGCTTCGGTCTTGGAAACTTTCGGAATCCCGCGTCCGGCGCTTTTAATCAGAATATCAACTTCCGCCCCTTCCCTGACTTCGCAATTGCCGTTCTCGTCAACAAACTCCTTCAGAGGAACTATCCCCTCGGACCTGAGCCCGATATTCACAAAAACATTCTCCTCCTCCACCCGCACAACGGTTCCGGTAACGACTTTGCCGATAATGTTTTCTTCGTAAAATCCGGCTTCGTCAAGAAGCTGGGAGAAACTCCGCCCGTCCTTTGCGGATTGCGTTGACCTGTGCGCGAAATCAGTCATAACCCTAATAAACCAAACCGCTCCTTTGGCGCACTCAACATTTGCCGAAACAAGCCCCCGCGCCAGCGTTTTTCAAAATCGGTTTTCACCCTTCAACAAAGCCGAGAATTTTCTCAACCACCTCATCCACACCAAGATGTGTTGTATCTATTATCACAGCATCTTCGGCGGGTTGCAAGGGCGAAAGGTTTCTGCCGGTGTCGCGCAGGTCTCTTGACGCCATACCCGCCGCAGTCTCCTCAAAGGTCTGAACCGTGCCCGTTTCCCTGAGTTCGGAGTTTCTTCTCCTCGCCCTTTCCTCCGGTTCCGCGGTGAGGAAAAACTTGTGGTCGGCGTCCCGAAACACCTTTGTTCCCATGTCCCTTCCCTCGGCGACTATGCCCGTGTTATTTGCGTGAGCCCGCTGAATGCGGCCGAGCGTCTCCCTCACCTCTTTTATTTCGGAAAACCTGGACGCGCTTTCGGATATTTCCGGCGTTCTTATAATCGCGCTCACATCCCGCCCGTTCAGAACTACGGCATGCTCTCCCTTTTCCGTGTTCACCGAAGATATTTCCGCTTCCCCGAGCAGACGGACTATCTTTTCTTTTTCTTCCGGCTTTACACCGTTTTGCCGCGCAAACAGGGCAAAAGCCCTGTAGATGGAGCCGGTGTCCATAAACCTCACGCCGAGTCTGCGGGCGACAAGCCGCGCGACCGTTCCCTTGCCCGAAGCGCTGGGTCCGTCAATGGTTATGACTATTGCGTCTTTCGCCTTCCGGCTCATCTTCCCGCTCTCAGTTTTTCAAGAAATTCAAAAAACCCTCTGAACGAAACCGCCACGCAGTCCGCGCCCTCAATCACGGTTGAGCCCTCCGCTCCCGTTGCGGCGACCGCAAGCGCCATTGCGACCCTGTGGTCTCCCGCCGCCGAGCAAGTGTTTGCCGTCAAAGCCCCTCCGCCGGTTATGCGCATTCCGTCCGGCAGTTCCTCAACCCGTCCGCCGAGTCCGCAAAGCCCCTCGGTCATGGTTTTTATTCTGTCGCTTTCCTTCACCCTCAACTCCGCCGAGTCCGATATGGTTGTAACTCCCCGCGCAAAGCACGCGACCGCGGCGATTGCGGGCAGCTCGTCTATGGCTCTGGGAATGACATCGCCTTTGACTTCAACCCCCCTAAGATTTTCCGTTCCCGCGCACCTCGCTTCTATGTCTCCGACCGCCTCCCCGCCGCGGTTTCTCCGGTTTGACACCCTTATATCCGCTCCCATTTCCAGAAGGATTTCAAGAGCGCCGGTTCGTGTGGGGTTGATTCCCACATTTTTCACAACCACTTCCGAACCGGGGTTTATCACCGCCGCCGCAATTGGAAAAATCGCCGATGATATGTCCGCCGGAACCTCCACTTCAGCCGCCCTCAGTCTCCGCGCCCCGCCGCCTTCAAGCGTTATCTCCCCTCCCCTGTTTTCCACCCGCGCCCCGAAGTGTCCGAGCATTATTTCCGTGTGGTCTCTTGTCGGAAGCGGTTCGGTAATTTTTGTGTTCCCGTCCGCGAAAAGTCCGGCAAGCAGCACGGCGGACTTCACCTGCGCGCTTGCCTGAGGCATTTTATAGTCTATGGCGGACAGTTTCGCTCCCCGTATGGAAACGGGAAGCCGCCCGTCCTCCCCGCCTGAAGTCCCGACCGAATGTATTGCCGCTCCCATAAGTAAAAGCGGCTTTATTACGCGCCCCATCGGTCTTTTTTTCAGGTATCGGTCTCCCGTCAGGGTTGACTCAAACGGCTGGGCGCTCAGAACTCCCGCCAGAAGCCGCGCCGTTGTGCCGGAGTTTCCGGCGTCTATTTCTCTTTCCGGCACTTTCAGTTTTTCGCACCGAACCGTGGTTTTTCCGCCCGCGGTTTCTATTTCCGCTCCGAGAAGCCTCAGAGCGTTTTTTGTGGAGCGGATGTCTTCGCTGTCAAGCAGGTTTGAGACGGTCGCTCCGCCGCGCGAAAGGCATCCTGTTATAAGCGCTCTGTGGGAAACGGACTTGTCCGCGGGAACGGTAATCCGTCCCCTCGGTGGACGTCCCCTTCCGGAAAGTGTTACGGTTTTTTTTTCAGACACTTCTTCGCGGACGCTCCCTCCGGAGATTTTTCCCGACCGGAATTTCCCTTCAGGGTGTTATGATTGTTCCCCCGCCTTTTCCGGCTTCCCCGTCCGCGGGGGCGGTTTTTCTGGCGCGGGATTCAATCAGGGCGAGAAGCCGTTCCTTGAAGTTTTTCCTCGTAGTCGCATATTGAGGGAACTATGTATCCCAGAAGGGCTATCTGCAAAAGATATTCGGTGTTCGCTATGATGTATTCCTGCTGAAACTTATCGCCGTATGACTTGGAAAGACTTGTGAATATGTGCTCCCCCATCTCGGCGAGCGCTTGGGCTATGCTTTTGGTTCCCTTTGCCTGACTGTTCGTCGAAACGCCGAGATTGAACGCCATTGTTATGGAAGCGGCAAGGTCGGTTTCGGGCGAACGGTTTTCTTCCCCGGCTTTTTCCGTCTTTTCGGAATCTGACATTGCTGTTATGTTAACACGGAGACGGCGCCCTGTAAATCGGGACGGGCGGCGCGTCCTTCAAGTGAAACCGGCAAACATCATAAAAAGACTTGGTCTCACGCCGCTTGAACCCGAAGGCGGCCTCCACAGGCAGACATATCTGAGTCCGGAGTCCGTTTCCTCCGGTCATCTTCCCGACCGTTACGGCGGCGACCGCCGTTTTTGCTCCGCCATCTACTATCTTCTTGAAAAAGGGACGGTCTCAAAAATGCACCGGCTGCTGTCCGATGAGATATATCATTTCTACGCGGGAAACCCCGTTCAACTGCTGAGTCTGAGTTCCGAAGGGTCAAGTCTGATATTTCTCGGAAAAGACATAATGGCGGGGCAGCGTCCGCAAGCCGTGGTTCCCGCGGGCGTATGGCAGGGGATGGCTCTTGTGCCGGGCGGAGAGTTCGCCCTTATGGGAACAACCGTTGCGCCCGCCTACACGCCGGAAGATTTTGAACTCGGAGACCCGGAAAAGCTGTCAAAACAGTTTCCCGGTTACGAAGGTTTTATAAAAACTCTTTCGGTCTGACGCGGATTTTTTTGACATCGCCCCCGCGATTCAATAATAATAGTCCGTCTTAAAGAGGTGAGTTCTTAATGGCAGTTACTCCGGGCGTTCCCACAAGTGAAGATGCGGAAAAATCCGTTCTCGGCGCGATAATGATTGATAATTCGTGCATAAACGAGGTTCTTGAAATAGTCGGTCCCGAGGATTTCTACGGCAAGTCCAACAAAACCATATTTGAAGCGATGATTGACCTTGACAAAGAGGGCAGGCCCCTTGATGTGGTTACCGTTTCCAAGTGTCTGGATGATTCCGGACGGGGCTCCCTCGGCGATGTCGGTGGCAACCTGTATATCACGCTTCTTACCGAAGTTGTTCCCACTTCATCAAATGTCGCCCACTATGCGAAGATTGTGAAAGACACCTCGCTTTTGCGCCAGATTATGGAAACGGGCGGTGATATCGCCCGCAAGGGGGGCAACGGAATCACCCCCGAAGAGCTTCTGGATGAAGCCGAAACCAGGATAATGGAGATTGCCCAGAAGAGGATAAAATCCGCGTTTTCGTCTCCGCCCGAACTTGCGAACCGCACGCTTGAACATATAGAGAAAGCGCAGGAGAAAAAGCAGGCGATCACCGGTCTGGCGACCGGATTTAAAAAAATTGACGAGTTGACCTCCGGCTTTCAGCCCGCCGATTTAATCGTTGTGGCGGCGCGTCCGAGTCTTGGAAAAACCTCTTTCTGCCTGAACATAGCCGAGCATGCGGGAGCGCATCTCGGCAAATCGGTTGCGGTGTTTTCGCTTGAAATGACGGAGATTCAACTTGCGCAGAGGATTTTTTCAATGATGTCTCAGGTTAGTTTTTCGGACTTGAGAAGCGGGCGCATAAAAGACAGAGACATGCCGAAAATTGCCGCGGCGTCCGAACTGTTCGGGCGGTCCCGGGTGTTCATAGACGACAGCGCCGGACAGACGGCGCTTGAGATTCGCGCCAAGTGCAGGCGGCTTCTGAAAGACAAGGGGCTTGACCTTGTCATTGTGGACTATCTCCAACTTATGCGCGGAGACCGGAGGACTGAAAGCAGGGAGAGGGAGATTGCCCAAATCTCGTCATCGCTCAAGGCGCTTGCAAAAGAGTTGAATATTCCGGTGGTTGCGGTCTCCCAGTTGAGCAGGCAGACCGAAGTCCGCAGCGACCGCCGTCCCCAGTTGTCGGATTTGAGGGAGAGCGGCGCAATAGAGCAGGACGCCGATGTCGTTATTTTCATACACCGCCCGGATTTCTACACAAAAGAAGAGGATGAAAAAACCGGCGAGGCGGAAGTGATAATAGGAAAGCAGAGAAACGGGCCTCTCGGCGTCGCCAAGCTCGCGTTCCTGGAAACAATAGGCGTGCCGGGATTTGCCGAACTTGCCTCCCAGTCCGATGACAATTACTACTGAGCGGACGCGCGGGACTGCTTACACAAGCGGCGGCTTGACCTTTCTCTCTTCCGCCGTTTCCTTTCCGTAAAGAACGCCGTCTTTCTGCCACGCGAGAAACTTGTCAAAAATTTTCTTTATCCTGACTTGGGTTGAATGCCACCTGAAATTCCATTCGTGGTTCCTTTTTGAACTTCCGAAAAAAGTTTCAAGAAAAAAATCCCTCTCCCTGCGAAGCCCTTTTTCCGCAATCCATCCGGTGCGGGCGACCCCGTAGCCGCACGCAAAACCCATCGCCAGAGTTCCGCTAAGACCCAGATTTGAGACCGCCTTTGCCGCAAGCTCAATGTGGCAATAGAGCGCCTGAGGGGTGCGGTAGCCCCGTTCGGGCATCAGCGATTCCATTTCAAGCATGTTCTTCACCAGATACATCGGATAGTAGGTCGGGCTGTTTGTGTCAACGGACTTTGTGGCGCACAGAAGCGGCTTTTTGATTATCACATCCTCGTCTATGACGCCCACCATAAAATCTCTTTGCGAAAACTCTCCCGTCCCGCCGCACAGTTCAAGACTTGCGGATATGTTCTCCCACTCCCTCCGGGCAATTTTCATGGCGGACTCCACCCGTCCGCTCCCCGCGCCGTCCACAAGGTCGTCAAGACTGGTTTGAACGCTCATTGCTTGTCGGACGCCTCCGCAAGCACAATCCCGATGTCCATAACGTTTGTTCCCGTGGGTCCGGTTTTTATCAAATCGCCGAGGGAATCAAAGAAGGTGTAGGAATCGTTTTCCATAAGGTGGTCGCGCGCGCTTATTCCTCTTTTCCTTGCGGAAAGGCGCGAGGCGCCGTCGCATATCGCTCCCGCCGCGTCCGTGGGACCGTCTATCCCGTCCGTTCCGGCGAAAAGACCCACTATGTTTTCGTGGCCTATTATCTCCATGCAGAAAGAGAGAGCCGTTTCGGTGTTTCTGCCGCCCTTTCCGCCCCGTTTCACATTTACCGTTGTTTCCCCGCCGAATATAACGCACGCGGGCGCGGGCAACGGTTTGCCGAACCGCTCAATGTCAAGCGCGATTCCCGCCACGCATTTTGCAACCTCTTTCGCCTCGCCGGTTATCTGGGAAGACAGAACAAGCGTTGAGTAGCCCAGCTCCGCCGCCTTTTCGCCCGCGGCGGAAACGCACTTATTGTTGTTTCCGATTACAACCGTCTGAACCCGCGCTCCCTGCGGAATGGCGGATTCCCTCGGAATTTCGTCCCTCAGTCCCCTTTCAAGTTCAACAACCACTTTGGGCGGAATCTGGTGCTCAACGCCAAGCGCTTCAACCACGCGCCACGCTTCCTTGAAAGTTGTGGTGTCTTCAACCGTGGGTCCGGACGCTATCATCTCAGGGTTGTCTCCCACAACATCGGACAGTATCAGGGTTACAACCTCGGACGGCAGCGCCTGTTTCAAAAGCCCTCCGCCTTTTATGCTGGAAAGTTTTTTCCTGACCGTGTTAAGCCCGTATGTGTCAACGCCCGAAATGAGCAGCTGCTCGGTAACCTTTTGTTTGTCCTCAAGAGACAGGCCTTTGCGCGGCATTGCCAGCATTGAGCTTCCGCCGCCCGATATGAGAAAAATGACGAGGTCGTTTTCCCCCGTTTTTTCAAGCAGATTCATAATTTCACGCGCGGCTTCGGCGCTTTTTTCATCGGGAACCGGATGACTTGAAAGCATAAATCTCATTCCGGCGAACTGTGTTTGCGGCTCGGAGTTTGAGACGACAATTCCGTCCGTGATTCTGTCTCCGAGCAGTTTTTCCGCCGCCGCCGCCATTGCCGCCGCCGCTTTTCCGAAAGAAATCACAAAAACTCCGCCGTAAGAGGAAAGGTCGTAACTTTTCCCTTCCACCTCAAGCGTATCGCCTTCAACGGAAACATGCTCAAACATGCACCGCCCCGGATTAACCGCCTCAATTGCGGCATCCATTATCAGCATTGCGTGCTCTCTGAGGGTTTTGTTTGACATCAGTTTTTTTTCAAGTCCTCAAATATTTTGTCCACCGATTCGCGCGTCAGGTTTTCGTGCAGAACTTCGTCAACCAGCATAACCGGAGCGGTTCCGCACGATGCCAGACACTCCGCCTCCATAACCGTTATCTTGCCGTCCGCGGTGGTTTCTCCCGATGAAATTCCCAGTTTGTCGTAAATGTATTCCTCAACATCCTGCGCCCCTCTAAGCGCGCATGAAAGAGTCCTGCACACCCAGACGGTATGTTTTCCGACTGGTTGGGTAAAAAACATCGTATAAAAAGTCGCCACATTTTTAACACTTGACGGCGGTATGTTCAAAATCTCCGCAACTTCAAGCATGGACTCACCGGAAAGCCATCCGAAGCATTTCTGAACGCGCCAAAGCGCCGGAATCAGCGCGACGCGGGGATTTTCGGCTTTTCCGGCAAGCGACTCTATCTGAGTCCTTATGTCAGCGGGCAGGGGCATAGAAACAAAACTCACCGGAAAGTTATCCGATTGAAAATGCCGGTCAAGAAACGGCTTGCCCGCAAAGGGTTGACTTTTGATGCTGACTGGCACATTTTAATAGGCAAGTTAACGCGCTTTGCGCAGGAGGAGTTTGAAAATGTCAGCGAGTATAAGATGTAAACTGTCGGATTTGATTTTCCTGCCCGTATTGGCGGGTCTTGTGTTTTCTCTTTCCGCATGTCCCGGAGGCGGAGGCGGGGGAGGTGGAGGCGGCGCTTCTTCAAGAGGCCTTATAACTGCGGCGCCACAGGCGACACAGCTTGTCGCCGTTGCGCGTAACAGACCAGTGAGAGCGCAGTGTTACGCAAGGGAGCCGTGGTGGAGCAGGCAATGTAACATCCGACACGGTGAGTTTGTTAGAAAGTGGCGGAGTCAGGATCGGTTCCTCCCGAATGCTGACAAATCCGCTTACCCCCGCCCAAGCGATTGAAATCGCGCCTGAAAATATCAGAGTGTTTTCCGACAGTTCCAACCCCGAATCCATTTCGGCGCTGGCGTTGTTTACTTCAAGCGTTGCTTTGCCCCCATCGCCGTCCACATCCGACTGAACTTACTTTCAGTTACAGCGACACCAGTCCTCTTGTGTTCGGGTTCTGGGCTTACGGTAGCGATGCGGGTGGCGCGCCGACACAATGGGGAGTTTTTGCGGACGGGCAGACTGTCAATGCAACAACTACCGCCGACATCAGTGCTTTAGCAGGCACGTGCGCAATATACCGGAGAGACCATTGGAATGTATGAAGACAATGAAGGGGACTCAGGTTTTATATTTGGCGATGTTGAGCTCAACGCGGATTTTGATTCAGATTCCATAAGCGGGCGCGTTCACAACATTTATGAAGAGGGTGATAGCGGTTTTGACATGCTTCCGTTTGGAAGTGAACCTTGGCGCCGCGGATATTTCCCAAACATTGGAGGGCGGTTTTTTTGAAGGAGTGACGACCATCAATGACCTTGATGACACCCTCACTGAATGACGGCAGATTTCAGTGGAAGATGGGGCGGTCAGTTTTTCGGCGATGATGCGGCGCATATCGGAGGGACTTGGGGAATTACGGACGAAACAGCAACTCGACGAGTCCGACAATTGTTGTTGTCGGCGCCTTTAACGCCACCAAATAGTAGAGCCACATAAGTATCGGCACGGAAACGGCATATATGTTTTGAGGGGGTTTTATTTAACGGTTAAGACTTCCTCTCCGAGCATATCAATGATTTTCACCGCCACTTTTGCGCCGGCGCGCGGCAACATCAGTTCGTATTCGCCTTTGATAAAATCGGTTTTCTTTTTCGGCAAGTCGCTTTCCGTTATCTTGAAATTCCTGCCTGTGTAATCGGCGTCAATCAGCACATAGTCAATCTGCGCCCGAAAGTCGCCAATCTGTTCGTCAAAAAGCGTGCGGTCAATATCCAAACGGGCAACTATTGAGGGACTGATATAACTTTCAATTTTGACGGTCGCTTTTTTCCCTTTTTTGGTAATGTTGACTTCCGCTTCCGCGGATTGGTTGGTAATCATTCCGTCCTGTTGAATATCGCGGACGGTGATTTTGTTGATTGGTTTTTTCTCGTTGGCAAGTTCGCTGATAATCTCCAATTCGGAACCGTTGCAGAAAACCATAATATCCCGTGTTTCATCCGGTCTGTTGTTTGCAATTTCATCTTTGATAATTTGAATATCCAGCCGTGTCAGCGGTTTGTTCAAGTCAACAATTTTTGCAAGTTGCCCGCCGACCGTCCCGTCAAAAAACAACTCCTTGCGGTCTGTTTGAATGCCGTATTTGGAGATGATGATTCTCTTGAGTTCGTCCTGTTTTGCAAAGTCGTAGTTGTTCACCCGATAATGAATAAGTCCGTGCCCGTTTTTTTCCGTAAGTTTGCCGTTTTTTTCCTTTATAACACCTTGCAATCTTTTGATTGTGGTTTGAATCGCACCCTTGTTTATGTCGGCCATAATCCAGCGGCGTCCAAGTTTTTCAGCGACGGCGGCGGTTGTGCCACTGCCGCAAAAGCAATCAAGCACGATTGAATCTTCGTTGCTTGAGGCTTTGATGATTCTTTCAAGTAATGCCTCCGGTTTTTGAGTGGGATAGCCAAGAAATTCTTTACTTTTTGATTTTGTAGTTGAACTTTGTCCAATCACCCAGACATCATCAACTTTTTTCTCAGTAAATTCTTTGTAGACTATCTTTCCTTGCTTATCTCTTTTTGCTACCAGAGCTTGGTATTCTTTTGACCATACACGCACATCTCTTTTTACAGGCTTGTCAAGTTCAATCATAATTTTTTTCGCAATAAATTCATCGGTTTTTGCATACCGCAATATTGTATTATGATTAGTGGCAAACCCTTTGACGTTGCCTTGAAAGTTATCATGATAGTGCCAAACAATCTCATTGATGAGATTCTCCACTCCAAATATTTCATCCAACAGAAACCGTAAATGATGGCTTTTATGCCAATCACAATGCAGATAAATACTCCCTCTGTCACTCAACAATTCCCGCATCAAAATCAGCCGCTCATACATAAACTGCAAATAATTATCGTTTGCCCATATATCCTCGTATTGCGCCTGTTCAATGAAAGCGTGCCCTTCGCCTTCCAGCTTTTTATTCTGTCCGCGCAACTTCACCTTGCGCACATAATTCGCCCCCGAGTCAAACGGCGGATCAATGTAAATCAAATCAACCTTGCCCCCGAAATCCCGCAATCAAAAGGGAAGATAAAATTTCCTTGTTATCCCCATGAAAAAGCAGATTGTAATCACTTTTGGCAAACTCCTTGTAAGTCGGTTCGGTAGGTGGATTTTCAACCCCAACCGTCTCACACAGTTGCGCCGGAAAATGCCGCACCACATCCAACGGCTTCTTGCCAACCCAATGAAGCATTGGACGACCTTTTATTGAGGCGATTTTGAGAGATTTGTTTCTCATCTATATTCCTCCGCAACAACTTTCAAGTGCTCTTTATTGTCTACACACCATTTCTTTCCCTTTTCGGTAAGTGAAAGGTCTTCTCCTCTTCCTCTACTACCCCCACCAACTCCAATCACAAGATGGGGGAATGTCATTTTATCCGATTCCAATCGCCCTATCGCATCAGTTATATCAAACTCCGTAAAGAAATTTTGCATTTTCCCCTCGCAGCACTTCTCTGTTTCTCCACCCTGCATCATTTTTAGAATAATAATGCAAAGCAGAGAGAATGAATAATTCAGGTTTTCCAAATTCACACTCATCATTCCTATTAGAGCTTTCAGCAATGTTTTTTGTTTTTTGGGCAGCCATACTTTTAACCAGCAATTTTGAGTCTCTTCGTAATTTCTTCTTGCAACTTTTCCCAATCACCTTGTCCTTCAGTTTTGTAAAAATAAACGTCCCTTTGGTTTCACATCAAATGGCAATACTGCTTCTTTCGTTTCCTTACATATCAACACAACCGGCACGTCGTGACCATCGGCAAATCCCAATTCATACCATACGTTCGGGTTCTTTTCGGTTATGTCGGCCAAACAGACGGCAGACTTTTCAATTCCTTCCTTAATTACCGTAATTTTTAGTTTTTTAGCATCGTAACACTCATCCACACGGTAAGGAAATAAGTCTGCTTTCTCTATGGCTGGTTTATAAGTTTCATCACACCGTCTTTTATATTCATCAGAAAACGGCTGAATTATGAAACACTTTTTCTTTTCTGGCATCTTATAAACCCACCCAAATTTGTATTTGATATGAAACTTGAACTCTCAAATTGTTTTTATTCACGCGGCAAGCCTCTCAATATCCGAAACCGCTTTCTCTTGAAAATCCCCCAATGTTGGATACTGCGTATCAGCGTTCTTGGTAAGATACAGTTTTTCCTTCTTTCCGAGTTTCTCCATATCTTCATGCACAATAAGACTGATAAACGGCAATCCCGCTTTTTGAAACTCCAACAATGAAATAGCCACATTTTTCGCTTTGTTGTCGCTCGCCACTCCGAAAAGATACAGATTGCGATTGTTGTGCGTCAGAGACCAATCCACGCTGATTATTTCATAATGCTCCAAAGGACACTTGTCAGGCATCGGATTGAATTTCACCAACTCGGTCGTAGTGTAGTCTTTGAGATCCTCGTAAAATGCGGTTTGGATTCTCTCCCTGCTCCAATAGCGCATACTGCACACCTTTTGCACGCAACCCGCAAACTGAAGAACGCTCTCGTAGAGCATTTGCAAATTAGTGTCCAGATAAAGATTTCCCTCCTGAACTTGAACGCCATTGTTGATAAGAATACTGTCAAAAATCTGTTGACGGGTTTCACTGCTAATTTCATAAGAGTAGGAAAGACGCATTAGCGCCATTCCAAAATCACAGATACGGATATAGTTCTCACCCTGAGGACTGTCCTGTAAATAAATATCCACCATATCACCGTCTTCATGGAGTATGGGAACAACAAGCTGATACTTCCCCTGTCTGCGTTCATAAACATCAAAACCTGACTTGGCGCTGTCTCGAAGCAAGCCCATTACCTTACTGATGTCCATCAAAAAGCCTCCTCTGCACACGGCTCAATTCAGGAAAATAGTCAGACCAGTTTTATTATTTTCCGCATCGTTAAAGAAAACTTTAAGGGCTTCTTCCAAGCGTGTTATATCTGTCGGTAATCTCTCTGTAACTTTCCTGCGGCTGACTACTGCCGGAAGCCATTTCTTTCGCCGTTATGCGGTGGTATATGCGCTTTGTTGTAATGACCGTCTTCATGACGGCTCTTTTCGCCGTGCGGACCGTTATAACGAACAAGCGTTACCGTTCCCAGCGCCTTATTTGTGGTTTTATAACGCAAACCGACGGAATAATTTTCTATAAATTGTCTGTTTTGACTTATAAAGACAGGGAAGATTTTGCCTTCAGTGTCAACACTCTCCAAAGTTAAATCACAACGTTGGTTGCCATCTTTTTGCTTATACCCTTTGGCAGGAACTTTTTCGATAATTGTTTTCGGTAATGTTATCAAATTTTGAATTTCAATGTCCGTCAACATTTCTGTTCTCCATCCAATCCTTAATCGGTTTGATCGTTTCAGCCCCTACTGTATTCGTAGAAGCATAGACTACATTATATCTGAACTTATCCGGTTGCAAACTTTGAAGCCTTTCAATCGCCTTTTTCTTTGCTTCCACTGTCTTATCCCCGCGCTCACTCTCGGATTTAACCTCAACAATATAAAACTCCCCCGTCTTCTTGACAAGCACAAAATCGGGAAAATAGCGATGATACCGTTTATCCTCGCCCAAATACTCAAAATGAAAGTCAGTCTTTCTTGAATCCGTCAGTCCGCCCGTGAACAAAAACGCTTCCACATCATCGGGTTCCGTATTGAGCATGGACAAGACCTGCCTAAACAGGGAGCGTTCAGGTGCGCTGTCAAAATTGTATGGCGTATAGTGAAAACTCAAATCGTGCCTATCATCATATTCACCGCTTTCGGCAAGCAGCCCGCCTTCCTTCATTTTGTCTATAGTCCTTTGAAGCAAACGCAAACGGTGAACATAAACACCTTCTCCGTCCTTCTCAAAAATATCCTCCCCGTTTTCATCCCGAACCCGGATCAAGGCCATAACTTCGGCTACTTTTTCCTCAACAGTTTTGTAGTTCGCCTGTTGCTTTTCAACTTGACTGAAAAGCCCGTATAAATGGCTGTTCGGCATTTCCCCCTTGGGATACAAGCCGTTCAGTCTTTTCAAAACGGGCATAATCGGCAAATGGTATCTTGAGGCGATTTTCCAAGCGGCGGAATGGCAGTCCGTAACGCTCTTTCCGGCGGACAACTCTTTTGTTTCACCCGTTGGCATCAGTATTTCCCGCGGTCCGCTGAAATCGGGAGTCAATATGCTGCGCAATATGGCGGGCGGGGTCTGAGCTTTCGGTTTTTGCAAATTTATGTTTCGGCTTGGTTTACCCTTTCTTACCGCTCTCCTGACCGTGCGGGTAATTTCCAGTTCAGGCAGGTTGGTTTTGAGGATACGCAAGGTTACGATTTCTTTTTTACCCATGCCATCGCTGATTCTCTCAAGACTGGTGCCAAAATTGTTTTGCAGTTCCCTGTCCAGAATTCTTGCGTTGCCAAAGTCCAAAAATATCTTTGCCGGAAAAGTGTTTCCCGAAACCTGACGCAAGCATCGCGTAGCCGCCTGCAAAACATAGTTGTTGCTTCTTGTTTGTTCCTTGATAAGGGCGCATGAAAACAAACTCGGACAGTTCCACCCTTCCACCCCTTTGCTGATAAGCAAAATAACCCGCTTTTGATTGTCGGGATTATTAAGCCGTTTGAATTCGTCAATCTGCGCGGCATTGGATGTCTGCGTATTGACCAGTATCTGAGAGACATTTTCCCCTATAACCGTCATTGCCCGCTCAATAAAAGGACGGGAATCTTCCAAATGTCGTTGTGTCTTAAAATAAAACGCAATTTTTGCCTTTGCTCCGTCCGGAAGCGCAACATTGCCGTAATCACTGAAAAACTCTTCAATTATATTGCCAAATACCGCATCTTCGGACTGCTCCCCAATATCGTATTGATGGATTCCGTTGTGCAAGTCTTTCAGGATATTGTCCTTGATACCTTCCGCAAGCCCATACCAGACAATAACTTCTTTCAAGGGCTGCCTTCTGTAATAAGGCGTTCCGGTGGTGTTTATTACAGCCACTATCGGATTTTCATTGTGTATGTAGTTTATTGTTTCCCTAACACGCTTTAACTTGTCAAAAGTGTTCCCGTATGTGTGATGCGCCTCGTCCGAAAATACTCCGAGACTTGGCAGACTGGCAATTTTCTGAAGTCTCAAGTTTGCCTGCAATTCTTTTTCTTTGAATGTCAATTCTTTTTGGTTTGTTCTCGTTTCCGCACGCAAACTTATTTTCTCGGTATTTGTAACAATAAGGTTGTAACTGCTGTTTCTCTGGGCTTGAATGTCTTTCCCTTTGCCCGGAAATTCAATTTTCAAATTTGCAAGAAAATCCCGATTCAAATCCGGCGGTAAAATCTTTTCATAAGGCATATCGCTGAGTTCACGCAGACTTTCTATGATTGTTGTTCCGGGCGCAAAAACAAGAGCGTTTTTCATAAACTTACCTTCGGGATAACGCAACGACATGGCAAATTCCGTTGCGATAATTGCTCCTATCAGCACGGTTTTCCCCGCGCCCATAGCCAAGGCAAGTATGTAACTCGGATATTCCAAATTCAGAGCTTCATTCAACGCCTGAATGTTCCTTTCGTTGACAAAATTCTCATCTTTTTTGACTTTTTCAATAACGCCGTCTATTTCCGCAAACTCCAAAGCGTCTTGTGATATTGGAACGCCAAGCGCTTCAAAAAACTTTTCTTTGTCATCCCCGTAATAATGTTTGTAAAGGTCTGTGATATGTGGAGTTTTCAATACAAGGCGGACATACCAGTAAACCTCAAGGGCGAGGAATTGGGGTTCACGCAGAAATTTCAGAACTGATTCATCTTCCCGCTTTTCCGTTTGATGGGCAAGAATTTCGCCTATAAGCGGGTAACCGGCGCAGGAATAACCGTTTTTACGCCACTCAAGAGCGGACTGTTTCAGATTGTCAAAAAGAAAAGACATTACTGCACTTTATCTTACACATGAAAATTCTGACACATATTAACAGACAATTTCATAACGCTAAAACGAACTCCCGGACTGTTTCAAAAACTCAACCTCCTCCGGCGTTGATTCGCGCCCGAGTATCCCGTTGCGATGCGGATATCTGCCGAAACGCTCAATAATTTCAAAATGCCGCCGCGCGAAATCGGCGGAGTTTTTCAGTCTCTCATACAGTTCGGCATACCCTCCGAACCCGTCCGCAAGCGCGGAAAAAATTCCGACCGAAAGTTTCTGAACGGAGATGTCTTCGGAGTGCATAAGTGGCATGTAAAGAAAAACCCTCTCAATCGGAAAAAGAGCGGCGTCAAACCCCGATTCCATGCCTTTGCGACACGCGGCAAGTGAGAGAGGGTCAAAAGCGAAAGATTCGGGTAGCCCGCGATATATGTTTCGCGGAAACTGGTCGGTAAGAACCGTAAAAGCAAGCGTTCCGCGGGGAGTCTTGAGCATACGGTCCAACTCTCCCAAACGGGCAAGAGGAAGGAGAAAACCGAACTTTTCCGCTATGAGACGGTCAAAATCGCCGTCTTTCCTCCACCACCGCGCCGCCTTTTCAGGACTGCAAAGCCCGCCCTCTTCCGTCTTGCCGAACCAAAAATCGTTTATGAGATCTGTAAAATCACCGCTCAATTTAAAACCTTGTCGCAAGTATTCACTCTTAAACCCTTCAAATAAAGGATTTTTGACATTTTAATTTCAAGACTATTGACTTACCACAATATATGGTAGTCTAATAATCCTTGCAATACGACATATACCACTTGACACAAGGAAACTGAAGAACGGAGGGAAAAAGCAGATGTCATCTGAGAAAATTGAAACGGGAAAAGCGAAAAACGGTATTTCGGCGGAAGATAGCAACATATTTGAGCTGCCCACCAAGTCGCTTTCAAACGATACGGTTTTTTCAGACAAGGAAAAGCCCGATGTTCCCAGACTGGTCGCAGAAGAGCAGATAGAAGACGGACTTCCAAATGAAACTGTTGAGGCTTTTGGCGGAGACGAACTGAGAGCGAGGGTGTTCTACGAGAAATACGCCCTCAGAGACGCTGACGGCGCCACGGTTGAGACTCTGCCCGAACAGATGTGGAAAAGGGTCGCAACGGAAATGGCATCCGCGGAAGAAACGGAGGAACTGAGAGAGGAGTGGTCGGAAAAATTCAACTGGCTTCTGTCCGATTTCCGCTTTATTCCCGGAGGAAGAGTCCTTTTCGGCGCCGGACAGGAAAGGCGCTCAACGCTTCTCAACTGCTACTTTATGCCCATAAGGGAAGACTCCATAGAAGGAATCTTTGAGTGGTGCAAGGAAGCGGCGAGAACCTACTCGTTCGGGGGCGGGGTCGGAACGGATATTTCTGTTCTCAGACCCAAGGGAGCGCCGGTTAACAACTCGGCAATTCACTCCACCGGAGCGGTGTCATTCATGGATCTCCTTTCCACCACGACCGGAACAATCGGTCAGGCGGGAAGACGGGGCGCCCTGATGATAACAATAGATGTGAACCACCCGGACATAGTTGACTTTCTGGACATTAAAAACGACTCGGACAGGTCGCAGGTCAAGTTCGCAAACATATCGGTGAAGGTTTCGGACAAGTTTATGAAAGCGGTTGAGGAAGACGGCGATTTTGACCTTGAATACGAAAATGAAAAGGTGAGGATGAGAAAAACCGTCAAAGCAAGGAATATCTGGAAGCGGCTTGTAAAGTCCGCATGGTCTTCAGCGGAGCCGGGGCTTATTTTCTGGGACGCAGTCAAACGGTTTTCGCCGACCGAATACGGCGGAATGGAAGTTGAAGGGGTCAACCCGTGTAGCGAGCAGGCGCTTGAAAACTACGGAAACTGCTGCCTCGGCAATATCAACCTCAGTCTGTTTGTAAAGGATGAGTTCACAAAAGACGCGCATGTTGACTGGGAAACCCTTGACCGTTCGCTCTCATACTCGGTGCGTTTTCTGGACAACATACTGGACTACAACGAAAAGAAGCATCCGCTGGCCAGCCAGACCTCCGCCTCGCAGCTTTCAAGGCGGATAGGCGTGGGCTTTACGGGATTTGGGGACATGCTTGTAAAACTGGGCAAAAAATACGACTCGGACGAAGCGATTGGGTTCACTGACAACACTTTCAGCCACATAAAGAACACCGTTTACGCGGCAAGCTCCAAACTCGCCGAAGAGAAGGGGACTTTTCCCGCATACGACCCGCAAAAGCATTTTACAAGCCCGTTTATTGACTCCCTTGACGAAGAAGTTCTTGAAAGAGTCAAAGAGAACGGCTTGAGAAACGCATGCATACTGACCGTTCCGCCCGTGGGAAGCGGTTCGGTTCTCGCAGGCACTTCAAGCGGCATAGAGCCCATATTCGCCCTTTCCTACTTCAGAAGGTCGGAGTCTCTCTCAAAAGAGCAATTCACGGTTTACCACCCTCTGGTCGGCTCGTATATGGAAAAAGCGGGCGTTTCCGATGAAAAAGAACTGCCTAAAACCTTTGT
Organism: Thermodesulfobacteriota bacterium; assembly: GCA_965206175.1. Classification (GTDB taxonomy): domain Bacteria; phylum Desulfobacterota_D; class UBA1144; order Nemesobacterales; family Mycalebacteriaceae; genus Mycalebacterium. The sequence continues at coordinate 112,525 of CBDBJA010000010.1, read as the reverse complement.
AACTTCACACAACATCAAGCCGGAGTTCAGGGTTCGCATGCAAGCCGCGATACAGAAACACATAGATTCGTGCATATCCAGCACCGTGAACCTTCCTCAAGACGTATCGCTTGAAGAGGTTGAAAAAATCTACTTCCAGTCATGGAAGAACGGCTGCAAAGGCGTAACAATCTACAGAGAAGGCTCAAGAGATGGAATTTTGATTACAAAGCAGGAAGGAAATGAAAAGAATAGGGATGGGGAGATTTCACAAGCCACTCACCCCAACCTCACCTCGTCTCCTCATCCCTCAAAAAAACTTCCTGCAGAGAAAAAGGAAAGACCGCAGGTCCTCAACGGCTTCACGGAAGTTGTGTGCACCGGACACGGCAACCTGTATGTTACGGTCAACACTTCGGATGGCAAACCGTTTGAAGTGTTTGTTCAAATAGGCAAATCCGGCTACACGACGATGGCGGACGCCGAAGCGATCGGCCGTCTCGCCTCTTTGGGGCTCAGAGCCGGAATCAGCGCGAAACAGATAGTGGAGCAACTTGAGGGAATCGGCGGCGCTTCCCCGGTTTTCTCGGAAGGAACACTGGTTATGTCAATCCCCGACGCTGTCGCGGCGGTGCTGAAAAGACATTTCGTAAAAGAGGGCGAAGCCGTGGCAACGCAGAAAGACCTGCCGCTTGCCAGCTGCCCCGAATGCGACAGTTCATCCCTCGCTTTTGAATCGGGATGCGTAACTTGCAGAACATGCGGCTACTCAAAGTGCGGATGAGATAGGAAAAGGAAACTTCTCCTCAATCCTCCTTTTGAAAATCCCGACCGGAACAAAACTTCCGGTCGGGATTTTCACTTTTATGCAATGAGTGAAACTTGAGGTTTAAGAGATTCCCGCGCGAGCGCGGGCGAGAAGGAGACGGCGGGACAGGAGTTTGCGGTCTTCCTCGGAAAGTCCCCCGCTTTCCAGCCTGTGGTTCAGTTCTTCCGCCTCTTTTGAGGCGGCGGAAACATCAACATCATCAGGGCTTTCCAGCAGTTCGGTGAGAACGGTTACCGTGTCATCGCGGACTTCCGCCATGCCGCTGTGAACTATGAAGGTCTTGACGCCCCCGGAGTTTGTAAATCTGATTCTGCCGGCGACCACGCCGGAAATCATGGACACATGTCCGGGGAGCACTCCGAACTCCCCCAAGTCGCCTTTAATCACAACATCGTCAACCCGCTCCTCAAGGGCGAGCCCGGACGGTGTGATAACCTTCAGTGTGAGTGTTTCGGATGCCAATGCTCTTTTCCGTCAGGCGACCATTTTTGCGGCTTTTTCCCGCACCTCGTCAATGCCGCCCACCATATAGAACGCCTGTTCGGGAACATCGTCCATTGCGCCGGAGAGAATCTCGTCAAACGCCTCCACCGTGTCCTTGACGGGAACATACTTGCCGGGAGTTCCGGTGAACTGCTGCGCGACAAAGAACGGCTGGGAAAGAAATCTCTGGAGTTTTCTGGCTCTTGACACCGTAATTTTGTCCTCCTCGGAAAGTTCGTCCATACCGAGGATGGCTATTATCTCCTGCAACTGCTTGTAGCGCTGAAGCACTTCCTGCACATTGCGGGCGACCCTGTAGTGCTCTTCGCCGAGAACCTTCGGCTCAAGTATGCGCGAGGTGGAGTCAAGAGGGTCAACCGCGGGATATATTCCGAGTTCGGTCAACTGCCTGGAGAGCACGATTGTGCCGTCCAGATGGGCGAAAGTGGTCGCCGGAGCGGGGTCGGTCAGGTCGTCCGCGGGAACATATATCGCCTGCACGGAAGTGATGGAACCGTTTACGGTGGATGTAATCCTTTCCTGAAGCTCTCCCAAATCGGTGGAAAGAGTCGGCTGATACCCCACCGCGGACGGCGTGCGCCCAAGAAGCGCGGACACTTCCGAACCCGCCTGAGTAAAGCGGAAAATGTTGTCTATAAACAGAAGCACATCCTGATTCTTTGCGTCCCTGAAATACTCGGCGAGAGTAAGAGCCGTAAGAGCGACCCTTGCGCGCGCTCCGGGCGGCTCATTCATCTGACCGAAAACAAGACCGGTGTTGCCCAAAACTCCGGACTCCTTCATCTCCATCCACAAATCGTTGCCCTCGCGGGTTCTTTCCCCCACGCCGCCGAACACGGAAACGCCTCCGTATTCCTTGGAGACATTGTGTATAAACTCCATGAGAAGAACCGTTTTGCCGACTCCGGCGCCTCCAAACAGCCCTATCTTGCCTCCCTTCAGGAAAGGGGCGAGCAGGTCTATAACCTTGATTCCAGTCTCAAAAAGCTCAAGTTTTATGCTCTGGTCAACAAACTCCGGCGCCGGACGGTGAATGGGCCAGCGCTCTTGCGAGTCAATCGGACCTCCCTCGTCAATCGGCTCTCCCACAACATTTATCAGTCTTCCGAGAGCCCCCTCGCCGACGGGAACGGTTATTCCTCCGCCCGTGTCAACAACCTTCTGCCCCCTTTGAAGCCCTTCGGTTGAGTCCATCGCAACGCAACGCACACGGTTTCCGCCTATCTGCTGGACCACCTCCAGAACAAGATTCCATTCCAGCGAATTTATGGAGGGGTTCGTAATCTTCAGCGCACGGTAAATATCCGGCAGCTTGCCTTCGGGAAACTCAACATCAATCACGGGACCCATCACCTGAACAACTTTTCCATCCATTCTAATCGTTTCCTCCTTCTTTCTGAGCTTCCGTTCCATTCACAATGTCCATAAGCTCAGTGGTTATTATTGCCTGCCTTGTTTTGTTAAATAACAGTGTAAGGTTCTTTATCAGGTCGTCCGCGTTGTTCGTGGCGCTCTCCATTGCGGTCATGCGCGCCGCGTGCTCGCTTGTGAGGGATTCCAGCACGGCTTTCTCCATTCTGAGTTTCAAGTAACCCGGTATCAGGTCGTCAACTATCTTCTCCTTTGAAGGCTCAAAAATGCAGTCCCCCAAGTCCCGCACGTCATCGTCCGAGGGGATTTCAAGCGGAAGAACCGTCTCAAAAACCGTTTGCCGCGACAGCGTGGAAATAAAACTGCTGTGGACCACAATCACCTCGTCGGTCCGCCTTTCCACAAACTCCTTTGAAAACAGCGCCGACAGTTCGCCCGCAATTTCGGCGCAGTTGTCTTCGTTGACTCCGGTGTAGTAAGCCCCGTGGGAAAATCCGTATCGGGAAAAGTGGTCTTTCCCCTTGTTTCCGAGAAAGGTCAGTTTCAAGCCGTCTTTGTCAAACGCCCTTTCGTTCAGCATGGAGCCAAGCCCCTTGATGAGGACGCTGTTGAAATTTCCGCACAGCCCCCTGTCCGAGGTGAGAAACACTATGTGCGCTTTTTTCTTCTCCTCCGGACGCAAAAGGAGCGGGTGCATTTCCGGCTCGCAAGTGTTCAAAACTCCGGCGGCGATTTTCGTGTAGGCGTCGGCATAAACGCGGTGCGACTTCAGAAGAGACTGCGCCCTCTGCAGTTTTACCGCCGCGATAAGTTTCATCGCGCTCATTATGCGCCTTGTGCCTTTGGCGCTGTTTATCTTGGTGCTTATCTGTTTAAGACTCGGCATCGTTTATCCTGTTTGCGCCAAATCGGCGGTTCTGGTTTTCAGTTCCTCAAGAGCGGCCGTCACGCGCTGCTCAAGTTCTTCCGATATTTCCTTTTTGTCCCTTATCTCGTCAAGAAGCCCTATGTGTTTGGCTTCAAAGAAATCAAAAAGCTCCTTCTCGTAAGAGCGCACCGAAGAGACCGGATGCTCGTCCAGATAGCCCTTTGTTACGGCGAATATGGACAGCACCTGTTTCTCCACGGGAAGCGGAACAAACTGGTCTTGTTTCAAAATCTCAACAAGCCGCACCCCTCTGGCGAGCTGGTCCTGGGTGATTTTATCAAGGTCGGAGGCGAACTGGGAAAACGCCTCAACCTCTCGGTATTGGGCGAGTTCAAGCCGCAAAGTTCCGGCCGTCTTCTTCATCGCCTTTATCTGCGCCGAACCGCCGACCCTTGAAACCGAAAGCCCGACATTGATTGCGGGTCTCACTCCCGAATAGAAAAGGTCGCTCTCAAGGTATATCTGACCGTCCGTTATGGAGATGACATTTGTCGGTATGTATGCGGAAACATCCCCCGCCTGAGTTTCAATTATGGGAAGCGCCGTCAGCGAGCCGCCGCCGTCTTTGTCCCTCATTTTTGCCGCGCGCTCAAGAAGGCGCGAGTGGAGATAGAAAACATCCCCCGGATACGCCTCGCGTCCCGGAGGGCGTTTGAGCAGAAGGGAGAGCTGCCTGTATGCCCAGGCGTGTTTTGTAAGGTCGTCGTAAATGACAAGCGCATGCCTGCCGCTGTCCCTGAAGTATTCCCCGAGAGCGCATCCCGCATACGGCGCTATGAACTGGAAGGGCGCCTGCTCGCTCGCCGAAGCTATAACAACGGTGGTGTATTCCATCGCGCCGTGCTCCCTGAGTTTGTTCACAACCTGGGCGACATTGGATTTTTTCTGCCCTATTGCGACATATATGCAACTGACATCGCCGCCTTTCTGGTTTATTATCGCGTCAATGGCGATTGCCGTTTTGCCGGTCTGCCGGTCGCCGAGTATAAGTTCTCTCTGCCCCTTCCCTATCGGTATCATTGAGTCAATCGCCTTTATGCCGGTCTGAAGCGGCTCATTTACGGACTGCCTGAAAACAACGCCGGGGGCTTTGAGTTCAAGACTTTTCATCCCGGAGGCGTCTATTTCACCCTTGCCGTCCACCGGCATTCCCAGAGAGTTCACGACTCTTCCGAGCGCGGCTTCCCCGACGGGAATCTGCGCTATTCCGCCCGTGCGCTTTACAATGTCGCCCTGATTTATCCCCTTCTCCTCTCCGAACAGCGCAACGCCGACATTGTCTTCCTCAAGGTTGAGAACCAGCCCCATCACGCCGCCGGGAAACTCCACAAGCTCTCCCGCCATCGCGTTGTCAAGCCCGTAAACCCTGGCAATTCCGTCACCAACCGAGATAACGGTTCCCACCTCGGAGGTTTCAAACTTGCGCTCATAGTCGCCGATTCTCTTTTTCAGTATCTCCCCTATGTCGTCCGCTTTAATCTGACCCTGCATTTTTTTCTCCTTGCCGAAAATGTTATTTTGAAAGCATCGAACGCATCCCGTCCAGATGAGTTCTGACGCTGTCGTCGTAAATGCTGTTTCCAATCCTCACCACAATACCGCCTATTATGTCCGAATCTTCAACAAACTGAACCTCGGATTCCGCTCCGCCCGCAAGACGCGCGACCGCCTCCCTTATCCGCTCCTCGTCCGCGCCACTTACGGGACGCGCCACCGTAACAGTGGCTTTTACCGCGCCACCGGCGGACCGGAGTCTGTCCGTAACGGAGCGCCGGCGCACGGAAAGCTCCCTTAACTTGCCGAATTCCGCAACCATCGCAAGAAAGTTTCGCGCAATAACGGAAAATCCGTGCGACCGGCACAGTTCGTCCAGCACGGCAATTTTCTCGCCGACCGGAATTACCGGACTCTCAAGGGCTTTTTTCAGAAGTCTGTTGCCGTCAATATCGCCGAAAAACCGTTCAAGCTCGGAAACGCAACCGTCAAACGAGCCGTCCGGAGATTCCGCGCATTGAGACGCAAGGGCGTCAACCAGATCTTTCAATTTTACGACTGAAGCCATTTGCCCTCCTCAAGCAGGTCCACAAAACCTTTGACCGAAGCGGCGTTTCCGCCGTTTTCCGTTTTCAGTTTCTGCTCGGCAATTCTCATTGAGACCGAAACCGCCTCCCGCCTGATTGCAACTTTCGCCTTTGCGATTTCAAATCCGACGCTCTCGGATACGCTTTTAAGTATCTCCTCCCTCTCCCGGCGGGCGCGGCGCAGTATGTTTTCCCTTTCCGTCTGAGCCTGCTCCGCTATTGAGGAAACAAGCGAATCGGTCTCGGACTTGATGTTGTCAAGTTTTTCCGAGCATTCCTCAAAAAGTTTTTTCGCCTCGTTCAGTTTCCTTTCGGACTCTTCAAACCGTGCCGACATGTCCGCTCTGCGCGATTTCATAAACGCCGAAACCGGTTTTTTCAGAACATAAAAAAGCGCGCCGACAAGCACCGTAAGATTGAAAGCGTGTTTGCCCACATAAGCCCAGTTAAAATGCGCCCCCCCTCCGGCCGCTTCTCCGGCGGCGGCAAGCAGGTTGATTTCAAACATCTTTGGACTCCACCCTCACCGCACGGGTTATAAGCCCCGCAATGTCCTCTATTTCAGACCTCATTTTCTCTTTCACCTTCTCAACCTGAACCGCCAGTTCGGCGGTCCGTTTTTCAAGAAGCGAACGCGCCTCGTCCCTTGCGGCGGAAACTGTTTCTTCCGCTTCGGCAAGCGCGGTCTTTGTAATCCGAGCCCTTTCGGCAAGCACCTGCTCTCTTGCCTGTTTTATCGCCCCGTTATACTCGGCGGTCATCTTTTCGGATTTTTTCACAAGCTCTTCCGCTTCCTTTCCGGAGCCGGAAGTGGCGGAGTCTCTCCTGTCCGCAATATCCATCAGCGGTTTGAAAAACAAGCCGTTGAGCAGGTAGAGAGCCGCGAGAAAAATGGCAAACTGCACAAACAGCGTTTTGTCCGCGGTTATCAAATCGCCCGCCGCAAAAACCCGCTCCGTGCCGCATGCAAAGGCAAGCAGTGCTGTCAGAAAATATTTTCCCGATAACCTTTTCATTTTTAAATTCGCTTAAAACCGCTCAGGAAGCGTCGCTTTCCTTTTCCGCGGCGCTACTAAAAGCCCTCTGAAGCAAAGGCGGAACTATAAAAGTTGTAAGCATAACCATCAGCACAATGGCCGAAAAGAATTTTGAATCAAAAACTCCTTTTCCGTTATTGTAGCCGACTTGAGCAAAAATCAAACCCACCTCTCCGCGCGGTATCATTCCTATTCCGACAATCTTTCTACTCACATTTCCCCTGAACACGCCGAAACCGCTTACATACTTGCCGAAAACCGCAATGACAAACAGCGCAAGCGCCACCACTATAACAAGAATATTGCCCTCCGCAAACGGGTTGAGAACGCCGATGTCAACCTGCGCCCCCACCGACACAAAAAACACGGGAACCAGAAAAACGGAAATGCTCTTGACCCCGCGCTCCACCTCCTTGAAACAGGAAGACTTTCTTATGACAAGACCGGCGGCAAACGCTCCCACTATCGGAGCGACCTCGGCAATTCGCTCCCCGGTGTAAGCGTAAAGAAACGCGACCGCGAGGGCGGTTATCTCAATCGCCCCCATTGTTTTGAGACGACTCACAAAGGAAAACACCCTGACCACCACAAGATTGCCGAGAACAATAGCCGCCGCCAGAAACCCGAAAGCTTTGACGGACACAAGAGCCACATGCGCAAAAGAAACGCCGCTCATCGTCCCGGACTGTATGAGTCCGCTCACGACGCTTAAAATGATAAGCCCTATCACATCGTCTATGACCGCCGCTCCGAGTATTACCTTCGCTTCCTTTGAGGCCAGTTGTTTAATGTCCGAAAGAACCCTCGCCGTTATGCCGACGCTTGTGGCGGTCATGGTGGCGCCGGCGGTGAGGGCGATAAGGAAAACATCGGACTGCCCCATCGTCATCAAGCCGTAGGACGCAATGCCCTGAACAAACATAAATCCGAGCAAAAAAGGAACCACAACCCCGATAATCGCAACAACGGCGGAAGTGGGACCGACTTTCAGAATGTCATTGAGTTCGGTCTCAAGCCCTATCTCAAAGAGAAGCACCACAACGGCGAGTTCGGAGATAAGATGAAAAGTTTGATAACCCGCATCGGACGGAGCCGACGGCATAATCGCCAGAAGTCCGCCGCCCAGAACCACCCCCGCCACAAGCTCGCCGAGAACGGCGGACTGTTTCAGGCGCTCCGCCACTTCCCCGAAAAACTTGGATACAATCAACACAAGAGATAGAATCAGCAGAAAACCGCCTGCGGACAGATGTTGGGTGCCGTGCTGGATATGTTCAATCATGGAATCATCTCATAAGGACGGAGTAAATTGACCTGCATTTCATATCTTAAGACCTTTTGCCGTAAAGTTCAAACGGGGCTTCAATGAAAAGGAGCGGCTCTTTCTCAAGGGAGCAGAACCTGCTGACGGCGGGCGCTTTGCTGATAGGAATTCTCGCGGGACTGGCAAACTATCTGTTCACAATCTCCTACGAGACCGTATACCGTCTTGCGGTCAAGCCGTTTGCGGACGGAGGAATCGCCGTGTTTGCGCCGATTGCGCTCGGAGCGGTTCTGCTTATTGCGATTTCAAAGATCCCGTTTGCGCCCTCCGACCTGCTCGGTTTCGGATTTCCGAGATTCATTGAAAGGGTCAACCTCGGAAGCGTCATAATCAGGGGGCGCGAAGCGGTTGTGAGAGCGGTTGCCTCGGTTGTAACTCTGGGGTTCGGCGGCTCCGCCGGACAGGAGGGACCGATAGCGCAGATAGGGGGCGCAATCGGCAGCGCGACCGGAGAGCGGTTCGGACTTTCCAAATCAAACATTCGCACCTTCATAGCGTGCGGAGCGGCGGCGGCAATAGCGGCGACCTTCAACGCTCCGATTACGGGAGTGCTGTTCTCCGAAGAGATAATCCTGCTCAGAAACCTGAGGTCGGCGACTTTCATTCCGATAGTCATATCGTCTGTCTCGGCAACTGCGGTTTCGTATTTCCTCAAAGGCAGCAAGCCGCTTTTTGAGATGTCGGGTTTCACAATGGAAGCGTTCAGCGTCCATGACCTCGCCTTTTTCTACCTGCCTCTGGGAATCGCAACGGGTTTACTCGCCGCGGGTTTTATGAAGATGTTTTCCGCAACCGAAGACCTGTTTTCAAGGATAGGAGACCGGAAGATACGGCTTCTTGCGGGCGCGGCGGCTCTGGGAGGCGTTGCGCTGCTGTCGCCCGACATTCTCGGCAACGGTTACGAGCACGTGCGGGAAATTCTCACGGGAAATCTGTCGCTTGTCGCTTTGGCGGTGATTGTTCTTCTCAAGCCGGTTGCGACTTCGGTAACAATCGGTTCCGGCTGGCCCGGGGGGTTGTTTGCGCCTTCCATATTTATTGGCGCGGCAACCGGCGGGGCGTTTGCAAAAATAATGTCAAATTTCGTGTCCGCTCCGGTCGGCATAAACTCTGTCTGCACCACAATCGGCATGGGCGCTTTTCTCGCGGCGATAACGCATGCGCCGCTGACTTCCATATTTTTGATAATAGAGCTCACGCACAGTTATCAGATAATTGTTCCCGCCATGTCATGCACGGTCGTAAGCTGGATGCTGGCGCGGACTTTTGCCGGCGGCTCAATTGATGTTCTTGCGTTGAAAAAAGAAGGCGTTGAAATAAGCGACATAGAAAACGAGAGTCTGCACTCTTTGCGCGTCAGGGATGTTATGAGAACAAACATCGAGACGATTGACGAAAATGCAAAACTGAGAAAACTCATTGAGCATGTTCCGCAGAGCAAGTTCACAACCTTTCCGGTTGTAAACTCGGAAGGGCTTCTCACCGGCATAGTTTCCATACAGGATTTTCGTCAGTGGCTTTTTCAGGAGGATTTGAAGGATCTGATACTGGTCAAGGAGCTTGCAACCCTGAATGTGACAACGGTCTGCCCTGATGACAATCTGTATGAGGTTGTAAAGATTCTGGGACAGAAACCTGCGGAAATTCTTCCCGTTGTGGAGTCAAAAGGTTCTGGGAAAATTGTCGGGATTCTTTCCAGAAGGGATGTGATTGAGGCGTATAACAACGCGGTGGCGGAAGGGTGAACCCGCCTTCTTTGGTTTTGCCGAATTGGGATAAAAGGAACGGTTAAGGTGTCAAAACACTCAAAGTGCTGTAAAATCCCTCTTTACCCACATGTTTGAACAGGCATTCAAAAACATAGATGACATACTTTGGAAAGACGCCGGTTGCGCGACCGAGTTGGACTACACGGAGCAAACTTCTTGGCTGCTCTTTCTGAAATATCTTGACGACTTGGAGAGTGAGAGGGCGGATAAAGCCGAGCTTGAAGGCAGAAAATACAAATTTCTTATTGACAAACCTTACCGCTGGTCAAGTTGGGCTGTTCCAAAAAACAAAGACGGTTCCGTTGACCACAACAGGGGTCTTACCGGCAAGGATTTGCTGGATTTTGTTAATGAAAACCTGTTTCCCTATTTTCAGGGTTTCAGGAACAAAGCGGACGGAGCGGACACGATAGAATACAAAATAGCGGAGATTTTCAGCGAAATAAGAAACAAGTTCAGCAGCGGCTATTTGCTTAGGGACACACTTCAAGTTATTGACGGACTCTGCTTCGGTTCCCAGAAGCAAAAACACGAACTGAGCCAGATTTACGAGGAAAAAATTCGCAATATGGGCAACGCCGGGCGCAACGGCGGAGAGTATTACACGCCGCGCCCTCTTATACGGGCGATGGTGAAAGTTATCGCTCCCAAAATTGGAGAGACAGTTTACGACGGGGCTTGCGGTTCGGCGGGTTTTCTGTGCGAAGCGCATGACTACATGAGAGCGGGCAAGTTGACAACAAGTCAACTTAAGACTCTCAGAACCCGGACTTTCCACGGAAAAGAGAAAAAGGCGCTCGCATACATAATCGGAATTATGAATATGATACTGCACGGTATTGACGCGCCCGATGTCATACATACGAACACGCTTGCCGAAAATATCGCCAATATTGGAGAAAAAGACCGCCACAATATAATCCTCGCCAATCCGCCGTTTGGAGGCAGGGAAAGGAAAGAGGTTCAGCATAACTTTCCAATAAAAACGGGAGAGACGGCGTTTCTTTTTCTTCAGCATTTTATCAAGTCTCTCAAAGCCGGAGGCAGGGCTGCGGTTGTGATTAAAAATACTTTTCTTTCAGGTTCGGACAACGCATCAAAATCTCTGCGCCGCGAACTTGTTGAAAGTTGCAGCTTGCACACAGTTCTTGACTGTCCGCAAGGCACATTCCTCGGTGCGGGCGTAAAGACCGTTGTGCTGTTTTTTGTCAAAGGAAGTTCGACAAAAAAGATTTGGTATTACGAACTCAATCCCGGAAGGAAACTCGGAAAGACTAAACCGCTTAATGACGAAGATCTTGCGGAGTTTGTAAAACTGCAAAAGAAGTTTGAGGACTCGGAAAGATCATGGACGGTCGGCATGGAAAATGTGAACAAGGAGAGTTTTGATTTGTCCGTAAAGAATCCGTTTGCCCCGAAAGCGGCGCCGCTGCGTTCTCCCGACAAAATCTGCAAAGAAATAAAGCAGCTTGACAGAGAGGCGGAAAAACTGCTTAAAGATATTCGGAAAGTGATACAATGACTAAAATGAGCGACAAAAAAGACATCCGCCGGCAACAGAGATTTGCCGATTACAACAATGTGTTGCCGGAAGGGTGGAACCTTAAACGGCTGGGTGAAGCAACGGAAATTGTAAACGGTGGCACACCAAAAAGTTCAATTAACAAATACTGGCAAGGCAGTATTCAATGGGTTACACCCAAAGATATGGGACAATTACAAAACGATTATGTTAGCAATACAAGTAGAACAATAAGTTCGTTGGGATTGAAAAAATCATCGGCAAAGGTTATTCCTGCAAACTCAGTAATTTTATCCACTCGCGCACCCATAGGACATGTGGCGATAAATCAAGTTAATATGGCATTTAATCAAGGTTGCAGAGGGTTGATACCTTTGAAAGAAGCTGACGGTAAATTTCTGTTTTACTTTTTAAAAGCCAATCGTTCACTTCTAAATGACTTAGGTGTCGGAACCACATTTAAAGAATTATCAAAGAAAGCACTTGCTGAAATACAAATTCCCCTCCCTACACTCTCAGAACAAAAACGCATTGTCGCAATCCTTGATAAAACGCTTGGGGCAATATCAAAAGCAATTGCCAATACGGAAAAGAATATTAAAAATACACAGGAAATTTTTGACAGCAGACTGAATGATGTTTTAAGGAATGGAAGGTGGCAAATGGTAAATACAGGAGAAATTGCGGAAATCATTGCAGGACAATCTCCAGAAGGGAAATATTACAACAGGAAAGGAGAAGGGTTGCCTTTCTATCAAGGGAAATCTGAATTTACGGAAATGTTTATAGGCAAACCAAAGAAATGGACGACCAAAGCAAAAAAACTTGCAGGTAAAAACGATATTCTGATGTCTGTTCGTGCACCAGTTGGACCAGTGAATCTTGCAACACAAAAAATCTGTATTGGTCGTGGATTATCAGCAATAAAACCAAAAAAAATCAATCAGATATTTTTGTTTTACTGCTTAAAATCAATTGAAGGTCAAGTTAAAGGAAGTAGCGGTGCAGTATTTGATTCAATTAACAAAAAACAAATTGAACAAATCAAAATCCCTCTCCCACCCCTCTCCGAACAAAAACGCATTGTCTCTGAATTGAATGTTCTCACCGAGAAAACAAAAAGACTTGAAAAAACTTATCAGCAAAAGATAGAAAATTTGGAAGAACTCAGACAGTCTCTTATGAAAAAAGCGTTTGATGGTAAATTGAATGCAGACTAAAATTAGCCAATAGGTAGAATAGATAGTGAATGAAAACCGATTTGTCCCATACTATGGCCTTCCGGTTTATAGTTGAGATCATTATGGCAGGTTAAACCATCTTCCAAGTCAACCGTGCAAGTGTGAGCATTTACAAACGGAACAAATCCTTGGGAAATTTATATACTTGACAAAACAGGTATATTATAATCAAGCGGACTGCAAGGAGGTTCAGAGCGTGACCAAGAAGAAAGAAAGTTCAGGTGACTACTTGAAAACCAAAAAGCGTCACCAGATGAAAAAAATAGTAATAAATCCCCAGAGAATTGAGTATATGATGGCTCTTTTTGGTCTCGATCGAGATGCTTTACTGCAATCCATAAGCGAGGGATTACAAAATCCAATCAAAGACAAAGAGATTTTTTCCAACGAAATCAAGGAAAGCCATCTCAAAAAAATTGATAAGACTTTTAAAAAAGGACTCTCTTTCTATACAGACCCAAATCCGATTGATAAAAATAGAAAAAGTAGCATATTGTTTAGAAAGAAAAACTTTAACATCAATTTGAATTTGGGAGACAGGAAAATTGTTAACGAAATGGAAAGCAGAATTTATTCGTTGTCTGCCTTGTGCAAATTATCCAACTATTCCACAAGGCGCAAATTACCGAAATATAAGGTTTCCGACAAACCACAGAGTGTAGCTTATCAGATAAGAGAGAAGATACATCTTGATGAGAATCATAAAAAAGAAAGGGATTTTCTGAAAAAACTGATTCACAATTTTGCTCTACAAAATATATTAGTTTTTGAGTTTGTGGAGACATGGAATAAAAAAGACAAAGCCAATATAGACGGCTTTTTTATAGCACCTAATACTATTGTCATTAAGCGCAATCAAAAAAATTTCAAAAGAGAAATTTTTACTCTGTCTCATGAATTGGGTCATTATCTATTGGAGGAAGAAGAGTTGGACAAAATCCGGTTTCCAAAAGAAAGAGATCGGACAGAAAAATGGTGCGATGAATTTGCTTTTCATTTTTTGATTGGAAGGGAAGTTTCTAAAAAAATAGACAAACTCTCGAAAGATTCTGTAAAACATGACAGCAGAGAAATTCTGCATATTTCACGAAACAATCATATAAGTCGAATGGCTTTGTTTACACATCTTGCCACAAACAGAAAAATTACTTGGGAGAAGTATTTTCTTCTTAAAGAGGAACTGGATAAAGAATACAAACAGAAAGAAGAAATTAAAAATCAAGAAAGAGAAATATCTAAAGAAAATGATAATTCTCCGAGAAGACCAGCTAAACCAATAACTTCACCCTTGGAAGAGAGTATTTACACTTCCGCTTTCTACGAGGGAGTTGTAGAAGAATATGATTTGCTATCCCATTTTAATAAGAAAACTATAGAGGAAATTATTTATGGATAAAAAGTATTGTATTGACACTTCCTCTCTTCTTGATTTGGCGAAATATTTTGCTCCATTTGATAACGGTGTGATTGAAAAGTTTCTTCAGGATAATTTTCAGAAAGAAGATTTTATCGTGCTCAACAAGGTTTTTGATGAATTGCAAAGGGTCTCTAAGGGATTAGTTTTGAAAAAATACCCATTTTTAGAGAGAGATAAGAAAATTCCCAAAATCAAAGACATTACAGCTGATAAAACACATCATTCCAAATTAGATGAAAACTGGGTTGTTCCCAAACAGAAAAATAATCTGAATATGGACCAATTTGAACAAGAGAAACAACGATATATAAGCGGTGCAGATTTTCAGATTATTGCTTTTTGCATGGAAGAACGGAATTCCAGAATTGTGATTAGTGAAGAAACACCTTCTCAAAATGACGGAAAACTTTTCAAAAAGATCCCTGCAATTTGCCAACAGGAAAATATTGAGTGTCAGAAATTGGTATGGTTGCTAAAACAATTCAATTTTTCCGCGAATTACAAATTTTAGTCTGTATTCTAATGAACTATGAACGAAGCGGAAACCAGAGCAGAACTGATTGACCCGACTTTGAAAGTGGCGGGCTGGGGCGTGATTGACAAAAGCAGTATCCGCCGTGAGCTCATCACTAAAGGACGGCTTCAAGGAGGGGGGAGAAGAGACGACAGGGACATTGCCGATTATGTGCTTGTTTACCGGAATCAGAAACTTGCCGTTATTGAGGCAAAGGCGGACACGAAAGCCGTTACCGAAGGGCTGTCTCAGGCAAAGAAGTATGCCGAAAAACTGCAAACCCGTTTCGCATTTTCCACAAACGGAAAGGGAATCTATCGGGTTGACATGGAAACCGGAGAGGAAGGAGATGTTGAGGACTACCCCTCGCCGGACGAAATGTGGAATTCCATATACGGCGGGAGAGCGGAGCAGGAAAGTTTCTGGAGAGAGCAGTTTTCCAAAGTGCCCTTCAACAACAAGGGCGGACAGTGGGAGGAGCGTTACTATCAGCATAACGCCATCACAAAAACACTTGAGGCAATTGTGGCGGGAAAAGACCGCATTCTTCTTACACTTGCGACCGGAACGGGAAAAACGGGAATCGCTTTTCAAATCGCTTGGAAACTTTTTCAAACAAGCTGGAATATCAAAAATTGGCGGCAAGGTTTTGAAGAAAGAGAAAAATATCCCACAAGATTGCCGAGGATTTTGTTTCTTGCCGACCGCAACATATTGGCGAATCAGGCGTTTAACGACTTCAGCAGTTTTCCCGATGATGCGCTTGTGCGCATTAAACCGGATTCAATCCGCAAACGACAGAGCGTTCCGACAAACGGAAATGTGTTTTTCACCATCTTTCAAACCTTTATGACAGGGAAAGACGAGGATGGAAACCCCAAGCCGAGTTTTGGACAATATCCGCCGGACTTTTTTGATTTGATAGTCATAGACGAGTGTCACAGAGGCGGAGCTAATGACGAAAGTTCATGGCGGGGAATAATGGAATACTTCTCATCCGCAGTTCAGTTGGGACTGACCGCCACACCCAAGCGCGACAATAACATTGACACCTATGAGTATTTTGGCGAACCGGTTTATACATACTCCCTGAAAGAAGGAATCAACGACGGTTTCCTCACACCGTTCAAGGTAAGGCAGTATGCCACTACGATTGATGAGTATGTATATGAACCGGACGATGAGGTGATTGAAGGGGAAGTTGAACAAGGCAGAAAATATCAAGAAGATGAGTTCAATAAAAGTATAGAGATAAAAGAGCGAGAGAAAGTAAGGGTTGAACTCTTCATGAATGAAACAGACCCGTATCATAAAACTATTGTCTTTTGCGCAAACCAGAAACATGCGCTTCTGGTGCGCGACCTTATCAATCAAATTAAAACCGTTGAAGATGTAAATTACTGCGTCCGCGTAACAGCGGATGAAGGAGACATGGGAGATGAGCATCTTGCCAACTTTCGGGACAATGAGAAGACCGTTCCGACAGTTCTCACAACCTCGCGCAAACTTACAACGGGCGTTGACGCCCGCAATGTGAGGAACATAGTTCTTATGCGTTCCGTCAAAACAGTCATTGAGTTCAAGCAGATTGTCGGACGGGGAACACGGCTTTTTGAAGGCAAAGACTATTTTACCATCTACGACTTTGTTAAAGCGTATGAACACTTTAACGACCCCGAATGGGACGGCGAGCCGGAAGAGCGGGTGGAGATTACAAACGGGAGATCGCAAGGCGGAGATGAAAATAACAATGAAGAAGGGGAAGTTACGGTTAACGACAGCGGGCCGCCTGAAACGGGGAAGATGGTCAAAGTGAAACTCGCTGACGGCAAGGAGCGCGAAATAAGGCACATCGCCGTTACATCTTTCTACAACAATGATGGCAGAACAGTGTCTTCGGCGGAGTTTGTGAAGTCTCTTTTCGGCGAGTTGCCGGAACTGTTCAAGGATGAGGAGCAACTCAGGGAGATTTGGAGCGGTCCTGAAACCAGAGGCAAATTGCTGAAAGAACTTTCCGACAGAGGTTATGGAAAAGATATTCTCAGGGAGTTGGCTCGCATAGTGAACGCCGAGAAAAGCGATATTTACGATGTGCTTGCGTATATCGGTTTTAACATTTCACCGGAAACAAGACAGGAGCGGGTTGATATGCGAAAGGGTTTAATTTTGTCCAACCGCAAGGACAAAGAAAAAGAGTTTCTGGAGTTTGTTCTCGGTCAATACATAGAGCAAGGCGTGGGCGAACTTGATATTGAAAAGTTGTCTTTTCTTCTTGAACTTAAATATGGGCACACTGGCGATGCTCAAAAAGAACTCGGCAAGCCGGCGGCTGATATTCGGGACATATTTGTCGGATTTCAGAAGAGTCTCTATGAACCGGCAAAGAATTAAAAAAAACCCGCGCCGAACTTTCATAAGGCGCAGGTTTTTGTTTTGCTAGCCGGACTTCCGCCCTTCTCAAATATTCTGAAACTGCGGATACACAAAACTCGCCTTCATCCATACCGCCCAAGTCGGGTCTCCAAGAGGTTTGAGTTTGTGCAACGGATGACCTTTCGGCGCGGTGATTTTGATCTTTGCGTCTTTTATCTCCCTTGTTTTGCCAATATAGGGAATTGGGTATTTCACAACCTTTCTCCCTTTCATGCCAAAGTAGTTCAAGTGTCCGCTTTCGGGGTTTTTAGGCGTTTTGCCGCCAACCATTTTTGCCTCCACTTTGATGAGCGTTTTTCCATCGGCTTTCAGAGTCGCCCTCAGTTTTTTGCCTCTTATTCGGGTCTTTGTCTCCCCCGACTCGGCGGGAATTCCCGCCTTTTTTGCAAACTTCCTCATCTTTTCCGAACTGTTGAAGTAATGAACAAAATACCTTCCGGGATAACCGGCGTCTCTGTCCATCACATACGAATCGCGCCCTTTTAACTCAATCGTCAGATAGGTAAGCGAATACTTTCCGAAGCCGGAAGTCTGAAGGTCTTTGGGAACGGTATACATGTTCATAACAACATGACCGTCGGGATGCGGTTCAAGCCCTTTGGGCAGCAAATCTTTCAGAACCTCGGGGTCGGCTTTGTATGCCGCAATGAACATCCACGCGTCCTTTACAAGCTGCGGAGCGGGAAGCGGGTCGGGCGTTTTCGCTCCGGTTGCGACCGAAGCCGGAAGAAAAACCAGAAGCAAAGCAAAGACAAGTCCGTTTTTGATGCGTTTCATAATAAGAAACTCCTTTAGAGAAAAACTTTTGGGGGAAAATAACATAACTTTGCCTTAAAAACAAGCCGCCAATCCGAGGCGGTTTGAATTGCCGGACACGCTGGGCTATTCTCTTTTTGTGGCAAAGAAGCGTATAACAAAGGTTTACACAAAGACCGGAGACAAGGGCGAAACTTCGCTTATCGGAGGCGCAAGAGCGGGAAAAGATTCCGCCAGAGTCGCCGCTTACGGCGATGTGGACGAGTTGAACTCGTCTCTGGGCGTTGCCCGCGCGTTTTGCAATGACCCGGAAATCCTCGCCCTGCTTGCCGATATTCAGAACGACCTTTTCATCCTCGGCTCGGACCTTGCAAGCCCGCAAGGGGTTGACGCTCCAAGAATAGACGCCGGACGCACACGGAGGCTTGAGGAGTGGATAGACGGTTTTCTTGACGATATGGAGCCGCTGAAGGAGTTCATCTTGCCCGCGGGAAAATCTGCGGGCGCGTTTTTTCATCTTTCGCGCTCGGTGTGCCGCAGAGCGGAGAGAAGCGCCGTCTTTCTTATGAGGAAGGAAAAAACCGGCTCCGAAGCGGTTGTTTACCTGAACCGGCTTTCCGACCTCCTTTTTGTCCTCGCGCGCGCGGCAAACATTCGGGACGGGTTTGCCGAGGTTTCGGTTGACTTCGGTGAAAAGCCGTGAAACGGGAAGAAAAAGAGCGGAAATTGAAGGTTGTGCATCCCGAAATAGAGGCGTATATGAACTCTCTTGCCGGAAACGCGTTTCCGCCCGCCGATGAGACGCTTTTGGAAATGGAGACTCTCGCCGCGGAAAGGAATTTCCCGATTGTGGGGCGGCTTGCCGGAAGGTTTCTTTTCCAGCAGGCGCTTCTGCTCGGGGCGCTCAGGGTTTTTGAAATGGGGTCGGGTTTCGGCTATTCGGCTTACTGGCTGGCAAAAGCGGTCGGAAACAAAGGCGCCGTCTTGTGCACGGATATGTCGGCGGACAACGCCGCTCTTGCCAAGCGGTTTATGAAAAAAGCCGGACTTGAGAAAACGGTCTCTTTCCAAACCGGAGACGCCGTTGATATTCTGAAAAAAACCGGCGGAAATTTTGACATTATTTTCAACGACATAGACAAGGAGAGGTATCCCGAAACAGTCGCCATCGCGCGGGAAAAACTCCGCAAAGGCGGTCTTTTTATCACTGACAACGCTTTCTGGGGCGGAAAGGCGGCGCTGCCGGACGGCTCGCGGAGCGCGGAAGGGGTGATTGAGTTCAACAGGGCGGTTATGGCTAACCCGGATTTTCTCACCGTTCAAATTCCAATCAGGGACGGGCTTTCGGCAAGTCTGAAACTGCGTTAAAGAGGATCCCTGAAAGGCGCATCTATGGCACAGACCGAACGGACGGAAGAGGAGACGGAAAAACTGAAGAAGTTTTATCTCCGGGGCTCAAAAAGTATAGAGAAAAAACATTTCTCCTCCGCGGCGGCAAACCGGCTGAGGGCGGGAACCGACCTTGCGCGCGAAAGAACAAGACTGGTTGATTCGTTTATCATAAAAGCGGCGGGCGGAGAAAAAATTCACGACGGCGTGTCGGTGGTCGCTCTGGGGGGCTACGGAAGGGGCGAACTGTGCCCTTTTTCGGACATAGACCTCCTTGTTCTCCACAAGCCCGGCTTTGAAAAAACGGCGGAGCGGGTCGCCGGAGAAATTTTCTACCCGCTCTGGGATATAAAACTGGATGTGGGACACGCGGTGAGAACTGTCGGACAGTGCGCGGAGTTGTGCGATGCGGATTTTGTGACTCTGACTTCGCTCCTTGACGGTCGCTTTGTTCTGGGCGACAAGACGCAGTATGAAACCCTGCAAAGGACTGTCGCCGGAGAGATTATGCCCGCCTGCTCCGCCGGTTTTATTGAAGCGAAACTTGCCGAGGCGGCCGAGCGCAGGAAGAAATTCGGAAGTTCCGTCTGGATGCTTGAACCCAATGTGAAAGAGGCGGAAGGCGCGCTCCGGGACCTCAACACCATGCTGTGGGTCGCCCAGGCAAAATACAAAATCAAAACCGTTGACGAACTGCTCGGCAAGGGAATTATGAGCGAAAAGGAGTTCAGGGTGATGATGAAGTGCATGAGCTTTCTCCTTCTTGTGCGCTCCCATCTTCACTACCTTGCGGGCAGAAGGCATGACAAACTCAGTTTTGATTTTCAAGGCGATGTCGCGCGGTTTTTCGGGCACCGCGACTCTTCAAAAAAAGCGGTTGAGAAGTTTATGAGAATCTACTACCTCCGCGCCGGACTTGTAAGCGAGCAGTCTCAGCGGATTGTTGAAAGGTTTTCCAACATACAGTCCGGTTCGGCGCGAAGGTCCAAAATCCGCCACCTTGAACACGGATTTACCATCAGCGACGGGATTCTGTCCGTTACGGGGAAAAATGTTTTCAGGGAAACGCCGGTGAATCTGATAAGGGCTTTTGAGTATGTGGACAGGCACGGCGCGAAAATGAGCAGATACCTGAGCGGACTCATAAGGGAGCACGTTCCTCTTATTGATGACGGCATGAGAAACAGCCCCGATTTCAGCCGTATATTTCTCGGACTTTTGAAAAACGGAAAGAACGTTTACAAAATTCTCTCCCTTATGAACCGGCTCAGGTTTCTCGCCCACTACATACCCGAATTCGGAAGGGTGGTCTGCATGATGCAGCACAACGCCTACCATCTCTACACGGTGGACATCCATTCGCTTTTTCTCGTAAACGAGGTGGAAAAACTTTTCAAATACGAACACGAGAGGGAATTCCCCCTGCTGACCAAAGTTGCCGAGTCGGTTGTGAGCAGGGATATTCTCTACCTCGCGTGCCTTTTCCATGACATAGGCAAGGGGGGAGATTCAAAAACCCCGCATGAGCGGGTTGGAAGTGATATGGTCGTCAGGATAAACCGCAGACTCGGACTTGCACGGCGCGACTCGGATGTGCTGGAGTTCCTTGTGGCAAACCATCAGGTGATGTCGGATTTTTCACAGAAACAAGACATCAACGACCCCGAACTTGTGTCAAAATTCGCCCGCTCCGTGGGCGATGAAGAGCGGCTCTCCCTGCTCTACCTTCTCACTTTCGCCGACCTGAGGTCGGTTGGAACCGATGTGTGGAACAACTGGAAGGACATGCTGCTGAGAGACCTCTATTTCTCCTCTTTAAGGATTTTTGAGTCGGGACGCATAGACCGGACCGCTTCCGCCGCGGCGAGAAAAAAGATGGTATGCGGTGAGGTCGCCCGCATATCCGGCGGAAAAATCACCGAGCGCGAGGCGGGGGAGATGATGGAAACAATGCCGGAATCTTATCTTTTCAACCATTCCCCCGCCGACATGGAAAGACATTTGAGACTTATGAAGTCCGCCCGCGGACGGAGCGCAACCGATGTTCTGCACCATGAAAAAGAAGGCTACGACGAGTTTATCTACTGGGGAAAAGACCGCCGGAAGCTTTTCTGCACCCTTTGCGGAGCGATGAGCGCGAACGGTTTGAACATACTGGGAGCGAGGGCGGCGGGGTCTTCGGACGGAATGGTTCTGGACATTCTTTATGTGAACAAACTCGGCAAGTCCGCGGCGGACAGTCCGCAACTGTGGGTTAAAATTGAGAGCGACATCAAAGATGCGCTTTCGGGCGCGATGGATCTGGACGGCGTTTTGAAAAAACGGAAAAAATCCGCCGTTTTTGACAAAGCGGTTCCCGCAAGTTCGCCGCAGGTCGCCTTTGACAACGCGTCTTCCGACAAAGCGACCATTGTGGAACTGTTTGCCGACGACAAACCCGGTCTTCTATATGAGATAACCCGCGCCATTGCGGAGACGGGCGTTTCAATAAACTACGCGAAAATATCAACCAGAGCAGCGCAGGTTTTTGACATTTTCTATGTGACGGGACGCGGCGGGCGCAAAATAGAAAATCCCGATATTCTTGAAAAACTGAGGAAAATTCTGCTGAAGGTCGCAAGCCCGAAGCGGTGAGAGGGTTTTGACAGTGAGCGGACGGGTTCTAAAAACGGATATTCTGGTGATAGGCAGCGGCCTTGCGGGTCTGTATGCGGCTTTTTGCGCCGCTTCCGCCGGCCCGAAGGTGGCGGTTGTTACGAGAACGACTCTGAAGGAAAGCAACTCATACTGGGCGCAGGGGGGAATTGCGGCGGCGGTTGACGCGGAAGATTCAACGCTTCTGCACAAAGACGACACTTTGAAGGCGGGCTGCGGCTTGTGCGTTGAGGAGGCGGTTGAGGTTCTTGTGTGCGAGGGCAAGGAAAGGGTGATTGAGATGGCGGATTTCGGAATGAAGTTTGACCTTGGCGCAAGCGGCTTTGACCTCGGACTTGAGGGCGGGCATTCCAAACGGCGCGTTTTGCACGCGGGCGGATCCGCCACGGGGAAAAAGATGGTTGAGTTTTTAATCTCGTCCGTTGAAAAAGCCGAGAGTGTCGCCCTTTTTGAGCGAACCGCCGTGGAGGGTCTTATATCGGACGGCGGGCAATGTCTGGGAGCGTGGACGGTTTCGGAAAACGGCGTGCGGACTCCGGTGCGGGCGCGTTCCACAATTCTTGCGACCGGCGGCGCGGCGGCTCTTTTCGAGCGGACGACAAACCCGCGCGGGGCGAAGGGGGACGGAATCCACATGGCTTATGAGGCGGGAGCGAACGTAATGGACATGGAGTTTGTGCAGTTCCATCCGACCGCGTTCCATTCGCCGGACGGGGAAAGCTTTCTCATATCCGAAGCGCTGAGGGGAGAGGGCGGACGACTGACCGACACCGAAGGCGGAAGGTTTATGGAAAACTACCATCCCCTCGGCGACCTCGCCCCGAGGGATGTGGTTTCAAGGGCGGTACAGTCGGAAATAAGCCGCAGCGGGCGGGACTTTGTCTGTCTTGATGTTACCGGCGTCAGTCCCGATATCGTAAAAAAAAGGTTTTTCAACATATACAGGCGCTGTCTTGAAAACGGCGTTGACTGCCTGATCTCCCCTATTCCCGTGGCTCCCGCCGCCCACTACACAATAGGCGGAGTGAAAACCGGACTTGACGGCGAAACCAGCCTGAAAGGGCTTTTCTGCTGCGGTGAAACGGCGTGCACGGGCGTGCACGGGGCGAACCGGCTGGCGAGCAACTCACTGCTTGAGTGTCTTGTTTTTTCAAAGCGGTCGGCGCGCGGAGCGGTGGAAAATGTTTGCGCATCCGCGGCGGATTGCTCTTCGGACATTCCGGCGCCGCCGGACGAAAAGCCGCCGGACGAAAAGCAGTCCGTAAAATTTGAGGAGATAAGCCGCTCTCTCGCCTCAAAAGCCGGAGAGTTTTTGGGCATAGTCAGAACCGGCGAAAAAATGAAAGATTTTATATCATGTCTTGAAAATACGCGCCGCGAGGCGGAGGATATGACCGGATGGCGGGGAAGAAAACTGCTCTCAACGGTTGATGTGTGCCTTATGATGTCGCGCGCCGCGCTTACGAGAGAGGAGTCCAGAGGGGTTCACACAAGGGAAGATTTTCCGGATACGGACCCGGGCTTTTGCCGTCACGGCGTTTTCAGCAAACATTTCAAAAACGGTCTCAAACCGCAGTGGGAGGAGTTGTGAAAACTGAAAGAAAGCCGCCGGTTCTTGACCGGGAAAAAGTTGACAGTCTTATAGAGATCGCAGTGCGTGAAGATGTTCGGGACGGGGATGTTACCACTGAACTGCTTTTTGAAAACGATGTTTCCTGCCGCGCCGTGGTGCGCTCAAAGCAGCGCGGCATCCTTGCCGGACTTGATGTCGCAAGAAGAGTTTTTGAAAAACTTGACAAAAACCTTGTGTGGGAAAACGGCACGGAAGACGGAGACACGCTTGAAGACGGCTCCGAAATAGTTTTCATAACCGGCTCGCAGAGGCACATACTCACCGGAGAGCGGCTCGCCCTCAACATACTTCAACGGCTCAGCGGAATCGCCACTTTCACCGCAAAATTTGTCTCCGCCGTCAGGGGAACGGGAGTTGAAATCGTTGACACGCGCAAAACGGCTCCGGGGCTTCGTGAACTTGAAAAATATGCGGTGCGTCTGGGAGGCGGAGGCAATCACAGGTTCGGACTTTATGACGGAATTCTGATAAAAGACAACCACATAAAACTTGCGGGCGGGGTGGCAAAAGCCGTTTACAAGGCAAAGCTCGGAGCGCGGGAGTCTTCCGAAAACTACGAACGGTTTAAGATTGAGGTTGAGGCGAAGGAGCTGTGTCAGGTCTCCGAAGCCGTGGATGCGGGCGCCGATGTCGTGATGCTTGACAACATGAGCGTGGAGCGGATGAAAGAGGCGGTGCGGCTTGTAAACGGGAAAATCAGGGTTGAGGCGTCCGGAGGGGTTACGCTTGAAAATGTCAGAGAGGTCGCCTCCACCGGCGTTGACATAGTCTCGGTCGGAGCGCTGACGCACTCCGCTCCGGCGCTGGACATAAGTCTTGACATGATTTAGCAAAGCGTATGCGCTTAAAGTCGGATTTTTTTCAAAAAATCTTCCAGCAGGTTTTCCATGGTTTCAATTTCATCGTCCGTTATGAGGTGGTTGTTTCCTATGAAAAAACCGTGAAAGTGCAGATAGTCCGCGTTTGGAAAAAGCGTCGGCTCTCCGAATCCGCTTGAGAGAAAAGGCTGGCGCAACAGATTGCCTCCGCACAACGGACGGGTTTCAACCCCGTTTTCGCCGAGAAACCGCTGAAGTTCAAAGCGCATTTCGCGTTTTTTACATATAAAAGGCAGGCAGAAACTGCTGTTGCCCTCTGTTTCAAAGGAGTCAAACAGGTCGGGGCGCTTTTTCCATGTCATCTTTGTGAACCTGTCGAGAATCTCTCTGCGCCGCGCTATCATATCGTCAAGACGCTCAATCTGGCTGAGACCGAGAACGGCTCCCATCTCGGTGTTGCGGAAGTTGAAGCCGTCCGTGCTGAAAAGAAATTCCTTGTCCACATCCGGATATTGCGACTTAAAACGCTCAAACCCTTCTTCTCCGAGCTCCCTCGCCAATCCGTGAGACCTTTTCGCGCGCAGAATCTCGCAGAGTTTATCGTCTTCTACGCACACCATTCCGCCTTCAACCGTTGTCATGTGATGGCCGAAATAGAAACTGAAAGTGCAACCGGACGAAAAATTTCCCGCTTTTCCGCCGGATATCTCCGCGCCGTGTGATTCGCACACATCTTCAAGAAAGACGGCATCGGGCAGGATTTCCCGATACAGGTCAACCGGAGCCGGTATGCCGAACAGATGGGTTGTAAAAACGATCTTTATATCCGGATTCTCTTGCGCGATTTTTCGCAGATGTCCGGCGTCAATGGCAAAGTTTTTCGGATTTACATCGCAGAAAACGGGAGTGAGACCGGTCTGAATAACCGGAGCGATGTTTGTTGACCATGTAACCGCCGGAACGGCGACCTTTGCGCCCGGTTTTATTCCGTAATGTTCAATGGCGCCGGCGAGCAGCAAAAAGTTCGCCGCGCTTCCCGAAGAAACGAAAAGGGAGTGTTTGCGTCCCTGCCACCCGCTCCAGACTTTTTCAAACTCTCTGACCTTAGGTCCGTTTGTCAGCCGTCCGGATGAAAGCACGAAATCCGAAAGACTTTTTCTGTCTTCGGCGGTTACCGAATCTTTCATAAGGGGCCAGAAAATCCCCCCGTTCTTACTGTTTTGAGATGAGTTCAATGTCTGATTGGACCATCTGACCGACCAGTTCTTCAAAACTGATCTCCGGTTCCCAGCCAAGTATTTTTCTCGCTTTTGAGGTGTCTCCGCACAGGCTCGCTCTGTCTATCGGGCGGAAAAACGCTTTGTCAACGGCTACGACTTCCCTGCCGGTTTTCCGGTCAACGCCCTTTTCATCAATCCCCTTCCCCTTCCATTCAATGTTGATTCCCACCACCGAGAAGGCCGCCTCCGCAAACTCTCTGATACTTCTGGTTTTTCCGGTTGCGAGCACCCAGTCATCCGGCTTGTCGTGTTGAACAATCATCCACATTCCCCGCACATAGTCCATAGAGTGCCCCCAGTCGCGTTTTGAGTCCATGTTTCCCAGAAAAAGTTTTTCCTGTCTTCCCGTTGATATGTTTGCAACCGCCATTGTTATTTTTCTTGTAACAAAATCTTTTCCTCTGCGTGGGCTTTCATGGTTGAAGAGTATGCCGTTGCAAACATGCATTCCGAACGCCTTGCGGTAATAGACGGTTGAGTTGTATGCGTAGAGTTTTGCCAGACCGTAAGGGTTTTCAGGATTGAATAAGGTCCGTTCGTTTTGTATACCTTCCTCATACGACGAGTCACCAAACATTTCCGAGGTTGAAGCCTGATAAAATCTGGTCTCTTTCATTTCCATGTTTCTGACCGCTTCAAGCAACCTGATGGGTCCGATTCCATTCACATCGCCCGTATATTCGGGCAAGTCGTTGCTTCTGCCGACATGAGCGAGAGCGCCGAGATTGTAAATTTCATCGGGTTTCACTTTGGCGATTACACGCATCAGGCTTTCGGGGTTGGCTAAATCGCCGATGTGCAGTGAGAGGTTTTCTTTTCCCATTGTTTTGATGGCGGCTTGAAGGTTTTCATTTTCCACTCCAGTCGCTTTCCATCTTACAAGGCCATGAACTTCGTAGTCCTTCTCAGCAAGAAATTCCGCGAGATAAGAACCGTCCTGACCGGTAATTCCGGTTATCAAAACCTTTTTTCCGCCGTGTTTTTCCATTGAAACAAATACGGGAACCGTATAAAACCGCAGAGACAATACTACACTGAAGGGAGTTTTGCAACAAATCCCGCTTTTAATTGTTTCCCGCAACAGCCCCAAAGCAAAACCGCCGTCCGTTTGTATGCTATAATTCAATTGTGGCGGCGGAGTTGCAAATGACGGACAGAAGAGAAAAAATTGCCGGACAGGTGAAGGATCTCAAAAATGAGAAAAACGCCGTCATACTCGCTCACAACTACCAGATTCCCGAGGTTCAGGATGTCGCCGACTATGTGGGCGATTCGCTCGGACTTTCCCAGACCGCCGCGCACACCGATGCGGAGATTATAGTCTTTTGCGGCGTCCATTTTATGGCGGAGACCGCAAGCATAATTTCACCCGACAAAAAAATTCTTATTCCCGACATGGGAGCGGGATGTTCGCTGTCGGAAACCATCACCCTGAAGCAGCTTAAGGAGTGGAAAAGCGAACACCCGGACGCGGTGGTTGTTTCCTATGTCAACACTTCGGCGGCTGTGAAGTCCGAGAGCGATTACTGCGTTACCTCTTCCAACGCCGTCAAGGTGGTTGAATCCATTCCGCCGGACAGGAAAATCCTTTTTCTTCCCGACATCTTTCTGGGTTCTTATGTGTCAAAGGTTACGGGAAGGGAGATGGAAATCTGGCCCGGCGAATGTCATGTTCATTCGGGAATCAAGGTAAAAGACATAAAGCGCATGAAAGACGAGCATCCGGGCGCGGAGGTGGTGATTCATCCCGAATGCGGTTGCACAACACACTATCTCTACGACAGCGTTTCGGGTTCAAAACATGCGGACTCCGAGCGGAATAAGGGCTCGGAAGAAGTGAGTTTTCTCTCAACTTCCGGAATGACAAAACGCGCTCGGGAAGGAGGAGACGAGTTCATAGTCGCCACCGAAACCGGAATGCTGCACCGGCTCCGCAAAGACAATCCGGGCAAAAAGTTTTTCCCCGCAAGCGAAGGTGCGGTTTGCGAGTATATGAAGATGATAACCCTTGAAAAAGTTCTGCGCTCCCTCAAAGAGGAGATATACGAGGTGAAGGTTCCCGAACAACTTGCGTTGCGGGCGAAAAAGCCCATAGACAGAATGCTCGGGGTTTCGGGACATTGAGTGGCGGTCGGTAACAAGAAAACGGAAAATCCGTAATCGCCATGAGGAAAATTATCCGGAAAGATTCAATTCGGGTTTTGCCTCAGACTGTTTTTCATTCACAGTTTTGAAACACTGAAGAGTATCGCGTATCAGGGTCTGTGAGACAAAACTTCACCAAAACGGGCGAGAACCGCTTTTACAAAATATGCGGATAGTCTGAAACCTATTGCGCCGACTCCCTTTTTCCCACTTCCCTGTCAAGCATCAAAAGAGCGGCGGGGTTGTCTTCGGCCATTTTCAGACTGTCAAGTATGTCCGTGGCGGTTTTTTCCTCTTCAACCTGCTCTTGTATGAACCACTCAAGCATCACCGCCGTCGCCGAGTCTTTTTCGGTCAGCGCCTTCTGGTAAAGTTTGTGAATCATGTCCGTTACAAGACGCTCATGCTTGAGCGACTGCTCAAACATCTGCCGGACATTTCCGAAACTCGCCTTGGGTTTACCAATCGCCTTCAGTTCCACCCTGCCGCCTCTGTCAAGAATGAAGTCAAAAAGTTTCATTGCATGAGCGGTTTCCTCCTCGCTCTGCTTTCTCATCCATGCGCCGAAGCCGGGAAACCCCTTCGCTTCGCAATCCGCCGCCATTGAGAGGTAGATGTAGGAAGAGTAAAGTTCCGCGTTTATCTGTTCGTTGACGGCATCCTGAATTTTTTTGCTTATCGTCATTGTGTTTCCTCCGCGTTCCGGCCGTTTCTTGCAAACAGATTGCAAATGCGGACGGAACTTCTGAAATTATAGGGACAACCGGCGCCGGTTTCAACCTTTCGGAGAGAATCCGCCGACTGCTTGCTCCGTTTTTCGTTTCCGCGGGAAGAAAAAACATCCGCTCAAATTTATTTGTGTCGTTGATATGTCTTTGTATGTGGTTATATAATGTGTTGTGGCGCAAATGGGGCGAGGCGGACTTTTTATTCGTGTCCGTAGCGCTTCTCTGTCAGCGCCGAGGAGACGCCGGATGAGTTTGAAAAAAGACACAAGAGAAATCTCCATGCTTCCACTGAGAGATGTTGTGATGTTTCCCTACATGCTCAGCCCTCTTTTTGTCGGAAGGGCAAGGTCAATAAAAGCGATTGAAGCGGCGGAGAACACGGACAAAGAGATATTTCTCTGCACTCAGGTGGACGCAAGCGAGAATGAGCCCAAACAGGACGAGATTTACTCCACGGGGGTCATAGGAACGGTCGTCCAGATGCTTCGCCTGCCGGACGGAACGGTGAAGGTGCTTGTTGAGGGAAAAAAGAGGGGACACATAGAAGAATACACCGAAACTTCAAACTTCTACCGGGTAAGGGTTTCCGTTGTTGACGAACCCGAGGAGTCCGAAAGCCCCGAGAGCGATGCCCTTAGAAGGTCGGTTCTCAAGGCGTTTGAGGGATACATCAAACTGAACAGAAAAATTCCGAGCGAGGTCTTTTCAACCGTTTCGGCTATTGAGTATTCAGGGCGTCTTTCCGACACCGTGGCTTCCCATCTGAATTTGAAAATTGCGGACAAGCAGCAATTGCTTGAAACCGCCGACCCGCAAGAGCGGCTGAAAAAACTGCATGAAAAGATGCAGGAAGAGGTGGAGATTCTTGAGATAGAGAAAAGAATCGGCAAAAGGGTGCGCCGGCAGATGGAGAAGTCCCAGAGGGAATACTATTTGACCGAGCAGATGAAGGCGATTCAGAAGGAGCTTGGCGAAAAAGACGACATGAAGTCGGACGCTCAGGAAATTGAGTCCAAACTCAAAGACAAGGGGCTTCCCAAAGAGGTTGAGGAAAGGGTTCGCAAGGAGCTGAAAAAACTCAAAATGATGCCGTCAATGTCCGCCGAGGCGACCGTCGTGAGAAACTATGTTGACTGGATAATGGACCTCCCGTGGACGAAAGAGCATACAAAAGACCGGCTTGACATCAAGGAAGCGCAAACAATCCTTGATGAAGACCATTACGGCCTCCAAGACCCCAAAGACAGGATACTTGAGTATCTCGCCGTCCGGTCGCTGACGGAAAAACTTCGCGGTCCGATACTGTGTTTTGTCGGTCCCCCCGGAGTCGGAAAAACCTCTCTTGCAAAGTCCATATCGCGGTCAATGGGAAGAAAGTTTGTCCGTGTTTCACTGGGCGGCGTGAGAGACGAATCCGAGATACGCGGTCACAGAAGAACCTACATAGGGGCGCTTCCCGGAAAAATTATTCAGGGAATGAAAAAAGCCGGCACAAACAATCCGGTGTTTCTTCTTGACGAGATAGACAAACTTGGAATGGATTTCCGCGGCGACCCCGCTTCCGCTCTCCTTGAGGCGCTTGACCCGGAGCAGAACGGCAATTTCAACGACCACTACATAGAGGCGGATTACGACCTGTCCAAAGTTCTGTTTATAGCGACCGCGAACATGGTTGACACAATTCCGTGGGCCCTCAGGGACAGAATGGAAATCATCCGCATTCCGGGCTATACGGAAGGGGAGAAACTCCGCATAGCAAAGGGTTTTCTGCTCGGCAAGCAGACAAAAGAGCACGGACTTTCCGAAGATGTGGTCGGCATAAGCGACAGCGCGCTTCTTGAGTTAATCAGACGCTACACAAGAGAGGCGGGAGTGCGAACGCTTGAGCGCGAGATTGCAAAGCTTTGCAGGAAGATTGCCAGAAAGGTCGCCGAAACCGGAAAAGCGGAGGTGAACGCGTCTTCCAAAAGGGAAAAAGTAACGGCGAGAAATGTTGAAAGCTATCTCGGAGTTCCGAAGTTCAAGCACGGCGAGATAGAGAAAAACAACCAAGTTGGAGCCGTAACCGGTCTGGCATGGACGGAAGTCGGAGGCGAGCTTCTGACGGTTGAGGTTTCAATTGTTCCCGGAAAAGGCGGGTTTACCGTTACCGGAAAACTGGGCGAGGTGATGCAGGAGTCCGCCCGTGCGGCGATGAGTTATGTCCGCTCGCGCGGGGCGCAGCTCGGGCTGGACAGGGATTTCTACCAGACAGTGGATGTCCACATCCATGTCCCCGAAGGCGCGACACCGAAAGACGGCCCGTCCGCCGGAATAGCGATAGTAACCGCAATCGTGTCCGCGCTTCTGAAAAAACCGGTCAAGCGCCATGTCGCAATGACGGGAGAGATAACACTTCGCGGACAGGTGCTTCCCATCGGGGGGCTGAAGGAAAAGATACTCGCCGCCCAGCGTGGAAAAGTTAAAACCGTGATACTTCCCAAGGAAAACGAGAAGGATGTGGAGGATGTTCCGGCGGAGGTTAAAAAGGGCGTTGAGATAAAACTTGTTGAGAATATGGACGAAGTTCTTGGGGAAGCCATAATCTCGGACAAACCCCTGCTCAGAAGTTTTCCGCTCTCCCCGACCGAAAGAAGCATCGGTGTTCACGAGACAAAGATAAATTAGAGCCGCGAAAAAAGGTGGAATGTGAATTGACATTCCACCCCCCCCCTATAAAATTACAGCCGTAGATTAAAGGAAAAGGGATGAGTCAATATAAAATTGGCTTTCCGATTGTTGCAATGCGTTTTCCGTTAATTTCAAAAACACCCAATCTTCCGGAGGAGAAACCGCAATGCGTTTTCGTCTGAGATTTATCTTAACAACCCTGCTGGTGCTGCCGGGTCTTATGTGGCCCAACCCTTCATTTTCCACAAACTTGAATGCCGGTCTTCTTTTACAGGCGGAGGCGAGCGCGCCACCCCTTCCCGATTTGAATACGGACACAAAATGGTTTTCGGTTCTTGACCGCATAAAACTTTCTCCTTCCGATATTGAGTCACTCACAAGAGGTTGGGAAAACGGAGACACAAAAGGCAGTGTTGAGAATTTGCTCAAACTTCGCGCTCAGGCGGCGGCGGACTCATTTATGGATTCACGCATTGAGAAAGTGGAAAGACATCTTGAACGGCTTCCTCTTTTTCCCGCCTTTAATATTGACTGGAGAAGTCCGCTTGCCGGCAGGGAGCACAACTTTGAGTTTGGCGCCGTGGCGGCTCCGTTTGATTCTCAGAGCTTTGCGTTTTTGATTCAAAGTGGACTTCAACTGAGAGACTCGGAGTTCGCTTTCAACAGCGGAGGCGTATTCAGAGCCAATCTCGCCGATACGATTGTGTTGGGAACCAACTTCTTTTACGACTATTTGAGCGACCCCGGAACTCATCAGCGCATTTCATGGGGAGGCGATGTAAAGACGGCGTTTGTGGATTTATACGCCAACAGGTATTGGGGAGTGAGTGGCGAGAAACTTATAAGGGGTGGAACGGAGTATGCATACTCTCCGGACGGATGGGACATCGGCATTGTGAGACGGCTTCCGATAGTTCCGTGGGTGGACATTGAAGGCAGATACTACAAATGGGACAGACCCCGTCAAGTGAAGGGGCTGGTGGATGACAGGGGAGATTTGGACGGCTTTTTGTTTCGCTTGGGAATAACTCCTTTTTCTCTGGTTAAGTTCAATGTGAAATACGACAGACCGGAAGGCAGTGAAGACGACGACTGGGGAATGGGAATGAGCATAAACTACACTCCGGGAGTGCCGATGTCGGAGCAGTTGAGATTTCTGAGTTTGGGTCAGGAACCCGATTCGGCATGGAACCGCCGCTATGAGCGTGTAACCCGTGAATACGAGCAGAGAATACAGTTTGTTAAGGCTCTTTCGGTTCCCGAAATGTCCAGCGCAGAGGCAACGGGGGCAAACGAAGCGGAAATATCATGGAACCCCGTCTCAGGCGCCGCGCAATACAGAGTTGAACGAAGCCAAACTTCCATGACTACCGGCTTTAGTTCTTTGACAATGACTACCGCAACAACCTATACGGACACCGGTTTGACCCCCGAAACAACTTACTACTACAGGGTCTCGGCATGTTCGGGAAGTATCTGTTCGGCTCCCTCAACAGTTTTGCAAGTTGATACAACTCCGTCTGCTTCCGCAGTGCCCGCTCCATCGGCAACCGCAACGGCAAACGAAGTCGCAATATCATGGAACTCCATACCAGACGCCGCGCAATACAGGGTTGAACGAAGCCAAACTTCCATGACTACCGGCTTCAGTTCTTTGACAATGACTACCGCAACAGCCTATACGGACACCGGTTTGACTCCCGAAACAACTTACTATTACAAGGTCTCGGCATGCTCCTCCGCAACCACTTGCTCCCCCACTTCAACTGTCTTGCGGGTAGCCACCACCGCTTTGCCACCCCTGCCGGCGCCCGCGCCATCGGCAACCGTAACGGCAAACGAAGTCGCAATATCATGGAACTCCATACCGGGAGCCACGCAATACAGAGTTGAACGAAGCCAAACTTCCACGACTACCGGCTTCAGTTCTTTGACAATGACTACCGCAACAGCCTATACGGATACCGGTTTGACTCCCGAAACAACTTACTATTACAAGGTCTCGGCATGCTCCTCCGCAACCACTTGCTCCCCCACTTCAACTGTCTTGCGGGTAGCCACCACCGCTTTGCCACCCCTGCCGGCACCCGCTCCATCGGCAACCGTAACGGCAAACGAAGTCGCAATATCATGGAACTCCATACCGGGAGCCACACAATACAGAGTTGAACGAAGCCAAACTTCCATGACTACCGGCTTTAGTTCTTTGACAATGACTACCGCAACAGCCTATACGAACACCGGACTGACTCCCGAACAAACTTACTATTACAGAGTCTTGGCATGTTCCTCCGTAAGCACTTGCTCCGCTACTTCAACTGTCTTGCAGGTAGTCACCACCGCTTTATCCTTGTCGGCACCATCGGTAACGGCAACGCCAACGGCAAACGAAGTCGCAATATCATGGAACTCCATACCGGGAGCCACGCAATACAGAGTTGAACGAAGCCAAACTTCCATGACTACCGGCTTTAGTTCTTTGACAATGACTACTGCAACAGCCTATACGAACACCGGACTGACTCCCGAAACAACCTACTATTACAGGGTATCGGCATGTTCCTCCGCAACCACTTGCTCCCCCACTTCAACTGTCTTGCAGGTAGCCACCACCGGTTTACCCATGCCCGCTCCATCGGCAACGCCAACGGCAAACGAAGTCGCAATATCATGGAACTCCATACCGGGAGCCACGCAATACAGAGTTGAACGAAGCCAAACTTCCATGACTACCGGCTTTAGTTCTTTGACAATGACTACTGCAACAGCCTATACGAACACCGGACTGACTCCCGAAACAACCTACTATTACAGGGTATCGGCATGTTCCTCCGCAACCACTTGCTCCCCCACTTCAACTGTCTTGCGGGTAGCCACCACCGGTTTACCCATGCCCGCTCCATCGGCAACGCCAACGGCAAACGAAGTCGCAATATCATGGAACTCCATACCGGGAGCCACGCAATACAGAGTTGAACGAAGCCAAACTTCCATGACTACCGGCTTTAGTTCTTTGACAATGACTACTGCAACAGCCTATACGAACACCGGACTGACTCCCGAAACAACCTACTATTACAGGGTATCGGCATGTTCCTCCGCAACCACTTGCTCCCCCACTTCAACTGTCTTGCGGGTAGCCACCACTGCTACGACAACGGGCGGGGGTCGCATGAACACCCCGGCCACAGGAGAACCGACCATAACGGGAACCGTTGCGTTGGGCCAAGTTTTGACAGCGGACACATCAGCAATACAAGATGCGAACGGACTGAGCAGCCCGGGATTTATTTATGATTGGCAACAGGGCGCGTCTAATGGTTCAGACAGCGACTATAACAGTTTTCTCTTGACGCGGTCGTCAACTTTCAGACTCACAAGCGCACAAGTGGGAAGAAGGATAAGGGTTGTTGTCTCATTTACCGATGATGATGGCTACAGCGAAAGCAGAGAAGTTGTTGTGACGACAAATGCCGTTGCTGATGTGGCGGCTACGAACATTGCGATGTTGCTCACTGTGGGGAACACCCTGACTACCACTGTTGATACTTGGCATGGAGGTACAGGAAGCGGTGATCCGGCTACTACAACAGAGCATTTGGGAAATATTATAGACGGCAATACAGATACAGCAGGTTCCTGCGGGCCGTTAACTGCAGGTTGTGACGTACAGGTTCACCCCGAACAAGCTGACGGAGACACAATTACCTTTGATTGGACAGCTCTCGGAATTTATAATACGGGGTTGTTTAATTTTTATAACAGGGAGGGGGCAGCCCTCGCAGACAGGGACCGTATCAACGGTTCCACACTCGCTTTCTTTCTTGGTAACACTGAGGTTGCAAGTTTTACGCTCTCAAATACCGGAAATATTATTACCATAACTCTGGACTCGGACATCCGGTTTAACAGGATGGTGTTGACCTTTTCCGGCGAAAACCAAAACTTCCGTGAGATTGAGGTTTTCGGAGTTCCCGCGCCGTAAAAGCAAAACGCGCCAAAACCCTTATACGGTTGTTCGGGCTGAAAGCCGCTTCTTTGCTTGCAAGCCGGTTCCGTATATGCTGTAAGTAAAGACAGTCGGAAATTTTCCGGAGGAATTTATAATG
Organism: Thermodesulfobacteriota bacterium; assembly: GCA_965206175.1. GTDB lineage: Bacteria > Desulfobacterota_D > UBA1144 > Nemesobacterales > Mycalebacteriaceae > Mycalebacterium. The sequence goes on along the minus strand of CBDBJA010000010.1, from coordinate 77,393 downwards.
AAAGCCGTTGTTTACAACAAACCCGGCGATGTGAGCGTTGAAAACATCGCCGACCCGAAAATCACTGACGGGCGCGATGTGATTGTGCGCGTTACAAAAAGCGCTGTGTGCGGTTCCGACCTTCATTTCTACAGGGGCAACTGTCCTATGGACGAGGGGTTTGTGGTCGGGCATGAGTTTATGGGAGTGATTGAGGAAGCGGGAAAAGACGCAAGGGGACTGAAAAAAGGCGACAGAGTTGTCGCCCCTTTCTGGGTGAGTTGCGGGGGCTGCCTGAACTGTCTGAACCATTTCCCGACTTCATGCACGGGCGGAGGCGGCTGCTTCGGATTCGGCGAGGGCTTCGGCGGATACGGGGGCGGACAGGCGGAGTTTGTGCGCGTTGCGCTTTCCGATACGACACTTGAAAAAGTTCCCGAACAGGTTGAGGACGAAAAACTTCTTTTTCTCGGAGATGTTTTTTCAACGGCGTATTTCTGCGCCGAGTGGGGAGACATAAAGCCCGGACAGACGGTCGCGATTTACGGCGACGGGCCGCTGGGTCTTCTTGCGGTCGCTTCGGCGCGTCTTTTCGGTCCCTCAAAAATAATCGCCGTGGGTCACCACGACTACCGGCTTGAGATGGCGAAAAACGCCGGAGCGGATTTTGTCGTCAACTCTTTAAATGAAGATCCGGCGGAAAGGATAATGGAGATAACCGGAGGCGCGGGAGTGGACACCGCCCTTGAGTGCATCGGCTCTCAAGACGCCCTGCTTGAGACTTTCAAAGTTGTGCGTCCGGGCGGGGTGATTTCGTTTATAGGACTTTTTCTTGAGCCCGTGCCAATACCGATGCTGGACTTTTATCTGAAAAACTTCACCCTTCGCGGAGGCGTATGTCCGGCAAAGAACTACATACCAAAACTTCTTCCGCTTGTGGAACAGGGGAAGATTGACCCGTCTTTCATAATATCCCACGACCTGCCCCTTTCGGACACGCCCAAGGGATACGAACTTATGGACAAGAGGATGGAAAACGCGGTCAAGGTTGTGCTGACTCCCTGACCGGAGAAAGACGCAAATTAAAACGGAAATTTTCCGCCCTTGAATAGTTTTCAATAATTCATTATAATGTCGCAGGTTCAATCGTTGATGTGATATCAAGGTTGCACCGAAAATCAAAACTTACAGGAGTGTAAATGAATATTTATGTAGGCAATTTGCCTTACAACACAACCGAGGACGAACTCAGGGAACTGTTTTCTCAATACGGTTCGGTCGTAAGCGCAAATATCATCAAGGACAGGGAGACACGCAATTCAAAAGGATTTGGATTCGTGGAAATTGCCGAAGAGGCTGATGCCGAAAAAGCCATCAAGGAACTGGACGGCATGGCATTTAACAACAGGGATTTGAAAGTAAATCAAGCCCGTCCCAAGGGCGAAAACCCCAGACGCTGAAATCCGCGGTTTGAATTTGAAGTGTGAACCTTGGTCTCACACTTCAAACTTCAAATTTCACTCTTGAGTTGTGGCATCCGAACATCGGTTCGGTTACCATACTCAAACAAGCGGGCTTCGGTTAAATGAAAAGCGACTTCGTTCATCTCCATCTGCACTCTCAATACTCCCTGCTTGACGGGGCTATAAAGTTTGAGGACCTGATTGACAGGGTGAAAGAGTTGAACATGGGAGCGGTGGCAGTCACCGACCATGGAAACCTTTTCGGGGCTTACGAGTTCCACCGCAAGGCAAAGGAAAAGGGCGTAAAGCCGATTATCGGCTGTGAAATCTACGTCACTCCCACCCTGAAACTGGACAAGCCCTCGGACGGGAAAAATTTTCACCTGACCGTTCTCTGCATGAATGAGACCGGTTACAAAAATCTTTCCAACCTTGTTACGCGCGGATACTTTGAGGGGCTTTACAGGCGTCCCAGAGTTGACCATGAGATGCTGGATGAGCACAACGAGGGGCTTATCGTTCTAAGCGGTTGCATGAGTGGCGAGCTGTCTCAAGCCATTTTCAAGCGGGACAGGATGACACCGGAGTCCGTGCTTTCAACCTACGGGGAAATTTTCGGCGACAGATACTATCTTGAGGTTCAGGCGACCGGCATAAGGGAGCAGGACCGCATAAACAGCGAAGTTAAAAAACTCGGAAAGAAGTTTGATATTCCGCTTGTCGCCACAAACGACTGCCATTTTCTCCGCCGCTCCGATTACGGTCCCCACGATGTTCTTCTCTGCATACAGACCGGCAAAATGCTTGCGGACGAAGGAAGGATGAAATTTCAGGGAGACGGCTTCTATCTGAAAACAAGAGAGGAGATGGAAAAAACCCTCAAAGGGTTCGGAGACGCTCTGGACAGAAGCGTTCAGGTGGCGCAAAGATGCGACTTTGACTTCGGGGACGAGGGATACCGTTTCCCAAAATTCAACACCGGAAACGGAGCGTCACCCGATGAGTTCATTCATAAACTTGCCACCGAAAAACTCAAAGAAAGACTTTCCCTGCGTGAAATCTCTTCGGAAGTCGCCGGGGAATACGGCAGCCGGCTTTCCTACGAGCTTGACGAAATATGCAAAATGGGGTTTGCGGACTACTTCCTTGTAGTCGCGGATTTTGTCGGATACGCCAAACGCAACGGAATACCCGTCGGTCCCGGGCGCGGAAGCGCGGCGGGAAGCCTCGCCGCATACGCCCTCGGAATCACCGATGTTGATCCGATTCTCCACAAACTTATCTTTGAGCGTTTTCTCAACCCGGGCAGACTTTCAATGCCGGACATAGACATAGACTTCTGCACCGAAGGGCGCGACAGAGTCATAGAGTATGTGAGCGAAAAATACGGCAGCGAGAATGTCGTTCAGATAGGCACTTTCGGAAAAATGTCGTCAAAAGCGGTCGTGCGGGATGTCGGAAGGGTGATGGGAGTTCCCTACGGCGAAGTGGACAAGGTTTCAAAGTTAATCCCGTCTTTCCGGGGCAAGGTTTTCAGCATAGAGAAGGCGATAAAGAAAAGCGCGGACTTGAGAAAACTGGTTGAGGGTTCAGAGAAAATTGCCAAACTGATTGAGATGGCAAAGCCGCTTGAAAACATGGTACGCCATTCCTCCACCCACGCCGCCGGAGTGATAATTGCGAGCGATAAAATCTCCGACCGCATACCTCTTTACAAAGGTAGCAACGGGGAAACCGTAACACAGTTTGATATGGACGCGGTTGAAAGCCTCGGCTATGTCAAGTTTGATTTCCTCGGACTCAAAACTCTCACCATCATAAACAAGGCGTTAAAACTTATCGGGGAACGGTCAAACGGCTCGACTCCGAGTCTGGAAGTAGACCGCATGCCCCTTGACGATGAAGAGGTTTACAAACTTCTTTCCGGCGGAAACACTCACGGGCTTTTTCAAATAGAGTCTTCATCCGGAATGGTTTCCATGCTTCGCAGGTTGAAGCCGGAGAGTTTTGAAGACATAGTCGCCGCTCTCGCCCTTTACAGGCCGGGTCCGCTGGACAGCGGCATGGTTGAAGATTTTATAAAAAGAAAGCACGGAAAAGCTCGCATCTCATACCCGCACCCGCTCCTTGAAGACATCCTCAGGGAGACCCACGGGCTGTTTGTTTATCAGGAACAGATAATGAGAACGGCAAGCGTTGTTGCAAGCTACAGTCTTTCCGATGCGGATTTGATGAGAAGGGCGATGGGCAAGAAAAAAGCGCGGGAGATGGAGGCGCAAAGGGAAAAGTTTGTTTCCGGCGCGCTCAAAAACGGCATAGACAAAGCGAAAGCCGCGGACATGTTTGACACAATGGAGAAATTCGCCGGATACTCTTTTAACAAAAGCCACAGCGCCGCATACGCCCTTGTCACCTACCAGACCGCTTATCTGAAGGCGCACTATCCGGCGGAGTTTATGTCTTCCCTGATGACGGTTGATTCGGGCAACAACGACAAGGTGATAGCGCACATAACGGAGTGCAGAAAGATTGGAATAAAAGTCCTTCCACCCGATGTCAACGAAAGCATGTCGGAGTTCACTCCGGTTGATTCAAAAACCGTCAGGTTCGGGCTCTCGGCTTTGAAAAGCATAGGGGAAGAGGTGATAGACGCGATAATTGAGGCGCGGCTGGAGAGCGCTTTTGAGGATATTTTTGATTTCTGCGAGAGGGTTCAGTCAAAGCGTCTCACAAAAAAGGTGTTTGAAATGCTTATAAAAAGCGGCGCCTTTGATTCGCTTGAGAGCAACAGGGCAAAACTTATGGCTTCTCTTGACTCCATAGTTTCCTACACATCGCTCAACAGGTCTTGGGAGGACGACGGGCAGAGCTCTCTTTTTTCTTCGTCCGACACCGTTATAAGCGCGCCGTCGCTTGCCGGAACGGAAGATTGGAGTGAGCAAATGAAGGCGGAATACGAACTTGAGTCGCTGGGCTTGTTCGTCTCAAGCCACCCGATGACCAGATACGCGGAGAAGTTAAAGATGTTTTCGTCTTATGCGGACAGTTCACAGTTTCAGCAGTTGCCCGACAAAAAGGATGTTTCAATCGCGGGCGTTGTGCGCTCGCTTTCAATAAAGACCACAAAGTCCGGTTCCGGGCTGTTCGGCAGAATTGTGCTTGAAGACCTCAAGGGCTCGGTTGAGGGCTTTGTGTTCAACGACACCATAAGCAAAAGCCGTTCGCTACTTGAGCAGAAAATTGAGCCGGTGATACTGACGGGCAATGTTGACGGCGCCGATGACAAAAAGCAGATAAAAGTCAGGGAAGTGCTTTCAGTCCCGGAATTTTCGGCAAAAGCGTCCGGCGTTACCATCTCCATAAACGAGAAAAAGGCAAATACGGAAAATCTTGTCAAGCTTGAAAACATTCTGAAGCAGTATCGCGGGGAGTCAAAGGTCAGCCTCACTCTCGGAGTGGAGGGGAAAACCGTCTCAATAGAGGTGGGGAAATACGGGGTTGAGACCTCGCCCGACTTTGTGAGTGAAATTGAAAACCTTCTGGGAGACCGCTCCCTTTCACTTAAGGTTCATTAGTCCCGCCTCCCGTGCTTTCAACCGCTCTCCTGAGTTTTTCCGGCTCGGATGTTACGACAAAAACCTCCTGCACGGAAGTTCCCGACCTCGCAATCAGCTTCGCTCCGGTTTCAGTGGCGTATTGAAAGCGGACGGCAAGAACTTCTCCGGACGCCCTCGCAACCCTTATCTCTCCCGGTGTTACGCTTTTAATGAACTCAAACGGTGAAATTTCACTTTCAAGAAACTTTTCAAGCCCCTTTATCATTCCGTGTTGCCGCTTGATTTTATTTTTTCTGTGACGGTGGAGCATTGTGTTGTCCCCCGGACTATTCTAATCCGGTCGCGCTTCGGGGCGCGGAAAAACTTTCCGTTTTTGTAATCCTCTCTCCGTCTGAAAAGACCGAAACCATTCCTTCGGTCTGCGTTTTCGAGGACTTGGGGAAAAAGTCCCGCCTCTTCCAACTGCCCCCGGCAGTTCCGGCAGATTACAATCTCCGGCTGCGCCGCCCTCACCAACGCAAGAATCGTGTCTTTGTTGTTTTTCTTGATTTCGGACAGAAACACAATATCGCTTTTTATATCGTTTTGATACAGTTTTTCCATGCCTTTTCCGTATGTGTTGTGAACAGATTCCATCAACAGGAACGAGACTTTTCCACAAACGATTTTTGACCAGCAGCGGATACGGAACGGTGGAGTCCGCGATTCCCAATTTTTTCCATAATTTCAGGAACTTAACTTGTGTCATATCGTCCTCTCCGACAGTCAGAACAGGCGGAGCATAGTGTATGTTTTTCCACAAAACATCATTGTTTTCCACAGCGTTCCACAGTCTGTTGTTCAGTTTTGAACCGTTTATCCACAAGTTTTCCACACCGTTTTTTTCAATCAGAGCCGCCGCTCCGTTCAGTTGGCTTCCATCACCCGACAGCAGAATCAGAAAGTCGGTTTTGGTAATCCGCTTTCTTAGCAGAGCCGGAGAAACGACCGCTTTGTCTATAAAGTCGGAACGGGCTTTTTTTGAAAAACCCCCTTTTACAAGAACCGTTTTTCCGTCCGGAAAAGTAAACAGGGCGACGTTTTTCCTTCCGGCGTCAAAGAAAGACGCTTCCATCTCTTTTCCTCCGGCGGGGCGGATGTCATACGCCGCGCTTGCCGCAAGGCAGACGGCAAGAAACGCAGTCGCATGGAGGGTTTTTCCTTTCCACCTTGTCAAAAGAAGGGACACGGCAAGCAGATAGAACAGCGCAAATGTCAGTTTGCCGAAAGCGGGAACCGTAACAGCCGGCGCGAGCGAAGACATAGTTTCGGCGATTCCGGCAAGAGCCGCCGCGAGCAGGGAGAGTATGTCAAGCAGAAAAACCGGCACGAAGCCGAGCGCGGCAAAAACGACAAGGGACAAAATACACAGCGGAACCATGGTAAGCGCAACCGGCATCGCCGCAATATTTGCGGGGAAAGTCAAAACGGGAAGAAATCCGAACATATTTATAATGAACGGAAGCGTGGCAACCGTTGCCGCGGCGGTTGTAAAAAGCGCTGCTGACAGCGCCGTCCGAGTTTTTTGGGCGACAGTTTTTCCGCCGGCGGGAGCGCCGCCGTCCGTTTTCTCTTTGGCGGAAAAGCGGCTCAGCGCGAGCAGTATTCCGAGCACGGCGGAAAAAGAGAGTATAAAAGACGCCTCAAAAAGCGCTCCCGGAGTCAAGAAAAGAATTATTATCGCCGCCGCGGCAAGCGAGTTGAGTCTGTCATCGCGCCTTCCGGCAATTATCGCCGTAAGATACACAGCCGCCATGATTGCCGCCCGAACCGATGAGTTGCTGAGTCCGGTCAGCAGTGAATAGAAAAAAACCGCCGGTATGGTCGCGGCGGCGGCAATTTTCGGCACGATAAAGACGACCATCAGGTATTCCGACCTTTTCAGAATCCACTTTACAACCATGTAGAAAAAAACCGCCGCAACTCCCACATGAAGACCGGAAATTGCGAACAGATGGCCGATGCCGAGCATGGTGAATTTTCTTTTCAATTCGTCCGCGATGGCGCCCTTTTCCCCTATGGAAAGGGAGTTGACAATCTCCGCTCCGGTCGGCGCGAGATTTTTTCTGACAAACACTGCGTAGTCCGCCCGCAACTTGTTTATCAGACGCAGAGCCGTGTTTGCGTCCCCGTGAACGCCTCCGGTTTTGATTTTTCTCTCATCCGAATATGCCGTGAAAAACACCCCTTTTGCCGCGAGTCTCTTCTCGTAACCGCTTGCCCCGGGATTTTTGAACACGCTCACGGGTTTTATTCTCAACCGCACTTCCACCGAGTCGCCGTAGGCGAGACTTTCCAGCCCGTTTGAGTAAAGAAGTATCTTCCCTTCCGCCCGGACGGTTTTGCCCGAATGGGTTACGGAGTCAACTTTCAAGGGAATCTTTATGCTGCCGGGCTTTTTTTGAGCGTTTTGATACAGCCAGCCGGTTATGACCGCGTTTTTGTTTACGACTTCGGACAGAACGGGGTCGGGTGTGTGAAGTTCAAAAAACGGCAGCGCAATTCCGAGCGGAAAGAAAATGACAAACAGAAATCTCCCGCGGTTCGCAACGGCAAGGGCGGCAAACGGCAGTGCGGTCGCGGCGGCGTAATATGCGGAGGGAGCTTGCCGCGATGCCGTTATTCCCAAAATGAGAAGAACCGCGCACAGAACAATCCGGTGCTTTGAAGCCAGTGTTGAAAGAGAGCGCATCAGGAGTCTTCTTCAATTAAACAGACCGCTTTTGCCGCTATTCCTTCGCCCCTTCCGACAAACCCCATCTTTTCGGTCGTTGTCGCCTTGACGCTTACAGTCTTTTTGGCGATTTTCAGACTCCGGGATATTTTATCTTCCATCTCACCTGTATGGTTTGAGAGAAAGGGTTTTTCACAGATAACCACGGAGTCCACATTGACGATTTCAAAACCCTCTTCCGCAAGTTTTTTCCGCGTTTGCTCAAGCAGATAAGTTCCCGAAACATTTTTATACGCGGGGTCGGAATCGGGGAAATGTCCGCCGATGTCGCCCATTGCCGCCGCTCCCAGCAGACAGTCGCATATCGCATGCGCAAGCGCATCGGCGTCCGAATGCCCTTCAAGCCCTTTTTCAAAAGGAACTTCCACGCAGCCGAGAAACAGTTTTCCCTTTTCCGCAAACCTGTGAGCGTCAAAGCCGATTCCAACCCTAATCCGTTTCATAAGCTGACACCCCTGAACTTTCCCGATTTAACGCTTCCGGCAATCGCTTCGGCGATAACAAAATCCTCTTCGGTGGTAATTTTCATGTTCCGCCTGTCTCCGGGAACAACAATAACCTCTCCGCCCGCCCGCTCAAAAAGAGTCGCTTCGTCCCCAATGTCCGCCGGGTCGCCGGAAAAGCGGTCGTATATTCCGGCAAGTAGCTCCCGCCTGAACGCCTGAGGGGTTTGCACGCGCCAAACATCCGCGCGGGAAACGGTTTCTCTGACATATACGCCGTGTTTTTCGGAAGAAGAGCGTGTTTTCTTGATTGAGTCGTCAAGCGGTATTGCCAGAGTCGCGGCTCCGAAATCAACCGCATTGCGGATGGACGCAAGTATATGACGAGCGTCCGCAAACGGTCTTGCGGCATCGTGAAACACAACAGCCGCCGCGTTTTCGCTTGTCTTCTCAAAACCCAGACGGGCGGACTCAAACCGCGTTTCACCTCCGGCTACCACCCTCGCCTTTGAAACTCCGAACTTGTCCGCAATTTTCTCCGTTTTCTCCGCATATTTTTCCGGAGCGGCGATGACAATTTCCCCCTATCTTTCCGCACTGTTGAAAGGTTTGCAAACTGTATGCGACAAGAGGTATGCCGAGAATTTCGCGGAACTGTTTCGGTTCTCCGCTTTGCGAGCCCGCGCGCGAACCTTTTCCGGCTGCCAAGATGACCGCGGAAGCGGACGGTGTTGCAAATTCGGGCATTGTGAAATCCTATATTCCGATTGAAGTTCAGGCAAGCCGCAAACCCGAAGATACGGAAGCGGCGGTATCGCCCAACGCCTCATCCGCGCCTTTTCTATTTGCAAAACCGCGTTATAGTTGATGCCGTTGCCCGAACTTGAAAACGGCGGCTTTCCCCTGAAATGATTTTCACCGACTCCGTAATTTTTGAAATCATCCTGCTTGCCATAGGCATTGCGGCGGTCTGGGTGGGCGCGGACTCGGCGGTTGAGGGAACCTCACTGCTTTCCGAAAAACTCGGAATAAACCGCATGATCGCCGGATTGACCGTAATCGCGGTCGGCACTTCCCTGCCGGAACTGTGCATCTGCCTGATAGCGGCGTTCAAGGGTTCGGCGGACATCGCAACCGGCAACATAGTGGGCAGCAATGTGTCAAACATCTGTCTTATAATAGGGGTCAGCGCGGTTCTGTCTCCCATCCGGGTGCGGCACAGTCTCAGGGGCGAGGGAGCCGCTGCTCTTGTTTTTCTCGGCATTCTGATTTTTCTGTGCAACACGGACGACAAACTCAGCAGAGGCGAAGGGCTCGCCGTAACCGCCCTTCTTGTTCCGCTCATTGCGTATCTGTATTTCAGACAGGTGGGGAAAAAGGACGGGAATTCGGAGCCGGAAACGGATTCGGGCGAATCAAGCCTGAAAGCCGCCAGTTCGGGGTTTATGCTGTTTATTACGGCGACCGGTCTTGCCGCGCTTGCCCTCGGAAGCAACCTTGTCGTTGAAAGCGCGGTGGCGGTAGCTCACAGAGCGGGAATTTCGGAACTTGTCATCGGAGCAACGGCGGTCGCGGTGGGAACTTCGCTTCCCGAACTTGCCACTTCCCTTGCCGCCGTCGTGCGGCGCGAACATTCAATTGCCATGGGAAATCTTGTCGGAAGCAACCTGTTCAACATAGTCATTCTCGGACTGACCGCGTCCATACTGCCGTTGAGCATAGACCCGCGCATACCGAACTTTCAACTTCCCTTCGCGGTGGCAATAAGCGCGCTGGCGGTGCCGTTTCTGAAAAACGGGACAACCATAGGGAGAAAAGCGGGAATTGTTCTGCTACTTCTCTACGGAATTTTTGTCGCCGGAACCTTCTCCGGAACCTTCTACGGTTCGTAGACCATTCTTCTTCTGCTTACAAGACAGCCGTTCCCGCCGGAGGTGCTGGTCAGGTAGTAGAAAGCGAAAATATCCTCGGCGCCGGTGTTCTGCATCAAGGTTATATCGCTTGCAAGAGGGGTGGCTTGGAAATTTCTCCGGGAAAGGTTGCCCGACCACTCTTCGCAAGTGGCTTCTGAAGCAAATGTTTCAGTGATATGAATGTCGCACTTTGTCTTTCTTCTGCTCAGGTAGGAACTTGCGGCGACAACCGTTATGTGGCCGGGACCCACATCCGTGTAACTTCTGAAAGCCATTGAATAAAACGGGCGTTTGTCAACATCGCTTTTTTTGCCGGGAGCCACAAAATCATGGCTTACATGCTGCGCGTTTTGCAGAAAAGGTCCGACTTCGCGCGCAATCGCATCCGCGCAGGTTTTGATTCCGCTGGCACGCGCGTTTTCATCGGGTGAAGCCGCCAAAGAGTCCGGAGACGGGGCGGAAACAATAAAAATCAAAGCCGTAAAAATGGAAAAAAGAACTCTGCGCATTAGCACACCCTCCGTTTATGGGATTGATTGGGCAATATAACAAAACTGTTTTCAACTTTCAATATGCAACCACAGCGCTACTTTCTTGTCTTCAGTTTGAGCCCCGAACTGTTTCTGTCCCAAGTGCCGTCTCCAAGCAGTTTCAGGGAACCGAGGTTCACCTTTTGGGTTGAAGTCAGCGGGAACTGCCCGTATATCTCAATAAATCTGGGAACCATATAGACGGGAACCCGCTCCGCCATCCATTTGCAAAACTGCTCATAGTCAAACCGAGCCCCCTTTTCAACGACTATGTTCAGCTTGATCTCATCATCGGAGATCTCCGGCAGGCGAACTCCGAGCGCGACCGCCTGATTCACAAACTCATGTTTGAGCGCGGCGCTTGCGACCGCGTTCGGGTCAACATTTTCGCCCGAAACCCTTATTCTGCTGTATCTGCCCTGAAAGTAGTATCTGCCGTCCGTCCCTTTCACAAACAGGTCGTCCGAATTGAAAAAGCCGCCGGAGTCAAAAACCTGCCGCGTCCTTTCGGGGTCTTTGAAATACTCGTTGAGCGTTGTGTCCGGTATCAGCGGACGGATAAAAAGCAGCCCCGCGCATGAAGCGGGCGGAGAGTCCGTTTCGGCGGTATTCCACATCTCCTCAACAACCCTGTCCGTGTCTTCGGGGTCTCTTATCTCCACATGGTAGCCCGCCGTCACAAAACCGGAAGAGCCGCGCCGGAAATCTTCGGGATACTGCCACAACACCATTCCCATTTCGGTTGAGCCGTAGCCCTCAACAACTCTTACGCCGAATCTCTTTTCAAATTCCGCGCGGTTTTTCGGAGCGGGACCGGCAAGAACGGTTCTGACCGAGTGTTTCCCGTCCGAATCCGCCGGTTCCGCCGCCCACAGATATTCGGGAACGGAGCCGAGCATATTGGTAACGGTCGCTCCGCAGTCCGCCGCCCATTTCCAGAAACCCGAAGCGGAAAAACGCGGAAATATGACGCACTGCGCCCCCGCCGCAATTGAGGCGAACAGGCACATCACCTGCGCGTTGGCGTGAGCAAGGGAAAGCACTGTCATAAGCACATCGCCGCTTCTTATTCCCTGATGCTCAAGGTAGGCGCGCACGGTCAGAATCACTCCGCTGTGGTTTCTTGAAACCCCTTTGGGCATGCCCGTTGTGCCGGAAGTGAACATGCATCTTTCAACATCGGACACCGAAACATCAGCCGGCGGGTTTGAATCCGGAAATTCGTCAAAGAAGGAAAACGGCAGAACCTTCGCCCGCCCTATTTTTTCCGGCGGACTTTTTTCGCCCTTCGCGCCGGAGGCGACAAAGATAAACTCCAGATTTTCAATGTCGCCGGAAATGTCTTCCAGAAAAGGCAGACTTTCCGCATCGGTCATAAGAACTCTCTGTCCGGAATAGTTGATAATGTAGGCGAGCCGTTCCCCTTTTTCGTCTTTGTTGACGGGAACCTGCACTCCGCCCGCTTTGTGTATGGCGAGGATTGAAACGACAAACTCCGCGCGGTTGAGCATGTATATTCCGACCGTTTCCCCTTTTTTCACGCCGAGTTTTCCGGTCATGGCGTTTGCAATTCCGTTCGCCACGCCGTTTGCGGCGGCGTATGTGTGGCTTTCCGTTACTTTGCCGTTTGCGTCCGCCACGCTGAAAAGCGTTTTATCGCCGAATTTTTCCGCTCCCATCTCCAGATAGCGGGAGACGGGAAGCCATTTTTCCGTGTCGTTAAAAGTGCCGAAAGGCAGGTCGCCTTTTCCGACAAATTTCGGGTCGCGCGGTCTGAAAAGAAGTTTCATTGTCAGCCCTCCAAAAAATTCCTCAAAAGGTCTTTCCCGTGCTCGGTCAGAACGGATTCGGGATGAAACTGAACGCCCTCAAGCCGCCCGTCGCCGGAAAAGTGTTTGTGTTTTATTCCCATTATCTCGTCGTTTTCAGTCCACGCGGTAACCTCAAAATCGTCCGGCAGAGTGTCCGGGTCAACAATCAGGGAGTGATACCGCGTTGCTTTGAAGGGACTCGGAAGGGTTTTGAAAACGCCTTCCCCCTTGTGATGTATGTCCGAAGTTTTTCCGTGAAGAAGCCGCTCGGCGCGAACTATTTTTGCGCCGAAAGCGTATGCGACCGCCTGATGACCGAGGCAGACCCCCAAAATCGGCGTCTTTCCGGCGAATTTTTTTATCAGGTCAACCGACACGCCGGACTTTTCCGGCGAGCACGGACCCGGCGAAACAACTATCATTTCGGGGGAAAGTTTCTCTATGTCGTCCGGTGTGATGCTGTCGTTGCGGTATGTGGAAACTTCCTTTCCAAGTTCGCAGAAGTAGTGAACAAGATTGTAGGTGAACGAATCGTAGTTGTCTATCATTAGTATCATTAGCGGAAATTATACACGAAGGAGTTTGTGAAGATACTTTGAAAACTGTAACAGTTGCGGACACTGAGAGAAATCAGAAACTGCGTCGATGACCCTTCGTCATACCGGATTTGATCCGGTATCTGGCATTTATGGAACAGTCCGCAACCAATAAATACTGGATACCGATTTTCGTCTATATGGCGGAAAGTTTCCTCAACGAAGTAATTGAAATAAATGGAGGGGTTTGTTAGAGTTTCCGCTATTGGCTTTAATGAAGAGGAAGTTATGACAGAACAATCAAAAGGGAAAAAGCAAGTTCCAATATGGCTACAAAGCGAAGCGGAAAAAGCGAAAATTACCCAACAGAAAGTGATACAAGCGGAAGAAAAAAGAAAAGTGTCAAAATTGCCATTGGGTCTGGGATGGATGTGTAAGTGTTGGAGATTATCATTTGTCTTTAATGGTCGTGCCCGTAGGAGGGAATACTGGTTATTTTACGTCTGGGAGCTCATTTCATACTGCGTTCTCCCATACTTCGTTCTCCATTTCGTTCTCTATATGGTCATTGCTGTTCGGGTTATCGGAGGTGGTATAGGGACTACAGATTCTAATATTGCGGATACTATTGCGGATACTGCGGGTGTTCTGACAATCTTGATTTTCTTGTTTCCACTCACAGCTGTTTTTGTAAGACGGATGCATGATACGGGTAGGAGTGGTTTGTGGATGTTCGTTCCTATTGTTTCTTTAATCTTTCTCCTACAAGACAGTCAGAAGAGAACAAACAAATATGGTGAAAATCCCAAGGGTATTATGTAACTGACGGGGGTTCCTAAAGTTTGCAAAAATTATCGCAACTCTGCTATTCCATTTCCTGAACCGACAGTTTCTTGCATATCTTTAGTGCCAGATTATTCGGAATCTCATTGTGTCGCGGTATTGCCTCCGCATGACCGGTGAGTGGATTCAGCCACAATGAATGAGACCTCCCTTCGCGTTTTAAGCGACAGCCATTGCGTCTCAGATGTCTTATCAGAGCGCTTCTCTTCATCCAACTGCAACGACTTCTGAAATCGCATCATTGGGGATTCCCTTCAGGCAGTCCCGCCGTTGGTCATCCAAAATCAGCGCGATGGCTTCGGACAGACTTCGCAAACATTTTTCCTTTGTTTTACCTTGCCCATTTGCGCCGGGTATTTCCGCGCAATATGAGATATACCAGTCCTCGTCTTTTTCAATAATTGCCGTAAATTCGTTGCGCATAAAAGCCCTCCGGTTCTCAAATCTACTCCATCCCCCTTGCCGCTTCAAGCGCTTTCATCAACCCCTTCGCCTTGTTGACCGTCTCATCGTATTCGCGGGAAGGGTCGGAATCCGCCACAATCCCCGCGCCCGCCTGAACATACACTTTGCCGTCTTTCACAAGAAAAGTCCTGATTGTTATGCAAGTGTCCATATCGCCCGAAAAACTCATATATCCCACCGCGCCACCGTAGGGTCCCCTTCTGCTCGGCTCTATTTCCTCTATGATTTCCATCGCCCTCACCTTGGGAGCCCCCGAAAGCGTTCCGGCGGGAAAAGTCGCCCTCAAAACATCAATCATATCGGCGCTTTCAACAGTCTCGCACCTGACATTTGAAACTATATGCATCACATGGGAGTATCTTTCAACCTTCATAAAGGAGGTTACCTCCACCGTCCCCGACTTCGCTATCCTTCCCAAATCGTTCCTCGCCAAATCCACAAGCATTATGTGCTCCGCCTTTTCCTTCTCATCGGACAGCAGTTCGCGCTCAAGTTTCAAATCCTCCGCTTCGTCCCCCCCTCTGGGTCTTGTGCCCGCAATCGGGCGGCTTTCCACGGTTTTCCCGTCCATCCGAACCATCACTTCGGGCGATGAGCCGACAAGCGTCTGGTCTCCGGTTTTAAGGCAGAACATATAGGGAGACGGATTGAGAACCCTGAGAGCCCTGTAAAGATTGAAGGGTTCAACATCAAGCCCGGTTTGCCACCTCTGGGAGATGACCGCCTGTATTATGTCCCCGTCCCTTATGTATTCCTTCACCGCTTTCACGGACTTTTCAAAATCGGACTTTTCAAAATTGGAAACAAACCCTTTGTCCGCCGTTTCTCCTTTTCCAAAGGCGCGACCTTTGAAGTTTTCCGAAACGGGAGACAAAATCGTCTTTTTCAGACGCTCTATCTCTTTGACCGCGGATTCATAAACTTCCTCCGCCGCCGTTTCATCGGGGCAGTAAGCGCAGACAACGGTTTTCACATCGTTTTTAACATTGTCAAATATGAGCATGGAGCGGGTAATCATAAAATGGAAATCCCACACTCCGAGCACATCGGGAGCCCGTTCGGGAAGGTTTTCAATAAACCTGACTGCGTCATAGTTCATATACCCGACCGCTCCGCCCGCAAAGCGCGGAAGTTCCGGGTCTTCAACAAACTTGTATCTTCCGAGCAGTTCCCGAAGACATTCAAACGGGTTGCCGTTTTTGCGTGTTACGGAGCCGTTTTCCAAGATTTCAATGTCGCGCCCTTTGGCGCGGAAAACGCAGTCCGAGCCGGAACCGAGAAAACTGTAACGCGCCCACTTGTCTCCGCCCTCAACGCTCTCAAAAAGAAAAGAACGTTCCGAGTCGTCAATTTTTGCAAAGGCGGATACGGGAGTGTCAAAATCCGCAAGAATTTCGTCCCAGACGGGGACAAGGTTTCCGGATTTCAGTTTTTTTCTGAACTCCTTGAAGGAGGGACGAATCACGATGGGAAGTGTAAATAATTCCTTCCGAATGGCAACCGCCGTTTTCCACGCGCCCGCGGCGGCTGTTACGCTAATACCAAACGGTTCCGGACAAAAAGTGTTAAAATATGTGCCGCGATGAGCAAAAAACCCGAAGACATATTCAGGGAATACGACATCAGGGGAACCGTTGGCGACGGGATAGACGAAGAGCGCGTTTTCGCCATCGGTCAGTCATACGGGGAAAAAGCAAAGGAACACGGGGCAAAAACCGTTGCGGTCGGAAGAGACTGCCGACCGAGTTCGGAAAGCTTTTCCGCCGCTCTTGTTGACGGCATAACAAGCCGGAGCGTTGATGTTACGGACATAGGGCTTGTTTCAACGCCGATGCTTTATTTCTCCATCTTTGACATGGACCTGGACGGCGGAGTGATCGTAACCGCAAGCCACAATCCGCCGGAATACAACGGGCTTAAACTGTGCATGGGCAAAAACGCAATGTTCGGTGAGGGCATAAAAAACCTTGCGGAAAAACCGAAAGGACGCGCGACCGCAAGCGGCAAAATTACAAAAACCGACATCATCGGACAATACTCGGACTTTCTTGCGGGCAATGTGGAAATCGCAAACGGAATTGATTTCGCGTTTGACTGCGGAAACGGCACGGGGGGAATCGCCGCCCCGCTTGTGTTCGAAAAACTCGGGCTGAAAGCGAACGGAATTTTCACCGAGCCGGACGGAACATTTCCGAACCATCACCCCGACCCGTCCGTTGAAGAAAACCTGCAAGACCTCATAAAAACCGTGCGAAACAAAAAAAGCCGTCTCGGAATGGCTTTTGACGGAGACGCAGACCGGCTCGGCGTTGTTGACGAAAACGGAAACATCGTTCGGGGCGACATGCTTGTGCTTATCTTTGCCCTTGAGATAGCGGGAAGAAAACCGGGCGCGACAATCATCGGCGATGTGAAATGCTCAAAACTGCTTTTTGAACTCGCGCAAAAAGCGGGGGCGAAAGCGGTAATGTGGAAAACCGGACACTCCCTTATGAAAAAGAAACTCAACGACGAAAACGCCGCCCTTGCCGGAGAAATGAGCGGACACATATTTTTCGGTGACAGATTTTTCGGCTATGACGACGCCCTATACGCCGGACTGCGGCTTTTGGAAATCGTCTCCAAAACGGGCAAGACGGTTTCGGAACTTCTCGCCGATGTGCCGAAACTTTTCTCAACGCCCGAAATTCGCGTTGACTGCCCGGACGATGAAAAATTCAAAGTGGTTGACAAAGTGAAATCCCGCATCACGGAAAAATTTCCCGAAACGGAAATCATCGACATAGACGGCGTTCGCGCCGAGTTTCCCGGCGGCTGGGGTCTTGTTCGGGCGTCAAACACACAACCCGCCCTCGTGCTGAGGTTTGAGGCGGAAAGCGAAAAACGGCTTGCGGAAATAAGGGACGCGGTTGAAGAAATTTTGAACGAAGAGAGAAAGCATTGAGACGGGTGGCGGCAATTGCCGTGTTTTGTCTTGCCGCCTTGTGGGTCGCATTGCCCGCCTTGAACTTCCGCAGAGACTGCGCGGATTTTGACACAACCCCCCTGCGCGGAACAAAAGTTGTTTTGACAAGCGGAAAAGCAAAAGCGGAGGTTGGGGCGGAAGTCGCTCTTTCGGACGATGAAAAACGGCGGGGACTGATGTGCAGAAAGAAACTGCCGGACGGAAGCGGGATGCTGTTTCCATACGAAAAGCCCGTGTCGGGCGGATTCTGGATGTTCAACACATACATTGATTTGGACATTCTCTACATAGCGCAAAACGGAACCGTGATTAAGACGGTGAGGATGAAACCGTGCCCGCGCGGTTTCTTTGAGAACAGACGGGAATGGAAAAGGCGTTGCCATTTAAAGGCGCAAAATTATATGCCGCATGCCCGATACACAGCCGCGCTTGAACTTCCGGCGGGGTATTTGGAGCGAAAGGGGTTTTCGCCCCAAAGAACAGTAAGGGTTGAGTGGAATCCTGACAAATGAGAGTGAAACCCGAAAAGGCGGAGCGGAGCCGTCTTTGCCTTCGCCGAGTTAAGATGGGATAAGTAATCCGGGGTCGCGTTGAACTGCCACAAAACTGCGGTTGCAAACAAAAAGCCTTTTCGGCATCGCTACACCGATGATTGCTCTCCCGCAACACCCCAAAACAAACAACCTGTCGGAGCGCTTTTCGGCTTTATCGCCCGTTCTGTTCGGTGGCGGCGAAAGAGAGCGCCTACTTCATTTCCCTCACGGGAATAAACTTGTATGAAACAACATCACCGCCGTCCGCGGCTTTTCTTATCAAGCCCGTTGTCATGCCCATCTCTTCGCCGAACGTGAGCGCGTCAAAATCCTTGGTTTCCACCTGCGCCATAACGCGCACGGTTTCGGGAAAATCAACAAGCGCCAGCACATACGGCACGACATATTCGGGCATGCTTCTGCGGACTACCGTGAAGGAATGCAGAACACCCGTGGGGCTGAGAAGTTTCTCCTCAATTTCATCGCTAAAACTCACCGGGTCGGCAAGGTATTTCGGGAATGTCCAGTTGTCGGACTCGGCGCAGTAGCCGGCGACAAGGCGGATGTTCCCGTCTTCGTCTTCCCTGAAAAGTTCAGGCATAAAAATTTGCGGTTCGCTCATGGTCTCACCTCGTTAATTCAAACTGAATTCGAAATTATATCAAGCAGTCCGTTTTTGTAAAATCGGCGCTTCTCTGTTAAACAGTTCGGCGCAATGAACAACGCCCCTCTTTCCGTTCTCACAATCGCCGGCTCCGACCCTTCCGGAGGAGCGGGAGTTCAGGCGGACATTAAGACCTTCGCTTCGCTTGGGGTGCGGGGACTGTCCGTAATCGCCTGCATGACGGCTCAAACCGAATCCGGGGTTTTGGCGACACAAAAAGTTTCTCCGAGGTTCATGGACGCCCAGTTTGAGTCGGTTGCGGGGGAAAACCTCATAAGCGCGGCGAAAACCGGAACGCTTCTTGACGAGGAAACCGTTGTCTCCGTCTGTCGCAACATAAGGGACTTCTCAATAAAAAATCTTGTCGCGGACCCCGTAATAAAATCAAGTTCGGGAACGCGCCTTCTCAGCAAGGCGGGAGTTGACGCGCTCAGGAGAGAACTTCTTCCGCTTTGCGTTTTTGCAACACCGAACACGGACGAGGCGCGCGAACTTTGCGGAGTTGAAATCGGAAACATTCGGGATATGGAAACCGCCGCGCGGGAAATAGCGGAGATGGGAGTGAAGAAAGTTGTGATAACGGGCGGACATCTGCCGGACGGCGAAAACAAGGTTAGCGATCTGCTGTTTGACGGTAAAAATGTTTTTGAGATAAAACATGAAAGGGTAAACTCCGCTACGGTTCACGGAACCGGATGCGTTTTTTCGTCCGCGCTTTGCGCTCTCACAGCCAAGGGACACAAAGACACTGAAGCGGTGAGGAAAGCGGGGCTTTTTGTTGCGGATATGATAAGGAATTCGGAGGCATGGAAAAGTTGACGGAAACTGTATTTATCGGAATTGGAACAAACCTCGGCGACAGAGAGGCGAACTGCGTTGAAGCGTTGCTAAGGATGTCACTTTTTGCGGGCGTGAAAAAAGTCTCTCCCCTTTATGAAACCGAGCCGGTGGGGGTTGAGAACAGACAGCCGTTTTTTCTGAACGCCGTTGCGATGATTGAAAAAGCCCCGGCGCCCGATGATCTTTTGCGGAAACTCCAGACTGTGGAAAAAGAGATGGGCAGAACCGAAAAGGGAGGCAACAAACCGAGGATAATGGATCTGGACATACTGTTCCACGGAAACTCCATAATGGAAAGTGAACAACTCAAAATTCCCCACCCTTTGGTTTATTTGAGACGGTTTATGCTTGAGCCGATGTTTCAGATAGCGCCTGATTTTATACATCCGGTTCTCGGCAAAACGGTAAGGGAAATGCTGGGAAAAGCGAACGATAAATCGCATATACAAATGTGGAAAAGTCGGTTTTTTCCACATCCGCCTGTGGAAAACTCCGTTAACTTTGTGGAAAAGTTACTGGGGAAAAGCGGACGATAACCGGACAGATTACGCAAACTGACGGTTTACAAACATCTTTGCCGCCTCAAGGGTGTTGCGAAGAAGCATGGTTATGGTCATCGGTCCCACCCCTCCGGGAACGGGGGTTATGTGGGAGCATTTGTCAAACGCGGATTCAAAGTCCACATCTCCCGTAACCCCGCCTTTTTCATCCCTGTTGATGCCGACATCTATCACAACCGCTCCCTCTTTTATCATGTCGCCTTTGATAAAACCGGCGCACCCGATTGCGACTATAAGTATCTCCGCGCTCCTTGTGAAAGAGGCAAGGTCTTTCGTGCAAAGGTGGCACACCGTAATGGTGGCGTCTCTGTTGAGCAGCATCGCGGCGACCGGCTTGCCGACTATGTTGCTTCTGCCGATTACAACTATATCCATGCCTTCAACATCAATGCCGAGACTGTCAATTATCTCCATTATGCCGTAGGGCGTGCAAGAGATGAACCGCGGATTGCCTTCCATCAGCATTCCCATATTTTCGGGATGAAAACCGTCCACATCCTTGAGGGGCGAAACCGCCTTCAAAATCGTTGTCTCGCTTATGCCGGAAGGAAGAGGAAGTTGAACGAGTATTCCGTGTATTTTTTCATCGCCGTTGAGACTTTCTATGAGAGCAAGCAGTTCGCTCTGGGTTGTTTCGGCTCCGAGCCTGTGCTCTTGGGAGTATATTCCCACTTCGGCGCAGGCGCTTCTTTTTCGCGCGACATAAAGGTCGGACGCCGGATCGTCTCCCACCAGAACCGCGGCAAGCCCCGGAACTACGCCGGACTTTTCGCGCAGGGAATCAACTCCGGCGGCAATGTCCCGCCGCATACGGGCGGAAATCTTTTTTCCGTCTATTATCTGAGCCATTTGGCATTCGCCTGATTTTCAATCTATATTCAAAGGAGAAAGCATACAGGTTACCGAAAGACGCGCCGTAAGACAAAAAACGGCGCGCCAAAAACCGAGGCAGTGAGAGACGACACAAAAAAAGTTGAGCGGAGAATGAAAGCGGTTCCCATAATGAAACTGCTTGACGCCGAGATTGTTTCGCTGAAAAGCGGCTTGTGCGAACTGAAGGTTCCAAAGAAAGAAAACTACGACGGGATTTTTGAAGTCTTCCACGGAGGCCTTCTTACAACCGCCGCCGACACAGCGGCGGCCGCGGCCGTTCTTACGGTCGCCGGACATGACTCCTTCATAACGACAACAGACATCAGCATACGCTTCCTCCGCCCCTGCACATCAGACATAACCGCGATTGCAAAAGTCATCAAAGCGGGCAGAACCCTGTGTCCAGTTGAAGTGGAAATCGTGGACTCCGGCGGAAAAAAAGTCTCAATCGCCCATGTTACATACATGGTTCTGAACAGAGAGTAGCGGCGTTTGCGAGGCGGAAAAGAAGTTTAGTTTACAAGGTTCGGTTAAACGTCCGTTAAAAATGGAAAAAAGCGGGAAAATACGCGCACCTTTCCATTCTCAACACTTGCATGAAACAAAAAAAAGTATTGACAACAGTAATTTACAAACCTTTACGCGCCGTTGAGACGCGATTGCGGGTAGCGGTTAATACTATTTGATAATTTTGTAAAGTTTTTTGCCTTCGGATATTGACACTTGCCGGATGTGCGGTAAAAATGATGTTGAGGTTGGGATAGCGGATGCGGTTTTGTCGTTCTTGTATCTGCAACTCTCCTCAAACCTCCGGTTGCTTTGTGAAACTAGGTGGCAACTGGAAGACCTATAACAAGGAGGTAAAAATATGCCTAGTCATCTCAATGTCCCAAGTAAATATTGGGAACTTACGAAGGAGGTTCCGCCTCCTCCGATTGAGAGGGATATAAAGTCCTGGATCATAGCGAATCCATCCGATCCGCTTTGGGACATAGACGTTCTCCCCCTCACTTACACGGACAGCCGTTGGTCGGCTTTTGTCGTCAGCTGCCCGGAAGAGACAAGGAAGCGCCTGATTCCGAACCCGCCACTCGAGGTGTGGGACGGCGACGACGCAGATCTTGTTGAGTTCTGGTATGTTGACCACAAAAACACCATGCTTGGTCCGTATCTGGAGTTCGGTGTTACCATGTCGGCGTCCTACAAGGACCCGAAAGGCAACGTTTGGAAAGCGGGATACTACCCGTACATGTACCTGACGGGAGATGCTCCCGTTGACGCCGGTCGTGTTCTCGGATTTCCGAAAAAGATGTCATACATCCGTTGTTCCGTCCATGGCGGCGAAAAAGGAACCGACTTTTTCGGTTTTGCGATGTCAAGAAACGGATACCTGATGCACAGCGCAACAGGCAAGTTTGACGACAAAGACGTGAAGCCCCCGTATTTCTACGGAAAAACGGACTGGGGCAAGTTCAACATGAAGGTTATTACAAGACCTGATGTTTCAAGCTCCGAGTGGCAGCTTACATACTTGCCGTCAGAACTTCCGCCTCCCTTTGACTCAATGATCAAAGGGCATCGCTTCCAGATTAAGCCCGAGCACACCAGAACAGCGTCCGGTGACGCCGTGAACTGGTTTATGCAGGGAACTCCGTTTGACAACATGGGAACGGAGCTCAAGATTGACAAAGTAACGGGACTTATCTCGTTTGTGTTTGATCTTGTCATCCCGCCCGCAAAGGTTCTCTGGAATGAGACTTATGAGAGACCCGCTGACTATGCCGGATTTGCAACACCATACAAATACGGTCTCAGACAGCAGTTCCCCATCAGTCAGGGTTCTTAAACTTTTAAGGAGGTTAATTGAACTATGGGAATGCAAGCAAATGAGTACAGTTACCCTTGGCTTGCGGAAGGTGAAGTCCCTCCGCTTCCAATGGACAGAGACAGGATAGACATCGTTTCTCAAGGTGTCGCCGACCCTGTCTTCGATTATGACATCATCCCGCTCACCTACACGGAGAGCCGCTGGATGGCTTTTGTTGTCAGAGCAGACATGAACGACATGAAAAAAATTCTGCCTGAACCGATTCAGCTCCAAGACGATGTAATAGAGTTTTGGTATGTCATTCACAAGAATACAATGCTCGGCCCCTACATGGAGATGGGCGTAACCTTTTCCGCCAAAGTTGACGGAGAAGACGGAAAGGAATACAAAGCGGGTTACTACCCCTACATGTATCTTTCCAACGACTCTCCGATTTGGGCTGGCAAGGAGCCCTTCGGCTTTCCGAAAAAGGCGGCATACATCGCCGCTTTTGAGCATGGAACGAACAGCAACTACTTCAACATGCTCATGGAGCGTCGCGGGTATATTCTTCACACTGCGAATGGCCGCTATTCCGACAAAGAGCTGTCAGTAAAACCAACATTTTACGGACAGACGGACTGGGGAAGGATGAACTACCGCATCACGACCCGCCCGGATGTAACCAACAGTATCCATGAGGTTACATACTTGCCGTCGGAACTGCCTCCGGCATTTGGAACGGGACACCGTTTCCAACTTGACCCGGACAGTATAAGGACGGCCACAACGGACGACATCCGCGCTTGGTATATGTCTGGAACGCCCTTTGACTTTATGGGCGGTCAGATACCGGCTAAAGAGGTTGTCGGATTGATAAGTTTCACTTTCAATCTGATAATCCCGCCGGCCCAAACGATTTGGACCAGGACGGTTGAAAGGTCAGCGGACGACCTCGCAGCAACGGACAGTAGGGCAATTGCCTACTCGAAACCGTTTGAGTACACGATGCGTCACCGCTTCCTGCTCCCGCAGTACAGCCAGGGCTAATAACGCCTTAGCATTGTGCTAAAATTAAGGGGGACTGCCTACAAAGCAGTCCCCCTTTTTTTATAATTTTGCAATCCAAAGCAAAGAAAACCACTGTCGTCATTCCGATCTTGAACCGGAATTCGGTATTCATCAATACTGCAGACAGTGTCGGCAATGCCGAATTACCAAACTCAGTCCATCCGGATTACTGTCTGTAACCATCACATCCTCTACCAAAAAGTTCTTCAAACCGCCCTGTGACTTTGTCCTCCAACAACACACCTTGTGGCGAAACGTAATAGCCACCCGCCTTCGGCACTATGTAAAGCCCGCCGCGTTCATCCCGTTCTTCAAAATAGAGGCTCATGTGTTCAAGTATCCTTTCTTGCCGGTTAAAACTTTAGCGAAGCGCCAAGATTGGCGTTGATTTCATCTTTAAGTTCTTCAAGTTTTTCTTTTGTTGTTTCTGTGTGGTCTTTCATCGGATAAACTCCTTGCCGTTTGAGTTACTCAAACACAATTTTACATTATGCAACCAATCAAAAAAGCCCTCATATCCGTTTCGGACAAAAGCGGAGTCTCAGAGTTCGCCAGACAGTTGAGCGAACTTGGAATTGAAATACTGTCCACCGGCGGAACGGCAAAAGCTCTTCAACATGCGGGTGTTGCCGTTACGCAAGTGGAATCTCACACGCGCTCAAAGGAAATCCTCGGTGGCAGGGTCAAAACCCTTCATCCCGCCATTCACGGCGGAATTCTCGCTGTCAGAGACAATCCCGAACACATAAAACAGATGGAGGAAAACGGCATTGAGCCGATAGATATGGTTGTGGCAAACCTCTATCCGTTTGAACGGACGGTCGCAAAGCCGGATGTGTCTTTTGATGAGGCGATTGAAAACATAGACATCGGCGGACCCGCAATGGTTCGGGCGGCGGCGAAAAATCACAGGTTTGTGACTGTAATCACAGACCCGGCGGACTATCCGGCTGTGATTGAAGAACTGAAGTCGTCCGGAGGAACGGTGTCAGAAAAAACAAGGTTGTTGCTTGCGGAGAAGGCCTTTCGCCTCACTGCGGGTTATGATTCGGCAATTTGCGGGTTTCTTCGCCCTCACTCTATGGGAGAGGACGGGGGTGAGGGAAATTTTCCAAACAAAATAACCCTGCTTTTCACAAAACAGATGGACCTCCGATACGGAGAAAACCCGCATCAAAAAGGCGCGTTCTACACGGAAAACTCCGTCTCCGCTTCCTGCGTTTCAAACGCCCGCCAACTTCAGGGCAAAACCCTTTCCCTAAACAACATATACGACACCGATTCCGCGTTTGAACTCGCAAAAGAGTTTGACCCGCAGACGGACGGGGCGGCATGCGTGATTGTGAAACACAACAACCCGTGCGGCGTTGCGCTCGCGCAAGAGCCCTCAGAAGCTTTCCTGAAGGCGAAACAGTGCGACCCTGTCAGCGCTTTTGGCGGCATTGTGGCGCTAAACTGCGAAGTTGACTCCGAAACAGCCCGCCACATAGCCGATATGTTCGTTGAGGTCGTTATCGCTCCGGGGTTTTCCAAAGAGTGCGTCAAGATACTGTCCGAAAAACAAAACCTCAGAGTTCTGGAAACTCCGCCCGTAAAGCGGGACGGAAGCGCGGCGGCTTACGATGTCAAAAAAGTTACCGGAGGAGCGTTGATACAAGACAAAGACGCAACCGCGGACTCCGATTTGGAATCCGCGACTTCACCCACCGAAAGAAAACCGGAGCCGAAAGAAATCGCCGATATGCGTTTTGCTTGGAAAGTCTGCAAGCATGTGAAATCCAACGCCATAGTTTTTGCAAAAGACTGCGCAACTATCGGCATCGGAGCGGGGCAGATGAGCAGGGTGGACTCGGTAAAACTCGCGGCGATAAAGGCGCAAAGTCCAACCGAAGGCTGTGTTATGGCATCGGACGCCTTCTTCCCGTTTCGTGATGGCATAGATGAAGCCGCAAAAGCGGGAATAAAAGCGGTTATCCACCCCGGCGGCTCGGTAAGGGATCAAGAAACAACTGAAGCCGCAAATGAGCACGGCATGGCTGTATTGCTAACCGGAGTGAGGCATTTCAAGCACTGACCGGAAAATGCCGGTGCGCGTCTAAAACTTTTTTGGAATCTCAACGCCGCTCAGTTCAATTATAGTTCCCGTTGCGCGGTTCAAAACGGCGAGCGCGGTTTTGTAGTCGGCAACCGACCTTATGTGTCTTGACTGCGCTTCGGCAAGGTCCCTCTGCGCTTCAAGCACTTCGCGTGTTGTGGAAAGTCCGGCGGCGTATTTTTCTTTCTCGGTCTCAAGCACTTCGGCGGCAAGGTTCACCGCAATATCGGAGGCTTCAACCCTCCGGTATCCGCTCCACACCATGTCAGCCGCGTCTTTCACCTCAAGAGCTATCGCCTCTTTGGTTTTCTTGTATTCAAGAACCGCCCTGCTGACTTCCGCTTCGGCGACCTGATAAAGCCCCTCGGCGTTGCGGTTTCCTATGGGAACGGACATTTTTACACGCGCTCCCCAACTGACAAAATCTCCATCCGCAACCCTTGAAACCGACTTGGAAAATCCTCCGCTGAAAAAATCCGAAGAGTCGCTCACATCTCCGAACTGCAAACGGTCGGGATTTGAGCTTCCCGCAAGTCCGCGCAGAGACACAATTCCCTCAACCGCAAGTTTCGGCAGACGCTGGTTTGAGCGGAAATCCCTCTCCGCTTCCGCTATTTGAACATTGCTGAGCGCCTGTTTCAACTCTTCCCTGTTTGAAAAAGCCGCGCCAATCAACCGGACGGTGTCAAGGCGTTCATGGAAATCCGCCGTGGGAAGGTCGGAAGCCTCAATGCGGGTTTCAAGAGACAGACCCAGAAGGTTTTTCAACTCATCGCCCGCTTTCCTGAAATCGTTTTCCGCCTCTATCAAATCCACTCTTCTCACCGCCACCTCAGACCTTGCCTTAATCTCGTCAAGTCTCGGCAAAACGCCTTCTCTGACCTTTATCATGTTCCTTTCAAGCAGGTCTATGCCGACTTCCAGATTCTGCTGCGCAAGTTTATGGCTATGCTCCGAGGCGACGAAATTCCAGTATTTTTGCTCAACCTCCAGAAGAGTGTCGGCAATTTTATTCCTGAGAGTGAGCCGCGCGATATCGGTTTTGAGCATCTCTTTGACAAGCGAGGATTTGCCGGCTTTTGAGCCGAAGTTTCTGAGAATATCCTGCCCGACCTTCATATCCAGACGCGACGAGTAAGCCGGACTCAGAGACTGAATGGGTGAATCGCTTTTCTCCCGGGAGACTGAAAATCTGAAAAGGTCATAATACGCGCCCGACGAGGTTCCGCCTGTCAGCCCCATGCTTGCCTCTGTTCTACGGGTTTCGGAACTGCGGGAAACAAGCGAAGAAGCCGATGGCTCGGATGTTTTGTCATAGGAAGAAGTTATGTCAAAAATCGGGTCAAACTTCCCCTTTTCCGAAGTAACATTCCCCAGAGCGGCAACAACCGTCTGTCTGCTTATCAGAATGTCCCTGTTGTTTTCAAGCGCAAGAGCTTTCGCCTGTTCAACGGAAAGGAAAAGCGTCTCGCTCTCAACCGGAGGGCTCGCCTGCAAGCGGGCGGGAGCAATTGGAAATAAAAGGACTGCCGACAGCAAAATCGCTATCGCTGATAGAAAACTCACAACTTCACCTCAGCGGAAATTATAACAGTCTTGACTGTCTGAAAAAAGCCCATAAAAAAAGCGGACCTGAACAAGTCCGCTTTTTTCAAAGTCTTTCTCCGGAAGCGCCGGTTCAGTAACCGGCTTCAACAGTTCAGTTAAGATGCACTGTCAGCACACTCTGGAGAGACCAGATTCTGTCTTTGTCCGCTTTGTATTGATTGCGAAACTCCTGTCTCAGAGCGTTATACGCCTGACGGTGAACTTCTCCCTGGCTGTCGGAGGCTGCCACATTCACAGTTGCCGTCAGATTCGGAGCGGTGGGAGTTCCGTCTTGTTCGACAAACTGAACATCAAAATCTCCCGTGCGCGCGGTAGTGCCATCGTAATCTCCAAGGTCTATGTCATCATTGCTCCGCCTCACAAGTTCATTCCATGCCTGACCCTCAAACATGTCCTTGAGTCCTTGTCCTGAGAAAACGGCGCTTCCTATCAAATCAAGATAGACGCCCTCTGCCAAACGCAAACTGAAAGTGGTCTCAAATTCGTTGCCGATGAAGCCGCCTACTTTTTCGCCGTTCACAAAAAGGTTGTCGGTCTCGTTGTTCCAAGCGGCAAGCCACTGGTTTTTCATCGTCAGGGAGTCGGTAAGTTTGAAGTCCACATAAAAACGGAAGTAGCGGGCGTTTTGAACTCCGCCTTCGGAGTGAGTGAAAACCGCGTTGTTTGTGCTCTGGTATATGCCGGGAAGCACATGCTTGAGAAGAAGGTTGTCCACTTTGTAAGCCGGACTGAACGCGATAAATCCTCCGTCAATGCTTTCGTTTCCTTCCCAGTAGTTTTCGCCGTTGGAATCGTCCCCTTTAACCCATCCGAACTCCCCTCCGAGCATTTGAACGGTTTTGCGTGGCATAAACTCAAGCCGAGTCGCCCACACGAAATGGTGGTCAATGTCAACATTGTCGTCTCTGTTGAATCGGGTAACCCGGTTGCAAACGCTGTCGGGGCAGTTTTTGAATCCGCTCACATTGGTAATTTTTCCCCAAGCCCCGTGAAACTCTCCGGCAAAATGGAAACCTCTGTGCTTGGCATCCAGCATGAAAGAGTAAACGGTCAACCTGTCAAGGTCGCCTCCGCCACCGAGAAAGTAGTCTCCACCCTCGGCAAAGTTGTCCTGTCTTATCCAAGGATAGATATACGCTCCGAGCGTAAGGTCCATATTATCACTATCATAAGCGGGTTTGTTGTAAACAACCCCCCCGCCAATCCCATCGTAACCGGCTCCGGTCGCTCTAAGGGACCTTCCGCCCGTCCAAAGGTCGGCAAAAAGCATTCCCGTCAAGGTTGAGCCGCTGGACAATTCGGCGGTTCTTGACAGCATCAACCTGTCAAACAATGTTCCAAAGTCGGTGGAAGCGTCATGTCCGCCGTTTGAAACAATTCCGAGACCCCAGTCAAATGTCTGGCGTCCGATTCTCACAAAACCGAGTTCGTTTGGAAGATGGATGTCAAGATGCGCCATGCGGAGGTTTAACCATCCGTTATCGGGGTCAACCGCCGCATTGCGGTTTAACCGAGGATCTCCAGTGTCGTCCGTGTCACCGCGGTCGGATAGATTGTCCGGGGAAGATACGTTGTCCAAGTAAGCCGTCCGGCTGTATGCGGGCGAAAGGATGTTCCCTCTGAAACTGTCTGAAGAAGAAATGCTTGAGTTGACGAGTGTGGAACCGCCACCGAGAAGCTGGTCGGTCTGCCCGCCCCATATAATATTGTCCGCGACATCAACCTGAACCCTTATCAAAACATCTTCACTCAGTCTGAACTCCGGCGAAAGACGCAGTGAGGAATCAACAAAGAAGATTCTGTCTTTCCTGCCGTTTCCGTAAATCAGGGATGCGTCGTTGAAAGTCGCCTTGTTAAAAAGACGAGCTCTTGTCCTGAAATAGTTTGGGTAACTGTCAAAAGTCAACTCCACCGCATGCGAAACGGGCGCGCCCGTAAAAATCGCAATCACGGCAAAAAGTATGTATTTCATTACACTTTTAAACATCTCACACTCCTCTCAACAACCTTTTGGTGGTCTGGTAATCTTGAACAAAGGCGTTTAAGGGACATTCTATAGAACAATAAGGAAATTTTCAATAGTTTATTGGAGAAAAAAGGCATCCATCCGCCGCATTTTATCTTTGATGTTTCCCTTGTTTTAGCTTCCATTCAGAAAGCAACAGAAACATCAACAAGAACTTCTTCTCCGCCAACCGCCACAAAAAAAGGCGGCGCTCTTTGTAAGAAGCGCCGCCCTGATTTTGTTTCCCCAACTTTGTCAGATAAAGGGGAAATTCAGTGTCTTTCGGTTCAAGACTTGAAGAACTCGTCAATGAAGATGGTCAGTTTTGTCTGAACTCCCCAGATGATGTCGTCAGCTTCCTGTCCGAATACTCCAGACTCTGCAAAGGCGGCGGCTGCCTCAGCCTCATCGGCAAATTCCGTTGTGCCTGCAACATCATTGTCGCGGGCAAAGGCCTGTGCCTCAAGAAGGTCGGTCAGACCTTCTCCGGCAAGTATGAGACTGCCGATAATGTCAAGATTCACACCCGGGTGAATTTCAACTGTAAAAGTCCCCTCAAACTCGGTTCCGATGTAGGAGCCAGCTGTTTTCTTCGGCTGGGAAGCCACATAGGGTTCCCGGTTACCGTCTGCATCAGCATCAGGAAGTGTTCCTATGACAGCACCATCCCTTATCAAACTGTCGGTCTCATTGTTCCACCCAACAAGAATCTGTGGCGAGAAGGTAACCCTGCTCACAACAGGCACGCTTGCGTAAAGGCGAGCATAGTAAGCGTTTTGAACGCTTGCATCGGTTTTGACAAGTATGTTGCCGTGTGCGTCCTGATATATGGAAGGCATTACATGCTTGAACAAAAGGCTGTCAATGTTGTAAGCCGGGCTGAAAACTATAACTCCGCCCTCAATATCTTGTCCGTCAGTCCATGCACCATCATTCTCGTCACCGTCCGCCCAGCCGAATTCAGCTCCGGCCACATTGAGGTAATCAATTGTCGGCGCGAGATACTCGGCGCGAAACGCCCAGAGAAGCGCGTTCTTGATATCCACTTTATTCCCGCCAACATTTCTAAGCTCGCCGAATCCGCCCTGAAGTTCACCGGTGAACTTCCAAGCATCCGTTTTGAGGTCAATCAAACCGGAGTAGAGCGTGTATCTGTCAAGGTCGCCGAAGCCAGTCCCCGGAGGCAGGCTGAACTGCTCACCAAGAAAATCATCCTGATGAATGTAAGGGAAGACATAACCTCCGAGAGTGAAGTTCACTCCGCCCGCGTTCGGGTGGTTGAACACCAAAGCGACAGCTCCGCCGTCCCATCCGTCACCGCCTCCGGTTTGAAGTCCCGTTCCCTGTGTAATCCTGTCGGATACAAAAATAGTGGTAAGAGTGCTTTCCTCGCCTGCGGAGAAAGTTTTCAGCCACAGGAACCTGTCAACAAGAAAGCCGCCGTCACTGCTTGGGTCCCATCCGCCATTGGCGAGTATTCCCATTCCCCAGTCAAAGGGCTGGCGTCCGATTCTCACAAATCCGAGATCGTTCGGAAGAACAATGTCGGCATGTAGCATACGGACATTGAAAAATCCGGCGTCCTGTTCAACAGCGCAAAATACGCCGAAATTCAGACAGTTTTCAGAGCCGTTTCCGTGAAGAATAGACCCTCTAAACTTGTCACTCGGTGAAATGCTTGAATTGACAAGCGTGGAACCGCCACCCAGAAGCTGGTCGGTCTGGCCTCCCCAGATGTTGTTGTCAAACACATCAATCTGCGCCCTCAAAGTTACCGAGTCCGTTAAAGACAACTGCGGTGTCAGACGCAAAGTCGTGTCCGCAAAAGCAACATTCTCACTGCCGTTATTATTAGCAGATGCGCTCCTGTAGGTTGCGCCGTCAATAAAGCGCGCCCTTGTGCGCATATAGCTGGGAAATCCTCCCAGACTTAGCTCCGCAGCGTATGCCGGAACAGCCACTGCAAACCCAACAAGAAACATTATAAGCCAATTAGCTCTTTTCATGTCTCTACCTCCTTAAAAAAACAATCTTAAAAAACAATCTGACGGATTGAAGTCCGCAAACCAACGGCAATTATAGAAAAGCATGAGTCAATAGTCAACGCTATCTTGTAAATGCCGGGGAAATGTCTGAACCGAAATCAACCTCAAATCGGTTTATGACGCTTAATCTACAGCAAACGGCAAAAAAGTTCAAGAGAATTTTTCCTCGCGCTTCATAAAAAAAGGCGGCGCTCTTTGTAAGAAGCGCCGCCTTGATTTGTTTCCCTACGCTCTGTCAGCAAAAGGAAATTTTAAGCGTCTTTCAGTTTAAGACTCGTTCTTGAAGAACTCGTCAATGTAAACGGTCAGTTTCGTCTGAACTCCCCAGATGAAGTCGTCAGCTTCCTGTCCGCCTACTAAGGCGGCTGCTGCCTCAGCCTCATTGGCAAATTCCGTTGTGCCTGCAACACCATTGTCGCGGGCAAAGGCCTGTGCCTCAAGAAGGTCGGTCAGACCTTCTCCGGCAACTATTATGCTACCGATGATGTCAAGGTCCACACCCGGATGGATGTTAATCGTAACCGTTCCCTCAACCTCAGTTCCGATGTAAGAACCGGACGTTTTCTTCGGCTGGGTAGCCACATAGGGGTCCCGGTCAGTGTCTGCATCAGCAGCACTATCAGGAAGTGTTCCTATGACAGCACCATCCCTTATCAAACCCTCGGTCTCATTGTTCCATCCGACAAGCACCTGCGGGGAGAATGTAACTCTCTCCGTAACCGGAATGCTTGTGTAGAGACGCGCATAGTAGGCGTTCTGCACACTCGCTTCCGCTCTGGTGATTATGTTGCCGTGTGCGTCCTGATATATGGAAGGCATCACATGCTTGAACAACAGGTTGTCAAGGTTGTAAGCAGGACTGAAAACGATAACTCCGCCTTCAATGGGCCTTCCTGCAGTCCAAGAAGTACCATCATTCTGGTCACCATCCGCCCATCCGAACTCCGCTCCGACCACATTGATGTAATCAATTGTCGGCGCAAGGTACTCTGCGCGAACCGCCCACAGTATAGCGTTGGAGATTTTTGACTCGGTTGAACCACCAAGGATGCCCTTAATTTCACCGAATCCTCCCTGAAGCTCACCCGTGAATTTCCACGAATCCGCTTTCAGGTCAATCAAACCTGAGTAGAGGGTAAACCTGTCAAGGTCGCCAAATCCCACACCCGAACTACAACAATCAACCCCATCAATGCCAAGGTCTCCAAGACCTTCGCCAAGAAAGTCATCCTGATGAATGTAGGGAAAGACATACGCTCCGAGAGTGGCGTTGATTCCAGCCATGTTTGCGTGGTTAAGAACAAACGCGACCGCTCCGCCATCCCATCCGTCACCGCCTCCGGTGTGAAGCCCGGTTCCCTGCGTAATCCTGTCGGATACGAAGATAGCGGTAAGATTCATATCTTGACCTAAGGCAAATCCTCTCAGCCACAGGAACCTGTCAACAAGAAAGCCGCCGTCACTGTTTGGGTCCCATCCGCCATTGGCGAGTATTCCCATTCCCCAGTCAAACGGCTGGCGTCCGACTCTCACAAATCCGAGATTGTTCGGAAGAACAATGTCGGCGTGCAACATACGGACATTAAAAAATCCGGCGTCATCTTCAACCGCACAGAAATTGCCGAAATTCAGACAGTCTGTATTGGTGTTTCCGTGAAGAAGTTGACCCCTGAACTTGTCACTTGGCGAGATGCTTGAATTGACAAGAGTGGAACCGCCGCCCAGAAGTTGATCCGTCCGGCCTCCCCAGATGTTGTTGTCAAGTATGTCAACCTGCGCTCTGATTGTTACCGCATCGCTCAAAACAAGCTGCGGGGTAACGCGAAGAGTGCTGTCCACAAAAAATATGCTGTCGTCCCTGTTTGTCTGGGAACGCGAAGCATTTCTGAAGGTTGCGCTTTCAAGATAACGCGCCCTCGTAGACATATAACTGGGAAATCCTCCCAGATTGACCTCCACAGCGGATGCCGGAACAGCCACCGCAAAAGTCAGAAGAAACATTAGAAGCCAATTAGCCCTTTTCATGTCTCCTACCTCCTTAAAAGACGATTTGACGGATACAACTCCGTAAATTCAACGGCAATTATAAGAGAGTGCCACCCAATCGTCAAGCATTATCTCAAAAATATTGCCAAGGGATTTACGAACCGAATTCAACCCCAAATCGGTTTGTGAGGGCTAATCTATACCAATACAAATATAAATTCAAGAGATTTTTTCACCGCCTCTGAAATCGCATAAAACGGATTACAGATAAACCTGAACCTGAGCCCTGAAAGTGTTTGTTGTTTTGTCTTTGCCATCGCGGATTCCGTTTCTTTCATTGCCGTAAGTGTAGTCAAACTGAACCTTCGCCCTGTGTTTTGCTATGTAGTAGTTCAGGGCGGCTGACCACTGCCATTCGTCCCTTTCGCCGGAATTTTTGTCGTAGTCCGCATAAGCCCATCTTGTGGCAAGCTCAAGCTCCGGGGTGAAGAAAAATCCGCCCTGAACACGGTATGCAAAGTTTCCATCGCTGTTTGTAGAGAGGTTTGCGGTGTCCGCATCGGCTCCCGTTCCACCCGCCGCGTTATCATCCCCAAGGTTGCCGCCTTCTCTCCCGCTTTTCGTGCTTCCGTAATAAAAGGCGGCTTCAAAGCTCGCCCACTCGTATTTGGCATTGAGATCAATGGTTATTCCGCCTGCGGAGTTCAAATCCAGATTTTTCGTAACCGTGGCGCTTCCCACAGTATGTGTCTGATTTCCCGCATTCTCCGCGTTGTAGTAAAACCCGCCGACTCCGAAAGCGATAACCGGAACCTTTGAGAAGTTGGTCGCTATTTTGTAATCTCCGCCCGATGTGAAACTTCCGCTTGAGTATTTCAACCATCCGCAACAGATGTTTGCCTGAACCCTTCCGGCGAAAAGCATGTTGTCTCCGCCTTTGAACTCTTCGCCATCTTTCTGGAAAAGTCCCGCTCTGTATGCGATGAATCTTCCCAAAACCCCGCCTACGGAGAATCCATCGCCTCTTTCCTCATCTATAACAAACTCCTTGACATGGGAACGGTCAACAAACTGAAGCGATGCGGAAGAGTTGAGAACCTCTCTCTCGTAGGGAAGTTTGTATCTTCCCACTTTCAAATCCGCCGCCGGATTTTTTGCAAAAACGATAAAGGCGTCTTCCGTCTTCAATTCGTTCTCGCCGGCGCCGCGCCCGACAACTCCGGCAAGTTGAAACTCGTATTGCAACCATTTTTTGTAAGCGTGTCCGCCGTATTTCAGTTTCAGTCTGCGAATCATAAAATCCGTTTCCGTGTCCGAACCGTCTCCATTCGTGCTTTCAATATCCGTTCTGAACTGAATGCGGAAGTTCTGCTTGATTTTGAACCTTCCGTCTTCGGTCCGGTAGTAGAGACCTTTGTCATAGCCGAGTTCGCCGTCAATCGTTCCTTCGGCGAAAGATTTGACGGGCATTGCCGAAACCGCAAAAGCCGCAATCAAAAGCGTTGCGGTAAAACTTCCTGAAAACTTCATACGGTTAAATCCTCCTTTGCGTGATGCGGAAAACCCGCTCCCTTTGGAAACTGATTTTAAGGAAGGCAGGTTAAGTTACTCTAAACCGCCCGTTAAGGAAGTGTTAAACTTACCGTTGCGCCAAGATGAAGGAAACGGCTCCGCGGGCGTGTATATTTCCGTGCATGCCGAAAACAATCGCAATCGTTGACGACGAAAGGGACATTCTTGAGATAATCTCTTCCTCCCTCAAGAAAGAGGGATTCAAAACAAAAACCTTTCGGGACGGCAGAGATTTCGCGCTTTCCGCCCGTTCGCTTGCCCCGGATTTGGTTCTGCTGGATTTGATGCTCCCCGAAGTGGACGGGATTGAGATATGCAGGCACCTGAAAAGTTCGCCCTCAACCGCTTCAATTCCCGTGATAATCATCACCGCGAAGGCGACCGAGGTGGATGTGGTGCTGGGGCTTGAAATGGGAGCGGACGACTACATAACAAAACCGTTCAGTCCGCGCGAACTTGTGGCGCGGGTGAAATCAGTGCTCAGAAGAGGGAAACCCGGCGGAGGTGAAGATGAGGAGACACTGGAAATAGGAAACCTCAGAATAGACGGAAAAAGTTTTGAGGCGACTGTGAAAGGGAAACCGGTTGACCTTACGGCGACTCAGTTCAGAATCCTTGAGTTTCTCGCGCAAAACCGCGGAAGGGTGCTCAGCAGAGACCTGATACTGAAAAAAAAGACCACAATGGACGACCGGCTCGCCTACGACCGCACGGTTGATGTGCATATTAAAAATATCAGGGAGAAACTTGCCGGCAGCGGGGTTGAGATAAAAACCGTGCGCAGCGTGGGCTACAAACTTGAAGAGGCGAGCGTGAAAACTTGAGCGCTTCGGTCAAAACGGCGCTTTGCTGCGCGGCGGCGGGCTTGCTCGCCTACCTTAACTCTTCGGGAGGATTCCGCGCCCTTGT
This sequence comes from Thermodesulfobacteriota bacterium, assembly GCA_965206175.1. Classification (GTDB taxonomy): domain Bacteria; phylum Desulfobacterota_D; class UBA1144; order Nemesobacterales; family Mycalebacteriaceae; genus Mycalebacterium. Next base: position 41,547 of record CBDBJA010000010.1, on the reverse strand, counting down.
TTTCGCCCTTGCCGCAACGGGAGCGGCTTTTATCGCGGCGGCAATCGCGCGGAGGGAAACAAAAAAAATTGAGCGCGGCGTAACCGGATTCGCAAAATCGCTTCTTGCAAAACGGTTTCCGCAATACAAAGCCACCGGTTCGGAAGAGTCGGGAGAAATGGGAAAAACCCTCAACAGCGCGGCGCGGGATTTAAAAAGCCGCTTGGAAGCCGCGGACGAACAGAGCGCGAGGTTTTCCGCCGTTCTGAATGAAGCAAGCGAAGGGGTTCTGTGCGTTTCCGAATCGGGGCGCATAACCGTTGCCAACAGAAGCGCGCGGGCGATGCTTGGCGCAACGGAGGGCATAACCGGAAGAAACTACTGGGAAGTCATCTTCAGCGTGTCAATGAAAAAACTCATAAGAGACGCCCTTGAATCGGAGGGAAACTCTCCGCTCCGGCGCGAGATAACAAACCTTTATCCGTCCGAAAACTCCTACATGGCAAGCGCCGTGCCGCCCGCAAAAGAGCGGGACGAGGTTGTGGCGGTTCTTTTTGACTCAACCGAGTTCAAAAAACTTGAAACGGCGCAAAAAGATCTGGTAACCAACATATCGCACGAAATCAGAACCCCGCTGACATCCATAATCGGCGCGGCGGAGACGATAGCCGACCGGACGGGGCGGGACGGGGAAACCGGAAAACTCGCGCTGATGATTGAGAGAAACACTCGCAGACTCGCAGACCTGTGCTCGCGGATAATCACCCTTTCCGAACTTGAGGAAACGGGAAAAGGCGGCGAAAAGTTTGAGCCGTTCAACCTTGAGGATGCGGCGGAAGGGGCGGCGCATTTGATGAGAACGGCGGCGGAAATGAAAAACATTGAGATAACCGTTTGCGAAAGCCCCGAACTTCAAATGGAGGGAGACCGACTGATGGTTGAGAACATGCTTGTAAACCTGATTGAAAACGCGGTCAAGTATTCGCCCGAAGGCGGAAAGATTGAAGTCATGCCCGGACGAGACGGAAGCGGAAACATAACGGTCGCGGTAAAAGACCGGGGGGAGGGAATTCAGCCGGAAGACATCGGCAGGATTTTTGAGCGTTTCTACAGAGCGTCGCGCGCGCGTGTGGCGCAGAGACACGGGGGAAACGGACTGGGTCTCAGCATAGCGCGTCAGGCGGCTGAAATCCACGGCGGACGGATAACGGTTGAAAGCGAACCCGGAAAGGGAAGCGTGTTTACAGTCATATTTCCCCGGAGCGCCTGAGGGGAAACATGGCACGGGCGAACATATTTGTCCGCCGTTCAGTTTGCGGTTTTTGCGCTTTTGAGGGAAGAGTGCTTTCTCACTTCGCCGGTTATCACATAGTGGGTGTCTTCCGATATGTTTGTTGACAGGTCCGCCGCCCTTTCCAGATTTCTCACAAGCACTATCAGGCAAGTTGCCGCCTGAGTGGATTCGGGAAAGTTTTTCAGGTGGTCAAGGGTGTCTTGTATTATCTGTTTTTCCATTCCGTCAACCTCTTTGTCTTTTCCCGAAACCTCATACGCAAGGTCTTTTTTCATATTTATGAAGGCGTCCATGCTCATTCTGAACATCTCAAGGGCGCGGTCGCCCATTTCAGCCGCCTTTGCAAGAGGCTGAATCGGCGGGTAGTCGGAAATTTTCCCGACAAGACGCGCTATGTTGACCGCGTGGTCTCCTATCCTTTCAACATCGTTGTTGATCTTCATGACCGTAACGACCGTTCTGAGCATGCCGGCTTCGGGCGCATACAGACCGAGCAGCCGTATGCATTTGGCGTCCATCTCTATTTCCATGGAGTCAACCTTGTTGTCCATCTTCTTTATGTCTGATACGCGGGCTTTGACATCGCGCCTGTCCCTTATCAGCGCGATGCTGTCGGCAAGCATGGAATCAACTGTTTCCGCCATTTCAACCAGCGATTTCTTAAGGTCTTCAATCTCCAGTTTGAGCGTGTTTGTCATATATCCTCCCGTTTCCGTTTTATCCGAACTTTCCGGAAACATAGTCTTCAGTTTGTTTCAGTGACGGATTGAGAAAAATTTTCTCCGTCTCGTCATACTCAACCATGCGGCCGAGATACATAAACATAGTATAGTCCGAAACCCTCGCCGCCTGCTGCATGTTGTGGGTAACTATAACAACAGTGTAGTCCTCTTTGAGTTCCCGAATCAACTCCTCAATGCTTGCGGTGGCTATGGGGTCAAGAGCGCTGCACGGCTCGTCCATGAGCAGAAGTTCGGGGCGAACCGCAATGGCGCGCGCTATGCAAAGGCGCTGCTGCTGACCGCCGGACATCGCAAGGGCGGTGTCCTTGAGACGGTTTCGCATCTCCTTCCAAAGCCCCGCCTGCCGGAGGCTTGATTCCACAATTTCGTCAAGGTCGCTTCTGTTTTTCATGCCCGCTATGCGCGGACCGTAGGCGACATTTTCATATATTGAGGAGGGAAACGGGTTTGATTTCTGAAACACCATCCCGACCCTTCTGCGCAAATCGCTCACTTCAAGGTCGGCGGCGTAAATGTTTTGCCCCGACACAAATATCTCCCCCTCAATTGAAACATCGTCTATGAGGTCGTTGAGCCGGTTGAAACAGCGCAGAAAAGTTGACTTCCCGCAACCCGAAGGCCCTATGAGCGCGGTCGCCTTGTTCTTGGGAACCAGCATTGATATGTTTTGGAGCGCAACGCTGTCGCCGTATCTGAGCGACAGATTTTTCGCCTCTCCTATCACCGAGTCAAAACGGGTTCCGTCTTTTGATTCAAATTCCATTTTCCTTTTCTCCCTCTAAATCCCCGAACCGAATTTCTTCTCCCTTATTTTTGTCCTTACGACAATCGCCGCAAGGTTCAAAACGGCGACAATAAGTATCAGAAGAAACGCGGTGGCGTAAACTATGTCTTTTGCCGCTTCCACATTGGGCGACTGAAAACCCACATCGTATATGTGGAATCCCAGATGCATAAACTTTCTCTCCGTGTGAAGGAAGGGAAACCTTCCGTCAACAAGCAGGTCGGGAGCGAGCTTGACGACCCCAGTGAGCATAAGCGGGGCAACCTCTCCGGCGGCTCTTGCGACCGCAAGGATAAGTCCGGTCATTATTCCCGGCATCGCGCCGGGCAGAACGACCTTTCTGATGGTTTCAAACTTGGTCGCCCCAAGCGCAAGCGAGCCCTCGCGCATGCTTTTGGGAACCTGCGAAAGCCCTTCCTCGGTTGAAACTATGACAACAGGAACGGTGAGAAGGGCGAGAGTGAGAGACGCCCACAAAACTCCGCCCGTGCCGAAAGTGGGAGCGGGAAGGGCGTCAGCGTAGAAAACCGAATCCATAAAGCCGCCGATTCCGTATATGAAAAAGCCGAGTCCGAAAACGCCGAAAACAATGGACGGAACCCCGGCAAGGTTATTGACGCATATTCTCACGATTCTGACAAACAAACCTTTCTTTGAGTATTCGCTCAGAAAAAGCGCCGCCAAGACTCCGAGCGGCATCACGATGATACTCATTATGACGACCATAATCACCGTGCCGAATATGGCTGGCAGAACCCCTCCCTCGGTGTTCGCCTCGCGCGGTTCGGTGGAAACGAAAGTCCAGAACCTCTCGGCGTAAAGTCCGATTTTGGACAAAAGCCCCATTGAGTTCGGGGCGAATATTCTCTCTATGTTGCCGAAAGACACCTCTTTTTCCTCGCCTTCCGCCGTAACAACCACAATCGCGTTATCGTCCGTTCTTGCGTAAATTGACTCAAGTTCCGCCTCTTTGCGCAGGTAAATATCCTCAAGTCCGGCGATACGCTCCGCAAGAGCCCCGTCCGCATCGCCGGTTTTTTTTATCCGTTTCCGTATCTTCTCAATCTCATAAACAATGTCGCCCACCTCGCCGGTCTCTATCGCGCGCGCTCTGCGCCTCAGTTGGCGCGCGTCCGAAACAAAACGCGAAAGCGTATCGCGGTTTCCGTCAAATGCGGCCGTCTCAGCGCCGACCCTTATCTCCGTGATGCGCCCTATCATGTCTCCCCATTCCCACCTCTGAACCACAAAGGCGGAAGACGGATACTCAACCGACTCTATAAGTTCGTCTTCCACCCACCGGAACGCAAGTCCGTAAATATCCCTGTTTCCCACTCTAAACCTTGTTGTGGAGCCGCTTTCGGTTTTCTCCTTTCCGGCAAACTGCCCCAAGATTGAGCTTCCGTCCGCAAGGGTTACTTCCGCCACGGGAGAGGGCCAGAAAAATCCCAGCCCTTTTGACGCAACCAGAAACAGCAGCCCCGCTATCATAAAAAGCGAAGTCATGAGGGCGATTGCGGTCAACCACGAATACGCCTCGCCGCTTTTGAACATTTCGCCGAAAGAAAGCCGTTTCAATTTTGCGCTCCGGGCTCGCGTTTAAGACGAGCCGTATCTCCTTCCCAGCCTGCCTCTCATAAACTCCGCCACCGTGTTCAGGCAGAATGTGAAAACGAAAAGAAGAAGGCTTGTAAAAAATATAAGTCTGTAAAGTCCGCCGCCGTGCGGGGCTTCGGGAAGCTCAACCGCAATGTTTGCGGACATCGCCCGGAATCCGTTGAATATGTTCCAGTCAAGAAGCGGCGTGTTGCCGGTTGCCATAAGAACTATCATCGTCTCACCCACCGCTCTGCCGAACCCTATGACAACGGCGGACAGAATCCCCGGACTTGCGGACGGCACAACCACCCTGATTGCGGTCTGCCACCTGCTCGCCCCAAGAGCGAGCGACGCCGCCACAAGGGTTTTGGACACCCCCGACATTGAGTCTTCGGCTATCGTGAAAACTATCGGAATCACGGCAAAACCCATCGCAAAACCGACCACAAGGGCGTTTCTCTGGTCAAAATCAAGCCCCACCGCGGCAAGCCACATTTTGTAGTCCCCTTGAAAAAGAAACCGCTCCGCGGGCCCGTTGAGCCACAGGGAAACCGCGACCGCCAAGGCGATTACGGGAACAAGAAGCAGGTATTCCGTTCCCGGCCTGAGGCGGCTGCGGACATTTTTGCCCAGCGCCTTCCACAGATAGAGACACAGCAGCGCGAAACCGGTTACCACAAAAGGCATGATGACAATTCCCGAAAACACCTTCTCCAGAACCGGAGACAGCCAGAGACCGGCGAAAAACCCTATGACAACGCTCGGAAGCCCCGCCATGATCTCAATGACCGGCTTGATGAATCTGCCGAATGAAGGGTGTATGAACTGGGAAACGCACAGCGCGGCAAGCACCGCTATCGGCACGGCGAACAGAAGAGAATAGATCGCCCCTTTGAAGGTTCCGAATATAATCGGGATGAGACCCAGTTTCGGCTCAAACTCGTCCGTGCCGCCCGTTGACTGCCACATGTTAATCGGGGAGTCGTATCCCTCATACCAGACCGGAGAGAAAAGCGCCCTGAAACTGATTTCGGGATAGTTGTTTTCAATCTCCCACTGCTTGAGCGAGCCGCCGGAGTCCACAGCCGCAACTGAGTCTCCCTTGGGAGCGAAAACAAGGGCGGAAAGTTTTTCCGAAAACTCAACAAGCAAAAGCCTTCTTGAAGTCGTGGCGTGAAAAACTCCTATGTTTCCGAGCGAATCGGCGGCGGCAAAACTTCTGTTTCTCAGGGAGTTTGAGAACAGGACAATCGCGCCCTCAAGACGGGCGAACTCGTGGGCGCGCCTGAGCGTCAAATCGCCGGAGGGACGGAACCAGACCGACAGCCGACCGGAGGAGTCTCCGACCGCAACCGAGCGTCCGCCGAGAACGGCGCCCATCATTGTGACGCCGACCGAGCGGTCTTGAGTGGCATCGGCGAAACCGGAAAAAGACGGCGAATCGGGTTCGGACACATCCCACTGCAAAATCAAGCCGGAAGCGGTGGCGGCGTAAAGAACCGCTCCGCTTTCCGCAATGACGACCGCGGTTATTTTTTCGTCCGCTATGTCCGGGGTAAGTTCAATTACGGAAGGGACGGCTTCACCCTCAACCCCGGATTCGGGACGGTCAAAGGAAAAGAAATCCTCCTTCTCCTCTTCGGCGCCGATTGTGGAAACAAGAAACAGCCTTCCGTCTTCGGTGTGGGCGGCGGCGGAGTATGATTGGGAATCGGCGCGGACAAAAGACACGAGCCGCAAAGCGGACGAGGCGACCGCGACCTCCGCTGCCGGCGCTATGTCCGTAACAACTTCACGGCGCTCATCTTCGGTGTAGAGGTTTTCATGGCTCACCGAGAACATACGCATAACGCCGTCACTGCCGCCGACCGCAAACGCCTTTGCGTTTGTGAGAACCGCAAAAGAAGACGCGCCCGCCCCGGTGTTGAAGGTTCTTTCCTCTTTTCCGGTTTCAAGGGAAAAAAGCTTTATCTCCCCCCCGGGAAAAACCGCGTAGGCGTTCCGCCGGTGCTCGTCAATCCCCGCGCCAATCGCTCCGGCGACTGCGGGAGCGGAAACGGCTTCTTGGGAAGCGCCGTGAGACGGTTTTGAGAAAAGAGGCAGAACCTCCGAAAGGATGAAAACAAAAACCGCCAGTATACTGACGATAATCGCCGCCCCGCTCAGAACAATAAGGAAGCCCGCAAGCCTGTCATAAATCTTTCTTGAATTCAAATCAGACACTCCGGAACCCCGGAAAACTATCTGCCTCCGAGATATTTCTTCCTGACCTTTCTCACGGTCTTGTTGTCAAGCGGAATATAGCCGTCTTTTACGACTATCCTCTGACCCTGTTTGCTTAGAATGAACTTGAGGAACTCTTTGCGAAGGGTGTCAAATTTCTTTCGCGGCTTCATGTTGACATAGAGGAACAGGTGCCTCGCAAGCGGGTATTTTCCGTTGGAAATATTTTCAACGGTCGGCTCGGCGCACTCTCCGCCTTTTTTGGAAAGCGCCACCGCCTTCACGCCGGAGGTTGTGTATCCAATTCCGCTGTATCCTATCGCGTATCTGTCTTTAGTTATCCCCTGAACGACCGATGCGGAACCGGGCTGCTCTTTTACGGAGTCGGAGTAGTCTCCCTTGCAAAGGGCGTTCTCTTTGAAGTATCCGTAGGTTCCCGATGCGGAGTTTCTTCCGTAAAGGGTTACCGCGCGGTCGCCCCATCCGCCGCCGACTCCGAGGTCGCCCCAGTTTGCCGCGCGGTTGTCCGCTCCGCACCTTCTGGTTTTTGAAAAAGCGGCGTCAATCTGAGTGACGGAGAGACATCTGACCGGATTTTCCCTGTTGACAAAAACCGCAAGTATGTCCACGGCGGCCGGTATCGCAACGGGTTTGTATCCGAATTTTTTTTCAAAAGCGTCAATCTCCTTCGCCTTCATCTTGCGCGACATGGGACCGAACTGGGAAGTTCCCTCTATAAGAGCCGGAGGCGCGGTGCCGGAGCCCTTGCCGTCTATCTGGCACTTGACTCTGGGATACCTTTTTTTGAAACCCTCGCACCACAGAGCCATCAGGTTGTTCATCGTGTCCGAACCGACGCTGTTTATATTTCCCGAAACGGATTTCCTTGTCTTCCTGTAGTCGGGAAGTTTCCGGTCAACTTTCACGTTTGCGAAAGCCGCCGGAACGACTAAAGCCGCCGTGAAAAGAACAATGAGAAACGCTTTAACAGTTCCGAACATTTTGCTTTCCTCCTAAAATTAACCGGAACGACAACCGTTCCGGCATTTAATAAATACCAAAAATGTTAAGAATCCGTTAATCGGGAGTTAAGGAAGGACTAACAAAAACGGCGCAGCCACACCGGAGAAAAGCGCGAATGAACACACCCGCGCTTCACGGTCGGCGCTATTTCAAATCCGCCTCTTTCATTCTGCGGGTTCCCTCGTCTATGTTTTCATCGGAGCAGGCATAGGTTACGCGCACATAACCCTCGCCCCTGTCCCCGAAAGCGGTTCCCGCCACAACCGCGACTCCCGCGCGTTCAACAAGGCGGTCAGTGTATTCCTGCGATGTGAGTCCGGTTCCCGTTATGTCGGCGAAGGCGTAAAACGCGCCGTCGGGCGTGTCGCACTTCACTCCGGGAATTTCGTTCAAAGCGGCGACCATTCTGTCTCTTTTGCTTTGGAGAAGGGCGTGCTTTTCGTGAACCCAGTCCTGCGGACCGGTAATTGCCGAATATGCGGCGCGCTGTATCAAAGCGGCGACATTTGTGATTGAGTCCTGGAGGAAGATGGACATCTTCTCAATTATCGGTTTGGGAGCGACAGCCCAGCCGATTCTCCACCCGGTCATCGCCCAGGTTTTTGAGAAAGTGTCTATGACTATGGTTCTGTCCGCCATTGCCTCAATCGCGCTTATGCTCTTGTGCGGTTTGCCAAAGGTTACCTGCGAGAAAATCTCGTCCGATATGACAACCACATGCGGATTTCTCTCGCACATCTTTGCTATCTCCGCCGAATTTTCCACAAGATGCCCGTTGGGCCTCTGCGGGGTGTTTATTATGAGAAGTTTGGTCTTTGGAGTTATAATCCGCTCAAGTTTTTCAACATCAAACTGCCAGTCCGGGTCGGTGAGCGGGGTGTGCTTTATCGTGGCTCCGAGATACTTAGCCCACACTTCATCGGGCGGATATCCGGGATTGGGAAATACGACCTCATCGCCGTCTTCAAGGAAAATGTTGAGAGACACCGTAAGGGCGTGCTTGGCTCCGGCGGTTACTATGACCTCATCGGGGTCGGTCTTGCGCCCCTGTCCGGTCGTCTTTGCGGCAATCGCCTCCCTGAGTTCGGGAAGCCCCGGTCCCGGGTCGTAGCGGACATACCCTTCTTCAACCGCCCGTGTTGTCGCCTCAATTATGTGGCGGGGCGTTTCAAAATCGGGTCCCTGATAATCGCCTTTCTCAAAATGTATGATGTTTTTGCCGGTCTTGTTCTCTATCTCCTTTGCTATCCTCATGCTCGCCCACTGTCTGGGCTGAACAAAATGCTTTGTTCTTGAACTGAAGCGGTAACTGTCTGACATAAAAACCTCCCTTGGGGCGCGCCATAAGCGCGAACTCACCTCTTTATCGGCAGACTATACTAAATTCAGGTTCGGCTTTGTCAAGACTTCCGGGCAAACCTTCCGAGACCCTGTTTTATGGAAAGAAATGAAACATAGAAAAACGCCGCGGCAAAAATGGACAGCAGGGTTTTCAGGAAAGCGTCGTCAAGAACCGTCTGCACGGCGCAGAACACAAGAACCGATGAAATGACGAGTTCAAAAAGCGCGGTAAAATCAAAATGCGAACCGTATATGCTGACCGGAGGAACGCCGTCTCCGGTGGATGCGGTTTTGGGAGTCCGCACAAACTCCCCGCCGCCGCCCGAAAAAGAGCGCACAACCGCTTTCGTGTTGTTTACAGACATTCCCCCCCAGAAGATTATCGCAAGCGGAATCACGGCAAGTTTTTTCCAGAGGTTTTCCGGGGAGCCGGAGTCAAGGGCGGCTATCAGGAAGAAAGCGAAAATTCCTCCGCTTGCGGCAAACGCCGCCGCCCCGAACACCGAATAAACTTTTTCCGGCAGCGCTCCGCCAAACGTGTTTATGACGACCGCGGAACAAAGAGCCGCAAGAAAAACCGGGCTTGAAAGATTGCCGAGCATGTGAAACGCGGCTTCGGTTTTGAAGCCGGAGGACAAGTCTTTTCTTGAAAGTATCTCGGGAAGAAACTTTCTGGCGTTCTGTATTCCCCCGCCCGCCCATCTGCGCTGCTGGGACTTGAACGCGCTCACATCGGAGGGAAGTTCGGCGGGGCAGACAAGGTCTTTCAGATACTCTATCCTCCACCCGTTCAACTGCGCCCTGCAACTGAGGTCAAGGTCTTCCGCCATTGTGTCGTACTGCCATCCGCCCGAAGAGCGCACGCAGCTGCTCCTCAGCACCGAAGCGGTTCCGTTGAAGTTCAGAAAAAGCCCCGAAGCCGAGCGTCCCGCCTGCTCAACAAGAAAATGCCCGTTAAGAAAAACCGCCTGTATGCGCGTAAGCAGAGACTGCTTCATGTTTATATGACCCCACCTCGCCTGCGCCACTCCGACCGACGGATCCGAGAAACACTCAACCGCGCGGCGCAGAAAATCGCGGGGCGGAACAAAGTCCGCGTCAAAAAGCGCGATAAACTCGCCGCGCGCGGACTCAAACGCTTCGCGCAACGCTCCGCCCTTGTAGCCCCGCCTTGTCTCGCGGCGGATGTGGCTTATGGAAAATCCGTCTTCCTTTTTACGCTCAATCACCTCACGCGCAATTTCGCAAGTCTCGTCCGTGGAGTCGTCAAGCACCTGAATCTCAATTGACCCTCTCGGATAGTCCATGGCGCAGACCGCTTCTATCACTCTTTTGACGACATACACCTCGTTATAGACGGGAAGCTGAACGGTTACGAAGGGAAGCTCCGAGTCCGCAAGGGGGGGACGGCTTTCCTTTCGGACGGCGCGGGTTTTAAGGTAAAGCCAGCAAAGACGGTATCTGTGAAAACCCAGAAGCGAGAGTAATATGAGCGATGAGAAGTATAAAGCCTCAAATGCGAAAACGGACGCGGATATAAAATCAAAAGTCATGGCAAAATAAATACGGCGCCGTTAAAAGGAAAGGGCGGCTATTCTGTCCGCCGCCTGCCGTATTCTCCCGGTGTCAAAAGTTATGGAGGCACGCACATAGCCCTCCCCCAAATCGCCGAATCCGTTTCCGGGAGTTACGACAACGCCGCACTGGTCAAGAATCATTGACGAAAACAGGGCGGAACTCAAACCCTTGGGAGTTTCAAACCAGACATAAAATGTTGAAAGCGGCTTTTGGTATGCAAGACCTGCTCTGTCAAGACCGTCGCAGAATATGTCCCTTCTTTCCCCGTATGTTTTCCTTCTGGCTTCAAAGCTGTCGTCTTTTCCCCCGAGCGCCTCAATGCCGGCAACCTGAACCACCTGAAACGCTCCCGAATCTATGTTTGTTTTTACCTTGCCGAGAGCGGCAATCGCCCGCTCGGCTCCCACCGCGAAAGCGATTCGCCATCCCGTCATGCTGAATGTTTTTGAAAGCGAGTGAAACTCAATTCCCGCTTCTTTTGCTCCGGGCGCTTCAAAAAAACTGGGCGGCACAAAACCGTCAAACGCCACTTCCGTGTATGCGGCGTCGTGACAGACAAGTATGCCGCGACTCAGCGCGAATTGGGCGACTTCCTCAAAAAATCCGGCATCCGCAACGGCGGTGGTCGGGTTGTTGGGATAGTTCAGAAACATGAGTTTCGCCCGCGCGGCGATGTCATCGGGAATCGCCTTGAGGTCGGGCAGAAAACCGTTTTCCTTCAGAAGAGGCATCCGGTGGCAAACCCCTCCGGCAAACGCGACCGAAACCGGATAAACCGGATATCCGGGGTCGGGAACAAGGGCGACATCCCCGGGATTTATAAAAGCCATGGGCGCGTGGGCGATTCCCTCTTTTGAACCTATGAGCGCGAGAACTTCGGTTTCCGGATTGAACTTCACGCCGAACCTTTTCTCATACCAGTCCGCCGCGGCGGCTCTGAACTCCGCCATTCCGGCGTAGGACGGATACCTGTGGTTTGCCGGGTCGGCGAGGGCTTTTGCCGCAGCCTCAACAATGCGACCGGGTGTCGGAATGTCCGGGTCGCCGACTCCGAGGTCTATTACATCAACCCCTTTTGCGACGCATTCGGCTTTTTTTTTGTCTATCTCCGCAAACAGGTAGGGAGGTAAATCCGATATTCTGTCAGACCATTTGATATTCATAAATAACCCCGCCCGAAAACGGCTAACGCATTTTACAGATAAAGACGGGGACAGGCAAACGGGTTGATTTCCGCCGAATTGAAAATATGATGGGGGGAGAGACGTCTCATGAAAGTTCTTTACGGGATTCAGGGAACCGGAAACGGTCACATAACACGGTCGCGCGAGATAGTGTCGCTGCTCAAAGAGCGGGGCGCCGAGGTGGAAATCCTTCTGAGCGAATCGCACAGTGAAATAGATGTGGGAACCGAAATCAAATACCGTCCGCGCGGGCTGGGTTTCGTGTTCGGCAAAAAGGGCGGCATAGACATGATTTCCTCAATCAAAAACGCCCGTCCGCATGCGCTTTTTTCCCACATAAGAGGGCTGCCGGTTGAAAAATACGATGTTGTCGTCAGCGATTTTGAGCCGGTTACCTCGTGGGCGTGCCTGATAAAGGGAAAGAAATGCGTGTCTCTTTCGCACCAGACCGCTTTTGTTTCCGACAAGACTCCGAGACCGGAAAAAACCGACCGTGTGGGAGAAGCCATTTTGAGCTGGTATGCGCCGGTCTCAATTCCGCTCGGCCTTCATTTTGAAAAATACGACTCTTTCATAGAGACACCGATTATAAGAAAAGAGATACGCGGACGCGACCCGCTCGGCAAGGGGCACTACACCGTGTATATGCCTTCTTTTGAGCCCGAAAAGATCATCCCGTATCTGAAAAAAGTTGATGTGGAGTGGCAGATGTTTTCAAAACACCGCTCTTCAACTCCGCGAAGGGAAGGCAATGTTTCGGTGTTTCCGGTGGACTCGGAAAAGTTTGCCGAGTCCGTGTGCGGATGCGAGGGAGTGCTTTGCAACAGCGGCTTTGAAACGCCTTCGGAGTCGCTCTATCTGGGGAAAAAACTTCTCGTGATTCCCATGAAGGGGCAGTATGAGCAGGAGTGCAACACCGCCGCGTTGAAAAAAATGGGCGTGAGCACGCAAAATGCGGTTACACCCCAACTGCCGGACGCGCTTGAAACATTTGTCAATTCGGCAAAACCCTCCCCGGTTGAATACGGGGACAATGCGCCCGAAATAGCGGAAAAGATAGTTGAACTGGGAACCGGAGCAAACCCGGATGCGAGTCCGCTCAGACGCGTCCTTTGATTATGAGAACCGCAAGGGTAACCGAAACGCCCAGAAGGCAGCCCGCAACGGTTTGGGCGGGCGTGTGGAGCGAAAGCCGCGAACGCGACCATGAAACAAGGGGGAGACAGACCAGAAAAACCGAACCGGCGGAGCCGTAAAGAAGAACAAGCAGAACGCAAAGAGATGAAACCGCCGCGCTGTGAGCGCTTATCTTGTAATACAGAGTAACCGCGAACACCGAAAGAAGCGTGACCAGACACGCAAGCACAACATCAATCACAAGAGTCGGTCCGCCCAAACGGCTGAGAATCAGCATTCCGAGGGCGGTGTTGAGAACCATAAACTTGAGCGGACGGAAACGCTCCCCCCGCTTTGTCAAGTGAAAGTCCGACACGACCCCCCTGCGCATCAGAAAAAACACATAAAGAACCGGAGGAAAGACAAAAACCGCGACTATGAGGAACGCCCACACCAAATCCCCGCCAAGATGAGGCGCAAGCGCAACGGCTCCGTAGCACACGACAAGCGGCGGAGAAAAAGCGGCGGAAAGAAAAAGAGCCGCTCTCTGCGAATATCTGTCCAAGGTCAAACCGTATGCCGTCCCGCCGTAGAATCCATTTTGAAAAAAAGTGAAAAATCCTCAAAAGTGCGGTTAAAATCAATTACAGCGATGTCCGAACTCAGAAAAAACAGAGTGTCTCTGGCAATCGCCATTCTGTCCGCGACGGGACTTATCCTTTCCTCCTATCTGACGATTATATATTACTTCAGCGACGGAGTGGCAACATACTGCGGGGCGGGGTGGGAATGCGATGCGGTTCTGAACAGCAGATTCTCAAAACTGTTCGGCGTTCCCGCCTCGCTTGTCGGAGCGGCCGGATACGCCGTTTTGATTATGGCGGGGATATGGGGAGGCGTTGGAAAAAACCGCGCCCTTATAATCGGGGTCGCAAGCGCGGGGGCTGGAATATCGGCATACCTTTCATGGGCCGAATTTTTCGTGATAAAGCAGATATGCCCCTTCTGCGTGGCGTCCGCCCTCATCATACTCGCAATATGGATTTTGTCGGTCAGGGGCGCATCGCTTTCAAATGTTGTCGCGGGCGTTGCGATAGTGGTAACAACGGCTTTGGTGGGGTATGCGTCCGCCGCTCTCAGCACGCAGTATGGCGGCGTCAATGAATACGGCTCGGAAATCCGGAGTTACGAACGCGACGATTTTCAGAGAGACCTTGTCGCGCATCTCGCAAAAAAAGGGGTTTTCATGTACGGCTCCTTCAGGTGTCAGGCATGCATAAGACAGAAAGAGTTTTTCGGCAAACACAAGAAAAAACTGAACTATGTTGAATGCCACCCGGAAGGGAAAAACGCGGACCTGAAACTGTGCTCGGAAAAGAAAATAAACGCTTACCCCACATGGGAGATAGACGGCTCGTTCCACAAGGGAACTATGACGCTTGAAAAACTTTCACAACTGTCGGGATACAAAAAAGCGCCGGAAAAAAAATAAAAGAGAGACAGCCCGTTGTTCGGGCTGTCTCTCTTTCGCGGCTAAAACTCCGCCTCAAACGCTCCCTCTATAAAGTTCATCACTTCCCCTTTTGAAAGGTCAACCGCCACGACATCAAAGCGCATCGGACGGGATTCAATGCGTTTTTCCTTTGCGTATTTGAGTGCTGCAAGAGTGAGTTTTTTTCTTTTACGCCAGTCAACAAATTCTTCGGGAAACCCGTGGCTGAAGTTTGAGCGCGACTTGACTTCAACAAAGCAGAAAGTCCCGCCGTCCAAGCAGACAATATCTATCTCGCCGTATTTGCATCTGAAGTTTTTTTCCAGAATCCTAAAACCTTTTTTTGCAAGAAAGACCGCGGCAATCGCCTCGCCCCGATCGGTTTTACCCGGTTTTGCAAACAGCAGGGAAACCTTTTTGAAAATGTTTTCAGTCAACCGTCCCAATTTTCTTTTTCAACTCCTCAATCACCCTGATAGCCTCGGCGGGAGTAAGGTTCATGGGGTCTATCTTTGATATTTCCCCGACAATGGCGCGAAGATTGCCGCTGTCCGCCTGAGAGTCTTCCTCCTCCGTCGCTTCCGGGAAAAGGAGCATCTGGTCGGCACTCATCAACTCGCTCATTTTTGAGCGCATACCCTCAAGCGAGGAGAGCATTTTGCGCGCGGAGTTCAGAACTTCAACCGGAACTCCCGCAAGAGCGGCGACCTGAATTCCGTAACTGTGACTTGAAGAGCCGGGAACCAGCTTCTTCAGGAACACTATTTCGTCCCCTCTCTTTTTTACGGCGATGTTGTAGTTTTTTACGCCCGGATTTGAAGCCGCAAGGTTCGCAAGTTCGTGGTAGTGCGTGGCAAAGAGCGACCTTGCGCCCATGTTGTGAAGATACTCGGCGACCGCCCAAGCGATGCTCATCCCGTCAAAAGTGCTTGTGCCGCGCCCTATTTCGTCCAGAATGACAAGACTCTGCGAAGTGCAGTCCCTCATTATGTGGGCGGTTTCCACCATTTCGGACATAAAAGTGGAAAGCCCTTTGGCAAGGTTGTCGGACGCTCCGACACGGGTGAAAATCTTGTCCACAACCCCTATAACCGCTTTTGAACACGGGACAAAACTTCCCGTCTGAGCCATCAGAACTGTGAGCGCCACCTGCCTTATCAGGGTGGACTTTCCCGCCATGTTGGGACCCGTTATGAGCAAAAACCTGTTTTCACCGCAGTCCATTTTTATGTCGTTTGAGACAAACCCACCTGCGCCCTGTATGCGCTCAACAACGGGATGACGGCTTTCGCAAAGATCTATTGAACCGTCTTCGGTCAACCGGGGCCTTGAATAGCCGTGGCGCACGGCAACTTCCGCAAAACCGGCGATAACATCCAATACGGCAATCCGGTCGGCGCATGAGCGCACACGGTCGGAAGCGGAGGACACTTTCCTCCTCAGCCGCTCAAATATCTCCCTTTCAAGATCAAGGGCTTGCTCTTCGGCGTTTTTTATCTTCTCTTCCCATTCCGCGAGTTCCGGCGTTGTGAACCTCTCTCCGTTTGAAAGCGTCTGCTTTCTCACATAGTTGTCCGGAACCATTTTCAGGTTTGTTTTTCTCACTTCAACGTAGTAGCCGAACACCCTGTTGTATCCCACTTTCAAAGAGGAGATTCGGGTCGCTTCCCTCTGGCGGTTTTCAAATTCCGATATCCAGTTTCTGCCTTCCTGTCTGACGGTTCTCAAATCCCGAAGGCGCGGGTCGCAACCGTCTTTTATCGCTCCCCCTTCGGCGAGGGTGGCGGGCGGCTCATCGGAAATCGTTGCGGCTATCTCGTCCGTTATGGCGGAAAATTCACCGATTTCATCGCGAATTCCGGCAAGAAGCGGCGCCTCCGCTCCGGCAAGAATCCGTTTCAACTCCGCCGCCATCAAAAGAGAGTCCCTCAAAGCGGCAAAATCCCTCGGTTTTGCGGACGGAGTGGATATCCGTCCGATGAGTCTTTCCATGTCCCTTATGTTCTTTAACTCCGCCGTTGCAAGGTTCGCCAAACCGGGGTCGCGCACAAAGTTTTCAACCGCCTCAAGTCTGTCCTCAATTTCGGCGATGTTTGTGAGCGGATAGTCAATCCACCTCCTCAAAAGTCTTCCGCCCATGGGCGTTTTTGTGCGGTCAACGGTTTTGACAAAAGTGGGTCCCTCGTCGGAGTTCATGGGCTTGACAATCTCAAGGTTTTTTCTGGTGGAATCGTCTATGCGGACGCAGGAAGCGGAACTGTAGAAAACCGGCGGCTTTATCGAGGGCATATAATCCATCTGGGTTTCCAGCATGTATTCAACAATCACCGAACACGCAAGAGCGGCGCCGGGCATGCCGTCAAGACCGCACGCGCCGAGGGACGAAATTCCGAAGTGCCTCATCACCGCCGAACCCGGAGCGTCACCCGAGGCAAACAGGTCTTGCCTGAATGTAAAGAGCGGATTCCACGAGGGTTCGGAATCTATCTTGCGGGACAAGCCGTTTTCGGATGAAAACAGAATTTCCGAAGGCCTCAGTTTCATCAGTTCGGACAGGGCTTCCACCTCGTTTTCAAAAGAGCAGACCCGGAAATCTCCGGTTGAAATATCGCAGTGCGCCGCATGAAAACCGGAACCGCCCCCGTTCACGCACGCTATGTAGTTGTTGGTTTTTGAATCAAGGTTTTCGGAGCCGAGAATCGTGCCCGGAGTGAGAACCTTCACGACCAGCCGATCGACTATTCTGCCGGGCTGCTGATTGCCGACCTGTTCGCATATCGCAACCTTGAGGCCGCTGTCAAGCAGTTTTGAAAGATAGCCGTCCGCGCTGTGAAAGGGCACTCCGCAGAACGGAATCGGCGAGGCGGACTTTTTGTTCCGCGCCGTGAGGGTTATGCCCAGAATCCCTGACGCCGTTTTTGCGTCCTCAAAGAACATCTCATAGAAATCCCCCAGCCGGAAGAAAAGTATGGAGTCGGGATAACGGCTCTTGATGCTCTTATACTGTTCAAGCATCGGTGTGCTTGAGTCTTTCATGGAAGGGTAATTATATTGAAGCCCGCTCCGGTATCAAAACGGAGCGATGCCCGACTGGACGGACATAACGGCTCCGGCGACAAACAAAAGCGCTCCGGCGACCTTTGAAAACCCGCGCGCCCGCAACGGGGAATTTCCCGAAAAAGCGCGAACAAACTTTGAGACAAAAAACGCAATCGCAAAGACAACGGCGGTTTGAACAACCGCAAGCCCGAGAAGATAAAAGACAAGAGGCGATGTTTCCGCTCCCACAATTCCCCCGCCGTAGGCGTAGCCATGGAAGGCTCCGAACAGTCCCGTGAAAAAAATCGCGGCTCCGTAAGACAGACCGCCGCGGAAGACAAAAACCCCCGCCGCCGAAACCGTAAGGCACACGGCGGTTTCGTAAAACGGAATTTCAACCGAACTTCCGGCAAGAAGCAGGCGGGCGAAAACTCCCGCGACCGTAGCGGGAATAAAAACCGCAAGAATTTTCCCGCCGCCGAAACAGACCGCGCACAAAACCGCAATCGCGGCGAGAAAAGCCAGATGGTCAAAGCCCAGCGCCGGATGAGCGAAGCCCGAAAGCAAACCCTGATACCAAAGGGTCGGCGGAGCGCCCCCCCACGGGTGATGAGCGTAAGCCGCGAAAGTCTCCGCGAAGAAAAAAAGCGCAAAAAAAAGCGGGAAAGTTCTCTTGAAAAACCGCATTGTAACAAACTCCTATTATACCGGCGCTGACTTAAAATCAAACGGCGGGCTGCTTGTGGAGATGAGGGGAATCGAACCCCCGACCTCTGCCTTGCGAAGGCAGCGCTCTCCCAGACTGAGCTACATCCCCGTTACGAAGCAAGGGAATTATTATACGGAAAACAGCCAATATCAACCCGCCGACACAATTCTCACCTTCAGGATTGAGCGCGAGGTGGCGGACTCAACGGTAAAAATCATTTTCCCCGCCTCAAAAGTTTCGCCCGCGGAAGGAATGCGCCCGAATTGGGAAAGCAGGAAACCTCCGAGAGTTTCGTAGTTTTCGCTTTCCGGTATTGAAAGACCGAGTTCCCCGTTTGCCCGCCCCACGGCGATTTGCGGGGACACCAGATACTCGCGCGCGCCGACCCGCGTCCAAAGGCTCTCGCCCCTGTCGTGCTCGTCCTCTATCTCACCCACTATCTCCTCAAGTATGTCCTCAAGCGTTACGATTCCCACCGCCGCGCCGTGCTCGTCAACCGCTATCGCTATGCCGGAGCCGGCTTTCATCTCGTCCAGAAGTTCGTTTATGGGCTTGCGCTCCGGAACATAAAAAGCCGGATGGGAGTATGCGCCGATTCCCTTTTCGGCAAAACCGGAGGAGCCGTTCAGAAGAAAAAACGAGTGCAGCACTCCGGTTATGTTTTCAATCCCGCCCCTGTAAAGCGGAATTCTTGTGTGCCCCGAACTTCTCACAAGTTCGGTCGCCTCCGAAACGGTGGCGGACTCTTCAAGGACTTTGACCGAGGAGAGCGGTATCATCACCTCCCCGACCGTGACTTCGGAAAAAGAGAATATCCTTTTGAGCATCTGCCTTTTGCCCGCATCGTCCGAGCCGCGCGTATGAGCGGTTATGACGTCCATAATCTCATCCCTTGTAACCGAGGAGCGGTGTTCGGCAAAACGCAGCGCTTGGCGCGTGAAAAAACTCACAACCCAAGTGAGGGGAAGAAACAGTCTGGTTGCCGCCCACAGCGGATATATCATCCACAGCACGGCGGTATCGCTTCTTTTGCGGAAGATGGATTTGGGAACCACCTGCCCGAAAACCACCACAAGCGGGGACAAAATCAGGACCGTGTAATACTCCCCGCCGCCGAAACGGTCTTCCATGTAAAATGTCAAAAGTATCGTGCTTGTTATCAGCGACAGGTTTATTCCGGCAAGAGTCGTGCCGAGAAATCTTTCCACCTCCGAGTGGGATTTGAGCACAAGCCTCGCCGGACGCGAACCTCCGCCGGCAAGCACTTTCATCCTTATCTTGTCGCACGATATGAGCGCTATTTCCGAACCGGCGAAAAACGCCTGAAGGAAAAGGCAGAAAAGAACCACCGCGACCATAGTCTCAAGACCCACCGTTTTCTCCCTCCCCCGAAGTCCCGCCGGCTTGGCGCCGCGCTTCCACCGTCACCTCGCTGATTCTCTGTCCCGATATTTTCGCCACGGTGAACTCAAGACTCCCGTGCGTTATGCTCTGTCCGGCGGAGGGGAACATGCCGAATTTGCCGAAAACGAATCCGGCTATCGTTTCGCGGCCGTCTCCGCCCGAAGGAATCGCCGAAGCGCGGAGAGCGGCGGAGAAGTTTTCAATTCCCACAAACTTGATAAGCGGGAAAAGCATCATGTCGTTGAACTCGTCAACCCTGAAACTGCCCGGCACAACCAGTTTGCCCTCCTCCCACTTGGGAACCGGCTGTTTTCTGCCGACGCTTCTCTCGTCCTCTATTTCGCCGAAAATTTCCTCAAGTATGTCTTCCATGGTTACAATCCCGTCAAACCTTCCGTATTCGTCAACCACGACCGCCATGTGAATTCTGCGGCGCTGAAACTCCCTCAGAAGGTCAAAAGCGCCTTTGCTTCCCGGTATGAAGTAGGGAGGGTGAAGACAGGTCTCAAGCGGCACATTCTCTCCGGGGAATTTTATGAGCATGTCCTTGCTGTATATGACCCCTCTGATGTTGTTTTTGTCTCCGGAGTAAACCGGTATTCTGGAATATCCCGCCTTTTTTATCTCGTAAAGCATCTGCTTTGGGGAAAGAGAGTCGCTCAAAGTGAGGCAGTCCACATTGGGCGTCATTATGCGGCGCGCCGAAGTGCCGCGCAGACGGAAAAGCCTGTCCGCAAGGCGGCTTTCAATTTCGTTTACAACCCCCTCCTCCCTGCCCATCACGACAAGAGCTTCCATGTCCTCGTCGCTGAAATCCTGGGCGAGCCCGCCATACGGCTCTTCCGCGCTGTCGCGCGAGGGGATGAAAAGGTTTGAGAACTTTATTATCACCCACCGTATCGGGGTGATAAGCCAGTGGAAGAAACTCAACGGGGACACAACCTTCTTTGCCACCGCCGTGGGAAACCGCACGGCAAAGGTTTTCGGAACGGTCTCGCCGAATATCAGAAGGGCGGGGGATGCGACCACCACGGACGCAACGGTAACCGCTTCGGATGAAAAAGAGCCCATCACTCCGGCAACCGCAATCGCCACCGCTCCAGAGTAGGCGATGTTTGCCGCCTCGTCGGCGAAAAGAACGGTAACTATAAGCTCGCCGGGTTTTCTGAGGAGCCCCTCTATCAATTCGGCTTTTCTGCCGCCCTCCTTTCTTATGCTCTCCCTCTGATGCCTTCCAAGAGAGAAGAGAGACCCCTCCGCCAGACAGAAAAACGCGGACACGCAAAGAAGGACAAACGCCGTTGCCGCTGCTATAAAAATCTCGCTCATCTTTTTTCGTTGTGCATAAATCCGCCGCTTCTGAATTCGGAGGCGGAGATTTCGCCGCCGGAGGAGAAAACCCTCAAAGAACCGGCGGCAATCCCGCCTATCTCCGTTATTTTCACTCCGGTTTTTTCAGAGATTTTCCCGATGTCTTCCGCCCGCTCCGGTGGAGCGGTGAACAAAAGTTCATAGTCTCCGCCCGCAACAAGAGCGCCCCTACGTCCGGTCGGCAGGTCGCCCGAAACCGGAATCTTTTCAAGAAACACCTCCGCCCCGACCCCCGAGGCGGACGCCACCCCTTTCAAGTCCGCCAAAAGCCCGTCGCTCACATCGGTCATTGCGGTGGCAATTGCCCGCCCGCAAAGCGCAAGTCCGACCGGTATCCGCGGCTCCGGAAAGTGGAATTTTTTCACCGATTCGGGAACCGTTCCCCCGCCCCCGTTTTTCAGCAGATTTTCAAACAGCCCCAACCCCGCCTCCGCGCTCCCGAGTTCTCCGGTAACGAAAATCGCATCCCCCGGCTTCGCCCCGCTCCGGCGGACGAATACGCGCCCGACCGTCTCACCCGTAACTTTGATGTCAATGAAAATCGCCGGAGAGGAGGTTGTGTTGCCGCCGACCACCGCGGCGCCCACCGATTCGCACCCGCGGGCGACTCCGTCCAGAAGGGCTTTTACTGTCGCGGGGGAAGTGTCCGGGGGAAGCCCCGCGCTCACAAGAACGGTTTTCGGAACCGCGCCCATAGCCGCAATGTCGCTTGCCGCGCAAAGAACCGCCTTTGCGCCAACCGCTTCCGCCCCAAGTCCGCGAACCGGCAGCCACTCTTTTTTGAAGTGAACCCCCTCAACCATGGAGTCGCAGCTGACTACCAGAAACTCGCTCCCCCTGCAGTCAAGCACGGCGGCGTCATCGCCGGGACCCACGACAACTCCGCGCTCCGCCGTCCGGGCGGTTGCGCCAAAGCGGGAAAGGGCTTCCCGAATGACAAACGCCTCATCCGCAAACGGGGGTTTTTGTGGGGAAAGACTCGTATCGCCCGAAGGGCCAGTATCTTCACTCATGCCTGTTGTTAAATTGTATTCAAACGGGGAGCGTCTTGTCAATGGCGCGCCGGAAATACATGTCAGGTTCCGGTTTGTCCGCGATGCGCCTCAACGCCTTGTTAATGGCGGACTACTGAAAATACCTGTCAAGCCGTCTGTATTGAACGGCTTCGGCAATGTGTTCGGGCAGAACATCGGCGGAACCCGAAAGGTCTGCTATGGTTCTTGAAACCTTTATGATCCTGTCGTAAGACCTCGCCGAAAGACCGAATTTTTCAACCGCTTTCTCAAGTATCTTCTTTGAAGATTCGCAAAGCGGTGCGACTTTTCTCAACATTTCGGGCGACATCTGCGAATTGAAGAAAAAACCCGCGCCTTTGAACCGCTCCTTCTGAATGTTCCTCGCCCCGTTCACCCTTCTTTTTATCTCAGAGGAGCGTTCGTTGCGGCTTTCATCGGAAAGTTCTCGGTAGTTGAGGGCGGGAACCTCTATGTTCATGTCAAACCTGTCCAGAACGGGACCGGATATTTTGCCGCGGTATTTTCTGATTTGGTCGGGACGGCAGGTGCATGTTTTGTTTGAATCCCCCAGATATCCGCACTGGCAGGGATTCATCGCGCCGATAAGTATGAACTTTGCCGGATATGTGACGGTCGTGGCGGCGCGCGATATGACCACCTCCCCGTCTTCAAGAGGCTGGCGCATGGCCTCAATCACGGTTCTTTTGAACTCCGGCATTTCGTCAAGAAACAAAACCCCGTTATGAGCAAGGCTGATCTCGCCCGGACGGGGAATCGGGCCGCCCCCTATCAGACCCGCATCGCTTACCGTGTGATGCGGGGAGCGGAACGGGCGCTGCGCTACAAACGGCTGTCCCTCTTTAAGAAAACCGGAAACGGAGTAGATTTTTGAAGTCTCCATTGCTTCGGCAAAATGCATGTCGGGAAGTATGGTCGGTATCCTTCTGGCAAGAAGGGTTTTGCCCGAACCCGGAGGCCCCACCATCAGGATGTTGTGTCCGCCGCTTGCGGATATTTCAATCGCGCGTTTTGCCTGCTGTTGCCCCTTGACTTCGCTGAAGTCAAACTTGTGGTCGTGCTTTGCGCCGCAAAGCAGCCGTGCGTCAAGAGTTTCCGGCTTTATCTCCAGCTGTCCCTCAATATGCCCCACAAGCTGGGCGAGGTTTTCAACGGCTATAACCTCTATGCCGGAAACAAGCGCCGCCTCGCCGGCGTTCTGCTTGGGAACTATGACGCCCTTCAACCCTTTTTCCTTGGCGCAAGCCGCCATGGAAAGAACTCCGCCTATCTTTTTCACCCTTCCGTCAAGCGAGAGCTCACCCAGTATGAGAAAGTCTTTTATCTTCCCGTCCCCGGGTATCTGGTTTGAAGCGGCGAGCATTCCAACCGATATGGGAAGGTCAAAGGAAGACCCTTCTTTTCTGATGTTTGCGGGGGCAAGATTGACGGTGATCCTTTTTGACGGAATCTTAAAACCGCTGTTTTTAATCGCCGCCCTGACCCTCTCTTTGCTCTCCCTGACCGCTCCCTCCGGCAAGCCGACCGTTGTGAAACCGGGCAGACCGGGGCTCATGTCAACCTCCACTTCCACAACGTAACCGTCAACCCCGAGCACCGCACAGCTGAGTATATTTGAAGTCATGGGGGTTATTTTAACAACAAGAAGCGGTGTTGTGGAGAACAAGTTTGACAGAACAGTTTTCTCACGGTTACAATCTTTTCAGGTAGGGACGGGTGAGAGCGGCTTCCTTTTCCATTCCATAGGAAAATCGGCGGGTTTCTCTCTATTATACCGCTATGCGGAACGAAGAGTTGCAACAAATTTGGCGGATGTTTCTGACGCACGCCGAACAAAACGACCATGTTTCAAGGGAAACGGTGGAGTTCCTTTCAAAATCAAGAATTTCAAACTACGACGAACAGAAAGGCGTCATTGAAATATCGCCTCATGACGAGATGGGATACCGATACCTGAAAACCAACCTTGAAAACTCAATGAACCCATTTTCCGAATACTTCGTCAAGCAGCACGGGATAGGGAACATAGAGATAAGAAATCCCGCGGACGGCAAATCCGTGTCGCCGGTTGCAAACAAAAAGAGGGAGGTTTTTATCGGCTCCCTGAACTCACGGTACACTTTTGAAAGTTTTGTGGTCGGGGAAAGCAACAACTTCGCCCACGCCGCGGCTCTGGGTTCCAGCAGGCATCCGGGCAGGCACAACCCTCTGTTTATAAGAGGCGCTTCTGGGCTGGGGAAAACCCACCTCATGAACGCAATAGGGAACAAAATGCTTGAAAAGCATCCCGGCCACAAGGTGTGCTGCCTTTCGTCCGAGGAGTTCACAAACCTTGTGGTTGAATACATATCAAAAAACGACATGAGAACCCTGAGGAAAAAACTGAGGGACAGCTGCGACGCCTTTATGATTGACGATATTCAGTTCATAGAGGACAGGCACAGCACAAGGGAGGAGTTTTTCCACACCTTCAACGCCCTTTACGATGCGGGCAAGCAGATAGTGGTAACAAGCGACAAAGTGCCAGAAGAGATGGTGAACTTTGAGGAAAGGATGATATCAAGGTTTATGTGGGGACTCATCGCCGATATAAGGCCGCCGGACATAGAGACAAGGGCGGCGATTATCAAGAGAAAAGCCCAGGAAAGAAAAGTGGAAATACCGCAGGGCGTGGTTGACATGATATCGGAGAAGGTGAAAAACAATGTCAGGGAGCTTGAAGGGGTTCTTATAAAACTTCTGGTGTTTGCCGAGTCCGAGAAAAAGCCGATTGACATAAGAACCGCTCATGAGGTTCTCGGCTCGCAGCCCAACGGAAACGGGAGAATGAGGAAGGATTTTTCAACCGAGCTCATAAAAGCGACCGTTGAAGGGGTTTTTAATCTCAGGGACGGACAGCTTGAATCCCCGCAGAGAACAAAGAATGTCGCCCTTGCAAGGCAGATAGCGATGTTTCTCATAAGAATGCACCTTAACATGCCTTACCTCTCCATCGGAAAGGAGTTCGGCAAAAGAGACCATGCGACAGTGATGCACGCGGTTTCAAAAATTGAGAAAGGTATTGAGCAGGATGACGAAGTTATAAAGAGCATGATAAAGGAAGTTGAAGACAGGATGAAATGATGACGGAGGAATGTGGAAAACTTATGTGGATTAATTGTGGAAAAGTTGAAAAAAACGAGGCTTTTGAAAAAAATTTCCTGAAATGTGTATTAGTGTGGAGTGTTGTCAACACCTTTTCAACAAAGGGTTTGGGAAATAAAACCTTTCCGCGCAAGGAGTGTTTTAGATTTCCCGCCGGTTTTCCACAAATTCACATCCCTTACTACTACTATTATTATTATTATTGTGTTATAAAATAGTAGTAGTATAAAAAAACCGTGCTAAAAGGTGGAAAACGGATTGAAAATAAAATTCAAGAGACAGCCGCTTCTGGACAAAATATCAACGGTCATAGGCCTGACCGAGAGCAACTCTCCAAACGAGCTGCTTAAGAACGTCCTCATGAGGGGGTCAACCAAAAAGAAACAGTGTTTTATCGCCGCAACCGACCTTCAGTCCACCATCGTCAGTTTTTTCACTAAAGAGGAAGTTTCCGGAGCTGACTTTGATGTTTTGATTCCCGCGCACAAGTTCCTTGACATAGTGAAACAGATACAAGACGAGGAAGTTGAGATAAACATCCATAAAAACGACTGGGTGGAGATAAAACTTCCCTTCGCCCAATTTAAATTCCCTTGTCTCCCGGGCAAAGATTTTCCAAAAATTCCCCATATTTCCGCCGGAAAAGGTTTCAAGGTTCCGGTCGCCAGCATCGCAAACATGTTGCCGTCTGTTCTGAATTTCTCTTCTTCCGACATGCTGAAGCGCAACCTCAACGGCGTTCTTTTTGAGCCGTTTGAGGGAAAAATAAGATTTGTCGCCACGGACGGTCACAGACTGGCGTATTTTCAGAAACAGCTTGAAGGCGGGGCGGATTTTGAAAAAGCGGTCGTGCCGAGAAAAGCGGTCGGCGAAATTGCGAAAGTTCTCAGATCTTGCGACAGTGAAACCGAAAATATCGCGGAATTCTCCTTTGACGAAGAAAAAGTGTTTTTCAAAGTCGGGCAAACCACGGTCGTTTCAACTCCGGTTGACTCTCCTTTCCCCGACTATGCGCGTGTTATTCCCGATATCTCATCCATTGATCCGGTTGCCGTTGACAAAAACGCAATGCTCGGCGCCGTGAGAAGGGTCGGCGTTTTTTGTTCGGACCCCAGAAAGATGGATTTGGAAGTCGCTTCATCCTCTCTGTCCCTCAAAAGCGGCCAGACCGAGGGAGGGGAGGGAAACGAAACCGTTACCGTGCAATTCAAAGGCGAGGAGGTGAAGGCTTCTTTCAATCCCGATTTCCTTTCGGACTCTCTCAACTTTCTTGACGGTGAAACGGTGGAGTTCCGCCCCGGAGACGGAAACACTCCGGCGGTGTTTACGCTTCCCGACACTCAAGACTTCTTTTGTGTCGTGATGCCGGTTGTGTCCTGAAAATCCCCATGGTCTTTCACCGCCGGATTGCGGAGTTTTTTCTTTCATCCCTTTTTCCCCACGGATGTGTCGTATGCGGGCTCCATTCCGGTTCCCAATCCGGCGGGAGTTTGTGCGGGAGTTGCGGCGGGGGTTTTGTCTTTCTTTCTTCCGAAGACATATGTCCGGTTTGCGGAACCCCTCTTGCGGCTAACAAAAGCGCCGCCCTTTGCGGGTCGTGCGTTGAAAGCCGCGGCAGTTTTTCCCTTGCCCGCTCGGTTGTTCTTTTCTCCGGCGCCGCCGCGACAGTCGCAAGGCGGTTCAAATACGGCGGAGACTTCTCTCTGGGAAATTTTCTTTTTTCCCTTGTCGCCGATTTTTTCCCTTCCGGCTTCGGGGATTTTGACTCCGTCGTGCCGGTTCCCCTCCATCCCGAAAGGCTTAAAGACAGAGAGTTCAACCAGTCCTGCGTCGTTTCTTCAAAAATCGCCCTCGCCTTCAAAAAAGACCACATGCCTTTTGTTCTGGAGAGAGTCAAAAACACCACCCCTCAGGCGTCTTTTTCAAGGCGGAGGGACAGAAGGCACAATGTGCGCGGCGCTTTTTCCGTCAGGGATTCGGAGAGGGAAAAAATCAGGGGAAAGAAAATCATGCTTTTTGACGACATTTTCACAACCGGCTCAACCGCGAACGAGTGCGCCGCCGCCCTTGTTTCGGCGGGAGCGGAAGAGGTCAAAGTGCTTACCGTTTTCAGAACTCCGATTTGACTTTGCAAAACCGCTTATTTATAAGAAAAACCGCGCCCGCGAGTTCAAGTGAGAAAAATGCCCCGAAAAAAAGTTGAAAAAAGCAGTCGTAAAACCCTTTCCGAACTGAGAGCCGGCATAGACTCAATTGACGGGGAAATACTGAAACTGATAAACAGCAGGGCTTCCCTCGCCTTTGAGGTCATGGATGCGAAAAGGCAAATATCAAAAGGCGTTTACGACCCCGAAAGGGAAAAAGAGATAGAGGAAAAAACCGCCCGTCTCAATCCCGGCCCCCTCACCGATGCGGACGCCGTTTCCATTTTCAGGGAGATAATACGCTCATGCAGAAGTCTTCAGTCCGGGGCGAGGGTTTCCTATCTCGGTCCCGAGGGGAGTTTTTCCCATCAGGCGGCTTGGGCGATATTCGGCGCTTCATCGGAGCTTGTTCCGCGCAAAAGTCTTGAGGAGGTTTTTGACGGCGTTTTAACGGGCGCGGTTTCAAAAGGGGTTGTTCCCATTGAAAACTCAACCGAGGGCTCGGTCGCAAGCGTTCTTGAAATCATCGCGGACTCGGAGGTTCAAATAACCGGAGAGCATTTTGAGAACATAAGCCACTTCTTTGTCTCAAAAACGGGAAGCGCGAAAAACATAAAAAAAGTCGCCTCCCATCCCCAGGCTCTCGGACAGTGCAGAAAGTGGCTTTCCGCCAACCTGCCGGACGCGGAGCAGATTGAGACTTCAAGCACCGCCGCCGCCGCCGCGATTGCCGCCTCGGACAGAACCGTGGGGGCAGTCGCAAGCGCTTATTGCGCTTCCATACACAAACTCCGCGTTGCCGGGAAAAACATTGAAAACAACCCGCTCAACGCGACCCGTTTTGTGACGGTGGAAAAATCAGCCGGAAATCCGGACGGAACCGCGGCGGGAAACAAAGTCTCAATCGTCTTTTCAATAAAAGACGAGCCGGGAGCCCTGCACAAAACGCTTTTCTCCCCGCTCGCCTCCGCCGGAGTCAACCTCACGAGGATAGAGTCAAGACCTTCGGGGAAAAGGGCTTGGGAGTATGTGTTTTTTGTGGATTTTGAGGGAACTCTTGGGCAACGGAAAACCGACAGACTTATTGAGAAAATTGAGAGCGGAAGCTCCTCCTTCAAAGTGCTCGGCTGCTATTTTTCAGGCGGCGGGGCGCAAGCGGGTTCCCGATGATCCGGGCAAAGAAAAACATACTGAACCTTCCGGTCTATGTTCCGGGGAAAACCGCGCGGCAGCTTGAGAACGAAACGGGGATAAGGAATGCCGTCAAAATGGCGTCAAATGAAAACCCCCTCGGCCCCTCTCCTATGGCTGTTGAAGCGCTCAGGTCGTTTTGCCCGCAAGTGCATCTTTATCCCGACGGAGACTGCTCCGAACTCAAGGAGCGGCTGTCCGGACAGCTTGGCGTCAGCCCCTCCGAACTGGTGGTCGGCAACGGCTCCAACGAAGTGCTTGAATTGATTGCCAAAGTCTTTCTGGGTCCGGGAGACGAGGCGATATACGGCGCGCACGGTTTTGTCGTCTATCCGATTGTTACCGCCGGAGCCGGAGCGAAAGGGGTTGTGTCCCCGATGCCTCTTCTCAAACACGACTTGGCGGACATCGCCGCGCGCGTGACGCCCGAGACAAAGGCGGTTTTCCTTGCAAATCCCAACAATCCGACCGGCACGATATTCCGGAAAAGCGAGTTTGAGGATTTTCTGGAAAAGGTTCAGCGGGGTGTCGTGATTGTCGTTGACGAGGCGTATTTTGAGTATGTGGAAGACGGGCTGTATCCGAACTCCCTTGATTACCGGCGGGCGAGGGAGGAGGTTGTAACCGTCAGAACTTTTTCAAAAATCCACGGGCTTGCGGGAATGAGGATAGGATACGCGGTCGCTTCGGAAAAAATAGCGGCTCTTTTGAACCGCGCAAAAGAGCCGTTCAACGTCAACTCTCCCGCCCAGAAAGCCGCCGTTGCGGCGCTGGAAGACACCGGACACAGCGCCGTTTCAAGGAAAGTGAACCTTGAGGGACTTGACTATCTTTCATCGCAGCTTGACTCTCTCGGCATAAGCCGCACGGAGTCAAAGGCGAATTTTGTTCTCGCCGATGTCGGCGAAAATCCGGCGCGTATTTACGACCTGCTGCTGCGCGAAGGGTTTATCGTCCGTCCCGCTTCCCCATACGGTCTTGACAGCCACATAAGGGTTACGGTGGGAACCGCGGAGCAAAACGCCGCTTTTATAAAAGCCCTGAAAAAATTTGCGGGAAGGTGATGAAAATATGAAAATTGCCGTGATAGGACTTGGGAAAATCGGCGCTTCGGTCTGTGCCGACCTCAAAAATTTGCGGGTGGCGTCCGAGGTGACCGGAGTGGACACGGACGCGCGGTCGGTTAATTACTGCCTTTCCAAAGGTCTTATTGACAAAGGGTTTGAAAATCCGGCGCGTATTTCTCCCGATACCGACATATCCGTGCTTGCGGTTCCGGTTGAGTTTATGGAGGGCGTTGCCCGCGAACTTTTCGCCGTTGTCCGCGCGGGAGCGGTTGTGACGGATGTGGGAAGCGTGAAGGGTCCCGTTTCGGACGCCGTTTGCCGCATCTTGCCCGAAGGCGTGTTTTTTGTGCCGGCACACCCCGTTGCCGGCGATGAAACCCGCGGCGCGCGCAACTGTAGAACGGGCATTTTTAAGGGCAACCCCGTGATAATCACAAGCGTTTCCAGCCCTCCCGACGGTTACGAAAAAGCGGTCGGGAAAATTGCGGGGATGTGGGAAAAAATGGGCGCGAAAGTGTTGACGATGTCTCCCGCCGGGCACGACCGGCTGTTCGCTTTTGTGAGCCACCTTCCGCATGTGTGCGCCTACTCCCTCGCTTCCACCGCCGCGTCCGCGGATTCGGAGACGGTTGACCCTTTCGCCGTTTCCGGCGGCGGTCTCAAAGACACGACAAGGATCGCCCTGAGCGACCCGGAACTGTGGGCGGGCATACTCATTCAGAACTCCGCGCCGGTTCTTGAGGCGATGAAAGTTTTTTCGCAAACCTTTGACGAAACTGCGGACGCCGTGAAATCAGGCGACAAAAAGAGACTTGCGGCGATACTTGAGCGCGGCCGCGCGGCGAAAGCCCGGCATCCGCAAAAGACCTGACGGTTTTGACAAGACGGTTTTAACCGTTAGTTTATGTCGCATGTCCGGCAAGGTGAAAAAATCGGACGCAGAGTGGAAAGCCGGCCTGACCGATGAGCAGTTTTCCGTAACGCGCGGGAAGGGAACCGAAAAACCGTTCACCGGAAAGTTCAACAGTCACAAGGAAAAAGGGAAGTATGTCTGCGTCTGTTGCGGAAACTCTCTTTTCAGTTCCGACTCAAAATTTGATTCGGGAACGGGGTGGCCCAGTTTTGACAGGCCGGTGGAGGAAAACAGCGTCAAAACCGACCGGGACGACTCCCTCGGGATGAGCAGAACGGAGGTTTTGTGTCCCAAGTGCGACGCCCATCTCGGACATGTTTTCCCCGACGGCCCCTCAGAAACGACCGGGATGAGATACTGCATAAACTCCGCGTCTCTGGATTTCAAGAAAGACTGAATGGCGGCGGGAGGACTCGAACCTCCGACGGGGGCCTTATGAGAGCCCTGCTCTGCCCCTGAGCTACGCCGCCGTCGGGGAAGGCGCATTGTATCACATAAGCCGGAGTTTTTTCAAGATTTCACCGGATTGAACTTGTATCCGACCGCCTTGTGGACGAGTTTTGCGGCGGCGACATCGGGAGCGTAAACCCCCGGTATCGGACACAGTTCAACAATATCCATCCCCACCACATCGCGGCTGCCGAACACAGTCCGTATCAGAGTAATCGCGTCCCGCCAGCCGAGCCCTCCGGGTTCGGGCGTTCCCACCGAAGGCATAAACGAAGGGTCAAGACCGTCAACATCAACGCTCAGATAGACCTTTTCCGCCAGTTTTTCAACAATCTCCGCGCTCCACTCCCGCGGGTCGCGTCCGGCAATGTCGTCCGCTCTGAAAATGAACAGGTCTTCACGACCCCGCGCAAACTCCGCCTCTTCCTCCGACACGCTCCTTACGCCCGCCTCCGCCACAGTCGCGCCCGCCTCCAGAACTCTGCGCATCACGCATGCGTGACTGAACCCCGAACCCTGATAAGTGTCCCTCAGGTCGCAGTGAGCGTCTATTGAAAGGACTGATATTTCGGGATGAACCTCTTTCTGTGCGGCGAACGCGCCGATTGTAACCGAGTGCTCTCCCCCGACCGTTATCACAAATTTGCCCTTTTGCGCAAGACTCAGGCAGGCTTTTCCTACGCTGTCAACCATCCCTTCCGGGTCTATTCCGCATTCAAGCTCCCCGAGCGTATGTATTCCGCAGTCCGAGGGACACCGCCCCAGTTCGTCGTCGTAAAGTTCAAGCGAGCGGGACGCCTCTATCAGGGCGAGCGGCCCCCCGGAGCAGCCGCTTCGGAACGATACGGTTCTTTCGTATGGAACCGGAAGAATGACGGTTTTTGATTTCTCAAAATCCGACTCGTCCGAATCAAGCCCCAGAAAGTTGAACCGCGTAAAACCCATGATACTAAGCCGGTTTCTCCGTCTTTGCCGGTATTGCGAGTCCGCGCAGATATTCGTGCGTTCGGGTGTTCCCGCCCTTTTCCATGAAAATTTCCAAATCCTCCGGCCCGTCTATGTCAAGCCCTATTCCCTCAAAGGTGAGACTGGAGAACTCAACGCCCGCGGCCGAGACCATTTTTTTGTGTCTGGAAAAACTGTTCTCTCCGAAGCTGGGAGATATGACTCCCGGAGGTCTCATCATAAGGGCGTTTGTTCCCATTCCGTCCCGCGAGGGAACGATGACAACCCGATTTTCCCCGTCGTCTTTTTTCATTACGGCGTCAAATTCCCGCCCTTGTGCGAGCGGTATGTCGCCCGGAACCACAAGCGTTGATTCGGCTCCCATCTCCGCGCATTTCCCCATTGCAAACTCAACCGACGAGCTTTCGCTCCGCTGCGTTTTTTCGCTGATTATCTCCATGCCGAAACCGCGTCCCATCCGCATCGCCTCCTCTTCCGCCGTCACAAGAACGGCTCCGTCCGCTTCGGTGCAGACCGACACGCTTGAGAGCACATCCTCAAGCATAACACGCGCAAGGCGCGCGCGTTGCCGCGGGGAGAGAACCCCGCAAAGTCTTTCATTGGCGTCTGAAAATTTTTTTACCGGAACAAGAACCACTCTCATTTTACAAATGCTACAGAAAAATCGTCTTTTTTCCACACCGCTTGGTAAACTGTCCGACCGTGAGCGGTGAAACCGGAAAGCACTACGAGGAGCACAGGGAGCGCATCAGAACGAAATTTCTGAAAGAGGGACTGTCCTCTTTCGCCGACTACGAGACGCTGGAACTGCTTCTTACCTACTCAATACCACGCAGGGATGTGAAGCCCTCGGCAAAGCAGCTGCTTGAGAAATTCGGCGGGCTTTCGGAAGTTATGGACGCTTCGGCGGACGACCTGAAAAAAATCAGGGGAATAGGAGACTCAACCGCCGCCTTCATCCGTTTGATAAGAGAGGTGAACTGGCGTTACATGGAAACGAGCATCAAGCCGGAAGACTACCTCACTTCCCCGCAGTCCGTAATAGACTTCGCCAAAGCCAGAATCGGAAGGGAGAGCAACGAGTTTATGATGCTGATTTTTGTCAACACAAAGAATCAGTTTCTCAGGCACGAAGTTCTGTCCGAGGGTTCGGTAAGCAGCGTGAACATGAGCATAAGGGATGTGGTCAAAAAGGCTATGGATGTAAGAAAGTGCTCCGGAATTATAGTTGTCCACAACCATCCCAGCGGTCACTCAAGTCCTTCCCAAAGCGACAAAGACATAACCGGCGAGCTTGCGCGGGTCTGCAAATCGCTGGACATACGGCTTGTTGACCACATAATCGTCTGCCCGCACGACCATTTCAGTTTTGTTGAAAACGGGTTGCTGTGAGGGGATGACTTTCCGATTTCTTCTCTTTCGGTTTCCCAACGCTGTAATCAGGATATGGCAAAAACTCTTTTTACTACCACGAATAATCAGGCTCAATTTTCAAATTTTTCATCCTCAAGGTATGTGTTAGAATGAAGCGAAATTCTCTTTAAGGTTTCCTGAAAATGTCCGTAAAAAGAAAAGCGAAATTTGAAAGAAAAACAACCGAGGTGAAGGTCGGCGTTGAGTTGACCGTTGACGGCTCCGGGGTTTTTGACATCAAAACCGGAATACCGTTTTTTGACCACATGCTCAGCCAGTTCGCTCGGCATGGGTGTTTTGACCTGAAAGTGAAAGCCATAGGCGACACGGAGGTTGATTTCCACCACACCGTTGAAGATGTCGGCATCGCGCTCGGAAGCGCGTTCAAAGAAGCGCTCGGAGACAAAAAAAGCATCGTCCGCTTTGCGCACTCTTTTGTTCCCTTTGAAGACACCCTCGTCCTCGCGGCGGTTGACATAAGCGGAAGACCCTGCCTTGTGTTCAACGCCGAACTGCCAAAGTCCAAAGTGGGCGATTTTGACACCGAACTTGCGCGCGAGTTTTTCAAGTCGCTCGCCAACTCTCTGGGTTGCAACCTGCACATACGCCTTGAATGCGGACAGAATCTCCACCACAACATTGAAGCGATGTTCAAGTCTTGCGGACGCGCTTTTGACATTGCGACCTCAATTGACGGCCGCTACGGCGATGTTCCCTCCACAAAAGGCGCTCTGTGATGAACCCGCGCTCCGGCGGCAAGGTAACCGTTGTTGACTACGGCATGGGAAATATCAGAAGCGTCTCCGGCGCTTTCAAATTTCTCGGCGTTGATGTTTGCGTAACCTCCGACCCCAAGCGCGTTGCGGAATCCGAAAGACTTGTTCTCCCCGGTGTGGCGGCTTTCGGCGAATGCTCAAAAGCCCTGAAAAAAACCGGCGCGGCGGACGCGGTGCGCGATTTCATAAACAGCGGACGCCCCTATCTCGGAATCTGCCTCGGCTTTCATATCCTTTTTGACGGCAGTGAAGAAAGCCCGGACGAACCGGGGCTGGGAATCTTCAAGGGGCGCGTGAAAAGGTTTTCCCCCGCGCCCGGACTGAAGGTTCCGCACATGGGATGGAACCGTGTCGCCCTCAAAAGCGGGTCGCGGCTTTTCGGCGGCGTAGCGGACGAGAGCTGGCTTTATTTTGTCCACTCCTTCCATGTTGAATCCGATGACCGCTCCATTGTCTCCGCCGAGACCGAGCACGGAGTCAGATTCGCATCGGCGGTTGAAAAGGACAACGTGTTCGCCTGCCAGTTTCATCCCGAAAGAAGCTCGGACACGGGGTTGAAAATTCTGCGCAATTTCGCCGGATTTCAGTCCGGCGCGTAAACTATTTTATAAGCCCCGTAACTTCTGAATATGCGCCTCACATAGTTTCTGGTTTCCGCGAAAGGGATTTCCTCCGTGAACTCGTCCCGCTCAAGACCTTTCAACAAGCCGTTTTTCCACATTGAAACCCTTGACGGTCCGGCGTTGTATCCGGCAAAAGCCGCCGTTGTGTCGCCGTTGAATTTTTTCACCATCGCGGCGAGATAGCGCGCTCCCAGTTTTATGTTCACTTCCGGCAGAAACAGTTTTTTGCGCGTTATCTCTCCCGCGCCCGTCAGTTCCGCCACCTCTTTTGCCGTGGGCATTATCAACTGCATAAGCCCGAAGGCGTTTGCGCGTGAGGCCGCCGTCATGTCAAACCTGCTTTCCTCCCGTATCAGGGAATAAACAAGAGTCGCATCCAGTCCGTTTTCCATGGAGAATTTTTCCACTTCCCTCTCAAAACCTTTCGGGAACGCAAGCCGCGCCCTTTCGGGCGGAGGATACCCTCCGACCAGCCGTATGCAGGAATTGAAACGCCTTGCGGCGGCAAGTATTTCGCATGCCGCAGCGGGCGACGATTTCCCCGCGATACGCGCCTCGGCGACCGCCCAGTCGCTCAGTCCCGCTTCAAGA
The DNA here is from genome assembly GCA_965206175.1 of Thermodesulfobacteriota bacterium. GTDB lineage: Bacteria > Desulfobacterota_D > UBA1144 > Nemesobacterales > Mycalebacteriaceae > Mycalebacterium. The sequence continues at coordinate 6,356 of CBDBJA010000010.1, read as the reverse complement.
AGAAGCCGCGCCCTTTTTATTGCGGGATGGATGTTTGCGGTCTCCGCGTCTTTTCCCCGCTTTGGAAAGTCCCGGACATATCCGGTTTTTTTAGAGGCGAGAAAAGAGTAGTAACTGAAATGCTTCCGTGAGGCGACTTTTAGAAACAGGGCTTGCGCCTCGTCTTTTTTGCCGGTTTTTTCAAAAATTCTCGCCGTCCAGTATTTGAACTGTCCGCCCAGAAAATAGCGCTCCGGTCGGCGGTTCTCGGAAAATATGCGGACGGCTTTCCGGTATTTCCCCTTTTTGTAATAAGCCCAACCCAGATTCCACGCGGCTTCGGCGCGGCGTGACGGGTGGAATTTTTTTACCAGAGAGTAAATTTTTTCCGCATCGCCCGTCCGTCCCGCGCCCAGCGCTATTTTCTGCGCCCTTGCAAGGGAAGCCCCCGCCCGTTCGGATTCGGGAAACAGTTTTTGGACGGATTTGAAAACATCTCCGGCTTTTGACAGCCACCTCCGTTTTTCCTTTGCATCGTCCGGGATTTTCGCCATTGCTTCAAAAATTATCCCCTTCCGGTAAAGCCCCTCGGCTGATTTTGTGTCTTGCAGGAGCGCAAGGGCGTTTTTCAGTTTTTCAGGGTTTCTCTTTCCGGTTATGTAAACACAGACCGCCCGCCGGACATTCCTTTCGGGGTTTTGAGGCAGAGACTCATACTCCGCGAGCGCCTTTTTCCACTTCTTCAGTTTAAACAGCCGGTCCGCCCTCGCTCCGGCGGTTTTTTCAGACGGAGAGAACTCAAGCCCCAGCGCGGCAATTTTTTCCGGCGCGGAGGCCGCGAAACCGCTTGCGGGATGGTCTTTCCAGATCAGTTCCCATATCTCCGCCGCTTTTTTGCCGCGCCCCCCGCCCGCGGCTATCTCCGCCGTTTTTTTCAGATAAAAATCTTTGCGTTTTCCGTATGCGGAACCGAGCAGTGTTTTGTAAATTTTCTCCGCTTCCGTTGTGAGTCCGTTTTTTCCAAGCGTCTCCGCCTCCCTCTCAAGTGCCTTTGCCTTCAAGGGATGCGAAGGGTGAAACTTCGCCTTCCGGTATGTTTCCGCCGCCGCCGGATTTCCCGATTTTCTCAGCGCTTCCGCCCTGACGAAAAAAACATAGTCTTTCAGTTCGGGAATCTCGTTTTCCAGATTGCCCAGCAGGGAAAGAGCTTTTTCCGGCTCGTCCCGATGCCGGAGCGTTTCGCGGGCGAGTCCCAGTTTTTTCACCGCGTCCGCGGGTTCGGGGATTTCCGCCCGACATACAACCGCCGCGCCCGCAAAGGACAGAGCGACTGCCGCCGCGGTTATTTTGAAGAGCGGTTTAATCATAAGATTTCCGGTAAAGTTCCCGCCCGATTTTACTTCCTTGAGCAAGACTGTTCAAATTGGCGGTCGTTTGTGTAGAATTACAGATTGCCGTCAGAAAGATATGGGGGATAGTATAATGGCAGTACAGCGGTCTCTGGAACCGCTAATCTGGGTTCGAGTCCCAGTCCCCCAGCCAAATTGAAGGTTGCCATGCCACCGGACTATGTAAAGATATTTGACACCACCCTCAGGGACGGGGAACAGGCTCCCGGATGCGCGATGACCGCTTCGGAGAAACTGCGCGTTGCCGTCCAGCTTGAGCGTCTGGGCGTTGATGTGATAGAGGCGGGTTTTCCAGTCTCGTCCGAGGAAGACTTCGTTTCCGTCCGCGAAATATCGGAAAAGGTCAGGAGCTGCGAAATTGCGGCTCTGTGCCGCGCGTCAAAGGGGGACATAGACCGCGGATGGGAGGCGGTGAAGCTGGGAGCGAACCCCAGAATACACACCTTTATCGCCACCTCGGACATTCATCTCAAGCACAAACTCAGAAAGTCTCGCGCCGAGGTTTCCGAAATCGCATCGCAAGCCGTTGAGTATGCGCGCAAATTCACTTCAAATGTTGAGTTTTCGTGCGAAGACGCCACGCGCACCGATGTTGAATACCTTTGTGAAGTCGTGTCTCTGGCGATAAAAGCCGGAGCTTCCACAATCAACATTCCCGACACTGTCGGCTATACCGTTCCGCTTGAGTTTGCCGGAATTATAAGACAGATAAGGGAAAAAATTGACATTCCGGACGATGTTGTCCTGAGCGTTCACTGCCACAACGATTTGGGGCTTGCGGTTGCAAACTCCCTTGCCGCGGTTGCAAGCGGGGCGCGGCAAGTTGAGTGCACGATAAACGGTCTCGGAGAGAGGGCGGGAAACGCCTCCCTTGAGGAGATAGTCATGGCAATCAGGGTTCGCGGCGACCAAAACCCGTGGAAAACCGCGATTGTAACCGAGCAGATATACCCTTCAAGCAAAATCGTGTCTCAGGTTACCGGAGTGAGCGTTCAGCCCAACAAGGCGGTTGTCGGCGCAAACGCTTTCGCGCATGAGGCGGGCATACATCAGGCGGGGGTTTTGAATGACAGAATCACCTATGAGATTATGAAACCCGAAGATGTGGGCATATCTTCAAACTCCATAATTCTGGGCAAGCACTCCGGCAGGCATGCGTTCCGCGACCGTCTTGACGAGTTCGGATACGCGCTTGACGAGGCGCAGTTTGAGCAGGCGTTCAGGAAGTTCAAAGACCTTGCCGACAAGAAGAAATATATTTTTGACGAAGACATAGAGGCGCTTATAAGCGAACAGTTTATGGGCTCTTCCGATTACTACGAGTTTGTCGGAGTGGAGTTCACGGGCGGTTCGTCCGCCGTTGCCGGAGCGACTGTCCGCCTTCTTGCGGACGGGAGTGAGGTTTCGGCTTCCGAAAAAGGCGGCGGTCCCGTTGATGCCGCATACAAGGCGATTAAATCCGCAACCGGCGAGTATCCGAAACTTGAGAGTTACAACATTTCCTCCATAACCGGTGGCACGGACGCGCAAGGCGAGGTTACGGTGAGGATTCGTGATGAGAGCGCCGGGGTTTACTCGCGCGGCAGGGCGTCAAGCACGGACATTGTGGTTGCAAGCGCAAAGGCGTTTGTGAACGCTCTGAACCGTCTCCGCTGGCGCAGAAGCAGAAAGGAAGAGGGAATTAAAGGCGGGGTTTGAGTGCGGCTTGTCTGAAGTGTGAAGTTCGGAGAGGTTCGCTTTTATTCTACATAGCAAACCGCATTTTGAGCATTACTGCGGTTTCACTTCTGGGCTTGAGTCTGTAATCCGTGTTCTGAATTGAAACAGTTCCTTTCAGTCCCGTGTTGTAGTTCATCTCAAGACGGCTCTCAAAATTGTTTCTCTTTCTAACAAACGCCACTTGCGCAGTTTGTGCCGTTCCTTTTGCGGATTTTATCAGTGAAATGTCCGGTTCCATTTCTCCGTAAGCGGCGGCAAGTTTTACCCCCACTCCGTAGGTTTCGTTCAGATTGAACTGTCTGTCAAACGATGCGACAAACTTGTTTGTGTCTCCGAACTCATAAGAACCGCTTCCTATGCTTCCGAAGAAAGAATCCGTTTCTCTTTCAAACGCAATGGAAAGTCCGCTTGCGTGGGAAAGTCCTATTGCGCTTCCTCTGTTTGCTTCCTTGAAGAACAGGAAAGTGTCTTTGAACAGATGGGCGGCGGAACCTCTGCCGTTTGCAACGGGAAGGGAGAGAGAGCCGTCGTTTCTGAATTCCAGCATTGTGTTGAGGCTGTCCCATGAAATGGTGGGTTCAATGCTCAGTGAGGTGGGGGAAGAAGATGCGGGGACGGCAATCTGATAGTCGCGCGCGAATTCGTTGTTTTCGTATCCGGTTACCGTTACCGTTTCTCCGAAAGACGCTCCTGAAAGTTGCATTGCGCCTTCTGCGATATCAAGAGAGAACTCTGCAATGGGGTCTTCAACAAGTTGTCCTGTGGGCTGCCAGATGTCTGAAACGGAAAACTGTCCGCAGCCGTAAACGGGGTCAATTACGCATGCAAGCCGGACAAGTTGTTGGTTGGTAAGGTGGGGCCAGACATAACGCAGATTTACAAGTGTTCCGAAAACCAGAGGGGTGGAGATACTTGTTCCTGAAAGGCGAGGGTCTGGTCTGGGTCGTCGATTGTGGCGTGTATCTATAAGTATGGAATACGGAGCCGCCACGCAGAAATTCATTGCGTTTCCACAACGGTTTGCATGCCCATGAATTTCAGGTGCCAAAGGGTTGCCACTGTCATCTAAAGTATATCCCTTGTGAAAACCGTTTTTGTCTATAAGAGGCAGTCCGAGTTGATGAAAATCAGTGTTTAGACCGGTAACAATGAGAAGAGACCCTGTTTTCTCGTGAATCTCCTTTAGAGCGTTACGATTGTGTTTCGGTTGTTCCGAACCGTCATTACCGGACGCGGCGACCACAAGAGCACCGACCTTTTGAATATCTTCAAAAGTTATCCTATGGTTACTACTTAATGTTGAAAAAATCGGAACAAGAGAGAAATTGACTATGGGTGAATTACTAAGATATTGATTTTTATCCAAACTTTGTAATTTCCGCCTTAGGTCGCTTACGCAACAGAGGTTTCCTAAATCAATATAATTGAACAGTTCTTGTCGGGTGGTAATTGTGGCTGTTTGCATAACAATCTGGCCATGGCCGCGTCTGTCAAATATCACACCCACTTTCTTAGGAGTTTCTCCCATACCAATCTTTGCCGAGACATCTGCGGAGACCATGTCATACAGGGGTATGAGTCCGGGGATGGTAGCTCTGTTGCAGGGGTCAAAAGAGGTTGCTCTGCCGCTGTCAATATCTGTAATGAGTGTTCGGCAGATGTCTATGCGCACTTCCGGTTCCGGTTGTATATCAATAGCGATGGGATATTTGAGAGGTCTGGGTTCCGAGTTATCATCTGGCGGCACATCAATAGCGATGGGATATTTGAGAGGTCTGGGTTCCGAGTTATCATCCGGCGGCACATCAATAGCGATGGGATATTTGAAAGGCGGTTCCGGTATTCCGGAAGGAATCGTATCTCTGCCAACATCCGTTGGCGAAGTTTCAGGAGCTCCTGAACCGGAGGTAAATTCTGTTTGAGAAGAAAACTGTGAAGATGACCGCCCGTTGCCAGCCGAACCCGCGCATCCCGAAAGCAAAAATACGACCAGACAGAATGTCGTCCATCCTCGGCTTTTCATTCTTGAACAATTTAATCCGCATCACTTAAAAAATTCCTTAGAACATAATGGTATGCATTTTGCTTTTATTTTCAAGGCATTTTTGAATTTTCCGACTCCAAACCTTCTCTGAAACATTTGACACTTCCGCTTATATTCTGCTAATTTTTAAGTATCAATATTTTTCGGAGGTCCTCATGAAATTCTTCAGACTAATCTTTTGCGCGTTTTTCACGGTCGCCGCGGTATCTCCGGCGTTTTCCCAAGAAAGTGGAAATGGCGCAGTTTCCTATGTTCTTCAGGCAAACAGCGTTATGCTCGGTTTCAACAGCACAACCAGCGGAACCAACGGCACGGCGGTGGGAGCGCATTCATTTGCCGGTAAAGAGGGAACCGCTGCGGGCGCCGGTTCCCGCAGCGGTGGGTATGGAACAGCGTTTGGGGCGTCTTCCAGAGCGGGTCATGTAAATGAACTTCAAAATTTCGCTTTGAGCGACTCGCTTATATTCTGTCTTCCGGGAATGGCGTGTATGACATCCCAGTTTCTCCCCGTTCTTGGAATGAACTCAATCATGTAAGTCCGGGCACATAGGTAACACTTTTTTTCATTATACCGAACGTCTGACCCTGTGCAAAAGCTCATCCACAACGCCCAGTAACAAGTCAGCAAAATAGAGCCGCCACTGTTGCGTGCCCATCTGTTCGAGCCCTACATACTCGCCCACTAACTGCCGAGTGAGGTAAATCGGGGTGCCGTTGAGTTTGATGTAGCCGCCGTGTTTGACCTTCCTCACTGCCCACTCATCTGCATAACAGACCTCATGACGCACTGCCTCGCGGTAACTCCTTGTGCATGGGCGGTACACCTCGGCAGGATACTTCCCTCCATTTATGCCCTGATGAGGACGTTGCTCGTTGTAGTGCTTGATAAACCGATTGAAGGAGCGTTGCTGAGCGCTCATGTTTGACGCAGGCGGGCAGGCGGTATTTTGCTTGAGCGTGCGGTGCATCCGCTCGTGACGACCGTTCTGCTCGGGGTGACCAGGATCAATACGCTCTACAAAGACCCCTAACTTCAAAAGCCACACCGACAGCGGATTGAGGCCGCCCAGAGTATTCATCGCAAATGGCCAGCCATTGTCCGTGCGGATTGCTTCCGGCATCCCATACTTCTCAAATAGCTCGATAGGTCTTTTGCGTGGCTTTTGCGTCCAGACCAGCACAAGCCACCACAGGCCAGCAAATAG
>CBDBJA010000009.1:0-83101 GCA_965206175.1 Thermodesulfobacteriota bacterium | reverse complement strand
GACGGCAAGAGACTGTCTCCGGCAAATCTGATTGTCCGGCTGAACAAAATTGCGGGCGGGCACGGAGTCGGGCGGGCGGACATTGTTGAGAACCGTTTTGTCGGAATGAAATCGCGCGGGGTGTATGAGACTCCCGCCGGAACGGTTCTTCACTGCGCTCACAGGGCGGTTGAGTCAATAACGGTTGACCGCGAGGTTATGCGGCTGAAGGATTTGCTCATGACAAAGATTTCCGAAACCATCTACTACGGTTTCTGGTATTCGCCCGAAATGGAAGCGCTTATGAAAACCGTTGAGGAGTCGCAGAAAAATGTAACCGGCACGGCGCGTGTAAAACTGTTCAAGGGGGCGGTTTCGGTTGTCGGAAGAAAAGCGAAGAAGTCTCTTTACAATCCCGCACTTGCCACTTTTGAAAAAGACGACATTTACAATCAGGCGGACGCGGAGGGTTTTATCAAACTGAACGCGCTGAGACTGAAGGGAAGGCGCGGCGGTTAGTCCGTCCACCGATGCCGGAGTTTGTTAAAAGTTTTCCGCCGGTTCTGCCGGACAGTCCGAAAATCCTGATACTCGGCACAATGCCGGGGAGCAAAGTCGCTTGAGGCGGGCGAGTATTACGCGCATCCTCAAAATCGGTTCTGGACAATAATGGGCGGGATTCTGGGTTTCTCCCCGTCCGCCCCTTATCGGGAGCGCATAACCGCCCTTGAGCGCGGCGGCGTTGTTTTGTGGGATGTTCTTGAAAAATGCGAACGGGCGGGAAGCGGCGATGAAAAAATCAGGAATGAAAAGCCGAACCGCTTGGGGGATTTTCTTGAGCGTTACAGTTCAATACGCGCCGTTTTCTTCAACGGACATTCGGCGGAGAAATATTTTCACGAGTATTTTCCTTCAGTCAAAGGCGTTCGCTTTCGGTATCTGCCTTCAACAAGCCCGCGTTACGCGCTCAAAACGGTTGGCGAAAAAGCCGCGGCTGTGGGAAAGGGAGATGTGGGAATTTTGGAAGACTCTCACCTCAGTCTTTTGCCGTAGTTGCGAGACGGGGAAGTGTTGGGAAGTGAAGTTTGGAAGACCCTCACCTCAGTCCTCTCCCGAAGGGAGAGGAAGTTTATTGTCAATTTCTTTTGCCATTTCCCTCTCCCTCCGGGAGAGGGATAAAGGGTGAGGGACGAAGTTCAGTGGCGAATTTTGAGGAAAAAACGGCAAAGAAAAAACAAAAGGATAACTTGACATTCTACCCCTCTCTCCATAGAGTTACGACCGTAGATTAAAGAAACGGGGGCGGGGAAAACTAACCTTATAACTCCCCATTCAATCTGAAGGATGAAAACCACCTTTAACACAACCCCCGCGGAGGAAAAACATGCATTTTCGTTTGAACTATATTCTGACAGCCCTTCTTGTTCTGCCCGGTCTTCTGTGGCCCACATCCTCATTTTCCACCAACTTGGACTCCGGTTTTCTTCTGCGACGCAGTCCGCCGCTCCGCTTCCTCCCGAATGGGACGCGACAACAAAATGGTCTTCCGTTCTTGACAAAATTAAACTGTCCCCCTCCGACATTGAAGCGCTTGCGGGCGGATGGGAAGACGGGGACACAAGAGGCAGCGTTGAGGGTCTGCTTAAACTCCGCGCTCAGGCGGCGGCGGACGCATTCATAGATTCGCGCATTGACGGGTTTGAGAGACGGCTTGAGCGTCTTCCGCTGTTTCCTTCTTTCAACATTGACTGGCGTTCCCCTCTTGCGGGAAGGGAGCACAATTTTGGGTTTGACGCAATGGCGGCTCCGTTTGAGTTAGACAACACGGCGGCTTTTCTGATTCAGAGCGGCGTTCAGTTGAGGGATTCGGAACTTGCGCTCAACAGCGGCGCGATTGTGAGGGTGAATGCGGGGGGCGCGGTTATTGGGACGAACTTCTTTTACGACTACCTGAACTCTCCGGGGACTCACCACAGGGTTTCATGGGGAGGAGAGGCGAAGACGGAGTATCTGGATGTTTACGCCAACCGGTATTGGGGTTTGAGCGATGAGGAGCGTGTGGGCGACGGCAGATTGGCATACACGCCTGACGGATGGGACGCGGGAATAGTGGGGCGTTTTCCGCTTGTTCCGTGGATTGATGTTGAAGGGACATATTACAAATGGGAGAGAAAAGGGGTCTTGGCAATCATGTGGGAGGCAACAACGGAGATTTGAAAGGGCTGTTATTCCGTATGGGGATAAAGCCGGTTTCGCTTATTAAATTTGATGTGAAGTATGACAATCCGATGACGGGAGCAAGGATGACTGGGGCGTGTCAACGAGCGTAACCTACCGTCCTGATGTGCCGCTGTCGGAGCAGACGAGGTTGTTGAGTTTCGGGGAAAATCCGGGTTCGGCATGGAGCAGGCGTCATGAGCGGGTGAACCGTGAGTATGAGCAGAGGATACAGTTTGTTGATGCGACTCCCCCAACGCCCCGCGTTCCGCCGGTGATAACGGGAGTGGCGGTCGGAGCCGAGGATGCGGATGATGATGAGGTGACTTTGGCATGGGATCCGGTTTCCAATGCGGTTGAGTATCGGGTTTTTCAATCCACCGACCCGGATAATTTTCCCGAGGAGTTTGAGACTGTTGCCGCAAGCGAGTTAAATGCGGAAGGGCGGTTGGAATATACTGCGGACGGTCTTGCCGAAGACGAGACATACCTTTTCAGATTCACCGCTTGCGGTGTCGGCAACAGATGTTCCGCGCCTTCCCCTTCCGTAACGCTGTTTGAAGAAGCGGAAATCACCGAAGACACTTTCGGGGCGGAATCGGTAACGGACGGGAGCGTGGTTTTGACATGGACGGCTCCGGCGGCGACTACATTCACGGTTGAACGCAAACCGTCTTCCCCTTCCACTGTGACTTTTGCTGAAATAGCGACCATAACGGAAAGCGAATATACGGACACGGATGTTGAACCCAACACCGAGTACGACTACATGCTTACCGCCGAATACTTTCGCGGAGCAGTCCCGGCTACGGCGACTCTTATAGATACGGTAACAACGACTAATGCAACGCCCGCGGGACCGCCCACGGTAACGATGGTGAGCTCCACCACACCTACCTCGGCGACTGTGGCTTTGACATTCCCCCGCGTTCCCAATGCGGATGAGTATGAGGTTTTTCTCTCTACCGGTTTGGGGGAGTTTGAGTCTATAGCTACCTTTCCCGTTCCAAATTCGGGTCCGGTGCAATATACGGCGACGGGTCTCAGTGAAGGCACTGCATACTCTTTCAGGTTCGCCGCTTGCGCGACCGGTGGCATCAGGTGTTCCGCGCCTTCTCCCGATGTAAGTGTGATAACGCCGTTTAGCGATGTGCCGGCAATCACAAGTTTTGAGGCGGTGGCGATAACCCAGAACAGCGCAAGTTTGACATGGGCGGCGGAAAGAGGGACAACATACACGGTTGAGCGCAAACTGGGTTCCGAACTTCCCTCGGCTTTTACCGATGTGGCGACCGACATAAGTGGAACCGCATATACGGACACGGGTCTTAACAGCAATACCGATTACGACTATCGTCTCACGGCTTCCAACGATCAGGGTGAATCCCCGATGATGGTAATTTCCGTACCGACAAGGAGCGCTCCAAATGTGTCGCCCGCGGGCTTGCCTGTCATAACGGGAACGACTACGGTGGGAGAAACACTTACTGCGGACACAAGCGGCATTACGGACGGCAACGGACTTGCGGGAGTGAGTTTTACCTATCAGTGGCAACAGGGTGATAGGGGGGATGCAACTGTTACGGAAAGCGAATGGGAGGACATTTCAGGGGCGACCTCGCTGACTTACGACTTGGCACGGGATTCGTATCAAAGGCGGGTGCGTGTTGTTGTGTCATTCACGGACGAGGATGATTACGATGAAACCCTTAACAGTTTGGCGACCGCGGCAATTAGTCCCGAAGCCAATGCTCCCGCCACGGGTCTGGTGATAAGCGGAGATGTGAGTGTGGGTTCAACGCTTACGGCGCAGGGAATAACGGACGGAAACGAATTGACAAGGGCGGACTTTACCTATCAGTGGCGGCAGGAAACTTCAGATGGAAGCAACAGTTACGAAAACATTCCTCTGCTGGCGAATGCGCAGACTTACATTGTCGCAGCACAGGTAGGAAGAAGGATACAAGTTGTTGTTACATTCACCGATGATCAGGGCTACTCTGAAACACTGACCGCCACAACGACTGGCCCGGTTATTTCCAACAGTGTGGCAAGCATAGCAATAACGGGAACCGCTCGTGTGGGCGTTACTTTAACGGCAACGGTCACGGACGCTGACCTTACTACGACAAGTCCAAACTCCTTTACCTATCTGTGGCAGCAGGGGGCGGCTGGTGGTTCGGACGGTTCCTATGAGACAATTACGGGCGAGACGGGAACAAGTTTAGTTCTTACATCCACCCACGCGGGGAGAAGAATACGGGTTATGGTGTCATTCACGGATGACAGGGGGAATGCGGAGAGTCCTGTAAGCGTCCCGACCGCTGTGGTCAACACTCCCGTAAGTGGCGTCCCCGCGATAAGCGGAAGAAATAGGGTTGGCAGCCCACTGACGACAAGCGCGGGAGGAATTAGTGATGAAGATGTTGACTTGAGCACTGCTAATTTGACATTTGAATGGCAGAAATTGAGCTCCAGTAACGAACTGGGTTGGGTTGACATTGTTACCGGGGACATAGAGGAACCTTCTCTTGTGGGAACGACCATTACTCCCACAAATCTTCTTGCTTTGCATTCTATTCGGGTGCGTGTTTCTTTTACGGATGGACTGGGCGTGCGGGAAGAAACAGAGTATTCACTTCAAACAAATGTGATTGTACTTGTTCTTGACAGTAACCTCTTGGCTTGGACCCCCGCGGAAGGCGAAACTCTCACATTACCGACTCTTTCAGCAGGTAATACCGCCGGCTTTGAGGTTACATTGACAAATACTATCAGTAATACAGATTTGCGAGGAATTTCAATATTTAGAGAACTGCGCAACATTGCGGGTAACACAGAATGGCAATCAGATACAGGCAGACAGTTGGTGCAATTTATCGGACGGAACAGGGCTACAATTCGGCAATTTTTCAACAATAGTCCGGGAAGGGAATACCGCGTATGTTATGAGGTTTCCGGAGGGGATAATGTTTGTTCGGGTGTTTTACTGATTCCCGCTGTCAATTCTCCAGCCACAGGAACATTGACAGTTGGTGGCACAGTTATGGTAGGTGAAACACTGACTTGGGGTCTAAATTTCATTAACGAACTCAATGGTGTAGACGGACTAACCTATACATATAGTTGGGAGCAGGGCGATGTTGACGGTTCGGATTCAGGTTATCAGACAATTCCCGGCACGGAAGATATAAGAATGGTGCGCCCCAACGGAGCACAAGGATTTTTCACGCTCACAAACGATCAGAGGAGAAGAAGGATACGGGCTGTTTTAGAATTTACGGACAATGGGGGACATCAGGAAAGATTGGTAAGCGACCCGACAGTTGTCGTGCCTAACATCCAAACGCCCGCAACCGGAGCGCCCGCCGTGAGCGGATTTGCAAATCACCTTGACTTTACTGATGGTGCCTCCATTAACCGGTCACAAACATTAACGGCAATATTGGGAACTCTTGAAGATGCCAATGGATTGGACTTTAGCGATGACACAAAAGTTACTTTTCAATGGCAGTTTAGCAGAGGCAATTCAATACCGGCTGATGACAGCGACTGGCTGGACATTTCCGGAGCGGCAGCGACATCACGCGCATATACAGTGCCTCCAAACGCTTTTGCTAACAGGCATTTCCGTGTTGTAGTTTCCTTTACTGATAACGAGGGAAATATTGAAAATAGCGGCGGAGCAGGGTTTAAGAGTCCGGCGGCGGCAAAACTTGTTAATTTCGGACCACCATCAAGTGTTAGTTGTATTGACACTGACGGAAGGTCAGCAAGCAACAGTCTGGTGTGCGATGCTAATTTGACATTTAACATAGAAAACTCAGGGCAACATGACGGGACATTGCATGTCTTTGTAGCAGGTAGGCAGTCCGGTAACCGAGTAGGAGCTACAACAGCAGTTCCTATTCGGGCAGGGACATCCCAAACAGTTACTCACACATTTTCTGCGTTCGCAGGTAGCGGAACAACTACCAATCGATACTTCCTTATAGTATCAACAAGTAGTTCTGGCACCAATATAGCAAACAGAGTAGCTCAAAGTGCATTTTCCGTAACGCTTATTGATGCCTTCGCTACTTCTCCCGCCACCGGAGCGCCCGCCGTGAGCGGATTGGCAAATAGAGGAGCAGACAGTAGTAGTTTACCTCCCAGTACTTGTTGCACACTGACGGCAACTGTGGGAGATTTGCAGGATAGCAATGGACTTGACTTTGACAGTATCCCGAATGCGAATTTCAGATGGGAAAGAAGTAGCACTGGCACCGGTGGATGGACGGACACAGGGATGACAGGCAGAACTTTCCGCACTCAAAACAATAATGACCACATACGAGTTGTTCTTACTTCATTCATGGATGATAGGAGCAATCTCGAAAACAACGGCGGAGACGGGTTTGCAAGCGCTTCAGCGGCTAAGCTTTCTTGGGAAAATTTCCAAGCAACCCCTATAAGTTCAGACATGTTTACAATAACTGTAGATGTGGTCAACACAGGTGGGCATAGAGGAACTGGCTACTTTTTTGTAACAGCCCCATCTGGTGGTAGACGGATAGAAAACCGTAGAGTTCAAGTTGATGCCAACTCACGTTCTACAGAAGAGTTGGCAATTTCTAGAGCAGTTGCTGGGAGATGGTTTATTAGACTTCATACAATACCTAGCATAGGAGTCTCAAACCGTATTTTAAGTATGGATTTCAGGCCTTGACAATCTTCCTGATAATTCCTGGGTTGCTCGGACTGTTTCCCGCAATCAGAACATCAAGTAGTTCTGACCTCAATGTAAGGCACAGAGTAGCTCAAGGTCGCTTTTCTGTAAATCGCATAAATGGCAACCCATAGATGTCAGCGTCAAAAACTTTCCCGCAACCGGAACAGGGGCGCAAGGGAGAACCTACACTGCCACATCAGCAAACCGCAACACAGACAAACCGTATGAAGCGGACGCGAATTTGATATAATTGCGGCAATGGCAAAATATTGCGATTTTCTCATCATCGGCGCGGGCATAATGGGTTCAGCTTGCGCATACTCAATCTCTCTGAAATTTCCCAAGGCAAAAACCGTTGTTCTTGACCCCGACCTTGACGGAGAGTTTTCATCGTCATTGAAAAACGCCGGAGGAGTTCGCGCAACATGGCGCGGAAGGGCGAATGTGGAAATGTGCGCCCGCTCAATCCGGTTTTACCGGAAAATCGCCGACACCGTTTCATTCCGGCAGTCCGGCTATTACTGGCTTCACGATGAAAAAACCGATGCGGAAATGCGAAAAAATCTTCCGCTCTACCGCGAGTGCGGCTTAAAAGTTGACATTTACGGCGCGAGTGAAATCGCCCGTCATCTGGATTTTGTAACGGACACCGGAGGGGTTGAAAGTCTCTCGGTGTCGCGTGATGCGGGTTTTATTGACCACTATGCGCTCAGGGAGTTCTACAGAAACGGAGCGAAACGCATGGGGGCGGAGTTTGTTGACGGAAGTTTTGTGCGCCGGATTGAGGTTGAACGGGGCGCGGCGAAAACCGTTTTTACCGAACAAGTCGGGGCGGAAGCCGTTGAGGATTTGCTCAAAGGGAAACCCGTCCGGCGCGGCGCGGATGAAACGGCATACGGCTGCGGCGTTCTGATTAACACGGCGGGGGCGTGGGCGTCAAAAGTCGCGCCGCTCTACGGAATCAACGAAAACGCGGCAAAACCGCGCAGGCGGCAGTTGCAGATTGTCAAATGCTCCGAACTCAACCTTTCCAAAGTCGGAATGGTGGTGGACACGAGCGACATATATTTTCACGCCGAGGGGGACGGCGTTCTCATGGGTTTTTCCAATCCTGACGAGCCGTTCGGTGTGAACTACGATTACGATTTCCACAGTTTGGACGAGGCGAGCTCTTTTGTGAGGCAAATCTGGGTTCCGCTTGCGAGAAGAATCAAGGCGTTTGAAAACCTGAAATTCATAAGAGGATGGGCGGGAATGTATGCGGAAACGGCTGACAGGTCGGGGTATCTGGGCAAAGCGCCCGGATTGGAAAATGTGTATGAGTGTTTTGGTCACACAGGCAGGGGTCTTATGATTTCTCACGGAGCTGCGGAAGCGCTTGTATGTTTGATTGAGAAGGGAAGTTTTGACGATAAATTTGTAAGCGCGGGGCATCTTTCAAGAGAGAGGCCGCATGGTCCCGTTTTTGAAGAGTTGCATTTATAAAAAACCCCGTTGATAAAAAACCGTTGATAAAAACCCCTTCCTCTCCCTCCGGGAGAGGACAGAGGTGAGGGACATGGGAGATAGACGGCTCGTTCCACAATCCTTCCTCTCCCTGTGGGAGAGGACAGAGGTGAGGGACATGGGAGATAGACGGCTCGTTCCACAATCCTTCCTCTCCCTCCGGGAGAGGACAGAGGTGAGGGTCTTCCATCATATCCGGCAAAAGCTTCGCGCCCTATTCGTGTTGACGGGTGGGCGGGAACCATACCGCCATACCGGACTTGATCCGGTATCCAGAATTAAAACTCCGGCGTTTGCAACTGCGCCTTTCTTTGAAAAACCGTGCAGTGTTCTTGCGCATGCGCTCTGCTAAACCGATGAAGCACTGCGCCCTATTCATGTTGACGGTGGGCGCCAACCATACCGCCATACCGGACTTGATCCGGTATCCGGAATTAAAACTCCGGCGTTTGCAACTGCGCCTTTCTTTGAAAAACCGTGCAGTGTTCTTGCGCATACACCCTGCTAAACCGGTGAAGCCCCGCGCCCTATTCGTGTTGACGGTGGGCGGGAAGCAAATACTTTTGCTTCCCGCTTTGGCTTGCGGCGATTGTGCCTGTCTGTTACCTTACTACTAAACAGAAACGGATTTTCACCCGCTTCGACAAAAAAAAACACCGCGTTGTTTGGGGTTTCCCGTAAAAAAAAGGATGCGTTAATGAACTTTCCCATTGAAAAACAAGGTCTCTATGACCCCTCTTTTGAACACGACTCGTGCGGAGTCGGGTTTGTCGTCAACATAAAAGGAGCCAAATCACACTCCATTGTGGCGGACGCCCTTACAATTCTTCAAAACCTTGAAC
This sequence comes from Thermodesulfobacteriota bacterium, assembly GCA_965206175.1. Taxonomy (GTDB): domain Bacteria; phylum Desulfobacterota_D; class UBA1144; order Nemesobacterales; family Mycalebacteriaceae; genus Mycalebacterium. Next base: position 73,846 of record CBDBJA010000009.1, on the reverse strand, counting down.
ACAGAGGAGCGTGCGGATGCGAACCGGAAACCGGAGACGGAGCGGGAATACTGCTTCAAATTCCACACGGTTTTTTCAGCGAAGTGTGTCCCGAAAACGGCATTGAACTTCCGCCTCCGGGAGACTACGGAGTCTGTATGATGTTTGCCCCCAAAAACCCGGCGCCGCGCTCCGAAACGGTAAGGAAATTTAAGGAAATAGTTGAGAGCGAAGGACAGACGGTTGTCGGCATGCGCGATGTGCCGACCGATAACTCTCCGCTGGGAAAAACTTCAAAAGAGTGCGAACCGTCCGTCCTCCAGATTTTTATAAGACGCTCGGACTCCACACCGGCGGGAACGGAGTTTGAGCGGACTCTGTTTCTGATAAGAAAACAGGCGGACAAACTTATCAAAACCGAACAGTTCCACATATCAAGCGTTTCGTCAAAAACGATTGTTTACAAGGGAATGCTCACCACTTCACAAGTTCCCGCATACTATCCCGATTTGACGGACGCGAAAATGCAAAGCGCAATCGCCCTTGTCCATTCGCGTTTCAGCACAAACACCACACCCAGTTGGAACAGAGCGCACCCGTATCGGTTCATCATCCACAACGGAGAGATAAACACTCTGCGCGGAAACATAAACTGGATGCTCTCAAGGCAGCCGATGATGGGTCTTTCAGAAGGCGCTTTCAGCAAAAATCCCGACAAAATCTTCCCTCTGATAGAGCCGGACGGAAGCGACAGCGCCGCTTTTGACAACTGCCTTGAACTTCTCACCCTTTGCGGTTTTCCGATTGAACACGCCGTTATGATGATGGTTCCCGAACCGTGGCTGAAACACAAAAATATGGACGAACGCAAAAAAGCTTTCTACAGATACCACGGATGCCTCATGGAACCGTGGGACGGCCCCGCTTCCATCTGCTTTACGGACGGCGAAAAAGTGGGAGCCGTGCTGGACAGAAACGGACTCCGCCCCAGCAGATACTATGTTACGACCGATGACACGGTGATACTTTCCTCCGAGGTGGGAGTTTTTCCGGTCGCGCCGGAAAAAGTGGTTTCAAAGGGAAGACTTGAGCCGGGCAGAATGCTTCTTGTGGACACCCGCAAGGGCGAGATAGTGGAAGACGCGGAACTGAAATCCCGCCTTGCAAACGCCGCCCCGTATTCCGAGTGGATTGAAAAAAATATGGTGTCCCTCGGAGATGTTGACGAGGTTCCGACCGAAGTCTCCCGCCTTGGCGCGGACGAGTTGATCACCCTGCAAAAGGCGTTCGGCTACACTTTTGAAGAGATAAGGACGCTGCTTGAGCCAATGGCGGCAAACGGCGTTGAGCCGGTGGGCGCAATGGGGCGCGACACCCCGCTTGCGGTTCTTTCCGAAAAGCCGAAACTTCTCTACAACTACTTCAACCAACTGTTCGCGCAGGTTACAAACCCGCCGATAGACTCAATCAGAGAGGAAATCGTTACGGCGTCAAACATGAACCTCGGAGCGGCGGGCAATATCTTCAACCCCAAGCCGGACAGCTGCCGGGTCATACAGATTGAAAGCCCGTTTCTTTCGGACGGAGACATGGCGAAACTGAAAAACATACACCTCTCAAGCCACGGGAAAAGCGGCTTTAAGTCCGCCGTTCTTGAAAGTCTTTTTGACCCCGAAGGCGGGGGAAAAGCGCTTGAGTCCGCCCTCGGGGAGATGTTTTCAAAAGCCGACCGGGAGATAGCGGACGGCGCGAACATACTGATAATCTCCGACAGGGGGGCGGGTAAAAACAGATGCCCGATTCCCGCCCTTCTTGCGACCGCCGGACTGCACCACCACCTGATACGCAACGGCAACCGGATGAAGGCGAGCATAGCGGTTGAGTCCGGAGAGCCGCGCGAGATTCACCACTTTGCCCTTCTTGCGGGCTACGGGGCTTCCGCGGTCAACCCGTATCTCGCTTTTGAAACCATAAGAGAGATGAAGGAGCGCGGAACTCTTGAGATTCCGCTTGAAACCGCTTTTTCCAACTACCTGACGGGAATCACAAAGGGCGTTGTCAAGATAATGTCCAAGATGGGAATATCCACCGTCCAGAGTTATCACGGGGCGCAGATATTTGAGGCGCTCGGGCTTTCGGAGCCGTTTGTGGAAAAGTATTTCACGCGCACACAGTCGCGCATCGGCGGAATCGGCGTTGATGTTGTCGCCGAGGAGTCCGCCCGCAGGCACAGGGAGGCGTTTCCGAAAAGAGGCGCGCCCGTCAAGACGCTTGACGAAGGCGGGATGTATCAGTGGCGTTACGGCGGGGAGGCGCATATCTATTCCCCGCAGACGGTTCACGCGCTTCAAAGGGCTTGCCGCACCGGAGATTACGACACTTTCGTCAAATTTTCCCGCATGGTGGGCGATGAGGAGCGCAAACGGTTCACCCTCAGGGGGATGCTTGACTTCAACTTTCCCGAAAATCCGGTCCCTCTTGACGAGGTGGAGCCGGAGGAGGAGATAGTCAAACGGTTCAAAACGGGCGCGATGTCATACGGTTCCATAAGCGCAGAGACGCACGAGAGTCTCGCAATAGCGATGAACAGACTGGGCGGCAAGAGCAACACCGGAGAGGGAGGGGAGGACAAGCGCAGGTGGATACGCGATGAAAACGGCGATTTGAGAAGAAGCGCAATCAAGCAGGTCGCCTCCGGCAGGTTCGGCGTAACGGGCGAGTATCTTGCCAATTCGGACGAGATACAGATAAAAATGGCTCAGGGAGCAAAACCCGGAGAAGGCGGACAGCTTCCCGGTAAAAAGGTGTATCCGTGGATAGCGAAAGTGCGGCTTTCCACTCCCGGAGTCGGGCTCATATCGCCTCCGCCACACCACGACATATACTCAATTGAAGACCTTGCGGAACTGATATACGACCTCAAAAACTCCAACCCCGGTGCGAGAATTAATGTAAAACTGGTCTCCGAAGCCGGAGTGGGAACAATCGCCGCGGGAGTCGCAAAAGGGCATGCGGATGTGATTCTTATCAGCGGAAACGACGGGGGAACCGGCGCTTCCCCGCACAACAGCATTCAATACGCGGGGCTGCCGTGGGAGCTTGGAATCAGCGAGACCCACCAGACGCTTCTTCTCAACAACCTGAGAAGCCGCGTTGTTCTTGAGACGGACGGGCAGATGAAAACGGGCAGGGATGTGGTTGTCGCGGCGCTTCTGGGCGCGGAGGAATACGGGTTTTCCACCTCACCGCTTATCGCTCTGGGCTGCATAATGATGAGAGTGTGCCATCTGGACACATGCCCCGTGGGGGTCGCCACCCAAAATCCCGAACTGCGCCGGAAGTTCACCGGAGACCCGGCTCATGTGGTCAACTTTATGCGTTTTGTCGCCCGCCAGATGCGCGAGATTATGGCAAAACTGGGCTTCCGCGCGGTCAACGAGATGATAGGAAAAACCGACAGACTGAAAGCGGTCAGGCCCGAGGGGCACTGGAAGGCGAAAGATATAAACCTGGACGCCGTTCTTTATTCGCCCGATGTTCCAAAACACTACGGAACCCACCGCACGATGGAACAGGACCACGGCATTGAGCGGTCTCTGGATATGAGGAAACTGCTTGATATTTGCGCTCCCGCAATAGAAAACCGCGAGAAAGTGGAGGCGGAACTGCCGATAAGGAACACCGACCGCACTGTCGGCACGATAGTGGGAAACAGAATATCCGCCGCCTACGGCTCCTCCGCTCTGGATGAAGACACTGTTACGCTCCGCTTCAACGGCTCCGCCGGGCAGAGTTTCGGGGCTTTTGTTCCGCAAGGGATGACCCTGCTGCTTGAGGGGGACTCAAACGACTATATCGGCAAAGGGCTTTCGGGCGGAAAGATCGCCGTGTTCCCGCCCTCGGAGTCAAAGTTTGCCGCCGAAGAAAATATCATTGTCGGCAATGTCGCTTTCTACGGCGCGACCGCCGGGGAGGCATACATACGCGGGATTGCCGGAGAGAGGTTTTGCGTGAGAAACAGCGGAGTGAACGCGGTTGTTGAAGGCGTGGGAGACCACGGCTGCGAATACATGACCGGCGGGCGCGTTGTTGTTCTCGGAGCCGCCGGAAGAAACTTTGCGGCGGGAATGTCCGGCGGGGTGGCGTATGTGTTTGACGCCGCGGGAGATTTTGAGAGGGAGAAATGCAACACTCAGGGCGTTTCAGTGGAGCCGCTTTCGCCCGAAGAAGAGAAAGAGTTGAAAACGATGGTTATGCGCCATCTGCAATACACCCGGAGCGTTGTCGCCGAGAGGATTCTTGTGGACTGGAAAACGGAGTTTCCCAAGTTCAAAAAGGTTATGCCGAACGATTACAAGAGGATGCTTGAGGCGATAGACAGGGTTGAAAAAAGCGGTTTGAGCGGACAAGAGGCGCTGATGGCGGCTTTTGAGGAAAACATAAGAGACCTTGCGCGCGTGAGCGGCAACTGAGGAGTCGGAAGCGAGATGGGAAACCCCACGGGATTTATGAAATATGACAGGCGGCTCGGAAAAGACCGCGCTCCGTCCGAAAGGGTGTCCGACTGGGACGAGTTTCACGGGCATCTTTCCGAAGACGAACTCGGCTCTCAGGGGGCGAGGTGCATGGACTGCGGAGTTCCCTTCTGCCAGACGGGAGACATGCTTGCGGGCATGGCGGCCGGATGTCCGGTTCGCAACCTGATTCCCGAATGGAACGACCTTGTGTATAAGGGACGCTGGCGCGAGGCGCTTGAGCGGCTTCACAAAACCAACAACTTCCCGGAATTTACCGGCAGAATATGCCCCGCGCCGTGCGAGGGGTCTTGCGTTCTCGGCATAAACGAGCCGCCGGTTACCATCAAGTCAATAGAGTGCGCCATAGTTGACAGGGGTTTTGAGGAGGGATGGATAGTTCCCGAACCTCCCGAAAAGCGGACGGGGAAAAAAGTCGCCGTTGTCGGCTCCGGTCCCGCCGGGCTTGCCTGCGCGGCGCAGTTGAACGGAGCCGGCCACAAAGTTGTCGTCTATGAGAGGGACGACCGCATCGGGGGGCTTTTGATGTATGGAATTCCGAACCCTCACCTTGACAAGGAGATAGTTGACAGAAGGGTGGAGATTCTCGCAAAAGAGGGAATTGAGTTTGTTGTGAACGCCGAAGTCGGAAAAGACCCGACCGCGGAACGGATTATGGAGTCAAACGATGCGGTTGTTCTCTGCTGCGGAGCGACAAATCCCCGCGACCTTGATGTTCCGGGCAGGGAACTGGGCGGGATTCATTTTGCGATGGATTTTCTTAAAGAGAACACAAAGCGGCTTCTGGACACCGGTTTCAAAGAGACCGGACGCATATCGGCAAAGGACGGGGATGTGATAGTTCTCGGAGGCGGAGACACGGGAACGGACTGCGTGGCGACATCTATGAGGCAAGGGTGCCGGAGTCTTCTTCAGTTTGAAATCCTTCAACAGCCGCCCGGTAAAAGGGCGGACGACAACCCGTGGCCCCAGTGGCCCAGAGTTTACAAACTGGACTACGGGCAAGAGGAGGCGATGGCGGTGTTCGGGGACGACCCGCGCAAATACGCAACGCTTACAAAGAGGTTTGAGGGCGATGAAAAGGGAAATGTGAAAGGGCTTCACACGGTTCGCATTGAGTGGAAAAAAGGCGCGGACGGCATGAAGTTTGAGGAGCTGCCCGGCACCGAGCAGTTCTGGCCCGCCCGGCTTGTTCTGCTCGCCCTCGGTTTTCTGGGTCCCGAAGGGCGGTTGGCGGACAAAATGGGTCTTGAAAAAGACGCCCGCTCAAACATAAAAGCGGAATACGGCAAATACGCGACCAACGTCCCCGGAGTGTTCGCCGCCGGAGATGCGAGAAGAGGGCAGAGTCTTGTGGTGTGGGCGATAAACGAGGGAAGAGAGGCGGCAAGGGAGTGCGACCGCTACCTTATGGGCTCAACGGAACTGCTGTGACAATATGAAAGACCTGACCCCGCAGCAGCAGATTGAGGTTGTCAAAAAGGGAATTGACAGTTTGGTTTCCGATGCCGAGCTGCTTGAAAAACTGGGTGAAAACAGGCCCCTGAGAGTCAAAGCCGGTTTTGACCCGACCGCTCCCGACATTCACCTTGGGCACTGTGTTCTTCTGAAAAAACTGAGGGATTTTCAAAACCTCGGGCACACGGTAATTTTTCTTATCGGCGATTTCACCGCTCAAATCGGCGACCCGAGCGGCAGGACGGACGAAAGGCCCGTTCTTTCTCCCGAAGAGATAACAGAAAACGCCCAAACCTACGCAAGTCAGGTTTTCCCTATGCTCAATGAGAAGCGGACCGAAGTCCGTTTCAACTCCGAATGGCACACCCGGATGAGTTCGGCGGACACTCTCCGCCTTGCGGGGATGGCAAATGTCGCCAACCTGCTGGAGCGGGAAGATTTCAAGACCCGATACAAGTCCGGCATGCCGATTTCAATAAAAGAGTTTCTCTACCCTCTGATACAGGCATACGATTCCGTTGCGCTCAAAGCCGATGTGGAGATTGGCGGAACCGACCAGACATTCAACCTTCTGCTTGGGAGGGAGATTCAAAAGCGGTTCGGGCAGCCGCAGCAGGCGACCGTTTTTCTTCCAATCCTTGAAGGGCTTGACGGCGTGAGCAAGATGTCAAAATCGCTTGGCAACTACATAGCGGTAAAAGACACGCCGGAGGATGTTTTCGCAAAAGTGATGTCAATTTCCGACCGGCTTATGTGGAGATACTACGAACTTTTGAGCGCGAAGACCGCGGACGAGATTGAGAAACTGAAAAAAGCGCATCCGATGGACGCGAAAAAAGAGTTGGCGCTTGAAATAACCCGGTGGCTTGCCGATGCCGGAAAAGCGAAAGAAGCCGAAGCCGCGTTTGCGGGAAAGTTTTCAAAAAGGGAGTTTCCTGAAAACGCTCCGGAAAAAACGGTTTCAAGACAGGAAATAAAAACCGTACTTGATTTTGTTGTTAAGGTTTCGGATTCGCTCAAAAGCCGCGCGGAAGCAAAGCGTTTGATAACACAGGGCGGTCTTGCAATCAACGGGCGGAAATATGAGCGGCACGGCGCTCCCGTTCCCGAAGGGGATGTTTTTGAGGTGAAGATTGGGAAGAAGGAGTTTGTGAGGGTGAGGGTGGGGTGAAGTTGTTATAATGCGCCGCAACTGACATACGAGTCCGGCAAATCTTTTGCTCTTTGCAACTTTCCATGCTTTTTCCCAAAGTTTATAAACCGTTAGCCGTTTTGCTAAATTTATAAGATTTTATAAATTTAGTCTTTCTTATAAACATTTATGAATTTGCGGACTGAAGACGGTTCTCCAAAGGGAAAAGTGTTTGATAACAGACTGTTATGGGATTTATAGCAACTTATAAGCGGTTTGGCTTATACTACCTTATACTACGCTATATTGCCTTATACATTGTTATAAGTTACTATCAAATCTGCGATGGAAGTTATAGAAAATCCCTTTTCTCCGGGGGCGGGGTCTCCTCCTCCCGAACTTGTCGGGCGTGAGGACATTTTGGAGCAAGCTCGCGTTCTGTTTGGCAGGGTGAAGCTTGGGCGTTCCGAAAAAAGCATGCTTCTTACCGGCTTGCGCGGTGTCGGCAAAACCGTTCTGCTGAACCGGATGGAAGCCATGTCTCAGTCCGAGGGGTATCGTTCCATTCTTCTTGAGGCGTCCGAAGACAAGCCGCTCGCTTCCCTGCTTGTTCCCTCTTTGCGGAAACTGCTTTTTGACTTGGACAGAATGAGGGGCGCGGGCAATAAAGTCCGCCGCGCTCTGGCGGTTTTGCAAGGTTTTATCGGAGCCGTGAGAGTGTCCGTGGGGGATTTGAGTGTCGGCTTGGACATAGAGCCGGAACGCGGAACGGCGGACAGCGGGGATATGGAGACCGATTTGCCGGACTTGTTCACGGTTATCGCCGAAGCCGCGCAGGAAAGGGAAACGGCGGTCGCAATTCTTATTGATGAAGTTCAATACCTGAAGGATTCCGAGTTTGGCGCTCTTATAATGGCGATGCACAAGATGCAGCAGCGTCAGTTGCCGCTGGTTTTTGTAGGCGCCGGACTGCCTGTTTTGCCGGGTCTTGCGGGCAATATAAGGTCTTATGCGGAGCGGCTGTTTGATTTTCCGGAAGTGGGCGCTTTGTCCGAGGAAAACGCCGGTATGGCTTTGAAGAAGCCGGTTCAGGAAAAAGGGGTCGCTTTTGAACCCGCCGCTTTAAGCGAAATTTTCGGGTTGGCGCGCGGATACCCTTATTTTCTTCAGGAGTGGGGCTATCAGGTGTGGAATCAGGCGGAGAGTTCTCCCATAACCCTTGAAGTTGTGCGGACGGCTTCACAGACCGTCATTTGCCGTCTTGACAAGAATTTTTTCCGTGTCCGTTTTGACCGGCTGACTCCGAAGGAAAAAGAGTTTCTGCGGGCTATGGCTGATATTGAAGGCGAAAACAAGCGCACAAATAATGTTGCTTCTTCTCTGGGGCTTAAAAATACAAGTATAGGACCCGCTCGTGCCAACCTGATTAACAAGGGTATGATATACAGTCCTTCGCACGGGTATCTGGCTTTTACGGTGCCGTTGTTTGGCGAGTTTATGCGTAGGGTTATGCCCAATGTGTCTGATGGTGAGGCGCAGGGTTGAAGATTGGGAAGAAGAAGTTTTTGAGGGTGAGAGTAGTATGAAATTTGTTATAGCGCCTAAAGGAGAACTACTATTATGACAACTTGCAATTCTTTTGCTCTTCCACATTTTTATCGACAAAGGTTGTTACTCGCTCTAATAAAGGAGTTTGGCGGCAATATGAAAAAAACAGTTCTGCATAAACGTCTTTTCCTCTTTATGGAAAAAGAAGAGCGTAAAGAATACGAATTCGTTCCCTACAAATTCGGCTGCTGGTCAATGAATTGTGAGAATGACTTGGAAAGTCTATCTCAATCCGGGTGGTTGAAGATTGACGATACTATTCAAATGGCGAACGTTGACATTCCTTTGAATCTGGTAAAACGGACGGACAGTGAGAAGTTAAGAAGTTTTGCTGATGAAACCGGACATTGGGATTACGAAAAATTGATCAGACATGTATACACGGAATATCCTTATTATGCTGTTAATAGTGAGATAGCGGAAAAGAACCTTTCAAAACAGGAGATGGATATTGTCAGAGAAAATCGCCCGATAAGAAGAGGTAAAGTTTTATATACAATCGGGTATGAAGGAATATCTTTTGAACAATATACAAATCGTCTTATAAAAAATGATGTTCGCCTTCTTTGTGATGTGCGCAAAAACCCCTTGAGTAGAAAAGCGGGTTTTTCAAAAGGAACCTTGAAGGCAATCTTGCCGAAAATAGGAATCAAATATATTCATGTTCCGGAGTTGGGAATTGACGGAGGAATGCGTCGTAATCTGAATAATCTCAACGACTACAAGCAACTTTTTAGCAAATATGCTTGTAATCTTTCCGAACAAAAAAGCAGTTTGTCTCTTGTTTCCGGAATGATTGAAAAACACAAAAGGATTGCACTGACTTGTTTTGAATCTAATCCGCAAATGTGCCACCGAAGTTGTATTGGCAATTATATGGCGGAAGTAAACCCTCAGTTGAAAGTTGAGCATATTTGATGCCGAGAGAGCGAGTTTTTATTACAGTTAAAACTTATCCCGCCATATCAAAGAAGTATGATGAATTGGTATGTACTGCCGGAATACGTGAAAACGGAGATTGGGTGAGAATATATCCGGTTCCTTTCAGGAAATTGGGTTTTGAAGACAGATACAAAAAATATCAATGGATAGAAATTGATATAAAGAAAAACAAAAGTGATATAAGACCCGAAAGTTTTAGTCCTAATAATATTGAAGACATTGGAATAGGAGAATTTGTTGATACGAAGGATGAGTGGAAAGAGAGAAAACAGATTATATTCAAAAAGCAGAAACCTTACACGAATCTTGAAGAAGTCATTGGAAAAGCAAAAGAAAATCAACTTTCAATCACAGTTTTCAAGCCTGCGGAGTTGAAAGATTTTATCATTGAAGAAGTTGATTCTGAATGGTCTGAGGAGAAGATAAGAATTCTTGAAGAAAAGGCAAAACAGGGAAGTCTTTTTGAAACAGCCGGCGACATTGTGAAAGGATTTAGAAGAGTTCAAAAACTTCCTTATAAGTTTTCCTATCAATTTTATGATACTGCCGGAAGAGAATCCACTCTGATGATTGAGGATTGGGAGATTGGCGCTCTTTACTGGAACTGTTTGCACAGGAGTGGTGAAAACAAGGAATCTGCGGTTAAAAAAGTGAAGGCAAAATATATGGAGGAACTTGCCAAAAGAGATTTGTATTTGTTTTTGGGCACCACAAAACAGTATCACGGGTGGGCGAAAAACCCTTTTGTCATTGTAGGAGTTTTCTACCCGCCGAAGAAAGAACAATTGTCTCTGGATTATTAGTTTGGAATCATGCCAATCAGAATAAGCGCAATCACAAAGCCATCCGCTCATCCGCCATCAGTTCGGCTTGTTTCAGGATTCTGTCCGTTGCCATTTTCCGCTCGTCGGGCGGATAGCCGTATTTTCTTAAAAGCCGTTTTACAATCGTTCTCAATCTTGCCCTTACGCTTTCTTTTATAGTCCAGTCAATGGAGGTGTTCTTTTGGACGCTTTCCACCAGAATCCGGGCGAGTTCCCTTAAACTGTCATCGCCCATAACTTCCCTTGCGCTTTCATTCATAGCCAGAGCGTCATAAAAAGCCACTTCATCATCGGACAGCCCCAAATCCGCCGCTCTTTTATCGGACGCCCTTATTTCCTTTGCTATCAGGATAAGTTCCCCTATAACCTGCGCCGCCGTCAGCAGTTTGTTTTTGTATTTTCTAATCGCCTCTTCAAGCATTTCGGAAAACTTTTTGCTCCGGGCGAGATTCTTTCTTGTTCTGATTTTTATTTCATCGTTCAAGATTCTTTTGAGCAGCTCCAGAGCGAGGTTTCTGCGCTTCATTCCCTTGATTTCCTCAAGAAAATCATCGGAAAGAATTGATATGTCCGGCTTTTTAATTCCCGCCGCGTCAAAAATATCAATCACCCCGTCCACAACCACCGCCCGGTCAACTATCTGCCTGATTGCGGTTTCCATCTCGGCGTCGCTTTTGCCGCTTCCTTCCGGCTCAAATTTTGTCAGCCGGGCTTTGACGGCTTGAAAAAATCCGACATCCGCTTTTATGTCCATCGCCCTTGAATCCGGCACGGAAAGGGAGAACGCTTTTGAGAGCAGGGTTACCTGCTTGGCAAATCTGTTTTTGCCGTCTTCCAAACCCAGAATATGCTCCTGCGCCTCCAGAATAACGGTCAATTTTCTTTCGTGTCTTCGGAGAAATAGCGTTTGTAGTCAAAGCCGTCAAACATTTGCGCGACAACCTCGTGTTTTTCCAGCGCTGTTTTCACCGCCTCTTCCTGTTCAAACGCGGGAGCTCCCTTGCCGCCGTTTTTTGTGTAGGAAGCGAGCGCCCGTTTCAGGTCCGAGGCGATGCCGATGTAATCAACGACAAGTCCGCCGGATTTGTCTTTGTAAATCCTGTTCACGCGGGCGATTGCCTGCATCAGGTTGTGTCCGCTCATTATTTTGTCAATATAGATTGTGTCCAGACACGGGGCGTCAAAACCCGTCAGCCACATATCCCGCACGATAACAACATTTAACGGGTCGGCGGGATTTTTGAATCTTTCCCCTATCTGTTTTCTTTCCGTTTTTGTTGTCGCGTGTTTCCGCCACGCGGCGGGGTCGCTTGAGGATGAGGTCATAACAATTTTTACCCCGCCTTTGCCTTTGTCGTTACCGTGCCACTGCGGGCGCAGGGCGACTATTTCGTCATACATGGCGACCGCGATGCGGCGGCTTGTGGCAACGATGATCGCCTTGCCCTCGGAAGCTTCGCGCCTTGCCCGGAAATGCTCCAGAATATCGGCGACAACGGTTTTGATTCTTTCGCCGTGTCCGATAATCGCTTCCTGCCTCGTCCATTTCGCCTTGGCTTTTTCCGCCGCAGTCGCTTCCTCGTTTTCGGTTACGGATTCAACCTCCGCGTCCAGTTCCGCTTTTTCCTCCTCTTTTAAATGCACTTGCGCAAGGCGCGACTCATAGTAAATCCGCACGGTCGCGTTGTCTTCAACCGCCTGTTCTATGTCGTAAATGTCTATGTAATTGCCGAAAACCGCCGGGGTTGAAGCGTCTTCTTTTTCAATCGGGGTTCCGGTAAATCCTATAAAGGAAGCTTCCGGCAGGGCGTCTCTCAGATATTTGGCAAAGCCGTATTTTGTTTTAACCCCGTCTTTAACAAAAAAGGTTTTCGCTCCGAACCCGTATTGGCTGCGGTGCGCTTCATCCGCGATAACGACGATGTTTTTTCTGTCCGAAAGAAGTTCAAAATTTTCATTGTCGTTTTCGGGCGAGAATTTTTGAATTGTTGAAAAAACAACCCCTCCGCTTTTTGTTTTCAGCAACTTCTTCAAATGCGCGCGGCTTTCCGCCTGTTTCGGTTCCTGTCTGAGAAGGTTTTTCCCCGCCGCGAAAGCGTCAAACAGCTGCCCGTCAAGATCGTTGCGGTCTGTGATAACGACTATTGTGGGATTTTTCATCCGAGGGTGAACGACAAGCAGTCCGGCGTAGAAAACCATGGACAGCGATTTTCCGCTTCCCTGCGTGTGCCAGACCACTCCCGCCTTGCGGTCTCCCTTTTTCTGGAGCGTTACACTCGGCAAGCCGTATTCCTCCGGTTCGTCATCCGCGGCGATGTCCGGTTTTGCGCCCGAAGCCCTGACCGTGGACAGAACGGCTTTTTTTACGGCGTGATATTGATGGTATGCGGCGATTTTCTTTTCCTTTTGAATGGTCAGCAGTCCGTCTTTGGGGTTGATTGTTTCCGTTTGCTCAAAAACGGTAAAATGCCGGACCAGATCAAGAAGAACATCGGGGCGGAGCATTCCCCTGATAACGGTTTCAATCTGCGGCGTTGTTTTGGAATCTTCCCTTTTTCCGTCCACGGTTTTCCACGCCATAAAACGAGACCGGCCCGAGGTGAGCGAACCGGCTTTTGCGTCAAGCCCGTCCGAGGCGACAAGAACGCCGTTAAAGGAAAACAGGCTTGGAACCGCTTCCTTGTAATTTTGCAGTTGGTCAAACGCTTTTTGAACCGTTGCATGTTCGTCCGCCGGGTTTTTTAATTCAATCACCGCAAGGGGCAGGCCGTTTACAAAAAGAACGATGTCGGGGCGTTTTGTTATGTTGTTTTCCGTAACCGTGAACTGATTGCAGACCGCAAGGTTGTTGGCAAGCGGGTTGTCAAAGTCAATTAAGCGCACCCTTGCGCCGACGGTTTCGCCGTTTTTCAGGTATGTGTCGGCAACGCCCTCAAAAAGCGTTTCATAAAACGCCCTGTTGTTTTCAATCAGATTTTGAGAGGGAAGGTCGGTCGCCTGTCTGAAAGCATGTTCTCTCACCGCTTTGGGAATATCCGGGTTGAGGTTGTGAATGGCGGTTTTAAGGCGGTCGCGCAGGATGACGCCGGAAACGCCGTCTCTTTCGGTTTCCTGTTGTTCGGGGGGGATGTATGAGTAGCCCTGTTTTTCAAGCAGTTCTATCGCAAGCTGTTCAACATCGGATTCGCAGATTTTGGTCATTTATGCCGTCTCCCAGAGAAATCTCAACGGCACAGCATACAGGTTTTCTCCAAAGGCAAGCGTGCTGTCGCCATTGTAGAGCAAGACGCCGCCCGCAAAGCGTTTGCCGGTTGCGTCTTTCAGTTTGCGCAGTCCTTTGAAGTCGGAGTTTGTAACAGTACCGGACGCTTTTACCTCCACACCGGCAAGGGCGGTTGCTCCCCGTTGTATAACAATATCCACTTTCATTCCCTCTTTATCCCTGAAGTGATGAAATGTGTGTCGTTGGGTGTTTGCGTCGGCTTGCCGTTTCAGTTCCTGCAGAACAAATGTTTCAAGAATATGACCGAACAGCGTCCTGTTTTCCAAAAGCGCCGGTCTGTCCAGATTCAGCAAAGCGCAGATGATTCCGGTGTCGCACAGATGTATTTTCGGGGTTTTTACGAGCCGTTTTGCCCGGTTGTCGTGCCATGCCGGTATTTTCTCCAACAGAAACATCTTTTCAAGCAGCGCCAGATAACTGCGAATGGTCAGCCGGTTCAACTGAAAAGGGGATGCGAGACCGTTCACGCTTAAAAGTTGAGCTGTTTGCCCCGCCGCCATTTCAAGCAGTTGCGGCAATGATTCAAGAAAATGAATTTCCGAAACGATAGGCGCATCACTTTTTACAAGGGTTTCAATGTATGTCTGATACCAGTTTGCCCTTCTTGTTTTGGAGCGTTGCAGTGCCGCCGGATAACCGCCCGCCACAATCCGGTCAACGGTTTGCTCTTTGCGCGGCGGCTCTTGGCTGACGGAAAAATCGGGGGAAAACAGTGAGTCCACAAATCCGGGCGGGGTTTGTTCAAGTTCGTTTTGTGAAAAGGGATGAAGTCTGACAATATCCATCCGTCCCGCAAGCGATTCTTTTATCCGTGTCATTTGCAGCAGATTTACCGAACCGGTCAGTATAAACCGTCCCGCCGTGCGGTTACGGTCAACCGACAGTTTTATGGACGGGAAAAGCCCCGGCGCCAGTTGCGCCTCATCCAATATGACCTTTTCCGGCAAAGAGTTCACAAAACCGACGGGGTCTTCCACGGCATAGCTGCGTGTGCCTTCATCGTCAAAAGTGAAGTATTGATAACCTGCGGATTTCCCCACCAATTGGGCAAGTGTGGTTTTTCCGCACTGGCGGGCGCCTTGTATAAGAACAACGGGTGAATCCTTCAGCGCTTCTTTGAGGCGCGGCTCCGCATAGCGTTTGTATATCCGCTTTTTCATAATGGCTGATTGTTAATATAATGTCCGGCTGATTGTTAGTCAATGGTATGGCTGGTTGTTAGTTAGAGGGGTGGATGATTGTTGTTTTGTGGTAGGGATGGTTGAAAGGTTAGGGGGGTTTGTGTCTTTGAGTAGTTCTATCGAGAGTTTTTCAACATTGGATTCGTGGGGAGTGGTCATTGAGTCTAAGAACTCGTTATTTTTTCCAACAGAGCATCCAATACTCCCATAATTTTCTCTTTTTTAATGTTTGTTTTCTTAATGTCTTTTATACATAAGTCTTTGATGTTTTTGATAATTGGATTAGAGTTGGATGTGTTATTTAGGAAATTTCGAATATAATTTATTCTGTCTGTCTCTTTTTCTAAATCAAACCTTTCAATGCTAATTTTATTATCTTCAAAGACCTTCTTGACAATACCAAAGAAAAATTCTTGTTCATAGAAGTCTTCAATAGTTATTGCGTCACTACCTAAATCCTTATAGATAAACCAATAGGAAGGATTGCCCATTTCTTTTTTGTGTTGTAAAGCAACTTTATCAGCATCAGATAGAATGAAATACTTTCTGTCTGCCAAATCAAGGATAGGGCAGATGTTCTTAATGTTTTTGACTCCGCCCGTGTAGCACTTGCCAAATTTTTTCCATTCGTTGCCCATCATAAATAAATCAAAAGTCTGTTTGTCAGTATATCCTTCCAGCAGGATATTTGTTTTCTTTAGATCTTCGTAAATGGAATATCCTATTGCTCTATAAACATTCTCAGCGGGTGATGTGCCATCTTCTTTTGCTTTTTCAATGTTTGTATTTTGTCTCTTTTTTGTAACAATTAGATTGTTTTCTATGTTTTCCGTGTCAATCATTGATATGGAGTGAGTGGCATAGACAACTATATTATCTTTTCCTAATTCAATCAGCTTGTTTCTTAAATCTTTTGCGCTACTGGGATGCAGCCCCGTTTCCGGTTCGTCAATTAGAATGAGCGAATTTTTTCCTGTCCTTTTGTTCATTTCTACACTCATCAATAACAAGAAAGATATAAATCTGCGAAACCCGTCACTTCTTTGTCTAAAATCAAATGTGTTTTCTGAATCTTGTATTCCAATTGCAATATTTGCCCCGTCTGACCTCAATTCCATTTTAACTTTACTGAATTCTTTCCAACTGTTTTTGAGGTATTTGTTTGTTTTCCTGTTTATAGAATCAAATAAAGTTTTCATATAATTAGTACCTTCTTTATATGTTTTGGAGATTTTTTCCTGAATTGCATCTTCTTGAATACCGGACAATAAAAACATATTTTTTAATGGAATGCAGGAATCCGGATCCTGTGCAAATACCTCTCGCTTAACATAAGAAGGCAGGTCGTGTTCTTGTGCGCTGTATTGCCAATTAATTACTGGAAAAGTGTAATCATCCGGCGCAACAACTTCTTCTATTATTTCTCTCAAAGCAATATAAATTTCTTCTATGTTAGTTTGTGTCAGACAGTTTTGGATTATCTCTTCTTTTTGTGTTTCTTCTGTTTGCTCGAGATTTTTCGCAAGAAATTCTTCATTGATATATGATTGTTTTGGAAATTGTTCTGCTAATCCGTAATTAGCAATATTGTCTCCGACTACATACCAATTACCATTGATTTGCAAGTCCTTGTCCAATCCCCAATATCCCCAAGTGGGTTCGGCATTACAATCAATCCAATACAAGATATTTTTCGAATATTTTTCAAAGAATTTTTCAATTGAGAGGTCTTGTGTTAGTTTAGTTTTTTGATTAACTTTAATTTTCTCATTAAATTTTTTCTTGCACTTGTTAATTTCGTCTTCTTCTAAATCAAAAGAAAATCTGACAAAAGCTTTTGAGGAGTATAAGAACTTCTTGTCTTTATTCTCGAAAGGTATTTTCCCTGACAAAAGATTTAAGGCTTTTAGTATATTTGATTTGCCACTCTCATTTTTGCCAACCAAAACTTTGTGTCCATTACATTTAAATGAAATTTCCTTGTTCTTAATAGAGCGAAAACCATTGATTTCAACTTTCCTTATCTTCATATTGGTCTCCTATATGTTTCTAATTCCTGCCCTTATTTTCCCACTCACCAACTTTGGCAACAAAGCATCCCGCAGGTTTTCAAGAGTTTGTATCTGAATGCAATTCTCTATAGTTTTATCATTCATCGGTTTTGCCACTTGCTGAAAGTCTGTCTTGCCGATCAAACCAAACACCGTGCCCCTTTGCCAGCGTTCTCCTACGGTATGACTTTGCTCCCACGCCTCATCCAAAAACGACTTCCTCATTTCTCTTGCCTCCTTGTCTGTATGTTTCTCTATTATCCGCAATGCCTCGTTTGGCGTCAAGTCATATCGCGGAAAATAAGGCGTCGGTGGGTACACTCACTCCACCCAGCAACAAATCAAATCTCTCTTCTCTCTACAATCTCTATCTCCTCCGCCGTAAGACCGTAGAGTTTCTAGACAAGCCGGCCAATCTGCCGCTCATACTCGCTGACTTCGGCTTGTTTGGCGTGGGATTCAAAGTCTTTGGTGAGGGATTGTATGATTTCGGTTTTTATTTGGGCTTCCGATGGTTGAATTGGTATGGAAATCTTGCTATTACAAAGTTGATGATCTTTTGTTTTTAATAAACACTCCAAGCTCTTTGGGGTCTGGAAGGCATTTGATAATATGATTGAATTCATTGACAATACCATTGATCTCAGAAATTAAAGGTTTACCCAGTTTAGAATTTTCCGCCAATAGGTGCAAAGCAATGGAATATAAATGACCAAAGCTAATAGCTGTTGTGATTACCTCAGCAAGTATCATAAGTTTATTATCAGTGGACAATCCTCCTTTTGATTGTTGTAGAATCAGTCTCTGAGGACTGGGATGAGCAAATGGTGAGAATTTATGTAGATGTGAATCTTGATTTTTAATGTTCAATATCTTATTAAACTGTTCAATTGCCACTCTACATTCTACGGCGATAATATGCAAAGTGTCATTGAAAACTCCTAAATCACGAATCATCATTGCATGGAAAAGACATTTGCGCATGCGAAAAAATATATCATTATCGTCATCGGTTAATACACGATTCGGTGAATCAATCTCCAAGTGTATTTCAACTGATTTTTGAATTGCTGCAATACAACGATAGTGCAATGAAATCAATAATTGTTCAGCTTCTTTTTCAGATTTTATTTTTTTATCCATTGAGCCAGCTCCTTTGTATAACGATCTGTTGATTCCTTCTTTTTCTCAAGTAATCGTACATATTTATGAAATAAATCTTCGTTTGGATTCCACAATCCATAAGATAAAAGCATAACAAGTGACTGATGCACTAAATAGTCCAAGAACAATGCAAATGAATATATATCAAAAGATTGATTGCAAGATATAACACCTCCGTAATAAGAAGATGTAGACTTTAAATGTGCAACATCACTGTGAAAAAAACAACTGCTAATATGATCATACCAATTTTTTCCATATTCTAGATGTTTGACTGCCTCGGAGTATCTCCATGTGGACTTTTGAACATTTACGCCCATTTCAGATAAACTACGGTCTCGGTGTTTATCAGAGGCTTCATTTAAAGATTGCAAATATGACACTATTTCTTCTTGGTTAACAGGCATGTTGCGACGCATAACAGAATTAAAATCGGCCAATTCTGTAGCCAATCGTTTAGCCACTTCTCTTTTTGGATCTTTCAGAAGATTTGTAATTCCTACTGCTTGACCCGAACATTCAAGAACAACACGAGTGTGTATGGCAACTGAATGAAGATTGTTGGTGTGATTTGCATGTTGTACTGCCTTTAAGTGAAAATATGATTTGGTTAGCAATAGTGCGCAACGGTGTGAAAAAAATCGTTCAGTATGCTCCATTTGCTTCACTTTAGCATTGTTGTCATATTCAAAATCTTCTACTTCTTTTGGAGAAAGTTTTCTTTCTTTGATTATTGAAATAATCTGTTCTAAATATGATGCCATTTCTTTACGGTAATCAGTGACAGTTTTTTCAAATTTCTTTCTGTTCATTTCTGTTTTTCCTATGCCAACATAGTCTCATTCGACTTTGCGGAGTTGCTTACTCTTTATAGAGCCGAATCTTTCTTTTCTGGCGACCATATCATTAGAGTTTATTCATTCTCACATCTCCACTTATCAGCTTCGGCAATAAGGTGTTGCGAAAATTCTCAAGGATGTAAATTTGAGTGCAGTTTTTAAGTATTTTCTCTATCAAAGGTTTTGTTTTGATATCAAAATTATCAATCTTATTCTGCGGTGGAATCTGTACTTCAAAGGATTTTATAGATTGCTTATTGAGTCCGGGCTGAGCTGAATTGGCATTTAGTTCAAAAAGTGCTTTTTGCTCTAGAAGAAAGTAAAGAAAAATTTGAGTCGCTCTTTTGTTTGTCCTTAGAATAAAAACATGTTCATTGACGGCGCATTGTTCAAATGGAAAGCCATTTCCATATAACGCTTTCTTGCCAATATAAGCGCCATCTTTGTAAATCAGCACATCGTATTCTTTTATTTTTCCTCTCTTCATATTTAGAAAATACTCTGAGGAAATATATTTTGTTTTTGAAAAATCAAAATTTCCAATGCCATTAATACTTTCTGCTCCAATACTTGGAATTCCCTCTTTTAAGTTAATGTCAATTCCTCCTTTGGGTCTTGTGCCGGATTCAATTTCCTCAAGAATATTATCTAGTTTTTCAATTTTCCACCCTTCATCCGCATCTTCCACAAACCACTTGCGAAACAATGCCTGTGCCATATCTTCAAGTGTTTTGTTCTGGCGGTGGAGCAGGTCTATTTTGTCGTCCAGCGATGATAACACTTCGGCAATGGCTTTTTGTTCGGGGAGTGGGGGGAGAAGCAATTGGAATTTGCCAATCTCATCTGCGCTAATATTTTGCTGAACTCCGCCTGTCGCTGAATTTTTTACGAAATTGATAAAATAACTATTCACAATACTGTAGTAAATAAATTTGGTGTCAGAATATTTTGTAAGCGCCTCTACTTTTGCAACTCTCTGATTGAGATAAGCCACTTTATTTTCTGTCAGTCTGCCGACTTTTCCAATTGTCGCCCCAGTCATAGCAACTAGATACTCACCCTTTTTTATTTTGTATTTATCAAGGTTTTTCGAAAAGTAAGGTTGTAAATTGATCTTTTGACAATTTTGTAAATTGATATACGGTGGCTGGAGTTCTGTAATTTTAATAACAGGTTCTCCTTTATTGCCAAAGTCTTTGCCTTTAAAGGCAAATCCCCCAAATACTGTTGCCACATCCCCCAACTTCACCTCTCGCCACCCTTGCCGTTCTTTGTGCTCCATCCTGCTCATTGCTCCGAATAGATCTGCTCTTTCGTCAACAGTGTTTTCGCTTTCTCTTCGATGTGCCGTCTCATCGGCGGGTAATCTACAAAGTTGAACACCTGCACATCCACCTTGTATGGCAACGAACTCTCATCAAACAAAGTCCACAAACGGTCGGCGGTCGCTCCATCTATATCGCCGTAAAGCACCAAGTCAATATCGGAATAGCTTTTGTAGTTTCCCGTTGCCCTTGAGCCGAACAAGGACGCTTTTTCAATGCCGGAGCAATGTTCGCGGAGAATTTTTGCGATACCGCCAATGTGCCGTGCGCTCAATCCATGCATGGACATTGTCTCAGAACTCCTCTCCTAAAACTTCGTAAAGTTCTCCGAAACATGCGAGGTATCTTTTGCTGATATGCTCTAACGCCTCCTCAAAATCTATTTTTCCTGTATCAATCTCACTCATCACTTATACTCAACCTTGCCCAAATTCTCCAATATCCGCCTGTTCAACTTCGCCTCTTCCTTTATCTGTCCCTCAAACTCCGCCTTCAACTCCGCAAACCGCTCGCCGAAATCAAAATCATCCTCCACTTCCGCAAGCCCCACATACCGCCCCGGACTAAGCACATAGTCCAACTCTTTCACTCTATCAGTTTTCACCGAAGCGCAAAAGCCGGGGATGTCTTGATAGTGAATGCCCTCACCTTTTATTCCCGAGGAGGGCGGACTGTCTTTCCCTCTCCCTTTGGGAGAGGTTAGGTGAGGGTCTTTCCGCCAGGCATGGTAAGTATCCGCAACCCTTGCTATGTCCTCATCCGAAAACTCCTTTGTGCGCCTGTTAATCAAATGCCCAAGTTCGTTTGCGTCAATAAACAGAATTTCACCGCTCCGGTTCCGGTCGCCGTTGTATCCGTGCCGTTTATTGGAAACAAACCACAGACAGGCGGGGATTTGCGTGTTCAGAAAAAGTTTCGCGGGCAGATTTACAACGCAGTCCACAATTCCGGCGTCAATTATGTTCCGGCGGATTACATCCTCATTTGACGACTTGGAAGTGAGAGAACCCTTTGACAAAACAAATCCGGCGACACCTTGAGGCGACAAGTGATGAATAAAATGCTGAACCCACGCAAAATTGGCGTTGCCCTGAGGCGGTGTGCCGTATTTCCAGCGGGAATCTTTATCCAGTAATTTCCCGCTCCAGTCGCTGTCGTTAAACGGCGGATTGGCGAGAATAAAATCCGCTTTTAAATCCGGGTGGGAGTTGTTCAGAAATGAGCCCTCGTTGTTCCACTTCACCTGCGAGCCGTCTATGTTGCGAATGGCAAGGTTCATCCGGCAGAGGCGGTAGGTGGTCTGATTGCTCTCCTGTCCGTAAATGGAAATGTCGTCAATTCTGCCCCGATGCTGTTTGATGAATTTTTCACTCATAACAAACATTCCGCCGCTGCCGCAGCACGGGTCAAAAACTCTGCCCTTATACGGCTCTATCATTTCAACAAGAAGTTTTACAATGGAAACCGGCGTGTAAAACTGTCCGCCCTTTTTCCCTTCCGCCAAAGCGAATTCACCGAGGGAATACTCATACACTTTGCCCAGAATGTCTTTTGACTTCTCGGCTTCGCCTCTGAGGTCAATTTTATCGGTGATAAGATCAATCAACTCTCCCAGTGTCGCGGACGCAACATTGGGTCTTGAAAACACTTTCGGCAGAATGCCTTTCAAAGTCGGGTTGTCCCTTTCTATGGCTTCCATCGCCTCGTCCAGAACTTCGCCTACGGTTGTTTGTTTCGCCTGATTTTGAATGTTCGCCCATCTCGCGTTTGCCGGAACCCAGAATACATTGTTCGCCCTGTATTCATCCGAATCTTCAGGATCCGCGTGTTCATAATCCCCTTCGCCCTCTTTTATTCTGTCGTAAAGCGTCTCAAAGGAATCCGATATGTATTTGAGAAATATCAGACCGAGAACAACATGTTTGTATTCCGCCGCGTCTATGTTTTTGCGGAGTTTGTCCGCCGCCTTGAAAAGCTCGTTTTCAAAAGATGAAGATTCCGTTTGAGCCATTTTGTATTGTAAATTGAAGACCGTCCGTTTCAAAAAACCCTTTTCGTCCGCTCTCTCAATATACAAATTCACTCAAATATGTCAATAATGCATGAATGAACCCCTTGAAACTGTCCGTATTTACGGTTTGGTCCCGACACGGCGGTTTTCCGTCCCGAAAGTCCGATGCCGGAAACGGCGGGGACAAAACCCGCTTATAAACTCTTTGCCGCAACCGTTCCCGCAAAACAGGCAATCAGGCACAGCGCGACTGAAAACACTATGTTCAAAAACGCTTTTCCCGGATGACCGTTTTGCAGCAAGGTTAATGTCTCCAGAGAGAATGCGGAAAATGTCGTAAAACCGCCCAGCATTCCGGTCGTCAAAAACAGCCGGAGGGAATCGTCCGCCATCCGGCTTTGCAGATAAACATGGAGAAAACCGATGCAGAAAGAGCCGGTAATATTTACGGCGATGACGGCAAAAGGGAAAGTTGCCAGCGGAACCGCGCGGAAAACAAAATAACGCAAACCCGAACCGACCGCTCCGCCCGCCATTATGTAGATGTAGTTCCAAATCATAGGGGCAATATCCCGGCCCGTCGCCTACCCTCTCACCGTCTCCGCGCGGTTTGCGGACACAACACCGTAATATGTGCCGGCGGTCTCGCGGGTTTTTATGAATATCAAATCCGCGTATTTCCCCTTTTCAATGCTTCCGATTTTATCTTCAAGAAAAAGAGATTTCGCCCCGCCGAGTGTGGCGATATAAACCGCTTTTTCCGCCGCTTTTTCTTTTCCCAGCGGGAGCAGAAGTTTATGGAGGGTTTTTATTTCGTCAAAAAAATTGAGCGTCTCGTTGCTTGAAAGCCCGTCCGTTCCGAGTCCGACCCTTTCAAGGTTTGCGTATTCCGGAACCGGAGCGGTTCCGGTGTTCAAAAACTCGTTGCTTCGCGGACACAGAACCGTTCCAATGTCTCTTTTGCGGATTTTTTCAATTTCATCCTTTTTTACATGCGCCATGTGGATGGCGGTTATTTTTGTTTTTCCGTCATCAATTTCCGAGAAATATTGAAAGGCGGTCTCCGCCCTGTGGCGGGGAAACGGGGTTTTGCCTATTATCGGATAGATGTTTTCTTCAATGCCGTTTTTTTCTCCGCGCACAAAAGCCGTTTCTTCGGGGCTTTCGGCGAGATGGATTCCGCACGGGGAACCGTTTTGTGCGGACAGTTTGAAAGTTTTTTTTATCAGTTCGGGAGAGCAGGAATAAGGGGCGTGAGGAAAAAACCTTTCCTCAAATCCGTCCGATTTTTCGCGCAGGGAATACAACGCCGGTCTGCTGTCTTTTATTTCCCGGAAAAGAACGGTTCGGAGCGGGCATTTTTCCAGTATTTCCCCGTCAAATCCGTAAGACGATATTTCTCCGACCGTTGTTACGCCGCTCTTTGCGAGTTGTTCAACGCCGTCAATTACCGACCGTTCAATATTCCCCCTTTCCGTTCCCGCCGCAATTCTCCCTATCAGATATTCAAGCCACCGGGTGAAATCCGAAAATCTTTTTTCCGGCTTGAGCCATCCAAGTTCAAGGTGAGTGTGGCAGTTCACAAATCCGGGCAGGAGAGTTCCGTTTCCCATATCGCGGACGGGAAAATGCGGATACAGTTTTTTAACATCTTCCGATGCGCCGACCGCTTCTATTTTCCCGTCCGCAACGGCGACCGCCCCGTTTTTTAGCGGAGTTGACGAAACGGGCAGAACGGTTTTTGCGGTCACAATAAAACCGCTCATGGTCCGGCGAGCCGCCCGAGCTTTTCGACAAGTTCATCGCTCAGCGTTCCCGAGGCGATTTCCTCGGCGGGTCCCTCCATCCTGATATTGAAACCGGAATCAATCTTTATGCTCAAATCCCCGCCCGGCATGGAGACGGTTACCCCGTTTTCGCACAGTCCGTTTCTTACCGCCGCCGCCGCCGCCGCACAAGAGCTTGAGCCGGACGCAAGCGTGTATCCCGCCCCGCGCTCCCATATCAGAATTTCAAGCCGGTCTTTTGCGGCAACCCGCGCGAACTGGACATTTGTTCCGTTCGGAAAAAACCCGTGGTTTTCAATCTCGGGACCGAACAGTTTTGTCTCCTTTTCGCTTAATTTGTCAACAAAAATCACACAGTGCGGATTGCCGACCGAAACCGCCGTGAAAACAAAACTTCTTCCCGCCGCCTCAATTTTTTCGGAAACCACATCCCCCGAAAAATTTCCCGCAACCGGAATTTTACCGGCGTCAAAAGTGGCGCGTCCCATATCCGCCGTTACGGACACAACCGCGCCGTTTTCCGTTTTAATTCCGGCTCTCACTTCTCCGCCGGGAGTTTCAATGGAAAAGTTTTCCGATTTTGCGTGTCCGTAATCGTGCAGGAATTTGGCGAATATTCTGACCCCGTTGCCGCTTTTCTCCGCCTCGCCGCCGTCGGGGTTGATTATCCTCAAGCCGAAATCGGACCCGTCCGATTCGGTCAGAACAAGAACCCCGTCCGACCCCACTCCGTAATTGCGGTCGCACAGCAGTTTTACCGCTTCGGGGGTGAGTTTGAAGGAAAGCCGGTTTTTCTCAACGACTATGTAGTCGTTTCCGAGACCGTGTGATTTGACAAAAAAATCCGTCCGCCGCATATTGCGGTCTCCCGATTGATTTTGAACGCCGCTCCGAGTCCGGAGGGTCAGTCTTCCAGAATAAAGGTTATTGTCACATGCGCCCTGTATTCGGCAACTTTGCCGTTTTTTATATGGGCGTTCATTTTTGTAACCTCAATTCCGGTAAGACCTCTCAGGGTTTTGTTCGCCCTTTTGAGGGCGACTTGAACCGCGTCATCCCAAGATTTTTTTGAGGAGCCGATAACTTCCGTTATCCGCGCCACCGCCGGTGCTGCCATGATAATTACCTCCTGATAATTAAAATAATCGTTTTAACAATAATCAATAAAACGGCTTTTTTCAATTTCAGGCGTCCGCCGCGATTTGACAAAATTCAATGCGTCAATAGATTACTGCCCTGTCAATACAGACAAGCGAGGAGGGTTGAAATTTATGTTGGAAAAAATGCACGATGTTGAGGGGAAAGTTGCCGTCGTTACGGGCGGTTCAAGGGGGATAGGGAAAGCGATTTCCCTCGCTCTCGCGGAATCCGGCGCGGACATACTGCTTAACTATGCGCGAAGCGACAAAGCCGCGGACGATGTGAAAAGTGAGATTGAGTCTCTCGGAAGAAAATGCGTAACGGTGAGGGCGGATGTCGGAAAGTTTGAGCAGGCGCAGATGGTCGGGAAAGCCGCCATGAACCATTTCGGCAGGGTTGACATTCTGGTCAACAACGCCGGAGTCAACAGAGACAGAATGCTCAAAAGGATGACCCCGGAGCAGTGGAACGAGGTTATTCAGACAAACCTTTCAAGCGTTTTTAACTGCACCAAAGCGGTGCTTGACCCTATGCTTGCAAGCGAAGACGGCGGCTCAATCGTTTCCATCTCTTCAATCATAGGGGAGATGGGAAACATAGGGCAGGCGAACTACGCTTCAACCAAAGCGGGCATAATCGGTTTTACAAAAAGCATGGCGCGCGAACTTGCAAGAAACAAGATAAGGGTCAACGCGGTTGCCCCCGGTTTTATTGAGACCGACATGCTGATGTCCGTTCCCCAAGACATAAGGGCGACCATTATGAAAGACATACCGCTTGGCAGATTCGGCTCCGCCGAGGAAGTCGCGCTTGCGGTTGTCTATCTGTGCTCCACGGCGGGAGAGTGGATTACGGGGACAACCCTCAGACTCAACGGCGGACATTACATCTGATTTTCGCCCGAAGGAGCGATGACCCCGCGGGAACTTGAAAGTTCCCCGCGGTTGTTTTTGAGTGAACAAGGGACGCGGAGATTTTCACCCGCGTCCTTTTTTTGCCGGAAGCCGCGCGATTTTGAAGGCGCTCCGAACCGTGTCCCGTGCGGGTGTTTTATCCGAAAGTGTGCCGTCCGGGAATCAGGAAATAACTTGCGAAAAACACCGCCGCAACGGCGATAAATCCCGCAATCGCCCCGATTGACGACTTCCTTCCCTTCCATCCGTGGGCGAACCTGCCGTTTATGAGAACGGCGTATATCAGCCATGTCGCCACCGAGAGCGTCTCTTTGCCGCCCCACGACCAGTCCGCCCCCCAAATTCTGCTTGCCGAAAAAAATCCCAGCGCCAGTCCGAGAGTCGCAAGGGGAAAGCCGTAGAGCAGACTTATGTGCTGAATCCTGTCAAGCCCGGTTATCGGCATGAAGTTGTCGCCGCTTTCCGAAAGCGCCCCCTTCTTTATGCGCCGCTCCTTTACAAGATAGAGAACTGCGGAAACAAAGGCGACCAGAAAGAACGCCTGACCGAGAAATATCAGCGCTATGTGGACCTGTATGAGCGGTTCGGACACCGCCGGGTCGTTTGCGACCGAACCCGCAAACGGGACAAGGGAGGGCATGGTCGCCGCGAAAGCGAGAGAGAACACAAACGCCCCGAGGGCGGACTTGCGTGATTTTGATTCCACCGACAAAAACGCTATCACCGCAAACCATGCAAAGAGAAAAAGCGATTTGGCCACTCCTCCCGCAAGCGGACCGCCGGAATAAAACAGAACGGCTATTGAGACGGAGTGCGCCGCGAAACCGGCGATTCCGATTGAAAACCCAACGGGGCGCACCCACCGCCGTCTGCCGGTTATGAAAAGGATGTGCAGCGCCGATGAGACAAAGTAGAGCGATGAGACCAGAGCGTGAAGAGCCGCTTTGTCCATTTTACCGTCCCGCGCCCTGCGTTTTGCCGCCGCTTCTGAGGGCGTCAACAAGTTTCCCGATGCCGCCGTTCATCACCGCCTCTATGTTTGAGAGCGTAACTCCGCTCCTGTGGTCCGTAACCCGCGACTGCGGAAAATTGTATGTTCTGATTTTTTCGCTTCTTTCGCCGCCGCCCAGCTGTTTTTTTCTCTCTCCGGCACGCTCAACCGCCTGCTTCATCTGTTCTTCCTCATACAGTTTCGCCCTGAGCATCCTCAGGCTTTGCGCCCGGTTTTTGTGCTGAGACCTTTCGCTCTGGCACTGAACGACTATGCCGGTGGAGATATGCGTTATGCGCACGGCGGAATCGGTTTTGTTCACATGCTGCCCCCCCGGCCCGGACGCTTTGTAGGTGTCTATTTTGATATCCTTTTCGTCTATTTCCACCTCAACCCCTTCGGGTTCGGCAAGAACCGCCACCGTTGCCGTTGAAGTGTGAATCCTTCCGCCCGTTTCCGTAACGGGAACCCTCTGAACCCTGTGGACGCCGCTTTCGTGCTTCAGACTTTCAAAAACACTGTCGCCCTCAACGGTTGCGATCACTTCCTTGATTCCGCCCATGCCCGTTTCGCTCAGTCCCATTATACTTACTTTCCAGCCGCGCTCCTCGCAGTATCTGGAATACATCCTGAGAAGACTTGCGGCAAAAAGCGCCGCCTCCTCCCCGCCGGTTCCGGCGCGGATTTCAAGCATCGCATTTTTTGCGTCATTGGGGTCTTTGGGAACAAGCAGCCGCGTCAGTTCGTCCTCGCACTTGCGTTCCCGCTCCTCAAGCGAATCTATTTCGGAGCGGGCGAGTTCGAACAGTTCGGGGTCTTTCAGAAGCGGGGTGTTTTCCTCAATCCGCCGCCGGATTTCCCCGTATCGCCTGTAGGCGGAAACGGTTTCCGACATTGCGGAGATTTCCCTTGAAAGACTTACAATTTCTTCCGGCGATATTCCGGGAGCGGAAAGTTTTTCGTGATTCCGCTCGTATTTTGATTCCGTCTCTTCAAGGGTTTTCAGGGTTTCGGAATTAAGCATCTTAGTCCGGTTAGGTTCCCACAACTTGCGTAAATTTCAAGAAAGCATTAAAATAGACCCATCAAGTTATGAGCTCGGTCAAAGAATTGGAAAACAAAATTCTTGAATGCGTGAAGCAGGGAAATGAGTTCCTTGACGACTACGAGAGTCTTGTTCTTCAAGTGCGGGAGTTGAAAAAGACCGTTGAAAGACTTGAGGATGAAAGACGGCGGTTGAGACGGAAAGTAGAGAGTGTGGCGGAACGGGTGGAAAACCACTTGAGAGCGAGAGCGTGATTTATGGGTGATTCGGAAAAACTTGTTGAAATAGAAGCTTTTGGAGCCAGATACAGGGTCAAAACCGACCCGAAGGGGGAGTTGCGCATCAGGCAGGCAGTTTCCTATCTGGAAAACAGAGTGGAAAAAGCCGCAAACGACCTGAACAAGCCCATGACGGAGACCGTTCCCGCTCAACTGTTCTACGCCGCTCTCGACATAACCGAACAGCTGCTTATGTTGAGGGAAAACATTGAAGACGACAAAGAATCAAGAAAAGAGGAAATTGTCCGCCTCGGGAAAATTGTGGACAAATCTCTTGTCTCCAGATTCGTCAAAATCAGAATGGCGTATGGAGCCGAGAGACAAGACGGAAACTGACGGGAAGGTTTCCCGGGTCTCTTTTTCAAAAACGGAAATACGGCGACGGTTTGCGGAGCTGAGAGCGGGGAAATCCGCCTCCGCGCTTGCCGAACTCAGTTCACGGGTTGTTGACAAACTTTTAAGCGACAGTCTGTTTTCAGACTCGTCAGCGGTTGCGCTCTACTCTCCGGTGGGCGGGGAAGTTGATATTTCCGGCGTTCTTTCCGATTTGATACGGCTTGGGAAAAAGGCGTTTTTCCCCAAAGTCTGCGGAAGCGACCTGAGATTTTTTGAAGTTGCCGGCGCGCAAGACCTTTCTCCGGGCGCTTTTGGAATTGCGGAGCCGGAGGCGGAACCGGGGCGGGAAATCGCCGTTTCCGAACTTGACCTTATGGTGGTTCCGGGGATCTGTTTTGACAGGTTCGGGTCAAGGGTCGGCTACGGAAAGGGTTTCTACGACAGGGCTATGCGGAATTTGAGCGCCGAAAAGGTTTGCGCCGTTGCGTATTCGTTTCAGATTGCCGACTTTGAAATTCCCGCCGAACCGCACGACAGGCGGGTCGGATTTGTGATAACCGAGCGCGGTGTTTTCCGCGCCGAAACCGAAAAAAAGGAGAAAAAAAATGATTGACACAGTTTATATTGCGGCGATTGCCACCGGAGCGGTCTGCTTCGGAGCGGGTTTTGGAATCCATTACCTGAGAATGTCCGCGGACGGAACAAACTTGCTTGACAGAAAAACCGCTTTTGCAAAACAGGTTCTTGAGAAAGCGAAAAAGGACGCGGGAAGGATAGTCGCCGATGCGGAGTCCAGAGCCGCCGAACTGTTGCGCAAAAACAAGCGGCAGTCGGAAAGGGTTGAAAAGGACAGGCGCAGGGATGTAATGCGCTCCGAGCAGAAAGCCCAAAAGAGTCAGGAGTCCGCGAACAAGAAGATTCAGGAGGGGCTTGAGAAAGAGGTGAACCTCAACCGCAGACAGCAGAGTCTTGATTCTCTTGAGCAGTCTCTCAGGGACAGGCACGGGGAGATAGACGAAATCAAGGCGGAGGCAAAGAAGCGGCTTGAGGAGCTGTCCGGGCTTTCGGCGGATGAAGTCAAGCGGGAGATGATGCGGGTGATTGAGGAAGAAGCCAAGAAAGAGGCGTCACTGAGGGTGAGGGAGATTGAGGAGGAAACCGAAGTGGGGGCGAAGGAGACGGCGATGAAAGCGGTTGCGCTTGCAGTGCACAGATATGCGGGCAACTACACGGCGGAAAACACCTCCTCAACCGTTACGCTTTCGGACGCCGGAATCAAGGGAAAGATAATAGGGCGCGAAGGGAGGAACATCAGGGCGCTTGAGGTGCGTACGGGGGTTGATTTTGTTATGGACGAGTCTCCCGACACGGTTGTTCTGACAAGTCTCAATTCACTCCGGCGCGAAATCGCCGTAATTTCACTCAAGAGACTTCTTGAAGACGGAAGGGTGCATCCCGCCAGAATAGAGGAGGTGGTAACGGAGGTTGAGCGGGAGGTGGACGATGAGATTAAGAAGGCGGGCGAAGGCGCGGTTTTTGACCTCGGCATACACGATATGAATCCCGAACTTGTGCGCTATGTGGGCATGCTCAAATACAGAAGAAGCTACGCTCAGAATGTGCTGAACCATTCAATAGAGGTGGCTTTCATCTGCGGAATGCTTGCCGCCGAGATAGGGTATGACCAGAACATTGCCAAACGCGCCGCTCTGCTTCACGATATCGGAAAAGCGGTTGACCATGAGGTTGAGGGCTCCCATGTGGAGATAGGGGCGGACCTTGTGAAAAAACACGGGGAAGACCCGCAGGTCGTCCAAGCGGTGAAGCAAAGCCATGACTCGCGTGTTACCGATGTTCTTTCCATACTTGTTCAGGCGGCGGACGCAATCTCCGCCTCCCGTCCGGGCGCAAGGAAGGAGAGTTACGAGAAATATGTCAAAAGGGTTGAGGAGATAGAGGAGATAGGCTGCTCTTTTACGGGCGTCAGCAAGTGTTTTGCGATACAGGCGGGAAGGGAGTTGCGCGTCATAGTTGAGAACTCCGCCGTGGGGGAGAATGAGAGCCATTCTCTCTCAAGGGACATCGCCAAGAAAATACAGCAGGAAGTTACCTACCCGGGAAAGATAAAGGTGATGGTGATAAGGGAGACGAGGGCGGTGGCGTATGCGTCATAAGAGTTCGTCTTTTCCTTTCCCCCCGCGCCGGAGAGTGTGAGCGCGGGGAAACCTCAGGACTGCCGCGTATCTTTCGGCGTCTCTATTTTTGAAAGGTCGGCGATTTTGAAAAACAGGTCTTTGATTCGTCCGAGCATCGCCGTGCGGTTTTTTCTTATGCGGCTGTCTTGGTGCATAACCATCGTGCCGTCAAAGAACTCATCCACCGGCCCGCTGAGAGCCGCAATCCGTTTAAGGTGCGCCTGATAGTCCGCAGTTTCCGGCGCTTTCTCAATTTCGCAAACCGTTTTCCACAGATCTGTTTCCGCCGTGTTTTCAAACAGTTCCGGTTCCACATCCCGCTCTCCGGCGTCTCCCATAATGTTGACAACCCTTTTGAATGACAGCGCAAGAGCCGTAAAAGAGTCTGATTTTCTTGCGTCTTCAAGGGCGTTAAGGCGGTTTTTGCAGTCTGCGATGTTGTCAAAACCCGCAGCCAGAACCGCTTCCACGGAGTCCGGTCTCACTCCCCCTTCGTTCCTGCGTCCCGCGACAATTTCCCCCGGAATAGAAAAGCCGATTGGTTCGGGGTGGATTACGATTCCCCTGAATCTGCCCGCGACAAACTCCGTTACTTCCGCCGATATTTCTTTTGCATCCGCTCTTGGCGCTTTGGAATAGTCCGCTTTTTCAATAAGGTTGAGGATGAAGTCCGCAAGTTCGGCTATGCTGAAACTGAAATTTTTTGCAAGCGCGGTCCGGATAATGCCGATTGCCTGCCTTCTGAGCGCAAGCGGGTCGGAGGAGCCGGTCGGCTTCATTCCGAGATAGAAGCACACGCAGATACTGTCCATTTTGTCCGCGATTGCGAGCAACGCTCCGGTGTCGGTTTCGGCAAGGGCGGAGCCTCTTGAGGTCGGCATATACTGCCGCGCAATTGCGGTTGAAACTTCCGGGTCTTCCCCTCCGGCTTCCGCGTAGTGTCCGCCCATTGTTCCCTGGAGCTCGGGGATTTCAAAAACCATCCGGGTTGCGAGGTCGGCTTTGGAAAGGCGGGCGGCGCGTTTGAGTTTGTCCGAAAGACCTTTGTTTCCGGTCCGCTCCGCAAGAGCAACGGCAATTTTCTCAAGACGCTCCGTTTTGTCGGCGTAACTTCCCGCGCCTGACAGGAAAGACATTGACGAAAGCGCTTCCAGCCGGTTTTCAAGCGGGGTCTTCAGGTCTTCCGAGTGGAAAAATTCCGCATCCGTGAACCGCGCCCGCAAAACCGTTTCGTTTCCTTTTATAACAGTCGCCGGGTCTTTGACGGGAGTTCCGCACACAAAAACAAAATGCGGCGTCAGCGCGCCGGATTTGGAAAAGACGGGAAAGTATTTCTGGTGGCTTTTCATCACATTTGTCAGCGCCTCATGGGGCAGATTCAGGAATTTTTCTTCAAAATTTCCCGAAAGCACAAGCGGATATTCCACAAGCCCGTTCACGGTCTCAAGAAGTTCGCGGTCAAGCGGGAAGAAAACGCCGCCCGCTTTTTCGGTAACCGCCCTGACCACCTCTTTCTCTATTATCGCCATCCGCTCATCGGGGTCGGCTATCACAAACCGCTCTTTAAGACCGGCGACATACGATTCCCATCCGTCCGGTTTGAACGGCTTTCCGCCCGCAAATCTGTGTCCCGATACGGAGGTTGAAAACGGTATTCCCTCCACTTGGATTTTCAGCGGCTTTCCGCCGTAGAAACACGACACCTTCCGTATCGGTCTTGCGAAAGCCGCGCCCTCGCTTTGCCATCTCATGGACTTGGGGCACTGAATGCCGGCTATTACCGCCGGCGCTTCGCGCCTGATTATCCGTGCCGAATCCTCCCCCTTTGTCTTTTGCCTGAACGCGAGAAATCCGCCTTTTTCCCTTTGCGCGATCTCAAGGTCTTCCACCCGGACGCCTTTGCTCCGCGCAAATCCGAGAGCCGCCCCGGTCGGAGAGCCGTCTTTGTCAAACGCCGCCGCTTCGGAGGGCCCGAAACTTTCAACCGTTATGTCTTTGCTTCGCGGCTCAACGCCGCCGACCTTCAGGGCGAACCTTCCGGGCGTGTGGAAGCAAAAGGTGTTTTCTCGGTTTTCTTCAAAACCGACCCCGAGTTCGCGCAGTCTGTTTTGAAATCTTTCCGAGAAAGAGCGGGCTATTTCCGGTGCCATCGCGGAAGGGATTTCCTCAACCGCCAGTTCAATGAAAAGGTCTTTTTTCATTTTCCGCCTTCCGCCCGTTTCAGCAGAGGGAAGCCGAGTTCCTCGCGTCTTTTCAGCCACGCCTTTGAGCATGCGGCGGCAAGTCCGCGCACTTTCGCCATAAAGTTTTCCCTTTCTGCGATTCCCACCGCCCCTCTTGCGTCCAGCATATTGAACACATGGGAGCACTTCATGCAGTATTCATAAGCCGGAAGCGGCAGCCCCGCGTCCGCAAGTTTTGCGCATTCCGCGCTGAACCGCTCAAACATAAGCGCGAGCATTTCCCTGTCGGACTTTTCAAAATTGTAGGTTGAGAACTCAAACTCGCCTTCCCTGTGTATCTCCCCGTAGGAGATTCCTCCGTCCCATTCAAGGTCAAAAACGCTGTCAACCCCCTGAAGATACATTGCGATTCTTTCGGTTCCGTATGTTATCTCCGCCGACACGGGGTCAAGGTCAATTCCTCCCGCCTGCTGGAAATAGGTGAACTGTGTTATCTCCATTCCGTCCAGCCACACTTCCCATCCCAGTCCCCACGCTCCGAGGGTCGGGGATTCCCAGTCGTCTTCAACAAATCTGATGTCGTGCCGCATCGGGTCTATGCCGAACGATTTAAGACTTTTCAGGTAAATCTCCTGTATGTTGGCGGGGGACGGCTTTATCAGAACCTGAAACTGGTAGTAGTGCTGAAGCCGGTTCGGGTTGTCTCCGTATCTGCCGTCCGTGGGTCTTCTGCACGGTTCAACATAAGCCGCCTTCCACGGTTCGGGACCGAGGCATCTGAGGAATGTGTGCGGGTTGAAGGTTCCGGCGCCTTTCTCGGTGTCGCAGGGCTGCACTATCATGCACCCCTGTTTCGCCCAGAAATCCTGAAGAGAGAGTATGAGTTTCTGGAATGTCATTGCGCTCAAAGAAGCGGAAATTTCGCCTGATTGTATCATAATCCCGCCCGATTGAAATGCGCGGCGGTTGCGGTCGGCATCTTTTTGTCATAAATTTCCCGTATATTTTTCACTCGGGGGTATTATGAGCAGACATTTTTCCGGAAACGGTTCGGACAGCTCGGGGAAAGCCGCGGGCGGTTCCGGCTCTCCTCAAAGCGGGGAGAGCCGGGATTTCCCCGCTGATATGAAGGGTTTGAAAATTGACTCCGAACTGACCCGCGCCGTTCCCGAACATTTTGCGAGAGAGCATCAAGCCGTTCCGCTTTACAGAAAAAACGGCTCCATAGTAATGGCGGTTACCGAGTCCGTAACTTCCGATGTGCTTGAGTATGTGAAGTTCCGCGCGGGAAGCGGGGTGGATTTTGTTCTGGCTTCCCCGGAGACGATACTGTCTCTCATAGACGACAACTACGGGGCGCGGGACGAAACGGCGGAGACGCGTAGCGCGGCGGTTTCCGAAGACATCATACGGCGGATAGTTGACGAGGCGGCTTCGGCTTCCCGAAAGGGGAGCGAGGCGGACGGAGTTTCCGATTTCTCAAGCTCGTCTCCGGTGGTCAAGCTGTCAAACGCCATCATTGAGGAGGCGTTTTTCAAAAGGGCGAGCGACATACACATGGAGCCGTATGAGGAGGAGTGCAGGGTCAGATACAGGATTGACGGAGTGCTGTATGTTTTTCACCGGCTTCCCCTTCAGACGGCGCCGATACTGACTTCACGGCTGAAGGTTATGTGCGGCTTGAACATTGCGGAAAAGAGACAGACCCAGCAGGGGCGCATGAAGTTCCGGACTTCCCGCGGAGAGACGGTTGAATGCAGGGTGTCAATTGTTCCCGTCATATTCGGCGAAAAAATCGCCATAAGAATTCTGGACGGCAGCCCGTTTCACCTCACCCTCAGACAACTGGGGTTTGAGGATTCCCAGCTTGCCGATTTTGACAAAGCGGTGAAGGCGGAAAACGGAATGGCGCTTATAGCGGGACCCACCGGAAGCGGAAAAACCACCACGCTGTATTCAACCCTTTCCGAGATAAGCGGCGACGATGTGAACATAATGACCGTTGAAGACCCCATTGAATACAACCTGAGCGGCATAAATCAGGTTCAGGTCAGGGAAGACATCGGTCTCACTTTTTCCGAATGCCTGAGGTCTTTTCTCCGGCAGGACCCCGATGTGATTCTGGTCGGAGAGATTCGGGATTCCAAGACCGCCGACATTGCGATTAAAGCGGCGCTTACGGGGCATCTGATGCTTTCAACCATACACACCGGAGACGCCCTCTCATCGGTAATCCGCCTGCTTGACATGGGGATAGAGCCGTTTCTCATAGCGTCTTCCCTTCACGCCGTTGTCGCCCAGAGACTGGTTCGGGTTATATGCGCAAACTGCAAAAAATCCGCATCGGCGACAGCCGCCTCTCTTTCCGCCGCCGGAATTTCCCCGGAGGCGTGTCCTTCCGGTTCGGTGTGTGAAGGGGCGGGCTGCGAGGTGTGTTCGTCAACGGGATACAGGGGAAGGGAAGCGGCATACGAGGTTGCGGTGATTGACGAGGAACTCAGGGGGATGATTGTCTCAAGGGCTCCGCTTGAGGAGATGAGGCGGTGGGCGTCCGGCAAGGGAATCAAAACCATGAGGCAGAGCGCCGTTGAAAAACTTTCGCGGGGCGTAACAACGGTGGAGGAGGTTGTCAGAAACACCCCGCCCGACAACCGGCGCGGGGAGATATAGCGGAGAACGGGAGGGTTATATGCCGGTTTTTATATGGGAGGGAGATTCCAAAGGCGCAACGGTTCGCGGCGAGATGGAGGCGTCAAACAAGTCCGCCGTGATTGCGCGTTTGAGGGAAAGGGGCGTGCTGCTGTCTTCCGGCGGCGTCAGGGAAAAACCTTCGGGACGGCGGTTTGCGGAGTTTGCGGCGTCTTTTTTCAGGCGGGTTTCGGACATTCTCAAAATTGAAATCCACACGGGGGGAGTGCCTTCTTCCGTTGTGTACTCTTTCACAAGAAAGTTCTCCGTTATGGTCGGAGCCGGAATTGACATATCAAGCGCCCTTGATGTTCTCGGCAGGCAGGAGACCAACGCCCGGTTCAAAAAAATAGTGAAGCAGGCGGCGGAATCGGTGCGGCGCGGAGAGAGTCTTTCGGACGCCTTGAGCGCGCACCCGGAGGCGTTTTCATCTCTCTACACCGGGCTTGTGAGAGCCGCCGAGACCGGGGGGCGCATGGGCGACATAATGATGAATTTTGCGGACAGTCTTAGCAAAGCCGAACTGTTGAGGAAAAAAGTGAAGGCGGCGATGGTCTATCCGCTGATAGTGATTTTCACCGCAACGGTGGTTCTTTTCCTTGCCGTGTCGCTTCTTGTTCCCGTGTTCGCCTCGGTTTTTGAAGAGATGGGGGCGCAGCTTCCGGCTTTGACCCGCGCGGTGATGAGCGCGGGGGCGGCGGCGCAGTCCAATCTGCCGCTCGTCGTCGTTTCCCTGTTTGCCGTTCCGCTTGTCCCTTTTGTCCTGTATCGCCGTTCGGAACGCGCGGCGACCTTTCTTGACCGCCTGATTCTGCTTGTTCCGGTTTTCGGTGATATGGCGCACAAGTCAATCCTCGCCCGGTTCTGCGGAACGCTGTCATCGCTTCTTGCCGGAGGGGTTCCCCTTGTTTCCGCCCTTGAGGTGGTTTCCTCGTCGGCGGGAAACCGTTTTTTCTCTCAGGCGGTTCTGTCCGTCGCGCGGGAGATGGTCAGGGGAAGGGGTGTCGCCGAGTCGTTCGAAGGCAGGGAGCGGCTGTTTCCGCCCGTTTTTCTGTCCATGGTTGAAGCCGGAGAGCAGTCCGGAAAACTGGGCGGCATACTTGACGGACTTGCGGACAGTTATCAGCAGGAAGCGGATTCGCTCGCCCTTATGGTTCAGTCGTCGGTGGAAAGTGTGGCGATTCTTATTGTGGGCATTGCGGTCTCGGTTATAGTGATTTCAATGTATTTGCCGATTTTCAGCCTTGTATCGATTTTTTCCGGCTGATGCGGTTTGCTTTCCCACGGTGATTTGATGGAAGAGTCGTCAAAAAAACTGCGAAAAGAGCTTGGCGTGAAAGACATTTTCGCCCTCGCGGCGGGAACTTCCCTGAGCGCGGGTTTTTTCCTCCTGCCCGGTTTTGCCGCCAGAGAATACGGGCTCGGCTCGTCTGTGGTGATTGCGTATATGGTGGCGGTTTTATCTCTGATACCGGTAATTTTCAGCATAGCCGAACTTTCCACCGCCATGCCCAGAGCGGGCGGGGCATACTATTTCATAGACCGCTCTCTCGGGCCGCTTTTCGGCATAATAGGCGGAATCGGCACATGGCTGGCGCTGATTCTCAAGTCCGCATTCGCCCTTATAGGGATGGGCTACTACATAGCGCTTTTCTTCCCCGAATACAAAGAGTATGTGGTTCCGTTTTCCATTGTTGCCTCTTGTGTTCTGGGGCTGATTAACACCGTGGGGGCGAAGTCCAGCGGAGAGTTTCAGAAGATTCTTGTCGCCGCCCTTGTCCTGATACTTGTGGTTTTCATAGCGGTCGGGATTCCCGAAATAAAGCCCGTCAACCTTTCATCGTTCTTTGATTTTTCCGGCGAAGCGCTTTTTTCCACTTCGGCAATGGTCTATATCAGTTACGCCGGAATAACGAAAATTACCGGTCTGTCCGAGGAAGTGAAAGACCCCGAGAGGACAATTCCCATGGGGATGTTCTACGCTCTGGGGGTTTCCGTTCTCATTTACGGACTCGGCACTCTGGTAATGGTCGGTGTGGTTCCGCTTGAATCCCTGCTTGGAAACCCCACGCTTGCGGCGGATGCCGCCGAAGGGGTGTTCGGCAAAACGGGGCTTTACCTTATTTCTTTTGCGGCGATTGCCGCTTTTATTTCGGTGGCAAACGCCGGAACTCTCACCGCATCGCGCTACCCGCTTGCGATGAGCCGCGACGATGTTATGCCCCGGATTTTTATGAAAATTTCCCACAGAGGCACGCCCGTTTACGGTCTTGTTCTCACGGTTGCGGCGATGGCGGTTGTTCTTGTCTTTCTCAACCCCGCCAAAATTGTGAAACTTGCGAGCGCGTTTCAGCTTTTTGTTTTCGCCATTCTGTGCTTTTCGGTGATTGTGATGAGGGAAAGCCGGCTGGGCTCCTACGACCCCGGATACAAATCCCCGTTGTATCCGTGGATGCAGATTGCCGGAATTGTGTCTTCACTGTGGCTGTTTTCCAGCGGGGGTCTTTCCTCAAAGATTTTCACGGCGGCGTTGGTGGTTGTGTGCGTGCTGTGGTATCGGCTTTACGTCCGCGACAGGTTGAAAAGGGGCGGCGCCATCTTCCATCTTTTTGAAAATCTCGGCCGTTCAAGATACGAGGGACTTGACACCGAACTCAGGGGAATACTCAAAGAGAAAGGACTGAGAAAGGACGACCCGTTTGACCGCCTTATGGCGGGCAGCGCGGTGCTTGATCTGGGCGACCGCAAAGGGTTTGATTTTGAAAATGTGGCGCGTCTTGTGTCCGAGGAACTGGGGCGGCGCATCAAGCGGTTCACGGCCGAAGACATTGCCGAAAAGTTTATCAGCGGCACAAGGGTGGGAATGACGCCCGTTACCGAAGAAGGCGTGGCGCTTCCGCATCTGCGCCTTGAGGGGATTGAGCGGATGGAAATCGTTATGGTTCGCTCCCGCGGCGGCGTGGAAGTTCCGGCGGACGGCGGCGGGGAGTATCAGGTTTCCGCCGGAGTCAGCAGGGCGAGGGCGCTGTTTTTTCTTGTAAGCCCCGAACATGAGCCGAATCTGCACCTCAGAATACTTGCGAGAATGGCGAGCATAGTTGAGAGCAAAGATTTTTTCAGGGACTGGATGGCGGCTTCGGGAGAAGACGGGCTCAGGGAGATATTCACTCGCAGCGAGCAGATACTCACCTTTGAAATCGGAAAGTGGGACAGCACCTCTCATTCTCTCATGGGCAAGCCGCTCAGAGATGCGGGGCTGCCTCCGGGCTGTCTGGTTGCTCTGGTAAAAAGGGGCGACCAGACCATAGTTCCCGGTCCGGCGACCGTTCTGGAG
The DNA here is from genome assembly GCA_965206175.1 of Thermodesulfobacteriota bacterium. Taxonomy (GTDB): domain Bacteria; phylum Desulfobacterota_D; class UBA1144; order Nemesobacterales; family Mycalebacteriaceae; genus Mycalebacterium. Next base: position 34,623 of record CBDBJA010000009.1, on the reverse strand, counting down.
CAGGGGGATTCGGTAACCTTTGTGGGAGAGCCCGAGGCGGTTGAGGAGTTGAAAAAAAGATATTTGAGGGAGGGGGATTGAGAAGCGGGTGAAATACAAGGCGGTAATTTTTGACCTTGACGGAACCCTTGTTGATTCCGTCTCCGATATTGCGAACGCGGCGAATTCCGCTCTGCGCGCGAGCGGTTTTTCCGCGCGCGGGGTTGATGAATACAGGTTTTTCATAGGCGGAGGGGCGGAGGAGATGATACGAAAAGCGCTTCCCCGCGAGGCGACCGAAAGCGATGTGCGCGACTGTCTTGAGGGTTTTATGGATTTCTACAGGAAAGGTTATGACATTCACACAAAACTGTATGACGGAATGGCGCATCTGCTCGGCGTTCTTTGCGAAAAGGGCTTCAAACTTGCCGTGCTTTCAAACAAACCGCAGGAGATGACTTCAAAAATTGCCCGCCGCCTTCTTTCCGGATGGAACTTTCTTGAGATTGTCGGATATGGCGAAAAAACCCCCAGAAAGCCCGACCCTTCCGGGGCGTTTGCCGTGTGTGAAAGTTTGTCCGTTTCCGCGGAAGAAACCGTCCTTGTGGGCGACTCGGAGATAGACATGAAAACCGCGGTCGCCGCCGGGATGCTTCCGGTCGGCGCTTTGTGGGGTTTTCGTGACAGAGAGGAACTGAGAGCCGGAGGCGCCCGTTACATAATAGAGCGTCCCGCCGAACTTGAGGGCATTATAGGTTAAAATTCGGAAGTGGGCGGACATACCAAAGACGGCGCAACAAAACGGCTCGGTATTCTCGGCGGAGGGCAACTTGGCATGATGCTGTGCCTTGCCGCGAAGAAAGGGAATGAGGAGAAAATTTGGAGGAATGAGAAGGAAATCTGGAACCTTGAGACTCATGTTCTTGACCCTTCGCCGGACTGCCCCGCTGCGGATGTTTGCTCCGAGTTCACACGGGGGGACTTCAGAGTTGAGAAAGATGTGGTGAATTTCGGCGTCGGCAAAAAACTTGATGCGCTGACCATAGAGATAGAGCATGTGAATACGGACGCGCTAAACGCTCTTGGCGGAAAGGGTGTAGAGGTAAGTCCTTCGCCCGAAATTATTTCCCGCATACAGGATAAGGGCGCTCAGAAACAGTTTTACAGAGACAACGGCATTCCCTCCGCTCCCTTGGCGGATGAGGGTTTGGGAACCGTTTTTGAGTCATCGGAAAAGATAAGAAAAGCGGTTGAAGAGGGCGTAACTTTTCCTTTTGTTCAAAAACTTTGCAGAGGCGGTTATGACGGGCGAGGCGTGCTTGTTGTCCGGTCAACCAGCGACCTTGAGCGGCTTCTTGAGGGTCGCTCGGTAGTTGAAACGCTTGTTGATATGGAAAAGGAGTTGTCCGTCATAGTGGCGCGGAACGGAAACAACGAGACGGTTTGCTTCCCGCCGGTTGAGATGGTTTTCAACAGCGAGGCGAACCTTGTGGAGTATATTGTGTGTCCGGTGAGGGGTGTTGCCCCGGAGGTTTTGAGCGAGGCGGAATCGGTCGCCCTTCAAATTGCAAAACTCTGGAATCTGCGCGGAATAATGGCGGTTGAAATGTTTCTTTCAAAAAGCGGGGATGTTCTGGTCAACGAGTCCGCCCCCCGTCCGCACAACAGCGGGCATCACACGATAGAGGCGTGCGCGACTTCACAATACGAGCAGTGCCTGCGCGCCGTGCTCGGTTGTTCGCTCGGAGACACAACCCTTAAAACCCCGTCCGTGATGGTGAACATTCTCGGAGAGCCGGGGCATGAGGGGGATGCGGTGTATGCGGGTCTTGAGGAGTGTGAGAAAATTGAAGGCGCGGCTGTTCACATATACGGCAAGAGGAAGACGAAGCCGTTCAGAAAGATGGGACATGTTACGGTTGTTGACGAAAATGTGGAGAGCGCCTTTGAAAAAGCGCGGTTCATCAAACAGAATCTAAAGGTGGTGTCATGAGCAAACCGGTTGCAAGCGTTGTTATGGGTTCGGATTCGGACTTGAAGGTTATGTCGGAAGCGGCGGAGTTTCTTGAAGGGATGGGGGTGTCGCCGGAAGTTACAATCGTGAGCGCGCACAGGACTCCCGACCGGCTTTTTTGATTTTGCGAGAAACGCGCACACGCGCGGAATAGATGTGATAATCGCCGGAGCCGGCGGCGCGGCTCACCTGCCCGGAATGATAGCGTCCATCTCTCCGCTTCCGGTAATCGGGGTGCCGATTAACTCTTCAAACTCCATTGACGGTGTGGATTCGGTTCTTTCAATCCTTCAAATGCCCGCAGGGGTTCCGGTCGCCACGGTCGCGGTTGACGGCGGAAAAAACGCGGGTATTTTGGCGGCGGAGATTCTTGCGGTGAAAGACCCGGAGTTGCGGGAGAAACTTGTTGAGTTCAAAAAGGGGCTTGCGGACGGCGTGAGGAAGAAATTTGAGAGACTTGAGAAAGATGGGTATGTTGAGTATTTGAAAGGGAAATGAGATTGGAAACAAATACAAAAACTACCTCAGTCTCAAACTGTCAAAGTAATGCGCGTGTCCAGCCGGGTGTAGGAAGTATAAAAAAAGGCGATGTTCTCAGCGAGTTAAAGAAAATCAAAAAAGGTAACTGCTTTGATTTAATCATTGCAGACCCTCCCTACAATATAGGGAAAGATTTTGGCAATGAAAGTGACAAGAGGGATTTGACGGATTATGTGGAGTGGTCACTAAATTGGATAAATGAGTGCTTGAGGTTGATTAAACCCAAATCACCTTTCTATATCTACGGTTTTGCAGAAATTCTTGCCCATGTAGCTGTGCGGCTACCTATTGAAAATCAGCGTTGGCTTGTCTGGCACTATACTAACAAAACAGTTCCTTCTCTGAAGTTTTGGCAACGAAGTCACGAAACAATTTTGTGTTTGTGGAAAAGTGAAAAACCCATCCTTGATGTTGATTCAATCAGGGTTCCTTATACAGAGGCTTACAAAAGTTGTGCGGGCAAGGTTCGTAAAGAAACAAAAAGCCGCTACGGTAGCAAAGGGAAAAAAACTATTTACAACGCTCATCCGAACGGAGCATTGCCCAGAGATGTTCTGAAACATCCGGCACTTGCAGGAGGAGCAGGATATTCTGAACGGTGGTTTATATGCAAAACCTGTTCAGGAGTGTTTTCTCCGGAACAATTGAGAGAACATGAGGAACATGATGTTATCAAGCATCCAACTCAAAAACCATTGGCTCTTACAGAGCAACTGATTTCGTCAGCCAAAAACGGGAAAAAAGGAAAGGTGTTGATTCCATTTGTTGGTTCGGGATCGGAGTGCGTAGTTGCCAAGATGCTTGGAATGGACTATCACGGCATTGAGATTAACGGCGATTATGTCCGTCTTGCAAGGGGGTGGTTGAAAAATGTCCGCACGTAAGGAGTTTGAACAATTTTTGTCGGAGATTGATTTGGACGGTTACAGAAAACAATACTCCCGTATTAAGTTAGTTGAGTTGGACTTGCCGAGAAATATACAAGCGTTAAACCATATTTACGGTATGTACTGGAATAAGAGACAGGACTTTCCGGATTTTGATCAGTTTTACGAAAAATATAGAGGGGATTTGTCTATAGATTTGGAAAATTTTAGAGAGGTAACACGTTTCAGCAGGGAAACATTTGAACTTGGTTTGCCAGCAAGGATATATCGTACTTGGGCCAGTTTGTTGACACAGATACAGGCGGGGTATGTTGCAGAAAGTATTTTTGGAAATAAAAGTGTTGAAATGTCTGCGGAATTGGATTGGCAGGGGATAGATATGGTAGTAATCAATAGAGGGATGAAGGTCAATATTCAAATTAAAAAAGAGACCTTAAGCAGGGAAGTTAGGAGACCTCACATTATCACAAAAAGAAATAAGAAAATCATGAATTTGCAATATGAGGTTCCCGGTTGTGATCCGCTTACTCCCACCGGAAAGGAATCTCAGCCTTTTAAACGCTGGGTAGACAAATGGCACGAAAAACTGGATCGGCTCGAAAACGGTTTTATCATTTTTCGTTCTGAAATGTTTCTGGAGGAAGAGTTGTTTGGCACAAAAAGCTTGAAAGAGGGCTATGTAGAGTATTTGAATGAGTAATGAGCAAAAAACAACAAATCAATGCTCCGAATGCGGTGGAAAAGAGTTTGTAACTCAGCCAGACAGTTATTCAATCTATGAAGCGAATGGGAACAAACTTAGTTTTATACGCACGGAATTAACAAATGATGAGCATAGACTTTACTGTCGCGACTGTAGCGCGGAACTTGATACAGAAGATGTAGAGTTTCTATGTTGACAAAAGAGATGTGTAATTAGAAATTATTAATTCCGTTGTTTTGCCTCTGTTTTTTGGGTTGGATGCCATTAGGGTTGTTCTTTCTGTTCTGTGTTGATTCCAAATAGTATTTCTGTAAAGTTTTTTAATAGATTGATGGTCTGCATTTGAGATAAGAATTTTTACTCCGCGAGCATGAGCTTCTTCTGCACTTTCTACCAAACGTTCTTGGTCTTTCCAAGAAAATATATCTTCATTGTATTGAATGAAACAGTTGTTATTATGCTTAACTGTGTAGGGGGGATCAATGTAGACAAAGTCTTCTGACGATGCTTGTTTAATAGTTTTTTGAAAATCTTGTGCTTTTATTTGGATTTTTGAAGATTGACTAAGGATTGTTGAAATTGCTGTGAAATCATCAGAAGGTAATACGACCTTGTTGTTTGACCCTTTTGGAACATTAAATTGTCCCTCTGAATTGACTCGGTATAGGCCATTGAAGCAAGTGCGATTCAGGTATATGAAACGCGCTGCTTTTTTCGCAGGCGAGCGAGGCTTGTTGCTTCTTACTAGATAATAGTGTTCTTTGCTATGAAGCCTTTCATGTTTACGAAGGTTTTTAATCACTTGTTGAGGGTAATCTCTTATTGCTTTATATGTGTCAATTAACAACTGGTTCGTGTCTGATAAATAAGCTTTCTTAGGCAAAAGAGAGAAAAATACAGAACCGCTACCAATGAATGGTTCATAGTAAGTCTTGTATGATTGAGGGAAAATTTCTTTGTGTCTTTTTGCGAACCAACTCTTTCCGCCTGCCCATTTGAGAAAGGGTTTCATTCTTGAGACTCGTCGTTTTTGTCTATGTTGTTTTTCAATCTTTCATGGATTTCGTCTATAAACGCAAAGTCGTTCGGTGTGTAGTTCCGCTCTTTTGTTGGGTGAGCTGGAATTCTTCGCAGTTCGTTGATCCTTTCCATCCATTTGAGGGCTTGTCTTTTTCCTGTTGCCCCTCTTTCAAGGGGTATAGTAAAAACATTTTCAAAAAACGACCAATTGTCTGGTTGTTCTACAATCTTCTTATAGTCAATAAAATCCAAGTAGGATTCCACCGAAAGTTTCTCATTGTCCTCAACAGATTTTTGATACGTCTTGATTTTAATTTGTTTGCTTGTTATGCCTTTACTAAAGAAATCTTTGCCGTGTTTGGCTTTGAGTTGGCGAAAGATGAATTCGTGTACCCAAATGTTGATTTCTCCAATTTTGTTGTTGGCGTTTTGTCTGTTCTCCGATGATTGTCCTGTCTCCCAATCTTTGTAACCATCAACATCAAAGTTTGGGAATGTTTCTTTTACAATTTTGCACAGAAGATAGTGATAGTGTGAAGGCCCGCCTGCTCCGTAAGGAACTTTAAATGTTTCTTCCATTTTGTTTTGGTTGGTGTTTTTAAGAAATTCGTATATTGGCTCCATGTAACAACTTATGGAACCTATTAGTTTTTCTGGAGATAAGTTTCTTGCAACTTCATTGTTTTTAAGTTTGTTTTTTATCATTGATGATAGGAGAAGTACATATCCTTGAATTGACGGGTTTGTGCAGAGAAATCCTTTGCGTCCTGTGTCCCAAATCTTTCTGTTAGAATTTGCAATTCTGTCAAAGTAGAGATTGATAGTCTCTTTGGCGCGTTTTAATGTTTGTTCATCGTCTATACCAGACAGAGGTCCCGGTTGAAACTCTTTTCTTTTGAAAACTGTTCCTATTAAACCAGAGTTCTTTATACCATTTTTGATTTCAGGCACAGTCAAACATTTTTCATCTGTTGATTTAATATCTAACTGGACTATTTTGTTGAAGAAAGCATTCCCATGTTCTTTTCCTAATTCACGAATCAGTCTTGAGCTAATTGCTCCTATTCTTTCCCGGGGGTTGTCTGAACCCCATTTTAATTCACCTTCCAATTCGTCTAACAAATCTCTGCGGACGGATTTTTGCTCATGGTTAATTGTTACAAAGAGTTCAGCCTCTTTATCAGGATCGAGTTCTTCAAACGCCAGAACAATTATGTTTTGAGACAAGTAATCTTTTTCTTCGTCCTCTCCCATCAAAGGAGTGAAGCCGTATAGTCGATGTTGCCCGTCAATGATCCATAAAGAACGATATCGGGGTGGTAGATACAGGTGTCCAAAATGTACATTGCTTAGTTCGTCTTTTTGATCTATTTGGTCAAAGCGCGGCTTTTTTTTGAAATTTGCTAATATGTTTGACGGGAAAAAACCATCTTGTTTTATATATTCGGATATCTTCTTAATTCGTGATTTTTGTACCAGCCTTTGATATGTAGGGGCACCATCGGGGTCATTTAGAGACCGATGATTTATAAATGACACTTTTAAAAGTTGTTTAGGCGTTGACACAAATGAATAAAATGTATTCCCTCCAATCTTTCCTTTTATTGCAGGGATTTTGATGTTCTCCAATTCAGATATTTTCTGATCTTTCAAAAATTCTGCGAGAAATTGAAACCTAGCACCTCCACGCAAATGATCGGCAATTCTTTCGTAGTAATCCAATTGGTTTTCGGTTATACGATGAATGTTTTCTCCCTTTGCTCTTTCTTTGTCTTGGTCTGACCAGATAATGTTGTTAGTCACGAAAAGCCATATGATTTTGGGCTTGAAATCACGTCCATAATGTCTTTTTATCGCAGTTGAAATAGGTCCCTTTAAATTTGCAAATTCTTCAATATCTTTTTGAAGACTCCGTTTTTTCATTGTTTCAGAGGATTTGCACTCTGTAACGATTACCGTTTCATCATCTTTTGCCAGAATGTCTATCTGTTTTTGAAGAGGGTTTGCATTTTTCCGTTCAATACGAACCTTGAAGTCTCTACCGATGTTGATTGCGGGATATCTGAGAAGGAAAAACAGATTCCAAACTCTGTTTTCCAATTTCTCATCATGTTTGAATTCTTTTTTTAAACGGGTTCTGTATGTAGATTCGTTTATGACTTCCCATCCAGAGTCAATACAAATCTGATATTCAGACTTTTTTACGGACTTTTCCTTGTAGGACTTGCGTCGTTTGTTATGCTCTTTCTTTAGTTCTTTTGGGTCGTCACTAATTCTATCCAGCCAGTTCATTGGGTCATTATATTATGAGAATTTCTTAAGATCAACAGCAATTGAATTTGAGTTCATATTCTTCAGACTCTAACTTTCAAAGCGTCAACTCAATCATCCCTTTAACTTCCCTTTCACTCATCACAATATCCACAATCAGGGCGGTCATTATCAGAAGCATATAGACGATTGAGGCGACAAACGCGGTTTCGTATCCTTTGCCTTTTATGGCGCATTTTACGACCGTGATGTTGAAGTAAATTCCAAGAGCGAGCGCGGCGGCGGCAAAGTAGCCGGAGGTTATCCCCGCAAGAGACATTATCAGCGTGAGCGGTATCAGCGAGATTGAATAAAGAACGGTCAGTATGTTTGTGTATTTTTCCCCGAACGCAACCGGCAGGACGGCTATTCCCGCCTTTTCGTATTCGTGGCTGTATTTCTGCGCAAGCGCCCAGAAGTGGGGCGGCTGCCACAGCATCATGAAGGCGAACAGCAAAACGGCGTCCATTCCGATTTCGGGTCGTATCGCCGTGTATCCGATTAGAACCGGAAGCGCTCCCGGAATTCCTCCCAAAATCGTGCCGAACGGGGAGCTTCTTTTGAGGAACATCGTGTATAAAACCGTGTAACTTGCCGCCGCAAGAGCTATGAGCAGGGCGTTCAGAAGGTTTATCCAAACCGCCGAAACTGCGACCGCCCCCGCCATCATAAAAGACGAAAGAACAACCGCGTTTCTCTCCCCGAGAGACTCAAGGGCTTTTACCCTTGTGTTCAGCCTGTTCATCAGTTTGTCGGATTTTCTGTCCAGAAAGTTGTTGAAAATCGCCGAACCCGCCGCGCTTATCATAAGGGTTGCGCATCCCAGAAAAGCGATTGAGGCGTCCGGGATTCCGCCTCCCGAAAGAACCATTCCGGCAAAGCCGGTGAACACAACGCTGAGGATAATCCCCGGCTTTGAAAGAACTACGGTTGAAACCACAACTTCGCGGACGGGCTTGTTGCCGCTCATCATGCTTGGACCGGTTTTTCGCCGCCGTCAAACCACCTTGCAAGACTGAAGGAGAGGATGTGAAGAGCGACCAGCAGATGGAGCGCGGTGGCGGAGAACTGGAGACCCGAATGAACCATCCCGACCCCCTATGACGATTTGAAGAAGAACCGAACCCAGTATCACATAAGACGCTTTTCTGATTTCCCCGTCCCGCCCGTCCGCCGGTGTGAGAAAAAACCGCCATGCCTATCGCAAAAATCAGTATCGCATAGCCGAGAGCTCTGTGCAGGAAGTGATAAAGAACAGTCCCCGAAAGCTCCGCCGGAATCCACACTCCCAGACATTTCGGAAAATCCGCTCCGCAGGCAAGACCCGCATGGGAATGGCGCACAAACGCCCCCAGAACCGCCTGACAGAACACAATGGCGGCAAAAACCAGCCATGCCGCCTGTGCTCCCGATGTTGAAAGAGCGGCTTGCGGGTCGCTTTCAAAACGGCTCATGTAAAGTGTTATGCAGAATATCAGAACACCGTTTGCGAAATGAAGGGTTGTGAGGTCGGTCGGAATTTTAAGCAGAACCACCGCTCCGCCGAGAACGATTTGGGCGATGAGAAGAAAAATCGCCAAAGCCGGAAGCGCCCTTGCCGCGCCGGAATAACTTTTTATCCGCCTGACCGAAAGCCAGATTATAATGACTGAGACAAACGCTCCGATAACGCGGTGAAAGAATTCCGCATAAATGTCCCAACGGAAGGGGGGAACGATTTGTCCGTGACACAGGGGCCAGTCCGGGCAGGCAAGACCGACTTTCAATCCCGCAACGACATTTCCCCAGACCAGAAGAACGGCAAGGGAGACGACCGCCAGCCTTGCAAGAAAACATTCAGTTCACCGCCGGAATGCGGCTGAAGTTTTCCATCAAAGTCGCCCCTATCAGCAGCAGCAGTAGAAAAACCGGATATATGGCGTATATCCATGTGAGCTTGTCTTCAAATTTCAAATGCATGAAATACAGGGCGACTATGCCCGCCTTGACGGACGCAATCAGCATGGCAACCGTGATGTTCAGATAGCCGCCAAGGTTTTTTTGAGCGCTCCAGACCGTCAGCGCGGTCAGCGCCATCAGGACAATCCCACACAATCAAATAAGGTTTGATTTCGTGTCCGTGCTCTTCGTTTTCATGGTTTTGTGATGACATTTTTCCTCCGGTCAGCCTATCAGGTATAAGAGCGGGAAAAGGTATATCCATATCAGGTCAACAAGATGCCAATAGAGTCCGCCAAGCTCAATCGGCGTGTTGTATTCGGCGGTGAAAACACCCCTTTTTGTCAGAATGAACAGAACCGAAAGCAACACGATTCCCGCAAAAACATGGATCATGTGCAGTCCCGTCATCATGAAGTAAAGGGCGAAAAATATGCTTGTGTTCGGATATACATGGTGGCTGAACTTTGCGTCGTATTCAAAGTATTTGTTCACCCCGAACGCGAGGGCGCAGAAAATTGTTATCCCGAGAAAGATGAGAACTTTTCTCGTCTCACCCTTTTTGGAAGCCGCGACCGCAAGCGCCATCGTCAGACTGCTGAAGATAAGAACAACGGTGTTTATGGTTCCCAGCGTTACATTGAGTTCAAAATGCTGTTCATGAAAAAGCGCCGGAAATTTTGCGCGGAAAAGGGCGTAAGCGGCGAAAAGCCCTCCGAACAGAAGAACTTCGGTTCCCAGAAAAAGCCACATCCCCAGTTTGGAGGACTCATATTCGGTAACCGGATCAAGCTTATGGCTTGCGTGCTCTGTTTTATACATCTTTCTTTTTCTCTCCGTATCCGTAAGTCCAGTCCGTGAATGTCGGAATTTCGTCAAAGTTTTCGTGCGGCGGAGGCGATTCCGTGTTCCACTCGGGAGACAGCGATTTGTAAGGGTTCCTTTCGGCTTTGCTTCCGCTGAAAACTCCCCGCAGCAGGTTTGCAAACATCAGAAGTATCCCGACGCCCAACATCCATGAGCCGTAGGTTGAAATCAGATGTCCGTATGTGAACTCATCGGGATAACTCGCATATCTGCGCGGCATTCCCTGAGTGCCGATTATGTGCTGGATGAAGAAGGTTACATTGAAGCCGACAAACACAAGCAGCCACGCAAGTTTCGCAATTTTTTCGTTGAAATTTCTGCCGAACATTTTGGGAAACCAGTAGTGCATCGCGCCGAAAAACGCCATGACGGTTCCGCCGAACATGACATAGTGCATGTGCGCGACCACAAAGTATGTGTCATGCAGGTGGACATCCGCAGCGAGAGCGCCCAGAAACACGCCCGTAAGCCCGCCGACCGTGAAAAAGAAATATGAACGAAAGCGCATAAAGCATCGGCGAGGAAAGCAGTATTGAGCCCCTGTAAAGGGTCGCTATCCAGTTGAACACCTTTACTGCGGTCGGTATCGCCACAAGCATCGTGATAGCCGAGAATATCTGGGCCGCAAGAACCGAGATTCCGCTGACAAACATGTGGTGCATCCACACAAGAAAACTTATTATCGCTATTCCGAAACTGGAAAACGCTATGGCTTTGTAGCCGAATATCGGCTTCCTTGAAAACACCGGAATAATTTCCGATATGACGCCCATGCCCGGAATGATCATTATGTAAACGGCCGGGTGGGAGTAAAACCAGAAGAAGTTTTGCAGAAGAATCGGGTCTCCGCCTTTTGCGGGGTCAAAAAACCCTATGTTGAGCGTTCTCTCGGCTATAAGCAGTAGCAGGGTGATTCCCACAACCGGAGTCGCCAGAAGCTGGAGTATGGAAGTCGCATAAGACGCCCATATAAAAAGCGGCAGTCTCCCCCAGTTCATTCCCGGGAGCCCTCATTTTGTGTATCGTTACGATAAAGTTCAATCCGGTCAGGATTGATGAAAAACCCAGAACAAAAATGCCGAAGGTTATGAGGATAACATTGGTTCCCGTTTCCACGCTGTAGGGCGTGTAGAAGGTCCAGCCGGTGTCAACCGGATTGCTCAGAAGGGCGAAAAGCAGAATCGCGGCTCCCGCAAGGTATATCCAGTAACTTGCTATGTTCAGTTTGGGAAAGGCGACATCCCTCGCCCCCTATCATAAGCGGTATCAGAAAGTTGCCGAAGGAAGCTGCAAGCCCCGGCACTATGAAGAAAAACACCATTATTGAACCGTGCAAAGTGAACAGAACATTGTATGTGTGCGGGGAGAACACATCGCTTTGCGGAGTGGCGAGTTCGTAGCGCATCATAAGAGCGGCTATTCCCCGCAAGGGTGAAGAAAAACAGCAGACTTATCAGATACATCACCCCGATGCGTTTGTGGTCGGTTGATGTCAGCCAGTGCCGAAGTCCCGTCCCTCCGTATGCAAAATACGGCGTTGAAGCCGCGCCCGTGTTTTCGTTGTCCGCCATTTCCTTTGTGATTCCCTCCTTGCTGATTTTCCCGTCCGATATCTACTTGAGTGTCTTCAAATACTCTATAATATCCGAAACCTCGCTCTCGGAGAGTATTCCCTTGAAAGACGGCATTACCGGCTGATAACCGGCGACCACTTTTGCCTGCGGCTCGTATATTGATTCTATCAGATAGTTTTCATCGGCGCGCACCGCGCCGCCGTCCGCAAGGTTTTCCATCCTGCCGAACACTCCCTTGAAAGTCGGCGCGATTCCCGCGCTTCCGTCTATGCTGTGGCAGGCGTTGCAGCCCCTGTTCGCGTAGAGTTTTTCACCTCTTTCATGCGCGGGAAGGGAGGATGCGGCTCCCGCAATGCTTGTTTCCTCCCCCGCTTTGCCCTCCCATCTGGCAAACGCTTCGGGGCTCATCACATTGACGCGCCCAAGCATCTGCGAGTGTCCCGAACCGCAGTATTCGGCGCAGAATATGATGAAGGTTCCCACCTTTGTCGGCGTGAACCACAGCTGCGTGAACCTTCCGGGCAGAATGTCCTGCTTGACTCTGAAAGCCGGAACAAAGAAGCTGTGCAGAACATCGTCCGACCTCATTATCATCTTTACCGGCAGATTCTGCTGAACATACAGCTCGTTTATGGTTTTCTTTCCGTTGCCGTATTCAAACTGCCAGAGCCACTGCTTGCCGATAACATTCACCTCAACCGCGTCTTTGGGAGGCGTTCGGAGTTCGTTGAACACAACAAGGCCGTGAATGAATATCGCTACCAGAATAATGGACGGCACGACCGTCCAGATTATTTCAAGCGGTTCGTTCCCCGTGATGCTCGGGGTTTTGTCGTTTTCCGTTCTTCTTCTGTATTTCACGGCGAACAAGACGAGCACCGCGGATATGATTATGAAGAAGATGAATGATATAATGGTTACCGCGACCAGCACATTGTCCACTCTGGGAGCAATTTCGGACGCGACTTCCGGCAGCCAACTGTTCATTTAAGAGTTAATAAACCTCCGCTTTTTGTTTAACTTTCCCGTTTTCCCGCGGCTTTTTTCTTCCACATTCTGTAAAGAAACATGGAAAGAACCAGCAAAGTAACCGCTCCGGAAAGTTTTACTATCGCAATAGCACGCAGAGCGTATTTTTTGCCTACGGGGTCAAATTTATAACAGAAAAGAAGAACGTGGTTAATCAAGGTGCGTGAGCCAATCCGCCCGTTTGACGCCTCAATCAGGGCGAGTTTGAGATCGGCGGGGTTGTGTTGAATTCCGTAGAGGTAACGGGCGACCTTTCCCTCCGGTGTGAGAACTATCAGGGCGGACTGGTGGTCAAAGCCGTTTCCCTCTTTTCTGAAACCGAATCCGACACTGTCGGTCAGGCGGACGATTTCGCTTTGCTCCGCCGTAAAAAACCCGAACTCCTCCGCGCCTTTCCGGTTGGTGAGCAGCGCGCGGTTTTCCTCCGCTTTTTCCGAGGCGATCCGTGTTGTGTCCGAGGAGTCAAAGCTCACGGTCAGCACTCTGTAGTTGTCGCCGATTTTGAAAGACCCGAGATTGTCCGCAAGGGCGTTTGCGGTTTCGGCGAGAAACTTCATCGCAAAGCGGCAGTTGTGCGGGCAGCTGTAAAACACCAGTTGAAGAAGAACCGGTCTTTTCCCGTCAAAGAACCGTCCGATTTTCTTTTTTTGCCCCGTGTGGTCGGAAATAACTATGTCTTCGGGCACTTGCACGCCGAGTTTTTCCCTTATCCCAATCCGCTCCAGCTGTGCCGTGTCCGTGATGGCAAGAACCGGCGTATTGGGCAGCAAAAACACAACAAAAAACAGGGATATTCGTTTTAATCTCATGATACCAAGTTGATGGACGGCACAATTTTATACACGGGTTTTGAAGTGTCAAGAACGGCGGCGGTTTGCCGCCTCGTCGGCGAGTCTGAGTGCGCCCGGCGGAAGCTCCGCCACTTTTCCCTCAAACCCGTTTTCGGTTTTTATCTCCGTTCCCGGCGATGTGAATTCGCGCCTTATGTATCCGACCGCAACCGCGCCGGCGGCCGGCGAAAAGCCCGAAGAGGTTATGCGCCCTATGCCGGAGCGCTCTCCGCATGCAATCTTCTCCCCCTGCGGCGGCGGCTTTTCCCCCTTGAACACAAACCGCGAAAAATGCCTGTTCACCCTGCCCCTCCAGTGCGCTCTGGCGACTATCTCCTGTCCCACATAACAGCCCTTGTCAAACGATACGGCGCAAAGCAGACCGGTTTCGGGGGCGATTACGGACTCGTCCATGTCTTTTCCATATTCGGGTATTCCCGATTCAATTCTCATTATGTCAAAAATTTCCCGTCCGACCGGCACAGTTCCCTTCTCTGCGAATGCGCTCAGGACTTTGCGCGAGTTTTCGGGCGCGGTTTCAATGTCAAATCCGACCTGTCCGGTTCTGTCAACCCTCGCCATGCAGACATGCGCGTCCGCAATTGAAGACTCAAAATGGTCAAACTGCTTCATTGCCTCCGCGTCCGTCCGCAAAAGTTGTGAGACCGCTTTGGGAACCTCCGGACCCGTGAGATGGAAGAGCGCGCGGTTTTCCCGCCGCTTAATCTCAAGTCTGTATGAGAGTTTGAAATCGTTCATCCGCCGCGCGGTTTCTTCCGCCATGTTCGCCTCAAGGTCAAGGTGTGTTTCCGAGTCTTTTTTGAACAGTCTCATGTCGGTGAGGATTCTGCCCTTGTTGTTGAGCATGAAGGCGTAAATCCCCTCTCCCGGCACGGGCTTCAAAACATCGTTTGAAATCATGCTCTGAAGAAATTTCAGGTGGTCTTTCCCGCTGAGAACCAGCATCTCCCTGTGCGAAATGTCCGCCACCGCCGAGCGGTTGCGCGTCCGGCGGTATTGTTCGGAAAGGGTTTCATCGGTCGGTGAAGTCATTTTCTTTGCAAGGCGGTTTGTTATGGACTCAGATTAGATATAATCATACACAACTTTCCGCATGTCGGTTTTTGTTTTATGGATGAGCATCACAAAGTTGTAATAATGGGTTCCGGGCCCGCGGGTCTTACCGCGGCGATTTACACGGCGCGGGCGAGTCTTGCGCCGATTGTCTTTGAGGGGTTTGAAGCCGGAGGGCAGCTTACGCTTACCACGGATGTTGAGAACTTTCCGGGTTTTCCCGGCGGGGTTATGGGACCCGACCTTATTGATTCAATGAGAAAGCAGGCGCAGCGTTTCGGGGCACAGTGCGTAAACGAGGAAATTTCCTCCGTTGACCTGTCAACTCGTCCGTTCAAAATCACAACCTCGTCCGGCGGCTTAAGGGCGGATGCGTTGATTATCTGCTCCGGCGCTTCCGCAAAGATGCTCGGACTTGAGTCTGAGAAAAAACTTCTCGGACGCGGCGTGTCAACCTGCGCGACTTGCGACGGGTTCTTTTTCAAGGACAAGGAAATCGTTGTGGTGGGAGGCGGGGACAGCGCGATTGAAGAGGCGAACTTTCTTACAAAATTCGCCTCAAAAGTTACCGTGATTCACAGGCGCGATGAGTTGCGGGCGTCAAAGATAATGAGGAAACGCGCTTTTGAGAATGCGAAGATTGATTTTATCTGGAACTCGGCGGTTGAGGAAGTGAAGGGTTCGGAGGAGTCAGGGGTTGAGGGCGTGATTTTGAAAAACCTCAAAACGGGGGGAACTTCCGAGAAACGGTGCGAGGGGGTGTTTGTCGCCATAGGGCACAGTCCGAACACCGCAATTTTCAAGGGGTCTCTTTATATGGATGACAGCGGTTATCTTATAACAAAATCCGGCACAAGCGCGATGAATATTCCGGGGGTTTTCGCCGCCGGAGATGTTCAGGACAAGCATTACAGGCAGGCGATTACCGCAGCCGGAAGCGGTTGCGCGGCGGCGATTGACGCGGAGAGATTTCTTGAGTCTAGCCGCGGAATGTAGAGGCGCGGGCGGTTTTGAAATGAAAAGGCGTTGCATATAAAACAGATAAAACAAAAATGAAGGAGGAATCAAAAATGAGCAGCAGACCGCAAAAGAAGAAAATTTTTCTGAGTTACAGCGTTGAGGACACGGAGATTGTGCGCAAGGTACACCAGTCTCTTTCCCCTTACGCGGAAGTGCTTTTCTGGGACGAGAACAAAGACCTTGCTTCCACGACTTGGACAAATGTGTCAAAGTGGATTGACAGGTGCGATTTCTTTCTGTTGCTGTTGACAGACCCCAAGGTAAGGCGCGCGCTTGATGTCGGCCAGGAGTTGGGAAGGGCGCTTACGAAGGACAAGCCGGTTTTTCCCCTTGTCGGCGCGGAAGTGGACGATGCGCATCTTGGTTTTCTCACGAAATCCCCGTATGTGAAATTCAAAACCGATACAATCTGGGATGCCGCCAAGGAGTTGAGCGCTATCCTTGCCAAAGGCGAAGGCAAGTCATCCCCCAAGTATTCGGATACTGAATTCATACTCGGCAGCGCCCTTATTGCAATGTCGGCGTTTCTGGTTTCGGAAGGTTAGGTTTGCGGTTTCCTCAAGTTGAGGAATATCTCAAAAGAAAGGAACCGGATACATAGTCAGGCAAAACCTATCAGACACTCTTGATGTCTGATAAGTATCTCAATTCAAAGCAAACGGAATTTGTCACGGTTGTTGCGAGACCCGCAACGGTTTGGTTTTGAAGCGGGCAAAATGTCTTGTCCGGCTGCGTATCGGATTTCCAACAACCGTATTGATTTGATGGTAATTTTTGGATAAACTTTAATTTGCTGATTTCAAGCAAAGGAGTCAAAAAATGACGATTACCCCCCCCCATTTTCGCTTTTAAACGCCGTTAATAAGGCGCTACTGTGCTGTTTCTTCTTGTTTCTGTTTGGTATAGCAGGAGAAGCGGAGGCGCAGAGTGAGTGTGTTCAAGGACAAACCTACGTTAGGGGGGAGAATTGTAGAATTAATGTTAAAGGCTGCGATAGCCTTTTGATTGCGACCGGACGGGCGCCAAATACCGGCGGTTTCGGGCTGGAGGAGCTGGGTGTGGCATTGAATGCAAACAAGACCATCCGGGTGAATTCTTATCTGCAATCGTCAATATCGAATATCTTTGCCTGCGGCGATGTTGCAGGCCCGTATCAATTTACGCATACTGCATCGCATCAGGCTTGGTATACGGCGGTGAATGCGTTGTTTGGACGGTTCAGGAAATTCAAGATTGATTATTCGGTTGTCCCGTGGGCAACGTTTACTGATCCGGAGGTGGCGCGCGTGGGGCTGAATGAGCAGGAGGCACGGCGGCAGGGGATAGAGTACGAGGTGACGAGATACGGTCTGGATGATCTGGACCGGGCGATTACGGAGGGAGAGGATCACGGTCTGGTGAAGGTGCTGACTGTTCCGGGAAAGGACAAGATATTGGGCGCCGCGATTGTCGGCGATCACGCCGGAGATTTGATTATGGAATATATCAGCGCGATGAAAGCTAATTTTGGTCTCAATCGCATACTGGGCACGATCCATATTTATCCGACGATGGTGGAGGCGAGCAAGTTTGCGGCCGGGGTCTGGAAGAGGGCGCATGCGCCCAGGGGTCTACTGAAGCTGGCGGAACGTTATCACCGTTGGATGCTGGGGCGGGGCGGAGGCTGAATGAGAGGAGGTGGAATGAATGGCAGGCATGGATAAGTTCGACTACGATCTTTTTGTGATAGGCGCCGGTTCCGGCGGGGTGCGGGTGGCACGCATGGCGGCGGCTTGCGGGGCCAGTGTTGCGATTGCGGAAGATCGGTATCTGGGTGGAACCTGCGTGAATGCCGGCTGTATTCCGAAGAAATTGTTTTTTTACGCTTCTCAGTTTGCGGATGATTTCGAGATAGCGAAAGGTTTCGGCTGGGATGTCGGTCATCCGGGATTCAGTTGGCAAACGCTGATTGCGAATAAGAATGATGAAATCAAGCGTCTGAATGCGGTGTATCAACGGATCCTGGATGAGGCCGGGACGCTGATCATCCGGGGGCGGGCCTCTCTGGCAGGGGCGCATTCAATCGTGATCAACGGTAAAACGGTTACCGCGGAGAGGATAATAATCGCTACCGGTGGCCGGCCGAATATCCCGGATATTCCCGGGAGGGAATATATTATTTCCTCGGACGAGGCCTTTCATCTGGAGGCATTGCCGGAGAGGATTATCCTGGTTGGCGGCGGGTATATTGCGGTTGAATTTGCCGGTATATTTCACGGTCTGGGGGTAGAGACCAGCCTGCTGTATCGAGGCGAATTGTTTCTGCGTGGCTTCGACCGGGATCTGCGCGAATTTCTGGCCGGCGAGATGAGAAAGAAAGGGATTGATATTAGATTCAATGCCGACATTGGCAGGATAGAGCGGGGCAATGGCATCCTGATTGCCGCGCTGGAGGATGGGGAAAAGATGGAGGCAGGGCAGATCATGTATGCCACCGGTCGCAAGCCGAACACGGGCGATCAGGGGCTGGAAGATATCGGCGTTGAAATGGACGCCAAGGGCGCCGTCAAGGTCAATCAGGATTACCAGACCAGCATCCCGTCTGTGTATGCGATCGGGGATGTGACGGATCGGGTGAATTTGACGCCGGTGGCGCTGGCGGAGGGCATGAGTCTGGCAAAAACATTGTTCGGCAATGAGCGAAATGCGGTGGATTATTCCGATATCCCCACCTGTGTTTTCAGCCAGCCAAACCTGGCGACGGTGGGGTTGACCGAGGAGCAGGCGCGCGCCCGCTATGAGGGCGTCGATGTGTATAAGTCGGTGTTCACTCCGATGCGGGTGTCTTTGTCCGATAGCGATGAGAAGGCTTTTGTGAAGCTGGTTGTGGACAGGGAGAGTGACCGGGTTGTCGGCGCACATATGGCCGGGCCGGATGCGGGGGAGATTATCCAGGGGGTAGGCATCGCTATAAAGGCGGGGGCTACCAAGGCTGTTTTCGATGCGACCATCGGTATTCATCCGACCGTGGCCGAGGAGTTTGTGTCAATGCGGGAGCGTTATGGTGATTGAGGGGAGCGGGGCACATCGGCTCAGGCAATGACGGGGACGGCGGCCAGTAGTTCGCGGGTATAGGGGTGTTGGGGGTGCAGCAGGATTTCATCTGCCTGCCCCTGCTCGACGATCTTGCCACGGTGCATCACGGCGACGTGATGGGCGATGTATTCGACTACGCCCATGTTATGGGTAATGAATAAATAGGCGATTCCAAGCTGCCTTTGCAGTTGGTTCAACAGCGTGAGGATCTGCGCCTGCACCGATACGTCCAGTGCGCTGGTGGGTTCGTCGCAGATGATCAGTTTTGGTTCGACCGCCAACGCGCGGGCAATGCAAATGCGCTGTCGTTGGCCGCCTGAAAATTCGTGCGGGTAGCGGTATTTGTGCTCCGGCAGCAGGCCTACCTGCTCCAGCAGTTTGTCCACCCGCCGCCCGCGTTCGGTTCTGAAGCGGGCAAAATGTCTTGTCCGGCTGCGTATCGGATTTCCAACAACCGTATTGATTTGATGGTAATTTTTGGATAAACTTTAATTTGCTGATTTCAAGCAAAGGAGTCAAAAAATGACGATTACCCCCCCCCATTTTCGCTTTTAAACGCCGTTAATAAGGCGCTACTGTGCTGTTTCTTCTTGTTTCTGTTTGGTATAGCAGGAGAAGCGGAGGCGCAGAGTGAGTGTGTTCAAGGACAAACCTACAGTAGGGGGGAGACTTGTAGAGTTTATGTTAAAGGCAGTGATGAGAGTACACGCTCTCTATTTTTCAGAATCTCCTCATTCGCTAATCTTGCCACAGTTGGTAACGTTCAGTTGCTTAGTAGTTTCCGCGATCCACTAGAGGTTATGGGGATGCACGAAGGAGAGGAATATTGTTTCAGAGCCGTGCATAGGGGCGGTGGAAACTGGGAATTTGTAACCTATCCGAACAATGCCCCCGGTACAAACCTTATACCCTCATTCAGCGAGTCGGTTTCCAATCAGATTTATACTCAGAACAGTCCGGTCAGCCTGACTCTTCCTGCGGCTACGGGCGGTAACGGGACATTGGCCTACAGTGTGTCTCCGTCCCTTCCTGCCGGCCTGACAAGGAGCGGTTTTGTTATAAGCGGGACACCGACAGCCGTGCAAGGGGCAACGGATTACATTTGGACGGCAGCGGAAACCGCCGACACGGATATGGTTAGTCTGACTTTTACGATTACGGTGAACGCCGACCTTATGCCCTTATTCAGCGGCACGGTTCCCGACCGGATTTATACACAGGGCAATGCAATAACCACTTTGCAACTTCCAATGGCTACGGGCGGTAACGGGGCATTGGTCTACAGTGTGTCTCCGTCCCTTCCTACGGGTCTGATTTTTCTCTCACTTACGCGCCGTATAATGGGGACACCAACATCGGCACAAGCGGAGGTGACCTACACTTTGACGGCAAGGGATGCCGATGGGGATACGGATACTTTGAATTTCAGAATTACGGTGGAAGCCGACAGTATGCCTTCATTCAGCGACACGGTTTCCGCTCAAGTTTATACGCAGGGCGATGCAATAACCGCTTTGCAACTTCCAATGGCTACGGGCGGTAACGGGGCACTGGCCTACAGTGTGTCTCCGTCCCTTCCTGCGGGTCTGGTTTTTTCCTCATCCACGCGCCGTATAACGGGGACACCGAGTTCTGTGCAGCCATCGATGACTTATACTTTGACGGCAAGGGATGCCGATGGGGATACGGATACTTTGAATTTCAGAATTACGGTGGAAGCCAACAGTATACCCTTGTTCAACGAGCCGTCGGTTCCCAATCAGATTTATACTCAGAACAGTCCGATCAGCCTGTCCCTTCCTGCGGCTACGGGCGGTGACGGGACGCTGGGATACAGTTTGTCAGGGAACCTTCCCACGGGTCTGACAAGGCGCGATTTTGTTATAAGCGGGACACCGACAGCCATGCAAGTGGCAACGGATTACATTTGGACGGTAGCGGATAACGCCGACACGGATATGGTTAGTCTGACTTTTACGATTACAGTGAACGCCGACCTTGCGCCCTCATTCGGCGACACGGTTCCCGAACGGATTTATACACGCAACAGCGCAATCACCGCTCTGCAACTTCCAACGGCTGCGGGCGGTAACGGCGCATTGACCTACAGTGTGTCCACACTTCCCGCAGGTCTGAATTTCTCCCCATCCACACGCCGTATAACGGGGACACCGACATCCGCGCAAGCGCAGATGACCCACACTTTGACGGCAAGGGACGAAGACGGGGATACGGATACTTTGGATTTCGTTATCGCCGTTTTCCCGACATAACAATCAGCGATACAACCCTTGAAGTAAACGAGGGAGGTTCAAACACTTACACGGTGAGACCGGGAGCGCAGCCCTCCGGCGATATAACAGTTGCCATAGGAGGAGTAAGCGGCGGCTTAATGGTAACGCCGTCATTTCTGAACTTTAGCGCAACGGATTGGACGACTGAGAAGACCGTAACGGTAAGTGCCTCTGATGATGGCAACAGCATTAACGAAATGGCAACACTGACTCACACCGCAAGCGGAGTGGCTTACGGTTCGGGTTCCGTTACGGCGGAAAGTGTTTCGGTTACCGTGATGGACAACGATACTCCGGGAGTCCGCATAAGCGATACTGCGATAACGGTTCCCGAAGGCGGCACAAACGCCTATACGGTGAGGTTGAACACACAGCCGGGCGGCAATGTGGAAGTTGCTGTAAGCGGGGCGACCGGAGATGTGAGCATTGTCAGTTCACCTGCTCTGACTTTCACAACAAGCACATGGAATCAGCCGCAGACCGTAACGGTGATGGCAGAGCAAGATGACGATGCCGTATCGGAAACAGTAACCCTGACCCACGGCGTAAGCGGATACGGTTCTGTAACAAGCGGAGCGGATGTTGTAGTTACAGTGGAAGAGAATGACAGTCCGGGTTTCACATTCAGTCCTGCCTCGGTGACTGTATTGGAGGAAGGTTCAAGCGAATACACGGTTGTGCTGGACACGGAGCCGACCGCAAGCGTGAGGGTAGCAATAGGCGGAGCAAGCGGAGAAGTAACATTCAGACCGTCTTCATTGGATTTCACAACAAGCAACTGGAATGTTCCGCAGACAATAACGGTAAGCGCGGACATGGATGCTGACAGCATTGCCGACACCGCAACGCTGTCTCACACGGCAAGCGGTGGAGATTACGGTTCCGTTTCCGTTACGGGAGATGTAACGGTTACGGTAACAGACAACGACACTCCGGGAGTAACGGTTGCTCCGACTGATTTGTCCGTCAGTGAAGGCACAACAAATTCCTACACAGTGAGATTGAACACACAGCCGAGCGGCGATGTAACAATAACTCCGAGCCGCACCGGAGACGGGGATGTAAGTTTCAGTCCCGCGTTTTTGACATTTACAACAAGCGACTGGAACACGGAAAAGATGGTAACGGTAAGTGCGTCTGAGGATGATGACGGAGTGAACGACACTGCGACACTTTCACACAGTTCAAGCGGAGCGAACTACGGTTCCGTTGTGGTTGACAGTGTTAGCGTAACAGTTGCCGACAACGACCCTCGTGGTGTTACGATTTCTACTGCAACTCTGACGGTGAATGAGGGCGGTTCAGACACCTACACAGTGAGATTGAACACACAACCCACCGGAAGTGTGGCGGTTACCGTGGGCGGAGCGAGCGGAGATGTGAGTATTGCGGGTTCCTCTGTTTTGAACTTCACAACAAGCGGTTGGAACACGGAACAGACGGTAACGGTAATGGCGACGGAAGATGCCGATAGCGTAAACGATACGGTATCTCTGACCCACACGGTAAGCGGTGCGGATTATGGTTCTGTTACGGCTGCCGGAGTTGCGGTAACGGTGGAGGACAACGACACTCCGGGCGTCCGCATAAGTGCTAATGCGTTAACGGTTCCCGAAGGCGGCACAAACGCCTATACGGTGAGGTTGAACACACAGCCGGGCGGCAATGTGGAAGTTACCGTGAGCGGAGCGAGCGGAGATGTGAGCATTGACGGCTCCTCCGTTTTGACCTTCACAACAAGCAACTGGAATCAGCCGCAGGCCATAAATGTAATGGCGATGCAAGATGCCGATGGCGAACAGGATGCTGCGGTAACTTTGACTCACAGCGTAAGCGGATACGGAGCGGTAGACACTGCTCCCGATGTTGTGGTTGCCATTACCGAAGATGACGAAAAAGGTTTGACAATAAACAACCCGGCCACTCTGACTCTGAATGAGGAAGGTGAAGCAATTACATACGGTTTGAGTCTGGCAACAGAGCCATTCGGCTCCAACAATGGCAGAGTGATAGTTGCGATAGGGGCGTCAGATGAAGAAGGAGCGGTCATTTCGTCAATAACTGTCAGCCCTTCAAGTCTGACCTTTACCACAAGTGACTGGAACACGGAGCAGTCCGTAACCGTAAGCGCGGATGAAGATTCCGATGGTTTGAGTCAAAGTGTTATGCTGACCTACACATTCAGCGGAGGCGGATACGATTCCGTTGCTGTTGACACATCTGAAGCCATGCTCACGGTTGAAGATGATGACGGCGTAACTTTTACAGATGCGGACGGGAATGAAATCAACGAAATTACCGTGAATGAAGGGGAGTCTGTAACCTACACAGTGGCTTTGAACTCCGACCCTGACGAATCCGACCCCGCAGGAGATGTAATCATTGGTGTCACCACAAGCGATAGTTTGACTTTGACACCATCAATGCTGACCTTTACGGGTGGGGCGGGCAATTGGAATGAGCCGCAGACGGTAACATTTGATGCGAACACGCAAGGAACATTTACACTGGCACATGAGGTAACCGGTTACATAGCAGACGCCACGGTCAACATCACGGTTACGGTAAGAAGCAACACTTCGGATGAAGAAGTTGTGAAGCGTTCTCTGGGAGCTTTTGCCCGAATTGTGGCGACCGGAGCGATGGATGCCATTGGCGGACGCTTTTCATCATCGGGTTCCGCAAGAAGCAGAATACGCGGTTCTCTCGGAGGAGAAAGTATAGATTCCGCAGACTCCCTGACGACCACCCTGTATGGAGTGTTTGACGGACTTACAAGAGTTGACGGAACCGTTGAAGACGGGGAACTGAATATGCTTTCAAACCGCGATTTACTTGCGGTAAGCGAGTTTGAAGTGATGGTTCGCAACGGAGACGACCAAGGGACTGGAGCATGGACAGTTTGGGGCAAGGGAGACTACACAAACTTTGAGAGCGAACCGCTCAACGACCTTTCCCTTGACGGCGATGTGATTGCGGGCTATCTCGGAGCGGACTACCGCGTGAGCCGGAACATTCTTGTTGGCGGCGCGGTTTCGTATGCAAGCGGAGATATTGATTACAATGCCGGTTCTTCAAGCGAAGGCAGTGTGGAGGCGACACTGACAAGTTTGTATCCCTACTGGCACTGGTCTCCGACAGAAAGATTTGAGACTTGGACTATTTTGGGAATAGGGATAGGTGAAGCGGAGTTCAACAAACAAGGCGAGAGCCGAATCAAAACTGACATAAGGAACTATATGATAGCGGCGGGAGGTCGCCACGCCTTGCTGCAGTTTGGTTTGATTGAGATGGGAATAAAAGCGGACGCATTTGCGTCTTGGATTGATTCCGATTCTGCGGGAAGTCTGGGTTCGGTGGATGCGAGCGCACAGCGTTTGCGTTTGTCTTTGGACTTCAAGACCGAAGACCTGATAGCGGTTTCGGAGCAGTATTTTGCTCCGGGGTTGGAGTTTGGAGTGCGTTTTGACGGAGGGGATGCGGAGACGGGAACGGGAGTGGATGTTGGAGGAAGTCTGGGCTATGCGCATGTGTTGGGAGTGAGCGTAGATTTTCGCGGTCGTGTGCTGTTGGCGCATCAGGAGAACGATTTCAGTGAATGGGGTTTGAGTTTGACGGCGCGAGCGGGTCCGGGTTCGGAGAAGCGCGGAGTGTTGTTTTCGGTGTCATCGTCACTGGGGGCGGACTCCCGTGCAGATTCCAATGCGATATGGGAGAGCAATAGCGCTTTGAGCGGAGAAGGCGATACGGAAGTGCGACCTCGCATGGTGGCGGAGATTGGCTACGCAATGGGAATGCGCAACGGCAACGACAAATTTATGCCGTTTGCGCGGATGGAGTTTGAGTCCGGTGATTCGCACAATATGGGAGTGGGAGCGCGTTTTGATGTTGGCGGAGGCAGGTTGAGCGGATTGGGTCTTGAACTGCTTGGCGAACAGAGAGAACAGCGTGATGAACTGCCGGACTACCGCCTCGGCTTAACCGGGAAAATCAGTTTCTAAAGCATAGGGCGTCTTTCTTTCATAAACGCAACGGAATCGGGCTGTTATTTGCGCGACTTGTAACGGTTCAATTTTGAAGCAAGCAAAAACTTTTTCCGGTTGAATCAAACTTTTCTCCCGATTGCAATTCCCCCGTCCGTTCAGTAATCTAAACCCCATGGGTTCAATAGGGATAACCGAACTTGTAATTGTTCTTGTGATTGCGTTGCTTGTTTTCGGTCCGAGCAGGCTCGGAGCAATCGGCTCTTCACTTGGAAAAGGAATCAGGGGTTTCCGCAAGTCGCTTGAGGGCGATGAGTCTTCGCACGACGGAGAGGATGAAAGCAAAAACTCCGGCGGTTCGGAATTCCGCACTCCGAAAGATTGAGTTCCGGCGGGCTATTCCGCCATTTCCGCAAGTTCTATTAAAACGCCGTTCATCGCCTTGGGATGAACAAAAGCCACTTTTGAGTTATACGCTCCGATGCGCGGAGTTTCATCTATCAGCCGGACGCCCCGCTTTTTCATCTCTTCAAGAGACTTGTTTATGTCGTCCACAAAAAAACAGATGTGATGGATTCCCTCTCCCCGGCTTTCAAGAAACCTGCTTATCGGAGAGTCTTCCCCGGTCGGCTCAAGAAGTTCAATCGCCGTTCCCTCTCCGCTTTGCGGCTGAAGCATTGACGCCCTGACTCCCTGTTCGGCTATCTCTTCCCTGTGGGTTACTTTAAGCCCCATAACCGTTTCATACAGTTTCTCCGCCCGCTCAAGGTTTTTTACCGCAATCGCTATGTGGTAAACGCTTCCGTTTTCATTTGATTTCATTGCAGTTTCTCCGCCCGTCTTTCAGATTTTCCATTCTCCGCTCACCGTGAATTTGTCAATATCGCCGTCCGTTTCTTCGCATATAAGACTAACACCGTTTTTTTCAAGCGCTTTAAGCGTCTCCGATTCAACGCATCTCAACTTGTCAAGTATGTTCTTGTGGGCGCGAACCCTGATTTTGGAGCTTCTTGACGCGACACTCTGCCGTACCTCCCGTATGATTTCATAACAGACCGTTTCGCTTGACTTGACAAGACCCGACCCGTTGCATGTTTCGCACTGTTCGGAAAGGGTTTTTGCGACGCTCTCCCTTGACCTCTTGCGCGTGAGATGCAGGACGCAGAATTCGGAAATTTCGGAAACTGTGTGGCTTGTTCTGTCATTTTTCATTTCTTCGGAAAATGTGTCGCACACCTTTTTCATTTCATTCGGCCCCATGTCTATGAAATCTATGACTATTATTCCGACCAGATTTCTCAGTATTATCTGACGCGCCGATTCCGTTGCGGCTTCCAGATTTGTTCTCAGCAAGGTTCCCGACCCCCTGTTTGTTCCCGCCCCCGTGTTCACATCTATCACCGTCAGCCCTTCCGCTTCCTCAATAATCATATCCCCGCCGGACTTCAGTTTGATTTTTCTCTTGTAGAGCTGCGCGATTTCATCTTCCACTCCGAAATCCCTGAAAAGCGGGGTTTCGGGACGGTGATACCCGGTTGTTATGAGTTCGCCCGGAAAGTTTTCGTTTATGTAACGGTTTATTTCAAGCAGAATGCCCCAGTCGTCCGCTATGATTTCATCGTTTGGAGAGGCGAAATCCCGTATCGCTCTCAGATAGGTGGGCGGCTCCGTGTAGAGAAGCGAGGGCGACGGTTTTATCCGCGACATCTGCACTATGTTTTCCCACACGCCTTTAAGTCTGTCCACCTCATTTTCAATTAGATGGATGTCTTTTTCAACGGCGGCGGTGCGGGCGATTATGCCCATGTTCGGCGGTCGGAGTTTTTCAAGCGCTTTGCCGACCTTGCTTCTTTCCGCCTCCGTGCCGATTTTCTTTGAGATTCCGATTTTGTCCGATTCCGTTGAAAGAATCACATACTTGCCCGCAATGCTAAGACGCGATTTCATCCTCGGGCCTTTTCCCGATACCGGCTCTTTTACCGCCTGAACGATAATGTCCCGCCCCTCGGAGACTACGCTCCCCGCCACTCCGGCGCCCTGTCCGAAGAAATCCTCTTCTTTGGCGTGTATGTCCTTCCATGAGATAATTCCCGCCTTTTCCATTCCTATGTCAACAAAAGACGCTCTTATTCCGGGAGTCACATTCAGAACTTTTCCCTTGTAGATGTTTCCCGATATGCGCGAACTTGAGTTGCGCTCTATCTGCAGTTCGGCAAGGCGGCCGTCTTCCATCACGGCTATGCGTATTTCGCCCGAAGTGCGGTTTATCAGTATCTGTTTTTTCATCCCTTTCCTCCCCCGTCCGTTACAAGGGCGGCGATTTTTTTTGCGCCCTCGGTTATTGCAATACGGCCCTCAACCACTTCGGAGACAATCTCCGAACCTGTTTTGCCGCTTTCCGTTTTTTCTTCGGCAAGAGAGCCGAGAATTCCTTTTGCTTTGTCCATAAGTTCCTCTTTTATTCTCTTTTTTCTTTTTTCCCGCAGAAGTCCGCTTTCCCTGAGAAAGTTTCCGTGTTTTTCAATCTCCCACGCAAGCTCGCCGACTCCCTTTCCTTCAACGGCTTCTGTGAGAAGAACCGGCGTTTTCCAAGCGGTTTTCGCTCCCGATTCCGGAAATTTTGCGGAGTTTGCCGTCCTTATTGACAGTGTGGAGCGTATTTCCGTTGCCAGAAATTCGGCGTTTTTTCTGTCCGCCTTGTTTACGACAAACACATCGCCTATCTCCATTATTCCCGCTTTCATGGTCTGTATTGAGTCTCCCGATTCCGGAACCAGAACGACTACAACCGTGTCCGCCACTCCCGCGATGTCAAGTTCGCTCTGCCCCACGCCGACCGTTTCAATCAGCACGTATTCCGCGCCGAAAGCGCCCATAAGTTTTATGATGTCTCCGGTTGCGCGCGAAAGTCCGCCCAGCGCCCCGCGTGAACCGAGGCTTCTTATGAAAACCCCTTCGTCTCCCGAGTGGGCTCCCATGCGGACGCGGTCTCCGAGCAGCGCTCCGCCCGTGAACGGGCTGGAAGGGTCTATCGCTATGACGCCCACCTGAAGGCCGTTTTTGCGGAACCTTTCCACAAGTTTGTCGGTGAGGGTGCTTTTCCCCGCTCCGGGGGGCCCGGTGATTCCCGCAATTACGGGCTCGTTCCATTTTGCGCCCGCTTTGGCGAGCAGTTCAGCGGTGTTTATCTTTCCGCCTTCGGCGAGGCTGATAAGACGCGCAAGCGCCGCCCTGCCGCCGCGCAGCATCTCGCCCGCAAGCTGTTCGGGGTTGTTTGAAAGCGCCATTACAGAGGTTTGTTTCCCCCTTTTTTCATAACAAGTTCAAAATGTTTTTTAGAAACCGGCGTTACGGAAAGCCGGCTCTGTTTTACAATGTCCATTTCCCTGAGTGAGGCATCCCCTTTAATATCCTTGAGTCCGACCGGATGTTCAAGAACCGAATGCGGCGCGAGGTCAACCGCGACCCACCGCTCATCGTCCGAGGTCGGGTCGGGATAACTCTCTTTAACGACCTTTGCGACTCCCACGACCTCGCGCCCCTCGTTGCTGTGATAGAAAAGCGCAAGGTCTCCTTTTTTCATCGCCTTGAGGTTGCCCCGCGCCTGATAGTTGCGCACGCCGTCCCAGTATGTGCGCCCGTCGCGCGCAAAGTTGTCCCATGAATACTTGAACGGTTCGGATTTGACAAGCCAGTAGTTCATTTGAAAATTCGCAATCTATACGATTGATTTGATTTGAAGTTCGCACGGAGGGTTCGCGTCGGTTTTTTTCTCACTGTTTTGTTTCCTTTTGGCGTTTTCAATAAAAGCCGTTTGCCGCGACTCTTTTTTTGCCCGATTGATTCTATCGGAAATAATGGCGCAATAGTCGGAGTTTATCTCATAACTTATGCAATTTCTTCCGTGAACTGCGCATGCCTCCGCCGTTGTTCCCGACCCGGCAAACGGGTCAACCACCAGACCGCCTTCGGGGGAACTGGCTTTTACAATTCTTTCAACGATTTCCACCGGTTTTTGAGTGGGGTGGTCTTCGCGCTCACGGTGAAGCCGGTGCAGTCTGGAAACCGACCAGACATCTTTGGGGTTGTATCCGATTTCAAGCCATTTCTTGCCGACAAAAATGGATCTTGTCCTTGCCTTTCTGGTTTTCTCATCATAGGGAATCCGTATGGAGTCCAAATCAAAATAGTGGTTCTTTGTCTTGGAAAAAAACCCGATATTGTCATGAACGGAGCTGTATTTTCTTGTGCCGCCGCCCATGCTGGGCACTTTGCGGTCCCAGATAATCTCATTGAGCATGATCAAATGCTTTTTTATGAAGGAAAAAATTTCCGGTGAATACTGCCAGCTGAGGAATATGTAGAGACTTCCGGTGTTTTTCAACTTGGGAAACGACAGGATGAGCCACTTTTCCATCCACGCAAGGTATTCGCCGGGACGCTTTCTGTCCGAACTGTTGCCGTAATCCTTTCCGAGAGAATAAGGCGGGTCGGCGATAAACAGGTCAACCGAGCCGTCTTCAAGGTCTTTCACGCCGGAAAGAAAATCCGTATTGAGCACTTCATTTGTCACGGCAGTTTTATGACCCCGAACCGTTTTTGAAAAGTCCCGGAAAACCTCCGTCCGTTTTAACAACTGTCGGGAAGCATTTTATAGTTACGGGGATTGACATAAGTGTTGGAAAATTGCGTTAAAAAGGCGTGAGTTGAATCTTTGCCCGAAACGGCGGTTGTGACATCCGTGCGACTGCCGATTTTGTCTTTTGTCAGTCAAGCAAACCCTTGTTATGCGGACGATTGGGGAATGAAAAGTCAAACATCATAAAACCCAGTATACTTGTTTTCCGTTTTCTTTTCAACCGCGCATTTTGGCGGAGCAATTTACCAATTCTTGCGCGGTCGTTGTATATTTAGACTTGTTGCCATGACAATAATTCCCGCAATAGACATAAAAGAAGGCAGATGCGTCCGGCTTGTGAAAGGAGAGGAGGGGACGGAGACCGTCTTTTCCGATGACCCGGTCGCGGTCGCCCGCAGATGGGACAAGTGCGGAGCGGAGCGGATACATGTCGTTGATTTGGACGGCGCGTTTCGCGGAGAGCCGGTGAACTCCGGTTTGGTGGCGGATATAGCGGAGGCGGTTTCATGTCCGATTCAGGTGGGCGGTGGAATACGCACTCTTGACGCGGTTGGAATGTATTTTTCGCGGGGAGCGCAGACCGTAATAATCGGCACCGCCGCGCTTGAAAACGACGGTTTTCTCAAGTCCGCATGCTCTGGTTTTCCGGGAGGAATAGCGGTCGCTCTGGACACGCGCGGAGAGAGGGTGGCGGTCAGGGGGTGGACGGAGGATTCGGGCGTGTCGGTTCGGCAAGCCCTTTCAATGTTTGAGGATTGCGGAGTTTCCCTTGTAATCCGCACCGACATTGAGCGGGACGGAACGATGAGCGGGGTTGATTTGGAACTGCTTGAGGATTTTCTCTCCGTATGCGAGGTTCCCGTTGTGGCTTCCGGCGGCGTTTCGGGCTCCGAAGACATAGAGAAACTCCTGCCGTTTGAAAGCGCCGGGCTTCACGGAGTGATAGTCGGCAGGGCGATTTATTCGGGCGGGATTGACCTTAAAAGCGCGATTAGGAGGTTTTCCTGATTGGTCTCCAAACGGATTATTCCATGCCTTGACGTCAAAGACGGCAGAGTGGTGAAAGGCATCAGGTTTGTCGAGCTCAAAGACGCGGGAGACCCCGTTGAGTGCGCGGCGCGGTATTCGGACGAAGGGGCGGACGAGATAGCGTTTCTTGACATAACCGCCTCGCACGAGGGCAGAAAAACCATTGTCGGGGTTGTTGAAAGGATAGCTGAAAAGGTGTTTGTTCCGCTATCGGTCGGAGGGGGGATTTCAACTTTGGAAGACATACGCGTTCTTCTTCTTGCCGGCGCGGACAAGGTTGTGATAAACACCGCGGCGGTTGAAAACCCCGACATTGTGAGCGAAGCCGCCGGAAGGTTCGGAAGCCAGTGCGTAGTGGTCGCCGTTGATGCGCGCCGCAGCGGCGATTCTTGGGAAGTTTATACGCACGGCGGAAGAAACCCCGCCGGAATGGACGCCCTTGTGTGGGCGAAAAAGATGGAAAATATGGGCGCGGGAGAGATACTGCTTACAAGCATGGACAGAGACGGCACGCGGGAGGGTTACGATATCTCTCTCACAAAAGCCGTTTCCGTGGAGGCGCAAATTCCCGTTGTCGCATCGGGCGGAGTGGGAAGCCCCGAGCACTTTTTTGAGGGCGCGGCGGCGGGCGGAGCGGACGCTCTTCTGGCGGCGTCGATTTTTCACTACGGGGACTACGGTATAATGGAGACCAAACACTACCTCGCTTCAAGGGGTGTTACGGTGAGGATATGACGGAAGAAAAGAGATCAATCAGAGAGCGTTTTCAGGACAACGAAAGAAGCGCGCTTTCGCCGTTCGCCGTTCTCAGTTCGGAGTCAAAGGGAAGGGCGGTTCCCGAAGATGAATGCGCCATCAGAACCCCTTTCCAGCGCGACAGAGACCGCATTGTGCATTCCAAGTCTTTCCGCCGTATGAAGCACAAAACGCAGGTGTTTTTCTCTCCGACCAACGACCATTACAGAACGCGCCTCACCCATGTACTAGAGGTTTCCCAGATTGCCCGCACGATAGCGAGGGCGCTTTTTCTCAATGAAGACCTGACCGAGGCGATAGCGATGGGGCACGATATGGGGCATACGCCTTTCGGTCACACGGGGGAAAAAGCGCTGAACGAAGTTTTTCCCGGCGGTTTTTCCCATGTGGAGCACAGCGTCAGGGTTGTTGAGTTTCTTGAAAACGGCGGAAAGGGGGTTGAATCTGACCCGCGAGGTGGTGGACGGAATAGCAAAACATTCAAAGGGGCGCGGCTCCATAGACGGCGGGCGCAACGCTCCCGCAACCCTTGAGGGGCAGGCGGTCAGAGTGTCCGACCTCATCGCCTACGCCAATCACGACATAGACGATGCGCTAAGGTCCGGCATCATATCGGAGTCCGACCTGCCCGCCGAATGCGTCAAAGTTCTCGGCGGAGACAGTTCCCAGCGGTTGGACAGAATGGTGCGAAATATTGTTTCACAGACCACGCTTGAGGGTTGCGGCAAAATTGCAATCAGTTCCGAGTTTGAGGAGGCGATGCTTGAAATCAGGGAATACCTGTTCAACGAGGTCTATCTGGTGGGAGAGGTAAAAAGAGAGGCGGGCAGGGCGCGGAAGATGGTGAAGACGCTCTACGGCTACTTCCTTGAAAACCCCGATGAAGCCGCCCGCTGGGGAGTAAAGCCCGTCCGTGCCGAAGACACGCATGAGAGGGCGGTCTGCGATTTTGTCGCGGGGATGACCGATTCCTATGCGGTGTCGGTTTTCATGAAGATTTTTGTCCCTTCAAAATGGCGGGACGGCGGAGCCGCCGGATTTTCCGGTATCGGTTTTTAACGGACGGAGCGGAGTTTTGCCAAAGACCGGAATTAAAATCGGGGTTCCGCCTTTTTTGAACACAAAGCCGCTTGTTTCCGCTCTTGAGTCGGAGGACGGTTTTGCCGTGTCCGGGCATCCGCCTTCCGCTCTGCTTCCCCTTATGCTGCGGGGCGAGTTGGATCTTTCGCTTCTGCCTGCGGCGGATATTTTAATGCGGCGGGATTTCAGGGTTGTAAGGGGCGTCTGCATATCGTCTTTGGGTGAGGTGGGCAGCGTGGCGGTTTTTTCAAAAAAGCCGCTTGCCGACATAAAGACCGTTGCGGTGGATTCGGGTTCCAGCAGTTCGGCGATGATGCTCAGGGTCGTTCTTGAAATTTTTTGCGGAACCGGTCCCGTCTATAAAAAGCGCAAATACGGCGGCGGTTTTTTCTCCGGCGTTGACGCCGGACTGGTCATAGGAAACGCGGGGCTTGCGCTTTCCATGTCTCCGCCCGAAGGTTTTCCGTTGCGCTTTGATATGGGAACCGTCTGGACGGAAAACACCGGACTGCCTTTTGTTTACGCCGTTTTTGCGGCGCGTGCCGGAGTTGACCTCGGCGACGGTGTCAACAGTTTGCTTGTTGCCAAAAACAGAGGGATGGAGATGTTGGGACGGATTGCGGAGATTGAGCATTCCGCTCTGGGTTGAGCGAGGAGGTGTGTCGGGACTATCTTGAGAACAAGATACGATACGA
The DNA here is from genome assembly GCA_965206175.1 of Thermodesulfobacteriota bacterium. Lineage (GTDB taxonomy): Bacteria > Desulfobacterota_D > UBA1144 > Nemesobacterales > Mycalebacteriaceae > Mycalebacterium. Next base: position 1,287 of record CBDBJA010000009.1, on the reverse strand, counting down.
TTTGGGTGATGAGGAGATAAAAGGGTTTTGAAGTTCGGGGAGTTTGTTTCGGAACTTGAGGGGAGTGCGGGTGAAGGAGGAGGCGGGATTAACTTTTACGGGTAGAAGGGGGATTTTGCCCGTATTACGTCCGAACTTTTAGAGTGTTGTGTCCCCCTTTTGCTCCAATATGGCGGAAGGGCGGGATGCTGTATAATCTCCTTTCCGAAACCATGAAAAAGTATTCCATCAAACTCGGGCACAGCCCCGATGCGGACGATGCGTTTATGTTTTACGCAATGTCCGCCGGACTGGTGTCTTCGGACAGGGCGGAGTTTGTCCATGTCATAGAAGACATACAGTCCCTGAACAAAAGGGCGCTCCGTGGCGAACTTGAACTTACCGCCATCTCCGCCCGCAACTATCTCCGCGTCAAAGACCGCTACCGCGTGATGTCATGCGGGGCGAGCATGGGAACGGGTTACGGCCCCGTTGTGGTTTCCCGCTCTCCCGTCCGCTCGCTTGAAGGGAAAACAGTCGCCGTGCCCGGAAAACTGACGACCGCATACCTCCTTCTCCGCCTTTACGCCGAAGGGTTCACCGCCGTTGAAATGCCGTTTGACGCCGTAACGGAAGCAGTGAAATCCGGCAAAACCGATTGCGCTCTGCTCATACATGAAGGGCAGGTTACATACAAAGACGAAGGACTGAATCCGGTTTTTGACATCGGCGTTCTCTGGGAGAAAGAAACATCGCTTCCCTTCCGCTGGGCTTGAATGTGATAAGAAGGGACATTCCGCCCGACATCGCTTCCGAAGCCCTGCGGCTTCACCGTGAAAGCATAGAATACGCCCTTTCAAACAAAGACGAAGCGCTTGAATACGCAATGAAGTTTTCGCGCGGAATAAAACGCGAACAGGCGGAGCGGTTTGTTCTTATGTATGTCAACGAATACACGCTTGATATGGGAAAAGACGGCAAAGCGGCGGTTGAACTGCTGTATAAAAAGGCGTTTAAAAAAGGGCTTATTCCCGAAAAAGCGGTTTTAGATTTGCTTGAGCAATAACTTGTCCGCGTGATTTTCAGATAGTAAATCCCGAACACTCCGGAAATTCCGGGGAACACAATACTTGACTCACCTTAACCCCAACCGTTGAGCCGTTTTGCTCCGCCAATCAAAATTTCTTGAAGGGTGAAACAGTTGTGTCTCCGCTACCGAACACCAGACAGTTTCCCTCCTCACTCGGCATAATGCGCGCGGGACCGACCGAAAAGTTTCCTCTCCCTTCGGGAGAGGACGGAAGGTGA
>CBDBJA010000008.1:0-36563 GCA_965206175.1 Thermodesulfobacteriota bacterium | reverse complement strand
TATCTCCTGCTCTCCGAGCGCGTATCCGGCGCGGATGGATTTGTGGCACGCCATTGTCGCAAGAATATGCTCGGTTTTTTTGTCAAGTTCGCCCGGAAGTTCGGAACAGCCGGTTTCGTTCAGTTCAGAGAGGATGTCAACAAAAAGCGCTCCGCCGCTTGAGCGGGACAAAATAGCGGGAAGCGATTCAAGCCTCACGGCGTTTTCACCGAACACTTCCGCCTTAAACCCCATTTTGCTCATCACCCCTTCAAACCCGACGAACAAAACCACATCATCGGGAGGCATCTCTATGATTTCCGGAATAAGAAGTTTCTGCGCTCTCAAACCGCCGTCGCGCCCGTAACCGTTTTTCAGCCGCTCAAAATTAACCCTTTCATGCGCCGCATGCTGGTCAATTACCACAAGCCCTTTCTCACCCTCGCAGATTATGTAGAGCCCTCCGGCTTGTCCCACAATGTTCAGTTTTGAGAAAAAACCGTCCCCGTCGCCGGAGGTTGGAAAACCGGCGGTTTCGGCTTCGGATGAAATAACGGAAGGCGGGAAGTTAAATCCGGAAGACCGCCCCTGTGAACTCGGATTTCCATAAGGAGTTTTTCCGGAAAATCCGCGCCCCTTTGCGCGCCGTAGTCGGACTGTCCGTCGTTTTCACGGAGAAATTTTTCCACTGACTGTTCCACCGCTCTTTCACGTCCGGTCATCCACGGAGCGGACGACAACAGGGACTCTATTGCCATCTTAATAACGGCGGCAACCGAGCCCGGAGACCTGAAGCGAACCTCGTGTTTTGTCGGATGCACATTGACATCAACCTCTTCCGGTGAAACGGTTATAAATATCGCGCCCTGAGGGTAGCGCCCTTTGTCAAAAGTGCGCCCGAAACATTCCATCACCACCTTGTTTACAAATCTGTCCCGCACATACCTGCCGTTCACATAGCAGTAGAGGCGTGTCATTGAGGAAACCCCGTCCGAGGGGGAACACAGAAAACCCGCAACTTTAAGGGCGTCTCCGTCGGACGCCTCAATTCCGTAAAGCCGGGTTTTTCCAATGACTCCGCTCACCCTGCGCTCAAGGTCTTCGGGCGGGAAAAGGAACAGATTCCTGCCGTTGTGGGAAACCTCAAAATCAACGCCCGGATTTGCGATTGCCGCCGAACGCGCAACGTTTGCCGACCTTGACAGTTCCGTCTCATTTGTCTTGAGAAATTTGAGCCGGGGGCGCGTGTTGAAGAAAAGGGAGCGCGCCTCAACGGTTGTTCCCGCGGGGCATCCCGTATCTTTCACATCTTTAATTTTTCCGCCCTCAACAGCTATCCGGGTTCCGGACTCTTCATCGCGCGGGCGTGTTGTGAGAAAAAGTCTGGACACGCTCGCCACGGAAGGAAGCGCCTCGCCGCGGAACCCGAAAGTGTTTATTGAGGCGAGACTGCTTTCGTCTTTTATCTTGCTTGTGGCGTGCCTCTCAATGCTCAAAAGAGCATCATCCCGCGACATGCCGCAGCCGTCGTCCGTAACCTTTACAAGACGTTTGCCGCCCGAATCAAGTTCAATTGAGATTTTTTTCGCCCCGGCGTCAAGAGAGTTTTCAATAAACTCCTTCAACACCGATGCGGGCCTCTCAACCACTTCACCGGCGGCTATTTTGGAAATTAAAATGTCGTCAAGTATCCGTATTCGGTTCATTATTCAAAAACGCCCGCTATTTTCAAAACTGATATGCCGACAACCACCATTACCGGAACCGCAACCGCGACAAGGGCGAAAACAAGGTAGAAAACCAGCGCCGCCTTCGCCTTCGTTCCGTAAACATCCCCGGACTGCGCTTTTGCGGTTCCAAACAGCGACGAGAAAAAACCGCCGGAACTCATTTCCTGCCGCCCTCTCTGTCGGATTTCGCCCTTGAGAGTGTTTCTATCATTGAGTCAACAGATATGGCGACAAGGGTTATCAATTCAATTGTTCCCCTTGAGCAAAGCTCAACGGACACCTGCCCGATTGTCTCATTGTCCGGCGCCTCAACTATGTTGACAAAATCGTAATGTCCGAGAGTGGCGTATTGCTCAAGCACCTTGACGCCGAACTTTTCAAGCTCCTTGTCAACCTCCCTTATCCTGCCGGGTCTCTCCTTGACAGTTTTCCTCCCCTCCGGGGTGAGCTTGCTGAGTAAAATATAAGTGGACAAAAGTGATGTTTTCCCGTGTAAAATTTCTCTGTCTTATTGTATAGTGTCTTTTCCGCATAACAAATACCCGAAATGAAAACAAAACTGTTTGTCATATTTTCACTGGCCGTTTCTTTGCTCTGCGTCCAAAGCGCCGGTGCGCTGTCGCGGCTGGGCATTCTTAAGGGACAGGGCAATCCGGACATAACGGTTACCGGGGTTCAAGTGGAAATCCGGCGGAGCGGGAAGAAGGGCGATTTTCTCCGAGGTAACTCTGAAAAACAACGATGACGAAGACTATTCGAGCATTGTTTTGAAAGCCGATTTTTCATGGAACGGAAAGCCCGCAGGCAAAACGCGCGGAAAACTGAAAGGGGTTCTGAAAGCCGGAGAGGAAAAAACCTTTGAGAATGTGCGGCTTGGAATAATGAACTTTGACACCGATTCGGTCTCGCTTAAAGTGGTCGGAGCCAAAGCGAAGTCAAAAAAAGAAAAAGTCCATCCGCTTTCGGTAACCGGTTGGGACTGGAGAGCCGGAGGATACGGCGGCGCCGCGGGAACCATCTCAAGCATAACGGTCAAAAATCCTTCGCCCTCGCCTTACGGAAGGGTGGAGTTTGCCATAGTCCAGAAAAGCGCCGGAAAGAAGGTTTTGTCGCATTCGGTGATAATGGACAAAATTGCGGACGCAAACACGGAAACGGTTTACAAGAATGTGAATCAGGGGTTTATCCATCCCTCAACGGACGAAATTGAGGTTTCCGTCCGCTCCGCATATCCGGTCTCGGAAAAGCAGGCGGCTCTTATGGGTAAGGACGGGACGCAGAGCGGAAACTTAAAAACTTCCGGCTCAGAAGACGCCGCCAAAATCGCCGTTCCGGGCTACGACATTGAGATTAAGGATTTTGAGTGGGGAAGCGGAGTCGCGGGCTCATTCGGAATAATCAAATCCCTTGTTCTGGCAAACAGAAGCGCAATCCGCTACGAAGAGGTGATAATGTCCGTGGAATTCCTTTCAAGGAACGGAAGTGTCCTGACTTCAAACAGTTTCAAAATCAAAAACCCGCCCGCGCCCGCAAAGACCGCGGAGTTCAAGAATGTCAAAGTCGGAATTCTCAGTGTCTCTCCCGACAAAGACTTTATGAGGGTTTTCGTCAAAGGCGGGAAGCCCGCCAACTGAAAAATCAGTCCAGAGCGGACGCTTCTTTCATAATGTCCGCAAGCCCTTCGCTGAAAGACTGCGCTCCGCTGAGAGGAATCACTATGCATGAGCGCCCGCCGCTTACCTCGGTGATTCGCACATACTTACCCTTGTGGTTTTCCTTCAGATCAAAGAAAAACTTCTTTTGCTCTATGGTTATCTGCTTGCTTACATAGTCCTTTTCGGGCATATCATTTTGCATTTTTCTCCCCCCTCTGAGCTGTCAAATTAGGGCTAATCATAACGGCAAACGGCGGAAAATCAAGAACAATTTGTCGGGCGGGCGCAAACGGTTTATATTGTTGACGCCGTGCCGAAACCAAAGATAGAAATGCCGGACTTGTTCCTGTTTTCCACTGACATAGCGGTCAGAATCAGCGACATTAACTACGGAATGCATGTGGGGCACGACTCTTTTCTGACAATAGCGCATGAGGCGCGCGTCAGGTTTCTTGGAAGCATCGGAGCGACCGAAAGCGATGTGTTCGGCGGAGGGATAATCCTTTCGGACGCCTGCCTTTCATATACAAACGAATCTTTCTACGGGGATGTGATAAATGTGAAAATAGGCGGCGGACAGCTCCGCAAATACGGGCTTGACCTTTTCTATCTGCTTTCAGAGAAAAAACGGAAGGTGGAGATAGGAAGGGTGAAAACGGGAATCGTCTTTTTTGACTACAAGCAGCGCAAAGTTATGCGAGTGCCGGAAAAATTTGCGCGGACGGTTTCACAAATCCGCGCCCGGGAGTCGGACTGAAATCCGGCGGCGCGCGTTATTTCTTCCGGCTTTCGGGAAGTTTGAGCGCGAAAAACACATTGCCGCCTCTCCTGTTGACAAGAAACCGCACGCTTTTTTGCTCTTCTATTTTTTTCACCGCTCCGGAGTAATCGCCTATGCCGTTTATCCGCATGCCGTTTATCTCAACTATCAAGTCTCCCCTGCGAAGTCCGGCGTTCCAAGCGGGGCTGTTTCCGCGCACGTTCACTATCACAACCCCGTCCTCGGAATCCAGACGGTAACGTCCGGCAAGACTTGGCGTAACCGGCGCAACTTGTATCCCGATTGAAGTGTCCCCGCTCTCTTTTTCTTCCGTTCCGCCGGTTCCGAGCTCGTTCTCCATCCGCATTTTGGCGACTTTAACCTTCAGTGTTTTCTCCCGTCCGTCCCTGATGACAACAACGCGGACGGTTGTGCCGGGCTTCAAATCGGCGACAATTCTCGGAAGGTCCGAAGATTCCCTCACTTTTGCCTCATGAAATTTCACTATCACATCGCCTTCCCTAATTCCCGCTTTCTGCGCGGGACCGCCCTCAAAAACCTCGCTCACAAGAGCGCCGTCGGTATTTTTAAGACCGAGACTTTCGGCAAGGTCTTCCGTTAACTTCTGTATTGCAACCCCCATCCAGCCCCTGACAACCTTCCCGTTTTCCTTCAACTGCCCGACTATGCTTGAAACCATGTCAATCGGAATTGAAAACCCTATCCCCTGTCCGCCCGATGCGACCGCGGTGTTTACCGCGATTACAAAGCCGTCAAGATTGAACAGCGGTCCGCCGCTGTTGCCGGGATTGAGGGGGGCGTCCGTCTGGATAAAGTTGTCATACGCTCCCATGCCGAGAGACCTTCCTTTCGCGCTGACTATTCCCGCGGTTACCGTATATCCGAGCCCCAGCGGGTTGCCTATGGCAAAAACCCACTCCCCTATTCTCAGTTTCTCGGAACTGCCAAACTGAACCGGAACAAGTTTTTCGCGCGGTTCTATCTTGATAAGGGCGATGTCGGTTTTGGGGTCCGCGCCCACAACGCGCGCCTTGTATTTTGAGCCGTTTTCAAGGGTCACCTCTATCTCCTGGGCTTTCTCAATAACATGGTTGTTGGTTACTATGTGCCCCCCGGTGTCAATAATAAACCCCGAACCGAGCCCCCGGTTTCTGAACTCTCTTTCCGGCATCTTGCCAAAAAAGTTTTCAAAAAACTCTTCAAACAGATCGCCTTTGCCAAAAGGAAGACCCTGAAAAGGTCTCACCTTTGAAACGTTCGTGGTGCCTATGTTCACAACGGACGGCTTGTGTTTTTCAACAAGGTCGGCAAATGACGGAAAACCGCTTTTCTCAAAACTTCTTTCGCTTTCATTCGGGACGGCGGACAGACTGACGACCGCGTCCTTTTCCGAACCGCTTTCCGCTTCTAAATCGGGATGAACGGGAACGGGCGGCTCTTCAACGGGCACCGCGGGCATGTCAACGGGCACCGCGGGCATGTCGGAAGAAATCGCCATACGTCCGTCAACGGAAAAACCCCTTGAAATAAAAAGCGCAAGAAGCGCCACGACAACGGCAAGCAGTATAATGTTTGTATTTTTCATCTTTTTAACTCCCTTGTTTGTCAAACTCCTTTTTCCGGAATTCGCCCGAACGGAAAATGTCCGCCGCTTTTTCGGCGACTTTACGGGCGGAAAGACCGTCCGTTTCCATTATGACTCCCGCCCTCGCGTAAAAGGGCTCCCTTGCGGAAAGCAGTTCCGCCGCCCTTGCAAGCGGGTCGTCAACTTTAAGAAGTGGCCGCGCGACACCGACGTCTTTTGAAATTCTTTCCATAAGAGTTTCAAGTCTTGCCTTCAAGTATATAACAACTCCGGACTGTTCCATAGCGCGACGGTTCCGTTCGGACATCACCGCGCCCCCGCCGGTTGAAACAACCAGAGTTCCCGGCAAAGAGCAAACCTCGGCAAGCAGTTCCGATTCAAGTCTTCTGAACTCCGGCTCTCCAAGAGACGATATCATATCTTCAATCTCCGCGGACTTGCGCTCGCAAAGGAGAGAGTCCAAATCGCAAAACGGCGCGTCAACAATGCCCGCAAGAAAACGGCCGACCGAGGTTTTGCCCGCTCCCATAAATCCGGTCAGGAAAATTTTTTCAGGAAGATTTGCCCTTTTCAAAACCAATCAGCCTCTCAACATACTTTGCCACAATGTCGCACTCAAAGTTCACTTTGTCTCCGGCGGAAAGTGAGGAAAAAATCGTATTGGAAAGGGTGTGAGGTATCACATTGACTGAAAACCAATCGTCCGTCACTTCGTTCACCGTCAGGCTCACGCCGTTTATCGCAATGCAGCCTTTGGGTGCAACATATTTCATAAACCCTCCGGGCAGAAAAAAGCGGAACTCAACCGACCCGGCGCGTGAAACCGTTGACCCGACCGTTCCCACTCCGTCTATGTGTCCGGTTACTATGTGCCCTCCCATCAGTCCGTCGGGAGCGACCGATCTCTCAAGGTTGACCGCCGTCCCCTCAACCGTTTCGGACATTGTGGTTTTTGAGAAAGTCTCCCGCGACGCCTGAATAAAAAAAGCGTCTTTTTCAGCCTTCACAACAGTTAGGCAGACGCCGTTTACCGCCACGCTTTCGCCAATCTTCAAGGACCGGACATTAATTGCGGACGGTTTTATCCCGATAAAAGCATCGCCCCCGGAGCGAACAAAACTCACAACCCCCGTGTCTTCAACTATTCCGGTAAACACTTTTCCGCTCCCTTTGCGCAAACAGCTTTGCCGCAAGCGCAATCGCGCCGACAGTTATAAAAAAATCCGCCGCATTGAAAGCGGGCCAGCGCAGAGTTTCGCTTCCAAACCAGTGAAGTTCAATAAAATCCGTAACATACCCGAACGCCAATCTGTCAATTGAATTTCCAACGGCGCCGCCGATAACAAACGCGACAAACACCGTGCCGCTTGCGTTTTGTCTTAAAAATACAACGGCAAAAACCAGCGCCGCCGCAAGAGCGCCGCCGTGAAGGGCGAGACGGGCGGAGTTTCCCAGATCCTGAAACATCCCGAACGCAATTCCCGTGTTTGTGTAATGAACAATGTCAAGAAAGGGAAGAACCGGGTAGTGAAAACCCGGAGGAATTGACTCCATGACCGCCGCCTTTGAAACTATGTCGCAACAGACAACCAGAAAAGCGGTCGGTAAAAACACGGCGGTTTTTCTAAAAAAGCTCATTTGCCGTTCGGTTTTTCGTGAAAAAGACATATTGAATTGACGCAATACCGTTTCCCCGTTGGCTCGGGCCCGTCATTGAAAACATGGCCGAGATGCGCCCCGCACCTGCCGCACACTATCTCGGTTCTGGACATTCCGAAAGAGGAATCGCGTTTGTATTCCACCGCACCTTCCCTTATTGACCGCCAAAAACTGGGCCATCCGGTTCGGGAATCGTATTTGTGCTCCGAATAGAAAAGCTCAAGTCCGCAACTTGAACACTTGTAAACTCCTTTTTTGTAAAAACTGTTGTATTTCCCCGTGTAGGGAAACTCCGTTCCCTGCCGTCTGCATATTCTGAACCGTTTTCCCGACAGAGCGGAACGCCAGTATTTCGTGTCTTTCGCATTCCAGTCAACAGCGTCCGTGTCAATTCCGGCGAGATGTTCGGGACCCCCCCCCACGCCTTGCGCTCCCGCAAGGGAAATCGTAAAAAGAAAAAACAGAATAAAAAATGTGGCGACGCACAAAAACGGATTTGCGGCGCGTGCGGAAAAAACAGAGTTCAATCTATCCCCATTATTACAAATTCCCTTACCCCTCCGGGAACCATCACTTTCACTTCATCGTCAATTTCCTTGCCCACAAGCGCTTTCCCTATGGGCGAGGTTACGGAGATAAGCCCGCCGTCCGGGTCGGTTTCGTCGGGCCCGACAAGTTGATATTTTTTCGTGTCTCCGGTCTCAACATCTTCAATCGTAACCGTGAGCCCGAAAACGACTTTGTCTTTTTTTGTAATCTGCAGAGGGTCAATTATTTCAGCGAGTCCCACTTTCGCCTCAATGTCTTTTATCCTGCCCTCAACCATTGACTGCTTCTGCTTTGCCATCTCATACTCGGCGTTCTCGGACAGGTCGCCGAGTGAGCGGGCGTATTCAATCTGCTTTATGACATCGGGACGCTCAACACCCTTGAGGCGCGCCAACTCCTTCTTGAGTTTATCGTATCCCTTCGGCGTTATCGGAATTCTGTCAGACATGGCACAACAGTCTATAGAATAGAGTCCGAATTCTCAAAGTCCTGAAGCGCGTTCACGGTAAGATTCTCGCCCGATATTTCCTCTATCGCACCCGCCGCCGCTTTTGCGCCCGCAAGAGTTGTGAAGTATGGAACCGAGCTCACAAGCGATGTGCGCCGGATTGAAAACGACTGAAGCACCTGTTCCCTGCCGGTTGTCGTGTTGATGACAAGCTGAACTCCGCCGTTTTTCAAAAGGTCAACTATGTTCGGTCTTCCCTCTTTCACTTTTTTGACCGTTGTGCACCGAACCCCGTTTTGCGAAAGAAACCGCGCCGTCCCCGTCGTAGCGGTGATGTCAAAACCGACCGCGACAAGACGGCGCGCAATATCCGCCGCGGTCTCGTTTTTGTCCTCGTCCCGCACGCTTATAAACGCGTTTCCCGAAACGGGAAGCGGGTTTCCCGCGGCAATCTGCGATTTGGCAAACGCCCTGTTGATGTTCTCGTCCATTCCCATTACTTCGCCCGTGGATTTCATTTCGGGTCCCAGTATTGTGTCCACTCCGGGGAAACGGATGAAAGGAAAAACCGACTCCTTCACGCAAAACACCGCGGGCTCAATCTCTTTTGTGAACCCGATTTCCCCGAGACTCATTCCGCACATTACATAAGTCGCCACTTTGGCAAGGGGAATCCCTATCGCTTTGCTGATAAAAGGCACGGTTCTGCTCGCCCTCGGATTGACCTCAATGATAAACACTTCTCCGTTTCGGACGGCGAACTGAGCATTTATCAGCCCGCGCACATTGAGAGCAAGGGCGAGGGATTTTGTCTGCGCTATTATCTCGTCAACGGTCTTTTTTTCCATTGAAACCGGAGGCGTTACCATGGCGCTGTCGCCCGAATGAACTCCCGCCTCCTCTATGTGCTCCATCACCGCGCCGACAACAACGGTCTTGCCGTCGCAAACCGCGTCAACATCCACTTCTCCCGAATTTTTCATAAACTCGTCTATCAGTATCGGGCGTCTGGGAGACACCCTGACCGCCTCATTTATGTAGCGGACAAGCGTGTTTTCCTCATAAACCACTTCCATCGCCCTGCCTCCGAGAACATACGAGGGACGCACGACAACCGGATACCCTATCTTCCCCGCCTTGAGAACCGCTTCCTCCGAACTTCGCGCAATCGCGCCCGCGGGCTGCTTCAAACCGAGTTCGGACACAAGTTTGCCAAACCTCTCCCTGTCCTCCGCAAGGTCTATACCGTCCGGGGAAGTTCCCATTATCTTCACCCCTCTTTTCTCAAGCGGAACCGCAAGGTTGAGCGGAGTCTGCCCGCCAAAATTGACGATTACGCCTTCGGGCTTTTCCCTGTCAACTATTGAGAGAACATCCTCAAGCGTGAGCGGCTCAAAATAGAGTCTGTCCGAAGTGTCGTAATCCGTGCTGACGGTTTCGGGATTGCAGTTGACCATAACCGTCTCAAACCCGCGCTCTTTAAGGGCGTAAGACGCGTGAACGCAGCAGTAGTCAAACTCTATCCCCTGCCCTATCCTGTTGGGACCGCCGCCGAGAATCAGAATCTTTTTCCCGTCCGTAACCGGCGCTTCACTCTGCGGGTCGTATGAAGAGTAGAGATAGGGAGTGTAAGACTCAAACTCCGCCGAGCAGGTGTCCACCATTTTGTATGAAGGAACAATTCCGAGCCGCTTGCGCTCGTCTCTTATTTCGTCCTCCGTCTTGTCAAGCAAACTTGCCATCGCGACATCGGAAAACCCGTTTTCTTTTGACCGCCTGAGAACTTCCGCGGGCGGAAGCGAGCCTCTGTATCGCTTTATTGAGTTTTCCTGTTCCACTATCAGGGATATGTTGCGGAGAAACCACGGGTCTATTGAAGTGAGGCGGTAAATCTCCTCCTCATCAATTCCAAGCCGGAAAGCGTCCGCGACAAACCATATTCTTTCCGGTCCGGGAGCGCTGAGTTTCTGCCTGACAAATTCCCTGTCATCGCTTGTCGGCTCAAAAAAAGAGCGGTCGGCCTCAAGAGATCTCATGGCTTTCTGAAGGGATTCCCTGAAGGTCCTTCCTATCGCCATCGCCTCGCCCACGGACTTCATCTGCGTTGTGAGAACTGAGGTTGTGTCCGGAAATTTCTCAAAAGCGAATCTGGGGATCTTCACAACAACATAGTCTATTGTCGGCTCAAACGAGGCGGGAGTGTGGCGGGTTATATCGTTGGATATTTCATCAAGCGTGTATCCCACGGCGAGTTTCGCGGCGATTTTGGCGATTGGAAAACCGGTCGCTTTTGAAGCGAGAGCGGAACTTCTTGAAACCCTCGGATTCATCTCAATCACGACAAACTCTCCGTTTTCGGGATTCACCGCAAACTGTATGTTTGAACCTCCGGTGTCCACCCCTATCTCCCTTATGATTGCGACCGAAGCGTCACGGAGCCGCTGATATTCCTTGTCCGTAAGCGTCTGGGCCGGGGGCGACCGTTATACTGTCGCCGGTGTGAACCCCCATCGGGTCAAGGTTTTCAATTGAGCATATAATGACGACGTTGTCCATAAGGTCTCTCATAACCTCAAGCTCAAACTCCTTCCAGCCCAGAACCGACTGCTCAACCAAAATCTCCCCAACCGGACTGGAATCAATTCCCGCCTCCGCATAACGGGAGAACTCCTCCCGATTGTAGGCAATGCTGCCTCCTCCCCCGCCAAGAGTGAACGAGGGCCTTATAATTGCGGGAAAGCCGATGCTCTCAACCACATTCCACGCCTCTTCCATATTGCGGGCAAGTCCGCTCTCCGGCAGGTCAAGTCCGATTTTCAACACCGCTTTCTTGAACAGTTCCCTGCTTTCGGCTTTCTTTATCGCCTCAAGATTCGCCCCTATAAGTTGCACGCCGAACCTTTCAAGCGTTCCGTTTTCGGCGAGACTGACCGCCACATTGAGAGCCGTCTGACCGCCGAGAGTGGGCAAAAGAGCGTCCGGACGCTCTTTTTCTATGATTTTCGCAACCGTTTCGGGCTCAATCGGCTCAATATAAGTGCGGTCTGCGACTGACGGGTCGGTCATTATGGTGGCGGGATTGCTGTTTACAAGGACGGTCTTGTATCCGTCTTTTCTGAGCGCCTTGCACGCCTGAGTGCCGGAGTAGTCAAACTCGCACGCCTGACCTATGACAATGGGGCCGGAACCGATTATGAGTATGCTTTGAATATCTGTTCGCTTTGGCATCGGAAGAATTCAGGTCAAGTTATACCGAACAAACCGCCCCGCCGCAACCGAGACGGGGGGTGACGCACCGGCAAATCACAAGCAAATGTTACACCGGAGACAATGGAAACGGTTATCTAATCTCCTTAACAAACAAAAGGTAATGCATTATATTCATAATGCCATTCAAACTACCTGTATAACTGTATAATTGTATACTTCAAGAAACATATACGGCGCGTTTTTACAGTGTAAAAACGGCTTTTTACCGCTTTGGCAAACGGGAAATCCGGCGAAAAAACCGCCTCCCGCAAATGCCGGAATGTGATGTAAAAAATTGTCGTATGGAGGCTTCAGCAGCATGAGCCGTCCGGTATCAGGCCGGAATCGGAAACGGAATTTCCGCAGTCGGCGAAGATTCCGAGATGTGTTCTCATATCGCCGAAAAAATCAAAATGCGGTGAGAACCGCGTTTTTTTCAGCATCAGGAATGTGTTGGCGCAGATCGGCATCACCCTTCCCTTTTCAAACCGGTGTCCGGCGTCCAAATCAAAGAAAAGAGGGAAATCCGCAATCCCGCCCTTATACAGCACCGCCTGCCCGTAGTCTTCGCAGGCATCCTCAAGTTCGGGAATCTTGAAAAGACGGTATGTTACCGAATCAAACTTTGCGCCGCCGACAAGCGAGGCGACTTCGGGATTGTCAATGTTTACGGGCTTTGAATCCACAACCCTGCAGTCCGCAAAGCCCGCGGTTGCGGCTATCCTGCGAAAATCTTCACTGTAAAGAGCGCCTCCGAGACATTCACCGTATAGAACGGGATTTTCCGCAATATCGCGCGGAATGCGCCTGTCGGCGTAAACATCACTGAAATAAAACTCTCCGCCCGGTTTCAGCGCCCTGTAAACCTCCCTGAGAACGGAAAGCTTGTCGGGAGAAAGGTTCACAACGCAGTTTGAAACCACAATATCAAACTCGCCTTCGGAAATTCCCGCGCCTTCAAGAAGTTCAATATAACCTTTTCTGAAAGTCACATTCGGCTTTTTGTAGCCGAAAACAGAGGTGTGATAGTCAATATGGCGGCGTGCAATCTCAAGCTGCTCATCGGTCATGTCAACGCCGACAACCGAGCCGTCGCCGCCCACAAGTTTGGAAAGAATAAAAGCGTCCCGTCCCGAACCGGAGCCGAGGTCAAGCACATTCATCCCCTCAAGCAGCGGAGGAATAGCCGAACCGCAACCGTAGTATCTGGAGGTTACTTCCTCGTGAAGTTGGGAAATGATATCGGCAAAAGCGCCGTTTGAGGCTTCGCAACAGGCGTTGGTCTTCAAGTCGGAAGAAGACCTGAGTGTGCGGCCGTAATACTGTTTGACGACTTCGCGCAGTTTTTCCCCGCTTTCCCCGCCCGTTTTCATACCGGCTACCATGTATAAACCTTAAACCTTTTCCGCTCCGGTGTAAATACTTCCGCCTTTTTCCTTGAACTCTTTTGCCTTTTCCTCAAGCCCCAAGTTCACCGCTTCGTTTTCGGAAACACCCTGTTTTTCGGCGTATTCCCTAATCTGCTGTGTTATCTCCATTGAGCAGAATTTCGGCCCGCACATTGAGCAGAAATGAGCGCTCTTTGCGTTTTCAGACGGCAGGGTTTCATCGTGGTATCCCCGCGCGGTGTCGGGGTCAAGCGACAAGTTGAACTGGTCGTTCCAGCGAAAATCAAAACGCGCTTTGCTGAGCGCGTCATCCCTTGTCTGCGCGGACGGATGACCTTTTGCGAGGTCCGCCGCGTGAGCGGCGATTTTGTAGGCGATAACGCCGTCCTTCACATCCTTTTTATTCGGCAGTCCGAGATGCTCTTTCGGCGTCACATAGCAGAGCATTGCCGTGCCGTGCCGTCCGATTTCCGCCGCGCCGATTGCCGAGGTTATGTGGTCGTAACCGGGAGCGATGTCAGTTGTGAGAGGGCCAAGGGTGTAGAAAGGCGCTTCGCTGCAAATCTCAATCTCTTTGTCCACATTTTCCTTTATAAGGTGCATGGGAATGTGTCCGGGTCCTTCTATCATCACTTGAACGTCGTTCTCCCACGCCTTTTTCGTCAACTCCCCGAGGGTTTCAAGTTCGGCGAACTGTGCCCTGTCGTTGGCGTCCGCAATTGAGCCGGGCCTGAGACCGTCTCCGAGAGAAAAGGCGACATCGTAGGACTTCATTATTTCGCAAATTTCGCCGAATTTTTCATAAAGAAAGTTCTCCTTGTGACGGGAAAGACACCACTTCGCCATTATCGACCCGCCGCGCGACACAATGCCCGTGAGGCGTCCGGCGGTAAGCGGTATGTATCTCAGCAAAACTCCGGCGTGAATCGTAAAGTAGTCAACTCCCTGCTCCGCCTGTTCAAGCAAAGTGTCCCTGAAAATTTCCCATGTCAGTTCCTCCGGTTTTCCCGAAACCTTTTCAAGCGCCTGATATATCGGAACCGTACCGACCGGAACGGGCGAGTTTCTTATTATCCACTCCCTTGTCTGATGGATTCTCTTTCCCGTGGAAAGGTCCATTATGGTGTCCGCGCCCCAGCGGCATGCCCACACCGCTTTTTCAACCTCTTCCTCTATGCCGGAGGTAACCGCCGAATTCCCTATGTTGGCGTTGACTTTTACAAGAAAATTGCGCCCTATAATCATCGGCTCCGACTCCGGATGGTTTATGTTGTTCGGAATTATCGCCCTTCCCCGCGCAACCTCATCGCGGACAAATTCGGGACTGATAATCCCGCGGATTCCGGATGCGCCGCCCGTGCCGCTTTCAATTTTCCGGTTCTCCCTTATCGCAACATACTCCATTTCGGGAGTAACAATTCCGCGTCTGGCATAACTCATCTGAGTGACACAGCCGCCGGATTTCGCCCTGAGCGGAGGACTGGAAAACTCAAAAATATTCTCCCCGTCAAGATCCTCGGAATTACAAGCGCAAGCGGAGCTCCGCTCCGGCAGCTCCTCAACATCGCCCCTGTCTTTTATCCACTTCTCCCTTAAAGGACGGAGACCCTTTCTGACATCTATGTCGGCATCGGGGTCGGTGTAAGGTCCGCTTGTGTCATAAACAAAAACGGGCGGGTTCCCGGCGCCGCTTGTCTCTTCAAGGTCAATTCGCCGCATTGCAACCCGCACACCGTCCGGTTTTTCCTGAACATAAACTTTCTTTGAGCCCGGAAAGGGGTTCCGGTCAATAACGCCGCACGATTTTTCTTTTTCAGACATAAGATAAAAAACTGTCTCTTCGGGCAAATATAACACACAAAGGAAAGTTTGTGGCAAAAGGGTGTAGAATTACAAACCGATGAGCCGCCCGAAAGTTCTTGGAATAGAGTCTTCATGCGATGAAACTTCCGCATCAGTTGTTGCGGACGGTGTGGAAATTCTTTCAAACACGGTGTCATCGCAAATACCGCATCACAGACCGTTTGGAGGAGTTGTGCCGGAACTCGCTTCCAGAAAACACCTTGAAGCCATAATTCCGGTTCTGGAGGAAGCGCTTGACACGGCAAACACAAAACTTGCCGAGATAGACGCCGTTGCCGTAACCCTCGGACCGGGACTGCTCGGATGTCTTATGATAGGGCTGACTACGGCAAAGTCCCTATGCGTTGCTCTGGAAAAACCTCTTGTCGGGGTTGACCACCTGCACGCGCATGCCACCTCCGTAACAATAGAGCGGGACATGGAGTTCCCCTTCATCGCCCTTGTGGTGTCCGGCGGGCACACAAGTCTTTATCTTGTAAAAAACCACACAGACCTTGAGATTCTCGGCACAACGCGGGACGATGCCGCCGGTGAAGCGTTTGACAAAGCGGCAAAAGCTCTCGGACTCGGCTATCCGGGAGGAGCGGAGATAGACCGTCTGGCAAAAGACGGAGACCCCCGGAAAATTGATTTTCCGCGTCCGCTGTCGGGGCGGGACACTTTATGGTTCAGCTTCAGCGGGCTGAAAACTTCGCTTGTCTGCGCCGTGGAAAAACACGGAAAACCCGAAGGCAAAAAACTGAACGACATCTGCGCCGGTTATCAGGAGGCGATTGTTGACACGCTTATTGAAAAATCTCTGCTGGCGGTCAAAAAAACCGGAATCCGGAATTTCGCCGTAACGGGCGGAGTGGCTTGCAATTCAAGACTCAGGGAAAAAGCCGGAAAAATTTTTCAACGGGAAAATATAAAACTGTCAATTCCCTCGCCCTCACTCTGCACGGACAACGCCGCGATGATAGCCGCGCTCGGCTGCCAAAAACTGAAGAAAGGTCAAACCGCCTCCCTTGAAATTCCCGCTTTCTCAACTTCAAGGGTCAAAATAAAACGGGGCGGGACGAGGTTTTAGAGATGTCGGGACGAATCAAAGGGCTTTTAATCGGACTTGCGGTATCAATGTCTTCCTCGCTGATACTCGGCGGCGCTTTCGCGCTTGGGGGAGTATTGGGCTCCGTGCTGGGAGAACTGTTTTACTTCCTTTATTTGCCGGCGGTGCTGATAGGCTTCCTGCTCTCTCTGGTTTTCGGACCGATCGGCGAGACTTCCTATCTGTTTTTCATCACCATTTTGCTCGGACAGTTCATTTTCTATCCGGCGGCGGGATATTTAATTGGAAGACGCAGGGACAAGAAAGCGAAACTGACCGCGCATGAAAACGGGAACTAACGCATTTTAATACCAATGGAAACCCCCTCCCGCCTCGGGTCCGCTCCGCCTTTCAAACCGTTCTTTGTAACCTCAATCGCATGCAAACCGCTCACAAGTTTTTTGACCTCAACCTCGTGTCCGAGTTTGACAAGCGCGGGGGTAAGACGCCGCGTATCGGAGCCGAGTTCAAGTTCGGTTTTCCCGTTGCGGTTTACATAGTGAGGAAGATTGACCGCGGACTGAACATCCATGCCCCAGTCCACAACCGCGATAATCGTCCGGGCGACATAGTTGATTATTCTGCTTCCGCCCGGAGAGCCGATTACAAGGCGCAGTTCCCCGTTCTCATCAAAAACCATTGTCGGAGCCATTGAGCTTCTCGGTCTTTTGCCCGGCTCCACACGGTTGGCAATTAAACATCCGTTTTTGCCGCGCGGGGAAAATGAAAAATCGGTGAGCTGGTTGTTCAGCAAAAATCCCCCCGCCATCAAAGTTGAACCGAAAGCGTTCTCTATGCTGGAAGTCATTGAGACGGCATCGCCCCGGCCGTCAACAACGGAGATATGAGTTGTTGAGGGAAGTTCAAACGCTCCGCCTCTGTCAGCCAAGCACCCTCCGGCGATTCCGGACGCCGCTTTGCCCATGTCCACGATGGGATTGACGGAATCCGAACGTTTTTTCAGATAGCCGGAATCCGTCAAACGGCTCACCGGAACGGGATGAAAATCCGGGTCGGCAATGTGAACATCCCTGTCCGCATAGGCAAGACGCGCCGCCTGGGTAAAAACATGCGCCGCTTCCGGGGACATCGGACTCAGAGACGCCATATCAAACCGCTCAACAATTTTGAGGATTTGAATAACCGCTATTCCTCCCGAAGTCGGAGGACCCATGCCGCACACAATATATTTCCGGTATGAGGAGCAGACCGGACTGCGTTCAACCGCGCGGTATGAACGGAGGTCGGAACTTGAAAGCAGCCCGCCCGCCTTGCGCGCGGCGCGAACAATGTTTTCCGCTCCGGCTCCGCGATAAAACGGGCGGACGCCTTTTTTTGCTATTTTCTCAAGCGTTTTTGCAAACGCGGGATTTCTTAAAACCGCGCCCGCGACAACGGGTTTTCCCGAATCGGCGAAAAAATAATCATGCGCTTTTTGTTCGGGACGGAATATGCCGGAAGACATTTCCTCAACCATCATGCTCAGTCTCGGGGAAACGGAAAACCCGTTTTTTGAGAGATTTATCGCCGGTTCAAAAAGAGTTTTCCATTTTAATTTTCCATGTTTTTTATGCGCTTTTTCAAGCATTGCAAGCAAACCGGGAGTTCCAACTGAAAGTCCGCCAACCACCGTGTCCGCCCATTTCATCGGTTTTCCCGCCGGAGCAAACAGATTTCCGTCCGCCGCAAACGGAGCGGTTTCCCTTCCGTCAAAGGAGGAAAGTTTTTTCTTTTTGTTGTCCCAGTGAAGCATAAACCCGCCCCCGCCTATCCCGGAAGACTGCGGTTCCACAAGATTCAACACCATCTGCGCCGCTATCGCCGCATCCACGGCGGAGCCGCCTTTGCGGAGAATCTCAACCGCCGCCCGAACCGCATAAGGGTTTGCCGCGCTCACCATTGCGCCCGGCGAATTGGCGGAGGCGGAACACTCAATCACCCAAAGGTTCAAAATTGAGAGAAAAAGGGAGAAAGAAATAAAAGTTAACCGCTTGTTCCAACTCATACCATCAAGTCAAAAACCAAATCGCTTATATCACGAAGTCTTTTTCCTGATATGAGAATGTCAACCATGTCTTTGGATGAGCTTTGGTCTTCCAGTTCATAAGCCGCTTCCTTCAATTCCTTCAGGGCAAAATGATATACGCAGTCTATATCTCCGGTTCCAAGCGCGAGAGACGCTATTCTCTGAGGGGTAGGTTCCGCGGTAACAATACTTATGTGGGGAGTCTTGCCCTTGCGGTTACGGATGAGGTTTAATCCCTCGGTTCTGGCGTTTTGAGACCGATCGCTACGAATCGTCCACTTACAAGAAATACTGGCGTGAAGTATAGATTTTCCCGAATTCTTCAGTCTCAAAGGAGTATGAATCGCAACATCTCCATCGGTATCCAAATATTCGTCTTGCATGTTAATCTCAGAATCTTCAACGGGAAAACGTGAAACAACAATGTCCGGCTTTATTAAATAGTCTCCGAAAGCAGCTCTCAATTCATCTTCTTTTTTTAAGACTTCAACAATTCGTGAAAGATGTTCGTATTGCTCAAAATCATCTATCCGACCTCCGCATGAAAATTTCCAATTTCCGGGACGCAAGTGATTTACTCGCCTGAAACACTTTTCAATATAGTCGGAAGTTATTTTCTCAAACCTGCTTCCCACCGTCTGGCCGGAGATCGCTTCACCTCTCGGAGATATTCCTATCTTTTCAACAATGGATTTTGACAAGGCAACACTGACGGGACTGCTTTTATCCGCATTGTTTGGAATACCGGATTTGTCAATGTAAAGAACATTTTCAAACAAAAGACTGTGATATTCCTCTCGCAAGTTGTTTGCATTTATCATTTCTTCAGGAACCCCACAATATGCTCTTCATGCATTCTTTTTTCTATGCTTGTACGATTTTGATTAGCCCACCGAGCTGGCATCATACGCCTATTGCGATCAATTTGCCTTGAGCCGATTCCGACCAGATGAAAACCGCATTCCCTTCCCAAATCCGCAAGACACTTGTGGGTTTGGGTATTTACCCCGGACAAAACGGAAGACCCGACTACCATAACAGCCGCCTTGCCTGTCTTTAGAACACGGTGCATCTCGCCAATCACCCGCCTCATTTCACAAAAATAACGCCGTAATGCAGACGCTTTTTTACTGTTAACCCTTTTAAGTTCCGAAACAGTTTTTTCGCACTCATCCGGCAAGACCGTTCCGACAAATTTTCCAGCAGAATCATGTCCAATGTAGGTTGAGCGCAATCTGCTCAATTCACCCACCGAATAGCCAAACCAGACTAATGAAAATTTGTGCGCCCTCATATAATCAATAGCGTTGTTTGCATAGGGAGGAGAAGTGACTATAAGGTCTGCATAACAGTCCGGCATAGGCAGTGAATCCGCATTCGCATCGTATATCTCAGTGCCGTTTGATGCTTCGGAAACACTTTGAAGGTTGCGGCGTAAAATCTTGCAGAACTCATCAATCGCTGGTTTTGGCTTTTTTTGAAAGTCTTTGTGCGGTCTTGTATGCGCCAAATCACGAGCAAGAGATACGCCGCCAGATTTTGCTATGATTGCCGAAGAGAAAACCATTTTGAAGAAATCACGCAAAATGGATGATTTTACTTTCTCAATCTCCAAAAGTAGCGACAGAAGTTCAATCTGAGTATCTCTTAAAAACCAATAGTCAACGAAATCTTTTGTGGAGCTGTCAAAACGCCTCTCAATATCAGACAAGAGAAACTCTTTCCTCTCGTTCAATTTCTTCATTGCAAAGAAGGCTATTTTAGACCCTTCTTTCATTGCCTGTCGGTAATCCGGAGGACGCAATTTCACCTCAGTTATCAGACGCGCCAAAGGGTCAATATCACACCCTACGGCTACTCTGCCAAACCTGACCGCTTCCACAAGCGTAGTTCCCGAACCCATCATCGGGTCAAAAACTATCTCGCCTTCCAAAGTCAGTTTTTGTATAAAAGTTTGTGGCAACAAGGGAGGAAATTTAGCCGGAAACGGATGCCACGCATGAGTGGAATGCCTTCCGTTTGAACCGTGAAAATCAAGGTCGCTTTCCAGCAAATTGCGCAAAGACTCCTCATAGTCTGTGGTGCTGGAATACTGCGGAACCGAAAACATTTTGGGAACCTTGGCTTGCATAGTCATCATCTAAAGTATACTACCAATTGTCGGCATTCTCCATATCAGCGACCAAGAAAAAAATCACCCTGTCAAATCGGTTCTTACTTTTCAAAATCCACAACCCGCCTGTCAGTCGCCGTCCGCCTTAAAAACTCCGCAACCTTCACATGGTCGGGATGTTTCTGGTAAACGGCGAGAGATTCCGCATCGTCAAACGCGGAATAAAGAACAACATCGGAGGCGGCTTCGGAAGGGTTGAAATTTACTCCCGCTTCAATCTCCCTGATTTGAGGTATTTTCTCCTTCAACCCCTCAAGCATCGCCTTCAGTTCGGGAGCGTTCTTCTCCCTGTCTTTCAGCCTCCACATAACTATGTGTTTTATCATCTCTTTTCTCCTTTTGATTTTTATTTGCGCGATTTGACAATCACCCACAGCCGCCTCTTTGTGCGCTTTCCCCAAGACGGCACTATGAAAACAAAATTGCCGCTCATCAGAGAGCCGGAACTTGAAAGTACGGTAAAATCAATTTTCGCGCCGCCTTCCCTGTTGAAAACAACTTCCCCGCTTTCAATCAAACCCGCAGCCGAGTCAAACGGACGGGTTATCCCCTCGTCTTCCGGCGAAATTTCCACCGCAAGCCGTTTTTTCATCGGCTCAAACGGAGCGGAAAAAGCGACAAGCCAAGCCTTTTCGCCGACAATAAGAACAAAATACGGCTTTTCCGCCTCCTTTTTATAAAGAAAGAATTTTTCCATTTTTAAGCAAAATTACGACAAACCCTTTCAGAGTAAGCAGACTGTCGGTTTCCGAAAAAACTTTCGCATCCTTCCGAAACAACGGACGCAAACCCGCCCGTTGCCACAACAAGCGGAGCGCCTCCCATTTCGGATGACAGAGCCCGAACCATTCCGTCAACCATTTGCGCGTAGCCGAACATTGTGCCGGACTTTTTGCAGTGTTCAGTATTCACGCCGATAACGGACTGCGGAAATTCAAGCGGCGTTTCGGGCAGCGCCGGAGCGTCTCTCTCAAGCGTCCGGCGGAACGATTCAAGACCCCGCCGCGATTGCGCCCCCCAGATAACGCCCGCCGGAAGAAACGCAGTCAAAAGTTGTCGCGGTCCCCAAATCAACGGCTATGCAGTCTTTTCCGGTTCGGGCAAAAAGAGCGGCGGCCGTTTGCAAGCCGGTCAATTCCGAGGTCTTGCGGACTTTCATACGCCAATTTCAAGACCCGTATCCATCGAGCAGTCTGCGACAAGCGGCGTCAATCCGAAAACGGACTCAACCGCATCCGCCGCGGTTTGCGAAAAACCTTCCCCTGACCGAGCCGACAACCGCGCCGTCGGGAACGGAACGGAAGCCGTCCGAAAGGGCATCCCGCGAGACCGTCCGAATCTGACAGTGGAATCTCTACATGCGCAACTGCTTCCCACCGCCCCGTGTTTGCGAAGCAGTTGCGGAAAAGCGCCGCGTCAATGTTTGTATTTCCAATGTCAACGGCGAGAAAGTCGCTTTTTGTGCTTTTATGTTCAGGCAAAACCGTATAGAATTGTAACACCTAAGCCGTTCCGGCAAAAGCGGGGCGCACAGTTTTTGCGGCTTGCCCGCATTCGGGAGAAAAAACAAAATGACTGACAATGAAAAGATTTTTGATGTGCGGATTGTTGAGAGAAACATCTCTTGGGGGCTTACTTCAGGAAAAAGACCGCAAGAAACATCTCAAAGAACTTAAGGACGCAAGCGACAATGCGGAGTTTGTGCCAATTGATGAAGAGGAAAACCGCAGAGAAAATGTCCGGCGGTGAAGAGGCGGGCAAGGAAACAGAATGAAAAAATGGCAGTATAAAATTGTTCCGTTCAAAAGTCTGGTTGAAAACTCATCCGATCACAACATAGATGTGTCCGTTGAGGAAGCGAAAAACAAAGTGGACAAATCGCGTATTGATATGGAAAACGCTTTTAACAAACTCGGCAATGAAGGGTGGGAACTTGTTGGAGCGTTCAGAGATTTTGCGCTTTTGAAGAAAGAGAAATAGAAAAGGTATTTCAAATAACAAACCGGAGTGTTTTATTTGCTGGGACAATTCAAATCTGTTTATCGGCGCCCGCGCTCTTGCGGGTGAGCGCGGAAGAAGCGGATGCGCGATACAGAATACGAGAGACCTTGTTGACTACAACGGCAACTCCGGCATTGTTGTGTTGCTAACCGGCGATGGAGAGGGATTTGATGACGGAGTTGGCTTTCAAGCCGATATTGAGCGTATGCACAAACGCGGCCGGAGAATTTAGGTTCTTGCTTGGCGGGACAGAAGCAATTGCGAGACTTGAAGGAATGCTGTCCACACTGATTGGACTGCCGGACAAAGTAGAGCGTAACTCCAATCACATCAACCGCATTTACGGCGGAATTGCTATCATAGTCTTTCTTACCGGTTTGGTGGGTTTCAAAGTATTCGTATAGCCCCCCCCCAACTCTGTTACTTCTCCCTCTTCAGGCCATTTTGAAGACACTTCCATACCGTATAGAGCACTCTTTATTTTTCTAAATAATTATCAAACACCTAAGCAATTCCACCGTCATTTCATCCATGTTTGTCACCACCATGAGCGCAACAACATTTTTCTTCCGTCTGTTTTATTTTCAATTCCACTGTTTGCAGAAGTTCATTATTGCCCTGTTGTTTTGCCAAGATCAGAGCTTGTTGAAAATCTGACAATGCCGATGATGTGTCGTAGTTTTCCCTCAGTTCCGATTTGGCAATACCCCGATTATTGTATGCATTGGCATAGTCGGAATCCAACTTGACGGCTCTGTCATAGTCGGCTATCGCTCCCTTGTAATCTCCAAGGTTATATCTGGCGACACCCCGGTTATTGTATGCTTTGGCGTAAACGGAATCCAACTTAATGGCTTGGTCATAGTCGGCTATCGCCCCCTCATAGTCCCTAAGCTCGCGTCTGGCAATACCCCGATTATTGTATGCCTTGGCATAACCGGAATCCAACTTAATGGCTTGGTCATAGTCGGCTATCGCTCCCTCATAATCCCCAAGGTTGGATCTGGCAAGGGCTCGGTTGTTGTATGCCGCAACAAAACCGGATTTTTGCTCAATGGCGTTGTCGTAGTGTTCAATCGCCTTCTCGTAACCGCCTTTGTTTCGGCAGGTAACACCCCTGAAAAACTCCGCGTGGGCGCTTTTGTGTTTTGTCCGGTTCTGAATGTAGCCGAAAATATCGTTGTAAATGGTGGTTGTGGCAATACCGTTATATTTGCTGAGATGTTCCAAAACCGATTTTTTCAAACTTTTGGAAATTGTTATGACAACAAATTCACTTTCATCAAGATAACCCTTCGGTGATTGAACAAAAATACTTTTTTGTGAGATAACCCGATTGTTCTGATTCTTTTTTGGAGACTTGACTTTGCCCTGAGTGGAATTTCTGTTCAGCAGTATAATCCTGCCGTCTTTGTCGGATGAACCGTCGCAAGCGAAAAACAAAGATGTCAGATAGTCGGTTGTAAAATCAATCAGGTTTGTTTTGCCGCCGTAGTGTTGCAACTCCATGAGGATATCCGTTTCATCGGTAAAGGTGGTATATTCCTTGACCTGCTCCAAAATTTCTTGTTGCACAACTTCAATATCAAATTTCTCCGAGTCAATCTCGTCTTCATACTCCCTGTAGAGCGTGGAAGAAACTTTCTTGAAATATTCCGTTTCCCCCCTGTAGATGTAATCCCCCCGTGAAGATTTTTCCACTACTTGCTGAAGCAGGGAAAGCACTTGTGAATTTTTATCTTCGGTTTGGCGTTCATTTGCTTTCATTTCATGCCTTGGTTCCCGCTGTCTCAGAGGAGACACCGTAGATTCCCCTTACTCTTTTATTCACAGAATTGTTGATTTTTCAGAAACCGCTCTGACAGTTGAAGCCGATTGGACGGAAAGAGTGTTTATGTCCATTACGCTATTCAGACAGGAACAAGCGGAAACTGCAATCCTCACTCCCACTCAATCGTTCCCGGCGGTTTTGTGGAAATGTCATAAACAACCCGTCCCACGCCCTCAATCTCATTTATTATCCGCGTTGAAGCCCTCTCAAGAACATCGGGGGGGATCTTCGCCCAGTCCGCCGTCATTCCGTCCGTGCTTGTTACCGCCCTCAGCGCAATAACATTGTCATAGGTTCTCTTGTCTCCCATAACGCCGACCGTCCGCACGGGAAGAAAAACCGCAAACGCCTGCCAAATGTCATCGTATATTCCCGCCGCTCTTATCTCCTCAATGAAGATCGCGTCCGCGCGGCGGAGAATGTCAAGAAATTCGGGCGTCACCTCTCCGAGTATCCTTATCGCAAGACCGGGTCCCGGAAACGGATGACGGTTTAGAACATTGCCCGGAATGCCGAGATGACTTCCGACCTTCCTAACTTCATCTTTGAAAAGATCGCGCAACGGCTCAACCAGTTTCAAGTTCATCCTTTCAGGCAAACCGCCCACATTGTGGTGGGTTTTGATTGTAACTGCGGAACCCGAAAGGTTCGCGCTCTCTATCACATCGGGATAGAGAGTTCCCTGAGCAAGAAAATCCGCACCCTCAATTTTCCGCGCCTCGCGCTCAAAAACCGATATGAATTCACGCCCTATTATCTTTCTCTTTTGCTCCGGGTCCGCAACGCCCCCGAGTTTCCCGATAAAACTTTCCTCCTCGTTGACGCGCACAACTTCAACGCCCAGATTGGCGAACATATTGACAACCTCGTCCCCCTCGCCGAGACGCAAAAGCCCCGTGTCAACAAAAATGCATGTGAGAGAACCGCCGACCGCCTCGCGCACAAGAGCCGCCGTTACGGACGAATCAACCCCGCCGGAAAGGGCGCATATAATCTTTGAACTTCCGACCTTTTTCCGAATCGCCCCGACCGCCCGCTCGGTGAACGCTTCCGGTGTCCACGATTTTTCGCATCCGGCGATTCTGAAAAGAAAATTGGAAAGCATCTTGCCGCCTTCGGGCGTGTGCGCCACTTCGGGATGAAACTGCGTTCCGAATATCTTTTTTCCGGCGTGTTTTATCGCGGCAACCGGAGCGTTGGAACTTCCGGCGACAGCCACAAAACCGTCCGGCGGACTGGCAACCCTGTCTCCGTGAGACATCCAGACATCGGCTTTGTGGGGAAAATCAAAAAACAGACCGTCTCTGTCGTTTATCTCCAAACTTGCGGGACCGAACTCCCTTTTGGAAGACCGCTCAACCTCCCCTCCGAGCATTCGGACAAGCAGCTGCATCCCATAGCATATTCCGAGAACAGGAATCCCCATGTCCGCAATCGCCCCGTCAAGCCCCGGAGCGCCCTCGTCCCAAACGCTTGACGGTCCCCCCGAAAGAACTATCGCTTTGGGCGAAATCTTCCCGACTTCCACAGCCGTAACCGTGTGCGGTTTTATCTCCGAAAAAACGCCCTGTTCACGAATGCGCCTCGCTATCAGGCGGGTGTATTGAGACCCAAAATCAATTACCAGAACGGTCTGTTTCATTCTTGCTCTCTTTAAAAAAACGAAGAAACGGGCGAATCAAAACCCGCCCGCCGGTATCGCGCGGGAAGTATAGCAGAAAGCGGCGCTATCCGCACACATTGTGACGGAAGCAATTCACGGTGTGGTCGTTTACCATCCCGGCCGACTGCATATAGGCGTAGATAATGGTTGTGCCGACAAACGACATTCCGCGCTTTTTCAAATCGCGCGACAGGGCGTCCGACTCTTTGCCGCTCGCGGGGATTTGCAACTTGTGTTTCCATTTGTTAAGTATGGTTTTTCCGCCGACAAAATTCCACACATACGAATCAAAGGAGCCGAACTCCTTTTGAATCGCAAGAAAAGCGCGGGCGTTGGAAATCGCCGAACGAACCTTCAGCCGGTTTCGGACAATACCCGCATCGGCAAGCAGCAAATCGATTTTGGCGTCTCCGTAGCGGGCGATTTTATGGGGATTAAAGTTGTCAAAGGCGGCGCGGTAGTTCTCTCTTTTTTTGAGAATCGTTTCCCAACTGAGCCCGGCTTGCGCTCCGTCCAGCAAGAGGAATTCAAAATGGAGCCGATCGTCATGAACGGGCGTTCCCCATTCGCGGTCGTGGTATTGCGAAAGAATGTCGCTCTTTTGAGCCCATTCGCACCGTTGTTTTTTACCGGTATTTTTCACCGCGGGAACTCAAAGCCGGAAAACGCGCCCTCACTCTATCCTGTAGTTCGGCGCCTCGCGGGTGATGATGACATCGTGCACATGCCCTTCCCTGTGTCCCGCGTTTGTTATCAGGACGAAATTTGAATAGTTCCTCAGCCGCTCTATGTTCGCGCAGCCGACATAGCCCATGCCCGCTCTCAGTCCGCCGACTATCTGATAGACAATCCCGCCGAGACTTCCCCTGTATGGAACCCTGCCCTCTATGCCTTCGGGGACAAGTTTGCCCGCTTCCATCACATTTTCCTGTGAATATCTGTCGCGGCTTTTTCCCCCGCGCATTGACTCAATTGAGCCCATGCCCCTGTAAACCTTGTATGTTCTTCCCTGAAACAGAACCACTTCCCCCGGCGCCTCGTCCGTGCCCGCAAAAATGTTGCCCATCATCACCGAACAAGCCCCGAACGCAATCGCTTTCACAACATCGCCGGAAAACTTGACTCCCCCGTCCGCTATCACGGGAATCCCGCGTTTGCTCGCTGCGGACGCAACATTTGACACGGCGGTTATCTGAGGCACTCCGACTCCGGCGACAACCCTCGTCGTGCAGATTGAACCGGGACCGACCCCGACTTTCAAAGCGTCTGCGCCCGCATCCATAAGCGCTTCGGCGGCTTCGGATGTCGCTATGTTGCCCGCCGCCACTTCAATGCCGGGAAAGTTGGATTTAATCTCACGGACGCTTTCTATGACCCTTTTTGAATGGGCGTGCGCGGTGTCTATGAATATCACATCGCATCCGGCGGCTTTGACTTTTTCAACCCTTTCGTCCCTGTCGGGACCCACTCCAACCGCGGCGGCGCACATGAGTCTTCCCAAACCGTCTTTTGACGCGCCCGGAAACTTCTTGATTTTCTCTATGTCCTTCATCGTTATCATTCCCTTGAGGCGGAAATCTGAATCCACGACGGGAAGTTTTTCTATGCGGAACTTATGGAGAAGTTCGGTCGCCGTGCGGGTGGTAACATTTCCCTCCATAACGGTAACGAGTCTGTCTTTCGGGGTCATTATCTCTTTCACCGACCTTGAGACCCGTTTTTCAAATCTCAAATCGCGGTTTGTTATGATGCCCAAGAGAACCCCGTTTTCCTCGGTTACCGGAAGACCCGTTATGCCGTTTGAGCTCATTATCTCAATCGCCTCCCGCGCGGTGTGCGAAGGGCGGACGGTAAGCGGGCTGACTATCATTCCGCTCTCGTATTTTTTCACTTTTTCAACTTCCGCCGCCTGAGAATCGACGTCAAGATTTCTGTGGATTACGCCGATGCCGCCTTCCTGCGCCATCGCTATGGCGGTTTTGGACTCGGTTACCGTGTCCATAGCCGCGCTTATGAGGGGGGTTTTCAGCGATATTGATTTTGTAAGAAAAGTTGAAACATCAACATCGCCCGGAAGAACTTCGGAAAAGGACGGAACAAGCAGTATGTCATCAAAGGTGAGAGACTGCTCAAGTTTTTTGTCCATCATATTGAAACTCCGCACAGGAATATGCGGCGGTTACTTGCTGCTTCTCCCTTTAGAGGCGGACTCTTTATCTTTACTCTTGCCGGGGGCGGGTTGTTTTGTCTGCTTTACGGTTTTCTCCGCCGTTTTTGGCGCTTTCTTTTTGCCGGAAGCGGCGGGTTTCGTTTTTGTGGAAGGCGCGGACTTCGGCGTGGATTTTGAAACGGGGGACGCTTTTTCAGTCTTCGGCGCGGAAGCGGACTTCGGCGCAGACTTGGCGGCGGATGACGCTTTTCCAGCCTTCGGAACGGAAGCGGACTTCGGCGCAGACTTGGAAACGGGGGACGCTTTGCCGGTCTTCGGCGCGGAAGCGGACTTCGGCGCAGACTTGGCGGCGGATGACGCTTTTCCAGATTTCGGTGCGGAAGCGGACTTCGGCGCGGACTTTGCAGCGGGGGACGTTTTTCCGGTCTTCGGCGCGGAAGCGGACTTCGGCGCAGACTTGGAAACGGATGACACTTTTCCGGTCTTCGGCGCAGAAGCGGACTTCGGCGCAGGCTTGGCAACGGATGACACTTTTCCAGTCTTCGGCGCGGACTTGGCAACGGATGACGTTTTTTCAGTCTTCGGTGCGGAAGCGGATTTCGGCGCAGACTTTGAAACGGATGACGTTTTTCCAGTCTTCGGAACGGAAGCGGACTTCGGCGCGGACTTTGAAACGGGGGACGTTTTTCCAGTCTTCGGCACGGAAGCGGACTTCGGCGCGGACTTTGCTGCGGATGACGCTTTTTCAGTCTTCGGCACGGAAGCGGACTTCGGCGCGGACTTGGAAACGGGGGACGCTTTTCCAGCCTTCAGCGCGGAAGCGGATTTTGGTTTTTCTTTTGCCGGCGTCTGTCCGGAAGATTTTGCGGCGGACTGTTTTACGGATGCGGATTTGACACTGTCGGACAATTTTACCGTAAAGATATCAATCACCCTGTCGCGCAGTTCGGGATGAGCAACGGTCAGCTCTATGTCAATTTCCTGTTTTTTTTCGCCAACCACAACAAAGATGGGTGCAATTCCTATAAAAGTCGTTCTGTTTTTTTCATCGTTAACTTTTTCAAAGTCAAGCGCCGACATAAGTTTCTTGGGAAAACTTTGCATCAAGACTTCGCCCAAATCAATGCTCTGTTGGGGAAGAAGCCCGTCATGGCTTATGCTGATTTTTATCAGAGTTGGTTTCATGATATATGAAGTTGAAGGTTTATCGTAACAAAAACCGCACTGCAAATCAACACAATTTGCCGCCCGTTTTGCCAAAATACCGTTTGCGAAAAAACAACATTGGCGTATACTTCCGTTTCAACCAAAAAGCGTGCCACAATGAACAAAAAACTTTTTCAACGGCTTCAGGAAGAGCTTGACAGGCACATCATCGGTCACAGAGAAGTAAAGACCGCGTTGCTGCTCGGCGTTCTGTCAAGAGAACACATATACATTGAGGGTCCTCCGGGAACGGCAAAAACCATGCTGTCCGAGATTATGGCGGCGAGCGCTCAACTGAAGTTCTTCTTTTACCAACTCCACAGAGACACAAGACTTTCCGAACTTCTGGGCGACATGGTCATCTCCAAAGAGGCAAGCGACAGCGAGGAGATAATCCGGCAGAAAATCGTCAAGGGGGGAATACTGACGGCTGAAATCTGTCTGCTTGACGACATATCAAGGGCTCCCGGAGAATCGCTGAATGTGCTCCTTCGCATACTGAATGAGAGAAAATTCTTTGAAGACTCATTGCCGCTTATGACCGCGATTGCCACAAGCAACCCGACCGCGGACGAGTATTACAACGAGCCGCTTGACCCCGCAAATCTGGACAGGTTTGTGATTCAGATAAAATCGGTCGGCACATCGTATAAAGGCGACTGGGAAGTCGCCGAAAAAATTATCTCGCTTTACGCGGAAAGGGACGAGAAGGTGGAAGTCCCCCAACTGCTGGACAGACCCCTGCTTGACAAACTGCACGAACAGGTCAAATCAACTCCGATACCGAAAGATGTGCAGCTCGGTCTCAAGGAATTCGTCCGCGTTCTTATTGAAGACTTCAAACTGAACGAAACCAACTCGCTTATTTCGGACAGAACTTTCTTTGTCAAAGCGCTCAAGATAATCAGGGCTCATGCGGTTATGAACGGAAGAACACCGTGCGGGATGCAAGACCTTGAAGTGCTTAAATACATAACCATTTTCCGTATTCCGCCCGAAGTTTACGCGCAGATTGACGCCATTCTTGAACAGATTATCGCTAAAAAAAAAATCCCGAAAAACAGCTGAACCAACCCCCGCAGGAACCGGAACCGCAGTCCGAGTTTGACAAAGACATTTCCGACAATGACAAACAGGAATTGCCCGATGAGGATTCGGAAAAAGAGGGCAAAGAGCAGCTTGCGGACGCCCGAGAAACCTTTTTCAAGGTTTTGAACGACCTTAAAACAGAGAACATGCAGCCGCCCGAAGGGATGGACATTCCCTCCGACCCCAAGGGGCAGCCGGACCAGAACGCGGGCGAAGACAAACAGAAGGAGTTGTCCGAAAAAACCACATCAAGCAAATCCGCCCGTCCCGGAGACACGGACGAGCACGGAGTTGTGTCATACAAAAACTACAAAACCGCAAAAAACATCAAGATGATAATGAAAGTGCTTGAGGGAAGTTTTCAGCGAAGCATTGCGACAAAAACCAACCATCCCGGCGGAATGCCGAGAAAGTGGAAAAAGATGGATGTGTTTGAGCTTGAGGATTCCGACCCGCTGGAATTTTTCCTCTGGTCTGCGAACACATCTCCGAATCTGCCTCGCGTTCAGAAGAGAGAGAAAGAATCAACCGGCGGCGAGCTTGCCGTTTTGCGGGATGTCAGCACTTCAATGATGGGGATATATAGCGAGTGGGCGTCTGCGGTCGTCAGAGGGGTGATTGAACTCGCCAGAAACAAAAGCATGAGGGTCGGATATCTTGAGTTCAACCACAAGACTTTCAAAAAAGTCAGAGAGACCCGTTTTTTCACAAAAGAATACCAGTGGCTTCTTGGCCTCGCCGCGTCAACGGACTGTTCGGGCAACACGAACTATGAAGACGCCCTCGGGCAGACCCTTGTGGAATTCCGGGGACGCGGACGCAGAAACAAACACATTCTTTTCATCACGGACGGCATTCCGACTTCGGGAGACCTCAAACTTGAAGCCGAAAGAAAGAGGGCTTCTCAACTTGGAATCCGCATACACTCAATTTTCATCGGTTCAAAGAACTACCCGAAGATACTTCAAAACATCTCCGAAGAAACCGGCGGAACGCAGTTTGTCGCCTTCAAAGACAGTGAGGGAATAATCAGCATTGAGCGCAAAGACAAGTTTTTGACGAACTACAAAGAAAAAAAGATTGACAGTTTTGACCCAATCAAAGCGGCTTTCACCGTAATGGGAAATCTGTAGTTTCACACCAAGCCGATACGCTCAAATCCTTTCGGCATCATATAAGCGCAAATATTTTGCGAACTTTTTGTCGTGTCGCCTAAGAATGAGGGATCAACGCCTCTCGGCATCACATACAAGTGCAACAATGGGACTGCAACAAATAGACCTGTGCTGCGAGTAGTGCTCAACGCCTCTCGGCATCACATACAAGTGCAACAGAGGAACCCTCCCGCTAGGCTTGCCCCTCCTGTGTGCTCAACGCCTCTCGGCATCACATACAAGTGCAACATTCAGGGCTAAATGCCAACACTCTACCGGTAGCAGGTGCTCAACGCCTCTCGGCATCACATACAAGTGCAACCAGCATAGCTTCGGACTTGACTTCACCCCGACCACAACGTGCTCAACGCCTCTCGGCATCACATACAAGTGCAACGAAAGCATCCGAACCTTGAGGACGCGCGCGATGCGGTGCTCAACGCCTCTCGGCATCACATACAAGTGCAACTAATTATAGACTGCGTTCCACAGTTTGCGGCTATGTGCTCAACGCCTCTCGGCATCACATACAAGTGCAACGAGTTTTGCCGGATCCAAAAAGATTTGTTTATCTGTGCTCAACGCCTCTCGGCATCACATACAAGTGCAACTTCAATCTCAAAATTGGCGACCAGTCCATTTGGGAGTGCTCAACGCCTCTCGGCATCACATACAAGTGCAACTTTAAGATCCGCGCCCGACAGATTTGCGCCTTTAAGTGCTCAACGCCTCTCGGCATCACATACAAGTGCAACAAGAAATTGAACTTGGAATGAGAAACATGCTTGTTGTGCTCAACGCCTCTCGGCATCACATACAAGTGCAACTTCCGATGTAGTTTGCCATCGCTCCAATTGTTTGGTGCTCAACGCCTCTCGGCATCACATACAAGTGCAACTCATCGCGCGCCGGGAGAAACTGTCCATTTCGCGGTGCTCAACGCCTCTCGGCATCACATACAAGTGCAACCATTTACAGAATTACAGATTTCCGGCTCATACAAGTGCTCAACGCCTCTCGGCATCACATACAAGTGCAACTCAACGCCGACTCGTTTGGAGATAGTAGTCCGGTGTGCTCAACGCCTCTCGGCATCACATACAAGTGCAACCCCCCATTTCACGGGATCAAAAAAAACGCTTTCCGGTATCAAAGGTAGAGTAACTTACCTGCCCAACAGAAACGGACAAGCGGATTCAATACTCAACACCTTTCAGCATCAAAAATAAGAACACAAGATAAAGTATATTCTGACAACATGGTCATTAAGAAGAATAATCTACCAAAGTCCAAGCATTTTCAGGAGGAATAGCCGATTTGAGAACAGGTCCGAAAAGCGTTGTTTTTGTGCGTGAAGAATCGGCACGGTCAATTGTAACTGTAAGGCGTCCAACATTAGAATATGGCGGCTTTTCTTCAATTTCGCCGGTAATCGGAACAAACCATTGGCATTTCGGCGGCTTCTGCAATATCTCTATGCGGTCCGGCAAAAAATTGTTGTCACCAAGAAACGGCAAACCGTATCTTGGCTTGTCATTACCTTGAAGACCTTCACTTACAAGACTTTCTATACAGTCCGGCTGATAATTACGAAAACCTGCAACCGCTCTCAAGCCGCAAAGAAAAGAGCGGCGGACGGGAGCGATATTATATTTGCCGCCCTTAGTTTGAGGGGCATGGCTCTTCCCCTGATTCCCAACCGGATAGTTGTGCAATTGCTGATACAAACTTTGACTTTGCGGAAAAATCATTTCCAGCCTTCTTTCACTCCCCCACTTCCATGGCTGCTGAACAGTGGGAACACCAAGAGCAATCTCCATTTTGGGCAAACTGTTTCTTTTGATGGTTGTTGCCGGATAACTGCCATCGTCTTCGGAACGCATCTCCTCTCCGGCCAGATTCAGCAATAATCCATAGGCGGCGGACGGTGTAAGAAACGGAGCTGTCGGACGAAAACTGCCTGTTGCAAACGGACGAAACGCTGCAAAGCGCGCCTCAATGAACAGATAAAACATGTTGTTATGCAAACATCTTGTTGGACACAGTTTCCAACAAGCGTTGCGGGTTGCGGTCTAACACAACCCCTTTACTCTCCAGTTTTTGCCTGTCATCATCGGATAAATCTTTAACAACCCTGCCTCCAATATGGAATTCATTTCCCGGCAAATCATCTTTTATGATGTCGTCCAAAATCTCCGGCAAGTGATGGACACCTTTTCCAACCCCGCCCGCTCCGGGGTTTTCAATTTCAAAACCGTAAGTGTCATACCCCGCAACCAGTTGCCTTGTGAGACGAACTACTATTGACACGGGAGCCATCTCAAAATAACTGCGCGCATGATTTCCGGCAACGCCGTTTAACTCTCCAATTGCTTGCAGCAAGTGTTTCGCCCAACTTTGCTGTTTTTCGGTTTCACATTGCGACAAATTCAATGCAAGCGGGTATTGAAAGGCGGTTACCGCCGTCTCACGGTGTAACAGTTGACTTGTATCGGCATTCTTCCATGGACTGTCCATATTCAACGGCGATTGGGTAAAAACTGTAGAGTGGCGAAACGGTTCAAGCGCCACCGCAAGGTTCATCCGAAGAAAAGAATCTCTTTTGAATGTAAAATTCTTCTCGTTGCGACCCTTGTCTTTCTTTAATTCGTCAAGAATCTTTTCGCGTTCCTTTTTTGTAACAGCAATCAACCACCCCATAATAAAATCATCGGCGTATCTTTCCGCATCAGGATAGTCCGCAAATTTTACCGCTAACTGCTCCTTGTCTTCCAGCCGCTCACGATTGCATTCAACGCCGTCATAACCGCGCAAAATTTCACGGATAGCATTCCGCATTGCCTCGGGGCTGATTATCGGATATTCAAAACGCCCTATTGTGATTTTTTGCATTGCCGCGATATTTTCCAAAGATTCTCCACGGTAATTGCTGGTGGGCGCGACCTGTGTCAAAACAGTTGCAAACAAGTTCATTGTTTTCCTCCTGTAGATTGGGTTTTGTCATCGTTGCTTTCCTTTTTTGGTTTCCGCTGCCATGAGTGAGCGCATAATGCCAATAATGTAAGGTTCTTTATCTCCGACTTGGACTCTTCGGATTCATGAAGAGCCTGAGAGACGGTTAAAAATCCTTCAATTGGCGAAACACCTCTTTCACCAAAAAATTGCGGGACTCTACAGATGGAACCTATGAAATAATTAACAAACTCAGCGCCGTTTCTGCCTCTAATTTCCACAAAAGCGTTTGCCGCCACTTCTCCTTTGGTTTTGCCGCGTTTTTCGGCGCTACGCGCAACAAATTCGCCGACAATATCATAAATCTTTTTCGCTATGTCTATCCTGTCATTCATATTACCCTCCCCTGTAAATTGTTCATGCACCGACTTCCCAAAACTCGGTGTCTTGTCAGATTCAATGAAAAACTCCCGCCACGGAATACGGGAAAACAGTTTGTCCGTTGCACGACTATACCACGGCAGTTCATCAACAATGTTATAAATCCAAAGCCGTTTGAGCAAGAAGTGTGCGGAATTTCGGCAAATCGTGTCATACTCTCTTAACATTCCGGCGGTGAACCGCACGGATGCCGTATCAAGAAACCGGACTTTATTGCCTTGCTTCTTCAAATGATACAGCTCCACATGGGAAACAGTATCAAAAAAATCACCATCGTCCAAGTTTGGCAGTTTTTCCCTTGCCAAAGAAAACAAAAACGCCATGCCACCTTCAATGGGAATATCTATCAGACAACTCTTTGGACGCCCGGAAGAATTTGAGTCAGAACTCTGTCGTCTCCAGTGGTTGACAATTACATTGCCAAACTCTTGCAAATCACTAACTTCCGGCACTGCCAATACAAACTCATTTTTAGATGGTTTCCTCTCTTGAGCCTCCACAATCTGTGGCACAAAAACCATTGATACAAATGGCCAGAAATGAAGCAGAAGGTTTTTATGAACTTCGCCCGTGAATTTGCAACGCTCTGCGCTCTCCGCTTCCGTCCCTATGAACATTGAGGAGGGAACTGGCACACTTTTTTGCTTATTGGCGGGAGCCTTCAGGTTTTTCCACAAGTCTTTCAAGTCGCCACTTTCTGAGGTCGGACTTTTGGAAGGTTTTTCTGCCGTCCATTTATAAATTTTTCCCGCAAGCCCATAGCGTAAAACACCTCTAACAGCATCGCGCCACAATTTAACCCAAGGATCCTCGCTTTGCCCGTTGCGCCAATATACAAGAATTTCGGCTTTCGGACGGGCAATATCGTAATAATAATACACTTTGCCTTTTTCATCATATTCAACTTTTACCGGATTGGTATCTTTCCACTTGCTACGAGATGAAACCTGATGCAATTCTCCGCAGTAAACGCTATCCATCAGTGTTGCCAATGATTTTTCCGTAAAACGGATGCTTATGCTGGTTGCGCTTTCGGATTCAATCGTTGGTTTGTCTTTTGCGTCAGGAAGCAAACTTGGAATTGCCTTTACATAAGCATAAAGCCCAGCCAACCCCGCTTTGTGCTGTGCGGTGGGCAGGTCATGCAATGACCATGACACCGATACGCTCTTTTCATTTTCACTATATTGCAACATACTGTCCGCCATATTTACAAAATTTCCGACTTCTGTCTTTTAGGTTCCTTTAAGAACCCGCAACAGGGAGAGTAATGAGATGACGGAGCCAAGTGAATATAACGCGGCAATCCATACTCACGCGCCGTATCTTGATTGGGATATTTTGCCAAATACTTCGGGCAGGGCAAAACCAACCCGTCAGTGAGTTCACCCCTGTTACGAAGTTTTTTGTATTCCGGCAAATCATCTTCCAAAATAGCGGACACGCTCCACTGATCTTCTTCCATGAAAGACCCTCCGCCTTTTGACCAGAAACTGCTTTCAAAAAATTCTTCCCACCCCATTCCGTCTGTTCGCATGTCCTTTGAAAACCCTTTTAACAGTTTTTCCAAATAGCGTTGGGAAACTTTACACTCTTGCGCCAGTTTTGTGGCAAATTGCCGAGCAATGTCAAAGTCATCGCTATTGTAAGGTTTACTGTCAGGCGGTTCATAAATTAAGACTTTACCAAGTGTCGGACTTTTTTGACCGCCGCTTAAATGGCGGTTGCACCTACCCATGCGCTGGATTATTGAAGTGATTGGCGCCAACTCACTAATCAATACATCCGCATCCAAATCCAGAGACATCTCGCATACTTGAGTGGTAATCGCCAGTAAATTCCCCCCATCCTTAGAATTCTTGGCAAACATTTGAACCGTTTCTC
>CBDBJA010000007.1:0-225093 GCA_965206175.1 Thermodesulfobacteriota bacterium | reverse complement strand
AATCTCGCCCTCGGTAAAGGTTACATTCTCATTCACCAAAGCCGTGTAGTCTTCCGGAGCTGTCGCAGTCCCGTCCACAGTTGACACTTGCACTGTGAATTGTCCGCCCACCGCTCTGGTTAAACTTACCGTTACTGTCGCAGCGCCTCCCTCATCCACACTCACATCTCCCATGATTAGATTTACAGGATTGGAACTTATGTCTTCATCGTCTTCATCATCTATCGTTACCGTGGCGGTATCTGAATTGCCGATAGTGAGGGAGGTGCCGCTGACAGTTCCAAAAGTTATAGTGAACTCCTCATCGCCTTCCACAAGACTGTCATCCTCTGTGTCCACCGTGAAGGTCTTCTCAATCTCGCCCTCGGTAAAGGTTACATTCTCATTCACCAAAGCCGTGTAGTCTTCCGGAGCTGTCGCAGTCCCGTCCACAGTTGACACTTGCACTGTGAATTGTCCGCCCACCGCTCTGGTTAAACTTACCGTTACTGTCGCAGCGCCTCCCTCATCCACACTCACATCTCCCATGATTAGATTTACAGGATTGGAACTTATGTCTTCATCGTCTTCATCATCTATCGTTACCGTGGCGGTATCTGAATTGCCGATAGTGAGGGAGGTGCCGCTGACAGTTCCAAAAGTTATAGTGAACTCCTCATCGCCTTCCACAAGACTGTCATCCTCTGTGTCCACCGTGAAGGTCTTCTCAATTTCGCCCTCGGTAAAGGTTACATTCTCATTCACCAAAGCCGTGTAGTCTTCCGGAGCTGTCGCAGTCCCGTCCACAGTTGACACTTGCACTGTGAATTGTCCGCCCACCGCTCTGGTTAAACTTACCGTTACTGTCGCAGCGCCTCCCTCATCCACACTCACATCTCCCATGATTAGATTTACAGGATTGGAACTTATGTCTTCATCGTCTTCATCATCTATCGTTACCGTGGCGGTATCTGAATTGCCGATAGTGAGGGAGGTGCCGCTGACAGTTCCAAAAGTTATAGTGAACTCCTCATCGCCTTCCACAAGACTGTCATCCTCTGTGTCCACCGTGAAGGTCTTCTCAATCTCGCCCTCGGTAAAGGTTACATTCTCATTCACCAAAGCCGTGTAGTCTTCCGGAGCTGTCGCAGTCCCGTCCACAGTTGACACTTGCACTGTAAATTGTCCGCCCACCGCTCTGGTTAAACTTACCGTTACTGTCGCAGCGCCTCCCTCATCCACACTCACATCTCCCATGATTAGATTTACAGGATTGGAACTTATGTCTTCATCGTCTTCATCATCTATCGTTACCGTGGCGGTATC
This sequence comes from Thermodesulfobacteriota bacterium, assembly GCA_965206175.1. Classification (GTDB taxonomy): domain Bacteria; phylum Desulfobacterota_D; class UBA1144; order Nemesobacterales; family Mycalebacteriaceae; genus Mycalebacterium. Next base: position 223,788 of record CBDBJA010000007.1, on the reverse strand, counting down.
TGAATTGCCGATAGTGAGGGAGGTGCCGCTGACAGTTCCAAAAGTTATAGTGAACTCCTCATCGCCTTCCACAAGACTGTCATCCTCTGTGTCCACCGTGAAGGTCTTCTCAATCTCGCCCTCGGTAAAGGTTACATTCTCATTCACCAAAGCCGTGTAGTCTTCCGGAGCTGTCGCAGTCCCGTCCACAGTTGACACTTGCACTGTGAATTGTCCGCCCACCGCTCTGGTTAAACTTACCGTTACTGTCGCAGCGCCTCCCTCATCCACACTCACATCTCCCATGATTAGATTTACAGGATTGGAACTTATGTCTTCATCGTCTTCATCATCTATCGTTACCGTGGCGGTATCTGAATTGCCGATAGTGAGGGAGGTGCCGCTGACAGTTCCAAAAGTTATAGTGAACTCCTCATCGCCTTCCACAAGACTGTCATCCTCTGTGTCCACCGTGAAGGTCTTCTCAATCTCGCCCTCGGTAAAGGTTACATTCTCATTCACCAAAGCCGTGTAGTCTTCCGGAGCTGTCGCAGTCCCGTCCACAGTTGACACTTGCACTGTGAATTGTCCGCCCACCGCTCTGGTTAAACTTACCGTTACTGTCGCAGCGCCTCCCTCATCCACACTCACATCTCCCATGATTAGATTTACAGGATTGGAACTTATGTCTTCATCGTCTTCATCATCTATCGTTACCGTGGCGGTATCTGAATTGCCGATAGTGAGGGAGGTGCCGCTGACAGTTCCAAAAGTTATAGTGAACTCCTCATCGCCTTCCACAAGACTGTCATCCTCTGTGTCCACCGTGAAGGTCTTCTCAATCTCGCCCTCGGTAAAGGTTACATTCTCATTCACCAAAGCCGTGTAGTCTTCCGGAGCTGTCGCAGTCCCGTCCACAGTTGACACTTGCACTGTGAATTGTCCGCCCACCGCTCTGGTTAAACTTACCGTTACTGTCGCAGCGCCTCCCTCATCCACACTCACATCTCCCATGATTAGATTTACAGGATTGGAACTTATGTCTTCATCGTCTTCATCATCTATCGTTACCGTGGCGGTATCTGAATTGCCGATAGTGAGGGAGGTGCCGCTGACAGTTCCAAAAGTTATAGTGAACTCCTCATCGCCTTCCACAAGACTGTCATCCTCTGTGTCCACCGTGAAGGTCTTCTCAATTTCGCCCTCGGTAAAGGTTACATTCTCATTCACCAAAGCCGTGTAGTCTTCCGGAGCTGTCGCAGTCCCGTCCACAGTTGACACTTGCACTGTGAATTGTCCGCCCACCGCTCTGGTTAAACTTACCGTTACTGTCGCAGCGCCTCCCTCATCCACACTCACATCTCCCATGATTAGATTTACAGGATTGGAACTTATGTCTTCATCGTCTTCATCATCTATCGTTACCGTGGCGGTATCTGAATTGCCGATAGTGAGGGAGGTGCCGCTGACAGTTCCAAAAGTTATAGTGAACTCCTCATCGCCTTCCACAAGACTGTCATCCTCTGTGTCCACCGTGAAGGTCTTCTCAATCTCGCCCTCGGTAAAGGTTACATTCTCATTCACCAAAGCCGTGTAGTCTTCCGGAGCTGTCGCAGTCCCGTCCACAGTTGACACTTGCACTGTGAATTGTCCGCCCACCGCTCTGGTTAAACTTACCGTTACTGTCGCAGCGCCTCCCTCATCCACACTCACATCTCCCATGATTAGATTTACAGGATTGGAACTTATGTCTTCATCGTCTTCATCATCTATCGTTACCGTGGCGGTATCTGAATTGCCGATAGTGAGGGAGGTGCCGCTGACAGTTCCAAAAGTTATAGTGAACTCCTCATCGCCTTCCACAAGACTGTCATCCTCTGTGTCCACCGTGAAGGTCTTCTCAATTTCGCCCTCGGTAAAGGTTACATTCTCATTCACCAAAGCCGTGTAGTCTTCCGGAGCTGTCGCAGTCCCGTCCACAGTTGACACTTGCACTGTGAATTGTCCGCCCACCGCTCTGGTTAAACTTACCGTTACTGTCGCAGCGCCTCCCTCATCCACACTCACATCTCCCATGATTAGATTTACAGGATTGGAACTTATGTCTTCATCGTCTTCATCATCTATCGTTACCGTGGCGGTATCTGAATTGCCGATAGTGAGGGAGGTGCCGCTGACAGTTCCAAAAGTTATAGTGAACTCCTCATCGCCTTCCACAAGACTGTCATCCTCTGTGTCCACGGTTACGTGAAGGTCTTCTCAATTTCGCCCTCGGTAAAGGTTACATTCTCATTCACCAAAGCCGTGTAGTCTTCCGGAGCTGTCGCAGTCCCGTCCACAGTTGACACTTGCACCGTAAAACCGCCTTGCACGGCGTTATTCACGGTTACTGTGATTATTGCAACTCCCCCTTCATTCACGCTCACATCACTTATGCTTAAAGCCGCACTGTCATCGTCGTTGATTGTTACGGTCGCCAAAGCCGTACCGTCCGCGCCGTCAATGGGCAGGGTTGTGGCCGACAAATTGTCAAGCAAATTGTCAAGAGACACGGTAAATGTCTCATCGTCTTCCAGAATTTCATCAGGTGTTGTGGACACGGTGAAAGTCTGCGTTTCACCCATTGCGCCCGTAAAGTTCAACGCCTGAGATGAGACCGCAGTGTAGTCGCCGGACATCGCAGTGCCGTCACTTGTTGATGCCTCCACAGTGAAACCGCCTTGCACGGCGTTATCTAAGGTTACTGTGATTACTGCAACTTCTCCCTCATTCACGCTCACATTACCTATGCTCAAAGCCGCACTGTCATCGTCGGTGATTGTAACGGTGGTCGCTCCGGTTGTTTCAAATGTGAGACCGGCAAGAGTTATCATAGGGGCTGCATTTACGACATCTATGTTAAAAGTCTCGTCTTCCTTCCAAAATGGAGTTGTCTTGTATGTCCACAGTGAAGGTCTTGACGGTATCGCCTTCTACAAATGTGATGGTCTGCGAAAACGCCGTGTAGTCTTCGGGAGCGGTGGCGGAGCCGTTGACTGTTGACATCCTCAACGGAGAAACCGCCGACAATACTCTTGTCAGAATTCAATGTAAGTGTCGCCGTCCCAATGTCTTCAGGCACAACCGTAACGCCCGTCACGGTAAGAGAGGGAGACAGGTCATTGTCTATGATGGTAAAAGTTGTAGGAGACACGCCGTCAACGGGCAGGGTTGTGCCCAGAAAGTTGTCAAGAGACACGGTAAATGTCTCATCGCCCTCGGCAATGTCGTCATCCGTTGCGGAAACCACAAAGGTCTTTTCCTCTCCCGCAGTTCCGGTGAATGTCAAAACGGGTGAGATTATAGTGTAGTCATCCGCTATCGCAGAGCCGTTGATTGCGGACGCTTCCACCGTAAAACCGCCTTCAACGGTGTTGTCCAACGCAACCGTAATTGTTGAGTTTTCTCCCTCATTCACACTCAAATCGCCCGTTATGCTCAAAGCCGTACTGTCATCGTCGTTGATTGTAACGGTGGTCGCTTCGGGTGTTATGAATGTGAGACCGGCAAGAGTTATCATAGGGGCTGCATTTACGACATCTATGTTAAAAGTCTCGTCTTCTTCCAAAATGGAGTCGTCTTGTATGTCCACAGTGAAGGTCTTGACGGTCTCGCCTTCTCTAAATGTGATGGTCTGCGAAAACGCCGTGTAGTCTTCGGGAGCGGTGGCGGAGCCGTTGACTGTTGACACCTCAACGGAGAAACCGCCGACAATACTCTTGTCAGAATTCAATGTAAGTGTCGCCGTCCCAATGTCTTCAGGAAACGTAAGGCCCGTCACGGTAAGAGAGGGAGACAGGTCATTGTCTATGATGGTAAAAGTTGTGGGAGGCACGCCGAAAACGGGCACGGTTGTGCCCAGAAAGTTGTCAAGAGACACGGTAAATGTCTCATCGCCCTCGGCAATGTCGTCATCCGTTGCGGAAACCACAAAGGTCTTTTCCTCTCCCGCAGTTCCGGTGAATGTCAAAACGGGTGAGATTATAGTGTAGTCAGCACTCACCGCGCTGCCTTCCATAGTTGCTACCTCCACCGTGAAACCGCCTTGCACGGCGTCGTCCAACGCAACCGTAACAGTCACAGACCCTCCCTCGGCAACTCCCTTATTGCTTGATGACAAACTCAAAGACGCGTTGCGGGTGACGATCACCGTGTAGGTCAGCATGGTGGTGGTGTCGGCGGCGGTTACCACAATGGTAATTGGCACCTCCATGCCCGACGTCGGCAGGTTAACGGCGTTGCTGGCGCTGCCGCTGGGTACTGCGACGTTGCTGACGGTAATGGTGGCGGCGCTCTGGGTGGCGGTCGGCGTAACCCTCACACTGGTAACGCTGTTGGGGACGGCGACGGTATAGGTCGTGGTGCCGGAGGCGAACACCGGGGTGAGAGGGAAGAGGTCGGTGCCGTCGGACAGGGTCAGGCCGCTCAACGTGGCGTCTATGTAGGCGTTGAATTGTGCGGAGGTGACGAGCAGGCAGTCGGTGACGCCGGCGAAGGTGACGATTACCGCAGCGTCGTCACGCGAGCAGACAAAATGGGCGTCGCGGGCGGTTTGGTCAACCACAAAGCCGGTGAAACTGGTTGCTATATCTGGGACAATGGCGCCCAGGGTATCCAGCACGTTGTCAAAGATGCCGGCGGGCAGTCCAGTGTCTGCCGTGAACGGGTTGCCTACCATTCGCAAAGTAAAAAGACTATCCAGACCGTCAAAGATGGTGGCGGGCAGCGCCTCCAGGGCGTTGTCGTTCAAATCCAAAAAATTCAGCGCCGTCAAGCTGTCAAAGATGGTGGCGGGCAGTGCCTCCAGGTCGTTGCCGGGCAACTCCAACACCTGCAGCGCCGTCAAGCCGGCAAAGATGGTGGCAGGCAGTGCATTCAGGTCGTTGAAGCGCAAATCCAACTCCTGCAGCGCCGTCAAGCCGGCAAAGATGGTGGCGGGCAATGCATCCAGATCGTTGTTGTTCAAAACCAACCGCTGCAGCGCCGACAAGCCGGCAAAAATGGTGGCATCAAGTGAAGAGAGGCGGTTTGAGTTCAAATCCAGCCCCAGCAGCGCCGTCAAGCCGGCAAAATCGCCGGGTTGCAGCGAAGCGATGTTTCGCCCGTTCAAAAGAAGACCGCTAATGGTTGCCAGGTCGGTGATGCTCGTGCATTCGCCGGCAGAGGACTGTGCGACAATCCCATCCCGCACCTGTGCCGTGCGACCACAGACATTGGTGCCGGTACTGGCGGTAATCGGGATGGTGCTGGTCATCAGGTCGTCGGTGCCGGTGTGGCCGGCGGCGGCGAGGATGACGGACAGGGTACCGGCGGTGGTGATGTCCTCGCCGCTGTACGCCAGCGTCAGCGTGGCGACGGTGTCGGTGTCGCGGGTGACATCGCTCACGCGCACAGTCCCGGCGACGGTATCCGTCACGCTGAAGTGGCTTGGCATCAGGGTGCCCTCAACCGCGTATTCGGTGTTGGCCAGCGTGACGGTGACGGTCGGCGCCGTGGCGGCGAACAGATTGGCTTCGGTCAGCGTGCCAGCCAGGGTGGCGCCCCTCGCCGCGAGGTAGGCGTTGAGTTGTGCGGTCCTGATGCGCAGGCAGTTCTCCACGCCGGCGGTGAAGGCGACAATGGCATTGGCGTCGTCACGCGAGCAGACAAAATGGGCGTCGCGGACGGTTTGGTCAATCACCAAGCCGTTAGCGGATGGGTTTGTTGTAATGGGGCCCAGGGTATCCAGCACGTCGTCAAAGATGCCGACGGGCAGTCCGGTGTCCGCCGTGAACGAGTTGGCCGCCATTCGCAAAGTAGCAAGACTCTCCAGACCGTCAAAAATGGTGGTGGGCAGTGCCTCCAGGGCGTTGTTGTTCACATTCAATGTCGACAGCGCCGTCAAGCCGGCAAAAATGGTGGCGGGCAGTGCCCCCAGGGCGTTGTTGTTCACATTCAATGTCGACAGCGCCGTCAAGCCGGCAAAAATGGTGGCATCAAGTGAAGAGAGGCGGTTTGCGCCCAAATCCAACTCCTGCAGCGCCGTCAAGCCGGCAAAAATGGTGGCATCAAGTGAAGAGAGGTCGTTTGCGCTCAAATCCAAACGCTGCAGCGCCGTCAAGCCGGCAAAATCGCCGGGTTGCAGCGAAGCGATGCTTTGCCCGCCCAAATCAAGCCTTGTAATGGTTGCCAGGTCGGTGATGCTCGTGCATTCGGTGGCAGAGGACTCGCTGACAATCCCATCCCGCACCTGTGCCGTGCGACCACAGACATTGGTGCCGGTACTGGCGGTAATCGGGATGGTGCTGGTCATCAGGTCGTCGGTGCCGGTGTGGCCGGCGGCGGCGAGGATGACGGACAGGGTACCGGTGGTGGTGATGTCCTCGCCGCTGTACGCCAGCGTCAGCGTGGCGACGGTGTCGCTGTTGCGGGTGACATCGCTCACGCTCACAGTCCCGGCGACGGTATCCGTCACGCTGAAGTGGCTTGGCATCAGGGTGCCCTCAACCGCGTATTCGGTGTTGGCCAGCGTGACGGTGACGGTCGGCGACGGTGTGGCGAACAGGCTGGCTTCGGTCAGCGTGCCGGCCAGGGTGGCGCCCCTCGCCGCGAGGTAGGCGTTGAGTTGTGCGGTGCTGATGCGCAGGCAGTCGGTCACGCCGACGGTCGCCATGACAATCGCCGCAGCGTCGGCACGGGAGCAGACAAAATGGGCGTCGCGGACGGTTTGGTCAATCGCAAAGCCGCTGAATCCAATGGCGCCCAGGGTATCCAGCACGTCGTCAAAGATGCCAGCGGGCAGTCCGGTGTCCGCCGTGAACGGGTTGGCGAACAGTCGCAAACCACTAAGCCTCTCCAGACCGTCAAAGATGGTGGCGGGCAGGGCCTCCAGGTCGTTGTTGTTCAAAAACAAAATCTCCAGCGCCGACAAGCCGGCAAAAATGGTGGCGGGCAGGGCCTCCAGGTCGTTGTCGCCAAAATCCAAACGCTGCAGCGCCGTCAAGCCGACAAAAATGTTGGCATCAAGTGAAGAGAGGCTGTTTGCGCTCAAATCCAGCTCCTGCAGCGCCGACAAGCCGGCAAAAATGGTGGCGGGCAGGGCCTCCAGGTCGTTGTCGCCAAAATCCAAACGCTGCAGCGCCGTCAAGCCGACAAAAATGTTGGCATCAAGTGAAGAGAGGCTGTTTGCGCTCAAATCCAGCTCCTGCAGCGCCGTCAAGCCGACAAAAATGGTGGCGGGCAGTGCCTCCAGGTCGTTGTCGCCCAAACCCAAAATTAGCAGCGCCGGCAAGCCGTCAAAGATGTTGGCGGGCAGTGCCTCCAGGTCGTTGTCGCCAAAATCCAAACGCTGCAGCGCCGTCAAGCCGACAAAAATGTTGGCATCAAGTGAAGAGAGGCTGTTTGCGCTCAAATCCAGCTCCTGCAGCGCCGTCAAGCCGACAAAAATGGTGGCGGGCAGGGCCTCCAGGTCGTTGTCGCCCAAACCCAAAATTAGCAGCGCCGGCAAGCCGTCAAAGATGTTGGCGGGCAGTGCCTCTAGGTCGTTGTTGTCCAAATCCAAACGCTGCAGCGCCGTCAAGCCGGCAAAATCGCCGGGTTGCAGCGAAGCGATGCTTTCCGTACTCAAATCAAGCCTTGTAATGCTTGCCAGGTCGGTGATGCTCGTGCATTCGGTGGCAGAGGACACTCTGACAATCTCATCCCGCACCTGTGCCGTGCGGCCGCAGATATTGGTGCCGGCGCTGGCGGTAATAGCGATGGTGCTGGTCATCAGGTCGTCGGTGCCGGTGTGGCCGGCGGCGGCGAGGATGACGGACAGGGCACCGGTGGTGGTGATGTCCTCGCCGCTGTACGCCAGCGTCAGCGTGGCGACGGTGTCGCTGTTGCGGGTGACATCGCTCACGCTCACAGTCCCGGCGACGGTATCCGTCACGCTGAAGTCGCTTGGCATCAGGGTGCCCGGGGCCGCGTATGCGGTGTTGGCCAGCGTGACGGTGACGGTCGGCGCCGTGGCGGCGAACAGATTGGCTTCGGTCAGCGTGCCGGCCAAGGTGGCGGTGGCCGGCGGCGGCGGCGCGCGGGTGACCATCACCGTGTAGGTTTCCGCGGTGGCGCCGTCGTCGGCGGTGACCACAATGGTAATCGGCACCGCCACGCCCGGCGTCGGCAGGTTAATGGCGTTGCTGGCGTTGCCGCTGGTGACAGGGGCACTGTTGACGGTAATGGTGGCGCCGCTCCGGGTGGCGGTCGGCGTGACCGTCACACTGGTGACGCTGTTGGGTACCGAGGCGGTATAGATCGTGATGCCGGAGGCGAACACCGGGGCGAGGGGGAAGAGGTCGGTGCCGTCGGACAGGGTCAGGCCGCTCAAGGTGGCGTCCTCCAGGGCGGCGTTGAGTTGTGCGGCGCTGATGCGCAGGCAGTCGGTCACGCCGGGGGTCGCCATGACAATCGCCGCAGCGTCGGCACGGGAGCAGACAAAATGGGCATCGCGGACGATTTGGTCAATCTGCAAGCGGGGGAGTGCGATTGTTCTAATGGGGCCCAGGGTATCCAGCACGTCGTCAAAGATGCCGGCGGGCAGTCCGGTGTCCGCCGTGAACCGGTTGCGGTCCATGAACAAAGTCTCCAGCGCCGTCAAGCCGTCAAAGATGGTGGCGGGCAGTGCAGCCAGGGCGTTTCTGTTCAACTCCACCCGCTGCAGCGCCGTCAAGCCGGCAAAAATGGTGGCGGGCAGGGTCTCCAGAGCGTTTCTTTCCAAAAACAAACCACTCAGCCCCGTCAAGCCGGCAAAAATGGTGGCGGGCAGGGACTCCAGGTCGTTGTTGCCCAAATCCAAAGTCTGCAGCGCCGACAAGCCATCAAAGATGGTGGCGGGCAGTGCCTCCAGGCCATTCTCGGGCAAACTCAAAGTATGCAGCGCCGTCAAGCCGTCAAAGATGGTGGCGGGCAGGGTCTCCAGAGCGTTTTCTGCCAAAAACAAAATCTCCAGCGACGTCAAGCCGGCAAAATCGCCGGGTTGCAGCGAAGCGATGCTTTGCCTGAATAAATTAAGACTTGTAATGCTTGCCAGGTCGGTGATGCTCGTGCATTCGGTGGCAGAGGACCGTCCGACAATCCCATCCCGCACCTGTGCCGTGCGCCCGCAGACATTGACGCCGGTACTGGCGGTAATCGGGATGGTGCTGGTCATCAGGTCGTCGGTGCCGGTGTGGCCGGCGGCGGCGAGGATGACGGACAGGGTACCGGTGGTGGTGATGTCCTCGCCGCTGTACGCCAGCGTCAGTGTGGCGACGGTGGCGCTGTCGCGGGTGAAACCGCTCACGCTCACAGTCCCGGCGACGGTATCCGTCACGCTGAAGTGGCTTGGCAGCAGGGTGCCCTCAACCGCGTATGCGGTGTTGGCCAGCGTGACGGTGACGGTCGGCGCCGTTGAGGAAAACAGGTCGGCTTCGGTCAGCGTGCCGGCCAGGGTGGCGCCCCTCGCCGCGAGGTAGGCGTTGAGTTGTGCGGTGCTGATGCGCAGGCAGTCGGTCACGCCGGTGGTCGCCATGACAATCGCCGCAGCGTCAGCACGCGAGCAGACAAAATGGGCGGCGCGGACGGTTGAGTCAATCGTAAAGACGTTGGTTTCGCCTAGTCCAATGGGGCCCAGGGTATCCAGCACGTCGTCAAAGATGCCGGCGGGCAGTCCGGTGCCCGCCGTGAACGAGTTGCCGCGCAGTCGCAAAATATTAAGCCTATCCAGACCGTCAAAGATGGTGGCGGGCAGTGCAGCCAGGTCGTTGTTGTTCAACTGCACCCGCCGCAGCTCCGTCAAGCCGGCAAAAATGGTGGCGGGCAGTGCCTCCAGGGCGTTGTCTTGCAAAAACAAATCCACCAGATCCGTCAAGCCGGCAAAATCGCCGGGTTGCAGCGAAGCGATGTTTCGCCTCTCCAAAGAAAGAAAGGAAATGGTTGCCAGATCGGTGATGCTCATGCATTCGGTGGCAGAGGACTGTCTGACAATCTCATCCCGCACCTGTGCCGTGCGGCCACAGACATTGGTGTCGGTACTGGCGGTAATCGGGATGGTGCCGGTCATCAGGTCGTCGGTGCCGGTGTGGCCGGCGGCGGCGAGGATGACGGACAGGGTACCGCTGATGGTGATGTCCTCGCCGCTGTACGCCAGCGTCAGCGTGGCGACGGTGTCGCTGTCGCGGGTGACATCGCTCACGCTCACAGTCCCGGCGACGGTATCCGTCACGCTGAAGTGGCTTGGCGTCAGGGTGCCCGGGGCCGCGTATGCGGTGTTGACCAGCGTGACGGTGACGGTCGGCGCCGTGGCGGCGAACAGGTTGGCTTCGGTCAGCGTGCCGGCCAGGGTGGCGCCCCTCGCCGCGAGGTAGGCGTTGAGTTGTGCGGCGCTGATGCGCAGGCAGTCGGTCACGCCGGTGGTCGCCAGGACAATCGCCGCAGCGTCGGAACGCGAGCAGACAAAATGGGCGTCGCGGACGGTTTGGTCAATCTGCAAGCCGCTGGTTCCAATGGGGCCCAGGGTATCCAGCACGTCGTCAAAGATGCCGGCGGGCAGTCCGGTGTCCGCCGTGAACGAGTTGCCGCGCAGTCGCAAAATATTAAGCCTATCCAGACCGTCAAAGATGGTGGCGGGCAGTGCAGCCAGGTTGTTGTCGCGCAAGCTCAAACGCTGCAGCGCCGACAAGCCGTCAAAAATGGTAGCGGGCAGTTCCTCCAGGGGGTTGTCGCTCAAATTCAAACTCTGCAGCGCCGTCAAGCCGGCAAAAATGGTAGCGGGCAGTGTCTCCAGGGGGTTGTCGCTCAAACTCAAACTCTGCAGCGCCGTCAAGCCGGCAAAATCGCCACTTTCCAGCGCAGCGATGTTTCCACGGAACAAATTAAGGTTCCTCACCGATTGCAGCTCCGCTAGCGGCACATTGGCACAGTCGTTGAGGGTGAGGGTGAGGTCGGCGAGAATCGCATCCCGCACCTGTGCCGTGCGGCCGCAGACATTGGCGACGGCGCTGGCGGTAATAGCGATGGTGTTGGTCATCAGGTCGTCGGTGCCGATGTGGCCGGCGGCGGCGAGGATGACGGACAGGGTACCGCTGGTGGTGATGTCCTCGCCGCTGTACGCCAGCGTCAGCGTGGCGACGGTGTCGCTGTCGCGTGTGACATCGCTCACGCTCACGGTCCCGGCGACGGTATCCGTCAGGCTGAAGTGGCTTGGCAGCAGGGTGCCCGGGGCCGCCTCGTATGCGGTGCCTGACAGCGTGACGGTGACGGTCGGCGCCGTGGCGGCGAACAGATTGGCTTCGGTCAGCGTGCCGGTCAGGGCGGCGGCGGTCAGCGGCTCCGCGCGGGTGACGGTCACCGTGTAGGTCAGCATGGTGGTGGTGTCGGCGGCGGTTACCTCAATGGTAATTGGCACCTCCATGCCCGGCGTCGGCAGGTTAATGTCGTTGCTGGCGTTGCCGCTGGTTACTGCGACATTGTTGACGGTAATGGTGGCGGCGCTCCGGGTGGCGGTCGGCGTAACCCTCACACTGGTAACGCTGCTGTCCACGGCGACGGTATAGGTGGTGGCGGCGGTGTCAAACGCCGGGTCAAGTCTGCCCTCGGAAATGGTCAGGGTGCTCAATGTGGCATCTGTTACCAGCGGAATGACGGTGGCGAGTTGTGAGGAACTGATGCGGAGGCAGTCGGACACGGTGGCGATGACGGCGACAATGGCATCGGCATCGTCACGGGAGCAGACAAAATGGGCGGCGCGGACATTCTCGTCAACCGTGATTCCGGTGCTTCCAATGGTGGTCACGGTATCGAGCACGTCGTCAAAGATACCGGCGGGCAGTCCGATGTCCGCCGTGAAAGAGTTGCCGCTCAAATTCAACACAGCCAGCGACGCCAGGCCGTTAAAAATATCAGCGTTGAGTGAGGCGAGGCTGTTGCCGCTCAAATCCAAATTCGTCAGCCCAGTCAAGTCGTCAAAGTCGCCGCTTACCAGCGCCGTGATGCTTTGCCCGGACAAATCAATCGTCGTAATTGTCGCCAGGTCGGTCACGCTCGTGCATTCGGTGGCTGTAGAAACCGCGACAATCGCATCCCGCACCTGTGCCGTGCGGTCGCAGACATTGGCGCCGGCGCTGGCGGTAATAGCGATGGTGTTGGTCATCAGGTCGTCGGCGCCAGTGTGGCCGGCGGCGGCGAGGGTAACGGACAGCATGCCGTCGGTGGTGATGTCCACTTCATCATACGCCAGCGTCAGCGTGGCGACGGCGGCGCTGTTGCGGGTGACATCGCTCACGCGCACAGTCCCGGCGACGGTATCCGTCACGGTGAAGTGGCTTAGCGCCAGTACGCCGCCGCCCACGTATGCGGTGTTGGTCAGTGTGACGGTGACGGTCGGCGCCGTTGAGGCGAACAGGCTGGCTTCAGTCAGCGTGCCGGTCAGCGTGGCGGCGGGCGGTGCGACCGTGATGGTGAAGGTGTCGGTCGCCGCCAGGTAGTTGGGCGTCGCCGAGGCCGTGACGGTAATGACGCAGGCCCCTGCGGCCACCAGCGTCAGGGCGCCGGTGGATGACTCCACCGTGCAGATATTGGTATCGCCGCTCGCATAGCTCAAGCTGCTGCCGGCAACCGCCCCCGTGGGCGCCGTCACGGTTGGAGCCGCCAGGTCCACCGCTGCCGTGGGGGAACTGTAGGCAAAGCCGGTCAGCGTCTGGCTGCCCAGAGCCACCGCCGGGAAGGTAATCGGCACATCGGTCGGGTTGCCGGCGGTGTCGGTCAGGCGGATGGTGACCGCCGCCGTTGCCATGCTCGCCATGGTCGGGGTGCCGCTGATGGCGCCGCTGTTGGGGGTCAGCGTCAGGCCCGGCGGCAGGGGGGTGCCGCCTTGCACGGCATAGCCGGCGACGTCCGGAGACGCGCCGCCCGGCATGATCGTGGTGATGGCCGTGCCGACCGTCAGTGTGTCCGGCGCCGTGTAGGTCGCCGTCGGGGGCGTCAGGTCTACGGTAATCGTCCGGGTCACCGTGCCCGTCGTTCTACCCGCCAGCATCGCCGTGGCTGTCACCGCTACGCCGGTGCCGGTAATCTCGCTGTTATCGGCCGGTATGGCCACCATCCAGGTGGTGCCGTCCACGGTGGCGGGGCGGACGGTGCTGCTGCTGCCAAGGGTCACTTCCACCATGGCCCCGGCCTCCACCGTCCCGCTGATGGCAAAGCCCGCCGCTTTCTCGGCAATGTTGACGACATCGTCGTCGGCAATGTCGGCATCCAGAGCGACCGTCACTGCGCCGAGTACTGCATTGACGGTGAGCGTGTATGTACCCGTATCGCTTAATCCGAACCTCCCATCAGTGATCGTATAGGCTATGATAAAGTCCTGCGATGCTGAACCGTCAGTGACGGCATTAAGATTGACATCGCCGGTTATTGTGCATGGATCAGCATTCAAGGTCAGACCGGAAGGTATTGAGGAAGAACTCGTACATGTGAGACTGTCGCCTATAACGTCAAGATCAATGTCTACTCCCGTATCGCCCTCGCCGACAGTTGAGCTGCCAACCAGTGGCACATCAGTGACCGTGATAGGAATATCTGCCCTGGCTTCGTCCCTTGCAAAATCTCTGTATGTAACATCAAGTGAATACGCACCAGATTGGACACTGGTCGGAGTCCAACTAAATGTTCCATCGGCTACGACAAACGTGGCTCCAGCAGGAAGAACAGACCTTCGGATGAACATTCCAGGGTCATCATTTGTATCGAGGTCTTCGGGTATTAGAGTGAAAGTCAGCGCTTGACCCTCATTAATGGTACGGTCATCTGCAGCAGGAATGCCTGCAATTGTAGGGGGGCGGTTAATGTTTCTTACAAAAAGAAAGCCATTCGTTTGTCTATATGTAGTGCCATCAGCTTCATAAGTCCAGGTAAGAATATTGGACAAACCTAGGCCAGCAGTTGTTTCGAGATGAGATACGGTTCCAATAAAATCACCAGTGTCCTCATCTAATGTAATACCAACTGGTAAAGCTCTGGTCATACCAGTAATCCGATATCGGACAGTTGATGAATCAACAGGAATATGATTCACGGCAGTAGAAAGCGAAAGAGGAGTATCACCCTCAGGTGTATTCCCATTGTATCGGCTTAGGATTGAAGGTATCGCGATTGTAAATGACCGATCAGCTTCATCAATAACACTATTAGAAGCATCAGTAAAACCAGTTTCATAAATGACAACAATGACACATGAAAGACCTGCAAAAGCGGGAGTGGGAGTGAACGTAAACACGCCATTATCATCTACAGAAGCAACATCAAAAAAACCAGCATCAAAACATGAGTTAGTAGGAGTATCATCTCTCCAAAGAGGAGTACCAAAACCGGTAGGTTCCTCAGACGAAACAAAATTTATCGTAACTGTCTCACCTACAACAACTGATGTCGGTATAGTGTCTGTTGTAGTAACAGAATGAGTGGCAAATGCCGGAGCCGGGACGAAGGCAACCGTGAGCAGCAGCAGCGCGACCAGATGTTTTAGTTTCAGCATGACGTTACCCCGCCACCGGTGCGGACGCTCGGATTTTTTCGGGGGGGGGTAGAGGTAAGATACCGGTGGCTACTATTGTGAAAACCATCAAATTTCTCCTTGCCTGGCTGTTAGTTACTCCATCGGCTAATTGTCGACTGAAACTGACGAAATAATACACCGCCGGAGACGAATTGACAAATATACCGGTGGATTGTGGAGAGAAAGACCCTCACCTTAATCCTCTCCCAGAGGGAGAGGAAATCCCGTTTCTCCCCTCTCCGCCATTTCCGTTTCCCCTCTCCGTCATTCCTGCGCAGACGGGAATGCCAGTTTCCTCTCCGCCATTCCCGTGAAAGCGGGAATCTAATATTTGGGTCTCTCCGCCATTCCTGCGAAAGCAGGAATCCAGTTTTTCAGTAAAGTCTTTGTGCTCTGAATACCGGATACCGGATCAAGTCCGGTATGGCATTGGGGTTGCGGAGAGTCGGAGTGAGGGTATTTACCCCTTGTTCAAGTCGTCCGCCGAATCTATGTCGCGCAGAGTTTGAAGTATGCTCACTTTCAGTGAAAGTCTGTCCGTGTTTTCCAAAGTCTGAGCGGCAACTCTTTCGGTGCTCCAATCTATGCCGTTGAAAATTTCCCTGTGGCTGCGTTTCATACCTATGAGATAGTAGCCGCCGTCTTCACAGGGACCTATCACCACATCCGTCCCGTCAAGGCGTTCAAACGAGTCCGAAACTATATCGCCGGTTACTTCCACACAGTCGGTTCCTATCACAACCACCTTTTCACTTCCGGCGGATATGCAGTCATCAATCGCGTTTGGAATTCTCTCTCCGAGAGACTGCCCCCTCTGGGGCAGAAAAACGCCCGTAAAATCCGCGCCGAGCCACTTTGCCGTTTCATCACCCATTGACGGCGGGTCGTAAAATATGAATTTGCTTTGCACTCCGCCCAAATTGGCAATCACGGTTTTTGCCATTGCCGAATATATCCGCGCCGCGCGAACTTCGCCCAGATCTCTGGCAATCCGGGTTTTAACTTTTCCCGGAGTCGGATATTTGAGAAAAATTGCGACCGCGTTGATGTCTTGTCTCCATCCGCCCCGTCAGGTGGTCTGCCCGCCACACCCGCTTCCGCTCCCCGCCGTGCAGCCGAAACAGTGGCTTCCCAAACTGATGCCGCGCTTCAGCATCCGCTCCGGCGATGAGTTGAATATCGTGGCGCCGCCTTTGCCCCCTATCGCGGCTTCAATGTTGAGCATCTGGTTGAAATCGCAGTCGTAAATCGCGCCCTCGTGGTCAACGCTTACCATGCTTCTGCACATCACATTCTTTGCCGCTTCGGGATTGAAGGCGGAGACGAGTCTGTCCATATACTCCGAGTATTTCCCCTCTTTTATCAGATGCCTGAGGAACCTGTTAATCGGCATATTTGTTATCGCATGGAGGTTGTTGAACTCAATGCCGTGCTTTGCTTTCAGTTTTTCCCTGAAAGTTTTCTCCAGACTTTCCTGATTTGAGGGAAGATATTCTCCGGGCGGATTGTAAACAAAGTTCAGAACAAGCCCGCTTCCGCTCGCACCGTATCCCTCTTTGTTCAGCAGAAGGGCGGAGCGGACGCTTTTTTCAAACACCCCGTCGCCTCTCTGTTTGTCTGTGAAGTATTCGGAGTAGTGGGGGAGGGACGACACAACCTCTACGCGGTGTTTGGCGAAAAATTCCGGCAGATACCTTTTGCTTTCCCCCGTAACCGGATTTCCGTCAAAAGTAACCGTGAGATTGTGCCGGACGATTATACGCTTTCCGAGTTTTGACGCCTCTTCCACAAAATAGTCAAAGTGAGGGTTGAGCTCGGGAGCCCCGCCGGTGAGGTCAAGGATTTCCGTTTCATCGCTTTGCGCAAGTATCTCAAGGCAGCGGTTGACGGCTTTCAAACTCATCTGCTCGGTTCTTTTCGGAGACGAGTCAACATGGCAGTGGACGCAAGACTGATTGCACAGTTTTGTTATGTTGACCTGAAGAGTTTTGAGCGACAGGGGGGTGATTGCGATTTCTCTTTCACCGATAAACTTGCCGAAATTTCTTTGCTCCGTGGTTTTTTCCCGCATTGAACCGTTTCCTACAAGGCGCCTTTTTTCTTCATTGCGTTGCGCATCTGGACGGCGTGAATAAGCGTTATCCCCGCCTCCATTCCCGCCGCCACATGGACGGCTTCGGTCATCTCTTCGGGGTCCGCGCCCGTTTCAATGCATTTGTTTGTATACGCCTCTATACAATACGGACACTGTTTTGAGTGCGCCACCGCAAGGGCTATCAGCGATTTTTCGCGTTTTGTGAGAGCCCCTTCCTCCGAGGTCGCCGCATCGTAGTAGTCAAAGAATTTGTCCATCAGATCCTTTGCGAACTGTCCGACCTCGCCAAACTTTTCCAAATCTTCGGGTTTGTAGTAACTCATGGAGAAAAGACCTCTTGTTTGAAATTATGATTTATACTAACACAGTTTGCCGATGGGAAACACAGATGACAAGAGTTGTGATATTTGACTTTGACGGCGTTATCGCCGACACCGAAAACATTCATCTCGGCGCTTTCCGTGAAATCCTCGCTCCGAGAGGGATTGAGATTTCGGAGCGCGACTACTACTCCGAATATCTCGCCCTTGACGACAAAGCGTTTTTTACCGTCCTGCTTGAGAAAAACGGTTTTGACGCCGTGCCGGAAACCGTCGCGCAACTGATTGAAAAGAAATCGCTTGTGATTTCTTCCGCGATGGAAAAATGCGATTTTTTTGATGGCGCGGAAAACCTCATACGCAGTCTTGCCGGCATTTTCCCCCTCGCCATTGCGTCAGGCGCTCTCAGAAAAGAGATAGACTCAACGCTTCGGCGCGGCGATCTTCTTGACAGTTTCTGTTTTATAGCGAGCGCGGAAGATTCGGAAAAATGCAAACCCGACCCTGAAATTTTCATCCGCGCCCTGCGGGGAGTGAATGAAAACACCGCGCTCAATCCGCCCGCCCAAGCGGGGCAGTGCGTTGTGATAGAAGACTCTCCCCACGGCATAGCGGCGGCAAAGGCGGCGGGAATGAGGTGTGTCGCGGTCGCTCACTCAAATCCGCGCGAAACTCTTTGGCAAGCCGACATTGTGGCGGATTCCGTTCTTGACATTGCGCCGGAAGGGTTGAAGTTTGAATTTTGAACGGTCTTTGAGGGTGTCGCGGACTTCCGCCCGCCGCCCGGAAATTTCACAGTTTGGATTTTTCCGTATAATTTGAACAGCCATGATATTTGTGATTTCAGGACCTTCGGCAAGCGGGAAGACGACCCTCGTGAAGCATGTGCGGACGGTTATGCCCGATGTGGAGTTTTCCATTTCCTGCACAACGCGCCCGGAAAGGTCGGACGACCGGCAGGATTCCTCCGACTACAAGTTTGTCAGCGACGAACAGTTTGACCGCTTTGTAAGAGAGGGGCATTTTGCCGAGTGGGCGGTGGTGCACGGAAACCGCTACGGAACTCCGTGGAGCCAGATAAAAAAAGCGTCTTCCGCCGCCGGAGGAAGCGCCGATGTGGTTCTGGATGTTGATGTCAACGGAGCGCGAAGCATCAAAGAAAGGTTTCCCGAAGCGGTTCTGATATTTGTCGTTCCGCCGAACATTAAAGACCTCAAGGAGCGGCTGAGCAAAAGAAACACCGAAGACGAGGAAAGCATAAGGAAGAGACTTATGTCGCTCAGAGACGAGCTCTCCGTTATTGACCAATACGACTATGTTATCGTCAATGACGGAATTGAGAGAGCGCGCGGGGAAATTGAATCCGCAATAGAGATATTCAAAACGCGCAAAGACAGAATAGATCGCATAAGAACCGCTTATTCGGAGTGAACGGAGGAGAGATTTTGTCGGGGGAGTTTGAAACTTATGATAAGACTTAACGACATTGTTGACAAAGCCGGAGAGTTCCGACCCCTTTCCGAATCGGACGCGAACCTCATAGGCAAGGCGTATGTTTATTCCGCCAAAGTTCACGCCGGGCAGAAAAGGTTTTCGGGAGAGCCGTATATGAGCCATCCCCTTGAGGTCTCCATGATACTGGCAAATCTGGGGCTGGATTCCCCCACAATCTCAACGGGGCTTCTTCACGACACGGTTGAAGACACCCTTGCTACCCTTGAAGACATAAAAGAGATGTTCGGAGAAGAGATCTCTTCCCTTGTGGACGGGGCGACAAAGGTGAGCAAACTTTCCTACTCAAGCGACGAGGAGAGGCAGTCGGAGAATTTCAGAAAACTGATACTCGCCACCGCAAGAGATGTGAGGGTTGTTCTAATCAAACTTGCCGACCGGCTTCACAACATGAGAACCCTTGAGTTTCTGCCGCATGAAAGGCGCAGAAAAATATCAAGGGAAACCGCGGAAATATACGCCCCACTTGCCCGCAGACTGGGAATGGGGTGGCTTACTTCCGAACTTGAAGATCTGGCTTTCAGGTTTTTAAATCCGCGAGAGCACGCGAAAATTGAGGAGAAACTGAAAAACGGCAAAGAAAGACGGCGCAGGAAAATGGAGGAAGTAACGGCGAAAATGGAAAAGCGTCTGCTTGCGGACGGAATCAAATGCGAAGTTTCGGGCAGAGTGAAAAGTCTCTACAGCATATACGGCAAAATGAAGTGGCAGAACATGGAATTCAGCGAACTGCATGACATAATGGCGTTCCGAATCCTGACCGAGTCCGAGAGCGAATGCTATATGAGTCTGGGGAAAATTCACAGTTTGTGGAAATCCGTCCCCGGCAGAATCAAGGACTACATATCGCTTCCGAAAAGCAACGGCTATCAGTCTCTCCACACCACTATCATATCGTCGGACGGAGACCGGATGGAGGTTCAGATAAGAACGCGGCGGATGCACGATTTTGCGAAAAACGGAATCGCCGCCCACTGGAATTACAAAAGCCGCGGAAACGGAGCGGAGTCTGAAATCCGGCGTCAGTTTTCAAGAATCGGCGAACTTGCCCGACAGAGCGGCGCGAGGCATCCGGCGGATTTTATGGAATCCCTCAAAGCCGAACTGGAGCCGAGCGTTATCTATGCCTACACGCCCAAAGCCGAACTTGTGGAGCTTCCGGTCGGCTCAACTCCGGTAGATTTTGCCTACCGGATTCACACAAATATCGGAGACAAGTGCTCGGCGGCGATTGTAAACAGAAAATCCGTTCCTCTGGAAAAAACTCTCAAAACCGGAGACATGGTTGAAATAGTCGTCTCCGAAGACGCCTCGCCTTCGGAAAAATGGCTGAGTTCCGTTGTTACTCCCAAGGCGAAAAACAGAATAAGAAAAGCCCTTGCCGGCGCGCAAAGGGAAAAGTCTCTGGAAATCGGTCGCTCCATCTGCGAAAGGCGTTTCGCTTCCCGGGGGAAAAACCTGAGCGCCATGATAGCGTCCGGGCAGCTTGAAAAACCGCTCGCAAAATTGGGATTTTCGGACTCCGATGACTTTTTCCGCATGGTCGGTTTCGGCGGCGTGTCGGTAACAAGTCTCCAGGAAATTATTGACCCCGCGTCGGGCATCGGTCCAGAGAAAATGGGCAGAATAGAAAAGATACTGGACAAAGTGAAAGACCCCGAAAGCGGCAGAATGGTGCTTGTCGGCAATGAGACGGTGATGACGCGGTTTTCAAACTGCTGTCTTCCCGTTCCCGGAGAGCGGATAGTGGGGCACACAACGCGCGGCAGCGGGGTTGTCGTTCATTCGGCGGCTTGCGAAATGCGTCCCGATGACATTAACAGCGAGACGATTGTGCGGGTTGAATGGCGCAAAGGCATCGGGAAAAAAGCGGCGGCGGGCGTTTCGGTCGCCTGCACGGACAGGCGGGAGGTTTTTTCCTCAATCGCGGAAACCATCGCCTCGTTCGGAGTTGAGGTGTCAAAAAGCAAAAGGGGAAATTTTCAGGAAGGCAAAAAATACAATTTCCTTTTGAGGGTGAAAGACATAACTCAACTTGAGGAGGTGATGGACTCCCTTTCCCTGCTTGAGGGGGTGGTTTCGGTTGAGAGGTGCGGCAGGATATTTGAATAGTTCCGTTTGCGTGTCTATAATAGTCCGGCTTTGACGAAGCGGCGGTTTCCACATTTCTCTCCGCTCAAGCGAAGCCGTTTCCAATGTTTGGCTTTCTTTTCGGCGTTACGAGCGGAGATTCCAAGTCGTCTTTAAGGCGGAATCTGGAATCCGTATTTCTTGCCCTTTTTCTCGCCTTTTTTGTGCGGGCTTTTATTGTCCAGCCGTTCAAAATACCGTCATCTTCAATGAAGCCGACCCTTCTTGTCGGCGACTATATCCTTGTAAACAAGTTTGTTTACGGAATCAGGATTCCCTTCACCGATGTTTTTGTTCACAAAGGGGCGAACGTCCGCGGCGGGGATGTGGTGGTTTTCAAAAAGGAAGGTTCTAACGGGACGAAAAAAACTTACTTTATCAAAAGAGTGGTCGCCACCGGCGAAGATGTTGTTGACATAAGGGGAAGGGGCGTTTTTGTGAACGGTGTTGAGATTTCGCAGACATACGCGGGTCTCTACGGCGAGGGCGACAACGCGGAATTTGAGAGATATGTACAGAGATTCGGGAGAAAGAAAGTCAATGTTCTTTATGAAAAAGGGCGTTACTCAACATACAAAGGGGGGCTTTCCTATCCGCTGATAATACCCGCGGGGCATCTTTTTATGATGGGCGACAACCGCGACAACAGTCAGGACAGCCGCCGGTGGGGTTTTGTTCCAGAAGAAAATGTGGTGGGCAAAGCCGTGGCGATACACTGGTCTTGGAGTTTCAGAAACTCTTTCATCCCTCAAGTCAAATGGGAGAGGATTTTTTCGGGGATAGATTAGGTGGCGCGCGGCGGAGAAAAAAGATTGAAAATGCTTATGGATGCGCGGTCTCTTGAGAACTCAATAAGGGAAATTTCCCTGCGAGCCGCGGGCGAGATGGGTTTTGAAAACAGTGGCGGCGTCTGCGTTGTCGGCATAAAAACAAGGGGCGAATCGGTCGCGCGCCGGATGGCGGAGATTATTTCCGCGACAACGGCAAAACCCGTTCCTCTCGGCATTCTCGACATAACCCTCTACCGGGACGACATAGGGCGCGGAAGGGAACGGAAGCCGTCCGAAGCGCTTGGGACTGAAATGCCGTTCAGCATTGACGGGCTTGATGTGCTTGTCGTGGACGATGTGATATTCACCGGCAGAACCGCGCGCGCGGCTATTGAGGCGATAACGGACTACGGAAGACCCTCAAGCATAAAACTTGCGGTTGTCGCCGACAGGGGCGGCGGCAGGGAGCTTCCGATACAGCCGGACTATTGCGCCCTTGAGGTCGGCGCGGAAGGAAGCCGGAAAGTTGTTCTCAAAACCCGCGAGACGGACGGCGTGGAAGGGGTGTTTGTGGAGGAAAACGGCGATTCTTAGAAAGGCATGAAACAGTTTCGGAAAAAAGACCTGATCGGCATGGCGGACCTTTCCGCCGAAGAGATAAACACTGTTCTTGAGGTGGCGTCTTCAATCAGGGAAGCCACCGACAGGAAGGTCAAAAAAGTTCCCGCGCTCAAAGGCATTACGATAGCCAATCTTTTTTTTGAGCCGAGCACCCGGACAAAGGCGTCTTTTGAAATAGCCGAGAAAAGACTGAGCGCCGACATTCTCAATTTTACCGTCTCGCAGAGCAGTGTTGTGAAGGGCGAAAACCTTCTGGACACGGCAAAAAACCTTGAAGCGATGGGGGCGGAGGTGATAGTAATCAGGCATCCGATGTCCGGCGCTCCGAGTCTGCTCGCAAAGCAGACGGACATATCAATAGTGAACGCCGGCGACGGCTCAAACGAGCATCCGAGTCAGGCGCTTCTCGACCTTCTGACGATAAAGCAGGCAAAGGGGCGCATAGAAGGGCTCAGGGTTGTCATAGCGGGCGATATTCTGAAAAGCAGGGTCGCAAGGTCGGACATGCGCGCGCTTCTCAAGCTTGGCGCTTCGGTCGCAATCACGGGTCCGCGCTCCATGGTTCCCCCATACTTCTCGGAACTCGGGGTTGATATTTACCATTCAATGGAAGACGCCCTGCCCGGAGCCGATGCCGTTATAATGCTGAGAGTGCAGACCGAAAGGGAAAGCGCGCGCTACTTTCCGTCCGTCAGGGAATACTTCAGATTTTTCGGTCTCACCGCCGAACGGATAAAACTTGCGCCTCCGGGACTTGTCGTAATGCACCCGGGACCTTTGAACAGGGGGGTTGAAATAACCTCCGATGCCGCATACGGGGAAGGGTCTGTGATACTTGACCAGGTGGCAAACGGCATATCGGTCAGGATGGCGATACTGTATCTTCTGTGTTCAAGAGAGGCGGGCGGGATATGAAGATTCTGATAAAAGGCGGCAGGATAGTTGACCCTTCCGCCGGAACCGACAGGGTTGGCAGTCTGTTTGTTGAAAAGGGCGTCATATCAAAACCTCCTCCCAATGCGGAAAAGATGCGCGGCGTGAAGGTTATAAACGCCCGCTCAATGGTGGTGGCTCCCGGATTCATTGACATGCATGTTCACCTGCGCGAACCGGGTTTTGAGCACAAGGAGACGATAAAAACCGGCACTGAAAGCGCGGTCGCCGGAGGGTTCACATCGGTTGCGTGCATGCCCAACACATATCCGGTGAATGACAACGCAACCGTTACCGAATACATACTTATGAAAGCAAGAACCGAGGGCGCGACGCGCGTGTTTCCTATCGGGGCGATTACCGGGGGAGAGAAGGGCGAGTCTGTGGCAAACATAGGCGAAATGTGCGAATCGGGCTGCGTGGCAATTTCCGATGACGGAATGCCCGTTTCCGATTCGGGAGTTTTAAGGCGGGCGATGGAATACGCAAAACCGTTCGGCATACCCGTTATATCGCACTGCGAAGACCTCAGTCTTTCTGACGGCGGAGTGATGAACGAAGGGTATGTTTCAAGCATGATGGGGCTTGGGGGAATCCCCTCCGCATCCGAGGAGATATGCGTTGCAAGAGACATAATTCTGTGCGAACTGACACAAACCCCTCTCCACGTAGCCCATGTTTCAACCGCGGGTTCGGTGTCAATCATACGGCAGGCAAAGAAAAACGGCATCCCCGTGACGGCGGAGGCGAC
The DNA here is from genome assembly GCA_965206175.1 of Thermodesulfobacteriota bacterium. Classification (GTDB taxonomy): domain Bacteria; phylum Desulfobacterota_D; class UBA1144; order Nemesobacterales; family Mycalebacteriaceae; genus Mycalebacterium. Next base: position 200,084 of record CBDBJA010000007.1, on the reverse strand, counting down.
TCCGCACCATTTCACCCTTACGGACAAAGCGGCGGAAGGATACAACACAAACGCGAAAATGAACCCTCCGTTGCGTTCCGAAAAAGATCTTGAGGCGCTCAAGGAAGGGCTTGCAGACGGAACCATAGACGCGATAGCGACCGACCACGCCCCTCACTCGCCGGATGAAAAAAATGTTGAGTTTGACAGAGCGCCTTTCGGCATAGTGGGTCTTGAAACCGCTCTCCCGCTTTCACTGCGTCTTGTCTCCGAAGGTGTTCTCACCCTTCCCGAAATGGTGTCAAAACTGACTTCCGTTCCCGCGTCCATACTGAACATAGAAGGCGGAACGCTGAAGCCCGGAGCGCCCGCGGACATAGTCATATTTGACCCCGGAGAGGAATACGCCATGGATGTTGAGTCTCTGCATTCAAAGGGAAAAAACTCCCCGTTTGGCGGATGGAATATGAAAGGCGCGGTGAAACACACTCTGGTTGCGGGGCGGGTGAGGTTTTCCCGGAATCGGGGAAAAGCCGTTTCTTAATGAGTTGTCAAAATCAGGCGGGATCTTTTTTTCTCACATTTGACTTTGTTGTTCCAACCCTTGCGGGCGCTCTTTTTTTCTTTGTTTTCCATTCTTTCCTGCTCCTGCCCCTGAGAATTGAGGAACTGGGCGGAAACCCTTCGGATACCGGTTTTATAATGGGGATTTCCGGCGTCAGCATGCTTTTTTTTACTCCGCTTTCGGGATTTCTGGCGGACAGATACGGAAGAAAAATCTTTATCGTCCTCGGGTTCGCCGCCCTTTTTCTTACTTGCGCGGGGTTTGTTTTCATCCATGTTCTGGACTGGCGAATCTACGCGCTCAGGATGCTTCAGGGCGTGGCTTTTTCACTCTTTTTCACATCCGCCGGCGCTCTTGTTACCGAGATAACTCCCGAGGGCGGAAGAGTGCAGGCGATGGGCATATACGGGATGTTCACAATTCTCGGCTACGCGGTCGCCCCTTATGTCGGCAAAATGGTGGTTGATTCGGGCGGGTTTTCCTCGCTTTTTGCTTTTATTGCCGCCGTGTCTCTTGCCGGAATCGGTCTGGCTCTGCTCGTGAGGGAAAACGGTTCGCCCGAAGATTCGGAAACTCCGCAAGCGCCGGACGGTTCGGGACTTTTCCCTCCGCTGTCAAAACCGCTTGCGGTTGCGGCTTGCGTGCTGTTCATATCGGGCTGGGTTTTTCTTTCGCAGTTTTCGTTTGTTTCCCTCTCTTCCCGTTCGGCGGGAGTTGAGGAGTTTTATCTGTTTTTTGTCTCGTTCACGGTCGCGGTTCTGATTGTGAGGACTTTTCTCGGATGGGCGCCGGACAGATACGGAATATCAACCGTCTGCCCTCCGTTTCTGTTTCTGTCTTGTGTGTCGGTCGTGGTACTGGCGTTTTCTCAAACCGCAACGCTTGTCGCCGTCTCCGGAGCGCTTTTTGGAATATCGCACGGGTTCACATATCCGTCTTTCTATCTGCTTGCCATGGAGAACTCCGACAAGCGGGCGAGGGCAAAAGTGTTCGCGCTTTGCAGCGCCTCGTTCACCGGCGGCGGGATGGTGGGGACTTTTGTGTCGGGCGGCGTGGCGCATCTTTTCGGCTGGTTCAGTATGTATATGCTGCTTGCCGCCGTGTCGTTTGCCGGGTTTGCGGTGTTTCTTGCCGCCCGGGGAATACGCGGGTTCCGTCTTGTTAAAGGCGGTTTATGAAAGTATATTGTTGCCTGTTTTAATTCTTTCCGGAGAAAAAAATGATTAAAAACCCGCCCGACGGCAGCGGCGAAAATGACGAGTATGTTCTCAGAAAAGAGAAAGTTTCCCAACTTCGCGGCGACGGAGTAAATCCGTATTCAAACCGTTTTAAGCCCTCGGCTTCCATTTCCGAAGCGGTTTCGCGGGCGGAAGGCAAGACCGATGACGAACTCGCCTCGCTCCCTTGTTTTTCCGTGGCGGGCAGGGTTTTGTCAAAAAGGAGTTTCGGCAAGGCGGTGTTTTTTGATGTCGCCGATTCATCGGCAAAAATTCAGTGTTACGCGAACCGCAAAGAAACCTCCGGAGACGGTTTTGAAATTGTCCGCAAGTATATGGATTCGGGAGATTTTGTCGGGGTTGAGGGAACCCTGTTCAGAACCAGAACCGGGGAACTGACGATAAAGGCGCAAAACTTTGTGATGCTTGCCAAAACCCTGCGCCCGCTTCCCGAAAAATGGCACGGACTCAAGCAGGTTGAGACAAGATTCAGAAAGCGTTATCTGGACCTGATAGCAAATCCGAAGGTAAGAGACATATTTCTTATGCGCTCCGCGTGTGTAAGTTTTATCAGGCGTTTCCTTGACGGCAAAGGATTTCTTGAGGTTGAAACTCCCGTGCTCCATCCGGTCGCCGGAGGGGCGGCGGCGCGTCCTTTCATAACCCGTCACAACGCCCTTGATACGGACCTTTTTCTCAGAATAGCGCCGGAGCTTTATCTGAAGCGGCTTGTCATAGGCGGTATGGAAAGGGTTTACGAGATGGGAAGAGTGTTCAGAAACGAGGGAGTTTCCACGCGCCACAATCCGGAGTTCACAATGATTGAGTTTTATCAGGCATACGCCGACTACGAAGACATGATGGCTCTGATAGAAGAGATGATTTCCTCCCTTGTCGCCGAAACCAAAGGCGCGGCGAAAGTGGATTTTGACGGCGGCGAGATAGATTTTTCAACCCCCTGGAAAAGGATAAGCATTTACGATTCGTTAAAAGAGAAATATGGGGAGAGAATTTTTTCCGACAACCCTTTTCTTTTCAAAGAGGCGGATGCGCTCGGAGTGGGGCACGGGGGGATAAGGGGGAAGGCGCTGACCGGAATTTTTGAGGAGACGGTGGCGTCCGGAATCAAAGACCCGGCGTTTGTTTTCGGTTTTCCGACTGATATTTCCCCGCTCGCCCGCGCATCGGATTCAAATCCCGAAATTGCGGACAGGTTTGAGTTGTATGTGAACGGCTGGGAGATAGCGAACGCGTTTTCCGAGTTAAACGACCCCGCGGAGCAGAGAAAAAGATTCTCCGCTCAGGCGGACATGAAAAGCGGGGGCGATGAGGAGACTCATGAGACGGACGAGGACTTTCTGACCGCCCTTGAACACGGAATGCCTCCGACCGCGGGCGCGGGGATAGGAATAGACCGGCTTGTTATGATTCTCTCCGGCTCTCTGTCCATAAGGGAAGTGCTGTTTTTCCCGCACATGAGAAATTAGATGTTTGAATTTCTTATCGCGTTCAGATACCTGCGCTCGCACAGAAAAACCCGCGCCATTTTCTCAACAACCCTGATTTCGGTTTTCGGCATAAGTGTCGGGGTGTTTTCGCTCAATGTTGTTCTCGCGGTGATGGCGGGATTTCAGAACGAGCTTCACAAAACGATTCTCGGCTCGTCCGCCCATGTTCTTGTTTCAAGTTACGAGAGAATTGACGGCGGTCACTCTCAGATTGAAAAGATGATAAAACTTGTTCCCGGAGTCAAAGGGGTTTCTCCGGTTGTTTACGGAACGGGTCTGCTTGTGTCTCAATACAACTCTCAGGGCGCGACCGTAAAGGGGCTGGACCCGGAGGTTCATCTCAAAACTTTTTCACAGATTGAAAGCCGTGGAGCGAACGGTTTCGCCGTTTTTTCCGTTCTTGACACGCGATTTTTCTTCGGGGAGCGCCGTCCCATAGTTCTGGGCGACGCGCTTGCGCGGTCTCTTGCGGTTCGCAAAGGCGACACGGTTACGCTTGTGTCCGTGCTGGACAGGCGGGATCCTTTGAAGAAAAGGCCCAAAACGGCCGATTTTGAAGTGGCGGGAATTTTCAGGCACGGAATGGCGCATTCCGATTCAACGGCTTCCTACCTCAACCTCGCCGACGCCGTTGAATTTTTTCAGAAACCGGGTCCCGAGGATTTTGAAGTGGCGATTGAAGACCCGCTCAAATCCGACTTGGCGGCGCGCAAACTTGAGGACGCGCTGGGATTTCCGTTTGTCGCCCAAAGCTGGCAGGAGGTGAACGGCAAGCTGTTCTCGGCTATTCGTCTTGAGAAACTGGGCGTTACGATTTTTCTGAGCTTTATAGTCGCGGTCGCCTCCCTGAGTGTTATGAGCGTTCTGTTGATGCTGATGATTGAAAAGAGCAGGGACATAGCCATACTGCGAGCCACCGGAGCGTCCCGAATGCAGGTGGGAAACATATTTCTCATCATCGGAGCCGCGCTCGGATTTATCGGAACTTTTTTCGGAACCGCCGCCGCCTTTGCGGTGTGCTATCTTCTTGAAAGCAACGAAACCGTGGCGGGCTTTATACCGTTTGACGCCGATGTTTATGGAATATCAAAATTCCCTGTTATTATAGAACCTTTCTACTTCTTGGTCATAGGCGCGGCAAGCCAGGCGCTTTGCGTTTTTGCCGCTTTGTATCCCGCATATTTTGCGCGCGCGGGCAATCTTGTCGCCAAGTTGAAGGTTCAATGAACACACTGATTGAAGTGATAAACTTGGAAAAAGACTACAGTCAGGGGAGCAAAACCGTCAAAGCGGTTGACGGGGCGAGTTTTACGGTCAACCGCGGGGAGAGTATTTCAATAAACGGCAAGTCCGGTTCGGGGAAAACCACTCTGCTGAATATGATGGGCGCTCTGGAAACTCCGACTCGCGGAGAGATGTTTTTTAACGGCGTGAAATACGGCGCCGTTTCCGAGTGTTCGGCGAATGTGGCGGTGAGACGCAAAATGGGATTTGTTTTTCAGTCTCACAATCTGCTCGGCGAGTTTACCGCTCTTGAGAATGTGAGTTTTCCGTGTTTGATTTCGGGGATGAAAAAGTCCGAATCGTACCGGAGGGCGGAGAAGTTTCTGCGCATGGTCGGACTTGAAGACAAACTCGGAAGTTTTCCCGATGAGCTTTCCGGAGGGCAGCAACAGAGGGTCTCCATAGCGCGCGCTCTTGTTATGGAGCCGGAAATTATCCTCGCCGACGAGCCGACCGGAAATCTTGACCCGAAAACTTCAATGCTGGTCGCCGATGTGATGTTTTCAATAAAGGAGAGTCTCAGCACCGCCCTTGTTGTCGCCACTCACAGCCGCGAGTTGTCCGAAAGATTCGGCAGGACTTTTGTTATCAGCGAAGGAATATTGTCAGGTGTTTAAGAGAACCGTTCATGCCAAACTGTTTTTCCTTTTGGTTCCGGCGCTGTTTTTTGCGACGGGAGCCCGTCCGTCTTTTGCCCAGAGCGAACCGGTTGTGTCAAAAATCACGATTGAAGGGAACAAAAGAATACCGAATAACGCCGTGCAGTCCGTTATCTCCCAGAAAGCCGGGCAGCCGTATGATGAGTCCAAGACGGCTGAAGACATCAGAAATCTGTATGCGACCGGAAATTTTTACGATGTTGCAATTGAAAAAGAAGTTTCCGGTTCGGAAGTGGAGCTCACATATACGTTGAAGGAAAACCCCGTTCTTGTTGAAATACTTTTGAAAGACAATAAAAGAATCAAGGACGATGACATTAAAAAAGCGCTGACAGTTGAAGAAAACCGCATAGTCGGCGAGGCGAAGATACGTTCCCAGATTGAGGAAATTGCCGCACTCTACGCCGTGAAGGGCTACAGCAACGCCAGAGTTTCCTATGAAATTGAGCCCGAGTCGGAAGGCGGTATTAGTGTCGCTTATAAAATTGACGAAGGTCCGAAAGCGACAATTTCATCCGTAACCTTTGAGGGAAACGAAAACATCAAAACCGACGTCTTGAAAAAGAGAATCTTCAGCGCGCCGCGCCGTTTCTACAGTCTCGGGCAGAGAGGGCTTTTTGTCCGGGATGAAATCGACAACGATGCGGAGCGAATAAAATTCGCCTATTTGAACGAGGGCTATCTTGATGTGAAAGTTTCGGGTCCTGAGTTGGACCACAATCGGGAGAAAAACTCCTACGGGATTACTTTCAGAGTTGAGGAAGGGCGGAGATATTTTGTGTCTGACATTTCCCTTGAGGGCGCCGAGCCGCCGCCCGAAATAAGTCAGGAAAAAATTCTTTACGGGCTTAACTTGAAAAAAGGAGAGCCGTATGGAAACGGCAAACTCGCTTCCGACATCAGTTTGCTCACTTCAATCTATGCCAATGAGGGATATGCCAATGTTAATGTTGAGCCGTCATTCGGCAAGGCAACCACCGATGACGGAAAGCCCGGAGTGGCGGTGGTTTTTACCATTGAAAAAGGGGAGGTTTTCCACATAGGCAGGATCAACATTTCCGGCAACGACAAAACGGTGGACAGGGTTGTGAGAAGGCAGATTCAGATTGCGGAGGGGGATACTTATAAAGCCAGCGACCTGGGACTGATAAAGCCACTGGTCGGGCGTCTCGGATTTTTTGACGCGGCGAGCATTCAGGTCTCAACCGAGCAGTCCGAGGAAAATCCAAACGAGCTGGATGTGAATGTTGTTGTGAGAGAGTCTTCAACCGCCCAGTTTAATCTCGGCGCCGGAATAAGTTCCGTTGAAGATTTTATATTTTTCGGCTCAATTCAGGAGGCGAACCTTTTCGGTTACGGAAAGCGTCTGGACGCGAGCGTGAATTTCGGAAGTGTAACGGACACTTACCGTTTAAGGTATAGCGACCCCAATTTTCGTGGCACCGACTGGAACTTTGACATAGATGTTTCCCGCGTGGAAAGGGACTTCACGGACTATGACAGCAATTCCAACGGAACAACCATAGGGTTTGGAAGGTCTCTCTATAAGCAACTGTGGGGGAGTTTGTTTTACAGATGGGAAGATCTGGAAATTACAAATCCCACAACCGCGGCACGGAACGCCGGGATTGTTGAGTCCGAGGGAATTTTAAGCGCCGTCGGCGCAAACATCAGATGGGACAATCGGGACAACTACCTGTTTCCCAGAAGCGGATACAGAACAAGCATTTCTTATGAGCACTCCGGCCCCTTCGGCGGAGACACCGATTTGAGCAAACTGGTTATGGAAAGCGGGGCATGGATTCCTCTTGTCAGAGGCTCTTTTCTTGCCTTGAAAGTGCGATACGACAGACTTTTTCTTCGGGGAGAAGACAACAACGCTCACGCCGTTAACGAGAGACTTTTCCTCGGAGGCGCTTCCGACCTCAGAGGCTTTGATTACAGGGATGTTCGGGTTAACAACTCGCCTCGTGGCGGAACGGAAAGGATATACGGAAAAGCGGATCTGGTTATTCCCCTGTTTGAGCCTCTTGGTTTCTTTGGAATTTTGTTTTACGATATAGGGAATGTTTTTGATTCTGACAGAGGGATTCCATTTTCAATTGACCCCTCGGATTTGCGCAAAGACTTTGGTTACGGATTCTGGTGGCGCTCACCTTTGGGTCTCATCAAAATTGAGGTAGGATATCCGGTTGACAGAGGGCCTTCAGAGGAGAGAAAGCAGGTAAACTTTTCTATCGGCGCTTCTTTTTAACCCTGCTTCAAAAGGAAAAATTGTTCCAAGGAGGAAACAACAATGATTAGAAACTTTTCCCGTTCGCATTTTTTCAGTTTGCCGCCGCTTGCGGTTTTTCTGATATGTCTGGCGGTTCCCGTCCGGTCAACCGCCGTTGCCCAGCAGCCCGCCGTTACCGGGTCCGCAATAGCCGTTGTTGACATTCAGCGCGTTCTTCTGCACTCAAAAGCCGGAAAGAGAGCCCGTGAGTCATTTGAAAAGGAGTTCAAGAGCAAACAGAAATTTCTTGACGGAGAGAGTGTTCAGTATGAAAAAATGGAAAAAGATCTTACAAAGAACCTTTCCATAATGAACGAAGAGACCCTCAAGCAGAAAAGCCAGTCTCTTGAAAAGAAAAAGAAAGAGCTTGTGCGAGCCAAGGAAGATTTCTCCGACGAGTTGAGAAGGAGACAGGAAGAGATGAGACTGAAAATTTTCCAAGAGATACAGAGCATAGTGGATGGGTTCGGGCAATCGCAGGGTTTTTCCATGATTCTCGCCAAAGAGAACGCGGGCGTTATCTTTATGACCGAGAGCGTTGATGTAACAGAGCAAATCATAGACCTGTATGACAGGAAGTATTGAGGGTGATATTCGGCAAAGACAAGATAAAAGAGTTCATTCCACACAGAGAGCCGTTTCTTTTTCTGGATTCGGTGATAGAACTGGAAAAGGGCGCAAGCATTACCGCTCTGAAAACTTTTGAGTCCGACGAGTTTTTTTTCCGGGGACATTTCCCCGGCAACCCTGTTGTTCCCGGCGTTGTAATTGCGGAAGCTCTCGCGCAGGCGGGCGGAGTGCTTATAGGAGCTTCGTTTTCCGATGAGATTAAAGAACGCGGGTTTTCCAACGCCTATCTGACGGGGCTTGACGGCTGCCGTTTCAGAACGCCCGTCGGTCACGGTCAGGAGTTGACGCTTTCGGTAAACCTTGAACGCAGACGCGACAGAGTGATGATTTTTCGCGGGACGGCTTATCTTTTCGGGGAAAAGAAAGTTGCGGACGCTTCAATAACGGCTTCTTTTGTTTCTGTTTGACATGGTTTTTTTTTGCATATATAATCACCCATCTTGGTCAGTATTGCGTGAATGTTTGAGTTTTACCGCTGGCGTAGCTCAGTTGGCAGAGCAGCTGATTTGTAATCAGCAGGTCGGGGGTTCGAATCCCTTCGCCAGCTGCGGACGCCTGCGGTGCGGTTTGTGATGTCTGTTGTGCTTCATAAAGAAGGGGAGGTGGCTGAGTGGTCAAAAGCAGCAGACTGTAAATCTGCCGGTGCAAGCCTACGTGGGTTCGAATCCTACCCTCCCCATAAGCCCGGGAGATTTGCGGGAGTAGCTCAGTTGGCCAGAGCATCAGCCTTCCAAGCTGAGGGTCGCGGGTTCGAGCCCCGTCTCCCGCTCAAAAGTGATGCCGCCCATGTAGCTCAGACGGTAGAGCACATCCTTGGTAAGGATGAGGTCGGCGGTTCAAGTCCGCTCGTGGGCTGTGAAAATTGACCGTAACATTAAGAACGAGGAGGATTTGAGAGATGTCCAAGGCTAGATTTGAGAGAGGCAAGCCGCACTTAAACATAGGTACGATAGGTCATGTTGATCATGGCAAGACGACGCTTACGGCGTCTATAACGAAGGTTTTGGAGAAGGCGGATTATGTGGAGTTTGCGGACATAGACAAGTCTCCCGAGGAGAAGGAGAGGGGGATAACGATAAACATATCGCATGTTGAGTATGAGACGGAAGTTCGTCACTATGCGCATGTTGACTGTCCGGGGCATGCGGACTATGTGAAGAACATGATAACGGGTGCGGCGCAGATGGACGGTGCGATACTGGTTGTGAGCGCGCCGGACGGGCCGATGCCGCAGACGCGCGAGCACATACTGCTTGCGCGTCAGGTGGGTGTTCCGTCAATAGTGGTTGCGTTGAACAAGATTGACATGTTGGACGACCCCGAGTTGCTGGATTTGGTGGAGCTTGAGGTGCGTGAGTTGCTTACGGAGTATAAGTTTCCCGGTGATGAGATACCGATAGTGAAGGTGAGTGCGTTGAAGGCGATTGAGGGGGATGGGGAGGCGGAGAGTCAGATAAGGGAGTTGATGAGTGCGGTTGACAGTTATGTTCCTGAGCCGGTGCGTGAGATTGACAAGCCGTTTATTATGGCGGTTGAGGATGTGTTCACGATATCTGGTAGGGGGACGGTGGTTACAGGCAGAGTGGAGAAGGGGAAGATAAACGCGGGTGATGAGGTGGAGATAGTGGGGTTTAAGGATACGGTAAAGACGGTTGCGACGAGTCTTGAGATGTTTCGCAAGATTTTGGATGATGCGGTTGCGGGGGACAATGTGGGGGTGTTGTTGAGGGGAGTGGACAAGGATGTTGTTGAGCGTGGTCAGGTGTTGTCTGCGGTTGGGAGCATAAAGCCTCACCGCAAGTTTTCTGCTGAGGTGTATGTGTTGAAGAAGGAGGAGGGCGGTCGTCACACGCCGTTTTTTCCCGGATATCGTCCTCAGTTTTATTTACGGACGACGGATGTTACGGGTTCGGTGAAGTTGCCCGATGGGGTGGAGATGGTGATGCCGGGGGACAGCATAAATGTGGAGGTGGAGTTGATAGCGCCGGTGGCGATGGAGGAGCAGCTCCGATTTGCCATAAGGGAAGGAGGCAAAACAGTGGGAGCCGGAGTCGTTACGGGGATTATTGAATAGCCATGAGCCTTGCTTCAAGAATAAGAATAAAACTCAAGTCGTTTGACCACAGACTTCTTGACAAGTCAACTTTTGAGATAGCGGACACGGCAAAGAGGACGGGAGCGAGAATCTCCGGTCCCCTTCCCCTTCCCACCCGCATCCGCAGGTTTTGCGTTCTCAGGTCTCCCCATGTGAACAAAAACTCAAGGGAGCATTTTGAGGTAAGGACTCACAAGAGGATTGTTTACATACTTGAGCCGACCCACCAGACGGTTGACGAACTTATGAAGCTGGACTTGGCTTCCGGGGTTGATGTTGACATTAAACTCACATGACGGACGGAGATAAAATGATAGGCGGTCTTATAGGAAAAAAAGTGGCGATGACCCAGGTGTTTCAGAACGGCTCCGTGCTTGTGCCGGTTACCGTGCTTGAGGTTGGTCCCTGCTACGTGATTCAGAAAAAGACCGAAGAGAAAGACGGTCGTGTTTCGGTTCAAATCGGATACGGCGAGGATTTTTCCGGCAACAAGGCGGCAACCGGTCATTGCGCTCCCGCCGGGCTTCCGCCCATGAAGCGGATTGTTGAAGTGAGTTGCGAAGGCGACGGTGTGAAACCGGGCGATGTTATCGCGGCGGATTTCTTCAAGGAAGGCGACAAAGTGGATGTTGTCGGCACGGGAAAAGGAAAGGGATTTACGGGAGCGATAAAAAGGCACGGATTTGCCACACAGCCCGCATCGCACGGCGGAAGGGCAAACCGCAGCCCGGGTTCGGTGGGGCAGGCGTCTTATCCCGCCCGTGTCTGGAAGGGAATGAAAATGGCGGGAAGAACCGGAGGCGGAAATGTTACAATTCAGGGGCTGAGTGTTGTTTCCGTTGATATCGGGAAAAACCTTGTTATTGTAAAGGGTTCAGTTCCGGGACGCAGAGGTTCGGGCATATTTATAAGGCATTCGGTAAAAGGAGGCGGTCAAGTTGCCGACGGTTGAAGTTTACGACATGGGCAAAAATCGGGTTGATTCCCTTGATTTAAGCGGCGAAGTGTTTGAGGCTCCCATAAGGGAAGACCTTATGCAGTTTGTTGTGAAGTGGCAGCTTGCCGCCGCAAGAAGCGGCACCGCTTCAACAAAAACAAGGGGTGAAGTCAGGGGCGGCGGTGCAAAGCCGTGGAAGCAGAAGCATTCCGGTCGCGCAAGACACGGCTCAATAAGATCGCCGATATGGAGAAAGGGAGGGGTTACTTTCGGTCCCAAACCCAAGGACTGGTCTTTCAAGGCGCCGCGCAAGGTCAGAAAGCAGGCGCTGAGGTCGGCGCTCTCGGCGCGCTTCCGCGACGGGGCGATAACCGTGGTCAAAGACCTCATTCTTCCGGAAATCAAAACAAAACAGGTTGCGGATATGCTCCGTGTTTTCGGCGTTGCAAACGCGCTTTTTGTGGACACCGCAAACGACGGTCGGCACAATTTTGCCAGGTCCGCAAGCAACATACCGGACGTCAAAATCGTGGCGGACGCGGGGGTGAATGTTTACGACACTCTCGGGTTTGACAACCTGATAATGACCGTGGATGCGGTCAAATCCGTGCAGGAGGCTCTCGCGCATTGAACAGTCCGCACAAAATTCTAAAATTTCCGCTCGTAACGGAGAAAAGTTTCTCGTTGCGCGAAAAGGGCTGGTATGTCTTTTCGGTTGAGCGCAAGTCTAAAAAACACCAGATAAAGGATTGCGTTGAGAAGGCGTTCGGGGTCAAGGTTGGCAGGGTGAGGACAGCCGTCATGCCGGGCAAATCGGTCAGAAGAGCGGGGCGTCCGGCGGGCAGAAAGCCCGGTTTCAAAAAAGCGTATGTGAAAATCATCGAGGGAACGATAGACATATTTGAGGGAATGTGATGGGAATAAGAAGTTTTAAACCCACATCTCCGGGAACGCGCTTCAAAACCGGCGAGGATTTTGCCGAAGTTACATCGTCAAGTCCGCACAAGCCGCTTGTTTCCTCAATACCGAACAAGGCGGGAAGAGGAAGTGGCGGGCGAATCTCAAGTTACCACAGGGGTGGCGGGCACAAAAGACGTTACAGGGATGTGGATTTCCGAAGGAACAAAGCCGGAGTTCCGGCAAAGGTCGCCACAATAGAATACGACCCTTACAGGTCTGCGAGAATAGCCCTTCTGCACTATGCGGACGGCGAGAAAAGATACATCATCGCATGCGACGGACTCTCCGTGGGAGACAGGGTGTTTTCGGGCGAAGGGTCGGAAGTTGTTTCCGGCAACTCTCTGAAGCTCGCCGATATTCCCACCGGAGTATTTGTTCACAATGTTGAACTCCGTCCCGGAGGCGGAGGTAAAATTGCCCGCTCCGCCGGAAGCTCCGTTCAGATTACCGCAAAAGAGAAAGACCGCGCGCTTTTGAAACTTCCGTCCGGAGAAATAAGAATGGTGAGTCTTGAATGCATGGCTACGGTCGGAAAAGTGGGAAATTCGGAACATGAACTTGTTACCATAGGAAAAGCTGGAAGGAACAGGCACAGACGCCGCAGACCGAAAGTCAGAGGGGTGGCGATGAACCCGGTTGACCATCCGCACGGCGGGGGAGAGGGGAAAGCGGCAAAGGGAAATCCGCATCCCGTTTCTCCGTGGGGCTGGATAACCATAGGATACAAAACGAGGAAGAACAAGAGAACGGAGAAGTATATCGTAAAGCACAGAAGAGTCGGATACGGAATGGATTAGGAGAAAACATGGCGGAAAAACAGAAAAAGCAACCTTATGTTCACGAGAAACTTCTCAAGAAAGTTCTTAACGCCAAGAACCAGTCTCATGGCGATGTTTACATAAAAACATGGTCAAGGTCGTCAATGGTGATACCCGACATGATGGGACTTACAATCGCCGTTCACAACGGAAAGAGGTTTATTCCCGTATCGGTCAACGAGCATATGATAGGGCACAAACTCGGCGAATTTTCGCCCACGAGGAATTTTCACGGGCATGCGGGCGGCGATAAGAAATCCAGGGTGGGCAAATAGGGGAATTTACCGATGGTTTCAAAATCCGTTCTTAAATACTACAGGATGTCTCCCGACAAGGTTCGCCTTGTTCTCGCTCTCATAAGGGGCAAAAATGTGGAAGACGCTTTTTCCGTTCTGCATCTCGCTCGCAAAAGGTCCGCCCCCGTTCTTGCGAACCTTCTGAAGTCCGCGGTCGCAAACGCGGAACAGAAAGGTTATTCGGAACCCGAAGACCTTTATATCAAAGAGATTTTCGCGGACGAGGGACCGGTTCTTAAAAGATTCAAGGCAAGGGCTATGGGCAGGGCTTTTCAAATAAAAAGAAAAACAAGCCATATTACAATAGTTCTTGAGAGGAAGGGGCTTTAACATGGGTCAGAAAGTAAATCCGATAGGACTCAGAATCGGCGTCACAAAAACTTGGGACTCCAAGTGGTATGCCGAACGGTCTTCTTACACAGACATGCTGGGGGAAGACATAAGGATAAGGAGATTCCTGAAGAAGGATTTCTATCAGGCGGGCATATCCAGAATTGAGATAGAGCGGGTGGTTCAGAAAAAGGTCAAGGTGGTCATACACACCCTCAGGCCCGGAATCATCATAGGGCGCAACGGTCAGGAGATAGAGAGAATAAGAAGGGATCTTCAGCAGCGGACCGGCAAGGAGATGGTTGTGGACATCAAAGAGGTTCGCCGGTCGGAGACGGACGCTCAGATGGTCGCGGAGAATGTCGCTTTGCAGATAGAGCGCAGAGTCGCATACAAGAGAGCGATGAAGCAGTCGATATCATCGGCGATGAGAACCGGGGCTTTGGGGATTAAAATCATGGCGTCCGGAAGGCTTGCCGGAGCGGAAATAGCGAGAAGAGAGTGGTATAGGGAAGGTAGCATTCCACTTGCCAAGCTGAGAGCGGACATTAACTACGGTTTTGCGCAGGCGAAAACAAAATATGGTGTTATCGGAATCAAAACCTGGATATTCAAGGGGGACATCATAGAGAAAAAGTCCTCATGATGGAACGGAAACATGCTTCAACCGAGAAAAACAAAACACCGCAAAGCCCACAAAGGGCGCATAAGAGGAGCGGCGACAAGGGGAATCGAGATAAACTTCGGTCAGTTCGGTCTCCAGACTCTTGAAAACGGCCGGCTTACCTCAAGGCAGATAGAGTCCGCCCGAATTGCCATAACCCGTTATGTAAAAAGGGGCGCGAAACTGTGGATAAGAATTTTTCCCGACAAGCCCCTGACCAAAAAACCCGCGGAGACCAGAATGGGAAAAGGAAAGGGGGATTTGTCCGAATATGTGGCTCCCGTAAAGCGCGGGCAGATGCTTTACGAGTTGAGCGGGGTTACCACGGAACTTGCAAAAGAGGCGTTCAGACTCGCCTCTCACAAACTTCCGGTCAAAACGCGCACGGTTGAGCGGAGCGAGGAGATTTTATAATGGCGGAAAAACCTGATAGACTCAGAGAGCTTTCGGTCGGCGACCTGAACAGGAAAGAACGGGAGTTGACCGATTCCCTTTTCAACCTTCGCATGCGGGTCGCAACCAAGCAGATGGCGGCTTTTGCCGGTATAAAGTTTCTGAGAAGGGATATTGCAAGAATAAAAACCGTGAAAGCGGAACTTGAGGCAAAAGGCGGGCGCGAGTCCGCAAAGGAAGAAAATGGAAAGGAAGAAAATGGCGGCAAAGAATAAAAAAAGAGGCAGACTGACTTCGCTTGTCGGGACGGTTGTGAGAAACAGCGGCGACAAGACCGCCGTTGTGGACGTGGTTTCAATCAAGAAGCATCTTGTTTACAACAGGTCAATCAAGAAAAGGGTGCGCTACGTTGTTCATGATGCCACAAACCAGTGCGAGGTCGGAGACAAGGCGCTGATATACGAGTCAAAGCCGATAAGCAAAACCAAGAGGTGGCGGGTCGGAAAGATAGTTGAAAGACCGCGCGCGGTCGGCGACGGAGGCGCGGAGCGGTGATCCAGTCAAGCTCATATCTTGAATCTGCGGACAACACCGGAGCGAAGCGGCTTTACTGCATAAAAGTTCTCGGTGGCACAAGAAGAAGGTTCGCGCGTCTGGGCGATGTGGTGGTGGTTTCGGTAAAGGAAGCGATGCCCAATTCAAAAGTGTCCAAAGGCGATGTGTGCAAGGCGGTTGTCGTGCGCGTCAGAAAAGAGAGCAGAAGGCCCGACGGAACTTACGTGAGATTTGATGACAACGCGGCGGTGATTATAGACAAAGACATGGAGCCGATGGGAACAAGGGTTTTCGGGCCCATAGCGAGGGAGTTGAGGTTTAAGGGTTTTATGAAGATAATATCGCTTGCGCCGGAGGTGGTTTGACCGTGCCGAAAGCGAAATTCCGCATAAAAAAAGGCGATGAGGTGGTCGTGCTTTCGGGAAAAGAGAAAGGCAAGACCGGAGTTGTCTCGGAGATTCTTATCGGAAAAAACAGGGCGATTGTGCGGAAACTGAACATGGTGAAGCGCAATGTCCGTCCGAACCAGAAAAATCCTTCCGGCGGAGTGGTTGAAAAGGAAGCGAGTCTGCACATCTCAAACCTGATGTTTTACGACTCAAAAGAGTCCCTTGCGGTGAAGGTCGGTTACGGAACCGATGACGGCGGAATGAAAGTTCGCGTGAACCGCAAAACGGGAGATAAGATATGACGGAAACGGCGCCCAGAATGAAAAAGATGTATAACGAGCTGGTGATTCCCCGGATGATGGAGAAGCATTCCTACTCAAACCCCATGATGGTTCCGCGCCTTGAGCGCATAGTGTTGAACATGGGGCTCGGACGTCTGAGCGAATCCGGACGCAACAAGGCGGTGGTTGACGAGGCGGTTTCGGAACTTGCCCTTATCGCCGGACAGATGCCTTTTGTGACGAAAGCCAGAAAATCAATAGCCGGATTCAAACTCCGCGAGGGTCTGCCCATCGGTTGCGCCGTTACTCTCAGGGGGGCGAGAATGTATGAATTTCTTGACCGTCTTGTGAATCTCGCCCTGCCTCGCGTGAGGGATTTCAGGGGGGTGAGCGCGAACTCCTTTGACGGCGGCGGCAACTACACTCTGGGCATAAAAGAGCACATAATGTTTCCCGAAATTGACTACAGCAAGGTGTCAAAGGTAAAAGGGATGAACATAACTTTTGTAACGAATTCGGACGGCGATGAAGAGGCGAAAAGTCTGCTTGAGGAACTGGGCATGCCTTTTGTCAGGGAGGTGAACTGATGGCGAGGAAAGCGCTTTGGGAGAAATCAAAAAGGGAGCCGAAATACAAGGTCAGAAAAATGAACCGTTGCTCTCTGTGCGGAAGGCCCCGGGCTTTCATAAGACAGTTCGGAATATGCAGACTTTGCTTCAGGGAGCTTGCGAGCAGGGGTGAAATTGTCGGAGTGAGAAAAGCGAGTTTTTAATTTTGAGAACGGAGAAAAACAATGACTGACCCGATAGCGGACATGCTTGCGAGAATCAAAAACGCCCTTATGGCGCGGCACACTGAAGTTGTCGTCCCACACTCCAAAATTAAATCCGAGATAGGAAAAGTGTTGAAGGAGGAGGGTTACCTTGACGGTTTTGAACTGTCCGGCGAGGGAGTGAAAAGGGTTATCAGGATAAAACTCAGATACTCTTCCACAGGGATGCCGGGAATAAGGGGATTTAAGAGGGTGAGTAAGCCCAGCGGAAGGGTGTATATAGGGAGAAACGAGATTCCCCGTGTTGTTACGGGAATGGGAACGGCTATACTTTCCACCTCAAAAGGGATAATGACCGGTCGCAACGCAAGAAATCTCGGCATAGGCGGAGAGGTTATCTGCACCGTGGTGTGAGTTTTGATATGTCAAGAATAGGAAAAATCCCCGTGCCTCTGCCGGACAAAGTTGATATCAGCAGGTCAGGCGACCTGCTCAGCATCAAGGGACCCAAAGGGGAGCTGCCCGTCAGGATTCCCAAAGGCGTGCTTGTTGAGGTTGGAGACGGGGCGGTGGTTGTGAAAACGGAGGGAGGGGAAAAGGGAATAAAAGCGTCTCACGGTCTTGTGAGGATGCTTATAGCGAACTCCGTGAAAGGCGTAAGCGAGGGGGTTACAAGAACCCTTGAGATAGTGGGAACCGGATACAAAGCCGAACTTTCCGGAAAAGACGGTTTGAAGATGTCGCTCGGATATTCCCACCCTATCAATTTTCCGCTTCCCGAAGGGGTGTCCGCCAAAGTGGAAGGGCGGGGAACCAGACTTACGCTTGAGGGAATTGACAAGCAGATTGTCGGTGAAGTGGCGGCAAAAATCAGAAAACTTCGTAAGCCGGACGCCTACAAGGGCAAAGGGGTGAGGTTTTCCGGTGAAAACATAAAACTGAAGCCGGGCAAATCGGGCGCAAAGAAATGATAAAGAACAGAAAAACTCTGAGAGACAACAGGCACCGGAGAATAAGAAAAAAAATCTCCGGCACGGCGGACGTTCCGAGGGTGTGCGTTTTCAAGTCCGCACGGCATATTTATGTCCAGATAGTTGACGATACCGCAGGCAAAACCATGTTTGCCGCATCGTCTCTGACTCCCGAAATCAGAAAAAGCGTCGGGGAGAAAGACTCAAAAGTGGATAAAGCAAAAGCCGTGGGCGAATACCTCGGACGTGTTTCGGTTGCGGGCGGAGTAAAAAAAGTGACTTTTGACAGGGGGGGATACCCTTTTCACGGAAGGGTGAAATCTCTTGCCGAGGGTCTAAGGGGGAAGGGTCTTGAATTTTAACGGTATTACAGGGTCCGGTCTGAACGCGGCGTTTGTTGACCCCGCGGGGCTTGACCTTGAGGAAAAAGTTGTGGACATAAGACGTGTCGCAAAGGTTACGAAAGGCGGAAAGCGTTTCCATTTCACCGCGATGACAATTGTGGGCAACGGGAACGGAGTGGTGGGCTACGGTCTGGGCAAATCAAACGAGGTGCCCAGCGCCATAAAGAAAGGAACGGACAAAGCCCGCAAAAATCTGATACGGGTTCCCCTGCACGGTTCAACGATACCTCACGAAGTTTCGTTCGAGAGTTCTTCAAGCCGCGTCATACTGCTGCCCGCGGCTCCCGGAACGGGTGTCATAGCGGGCGGAGCGGTGCGCGCGGTCGCCGACCTTGCGGGGATTCAAGACATCCTTTCCAAGGTCATAGGTTCAAGAAATCCCATTAATGTTGTGGCGGCGGTTATGAAAGCCCTTGCTCAACTCTCGCTTCCGGAGCATGTTGCCGTTGCGCGTGAGAAGGAAGTGTCCGATTTGGACCTTCCGTCGCACTACAAGGTCTGAGGTCTTAAATAATGCTTGACAGATTGCCAAAATCCGCCGGTTCAGCGAAATCCCGCCAGAGGGTGGGCAGGGGAGCCGGTTCCAAAGGAAAAAACCGCCGGACGGGGACAGAAGGGGCAGGGCTCAAGAGCCGGAAAAGGGATTTCCCCGTGGTTTGAGGGCGGGCAGACTCCGCTAAAGATGAAGATACCGAAAAGGGGATTCAAAAACAGGTTCAAAACCCGCTATGACACGCTCAACATAAGCGCCCTTGACCGTTTTGAAGACGGCGATGCGGTGGACACGGACAGACTTCTCAAGGAAAACCTTGTAAGCGGGAAACGTCCGGTCAAGCTTCTGGGAAACGGAAATATTGAAAAGAAACTGACTCTCAGGGTGAATGCCGCAAGTCGCGCTTCAATGGAAAAAATAGAGAAATCCGGCGGCAAAGTGGAGATTGTATGAGCGCCCCTTCAGCCGGCATTCCGCGCATTCCCGAACTGAACAGAAGACTGCTTTTCACCCTGCTTATACTGCTTGTTTACAGGCTCGGAGTTTTTATTCCGGTTCCGGGAATATCCTCCGCTCAGATTTCCAGACTGTTTGAGCGGACAAGCGGAACCGTGTTTGACATATTCAACATATTTTCGGGCGGAGCGCTTGAGCAGGCGTCCATATTCGCGCTCGGCGTGATTCCCTACATCACCGCTTCAATCCTCATGTCCCTTCTGGTAAAGGCGATTCCTTCGCTTGAGGCTTTGCAGAAAGAGGAGGGGCAGGCGGGTAGAAGGAAAATCAACCAGTATTCGCGTTACGCGACAGTGCCCATATCGCTGGTTCAGGCGACCGTACTGACGCTTGCCCTTGAATCCGGAGCCGCCGATGCGCCGGGGCTGGGCTTCCGGCTGAGCACCATTCTGACCCTTACTTCCGGCTCAATGCTGGTTATGTGGCTTGGAGAGCAGATATCCGAAAAAGGCATAGGCAACGGCGTTTCGCTGATAATTACGATGTCAATTCTTGCCGGAATCCCGGGCGCTTTGTGGAATATGGGGAGACTTGTGAAAGGGGGCGACATAACCGCGCTTGGCATGCTTTTGATACTCGCTTTTCTGCTTTTTGTCATGTGGGTGATAGTTTTTGTTGAGACCGCTTCCAGAAAAATTCCGATTCAGCATCCGAGGAAGGTTGTGGGCAGAAAGATGATGGAGGGGCAGGCGACCCACCTTCCACTGAAGATAAACCCTTCGGGCGTTATTCCTCCCATATTTGCGTCTTCCCTGCTCATCTTTCCGGCAACGATACTGACGGTTACGGACACGCCTTTTATAAGAACGATTTCCGAACAGGTGATTCAGAACCCTTTTGTTTACAACATTGCTTTTGCCGTTCTGATTGTGTTTTTCTCTTTCTTCTACACAGGCATTGTGTATGATCCGGACGACCTTGCGGACAATGTCAAAAAGAGCGGCGCAAACATTCCGGGCATAAGACCCGGAGCGAAAACTTCCGAATACATAGGCACGATTCTTAACAGGATAACGCTCATAGGCTCAATCTATCTTGTCGCCGTCTGTGTGCTGCCGAGTTTTCTTCAGAGAGACCCCTTCAATCTGCCTTTTTACTTCGGAGGCACTTCGCTTCTGATTATAATAGGAGTAACGCTTGATTTTATGCAGCGCGTTCAGTCTTTTGTCATAACGCGCAACTACGAGACTTTTTCAACCGCGGGCGGCGGGCGGTCTAAAAATCCGGCTCCGCGCAGGAGGCGTTTCTGAAATCTTTCGGAGTGAGAATATGAACTTGATACTGTTCGGACCCCCCGGCGCGGGCAAAGGAACCCAGGCCGGTTTTATAGTCAGTTCCGCAAACGCGGCGCACATCTCAACGGGCGATTTGCTCAGAGACGCCGTAACAAGGAAAACTGAAACGGGGACTATGGCGAAAAGTTACATGGACAGGGGCGAACTTGTTCCCGACGAGGTTGTTATAGAGATAATCGGGGAGAAGATAAAAGATTTGAACGGAGCGGGTTTCCTTCTGGACGGTTTTCCGAGAACGATTGAGCAGGCGCGCGCCCTTGACAGTATGCTTGAGAGTCGGCAAATCGCCGTTGAGGCGGTATTGTCTCTCGGAGTGGACGAAGACGAGGTGGTCAAAAGACTTTTAAAAAGGGCGGAGATGGAAGGACGCGATGACGACAACGAAAAAGTTATATGGAACAGACTTGAGGTTTACCGGAAGCAGACCCTCCCCCTTGCGGACTACTACGATTCAAGGGGCGTTCTGCACAACATAGACGGAACCGGAACGGTTGAAGATGTGAGGGAGAGAATAAGTTCCGTGATTTCAGGGCTCAAATAAAATGACCGCGGTTCAAGTGAAAGAAAAAATCAAAGGCATGAGAACAGCCGCTTCCGTTGTGCGCGAGGTTCTTGAAAAACTTACCCTGTCCGTCCGCGAAGGGGTTTCCACATGGGATCTGAACCTCATCGCCGAGGAGGTTGCCGTGAAACGTTCGGCAAAGCCGGCTTTCAAGGGGTATATGGGTTTCCCGTGCTCTCTGTGCGTTGCCATAAACGATGAGGTTGTTCACGGTATACCGTCCAAAAACAGGATACTGAACGAGGGCGACATTGTGGGGATGGACTTCGGAGCGTTTGCGGGCGGTTTCTACGGAGATTCCGCCATAACCGTTCCCGTGGGCGGAATCACGCCCCGGACTGGCAGACTGCTTGCGGTTGCAGAGGGCGCTCTTGACAGGGGAATAGAAAAGGCGCAACCTTCAAACCGGCTTTTTGAAATCTCCGAAGCCATACAGGGCCATGTTGAAGGTCAGGGCTTTTCGGTTGTGAGGGCGTTTGTCGGGCACGGAATAGGGGAGAAGCTTCATGAAGAGCCGCAAGTTCCCAATTTTGTTCTTTCGGGAGATTCGGGAAAGGGTCCGGTTCTGCGTCCCGGGATGGGTCTTGCCATAGAGCCGATGGTCAACGAGGGAGTCGCGGAAATAAAAACTTTGCCGGATAATTGGACTGTTGTTACAAGTGATGGTAGAATGTCCGCTCATTTTGAGCACACCGTCGCCGTGACCGAGAACGGTCCCGAAGTGCTCACGAGGATTAACTGAGCGGTGACGGAGAGAGGTTGATGTCAAAGGGAGACGCAGTTGAATTTGAAGGAACGGTTGTTGAGGCTTTGCCCAACGCCATGTTCAGGGTGGAGATGGAGAACGGGTCAAAGGTTCTGGCTTATGTTTCGGGCAAGATGAGAAGAGCGCGGTCAAGGTTTGTGAGGATTGTCCCCGGAGACAGGGTGAAGATTGAGATTTCCCCATACGATTTGTCAAGGGGCAGAATCACATACAGAATGAGGACGGAGAGAGTAAATTGAAGGTAAGATCATCGGTAAAGAAAATTTGCAACAAATGCAGAATTATAAAGCGCAGAGGGGTTGTGAGAGTCATCTGCGTAAACAAACGCTGCAGGCAGAGGCAGGGATAGGAGCGGAATATGCCCAGAATAGCAGGTGTTGATGTCCCTCAGGACAAAAGGGTGGAGTTTGCTCTGACCTACATATATGGCATAGGCAGAGCGACCGCATCCGGCATTGTGAAGTCTTTGAAGATAGACTCGCGCAAAAGGTCAAAGGACTTGAATGAGAAAGAAGTGTCGGACATAAGGCTTTTCATAGAGAAGAACTGCGTGGTTGAGGGAGACCTGCGCAGAGATGTTCAGATGAACATCAAGCGTCTGGTTGAGATCGGCTGTTACAGGGGAATACGGCATCGCAACGGTCTTCCGGTGCGCGGGCAGAAAACAAAAGCGAACGCGAGAACCAGAAAGGGACCCCGCGGCACGGCGATAGCCAAGAAGAAAAAGGCGGGCAAGAAATAGGGCGGAAAAAAATGGCTAAAAAAACTTCAAAGAGAAAAATCAAAAGGTCGGTTGAAGAGGGAGTGATAAACATACACGCCACTTTCAGCAATACCATTATTACCATATCAGACCCTCAGGGCGATGTGGTTGCGTGGTCAAGTGGAGGAGCCAGAGGGTTCAAAGGCACGAGAAAGGGAACTCCGTTCGCCGCACAGGTTGCCGCCGAAGATGTGGCAAAAAAAGCGATGGGTTTCGGAATGAAAAGCGCCCGAGTGTATGTGAAGGGTCCGGGTCCCGGAAGGGAATCGGCAATAAGGTCCATTCAGGCGGCGGGGCTCAGAGTTTCGGCGATAAGGGATATGACTCCAATTCCGCATAACGGGTGCAGACCGCCCGGAAAGAGAAGAGTTTAGAAGGCAGGGAGGAGAACTGTAGATGGCAAGATACACGGGTCCGGCATGTAAACTGTGCAGAAGGGAAGGCGAACAGCTGTTTCTCAAGGGTGAGAGATGTATGACGGTCAAATGCGCCATTGAGAGGAAGCCGTATCCTCCCGGAATGCAGGGAAAAAGGATACGAAGAAGGGTTACCGAATACGGCGTGAGACTCAGGGAAAAACAGAAAGCGAAAAGGATTTACGGAATGACGGAACGCCAGTTCAAGATATACTTCAAAGAGGCGGCGCGGACAAGAGGCGTAACCGGCTCATTGCTTCTCTCAATTATTGAGACGCGGCTTGACAATGTTGTTTTCCGGCTCGGATTCGCCTCGTCCCGCAATCAGGCGCGTCAACTTGTAAATTTGGGGCATATCAGTGTGGACGGCAGGCGTGTGGACATACCGTCTTACAGGGTAAAGCCGTCAAGCGTTGTTGAAATCAGGGAGCAGAGCAGAAAAATATCGGGCATCAACCATTCTCTGGGTGTGTCGGAGAAGAAAGGCGTTCCCGCCTGGCTGAATCTTGACAGGGAAAAATACAAAGGAACCGTAAGCAGAGTTCCCGAAAGGGAGGATCTTCAGGTTCCAATCAGTGAGAACTTAATTGTTGAGTTCTACTCAAGAGTATAGTTTGAAGGAACTTTTACGCGGAGGGAAAAATTTGAAAAACTTTCAGAACAACTGGACAACACTTGTGAGACCCAAGAAGGTCGCCAAAGACGAAAAAACGGCGACCCATTTCTATGCGAAATTCAGCTTTGAGCCGCTTGAGAGAGGTTACGGAGTTACGGTAGGAAACGCCCTGAGGCGCGTTCTTCTTTCCTCTCTTCAGGGACCCGCAATCACGGCGGCTAAAATAGAGGGAGTTCTTCACGAATTTTCCTCAATTTCCGGAGTGGTTGAGGATGTCGCCGAAATACTTATCAATCTCAAAGGGGTAAACTTCAAGTCTAACACAAACGAAACGCAGATTATGGATCTGGTCTTTCAGGGACCCGGAGAAGTCAGGGCGTCCGATATTCAGTCAACGAACAAAATTGAAGTCGTAAACGGCGACCATTTCATAGCGACCGTTTCGGACAAGACGAAACTTGAGATGAATCTGGTTGTTGAAATCGGCAGAGGCTATCAGCCGGTGGAAGAAAGAGAGAATCCGCGTTCTCTGGGCGAGGAGTATCTTCCGATTGACTCTTTTTTCTCCCCCGTTACAAAGGTGAACTACACAATCAAGAACGCCCGCGTGGGCAGAAGAACCGATTATGAAAATCTGATAATTGAGATGTGGACCAACGGTTCAATACTGCCCGAAGACGCGCTCGCCTACTCCGCGAAGATAATCACCCACCAGCTCAAAAGATTCATCAATTTTAACGAGCAGGAACTGGAAGAATTGGAAAGCGGCGGCGATGCATACACAATCAGGGGAGACGAGGATGTGCTTTTCACTCCTCTTGATGAGGTGGATTTTTCCGTCAGGTCTTTGAACTGTCTTTCCGGCGCGAATATAGAGTATGTGGGGGATTTGATTCAGAAAACCGAGGGTGAACTGCTCACCCTTCCCAGTTTCGGCAAGAGTTCGCTTGAGGATGTGTGCGAAAGGCTGAAAAAACTTTCACCGTCCATGTCGCTTGATATGAAAATCAACAAGGAGATTTACGAAAAGGCGAAAGAAAGCCGCGTCAAGTCAACGGGGTGAGGCGTTCGGGGAAATTTGAGCGATGAGAAACAGAAAACTGGGAAGAAAACTTGGCATGAAAACCAAGCACAGAAAAGCGATGTTGCGCAATATGGCAACGGAGTTTTTCAGGCACGAGAAAATCAGAACGACCGATGTAAAGGCGAAGGAACTCAAACGGGTCGCGGATAAAATTGTCACACTCGCAAAAAACGGCGCAAAAGAGGACGCCGCAGTCGACGGGCTTTCTTTCAAAAGGCGGATTTTCAGCTACATAAACGACAAAGAAGTCGCGCGAAAGATATTTACGGAGATTGCCGAAAGATACAGACAGCGTCCCGGAGGGTATTCAAGGATTACGAGTCTCGGTTACAGGCGGGGAGACCAGACTCCGGTTTCTCAGATAGAGCTTGTAACCGAAGACTGCGAACCCGTTCCCTCAAAGAAGAAAACGCGCAAGTCAAACCTGCCCGCTCCGCCCAACAGAGAGGTTCCGAAGGAATCCTCCGCCGAAGATTCCGCTCCGGCGGAGAAAGAGCAGCCGCGGAAAGAGCCGAAGGTTGAAGCTTCCGCGAAAGAGGATTCCCCGGACAAAGCGGGCGAAAAAGATACAAAGCCCGAAGCCGCGGAACCGAAACGGGACGGCGAAGAAGGGTAGTTCCGTTTCGCAGTCAACATTTCCCTCGGCATGAACAAGTTTCCGCTCGGATTGATAGTTGATTCGCACTCTCTTGCGGAAATAGTCAAAATTTCCAAATCCGCCGAAAGCGCCGGATTCCATTCGGTCTGGACGACCGAACTATACAGAACTGCGTTTCAGCAGATTGCCGCAATCGCTCCCGAAACCTCTACAATCAAACTCGGTACATCGGTCGCGCTCGCTTTCGCCAGAAGTCCGCTTATTACCGCCATCAGTGCAATGGACATGGACGAGGCATCAGGCGGCAGGCTGATTTTGGGTCTCGGTTCCGGAGCCAGAAGGACAAACGAAATGTGGCACGGTCAGACGCACGGCAAGCCCGTTGCGAGGATAAAGGAGTGTGTTGAAGTCGTAAGGCGTGTCATTTCCGGTTCGCATTTGGACGAAGATGTTGTTTTCGGGGGCGAGTATTACGACATTAATATCAAAGGTTTCAAAAGACCGTTTGCGCCCGTCCGCGCCGAAGTGCCAATTTTTCTTGCGGCGGTCGGGGAGAACATGGCGCGCGCGTCCGCCGAGTCCGCAAACGGTTATATCGGGCATATAGTCTGTTCCGAAAAATACATTACGGAATCTGTTATGCCGGCTTTGCGGGAGGGGTTGTCAATCTCGGGTCGCAGGCGCGGGGATTTTTGCATTTCCTCAATTCTTATCTGCGCAGTTTGTGGTCGGGGCGACCTGTCCGAAGCCCGCCGCGCCGCCAAAGCCACGGTTGCTTTCTACGCGACCGTAAAGACTTACTGGAAGCCGTTTAAACTGCACGGTTTTATAAGCCGGGCGGAAAGGATACGGGACTCTTATTTTAAGGGTGATGTGGAGGCAATGGTGGAAAATGTGAGCGACGATATGCTTGAGACTTTTGCTGTTGTCGGCGATGCCGACCGGTGCAGGAAAAGAGTCGCGGACTGTCGCGGCTATCTTGACTTGCCGATATTGAGCGCTCCGCACTACTACCTTGAACCGGAACAGGTTGCCATGTATCAGAAAAGAATTGTTGAGACTTTCGGGGTTTGATAATCATGTTGGGTGCGGGAATCCGGGCGGAGGCGGGTTGAGCGGTCCGGGTTTTGAGTTGTCGGGTAAGCAACGCGAACTGCGGGAGAATTGCCGGACCACCGTCTTGGCGTAACGGGCAATATCGGTTTCTGAAACGGATGGAACACCTGCCGTGTGGCGGATTCAGGTTGAAAACGCATCGGATTGGCGGGGTTGCAAATGCGCGAAGCGGTTGATTTTTTGTCTCTTATTAAAGACTATTCAAAAAACTTTGAAGATACTTATATCCGGTTCAAGCGGTTTTATCGGTTCAAACCTTGCGCCTTTTCTTGAAAGACGCGGACATGAGGTGATACGCCTCGTAAGGGATTCTCAACGCGCTCAGGCGGCAGGGGCGTTTTACTGCAACGCCAATTCGGGTGAATTCAACCGGAGCGATTTTGAGGGAATGGACGCGGTGATAAACCTTGCCGGATACGGCATAATGCGCAGATGGACGCTTTCGGTGAAAAGGGAGATTGAGCGGAGCAGAGTTCTCGGCACGGAATTTCTTTGCGATATTTTTTCCCGTCTTGACAACCCCCCGAAGGTTTTTCTTTGCGCATCCGCCACCGGATTCTACGGTGACAGGGGCGATGAGTGTCTCGTTGAGGAAAGCGCCGCCGGAGAAGGGTTTCTTGCGCGGCTTGCGGAGAGATGGGAAAGCGCGGCAAGAGCCGCCTCATCTCAGGGAACAAGGGTTGTGAACATGAGGTTCGGAGCGGTTCTCGCAAAAGACGGAGGAGTGCTCGGCATGCTGCGTCTTCCTTTCAAACTGGGCCTCGGGGCGACGGTTGGAGACGGAAGCGGTTACATGAACTGGGTTTCCATGCGAGACGCTCTGAGGGCGGCGGAGTTCATACTCCGCAACGACACCGTTTCCGGTCCCGTCAACATCGTGTCTCCGGTTCCCGCGCGCAACGGGGATTTTGCGCGGACTCTGGCGAAAGTTGTCAATCGTCCGGTTTTTCTGTCTTTGAAGGAGCCGGTTGTAAAACTTATTTTCGGGCAGATGGGAAAAGAGGTTGTTATGAGCGGCGCAAGGGTTTTTCCGCGGAAACTTCTCAAAGCCGAATTCCGGTTTGAGGATGCCGACCTTGAGAAGTTTCTTTGTCTTGAACTTGGAGGGCGGCTTGGCGAAAAAAACTGACAAACAGTATTTGCTTATGAACCTTGATGAGTCCGATGTTGCCCCCGACCCGTTCAGGCAGTTCGATTTGTGGTATGAAGACGCCGAAAACGGCGGTGTTGACATGCCCAATGCGTTTACGCTTTCCACCGCATCTCTGGACGGCGCTCCTTCCTCAAGGGTGCTGCTTTTGAAGGGCTCCGGCGCGCGCGGTTTTGTTTTTTACACTAATTCGCTCAGCAGGAAGGGAAGGGAGATGGAATCCAATCCCCGCGCCTCAATCTGCTTTTTCTGGAAAGCTCTTGAGAGGCAGGTGAGAATTGAAGGCGTGATTGAGACGGTTGACGATCGGGAAGCCGACAAATACTTTGCCGGAAGGCCCCGTGAAAGCCGTATCGGGGCGTGGGCTTCCCCTCAGGGCGAGGTTGTCAGCGGCAGGAAGGAGCTTGACGAAAAATTTGCGCGGTGCGAATCCCGGTTCAGAGAGGTCGCATCCGTTCCCAGACCTCCGTTCTGGAAAGGATACAGACTTGTCCCTTCCATGTTTGAGTTCTGGCAGGGAAGGACCAACAGAATGCACGACAGAATCAGATACCGGCGGAATGAAAAACCGGACGGTTGGACGATTGAAAGACTTGCTCCCTGATTTTGCTCAAACCTCCGCCGGTTTTTCACCGGTGTAGAGCGCGGCTGTGCCGAATAAAAGACTGTCTCCGCGAACTTTCTCAAACCCCGCGGACTTTATAATGTCAGTGAAATCTCCGCTTGAAGAAAAGTTTTTTGTGGATTTGTGGAAGTTTTTGTATTCCTCCGCAAGGCCGAAAAAGGATGCGATTAAAGGTGTGAGTGTTTTGATATGAAAAGTGAAAAGCGCCTTTGCGACAGCCGCCTCCGGAATTCGGGCTTCCATGACAACAATTTTTCCTCCGGGCTTGAGAACCCGCCGGACTTCAAGCAGAAACTTTTCCGGCGCGTTGCTGTGCTTGATTGCAAAAGCGGTCGTCGCGCAGTCAAAACACTTTTCGCGGAAAGGAAGATTTTCTCCCGCCGCTCTTGCAAAAAACAGTTTTTTGTCTTCCGGCGGTCTTTTTGCCGCCGCCCGCTCCAGCATTTTCG
Organism: Thermodesulfobacteriota bacterium; assembly: GCA_965206175.1. GTDB lineage: Bacteria > Desulfobacterota_D > UBA1144 > Nemesobacterales > Mycalebacteriaceae > Mycalebacterium. Next base: position 171,653 of record CBDBJA010000007.1, on the reverse strand, counting down.
CGCTTGGGTCTGTTGCCGCAATCACCGATGCGCCGTTTTTACGGCGTATTGCAAACGCGGCCTCTCCCGTTCCCGTTCCAATGTCAAGCACCGTGTCGCCGCAAACCTCATCCGCCATGGCATCGCGGAGTCCGGCGTCCAGTCCCATGCTGACAAGAGACGCCATAATGTCGTATCTTCGCGCCACGGAATCGTAAATCCGGTCTGTCATCAGTTCTCCTTTATAACGGGGTCAGATGCCGAGCCGTTTCAAAATGGACTTTATTTGAGACGCCCTGTTAAGCACATAAAAATGAATTCCCGGCGTTCCCCCGCTCAGCAAATCCTCCGCCTGTTCCGCGCAGACTTCTATTCCCACCTGTCCCGCGTCCGCGCCTTTTCTCTCGCATCGCTCAAGACGTTTCATTACCGGGTCCGGCACTGAGCTTCCGCAGAGCGAAGTTATCTTCATAACCTGACGGGTTGAGATTATGGGCATAAGACCCGGTATTATCGGGATTTTCACGCCCGAATTTCTCACTTTTTCCGTGTAGTCAAAATAGAAGGAGTTGTTGTAAAACAGTTGCGTGATTGTTATGTCCGCGCCCGCTCGCGCCTTTTTCGCCAGATTTGCAATATCTTCCTCCATTGACGGGGCTTCAATGTGTTTTTCAGGGTATCCCGCCACCGCCACACCGAAACGGCTTTCGGGCGAATATTCTTTTTCAAACCTTCTTATGTGGCTGACAAGTTCATTTGCGTGCGAGTATCCGCCCTCCGCCGGCACAAAACTTGTGTTTCCTTCCGGAGGGTCTCCTCTCAGCGCCACTATGTTTTCTATGCCCCGCAAGCGCAGGTCTTTCAGAACGGAGTTTATCTCCGCGCCGGACGCTCCCACACAGGTAAGGTGGCTTGCGGTTTCAATTCCGAGGTTGTTTTTAATATGAGACGCTATTTCAAAACTGTTTTCCCTTGTCGTTCCCATGGCGCCGTAGGTAACGGATATGAATCCGGGGTCAAGGCGCGCGAGTTCGTCCAGAGTGCGAAAGAGGTTTAGTTTCCCTTCCGCCGTTTTTGCCGGAAAAACCTCAAACGATATGACCGGTTTTTTGCCGTTTTTATAGATGTCTTGAAACTTCATTGTCACACCCGCGCCTCTTTCTCTCCCGCCGGAGGCTCGGGGATTCCGATAAACAACCACGAGGCAATCAGAACAAGACATGCCACCAGCGGCGCATCGGCTTTTGCCGTGTATAGAAGCCCCGCAAGCGTGCTTCCGGCGAACGCTCCGAGAAAACCGGCAAGATTGAGAAATCCCGATACGCCGCCCCTTGACCCGCCCGGCACTATCTGTGTGAGAAAGGCGGGGAGAATCGGCTGAAATATGGAGTGTCCGAGAAAGAAAGCCGCTCCCGCCGCAATCAGTCCCGTTTTCTCCCCGCCTATTGCCAGCATTACGGTTCCCAGAGCCAGAAGCAGAGCCGCGGCGCGGGGAGGGATATTCATTTTGTTTCGCCTTTCCATGGTTTTCAGGAACGGGTAGGCAATCAGCGCGGCGGGCAGAAGGACTATCAGGTATGCGGTCCATATCTGTGAAATTCTCTCTCCCGCGGCATTTTCCCAACTCAGCGGATACACAAACAGAAAGATGTTCAGAACGGACGACAGTATGAATGAACTTGCGAGTATTTTCCTTACTTCCGCTCTGTGCAGAGGAGACGTTTCTCCGTTGCGCGTGATTTCTTCCGCCACGGCGGATTCGCGCGGGAAAAAAAGAAAAGTTATGGCGATTGCCACCCCTCCGAGCGCGGCGAGAATAAAAAATATGTTTTCAAAACCCAGCCATGACGCCAGAACCGGACCAGCCGCGAGAGACAGCATAAAACTTCCTCCGATGATTACACCCGTTATGGCGAAAGACTGTCCGCGCACTTCAGGTCTTGTGGAGTCTCCGAGCGCGGCTATGGCGACCGAGCCGACCGCTCCGCTTCCCTGAACCGTTCTTGCCGCTATGAGTTCCCATATTCCGTCCGCAAATCCGCACCCTATGCTTCCCGCGCAGAAAAGCGCAAGTCCCGCTATGATGACGGGTTTTCTTCCGAATTTGTCGCTTGCGCGCCCGAAAGGGATTTGAAGCGCCGCCTGCGCGAGCGCGTATATGCCGAAAGCCAGACCGGCGAGAAAATGTGACGAGCCGGGATACAGCAGCGCGTAGGAACTGAAAATCGGAAGGATGAGAAAAATTCCGAGCAGTCTTGTGGCAAGTATTGTTCCTATGATGGTTGTTGCTTTTGCCTCTGTTGTGTTCATGGTCATAAGTTCTCGCCTTGCCGTCTTGTTCATCTTTCAATCTTCATTTGCGTTTTGGCTTGCGCATATTTGTTGCTTTACTTGCGGCGGTATTTTATCATAGTCGCAAGGTTTTAATTTACTTCAACCGCTTGTTTGATGAACCGTATATGGTCCGAAATAGATTTGAGTGCACTGGAAAGCAACGCCGCAATATCGGCGCGGACGGTGGGAAACGGCGTTGGAATCATTGCGGTTGTCAAAGCCGACGCCTACGGGCACGGAGCCGTTGAAGTTTCCCGCTCTCTCTCAACCCGCCCCGCCGTTGAAATGCTCGGCGTTTCTTCGGTGGAAGAAGGTTTTGAATTGAGGGAGTCGGGTGTTTCCGCTCCCGTTCTTGTTATGGGCGTTGTGCCGGCTTTTTATGCGGCGGACACTGTCAAGGCGGGTCTCACACCTTCCGTTTTCACGGAAAACTGCCTTGTTTCGCTTTCAAAATCCGCAGTCAAATGCGGGAAAGAGGTGGGCTTTCACATGAAAATAGACACGGGAATGGGACGGCTGGGAGCGTCAAGGGAAGACGCGTTTTCCCTTGCGGAAAAGGCGCGAGGTCTTGCCGGTTTGAGGTTTGACGGCATATTTACGCATCTTGCGAACTCTTCCTCCCCGCAGCGGGAACTCACCTTTACACAGATTGCCGAGTTCAACGCGGTGGTTTCCGAACTTGAAAAATCGGGCGTTTCTCCCCGCTTAAAGCACATGGCCAACAGCGCGGCGGTTCAGAGGTTTCCCGAATCGTTCGGCAATGCGGTGAGGCCCGGAATTATGCTTTACGGTTTTTCGTTTGAAAACGGCGGCGGGCTTTCTCCCGTCATGCGGGTCAAGACCTCGGTTGTGAGACTCAGGCGGATGGATGCGGGAAAACCCATAGGATACGGCGGCACATTCACAACAAAAAAACGCTCCCTCGTGGCGACCATTCCGGTCGGATACAAGGACGGATATTTCAGAAGTCTTTCCAACCGCGCGCGCGTTTCAATAAACGGAACTTCCGCTCCGGTTGTGGGAGAGGTTTGCATGGATTTTACCACCGTGGACGTTACCGATGTCCGGGGAGTCCGCATTGGCAGCGAAGCGGTCTTGTTCGGCGATGAAGTGGTTTCCGCCGCCGATGTTGCGCGGTGGGCGGGAACCATACCCTACGAGGTTCTGACTGTTATGGGAGGCGGAACCTGCGCAAGGGTGTTTCCACCGTCCGCGGGGTCGGACGGAGACGGGAATTGAGTAACAAGGCAAAGCTGTTCGCGGCTTTTTTTGTTCTCTTCATTTTTTTTCTGGGAGCACTCCGCCCTCGGAACGCCGGCGCTTTTGTGCTGGAGCACGACCCGTTCCTGTTTCCCGATGAAGGGTCTTCAGTCTCCGCGTATTCTCTGGGACCTTTTCTCAAAGTGAGCGACAGTGTCCGGTCGGAGTATGCGTTCAGGCCTCTTTTTTATGTAAAACGGGACAGCGTAGCCGAATCTCTCAGCATGGATTTTCTCTATCCGTTTTTTCACTACCGGAGAAACAAGATAGGGTTTCAGGCCGGATTTCTGTTTAACTCAATTTCCTTCGGGAAAAATGTGGACATTCTTTCCGGTCTGCGGGAGAAGCAGTTCAGAATTTATCCTTTTGTCTTTTATCGCCATTCCGAAAATCCCGAAAGGCGGCAGTTTGCACTTGTCCCGTTTTACGGAAATTTCGGTGACAGGGTAAAATTTGTTCTCTTCCCCTTGTATCTGGAAACCCGCTCCCCAAGCGGTGTTTCCCGCAATGTGCTCTGGCCCGTGTTCGCGTTTTATTCCGGCGGTCGCAAGGGTTTCAGGTTCTGGCCTTTCTTTGGCAGAATTGAAGAGAAAAACTATCGGGCGCGGTTTGCCGCGTGGCCGTTTTATTTTGAAAAAACAACCAGTCCGGGGCAGTCATACAGACACTACAAGGCGTTTTTTCCTTTTTACTACCGTTTTGATTATCTGACCGAATCTCATAGGATTTACCTGTGGCCCCTTTTTCAGAAAAGCACCGACCCGGCGCGGAATCTGGAATCGTTCCATCTGCCCTGGCCGTTTTTCAATTTCAAAAGGAGCGACGAGGGTCGGCGGATACGGTTTTTTCCGTTTTTTGAAAAGTCTGATACGGCGGATGTTAAAAAGACAAGTTTTTTCCTCTGGCCCCTGTATGCGTCTTCAACGGTGAATTTCAGCACATACGAACAGACCAAGAAAAGTTTTTTGATAGCTTTGAAAATCAAGAGTGAAAAACCGTTTGGCGGAAACCGGAACTCGTCTCTGAAAGTTGATTTCTGGCCGTTTTTTTCATATAAACGGGATGAAAAGGGAAGCGTTTATTTCCATGCCGTTTCCCCGCTGGAGCCGTTTATAGGGTCAAGTGAAAAATTGTATAGAAACTACTCTTTTTTGTGGCGGGTGTTTGAAGTCCGCAAAAAAAGAGGAAGGGGAACCGTGGTGTCCGCTCTGTTCGGAACATTGATGTTCAAGAAAACCTGCGAGGAAAGCTCTTTTCATATTCTGGGCAAGGCGCTCGGTTATTCATCGGATTTGAACGCGCGCAAAATCAGGTTTTTGTTCCTGCCGGTTAAAATTGGTAAATCCTCAAAGCGCATGGAGGATTGCCGCAAATGAAAAATGGAATCATAAGCCGTTTCGCAGTTTTCACCGGCGGAGCGCTCAAGCTGTTTTTTATGTCCGTTTACTGGTGCAAGGACATAAGGGCGAATGCGGACAAAGTGTTTTTTCAGATAGCGGTGATAGGCGCGGACACTCTTCTTGTCGCTTCGGTCATAGGGTTTTCGGGCGGAGCGGTTCTCGCCCTTCAGACCGGTCCTCTTCTTGCCGACTTCGGAATTCAGGAAACCCTTGGCGGACTGATAGGAATTGCCGTTTCAAGGGAGATAGGACCCGTAATGTGCTCAATTCTGGTCGCGGGGCGGCTGGGCTCCGCAATAACGGCTGAGATAGCGACCATGAGCGTTTACGATGAAATTGACGCCCTCAGGACGATGAAGATAAGTCCGGTCAGATTTCTTGTGATGCCCCGACTTGTGGCTTTTGCCGTTTCAATGCCGGTGCTCGTGCTTTTTATGATTGTTACGGGCTGGCTCGGCGGCGCTCTCGTGGGGGCGACAAATCCGGCTATCTCGCTTCCGGCGGTTGTTTACTTCAACAATCTCGGAGACTTTGTTACCCTCAAGACGGTTCTAAACGGAGTTATAAAGGCGCTTGTTTTCGGTCTTGTCATTCTTACCATTTGCTGCAAGATAGGGTTGCAGACAAGCGGAGGACCCAGACAGATAGGGGTTTCCGTCACGCGCGCAGTTGTGGCGTCAATAGTGATGATACTTGTGTGCGACTACTTCATATCAAAGGTGCTGTTTTTGATGGGAATTGTTTGAAGCCCGGGTTAAATTTCAATGAATAAAACCAATATTGACATTCTTCTCTCCCACCTGAACGGGAAACCGGTTTCCGTTGATGTGCGCGCACTGCAAAAATCTTTCGGCGGCAACAAAATTCTCAAAGGCGCTGACCTCAGTGTTTTCCCCGGTGAGATGTTCGTTCTTATCGGCAGAAGCGGTTCGGGAAAAACCGTTCTTTTGAGGCACATAGCCGGCCTTGAAGTTCAGGACGAGGGTGAAATTCTGATTGATTCCGAGCCGATTGAAGATACGGAAGCGACTGTTTCGCTTGTTTTTCAATCATCGGCGCTTTTCAACTCAATGAGCGTTACGGAAAATGTTGAACTATTCATCAGAGAACACGGAATTATCAGAGAAGAGGAAAAAATAAGGGAACTTTCGTCCGCCGTTCTTTCGCTTGTGGGGCTTGGAGACAGGGGAAACAGCCTTCCTTCCGAACTCAGCGGCGGAATGCGCCGGCGGGTCGCAATTGCGCGCGCGCTTCTGACCAATCCCACCCTGCTTCTGTATGACGAGCCCACAACCGGGCTTGACCCCGTTACAAAAAAGTCCATTGAAGACCTGCTGCTTGTCCTCAAACGCGAGGTCGGAATAACACAGATATTGGTAACGCACGACATACGGCTTGCTTTTTCTCTGGCTGACAGGTTATCTATAATGCACAACGGGGAGATACTGTATACCGGCACATGGGATGAAATGTCTGCCAGCGACAGTCCGCTTGTGAGGGGTTTTCTTCCCGATGCAGGGGGGTCGGTTAATGAGTGAAGCAAAAAGATTGAAGGATGGCGTAAGAAAAGAGCTGAAGATAGGAGCGTTTTTTCTCGCGGGTGTTTTGGCGGTTCTTGTTGTGCTTGAATTTGCCGGAACACTGCCGTTTTTCTCAAACTACAAGGATTTGAACATATATTTTGATTCCGTTGCCGGACTTGAAGAAGGCGCTCTCGTAAAGATGGAGGGAGTTCGGGTTGGCAGTGTGAAGAGCATCGGCTTTTCCAAAAGCGGGGACAGAATCAAAGTGAAAGTCGGCTTAAAAAGGGAAGTTCCGTTAAAGAAAAATACGGTCGCTTCAATCAGGCTTGGTAGCCTTCTGGGAACAAGTTATATCAACCTTTCAATCGGCGGCGCAAGCAGCCCTTCTCTTCCGCCCGGAGTTTCCATAAACGGAAACTCTCCGCACGATTTTGACAAAATTATTCAGGATGCCGGAGAGTTTATAAAAGTGGCTTCCAGCGCGGCGGCAAGACTCAACTCCATACTGACAAAAGTTGACGAAGGCAACGGGACGGTCGGCAGACTTATAAATGAGGACGACCTTTACCTTGCCGTCCAAGACACTGTTTTGAAAGCGCACGCCAGTCTGGATACGATTGAAGACCTTGCTCCGGTCAGTTTTATCGCCACGGTTCTCGGAGTGGCGGGAACTTTCTACTGATTTCCGGCTTTCCGTTATGAGAGCAGTGGTTCAAAGGGTGGAACGCTCGCGGCTTGACATCGGCGGTGAGACGGTTGTGCGAACGGGTGTCGGTTTTGTCGTTTTTGTCGGAATCGGAAAAGGGGACTGCGCCGCCGATGCCCGATACCTGTCGAGTAAAGTTGCCTCCCTGCGTATTTTCCCCGACGCTTCGGGAAGAATGGGGGAAAACATAGCCAAGTCCGGCGGCGAGGCGCTTGTGATTTCCCAGTTCACTCTTTACGCGGACTGTGGCAAGGGTGGCAAGCCGTCTTTTGACAGGGCGGAAGGTTTTGAAAAGGCGGAAAACCTCTACAATATGTTCGTTTCATCCCTTGCGGAGAAAGGTTTGAGAGTGTCTCAGGGAAGATTCGGAGCGGATATGGAAGTGCATATTGTCAACACCGGTCCCGTAACCATACTGCTTGACAGCGAAAAAATCGTATAAATTCACTCCATCCGCCGCGCGTCGGGTGACTTTTAATGAAGCAGGTATGCAAACATCCCACAGCCCATCGGGACTACCACATAGAAGAAAAGTTTGAGGCGGGTATTGTTCTGAAGGGCTCCGAGGTGAAATCGCTTCGCAACGGAAAGGCGAGCATAAAGGAGAGTTACGCAATCGCGCGAGGGGATGCGGTTCATCTTGTGGGCAGTTACATCGCCCCCTACGAAGCTGCGGGCGTTCTTGACCACGAACCCAAACGCGACAGAAAACTGCTTTTGAAAAAGCGTGAAATAGACAAACTTATCGGTAAAACACAGACCAAGGGATACACTCTTGTGCCGACCGCGATCTACTTTCGCGGCGGTTTTGCAAAGGTGGAAATCGCTCTTGCAAAAGGGAAAAAACTGTATGACAAGCGTTCCGACATCAAAAAACGCGAAGCGGACAGGGATATGGAAAGAGCGATGAAGAGGAGTTTGAAAAGAAGATAGAAAGGAGACTGCGACAAAGAGATGTATGCAAAAGTGTGAGGTGTTACAGGTCTTGCTTACAACATCGGTTAGCATAAGCGGGCAAAAGAAGCATGTTTGCAACCGCACCGGATTCTGATTCGGCACGGGAAATAAGAAATTTTATTTTTCGCTAAAAGAGTTAAAAGATCCCGCAGTTTCGTTTTTCCCTTGAAATAGGTCTTTGGCTTCATTATCCTAACGGCGACAGGGGGCGAACTGGCTTCGACGTATCTGAAGACAGCCCATGTTGCATGCCGAGCTTGGCTAACTCGTTAAACTGACCTCTCGCTTATAAACGGCGAACCAATTAACGCACTCGCGGCCTAACTAAACGCCGCGACGTCCTGTGAGACAGCGCCTGCGGGTCTTACAGGGCGGCATCCAGCAGGCTGGCTTGTTCGTGATGCCCGACGCGCGGACGGCGAGAAAACTGTCGGGACAGCGGAAAAAACGTTTGCCCGTCGGCAACTTTTTCCGTCAACCAACGGCGGGCTAAGCATGTAGAGGCGGGGTTATTCTCTTTTACGGACGCGGGTTCAATTCCCGCCGCCTCCAGAAAGGCACAATCGCCCGCAAGCCGAGCGGGAAGCAAACATATTTGCTTCACGCCCACCGTTTCCCCGAATAGGGCGCAGACTTACCCGGTTTGGCGGGATGTTGGCGCGTTAAAGTGGCAAGGTCTGTTGAGAGATAGCAAACATATTTGCTTCACGCCCACTGTTTCCCCGAATAGGGCGCAGACTTACCCGGTTTGGCGGGATGTTGGCGCGTTAAAGTGGCAAGGTCTGTTGAGAGATAACAAACGTATTTGCTTCACGCCCACCGTTTCCCCGAATAGGGCGCAGACTTGTCCGGTTTGGCGGGATGTTGGCGCGTTAAAGTGGCAAGGTCTGTTGAGAGATAACAAACGTATTTACTTCACGCCCGCCGCTTCCGCAAACGGGGTGCAGACTTGTCCGGTTTGGCAAAGAGTTAGCGAACAGCGTGGTTTTGAGATTGAGATGCCCGCAAACAGAAACCCCCGATGAACTTCAACGAAATTGTCATAGCAACTCACAACAAAGGCAAAGTCCGCGAGTTCTCCTCTCTGCTCGGCGGAACCTTCAGAAACATCCTCTGTTTGAAAGATTTTCCGTCCGCCGTTTCACCCGAAGAAACCGGCGCCACTTTTGCGGAAAATTCCATAATTAAAGCGGAAGCGGCTTTTAAAACCGTCTGCGCGGACTCACGCCGGACTGTTCTGGCGGACGATTCGGGGCTTGAGGTCTTTTATCTGAACGGCAGACCGGGAGTTCGTTCGGCGCGTTACGCGGGGGAAAATTCCACTGACGCTGAAAATACGGATAAGTTAATGTCGGAACTTGCGGGCACTAATGACAGGAGGGCGCGTTTTGTGTGTTGCTTGACCGTGATACTTGAGGACGGTAAAAAAATTACCGCAACAGGAGTGTGCGATGGGGTAATATCTGAGAGCGGAAAAGGCGAGGGCGGATTCGGCTACGACCCCGTGTTTTTTGTGCCGTCTCTGGGAAAAACAATGGCGGAAATTGCCGATGAGGAAAAAAACCGCATAAGCCACAGAGCGAAAGCGGCGGCGGGGATTGTCGCCCGCCTGAGTGAAATATCGTAATGAGCGAAAAAAATAAAAAGTCAAAAACCAAACCGGCAAAGTATGTGTTTGTTACGGGCGGCGTAATGTCGTCTCTCGGAAAAGGCATAGCGGTTGCCTCGCTCGGAGTTCTCCTTGAAAGCAGGGGGCTTTCAATTGCGGTTCAGAAACTTGACCCGTATATCAATGTTGACCCCGGAACCATGAATCCTTATGAACACGGCGAGGTTTTTGTTACCGATGACGGAGCGGAAACTGACCTTGACCTCGGCCACTACCAGCGTTTCACAAAAGCGGAACTTACGCGCGCGAGCAACTTTACTTCGGGAACGGTCTATCATTCCGTGATAACCAAGGAGAGAGAGGGCAAGTTTCTCGGCAAAACCGTTCAGGTTATTCCCCATATTACGGATGAAATAAAATCCAGAATAAGGGCGCTCGGCGAAAGCGGCGAAAAAGATGTCGTGATAGTTGAGATAGGCGGCACGGTCGGAGACATAGAGAGCCTGCCTTTCCTTGAAGCCGTGCGCCAACTCAGGTCCGACCTCGGAAGGGAGAACACTATCTTCATACACCTCACATACGTTCCGTATGTCGCTCCTTCGGGTGAGTTCAAAACAAAACCCACGCAGCACAGCGTGAAGGAAATGCTCAAGATAGGAATCCAGCCCGATGTGCTTTTGTGCCGAACGGAAAAGCAGATCCCCGAAGACATAAAAAAGAAAATAGCCCTTTTCTGCAATGTTGATTTGAACTCCGTCATATCGGGAAGAGACGCGGACTCGGTCTATGAAGTTCCGTTGATAATGAACGCCGAAGGGCTTGACGAAACCGTCGCCGCCCATCTGAACATCTGGACAAGAAGTCCGAGACTGACACAGTGGCGCAAGATGTTTGAAAGCATCGGCAGAATATCAAAAAAGGTGACAGTTGCGGTCGTGGGGAAATATGTCGGACACCGCGACACCTACAAAAGTCTTCACGAGGCGCTTGTGCACGGAGGGATGGCAAACGACTGTGAGGTGGACATAAGGTATGCGGATTCGGAGGAGATAAAGAGCGAAAACTCTTCGCTTCTGAAAGGGGCGCACGGGATTCTTGTTCCCGGCGGTTTTGGCGAAAGGGGGTATGAGGGAAAGATAAAGGCGATAGGGCGTGCGAGGAAAAAGGGAGTTCCGTTTCTGGGAATATGCCTCGGGATGCAGATGTCGGTTGTGGAGTTTTCAAGAAATGTGTGCGGGATTAAGCGGGCGAACTCAAGAGAGATTGATCCGGACACGGCGCATCCGGTGATTGATTTTCTGGAAAACCAGAAAGACATAAAAAAAATGGGCGGCACAATGAGGCTGGGCGCGTGCACGTGCGTGCTGGAAGAAGGCACGGTCGCGCACCGCGCATACGGAAAAACGCGCATAAGCGAGAGGCACAGGCACAGACTTGAATTTAACAATTTCTACGGCGACAAACTCCGGTCTTCGGGGCTTGTGATAAGCGGACGGTCGCCGGATTCTTCTCTTGTTGAGATTGTTGAACTGAAGGGGCATCCGTGGTTTGTCGGCTGCCAGTTTCATCCCGAATTTCTTTCAACGCCGCTGTGCCCGCATCCCCTGTTCCGTGACTTTATAAAGGCGTCACTCAAGTTCAAGCAGTCCAAATGAAACCGGGTGAAATCGTAATTTTCAGAAAGAGGAAAGAGCCCTGCTGCGGAGTTTTCCTTTTCAAAGACGGCGACACCCTGACAGTTTTTTCCGAAGAAGGCAAAAGGATGACCGTTGCGGACGGGAAAGTTGCGCTTCCGACCGGAATTACGGTTGATGAAAACTCCACGGACAATGAGCGCAAGATGCTTATGAGGCGGCTCAGGCGCGAACTTGAGGAGTCAAAAAACGGTTTTGACCTGAAAACCCTCTGGGACCGCTTTGCGGACACCGGAGAGGTTGTCTCTTTTGACGATATTCTGTCGGTTTACTCCTCTGGCGCAAAACCCGCTCCCAAAGAGGCGCTCAAACTGTTCTGGGCGGTTGATAAAGACACGGTTTATTTCAAAAGGGAGCGGGACGGCTATATGCCGCTTTCCGCAAAATGCGTTGAGAAGACTTTTCTGCGTCTCAGAAGAAGGGCAGAGGAACGGAAACAGGAAGATCTTTCGGTTGAATGGATAAAGTCCGTTCTCAAAGGTTCCCCTTTGCCGCCGGACGGTTTTGACAGGGAAGAATGCGTGAAAACCGTCCGGGCTTACATTGAGAGCGCCGAGGAAACTTCCGCTTTCAGGAACGCGCGGACAGTTTTGTCAAAAGCGGGAATACAAGACCCCGAAGCGGCGACCGAATTTCTTGTGAAAACCGGCGACCTGCCCGAAGGGTCCGACCCCGTGGTGCTCAGAACCGGAATCGGCGCGGGTTTCTCCCCGGACGCGCTTGCCGAAGCGTCTCATCTGCTTTCGGATGACTCCATGCCGGATTTTCTTGAGGATATGACCGGACTTGAGGCGTTCTCAATTGATGACGAGGCGACCGAGGATATTGACGATGCAATTTCCATTGAGGCGTCGGACGAGGAGGCGCGCATCGGTGTTCACATAGCCAATGTGGCGCTTTCCGTTTCGCCGGACAGCGCCCTTGACCGCGAGGCGCTTGCCGCCGCGGAGACGATGTATCTTCCCGAACTCAGGGCGGACATATTCCCCGACGGCTTGATAACGGGGCGGTTCAGCCTGCTTGAGGGAACTCCGCGCGCCGCGCTTTCGGTTGTTATGTCTTTTGACCCCCGGACTCTTGAGATGAGGGATTTTCGCTTTGTCGCGTCAAAAGTTTCCGTGAGACGCAACATGAGTTACGGCGATGCGGAGCGGCTGTTTGAGTCATCGCCGGAGTGGGGAAAACTCGCCGAAATATGCCGGTCTCTCAGACGGAAAAGGATTGAAAGGGGTGCTTTTATGGTTAACATTCCCGAACTGAAAATCAAAGCGGATTCCTCCGGAAACATTGAAATCGGGGAGGCAAAAGCCGAAGGGGTTTCCCATCTTGCCGTTTCGGAGCTTATGATAACTGCTAACCATCTTTCCGCGGTTTTTCTGAGAGACAGGGGGATTCCGGCAATTTTCCGCTCGCAGCCCGAACCGGTTTCCGATGAGGCGAGAACGCTTGACGAACAAGACCCTCTTTTCCCCGTGCGTGTTGTGAAAATGCTCAAGCCCTCCAGAACCGGCGTTGCCGCGCACTGGCACCGTTCACTCGGCGTTGACTGCTACGCGCAGGTGACTTCGCCAATCAGAAGATACCGCGACCTTGTTGTTCAAAGGCAGATAATGTCGGAGGTTTGCGGGACGGTAAGTTTTGATGAAAACGCCATTTTGAGGATTATCACGGACACGGAGCAGTCCATCCATGAGAGAAGAATCGCCCAGAGAAGCAGAAAGAGGTTCTGGCTTTTTGAGCATTTTAGAAGACTGGGAACTGATGCCGAACTCGGCGGAACCGTTTCGCGGGTTATTGACGGGAGGGTTTTTGTTTATCTTCAGCGGTATTTTTCGGAGTTTCCCCTGCATGGCAAGGGAAAGGAAGTGTTGAAGGAGGGTGAAACCGTGAAGGTCAAAATCCGCAAAGTTGACCCGATAAGGCGGCGGTTGAAACTTGTTCCTGCTTAACGCGGCTGCGGGCGGCGGGAAACAATCGGCGTTTTTTTGCTCAACTCCTGTTTTACCAAACGTCTCTTCAGCGCTCTTTCCTTTTGAAAATTGGTCGCGTAATGAACGATTTGGCTGTCGCGTAAAGACCACAGACGGCTCCGGTGCGCGGGCTTGTCAATATCCATTCCGTTTTTGTTGTTCCATCCAATTACATTGTATGAATACGCTCCGATGAACTGAACGGCGGCGGAATACACAATCAACGAGACGAACAAACTCTTAATCCGGCGCTTTTTCAATCCCACTTCAATTACCGGAATCATCAGCAAGGCAAAGAAGACGCTAATATCAACAACCGGTCTGGGACCGTAAGTCCATCCGCCCCACCAGTCAAACCATTTGGCTTGGGTCGTGAACATCAGCAAGGCGGCAACTTGCAAGGGTATCATCAGGGCGAACCGCCGCGGGTTTTTCCAAGTCAGAACCGCTCCTGCGAGACCGATTAGCAGAACAGGTGAATAGAAAAGCATTCCCCGCGAAGGACTGAACAGAATTCCGGTGAGACCTTCAAGAATTGGGGTCTGAAACACGCCTTCTCCTCCGGCCTTTCCCAATGCAAGCGCTTCCGCCGCAACGCTTTGACCGAACACAAACGGGCTGCCGAAATAGTATCCGTTGTAAACCCCAAGCAGTATGGCAAACGGCAACCCTCCAAGCGCATACCTGACAAAGTTGGGACGCGAGGCGAAAAGCAGATACATCCCCGCGCACGCAGCGATAATGGCTCCGGTCGGACGGCACAGAACCGCCATGCCGAACGCCGCTCCGCAATACAGAGCGAAGTTTTTCCTTTCTCCGGAGTTGAAAAGGAAATAGGTTCCGAGAGAGAGAAAGAAAACGAATGAAGTTTGCTGCCACAATGCCTGACTTAATATGCTCCATGCTCCGCCGCCGATGCCGAAAGCCAGTGCGCCAAGAAAAGCGGCTGTCGGGGAGACAAACCTGCGCATTGACAGAAAAATAAAGATCGCGGCAAGGGCGGTCAGCAGGGAGGCGGTTGTTTTTGCCCCGTGCCACCAAAGATGGCGGTTTTGTGATATGTCCGAAAAAAGATTCAACACCGAATAGACCGGAAGGGCGGCAATCGCCGTTCCAATGCCAAAGGTGCTGACATACCTGTCGGGATGTTTGGTCGGAACAAAGTTATACCGCTCCTTGGCTTTCAACCAGCCTTTTTTATACATTTCTTCCGTCTCTTTGTTCCACCTTTTTATTTCTATCCGCTTTTTACTTTCTTCGGGTTTTTGCAAACTCCAGACAAAACCCTCTGGCACATCGGGAGGCGTTACCGAGAAAGAGTGACGCTTCAGCACATTGACGCTTAAAAGCATGTTCCCTTCCTGGTCTTTTCCGTAAAGTGGGTCTCCGTTGATTATGTATGCGCCAAAGCAGATAAGAAATAAAAGGAAAGGCAACCGCAGTGAAGTCTTTACTCCACCCGGACTTCGGGTGGGTTTTGTCTGAGTGCCGCTTTCATTCCGGGGCTGTCTGTCCGTCTTGTTTCTGCGAGTCTCTTTCCGCTTTGATGATTTGCCCATGGTTTTTTTGCGCCGGATTCCTTTTCGGTATCATAGGCAAAATTTGATTTGGTTTCAACAAACAAAGGATACCGGAGTGTCTGCCGTTGGAAATGAGGCGGGTTTTAATCAGAGGGGTCAGGCGGGGGAATGAGGCCTCGCGTGTTCATATGTTTTACTATAGGTCTTGTGAGTGGCGCTATGAATACCGGAGTGTATTCCCGCCATTTTCTTACATCAGGTTTGTTGCTGTCGCGGCGTTGGATTCGGAGATTGTGAATCTATTGGCAGAGGTTCAGACATCAAGACTGCGCCCGATTTAAACAGCAAAACTCCGCCCCGTTGACCAAAGTGAAAAAGTCACTGCCTGAAGCAGGATGAAAAAAGTTACTATGGCGTAGAATGCCGTGCCTTTTGTTTGGACAGATGCCAATATAAAATACATGGGAAATAAGAAGACCAAGTAACGCGGCATTGCATAAGTTACGGTGGGGCTAATAGAGAGATGCACTGCAATCATTGCCAGAGACCAGAGAAGGAGCAGATTTCCTATCTGTCTCCTTCCCCAAATGAGCATTCCGGTTGTGGCGACCGTCATAACCGCCCCGTAGCCCAAACCCAAAGTTGCAGGCGGATTGTTCCACTCCAGAACCTTTTTGAAAGCAAATACCAGAGGCTGGATAATATTCACTTTTTCTGTCGACCAGAGGGTTTGAATATCTGAAAACATAAAGGGATTACCTGTCAGGCGGTAATTTTCCACCATGAAGATAACAAGGCCAAGCGGCACAAGCCCTATCCACAGAACATTCGGGCGTATGTTTTTTAATTGCCATTTCTTTTGCCGCAGGTATTCAAGCCCCAATAGCGGAGCGATAAGCAACCCAACCAATTTGGTCATGCCTGATCCCATTCCTAAAATGCCGGCAATCAGCCAGTTTCCTTTTCGGGCAAAATACCATGATCCGATGGTAAGGGTGATAAGCAACCCTTCCGTCATAAAGCACGAAAACACATACGAGGTGGGGAACAGAAAGAGAAACAGAGTTGCTTTTCTTGCCGTTTCGCGGTCTTTTTCTCGCTCAACAAGTTTATACAGGAACCATGCGCCGATTAGAATCGCGGCATTTGACACAATAAGACCGGCGATATATGTGTTGCCCGTCGGCGCGGCGACTATGCGCGTCAGCAAAGGATAAAGAGGGAAAAATGCCCAAACTGATTGGGAGATGGCAATTTCGGAGTTCGCCGGATACCATGTACTTGCTATGGTATAGTAAAAATTTGCGTCCCATGCGCTCCAGATATCAAGCCAAGAATTCCCGGTTGAACCTCCAAAAGGGTACATATGTGTCTGTCTCATCAATTTTCTTGCCAATACACCGACAACGGTCAGAATCAGGCGGGAAGAGAACCAGATGATCAGAATGTAAGGGATTGTTCCCAAGCCTCTTTCTGAAGTAGTTTCCGGGGAAGCATACTCCAGTGTTTCCGTTTGCCCTTCCTTTTTATGGGGAGGGTTTGTGGATTTTCTTCGGGATTTTTTGAGTTTTGATTTTGACATCCTGCTTCTATCTGTTTTTTGCGTCAACTTTCTCACCATTCTATAGTATACTCCGGCCTTAGTATACTCCGGCCTTTTTGGTATTACGGCGGAAGATCTGGAAGTGTTGTGCCGGACAGTTTGCTTGTCCATTGTAATATTACATACTAACAAATAGTGGGTAAAAAGAAAAAATCGGCAAATAGGATAAAGCGGGTTATTACGAAACCTCCTCATACTGACAGAGTTCGTTGGGGGCGGTTTTTCGCCCATTCGCCAAGAGCGGACTGGTGGCGCGGGTTTGTTCCCTGTCTGCTCGTAGCTTTTATGTTACGTTGCGGCGTGGGGCTTGCCGGAGATTGGGTAACGCGCCCCGATGAGGTTTTTCAATATCTGGAGCAAGGGCATCGTCTGGTTTTCGGTTACGGGCAGGTGCCATGGGAGTTTAGCATTGGCGCCCGCACCTGGCTGTTGCCGCTGTTTTCCGCTTTGCCGATGTTTCTTTGTAAAATCCTCGGTTTAGGGCATCCCGATTTTTATATTCCGGCGGTAAAAATCTGGCACGCATTGCTGTCTCTCTCTCTGCCTATGGGAATGTATCTTTTCGGTCGCCGTGTTATCGGTGAAAAACCCGCACGTCTGGCATTGTTGTTAGGATGTTTCTGGCATGAGTTTATTATTCTTTCCACTCACGCCTTCGCCGAACAGTATGCTACGGTTGTTTTCTTTTCCGCTCTGGTGTTGTTGTCTTCCGGTGCGTCCGCCGCCCGCTTGTTGTTGGCTGGCTTTTTATTAGGTTTAACAGTTTCCTTGCGTTTACACTATGCACCGCTGATCGGCGTTTGCGGCTTTGCTTTGATTGCAGCGTATCCGTTGCGGCGCTGGTATTTGATCTTTGTCGGCGGAGCCGTTGCTTTTATGTTTTGGGGTGCGGTGGAATTTTTCATCTGGGGGCGATGGTGGCATTCGCCCCGTTTGTATTTGGATATGTTTTTCTTTAATGACCTCCTTGCTTTTTTCACGAGTGGACAAGTCAAATTTCCGTTTTATCAACATCTGCTGTTCTTGGTGGACAGCAGTTACGGCTTGTATGTTCTGGCGATTGGCGCTTTGTTCTGGTGGCGGAGAAATTGGCTTTTAATTTCCATGTCAGCAACAGTGTTGATTTTACATTTTGTTCTCGTAAGCAGAGAATATACCAACATTTTTGTGCTGTTGCCGCTTTTGTGGATGCTCATTGCCTCCGTGGCGGGCAATTTTCGCGGCTCCGCCATCCGCTACGCGATGTTCGGTATTGTGGTTCTGGCGACATCGGCGAGCATTGCCTCCTTTGCGGCGGGCGTTCCGAATCCGGCGAAAAGCTACAACCTCTATACTCCAAAACTGACACCGCGTCGGGATGGCCTGTTCCGTTCGGAAGAGTTGTTCAAGATAGCGCGCGATTTTGCGAGAATACCCGCCGGCGAGGTACGCTCATCGCTTTGGATTCCCGTTTTGTTTTACAGTGATGGGGGTTATTACCATTCTCATCATCGCGTGCCGATGCTGTTTCCAAACAGGAATCCTGAGCACAAAGCTTTGTATGAAAGCCGTCCTGTCAACACTTTGGCAAGCCATATCATAGCCCCAAAGGGTGCTCTCCCCTCCGGTTTTTCGCTCAAGCACAGTTACGAACGGTTTGCGATGTTTGTCAACAACACGCCGGAGGCGGTTCAAGTTTCCGCCAATTTTACCACCGATTTTGGTTGGCCCTTTGACGGTTTTGTCATAGCAAAAGCGCGGAATCTACAAATTGAATTTCCGGAACCCAAGCGTGTATTACTTAATAATAAAGGCAAATCGGCAACAGAAAAATAAAACGGGGCAGAATAGTAAATCTCAAGATTTTACGGCACAGAAAAAATCAATAAGAGAGTGTGTTTTTACATATTCCCGAGCTTTGGCTTTGATATTTGACAACCGTTATTTCCCTTCCGAGTCCCGATTGCCTGATTTAACGCTTTGTTTTTGGAATCTGTGCAAGAGCAATGAAAATCGGAGACACTATCCCGTTTCGTTGTCCGCCGCTCCGAGTCTGTTTCAGACCGTCAACTTGGAAACCGGTGTCGGTCATTCGCTCTTTGGTTTTTATAAAGGTTGATTTAAGCCGCTTGCGGCTATTTCCCAAGCGCTTTGAGTATTTCCTCAACGCTTGTGTATTTGACTCTCGGTCTTCCCTCTTTTTCTCCGCGCTTTTTTTCCTTTGTGTCCAGCAGCGACCATTTGCGATAACTTACATAGTTCGGTTTTGTTTTTTCAAGCAGTCTGTCAATTGAGTTTTCCGGCAGTGTCGGGACAAAATGCCTGCCTGCGGAAAAGTCCTCAATCATCAAATCAACCGTTTCCGCCGAGTCCGTTTTGTTTGTTCCAATGACTCCGGTGGCTCCCCTTTTTATCCAGCCCGTGGCGTAAAGCCCTTCAACCGGCTTTCCGCCGGAGCGGTCAAGCACTCTGCCGGAACTGTTGGGAATTACGCCCGTTTTTTCGTCAAACGGAACATCTTTCAGGGGAACCCCCCTGTATCCTATGGAGCGGAACACAAGCCCGGCTTCCATTCTCTCGGTTTGGTTCGTTGAGACCGCCGTAATGTTTCCGTCATCTCTTCTGACCAGTCTGTTTTTGACAAATGTTACGCCTGAAACTTTGCCGTCTTCATTGCCGTCTATCGCCGCCGGAGAAAGCAGAAATCTGAAATACAGGTTTTTTTTCTTCCCTTCGGATGAGTTTGAGAGAAAACTCCGCAGTATCTCAAGTTTCTTTTCGGTTGCCGGGTCAGGTTTTTCCCCAAGAATCTCTTTTGTCAAAGGGTCAAGGCGCATGTCCTTTTCAAAGGTTACCGCGCTTGCGCCTTCCATGTTTCCAAGTTCCCTGAGTTCGGGATTTGTGAACGCCGCCTGCGCGGGTCCCCTTCTTCCTATTAGGAACACCTCTTTGATATTGCTTGCGGCAAGTTTTTTCAGCGCGTAGTCGGCGATGTCGGTTTTTGACAACTCACCCTCTCCGAGGCACAGAACCCTCGCCACATCAACCGCCACATTCCCCACCCCTATTATCACCGCGCGTTTGCCCGACATGTCAAAGTCAAGACCGGAAGAGTGGGGATGGCCGTTATACCACGCGACAAACTCGGTCGCCGTGTGGCTGCCTGCGAGGCCTTCTCCGGGTATGTCAATTTTCTTGTCGGTCTGGGCTCCGGTTGCAAACACTATCTGGTGGTAACTTTTTTTAAGGTCGGCGAGCGTCATATCCTTTCCGAATTCCACAAATCCGAAGAATCTGAAACCGGGGTCGGAGGCAATTCTGTCATAAACCTTTGAGACGCTTTTGATTTTCTGGTGGTCGGGAGCGACTCCATGTCTCACAAGCCCGTGGGGAGTCGGCAGAATGTCAAACATGTCAATATTTGCCGGAACGGGGCTTTTTTTGAAAATCCTTTCCGCGCCGTAAAATCCGGCGGGACCGGAACCTATGATTGCCACGCGCAGTTTTTTCGCAGTATCTTTCATCTCCATTAGAACTCCGCCCAATGACCCCGCTTAAACCGCGCGCATTTTGCCGGTATAATGAAGGCGGTTTTTGACATGCAAAAAGCAGTGGACAAAGAGCACCTTCACCTGAGAATAGTTCGGGAAATAAGCGATTTTGTAAACAAATCCACCGGACTGGACACCATTCTCAAGGGAGTGGTCAGCAAAATAAGCGAGTCGCTTCATTTCGGAGTCGTTTCAATATACATCATTGAAAACAAGACCGGAAGACTTCGCATGACTGCGAACACCGGACTTGAGTGCGAACCCGAAGACCCCGTTACGCTTGAAGCCGGCGAGGGCATGACGGGGATGATATTCAAAACCATGCGTCCTTTCGTCTCAATGAACGCTTCTCTGCACCCGAACTACAAACTTATATCGGGCATCGGGGAGGAGAAATACGAATGCTATCTGGGCGTTCCGATAGTTCTCAACAACCGTTGCATGGGAGTGCTTGTGGGGCAGACAAGCGACAAACGCCACATAACTCCCGCCGAGCAGACGCTGTTTGAGATTATAGCGTCCCGCCTTGCCGGACTTCTTGAGGTTGCGGACACCCTTGACCGCCTGCATACGCCGTCCATTCTTGAGCATAAAACCAGAACCTATCAGGGAACCGGCGCGTCTCCGGGAGTCGCGGTCGGAACGGCTTTTCTCATCAGCGGGCTTTTCGGACGGATAGGGCTGGACGCTTCTCCCCCTATGTCGGCGCAAAAGGAGAAAAAGCGTTTGCTTGAGGCGCTTGCAAGGGTTGAAAAAGACATGAAAGACCTGATAAGGGTTCTCAACAGCGACAAGGTTCTTTCACGAAGCGAAGTGGAAATTTTTGAAGCCCATCTGCTTCTTCTCTCAAGTGAAAGCGAGGATTCGGTAAGGGGGGTTCTTCTTTCCCATATTGAGAAAAACGGAGGTTCCGCCGAAGCCGCGGTTGTTCAGGGAATTGAGTCCATAGCCGGAAGGTTTGAGCATCATTCTGACAGATATGTGAGGGAAAAAGCGCATGACTTCAGGGACATAGGCGAGAAACTGCTTCACGAACTTATCGGTCTCACAAACTCCGGAGGCGCAAAGCCGGACAGCGCCTCCGCCTCCGCCGTGCTGGTTGCGCGGGAGATAGGACCCTCTTTTGTCTCAATGCTGGGGAAAGGTGAAATTGCGGGCGTTATAACGGAGAAAGGCGGGGAGACCTCCCATGCGGTCATCATAGCGAAGTCGCTTGGAATTCCGGTCGTTATCGGAATAGAAAATGTGTGCGAACTCATCAGTTCGGGAGACCGCGTTATTGTGGACGGGAGGACGGGTTTTGTTTTTGTGAACCCCGATGAAACCCTTGTAAGCGAATATGAGAGCAGCGGGAAAAGGATGGAGGAGATACGACACCTTTTTGAGTCCCAAGATGCGAAAAAAACGGCGGGAATCTCTCTCACGGCGAACATAGGGTTCCCCAACGATGTGGAAACCGCTTTGCGCCAAGGGGTTGAGGATGTGGGGCTGTTCAGAACGGAATTTGCGTTTACCCGTTTTGAAAAGCCGCCGGGGGTTCGGGAGCAGACGGAAATATACGGCAGGATATCAAAAAAATTCAGCGGATGCGTAACCGTGAGAACGCTTGACATAGGCGCGGACAAAATGCTTCCGTATTTCAACATTCCGGAGGAGGAAAACCCGCTTCTCGGTCTGAGGGCGATACGGTTTTCAATGGAGTATCTGGACATTTTCAGGGAGCAGATAAAGTCCATTCTGCTTGCCGCCTCCGAGGGGGCGAGACTGAGAATTCTGCTTCCGATGGTTTCAAACATCTGGGAGGTTGAAACCGCTCGGCAGATAATGGACGACCTTGCGGTTGAAATCGGGCTTTCACCGGAGGAAGTGCCTCCGCTTGGAGTTATGCTTGAGGTTCCCGCCCTTGTGCCGCTTCTTGACGAATACGCAAAAGCCGTTGATTTTATCTCGGTGGGAACAAACGACCTTGTGCAGTATCTGCTTGCGGTTGACCGGAACTCAACGGCTGTCGGGCATCTCTACACTTCCTTTCATCCGGCGGTTTTGAGGGTTCTTGATTCCATAAGAAAAGGGTCGGATGAGAATAAAATTGAGGTTTCAATCTGCGGCGAGATGGCGGGGTCTTCAAAAGGGGCGCTTCTCATACTTGCGCTCGGGTATAAAAACCTGAGCGTTGCCCCGTATAGAATTCCGATCGTCAGGTTTATAGCAAACCGTGTCAACGGCAAACTCCTTTCCGAATTGAGGGACAACCTTATGCTTCAGAAAAGAGAGTCCGACATTGAGCGGTTGCTTGCGGACTGCCTTGAAACCGTTGACCCGGCTCTTGTGGAGATTTGATAAATCCCCCGTCTTACGGTTAAACTTGAAAAAATTTTTCCGATTGATTACCGCAGTTGTAGAAGGAGGGATAAACAAATGCCTAAAAACAGTCTTGCCATTACGGACAACAGAACGGGACGCAAATACGAGATTCCCGTTGAGAATGACACAGTCAGAGCCTCGGATTTGAGGCAAATCAAGGTGAAGGAAAGCGATTTCGGGATGATGAGTTACGACCCGGCTTTCACCAACACGGCGTCCTGCCGTAGCGCGATAACCTACATAGACGGCGAAAAGGGAATCCTCAGATACAGGGGATACCCGATTGAGCAGCTTGCGAAAAAAAGCGATTTTCTTGAAGTCGCCTATCTGCTGCTCTACGGTGAACTTCCGAACAAAAAACAGCGCGACCAGTGGGTTTACGACATAACTCACCACACGTTTCTGCACGAAAACATCAAAAAATTCATGGACGGCTACCGCTATGACGCACACCCGATGGGAATGATGATGAGCACGGTGGGAGCGTTCTCAACCTTCTATCCCGAAGCCAAGAATGTTGAGGACCAACAAAACCGCATGATTCAGATTCACAGACTGATAGCCAAAATGCCGACAATCGCGGCGTTCTCCTACAGACACGCCATGGGGCTTCCGTATGTCTATCCCGACAACGACCTCAGTTACACGGGCAATTTCCTGAAGATGATGTTCAAGATGAGCGAGAGAAAATACAAGCCCGACCCCGTTGTTGAAAGGGCGATAGATGTGCTTTTCATACTTCACGCCGACCATGAGCAGAACTGTAGCACAAGCGTTATGAGAGACGCCGGAAGCAGTCTGCCCGACCCGTATTCCGCAACCGCCGCCGCGGTGAGCGCCCTTTACGGGCCTCTGCACGGTGGCGCGAACGAGGCGGTGCTGAAAATGCTTGAGGAAATCGGCGACAAAAAGAGAATTCCCGACTACATAAAAAGGGCGAAAAACGGTGAGTTCCGCCTGATGGGATTCGGGCACAGGGTCTATAAGGCGTATGACCCGCGAGCCGCGATAATTAAAGACATAGCGCACAAAGTTTTTGAAAAACTGGGTAAGAATCCGCTTCTTGAAATCGCTCTTGAGCTTGAGAAAATCGCTCTTGAAGACGACTATTTTGTCAAGAGAAAACTGTATCCGAATGTGGATTTCTACTCCGGTCTCATATACCAGAGTCTGGGTCTTCCGGTCAGCATGTTTACCGTTCTTTTCGCAATCGCGCGAACCGCCGGATGGCTGGCGCAATGGGAGGAGATGATAACAAACCCCGAAACAAAGATAGCCCGTCCGCGTCAGGTTTATACCGGAAAGGGTAAAAGAAACTTTGTCCCAATGTCGGGCAGGAAAAAGGGTTAAGCCCTTTTCCTGTTGTTCCCGCGCAAATGCGACTCACTTGTCCGGCGCTATGGCGGCGGGAACTTAATTACAAATCCGAGTCCCGCCTGTTATAGTAACTTTCGTTTATGACAAAAGTGAAAGTTTGCGGAATAACAAATGCTGATGACGCTGTGATGGCGGTTGAAGCGGGCGCGGATCTGATAGGTTTTATTTTTTATCCTGAAAGCCGCAGATATGTTGAGCCCGGGGTTGCGGCGGGTATGTCTTCGCTTTTGCCGTCTTCTGTCGTAAAGGCGGGGGTTTTTGTGAATCAGGATGTGGATTTTATCGGTGATGTTATCAAGTCTGTCGGGCTTGATTTGGTTCAGATTCACGGGGATGAGACTCCGCAGTTCTGCCGGAAGATTCCGGGGGTTTATATGAAAGCGATTCGCGTCAAGGGCGTGGGCAGTCTGGAGGAGATTGACGGTTACGACTCAAACTTTGTTCTTCTTGACACTTTTGCCGGCGGGCATTTCGGCGGAACCGGCAGGGCGTTTGACTGGAGTTTGCTTCGGGGAGTTGATTTGAAGGGAAAGCGCCTGTTTCTTTCCGGCGGACTGAATCCGGGCAATGTCGCCGAAGCCGTCGGCACAGTGAAGCCATACGCTGTTGATGTCTGTTCGGGAGTGGAAAAAAAATCGGGAATTAAAGACGAGGCAAAAGTGAGACGATTTATGGAGGAGGTAAGAATTGCGGACGGAGCGCAATAAAGACGGATTTTTCGGCGAATTCGGCGGACGTTTTGTTTCCGAAACCCTGATGCCCCCGCTCTTGGAACTTGAAAGGGCGTATGCGGAGGCGAAATCCGACCCGAAGTTTGCCGATGCTGTTGAGCAATGTCTCAAGAAGTATGTGGGAAGGCCCACGCCTCTCTACTTTGCCGCAAGGATGACGGAAAAACTGGGCGGAGCGCGCATATACCTGAAACGGGAAGACCTTGCTCACACGGGAGCGCATAAAATCAACAACACAGTCGGGCAGGTGATGCTTGCCGAAAGAATGGGAAAGCAAAGAATCATCGCCGAAACGGGAGCGGGTCAGCACGGGGTTGCCACCGCCACGGTCTGCGCTCTGTTCGAAAAAAAATGCGAGATATACATGGGGCGCAAAGACACCGGAAGGCAGAAGACAAACCTTCTCCGAATGAAAGCTCTGGGCGCGACTGTCCATCCCGTTGATACGGGAAGCGCCACGCTCAAAGACGCTTTGAACGAGGCGATGAGAGACTGGATAACCAATGTTCACGACACTTTCTATGTAATAGGCAGCGTTGCGGGACCTCACCCCTATCCCACGATGGTAAGGGATTTTCAGTCCGTCATAGGGGCGGAAGTGAAGCAACAGATGGAAGCCGCGGGAGCGGGCAAACCTGCCCTTCTTGTCGCCTGCGTTGGCGGCGGCTCAAACGCGGCGGGTCTTTTTCACCCGTTTATGGATGACGGGGAAGTGTCCAAAATGGGCGTGGAAGCGGGCGGAATCGGGACGGAATCGGGACGGAATTCCGCGACAATCACAACGGGTTCGGAGGGAGTTCTGCACGGGAGCAGGACTTTCGTTCTTCAAGATGAAGACGGTCAGATAAATGAGGCGCACTCAATCGCCGCCGGGCTTGACTATCCCGGAGTGGGTCCCGAGCACTCGTTTTTCAAAGCCGCCGGTCTCGCTTCCTACACTTCGGTCTCGGACAAAGAAGCTCTTGACGCCTTTTATTTTCTTTCCGAAACGGAGGGGATAATTCCCGCTCTTGAGAGTTCGCACGCTGTCGCGTATGTGATGAAAACCGCCGCCGGCATGCCCCGTGCCGCAAATGTTGTCATCTGTCTTTCCGGCAGGGGGGACAAGGATATGGAAGTTGTCGCTGAGGCGGCTGATGGGTAGAATAGGGCGTGCGCGGGACTTTTCCCGCCGGCGCAAGTGTTCAATTTCTGAAATGGAAGAAGTTACCAAAACCGCAAGCCGTGTTCCCCGGTGGGTGAGCCATTTTTTCCAGTATATGGTTGTGGGCGTGATTTCCGCCGTGATTGATTTGACGGTTTTTCAGGTTACCAGAGAATTTTTGTTGTTTGACTATATGCTTGCAAAGATATGCTCTTTTGCCGTAGGAACAATAGTTAATTTTTTCATTTGCATTGGCTTTGTTTTCAAAATCAGAGGACGCTCTTTTGTCACCGCCACATGGCGCAAACTTGTTTCCGGAGCCGCGGCGCTTGCCGTCAGTCTGATTGTTTTGACAACCCTTGTGGAAGGGTTGAATTTCGGCGAGATACAAAACCTGCCGCTGATTCCGTTTGACGGTGTTTTTCTTGCAAACGCCTTTGCAATCTGCATCGGGTTTTTGCTCAATTTCGTGCTCACAAAGTATTACGCGTTCGGAGACTATTGAGCGGATATCGGCGTTTATGGCTGAGGAAAATATGTTTGTTTCACTCGCGGACACATAGCATATTGGCTGACCGGAACGAAAATTTCGACAAAGTATCTTCACCCCTCAAACGCTGTGAGAACCGATTGGCAGAGAGTGTTTGAGAACGATGGGCGAATCTCTCCCGAAGACGAGTTGGAGGCGATATTTCTGAAAAACCCCGTTTTTGTCGTAACGCAATATGCTCCCTACCATTTCAGTGATTTTCAAACCGCGTTTCTTCACCAAAAGCTCAAAAGCGATTACACTCTTGTCGCAACAGTTCCCGACTTATACGCGCGCAGGAAAAACAACGACAAAGATGTTCTGATTTACGAGAAAAAGGGCGTTTATTGACCAAACGCCCTTTGCGGTTATACTTTCCGCCTGTCCGCAAGCCGGGCGATTTGCCGGTCTCGGCGCAATTTTTAACCATGACTGCAATAGCGAAAAAGTTCTCCAAACTGAAGGAGCGCAACAGGGCGGCTCTTGTGTGCTATCTCACCGCGGGAGACCCGTCTCTTGAGATGACGGAGGAAATCGCGGCCGCGGTCGCGCGGGGCGGGGCGGACATTATTGAGCTGGGCATTCCGTTTTCCGACCCGATGGCGGACGGGCCGGTTATCCAGAGGGCTTGTGAAAGGGCTTTAAAATCCGGGGTAACGCTTCAAAGCATTTTACAAACCGCAAAGAAAATAAAAGACCGCTACGGCATTCCCGTCCTGCTTTTCGGATACTGCAACCCTTTTTACCGTTACGGGCTCCGCCGGCTCGCCGAAGACGCAAAAGCCGCCGGAATTGACGGCGTTCTTGCCGTTGACCTTCCTCCCGAAGAGGCGGGTGAACTGCACGGGCATCTTGAGGAAAACGGGCTGGACGAACTTTTTCTGCTTTCCCCCAACACCAACGATGAGAGAATAGGGGCTGTTGCGAAAATGGCGGGCGGTTTTGTGTATCTCGTTTCGGTTACCGGAGTTACGGGCGCGCGTCCGAAAATGGACTATTCGGCAACTGTGGCGCTTGAGGGGCTGGTTGAAAGGATAAGGGGAAAAACCGGACTTCCGGTCGGCGTGGGATTTGGAATCTCAACCCCCGGCCAAGCGCGTGAAGTGGCCTCTTTTGCCGACGCCGTCATAGTGGGAAGCGCCATAATGAGGATAGTGGAACAGTTTTCCGCGGACGGTTCGGCGCCGGATAAAATTGCGGAGTTTGTGTCGGGTCTTTCGGAGGCGTGTGAGAGGGGCGGGGGGCGATGAACAAATCTCTGGTCAAAAAACTGAGAAAGGAGCACGAAGGGGCGGAGAGGATACTTATACTTCTTCACGACCATCCCGACCCCGATGCGATGGCAAGCGCTCTTGCGCTGAGAACCCTTCTTGGCAGAAACAAACAGACCGCAACCATAGGGCATTTCGGCACAACCGTTTCGCGTCCCGAAAATGTTGCGATGATGGAGCTGCTTGAGATAGACCTTACACCCGTTACCCTTGAGCAGATTCCGGAGTTTGACTCAATTGCGATGGTTGATGTTCAGCCGCCGTTTTTCGGAGGGGTTTTTCCGAAGGTGGATTCGGTTGTAGACCACCATCCCAGAGTGAAAAAATACGAAGCCGGTCTGGTTGAGATAAGGGTTTCCGAAGGGGCGACTTCAACGATAATGACGGGTCTGCTTCGCGCTGCGGGCGCGGAAATTTCCGAAAGACTTGCGACCGCTCTTCTCTACGGCATAAAGACCGACACTTTTTCCCTTACGCGCGATGCCGATGACGACGATGTTGAGGCGTTCACATTTCTTTACAAAAAAGTGAACCTCGGTCTTCTCAGAAAGATAGAAAAGGCGGAAATTCCGTCCGATGAATTGACGGCTTTCGGCCGTTCTCTCGCAAGACACTGGATAAGGGGCAAGGCGCTCTTTGTCAATCTCGGCAGAGTGGAGCGCGAGTATATGATTCCCAAAATGGCGGATTTCTGCATGCAGGCCAAAGACGCAAAGTGGGTTGTTTCCTTTGGCATTTTGCAGGGGTCTTACCTTGTTGTTTCGCTGCGAAATGTTGGTTATGTGAAGAGCGCGGGCAGGGTTGCGCGCGATATTTTTGAAAAAATGTTTGTGCAAAAGGGCGCGGGAAACGGAAAGGTTCTCTACGAGCGGATGAAACAGGGCGGAGCGGGCGGCCACAGATCCGCCGCGAAAATGGTCGTTCCTCTGAAGGAGGTCAGAAAACTGCTCGGCGGCGTTTCACAAAAGAGATTGGAGAAGTGGATTACGGACACCGTTACCGCCGCCGTGGCGGACGAAGGTTAAAGAGCGGCTCGCACGGGTCGGGGAATTGCCCGGTCAACCGCGGCAATTCCCTTTCTTCCGCTTACTCCGCCGGCAAAAAATTGCTTCTTGTCGTTGTTTCCCGCCTCGTTTCCAAATACCGGATTGTAGCAAAGTGTTTTAGTGTCAAAACTTTACAGCGTGCAGTTTCGCGTAAAATTCAGGCGATGCTTCCTTCACACTTCCGGTTTTTTGGATTTATAATCTCTTTGTGGCTCAAAGCACTCTTATTATCTATGACCCGATTGAAACGGCGCCCGGAGGTGAGCGTTTATACTGGGAAAACTACATAGAGTTCTACGAGCAATACTGGGGAGGTCCGATGTCTCCCTTCGGCATCTGGTTCGGCAACGAATACGGCGATTTCAGAAAAGCGCTTGCTGACCGTCTGTCCGTTGACGAGACGGCGGTGCGCGACTGTTTTTTCATCAGAAGCGCGGACGGACTTCTTTATGTCTGCCCTCTGGGCGGCTCCGAGGGAGAGAACGCCAACATACTGTCGTGCGAAGACGCGGTTCCGTTTGAATGGTTTGCCGCTTTTGACGAATCGGGCAGGCGCAACTTCTATTCCCACTGGGGTTTCAGTTCCATTCACTACAACGCGAAGGCGGGGGAAGCGGCTGCAAAAATCGGCGCGGCTGCGGCAACCCTTGACCGCGCGTTTGAAAAAACCGACCATGAAAACCTGCGGACGATGGTTGAATGGATTGGAAAGGGTGCGGCAAACATGGGCGGATGGTTTTCGCAGCGCAATCCGGAAGGGTATGCGGTTTTGAACTACGGCGATGTCTGCTCGGTTCTCAGTCCGCAGTCTCTTGACAGGGAGAGGTCGGTTGAGCAGGTTGCGGAAATTCTTGCGTTGCTTGAGGGCGGCGAGTGGGAGCGGTCTTACGACCTTGCCGTGCGGCTTTTGCGGAAATGGGACGATGTGAGGCGCATGTGCGCAGCCGCAAGGGACGGCGGCGGAAAGTTTCAGTGATTGACGGTGGCAAACAAGGCAAAGAAAAAAGCGTTCAATGACGCGGACATATCAAAGGTTCTTGCCGTTTTAAGGAAGGAATCACGCAAATGGAAACCGCCGGTGGTGAGTCTTGAGGCGGTTCATTCGGGCGACCCGTTCAGGATTCTGATTTCCACAATCCTCAGCCTGAGAACAAGGGACGAGACCACCGCCGCGGCTTCAAAAAGACTGTTTGCCGAGGCGCAAACCTTCGCGCAAACTCTCTCTCTGGGCGCAAAGCGGGTTGAGTCGCTTATCTATCCTGTCGGTTTTTACAGAACAAAAGCGGCGAACATAATCAAAATTTGCAAACGGCTTGAAACCGAACACGGCGGCAAGGTTCCCGACACGATTGAGGAACTGCTCGGTTTTGAAGGTGTCGGGAGAAAAACCGCAAACCTTGTTGTTACCCTCGGATACGGGAAGCCGGGGATATGCGTTGACATACATGTTCACAGAATTTCAAATCGGCTCGGTTATGTTTCCACAAAAACGCCCGAAAAAACCGAAAACGCTCTTCGCGCAAAACTGCCGGAAAAACACTGGATTGAATACAACTTTCTTATGGTTGCGTTCGGACAGACGGTTTGCAAACCCGTTTCTCCGATGTGCGGAGCGTGTCCGGTCGCCGGACGGTGCATGAGGGTCGGCGTTGAGTCAAGCCGCTAAGGGCTTCCGGGCTTGTCCTTTTGATTTACAAGCGCGATTGTTGTAGTGTTTGGGCGGTATGCCTGCCGAGTCGGCTTTCTTCCATGTCTTTTCCGCGGTCGCCGTTGTCGCAGCCGTTGTTGTTGTTCTGATTCCCAACGCGGCTCTCGGCGCCCTTGCCCTTGTTGTTACGATTGTTTCCTCCGCCGTTCTTTTCGGGATTCTTGACGCTCATTTTATGGCGGCTGTTCAGGTTCTTGTCTATGCGGGAGCGATTATAGTTCTTTTCCTGTTCACGATAGTTTTTCTCAATGTGCGCAAAAGCGGTCTTGATTTCGGTCCCTCGGAGATTGCAAAAAAACTCACTTTTCTTATACCCTTGACCGCCGCCGCCGCGTATTTCGGAAAGAAAATAGCCCCTTTCGCCGCTTCCGCGCAAACCGGAGAGTTTGATGGCACGGTCTCAAATGTGGCGCACCTGTTGCTTACGGACTATGTGCTCGCTTTTGAAATAACTTCCCTGCTGATAGTTGCGGCGATTGTGGGAACCGTGGCGATTTCAAGGGGTTCGCGTTGACCCCGGACGGATATATCGCGCTCGGTTTCGCCCTTTTTGTGATAGGCGCTTTCGGTGTGTTTACGAGGAAGAATATTCTTGTGGTTCTGATGTCGGTTGAGATTATGCTGAACGCGGCGAACCTGTGTCTCATAGCGTTCTCCCGGCTTCTTGAGGACGGGGCGGGCAACATACTTGTTCTGGTTTCCATAACGGTTGCCGCGGCTGAGGTCGCTCTGGGGCTTGCGTTTGTTGTGATTCTCCACACGGGAACCAACAGTTTGAACATAGATTTGATAAGGAAATTTCGCGGATAGATGTTGCCGTTCATACTCCTTGTCCCTCTTGCGGGCGCTTTTATAAACGGCATCGTAATCTCAACCGGTCTGTTGAGGAGGTTTTTTCGCGTATCGTCCGGCGCTGAGGCAAAAGCCGCCGGAATTGTCGGCTCCGTTGCGGTTTTGATTCCGGCGGTCTGCGCTTCCGTTCTCGCATACAAAGGCTTATCGTCCGGCGCGGAGAGGTTTGAGATTTTTGAGTGGTTTTCTTCCGGCTCCCTGTCAGTGAGTTTCGGCTTCCTGTTTGACCGTTTGTCCGCCGTGATGACGCTTGTAATCACATGGGTGGGCTTTGCAATCCATATCTATTCTGTCGGGTATATGAGCGGAGACTCCGCCATCCCGCGTTATTTTGCATTGCTGAACCTGTTTGTCTTTTTTATGCTGACGCTTGTTCTCGGCTCCGGGTTCGCCGTGATGTTCGCGGGATGGGAAGGCGTGGGTTTCGTGTCCTATCTGCTCATAGGTTTCTGGTTTAACGACACGGAGAAAGCGGACGCCGGAAAAAAAGCGTTTATTGTGAACAGGGTGGGGGATTTTGGGTTTCTTCTGGGGATTTTTCTTATCTTTTCCGTTTTCGGCTCACTTGAATTCTCCGAGGTGTTTCCCGCCGTTTCCGGCGCATCGGGCGGGGTTCTAACAGCCGTCTGCCTGCTTCTTTTTGTCGGGGCGGCGGGTAAAAGCGCCCAGTTTCCTCTTTATGTGTGGCTTCCCGATGCCATGGCCGGACCGACTCCGGTGAGCGCGCTGATACACGCCGCGACGATGGTAACGGCGGGAGTCTATATGCTCGCCCGCTGCGCGGTTATGTATTCCGCCGCGCCGGACGCGCAGTTTGTTATCCTCACCCTTGCGGTTCTGACCGCTTTGATTGCCGCCTACATTGCGCTTTCGCAGACCGACATAAAAAAAGTTCTTGCTTATTCAACCGTGAGCCAGTTGGGTTTTATGTTTATGGCTGCGGCCGCCGGAGCGTTCACGGCGGCGATTTTTCATCTTGTAACGCACGCTTTTTTCAAGGCGCTTCTTTTCCTCGGAGCGGGAAGCGTAATTCACTCGCTTGGCGGCGCGCAGGACATAAACGGCATGGGCGGGCTGCGGAGAAAAATACCCGTAACCGCTCTCACATTTCTTGCCGGAACGCTCGCAATTTCGGGCGTGCCGTTTTTTGCCGGATTTTTCAGCAAAGACTCCATACTTGCCGCCGTTTATGACGGCGGTTTCGTTTTCCACTGGGGCGCGGGCGTTTTTGCCGCGATGCTTACGGCGTTTTATATGACGCGGCTGTATGTGCGTGTTTTTGAGGGAAAGAACAACACTCCGCCCGCGGTTCTTTCCAAAATCCACGAATCCCCGCGTTTTATGACGGTTCCTCTGATAGTTCTGGCTTTGCTGTCAATTTTCGGCGGACTGCTTTCCGTTCCCGGTTTCATGGGAGGTTTCCTTCCCGTTAAAACGGAGATTCTGTCGCATTTTCTTGAGCCGATTTTCGGTTCCGTCCCGCATTCGGATTCCCATGCGACGCACGGGCTTGGGCATTTGAGTCTCGCCGTTGTTTCGGTTGTCGCCGCGTTTTGCGGAATAGTTGCCGCGCTTCTGATATACGGAACGAATCTGCGGCTTCGGGAAATTCCGGCAAGGTTTTCCGCCGTCTCCGCCTTAAAGCGGTTTTCGCGTTCCCAAATTCTGCTGGATGAGTTCTATGGTTCGGTCTTTGTTGTCCCGTTCAGACATTTCTGCGAAATGTTCGCAAGTTTTGACCTGTCTGTTGTGGACGGCGCGGTAAACGCTCTCGCCCGTTCCGTGCGCAAACTTGCCGGAGTTTTCAGTTCGTTTCAGACCGGACTTGTGAGGGCATACACGGCGGCGATGGTGGTGTTTGTAGTTGTGCTTGTGTTTGTGTCGCTTCGGGTTTAAGAAGTCAGTTCTTGACGCTTGAAATTAACACTTTCGTATTAGGGTGAAGGTAAAAACCGTCTTGAAAAAACTCCCTTTTTATATACAATGACTTCGCTTCCGTTGCAAACGGGGGCAAATTTCGGCACTTTCGGGGCGCTGTGAAAGCATCACGGCTGTTTCGGAGCCGAGCTTTCAAGGAGGTGTTCCGATGTCCAAAAAAATGCTCGGGGCGCAAATGTTTTTTGAAACCCTCATTCACGAGGGAATAGAAGTCGTTTTCGGTCTGCCGGGGGGCTATGTCCTCAAGGTTTACGATGTGATGACCGATTACGAGAAGGAAGGAAAGTTCCTTCATGTTATGGCTCGCCACGAACAGGGGGCGACACACATGGCCGATGGCTACGCAAGGGCTTCGGGAAAACCGGGGGTTGTCCTTTGCACTTCAGGTCCCGCCGCCACAAACACGGTAACCGGCATAGCGACCGCGCAGATGGACTCGGCTCCGGTTGTCATATTCACCGGACAGGTTCCCACACAGTATCTCGGCAGCGACGCGTTTCAGGAAGCCGACCATATCGGCATAACGCGCCCGTGCACAAAACACAACAGTATTGTCCGCAAAACCGCGGATTTGCCGAGAGCGATTAAAGAAGCGTTTCACATAGCGTCAACCGGAAGACCCAGCCCCGTTCTGGTTGACATGCCAAAGGATGTGCTTATCGGCGAAGACGAGCTTGTTATTCCCGATGATGTGAGCATCAGGGGATACAAACCGAAACTGCGGGGAAATCCCTCACAGATAAAAAGGGCTGTTTCCCTTATTGAGAAGGCGAAAAAACCGATAATCTTCTCCGGCGGCGGGGTTATAATTTCAAACGCAACGGAGCAGCTCAAAGAGTTCGCACACAGGTTGCGCATACCGGTCACTTCAACGCTTATGGGGCTTGGCGGATTTCCCGCAAACGACCCTCTGTTTGTCAGCATGCTCGGAATGCACGGCTCATACGCCGCAAATCTTGCCGTTCACGAGTCCGACCTTGTCATATCAATCGGCGCAAGGTTTGACGACAGGGCGACGGGCGGAAACTTTGAGAAATTCGCTCCGAACGCCGACATAATTCACATAGACATAGACCCTTCCACAATAGACAAAAACATCAATGTTGTCTGTCCGATTGTCGGAGACGCAAAACAGGTTCTGAGGCAGATAATGGAGCTTCTCCCCTCGGACCTTGACCTTGGCGGAAGGGAAGCGTGGCGGGAGCAGATAAACAAATGGGACAAACAGCACCCTATTCGCTACAAAGAGGACGCAAACAAAATACAGACGACCCATGCGTTGGACATGCTATACCGGATGACCAACGGAGACGCCACAATCGTCAGCGATGTGGGGCAGCACCAGATGTGGGTCGCGCAGTTCTACAAGTTCAACCGTCCGCGCACGCATATAACATCGGGCGGTCTCGGCACGATGGGATTCGGGTTTCCCGCAGCCATCGGGGCAAAATTCGCAAAGCCGGACGAACTTGTCATAAGCGTTTCGGGAGACGGGAGTTTCCAAATGAACATGCAGGAGCTTGCGGTCGCGGTTGAATACAATCTGGACATCAAAATCGTTGTGTTCAACAATGAGCATCACGGAATGGTCAGACAGTGGCAGACGATGTTCTTTGACGGCAACTACTCATGTTCCAAATTCAATGTTCTTCCCGATTTCGTCAAACTCGCCGAATGTTTCGGGGCGACCGGCATAAGAGCCGAAAAGCCCGAAGACCTTGAGGCGGTTCTGAAACAAGGGCTTGAAACCAAAGGCGTTGTCCTGATGGAGATAAAGGTTGACCCCGAAGAAATGGTCTATCCGATGATAGCTCCGGGCGGGGCAATGAACGAGATCATTTTTGACCCCGTTGATGTCGCGTAAGCGGCGCAAGGGTTTCGGAGTTTACAATGGATAAAGACAAAAACGCGCAAAGGCACACTATTACGCTTCTGGTTGACAACGAATCGGGTGTTCTGTCAAGAATCGCGGGACTTTTCAGCGCACGCGGGTTCAACATTACGAGCCTCAATGTCGCCGAAACACTTGAGAGCGGAACATCACGAATCACGCTTGTTACGACCGGAGACTCTTTCATTGTTGAGCAGATAATCAAGCGGTTCAACAACATGGTGAATGTTCTCAAGGTGACAAATCTTACCGGTGCGGACAGGGTTGAGAGGGAGATGGTTCTCGTGAGGGTTTCGGCGGCGGGAGATTCGCGCCCGGAAATTCTGCGCATAGCGGACATATTCAGGGCGAAGGTTGTTGATGTCGGCACAAAAACCTACTCTCTTGAGATGACCGGAGACAATCAGAAAATAGGCGCTTTTCTTGAACTTCTGATACCTTTCGGCATAAAGGAGATAGCGCGCACAGGGGTTGTGGCGATGTTGCGCGGAATAAAAACTTCGGGCAAAGGAGGAAAAACATGAAGGTGTATTACGATTCAGACCTTTCGGTTGATGTTATACGGGGCAAAAAAGTCGCGGTAATCGGCTATGGAAGCCAGGGGCATGCGCACTCGCAAAATCTCAGGGACAGCGGCGTTGAGGTGACAGTCGGCTTGAGAGAGGGAAGCGCAAGTTGGGAAAAAGCCCGACAGGCGGGGTTCAAAACCGCTTCGGTGGAAGACGCGGCAAAATGGGCGGATGTCGTAATGATGCTCGCTCCGGACACAAGCCAGAAGGAAATATATGAGTCTTCGGTCGCAAAAGGGCTTGAAGCGGGAAACGCAATCGCGTTCGCCCACGGGTTCAACATACACTACAAACGCATCGTCCCCCCCGCTGACACGGATGTTTTTATGGTGGCTCCCAAAGCTCCGGGGCACACGGTCAGGAACCAGTATGAGACCGATTCCGGAGTGCCGGGACTTATCGCCGTTCACCGGGACAGCA
This sequence comes from Thermodesulfobacteriota bacterium, assembly GCA_965206175.1. Classification (GTDB taxonomy): domain Bacteria; phylum Desulfobacterota_D; class UBA1144; order Nemesobacterales; family Mycalebacteriaceae; genus Mycalebacterium. Next base: position 135,728 of record CBDBJA010000007.1, on the reverse strand, counting down.
CCGGCGGCGCGAAAAAAACCGCGCTTTCCTACGCCGGAGCCATCGGCTGCGGCAGGGCGGGAATAATTGAGACCACATTCAAGGACGAGACGGAAACCGACCTTTTCGGCGAGCAGGCGGTTCTTTGCGGCGGACTTTCCGCGCTTATTCTCGCGGGGTTTGAAACGCTTGTTGAAGCCGGTTATCCGCCGGAGATGGCTTATTTTGAGTGTTGCCACGAGGTAAAACTTATCGTTGACCTCATATATCAGGACGGAATTTCCAATATGAGATACTCAATCAGCGACACGGCAAAATACGGCGATATAACAAGGGGACCGAGGGTCATAAACCGCGGCGTCAAAGACGAGATGAAAAAAATTGTCGCCGAGATTCAGTCCGGCGAGTTTGCCAGAGAGTGGATTGAAGAGGATGAAGCCGGAAGACCCCTCTATACGCGCCTTCTGAAGGAGGGTGAAAGCCATCCCATAGAAAAAGTCGGCTCTGAACTCAGGGGCATGATGAGCTCTCTTTTCAAGGACAAACTGGTTGACAAGTCCAAGAACTGAACGGCTTTTTCGCCGGGCTGAAGACGGCGGCAGAACTGCGGGCGAGCCCTTATGAATACTCCTCTGCTCAGAATCGCCCCCGAGGGCATGTCAATTGTCGGCGCACTGGCGGTTGCCGGCTGGCTGTCCGCCATTGTCGGATTTGACGGCTTTTCTTTGCTGATTCTTGTCGCTTTCGGGTTTGCGGTGTTTTTCTTCAGAGACCCCGAGAGACAAACGGCGGCTGACGACGGGACGCTGGTGTCGCCTTCAGACGGCAGGGTGATTGAGGTGAAGACCGAACCGGAGGACGATTTTCTCCGCCGTGAAGTTACGAGGGTGAGCATATTTCTCTCAATTTTTGACTGCCATGTGAACTGGTTTCCGGTCTCCGGGGAGGTTGCGGCTTCGGAACACATAGCCGGAAAGTTTTTTTTCGGTTTCAGTGAAAGCGCCTCAAAGCGGAACGAGCGTCTTGCGACCCTGATTAAGCCGGACGGTGGAGGTCCCGAAATATTGATGGCGCAGGTCGCCGGTTTTGTCGCCAGAAGGATAGTTTCCCACGCTCCGGCGGGGGCGCATTTGAAGCGGGGTCAAAGGTTCGGTATCATAAAATTCGGTTCAAGAATTGACCTGTTTTTTCCCGCCGAATACGGAGTGGAAGTGAGCGAGGGAGACTTGGTAAGAGGCGCCGAAACGCCGATAGCCCGACTTTTGCGGGACGGAAAACCGCAATGACCGGAAAGTTTCAAGGCAAGATAAAACCGGCAAAAGTCATCCCTTTTCTGCCGAGCGTCATAACGACTGCGGCTCTGTGCTTCGGGCTGCTGTCCGCCGGGATTTCCGTTCAGATTGCGTCTTCGGGAGCGCCGTTGCAGTCGGGGCTTGTATGGCGGGGCGCGGCTTTTATCGGGGTGGCAATGGTTCTTGACATGCTGGACGGAAGGGTTGCGCGGGCTATCGGGATTGACAACCGTTTCGGTGTTATTTACGACTCCCTTTCCGATGTGGTCTGTTTCGGAGCGGCTCCGGCTCTGCTTGTCTATTCTCTTTTCGGAAGCGCGCTTGAAAATCCCATTCTCAACATAGGGCTGTTGATATACGCCGTTTGCGTCGCCCTCCGGCTTGCGAGATTCAACATCCAGTCTTTGTCGGTGGAGAGGAAAAGTTTTATGGGTCTGCCCAGTCCGATGGCTGCGGGGGTTATGATTTCACCTGTTTTGGTCGCCGGCGAACTGAATATCTCTCCGTCCGCCGAAACAATGGGGATTCTTTACGCCTTTGTCGCTCCGGTTGCGGGGTTCCTAATGGTGAGCGGAGTCAAATACCGCAAAATCGGGCTTTCAAGTTTCCGCGGATTCGGCAAGGGAAAGAAGTTTGATTTCCTTGTTACCTCGTCCGTTGTCATAGCGGTTGTGGCGGTGAGTCCGGGCATATCCGTGGCGGTTGTTTCATTTGTATACCTTGCTTCCGGTCTGATTCTTTTTCTTTTGAATTCCCTTAAACTGCGCGGGAAGAAAAAGGGCGAACAGGAGTGTGATGTTGAGTCTTCCGGTCGGGAAAGGGAAGTGTGAAGTTTGAAACGGAAGGCAAATCCGCGACTTCAGATTTCGTATATGTTTTGTTCATTTTTTTGTGCGTAATTCTTTTGTCAAAGGCGGTGTTTTAATGGCGCGGAAAAATTCATCTGTTGTGAGGGTTAAACTCAAAAACGGGCTTACGGCGCTTCTTGAGCGGAACGGTTCCTCTCCGGTCGCCGCAATCAATGTATGGGTAAAGGTCGGCAGTGGCGGCGAAAGCGATGATGAGAAAGGGCTTGCCCATCTGCATGAACACATGCTTTTCAAAGGAACCGGTTCTCTGGGTCCGGGCGAACTTGCGTTTGAGGTTGAGTCCGCGGGCGGGCGCATAAACGCCTACACATCGTTTGACCAGACCGTCTATCAAATCACCGCCGCAAGCGGGTCGCTTGACAGAAGCATAGACCTGCTTGCCGACAGCGTTCTCAACTCCGTTTTTGACGCGGGCGAACTTGAGAAAGAGACGGAGGTTGTGCTTGAGGAGATAAGGCGCGACAAAGACAGCCCCGCAAGTTTGCTGAGCAGGCGGCTGTTCGCCTCCGCTTATGAAAACCACCCTTACGGGCATTCAATTCTGGGAACGGAGAAAAGCGTCCGCTCCTTTACCCGCGACAAGGTTCTGGGTTTTTACCGCAAGTGGTATTCGCCGGAGAATATGGTTGTTTCCATTGTCGGGGATTTTGAGCCGGAGGCGGTTCTCGGGAGGGTGAGAAAAAGATTCGGCTCGCTGAAAAACGGGCGAGCGCTTCCGTCCGTTCCGGCGGGACGGAGCGCCGGACGGAAGACTCCCGCCGTCTCGGTTTTGAGAAAAGACATACGGGAAGGGTATTTTGCGCTCGCCTTCAGGATTCCCGGCATCGGAGACGAGGATGTTCCGGCGCTTGACATCATCTCGGAGGCGATGGGCGCGGGTGAGAGTTCAAGACTGTTCAGGGTTGTGAAAGAGGAAAAAGGCGTTGTGAACACTGTTTACTCTTACGCATACACCCCTCTTATGGGCGGAGTTTTTATCATCGGCGGAACCGTAAAGCCGGACAGCGCGGCGTCCGCATATGAAGAGATACTGCGTATGGTGTTCGGACTTGCGGAAGGCGGGCTGAACCCTTCCGAAATTGAAAAGGCGAAACTGAACATTGAGAGCGACCGTGTGCGTTCAAGGGAGACGGTGCAGGGAAGGGCGGGGTCTCTCGGATTTTACGAGGCGATTGCGGGGGACTGCATGTTTGAAAAACTGTATATGGAAAAAGTCCGTTCCGTCCGGGCGGACGATATACGCAGGGTCGCCCGAAAGTATTTCACCCCGTCCAATCTTTCCGCGGTCGCGCTCCTTCCGAAAGATTCCGCCGTTTCCGACAACCTTGTAAAAAAGGCGGTTTTGAGAGCAAAGCCGGAGGGTCGGGGCGCGGGCAAAAGCCGCAAAACCGGCATCCGCACGCTTGAAAACGGAATCAGGGTGATAATCAAAGAAGACAAATCCGTTCCGCTTTTTGCCGCGCGGCTGCTTGTTCCCGCCGGTCTGAGGTTTGAAGACAAGCGCATGAACGGAATTTCAAATTTTACGGCAAACATGCTGACGCGCGGAACTTCCCGCCGTTCCGCAAAGCAGATAGCGGAGGAAATGGAATCCCTTGCCGGACACATTGAAGGGTTTTCCGGCAGAGACAGCGCGGGTGTTTCAATGGAGGCGCTCAGTTCAAATTTTGATTCGGCGATGGACATATTTTCCGATGTGGCGCTGAATCCGTCTTTTCCCGAAGATGAGGCGCGGCGGGCGAAAAGGGAGATACTCGCCGCCATCAACCGCAAAAATGACAACCTTTCATCGGTCTGCATTGACAGGTTTATCGCCTCCCTGTTCAAGGGCTCTCCCTACTCGCTTGATGTGACGGGAACCGCCGCGAGTGTCAAAAAGTTTTCAGGCAAAGACTCGGGTCGCTTCCACGAGAAAACTTTCAATCCCGAAAAAATGGTTCTGGTCGTGGTCGGCGATGTTGATACGGACAGAGTTCTGGGAAGATTGGGGAACGGTTTTGCCCGCCTGCCAAAAGTCCGCGACAAAATCCGCCCTTGCGGGATAAGCATGAAAATGTCTGACAAACCTGTTAAGACCGTGAAAAAAATTGATGACAAACAGCAGACCCACATAGCGGTCGGGTTCATCGCGCCGCAGACCGGCAGTGCGGACTACTATCCGTTTCAGGTTTTGAACGCGGTTCTCTCCGGTCAGGGCGGGCGGCTTTTTATGAAATTGAGAGACGAGATGAGTCTCGCCTATTCGGTTGACTCATTCTACGGCGCGGGTGTGGAATCGGGTTATTTCGGCGCCTATATCGCCACCTCTCCGCACAAGGAAAAAAGCGCTTTGGGGGAAATACTCACTCAGTTTTCGGCTGTTCTGAAAGACGGAGTGACCGAAAACGAAGCGGAAAGGGCGCGGAACAGACTGGCGGCGGATTTTGAAATAGGACTTCAGAGAAATTCGGCGCGGGCCTCCATAATGGGCTTTGGCGAACTTTACGGGGTCGGCTGGGACGAGCATCGGAATTTTTCCCGCAAAATTCTTGCCGTTACGCCCCGGGATGTTTTGCGCGTTGCAAAGAGATACATAAAACTTGATTCCCGCGTTGTGTCGGTTGTGAAGGGAAGTGGCGGCTGAAAGGGCGCATTCGCTTGTGTTTCCGTGATTGCGGCGAATTTTCCCGGAATTTACGGGGCAAGCGTTCAATCTCCCTTCCTTTTCCATTTTCCTTTTTGTTATAATGCCTCAAGCGTCCGACCCGAATTAAAAAGCGGAGAGAAAGTTTGCCATGAAAAGAGTTTTTGTAATTGCGGTTGCGATGATTGTGGGAATCGCGGGTTATTCCGTTTTCCCCCTCGCCGTCCCAACCGAAGAGAAATCCGGCGTTGAAACGCCGCCGGAAACTTTTGTGTTCACATACGGAATAAAGGGCGGAGACTCCATGAGTCTCATAGCGCACCGGTTCGGCTTGAGTCTGAAAACACTTGCGAGCGCAAACATTGTTAAGAACGGAACTATCTACGAAGGCGATATTCTGGGCATTCCGCTGAAGCGGTCGTCAATCGCCGAATTTCATAAAGTTTCCGAAGGCGAAACCCTTTGGTCAATAGCGCAACGTTACGGAACAAGCGTTGAGAACATAATGAAACTCAACCGTATGAAAAACGACATGCTGTTTGTGTCGGAGAAAATTGTCGTCCGCCGGAACCGCGAGTCCGGTTCAAGGTTTGTAGTGTTCAAAGTCGGCCCCGACGACACTCCGAGCGAAATCTCGGAATCCTTCGGCGTCAACTTGGCGGACATTGAGCGGCTTAATGCCTACAATCCGGGATGGCGGGAGCCGGGTTCGCATATTGTTGTGGACACATTTCAATACAGATATTCCGAGCGGATACGGGAAAGCATAATAGAAACCGCGCGCGCGTATCTGGGTTCCCCCTACAAATACGGCGGAAACTCAACGGAGACCGGCATAGACTGCTCGGCTTATGTCAAAAAAGTTTTTTCCCGTTTCGGCGTCAACCTGCCCAGAACGGTGAGGACTATGCACAAACATGCAAAAGGGCTGTGGATAAACAAGGACTATCTTGAGAAAGGGGACTTGGTTTTCTTTGAAACGGACAGGCCGTTTCCCTCTCACATAGGAATCTACATTGACAAAGGCGACTTCATACACGCCTCTTCCGCGCAGGGGAAAGTTGTGGTTTCAAATCTTGGCGAGCCATACTACGTGAAGACCTACATAGGGGCGAAAAGGATTTACATAAGGAACCGCGCCGCCGCGGCTTCCGGGAATTTGCTGACAAGCCAATGACTTGAAGCGCTGAATGTAAAATGGAAAAAAAAGAGATTCGCAGCATAGTCGGACGGTTCAGACGGTATCTTGAATACGAGAAAAATCTGTCCGGCAACACAGTCCGTTCCTACATGACCGATGTGGGGCAGTTTGCGGATTTTGTCGTAAAGAACGGACTCCTTTTGTCCGAGATGAATGTGGGAGATATAAACCGCTACATAGCGACACGGTTCACCCTTAATTCCAAAACCTCAACGGCAAGGAAAGTGGCGGCGGTGCGGACATTTTTCCGGTTTCTCAATATTGAGAAAATCGCCGAAGGCAATCCGGCGCAAAGCGCGACCGCTCCGAAAAGGGCGAAGTCGCTTCCGTCTTTTCTCTCCGTGGACGAGATTTACGCTCTTTTGAAAACAATTGATTCTGAAAACGGTCCGCGCGCTCTGCGCGACAGGGCGATGTTTGAACTCGCGTATTCTTCCGGATTCAGGGTGAGCGAACTTGTGTCGGTAAAACTTGACGATATTGATTTTGATCAGTCAACGGTCAGGGTTATGGGAAAGGGAGGAAAAGAGAGAATTGTTCCAATGGGGTCAAAAGCGGAAGCGGCGATTAAAGACTACCTCTCGGTCAGGCGGAATCTGAAACCCAACACCGACCGTATTTTTGTGGGTTCAAAAAAAACCGGCATAACTTCAAGGAGCGTTGCGAGAATTATTAAACGATACGCTCGGGCGGCGGGGATAAAGAAAAATGTAAGCCCCCACACTTTGCGGCACAGTTTTGCCACTCAGCTTCTCGGAGGCGGAGCCGACCTGAGAGCGATACAGGAGATGCTCGGACATTCAAGTCTTTCCTCAACTCAGATATACACGCACACATCGGTTGAACAGTTGATGGAAATTTACGACAAGTCTCATCCGAGGGCTTAAAATGACACGGCGACGGGCGGAGACTTTTCACGGAACGACTATTCTTTGCGTGAGCAAAGACGGCATGACCGCAATGGGCGGCGACGGGCAGGTTACGCTCGGCGATGTGTCCGTAAAGCATTCGGCGAAAAAGATAAGGAAGATTCATTCCGGCAAGGTCTGCGTCGGGTTCGCCGGCTCAACGGCGGACGCCATAACGCTTTTTGACAGGTTTGAAACAAAACTTGAGGAGTTCGGCGGAAACCTCAAACGCGCCGCCGTGGAACTCGGCAAAGACTGGAGAACCGACAGGATACTTCGCAGGCTGGAAGCCCTTCTTGCCGTTGCCGACAGGGAAAATATGTTTATAATATCGGGCGCGGGAGATATCCTTGAACCCGATGACAGCATAATTGCCATAGGTTCGGGAGGTTCCTACGCCAAAGCCGCGGCGCGGGCGCTTGTGGATTTTTCGTCTTTGAAAGCGGATAAAGTGGTTCGCAATTCGCTTTTGATAACGGCGGGGATCTGCATATACACCAACGACAAAATACGCATTGAGACACTTTGATAATGACCGACAACTCTTTTTTTACTCCGCGCGAAATTGTTTCCGAACTTGACAAATACATCATCGGGCAGGAGAAAGCCAAAAGGTCCGTCTCCATCGCGCTCAGAAACAGATGGCGCCGCCAGAGGGTCAGCCCCGACATAAGGGACGAGATAGCGCCGAAAAACATACTGATGATAGGTCCGACCGGTGTCGGCAAAACCGAGATAGCCCGCAGACTCGCAAAACTGTCGCAGGCTCCTTTCATAAAGGTTGAGGCGTCAAAGTTCACCGAAGTCGGCTACATGGGAAGGGATGTTGAGTCCATGATAAGAGACCTTACGGAGATAGCGATAAACATCGTCTCCGAGGAGGAAACGAAAACGGTTCTGGCAAAAGCGGAGGAAGCGGCGGAAGAAAGAATGCTTGACCTTCTGCTGCCCCGCCCTCCCGCTCCGTCCGAAGACGGCTCCGATTCGCCCGAAACTCCCGACTCGGCGGCGCGAAAAGAGTCCGTAAAAAAGACCAAGGAAAAGCTGAGGAAACTTCTGCGTCAGGGAAAACTGGACGGCAAAACGGTTGAAGTGGAAGTGTCCGCCGCGGCGATGCCGTTTCAGGTTCTGGGAACTCAGGGTGTTGACGAGATAGACCTGAACATACCGGAAATGCTGAGCAACCTTCTGCCGAAACAGACAAAGGTGAAAAAGGTTGAAGTGCCGGACGCAATGGAGATACTGGTTCAGGAGGAATCCCGCAAACTTGTGGACATGGACAAGGTTGTCAAACTTGCGGTTGAAAGGGTTGAAAACACCGGAATCATATTCATTGACGAGATAGACAAAATCGCGGGCGGGAAATCAAACTCCGGTCCCGATGTCTCAAGGGAGGGAGTTCAGAGAGACCTGCTTCCGATAATAGAGGGTTCAACCGTCAACACGAAGCATGGAATGGTAAGAACCGACCACATTCTGTTTATCGGCGCGGGCGCGTTTCATGTGTCAAAGCCGTCTGATTTGATACCGGAAATTCAGGGGCGTTTTCCCATACGGGTTGAACTTGATGCGCTCGGGAAAAAGGAGATGGTCAAAATCCTTACCCAGACCAAAAACGCTCTCACAAAACAGTATGTGGCGCTGTTGGAGACCGAAGATATAACGCTTGTGTTTAAAAAAGACGCAATTGAGGAGATAGCCCAAACCGCCATGGAAGTGAACAGCGCAAACGAGAACATCGGAGCGCGGCGGCTGCACACCATACTTGAGACGATTCTGGACGACATATCTTTTCGGGCTCCCGATATGTCCAAGCGCAAAATTGAGATAGACTCGGCGTATGTGAGGGACAAAATCTCGGGCATCGCCGCCAACAAGGATTTGAGTAAATACATACTCTGAGGGAAAAAGCGGAAACTTCCGCGCGCGGCGGATTCGCCGCCGCGATTTTGCCCTTATCAGGAAAAGCCGGATGAACAAAGCAAAGACTCTCGCCGAAGCCCTGCCTTACATAAAGCAGTTTTACGGCAAAAATGTTGTCGTAAAATACGGCGGCAGCATAGTCGGCGGAGACCTCGCCGGTTTCGCAAGAGACATCGTCCTTATGAAGCTTGTCGGAATCAAACCGGTAGTGGTTCACGGCGGGGGCAGGCAGATAGAGTTGCAGTTGAAAAAAGAGGGGTTGGAGTCCCGTTTTATAGAAGGGCTGAGGGTGACTGACAGTTCGGTGATGAAAACGGTGGCGCGGGTGCTTGAGGGGAAAGTCAACAGGAGCATTGTTTCGGCGATAAACAAGCAGGGCGGAAAAGCGGTCGGCATGGCGGGGACGGACGCCTCAATGCTTACCGTTTCCAAGGCGGACATAAGGAAAATCGCCGAAGAGAACGGCGTGAATGTTGAGTCGGACGCCGACCTCGGAATGGTGGGCGACATCAAAAAAGTGAATACAAAACCGATACGGCTTTACGAAAACGACGGATACATACCGGTTATCGCCCCAATCGGAAGGGACAGAAAAGGGGATGTTTATAATATCAACGCAGACCATGCCGCCGGCAAAGTGGCTTCCGCCCTGAAGGCGGCGAAACTCATAATGCTGACCGATGTCAAGGGAGTCAGCGGCAAAAACGGGCGTCTTCTTTCTTCCCTGAGTTTCAAGAGTGCGGAACAACTGATAAAGCAAGGCGTGATTTCAAAAGGCATGCGCCCGAAAGCCAAATGCTGCATGGAAGCCATTGCCGAAGGGGTGGGCAAAGCGCATATAATAGACGGGCGCGCCGAGCATGCGCTTATACTTGAGATATTTACCGATGCCGGAATCGGAACCGAAATAAAAAAATGAGCGGCGAAATAATTTCAACCACGGATGCGAACTCAATGGGAACCTACAAGCGGTTTCAAATCGCCGTCCGAAAAGGCGAGGGTGCCTGGCTGTGGGACACTGGCGGGAAGAAATATCTGGACTTCACTTCGGGAATAGCCGTAACGACTCTCGGACACTGCCACCGCGCTCTTGTGAGCGCGGCGAAAGAGCAGATGGAAACTGTTGCGCACACATCCAATCTTTTCTATACCGAACCTCAGGCGCGTCTTGTCTCTCTTCTCACCGAACACTCTTTTGCGGACAGGGTGTTTTTATGCAACAGCGGAACCGAGGCGTCCGAGGGGGCGATAAAGCTTGCAAGAAAATGGGCGGGGGCGAACGGGCGCGAAAAAACCGTAGTGTGCGCTTCCGGCTCGTTTCACGGAAGAACTCTGGGTGCGCTCGGCGCGACAAGCGGAAAAAATTACCGGGAGGGGTTTGAGCCGCTTCCCGAAGGGTTTGTTTTTGTTCCCTACGGCGATGCGAAGGCGCTTGAAGAAGCCGTTGAAAAACACCGCGCCTGCGCGTTCATGGTTGAGCCGATACAAGGTGAAAGCGGTGTGGTGATTCCGCCGGAAAGCTACTTGGGCGATGCGCGTAAAATATGTTCCGGCGGCGGCGCTCTGCTTATTGTGGATGAAATCCAGACGGGAATGGGAAGGACGGGAAAGATGTTCTGTTATGAACACTGCGGAGTCGAGCCGGACATAGCGGCAATCGCCAAAGGGCTGGGCGGCGGAATACCCTGCGGAGCCGTGCTTGCGCGGGAGGAAGCGGCGCAACACTTCACTCCGGGTTCTCACGGAAGCACTTTTGGCGGAAACCCGTTTGCGTGCCGCTGTGCGGTCGCGGTGATAGAGGAGATTTTCCGTTCCTCTCTGATGAAAAACGCCCGTGAGCGCGGAGAGCAGTTGCTTGCCGCCCTCGGCGCGGCGGAAATCTCCGGCGGCGCGGTGAAAGAGGCGAGGGGAAAAGGGTTGATGGTCGGACTTGAGTTCAACTCGCCCGACACGGCGGGAAAAGCGGTGAATATGTGCGCGGAAAAAGGGCTGCTGACGATTCCGACCGCCGGAAATGTGATGAGAATGCTGCCGCCGCTTATTGTGACCGAGGAAGAGATAGATTTTGCTGTCTCAAAGATAAAAGAGTCAATAAAAGAGGTGTGCGGGCAATGAGCGGCAATCTTTTAAGTATTTTTGACCTTTCCAAAAGCGATATTGAAAAGATTTTCGCGCGCGCCCTTGAGCACAAGGAAATGCACAAAACGCCGGCGATTGGAAAATCGCTTGAAGGCAAGGCGGTGGGAATTGTTTTTGAAAAACCGTCAACCCGCACAAGGGTTTCATTTGAAGCCGCCGCCGCTTTGCTGGGAGCGCATCCGGTTTTTATAGATTCTGACAGTTCGCAGATCAACCGGGGGGAAACTCTGGAGGACACGGCAAAGGTTCTTTCCTCCTATCTTGATATTATCGTGATGAGAACCTACGGACATGAGAGGCTTGAGCGGTTCGCGGGCGTTTCGTCCGTTCCCGTAATAAACGCCCTGAGCGACCTTGAGCATCCCACTCAGGCGCTTGCGGACATATTTACGATAGCGACACACAGCATAGACACGGAGAGATTCAAACTTGCCTACATTGGAGACGGCAACAATGTGGCAAACTCCCTGATTGGAATTTCGTCAATACTCGGATTTGACATTGCGATTGCCTCTCCGGGCGGTTGCGAGCCGGATGCGGATATCCTGCGGAAAAGCGGAAAAAGCAACGGCAGAGGGGCGCAAATCACAATTACCGAAAGTCCCATGGAGGCGGTTGAAGACGCCGATGTAATATACACCGATGTATGGGTCAGCATGGGACAGGAGGAGAGCGTGAACATTAAAGAGAAGTTTGCCCCCTATCAGGTGAATGCCGAACTTCTGTCTCACGCTCCCGATGACGCTCTTGTGATGCACTGCCTTCCCGCGCACAGGGGGGAGGAAATCACCGCCGAAGTTATGAACGGCAAAAGGTTCATCGCCTTTGAACAGGCGGAGAACAAACTGCATGTGGCAAAGGCGACGCTTGAGTATTTCCTGAAGTGGCAAGCGGACTAATATAACGGCGGGTTGATGATAATCGGCACTTTGCGGTTTATGACGCGCTGTATGAGTCTATACTTCCCTTTCCTTGCTTCTTCAAAGTTGGTCGCATAATAGACAATCTGACTGTCGCGTAAAGACCATAAACGGTTTCGGTGCTCCGGAAGGTCAATGTTCTTTCCGTCTTTTCTGCTCAGGGCTTCTCATAAGACACGGCGGTTTTCTTGTCAAGTTTTTGATATTTTCGGCGGCGTAATGCCTTTCTGTTTCTGATACTTTCCCTTTTTGTCCGCATACGACCTCTCGCAAATTTCATCGCCGTCAAAAAACAGAACCTGCGCTATGCCTTCTTCCGCGTATATTTTTGCGGGAAGCGGCGTGGTATTTGAGATTTCAAGCGTTACAAACCCTTCCCACTCCGGCTCAAACGGGGTTACGTTGACTATTATTCCGCATCTGGCGTATGTTGACTTGCCGACGCAGACGGTCAGTATGCTGCGCGGAATTCTGAAATACTCAACCGTTCTTGCAAGGGCGAAAGAGTTGGGCGGTATTATGCAGTTCCCCGTGGTTGACACAAAAGATTTTTCATCAAAGTTTTTGGGGTCAACAAGGGAACTGTGAACATTGGTGAATATCTGAAACTCGTCGCTTACCCTTATGTCGTATCCGTATGAGGAAAGACCGTAGGAGATAATTCCCCTGCTCACTTGGGATTCCACAAACGGCTCTATCATCTTTTCCGAGACAGCCATTTTTCTTATCCACCGGTCGGATTTTATTCCCATGTAAAAACCTCCTTAAATCAGCGTCGCCGTTATGAAAACTGGCGCAAAAATCTTATGTCGTTTTCAAAGAAAAGCCGTATGTCGTCAATGCCGAATTTTAGCATCGCTATTCTCTCTATTCCCATTCCGAAAGCAAAGCCGGAATATTCATCGGGGTTGTATCCCACATTTTTGAACACCGCCGGGTCAACCATTCCGCAGCCCAGCACTTCAACCCATCCGGTATCTTTGCAAACCCTGCATCCTTTCCCGCCGCATATTACGCACTCTATGTCCACCTCCGCGCTCGGCTCGGTGAAGGGGAAGAAACTGGGTCTGAACCTCACATTCGTATCTTCGGTGAAATACATTTTTACAAAGCGGATTATAACGGATTTCAGATTTGCGAAACTGATGTTCCTGTCAACCATAAGCCCCTCAATCTGGTGGAACATCGGAGAATGGGAAACATCGCTGTCGCACCTGTAAACCTTTCCGGGAACAACCACCCTGAGCGGCGGAGACTGCTTTTCCATAACGCGAATCTGAACCGGTGATGTGTGCGTCCGCAGAACCATTTCGTCCGAAATATAGAAAGTGTCCTGCATGTCCCGCGCGGGGTGGTCTTTGGGAATGTTGAGCGCCTCAAAATTGTAGTAGTCCAGTTCCACCTCCGGTCCCTCAACAATCTGAAAACCCAGACGCTCAAAAATTTCCGCAATGCCGTTCATAACCAGAGTGACCGGATGAAACGACCCCGCCGCGGCGCCGCGGCCGGGGAGGGTAACGTCTATTTTTTCTCCCGAGAGGGATTTTTCCGAACTGCTGCGTCTCAGTTCCGAGATTCTGTCGCGGGTGAATTTTTCAATCCGGTTTTTGGATTCATTCAGAAACGCTCCCGCATCCCGCCTTTGTTCGGCGGGCAGGTCTTTAAGAGTTTTCAGCATTGATGTTACGGAACCGTTTTTGCCCGTGTAACGCGCCTTTATCCTGTGAACGGCGGGCTCGTCCGGCGCGGAAGATATCTCCGCTTCCGCGCGTCCGACTTCCTCTTTTGCGCGTTTTTCAATGTCGTCCGTTGCGCTCACTTCACTTCGCCTTTTCCTTTTTTCATCTTAACGACAAACAATGTTGCGACAAAAATTGACGAATATGTTCCCGCCACTACTCCGATCATCAGTGTAAAAGCGAAATCGTGAATGACCGAGCCGCCAAGAAAGAAAAGGGGAAGAAGCACAATGAACACCGTGACGGTCGTAAGGACGGTTCTTGAGAGGGTGCGCGTGATGCCGAGATTCACGGATGAATTGAAATCGTCGGAACCTTCACCCGAAAGGGTTTCGCGTATTCTGTCAAATATGACTATGGTGTCGTTTACCGAATAGCCCACGACCATCAGTAGAGCGGCGACTATGGAAAGTGTAAACTCCTTGTCCGTGAAAGCCAGAAACCCCGTTATGATAATGACATCGTGAAGAAGAGCCATAACCGCTCCGGTCGCGTATCCGAGTTCAAACCTGAAAATCAGATAGAGCAGAACGGCCGCGCAGCCGAGTATCAGGGCGATTATCGCCTTTTTGATAAACTCGCGCCCGACATTGGGACCTATGTAGTCAATGCGCAGAATCTGAGCCCGCTGAAAGCGGGGAGTTTTTTCGCTTGCGGAAACAAAGCCGTTTTTGAAGTCTTTTGTCTGGTCGGGTGAAATTTTGTCCGCGGAAAATTTCACAAGAAACTCGTTGTCCGACCCGATTCCGAAACTCTGAACGGAGACCGGCTCGTAACCGTAGGAAAGAAAAACACCCCTTACTTCCGCGCCGCTTACGGGTGTGGAAGCGGGAACCTTGATGTGAACTTCCGTTCCTCCGGTGAACTCAACTCCGCGCCGGGGACCTCCGCCAATAACAAGTTCCGCAAGACACGCGGCGAGCACAAGCAGTGAAAAGACGGACGCTTTTCCGAACCATGATGTAAAGTTGACAACTTTCATAATTCAGCCCTTAACCCTTTTTCCGCCCCAAACCGCCTGGGAGATAAGCCGGGCGACTATGATATTGCTGAACACCGTGCACACTATTCCCGCGCACAGAGTGGCGGCAAAACCCTTGATGGGCCCGTTGCCGAACCAGAACAGCACAAGACCCGCGAGCAGTGTCGTAACATTGGCGTCCAGAATCGTTCTGACCGACCTTTGGTATCCCGTTTCTATTGCGTGAACAAAAGATTTTCCCATTCGGGACTCCTCCTTGATTCTCTCAAAGATGATTATGTTGCCGTCAACCGCTATGCCGAGGGTCAAGATCATTCCCGCTATGCCCGGAAGCGTGAGCGTTACGCCGAAAGCCGCAAGAAGACCCATTATCAGAAACATGTTCAGACCGAGCGCCACATTGGCTATCATTCCTTGAGCGCCGTAGTAGAAAGCCATAAACAGAATGACCAGAGAGCCGCCCACAAGCATTGAAAGTTTTCCCTTCCGTATGGAATCTTTTCCAAGCGAGGGGCCTATCAGTTTTTCCTGCTCCACCGAAACGGGAACCGGCAGCGCTCCCGACCGGAGTACAAGAGAGAGGTCTTGCGCTTCGCTTTGGGTGAAAGAGCCCGTTATCTGTCCTTCATAGGTTATGCGGCTTTGAACCACCGGAGCCGATTTTACAACGCCGTCAAGAACTATTGCGAGACGGCTGCCTATGTTTTCGGAGGTGAGTTTTCCGAACTCTCCCGCCGCCTTGCTTGAAAAACTGAAAGAGACCGACGGGTTGCCCAGATTGTCAAAAGCGAGTCTTGCGTCCGATATGTTCTCTCCGGTAACCGCAGCTTTGGCGTCGGTTACAAAAAAGTTCTCGTTTCCGCCTTCATAGGAGGGGTGAATTGTAAAACCTTTTTCCGCAAGATCTTCTTCGGACTCAACTTCCGCGCTCACAAACGCCTCTTCGCGCGAAAAACCCTGTCCGTGAACTATCTTGAACTCCAGAACCGCCGTTTTCTTTATGATGTCAACGATTCTGTCCCTGTCTTTTTCGGAAGCGCCGGGAACCTGTATCACAATCCTGTTGTCGCCCAGCCGTGTTATTGACGGTTCCACAAGACCGAAATCAAGAACACGGTTCTCTATGACCTGCCTTACCTGATCAATTGAACTGTCCCTTATCTGTGACAGATAATAAGGGTCTGCGGACACTCTGATAACAAGGTTTTCCTCGTCGGCTTCGGAGGTGAATTCGTCAAACTTTCTCTCAAGCGCTCTCCGCACTTTGGTAAAATTCTCAACGTCCAGAAACTCCATTGTGAGAACAAAGTCCCTGACTTCCGCTTTCTTGAAATTTGCGCCGTCCTCAAATTCTTCGCTTACGGATTGAAGAACATCCTCAAGACGCCGGTTGACCCCCTGGTCGGTCTCAACTCCGAGTTGTATGAAGACGCCTCCCTTCAGGTCAAGCCCGAGTCTTATTCCCCTTGCGGGAAAAGCCTTTGACCACCATCCGGGCAGGTTGTCGCCGAATATGTTGGGAGCAAGAAAAATACCCGACAGAACGATTAAAACCGCAATGACGGTAAGCCGGAGTCTGGAAACTCTGCCCAACTTCAGCCACCGGCCTTTTTGTCGGAGGTTTCTTCCGCTTGTGAAGCGACCGCCGAGGCGGTCGCTTTCACCGTTACTCCCTTCGCTATTTCAAGCGTAATAGTGCCGCTCTCTCCGATTTCGGTTATCGTGGCGTATATGCCGCCGTTGGTAATAACATTGTCGCCGCGCTTAAGTCCCTTGAGCATGTTATTGCGCTGACGGGAACGTTTCTGCTGCGGGCGTATTATCAGAAAATAGAAAAGGACAAACAGGAGAACGAAAGGGGCAAACCCGGTCAGGGGAGACCCTCCCGATTCCGCGCCTTCGGCGAAACTGTCCGCAAAAGGGGCAAGGACAAACAGCGGCGCAAAAACCGCAAACATGTTGTTTTTTAAATTATTCAAAGCAGTCAAACCTCCGAAAATAAAAATATTTTGTCAAATGAAAGCGGTCAAAACGGTTTTGACAAGCACGGCTTTTTTCCGTGAAAGGAAAACAAAATCCGCGCACGGTGGATTTTATAACCATTTTGTCCTTTGTTGTAAACACCGGCTTCACAGACCCAGAACTTCCTTCATCCCGTATATTCCCGCGGGCTTTCCGTGAACCCACTTTGCCGCCCTCACCGCTCCCGCCGCGAATATGTCGCGGTTGCGAGCCCTGTGGGAAAACTCCAACCTCTCCCCGTTTCCGACAAAGAAAACGGTGTGCTCTCCCGGCGTGTCTCCTCCCCGCACGGACTGTATCCCTATTTCGTTTTTTCCGCGCTTGTTGTCCGTCCCTTTTCTTCCGTAAACGGCAACGCTTTCAAGGGTTTCCTTTCTCGCCTCCGCCGCCGCACGGGCTAGGGCGAGCGCGGTTCCGCTCGGAGAATCCGCCTTTTCCCTGTGGTGCATTTCCAAGACCTCTATGTCAAAATCCCCGCCGAGTTTTTGAGATGCGATGGAAATCATGCTCTCAAGCAGATTTATGCCGATGCTCATGTTCGGTGCGACCACACATGGAAAAGAGTCCGCCGTGTCCATCAGTTCGTCTTTTTGAGCGGCGGTAAAGCCCGTGGTTCCAATTACCATCGCCTTGCCCGTGCCGGAGCAGTAGCGCGCATGCGAAAGAGTGGCTTCGGGAGAGGTGAAGTCAACAATCACATCCGCCGGACGGGACGCCTTTTCAATGCCGTCTGAAATTGTCACCCCGCGGATATGTTTCCCGACCGATTCGTGTCCGGTTTTTTCATAAAGTCCCGCAACTTCAATGCCCGGAGTTTTTGCGGCTTCGTCAATCACGGCTTTTCCCATGCGCCCCGCCGCTCCCGCTATGGATATGCGTATAACTTCCATTTTTGAGTCGTTCCCCGTTCAAAGCAAGATTCGCATTCCGGTTTTTACGGGCAAAGTTCCCGAATGCAAACCAACAATAGTAACGACAAAAAGCGTTTTTACAACTTGACTTCCACTCTCCCCGTTTACGATTTCAGTCCATGCTGACTGCCGGGAACTCTCCGCGATGTCAATTGCAAAGACTTGTTTTCCGCGAGCGATTATCCCGTTCGGTCATTTCCGTGAAAGCGGGATTTTTGCACCGGCGGAAAAGTAAAGTAAAATTACCGCGCCGTATTCGGATTGAACGCCGGACGCGGCGATTTTAGGAAAGACTGTAAAGACATCCTCCAATGAAAAGCATGACAGGCTTCGGCAGAAGCGAAACCGGAATTGAAGGCGGCAGACTGATTGTTGAGGCGCGAAGCGAAAACCACAGGTTTCTTGACATTCGCGTTTACCTTCCCGAGTCCGCCGGCTCTCTTGAACCCGACATTGTGAAGCGGACAAAGCGGGTCGCCCTTCGCGGAAAAGTCAAAATCTCCGTCATAAGAGAGTCGGACTCGGCGGCGGTTCCCCGAATAGACATGAGCGCCGCGCGCGCCGCGCTTTCAAACCTTCAGGAACTGAAGAAAAATCTGCGCCTCAAGGGAGACATAACCGTTGACCACATAGTTTCTTTCGGAGACGCCATAATGAGGCGCGGAGGTGCAAAGACGGACACAAAAGAGACCGCTCAAATCAAAAAGGCGGCGGCAAATGCGATTGAGAAACTGGACGAAAGCAGAACCCGCGAGGGGAAGGTTATTTGCAAAGACCTGTCGCTCAGGACTTCAAAATGCAAGCGGCTTGTGGAAAAAATAAAAAGCAAACGCGCGGTGTCAGAGAAAGAGATAAAGCGCAAACTTGCCGAAAAAACAAAATTGCTTCTTGATGACAAAACCGTGGACGATGCGAAACTGTATCAGGAAATGGCGTTTATATCCGAAAAAAGCGACATAACGGAAGAGATTGTGAGAATGAATTCGCACCTTGCAAGGTTCTCCGAGTTTTTGTCCCAAACGGATGTTTCCGTGGGGAAGGAGTTGGATTTTTTGACTCAGGAAATGAACCGCGAAGCGGGAACGATTTCCGCAAAATCCAAGTCTCCGGACATTTCCCACCTGACAATAGATTTAAGGTCGGAGATAGAAAAAATGCGGGAGCAGGTTCAAAATGTGGAGTAGGCGTTGAAACAAAAAATCATTGTGTTAGCATTTGCGGACTTTCAAACAAACGGCATCCGCCGAAATTTCAAGGGAGCGGCAAACCGATATGAGCATTCTTGTTGACAAAAACACCAGAGTTATCGTTCAGGGAATAACCGGCAGCGCGGGGCTTTTCCACGCCACACAGTGCAGGGATTACGGAACCGCCGTTGTGGGAGGCGTAACTCCCGGAAAGGGCGGAACCGAAGTTGAAGGGTTTCCCGTTTTTGATTCGGTGTCGGAAGCCGCTAAGGAAACGCGGGCGAACGCTTCACTGATATTTGTGCCCGCCCCTTTTGCTCTGGACTCAATACTTGAAGCCGCCGAGGCGGGGGTGGAACTGATAATCTGCATAACCGAGGGAATTCCGACACGCGACATAATGGTCGCAAAAAACTTTCTCAAAGGCGGAAAGTCGCGCCTTGTGGGACCAAACTGTCCGGGCGTTATGACTCCCGGAGAGGCGAAGGTCGGCATAATGCCCGGATACATACACAAGCCCGGCAGGGTCGGCGTCATATCACGCAGCGGAACCCTCACTTACGAAGCGGTCTGGCAGCTTTCAAACCTCGGCATAGGGCAGTCCACCTGCGTTGGAATCGGCGGAGACCCGATAATAGGAACCACTTTTGCGGACGCCCTGAAACTGTTTCAGGATGACCCGGACACGGACGCGATAGTGCTGATAGGGGAGATAGGGGGAAGCGATGAGGAAGAGGCGGCGGACTACATAAAGCGGAATATCACAAAGCCGGTCGCCGCGTTTGTCGCCGGAGCGACCGCGCCTCCGGGGAAAAGAATGGGACACGCCGGAGCGATTATCTCGTCAAGTTCCGGCGGAGCGGAAGACAAATTCCGGGCTCTTGAACTTGCCGGAGCCGCCGTTTGCAGAAGCCCCGCCGAAATGGGCGAAACGCTCAGGCAAAAGATGGAAAGCCGTTAACGCCGACGGCGCGAAGACCTTTTGGGGAAAGAAACAAGCATACCGTCTCTGCTTAAGAGACATAAACCGCAGCTTATTGCAGGGGTTGCGACCCTATCGGCGGTTGACCTTATACAGATGGCAATCCCGCTTGTCATCAAACGCGCGATAGACGCTTTTGTGGAAGGGGGGCCTGATGCCGAAAATGTCGTGCGCGCCTGCGCCCTCTATATTTTGGGCATGGGGCTCGTGATGGCGGTGTTCCGCTTGGGCTGGCGGTATTTCATAATGGGAACCGCGCGCAAAATAGAGCGGAGTCTTCGGAACGAATTTTTCTCCCACCTGCAGAAACTGGACATCGGGCAAATCTCTTCGCGCAAAGTGGGAGACTTGATGGCTCACACGGTAAATGACATAGAAACCCTGAAGTTCGCCTGCGGACTCGGCGTGCTGGTCGCTTACGACGGTCTGTTTCTTCTGGTTTTCATAATGGGCGCAATGTTTTACATATCGCCCGCGGTCGCCGCCGTGCTGTGCGTGCCGTTTCTGCTCATGATGGTCTTTGTAATCAAGGGGGGAAGGGCGATAGAAAAGCGTTTCAGGAAAACGCAGGAGTCGTTCTCCGACCTTACCGAAAGCGCAAGAAGGCCGGTTCACGGCATAAAGGCGGTCAAGTCTCTGCGCATGGAAGACGCAGAGGTTGAAAATTTCAGCGGCGCGAGTTCAAACTATGCGTCAAGCAACATCCGCCTTGCGAAACTGTGGGCGGTTTATCAGCCCGCCATATCGCTGTGTGTCGGAGCCGCCGGAGCCGTGTTCCTTCTTCTCGGCGGTCTCCGCACGATAACGGGCACAATGACGCTGGGGGATTTCACCGCGCTGCTTGTGTATCTGTCCATGCTCAGCTGGCCGATGATGGCAATGGGCTGGGCGCAGGACATTTTGCGAAGAGGAAACTCCTCAATCAAGCGGCTTAACGCCATCCTGCGGTTGGACGCCGAACAGACGGAACCGGACGGCGAAACATTTCCGCGCATAAGGGGAAAACTTGAGGTGTGCGGCGTCGGTCATTCGTTTGACGGCAAAATCGTTCTTGACGGTTGCTCTTTTGAGGCGGAGCCGGGCGGGACGGTCGGAATAATAGGCAGAACGGGGTCGGGCAAAACCACGCTTGCGCGGATAATAAGCGGAGATGTGACACCGGAGCGCGGGCGCGTATGCATCGGCGCGACGGACATCCGGCGTCTGAACCGCGGTCGGCTGAAAAGGGATGTCGTCCGCGTTGACCGGTCGGCGTTTATCTTCAGCGGCACCGTCGGGGACAACATAAACTTTATGCGCCCCCGCTCCGAGGAGGAAACCCTCAAAGCGGCGGAGATATGCGGCATAAGAGAGGAGATTGAGGGCTTTGACGGACGGCTCGGCGCGACGCTGGGAGAGAAGGGAATCAACCTGTCCGAGGGGCAGAAGCAGAGAATATCAATCGCCCGCGCGGTGATGTTTGATCCGGCGGTTCTTATCCTTGACGATGCGCTCTCGTCCGTTGACCTCTCAACCGAAGCGAAGGTGATAAAAAATCTGCGGCTGTGGGCGGAGCGCGGCGGAGTTTCGCTCATTATCATCTCAAGCCGCACAAATTCGGCGCGTTTGATGGACTCCGTTATGGTTTTGGACGGAGGGAAATTTACGGAAAAAGGAACCCACGGGGAGCTTGTTTTGCAAGAGGGAATATACTCGGCAATGTACGGGATACAGACGCGATGAGCGCGGAAAGCGGCGAAAAAAACATATTCGGCGCCATGAGGGACAGAAAAATGCTGTCTTGGCTGTTCGGGTTTATGAAGCGGCACGGCGGGTTTCTTGCGATGTCTTTTGTTTTGATGATCCTGACCGCGGCGGTTGAAATTGCGGTTCCCTACATAGCGAGGCAGGCGGTGGACAACCACATGTCGCTCCCGTGGGCGAAAAATCCGGACGGGAAAATTGTTGATGTCTCCCTCCCCGAGGAAATGAAAAAATACGCCCGCGACGGCGGTTCACCCGAAAGATATTTTGTGGTTGACACAAGCGTCCCCGATTCCGAAGCCTCGGAGATAGTCGCGCAAAATCCCGAAGTGTTCAAAAACGAAAACGGAACCGCGCACGCAAGCGGCGCGGGTTTGATGTCTTTGAGTGACGGAGAGATAAAAGCGCTCAGGGTGCGCGATGTCAAAGGGCTTGTGCGCCTCACATTTCTGATGGCGCTGTGCGCTTTCGGCATATTCGCCATGTCATCGCTGTCAAACTACCTGTTGAAGGTTTCGGGGGAGAAAATCATACACGATATAAGGGTGGGAACTTTCAGGCACATAATGTCTCTGCCCCAGAAGTTCTTTGACACCAACCCCACCGGCAGGATTGCGACAAGGGTTACAAACGACCTGAACTCCATAAACGATGTGTATTCGTCGGTGATTGTCCAGACCGTAAAAGACCTGCTTGTGCTTGTCGGCGTATCGGTCGTTATATTCCGGCTTGATTTTCAACTTGCGCTGGCAACCGTCTTCATAGTCGCGCTTGCCGGATTTACGGCGCATCTTTTCCGCAACCGGCTCAGATTTTCGCACCGCAGGATAAGGCGCTCAATAGCGAGGCTCAACTCCTTTGTGCAGGAAAGCGTCAGGGGAATCCGAATCATCAAGGATTACGGAAGGGAGGAGCCCAATCTGCGCAGATTTGAGAAGACCAACAGGGAGAACTTTCTTGCGAATATGGAGCAGTTGTGGGTTTATGTGATTTTCCGCCCTTTTATGGAATACGCCGCCATCGCCGCCATAGGCGTTTTAATCTGGCACGGGGGCATCGGCGTCATAGACGGACGGCTGACCGCCGGAACGCTCATCGCTTTTCTCTACTACGCAAGGATGATGTTCAGACCCGTGCTTGAGGTTTCGGAGAAATACAACATCCTCCAATCCGCCATAGCGGCAACGGAAAATCTTTATGACCTGAACAAAACTGAACCCGAAAAGCCGGGGGAGACCGTTCCTGAAAATCCGTCTGACGAGCTTGAGTTTCAGAATGTGTGGTTTTCCTACGGAGGCGGCAAGTGGGTGCTCAGGGATGTTTCATTCAAGGTGTCTCCGGGCGAATGGGTGGCGATAGTCGGGCTGACGGGTTCGGGCAAATCCACCATGTTCAATCTGATGTTCCGTCTCTATGAGCCGCAGAGGGGAGCGATAAAGTTTGGCGGCTGCGATATTGGAAGGATAGACCTCAAATGGCTGAGAAGCCGCATCGCTCCCGTGTTTCAGGAAAGAAAGGAGTATGAGAAAAAAGACGGCGGCGGGAGTTTTCTGTCTTCGGGCGAGGCGCAGATTAAAAACATTGAGGAAGTTATGTCGGAAAATCCGGCGATAGTGATTATGGACGAGGCGACCTCCAATATGGACGCCGAAACGGAGAGGGAGACAATAAAAAAAGTCAGGGCGCGGTCGCGTGAAAAAGGTTTCAGTCTGATAACCATAGCGCACAGACTTTCAAGCGTCAGAGAGGCGGACAGGATAGTTGTCGTTCACCAAGGCGAAATAGTGGAATCGGGAACGCACGGGGAACTGTGCGAGGCGGGCGGGATTTACGGTTCGCTCAACAAATTTGCGGGCGGAGAAGACTTGGCGGTCTAAATTGCGCCCGACAGTTTCAAAGCCGAAAGAACTATCGCAAACACAAGAAAATAACGCACGGCGACGGCGCCTTTTTTCACCGAAAGCCGCGCCGCCCACCATCCTCCCAGCGCCGTCCCCGCGGCGAGATTAAGCCCTTTGAGCAAGTCAACATCCCCGGAAAGAAAGAAAACCGCCAGAGCCGGAACGGTGTAAATCATCACTATGAAAACTTTGCGCGCGTTCACCGAGGCGATGTTTCCGCCCACCGTGTGAAAAAAAAGAGCCATTATCATCAGTCCGATTCCCACCTGTATGAACCCCCCGTAAAAACCCGCCGCCACAAGCCCCGGATACAAAAGCCATTTACGGACGCGAGCCGTCCCGTTTTCTTTTCCGGGCTTTGAGAGCGGGAAAAACATTGACGCCGCCACCGCGACAATCACAACGGCGACCACCCTTTTGAACAGCAGGTCGTCGATCACAACCGCGGCAACCGCTCCGCAGACCGCTCCGGGCAGAGTAAAAAGCGAATACTTGAGAGACTCATGCGTGTTTGCCGCGCCCTCGCGTGAAAACGAGGCGGAGGCGGAGACATTCTGAAGCAGTATGGAAAGGCGGTTTGTTCCGTTCGCCTCCGCTCCGTCCAGACCGAGGAATATAAGAACCGGAAGCGTCAGCGCGGAGCCGCCACCCGCCATAACATTGACGATTCCGGCGACAACTCCCACAAGGAAAAGAAACGCCGGAGAAAAAACAAAATCCGCAAAATACGCCGGCGCAAATGCGGGCATTACTCCGCCCTTAAATGCTCAACGCATTCGTTTTTTGAGACAAGAATGTCCGTTGTGGTGGTGAGAAACAGCCCGTGTTCAACAATTCCCGCTCTCCACACAAGCGATTCGGCGATAATTTTCAGGTCGTAAATCGGACCGAAATTGCAGTCCAGTATGTAGTTTTTCTGGTCGGTTTTGAAAATTTTGCCGTCTTTGTCCTTTCTGAGATCCATTGAAGTCGCTCCGAGCGAGGAAATAAACCTCTGTGTCGGCGTAACGGCAAACGGGACAACCTCAACAGGGAGAAGGCAGCGGGTTCCCAGTTTCGCGGAAACTTTGCTTTCGTCAACCACTATGATGTTTCTTGAACTTTCCTGCGCGACAATTTTCTCGCGCAGCATCGCTCCTCCTCCGCCTTTTATCACATGCATGTTGCGATCAACCTCATCGGCTCCGTCTATTGTTATGTCTATCGCCGAGTCTTGGGCGAACTTGCCTATCTGAAGTCCGAGCGACTTCGCAAAAGCGGCGGTGCTTATGGAACTTGGTATGCAGACTATGTCCTTAATCTGATTTGAGCGAACCCTTGAGGCAAGTTCTTCAATCGCAAGCCCCGCGGCTCTGCCGGTTCCGAGTCCCACAACCATTCTCGATGAAATAAAATCAACCGCCATTGAGGCGGCTCTGCGGACAATTTCACCCGAACCGCCTTTCCTGCCGTCATTGCTCTGCTCTTTACGGGTCGCCATCGGAAAGGAAAACTACCTTATCTTAACTATACTCAAGTCCGAAAGCCGTCTCAACAGACCCCGCTAATCCGAACCGTCAATTCCCAGCAGTTTCATAACCCTGAAAATTCCGTCCGAGGCGTCCGAGTCAAACCTTATCTGAACGACCTTTCTGCCCTCGCGCTCAAGCGCTTCCCTGTCTCCGAGGGTTTGGGCGTTTTTGAGAACCTCAAAAGACGCACCGCCGCTGTCGGGCGTGTATTGCGGAATTTGCATGTCGTTCAGGCATGCGCCGAACAGCTGTATGAACAGCCCGTTTCCGGCGTCCCCTTTGTGTATCTGTCCCGATGAGTGAAGGTATGCGGGACCGAAATCCGCCGTAACCGTAATGTTGAACCGTCCGGAAAGCGCGGCGCGGAAAGACTCAACGGCATCGCGCTGTTTTTTATCAGAGCCGTCAAGAAACGCCTGAATTGAGAAATAGCCGTTTCCCTTCCTTTTTAGAGCGCTTTCGGCCAGATACCGGCGCAGACTGCCGATGTCCCGCGCGGGGTCGGACATTCTGAACTCAATGTCTCCGTCTTTGAAGTCCGGAGGGGGAAACGGCAGTTCCCCTTTTTCCCTGTAAATTTTCATAAATTTGCGCGCCTGTGCTTTTGCGTTTTCAACATCGGGCTGGTCAAACGGGTTCACACCCCACAGCGCTCCCAGAACGGCGGCGGCGGTTTCCCACCGGAAAATCTCTCCTCCGATGTCGTATGCGTTTTCCAAGACGGTCATTACAACGGGCGTTCCGCCGTCAGCCGTTCTGCGCGCGCGCGACATCAGTTCGGCGTCGTTTTTCAGACAGACAAACACCGCCCCGGAAACTCCGTCCGCAACGGCGGGGCGCGGATGCGCGACCGGAAGAACCGACCTGCCCGCCTTCCCTACGCTCTCGCCCACTATCTGTTCCACAAATCGGTCAAAGCCCGCTATCCCGTCCGAACATCTGACATAAAAAGCCCCGTTTCCGTTTTTGCAGAAAAGGTCAATTGCAAGGGCAAGCCGGAGCGCCGTATTGGAGTTCGCCCCGGAAGTCTCGCAGCCGTGCAGCCTTTGAGCCATTTTGCGCGCGCCGGAGAGAATTTTCCCGACATCAGCCCCGATGACCGCGGCGGGAACCATCCCGAAAAAAGAGAGCGGGGAAAACCGTCCGCCAACCGTCTCGTCTCCGGCAAACACGGCGGCAAACCGTTTCTTTTCGGCTTCTTGGCTCAGTGGGGTTCCCGGGTCGGTTATCGCCGCGAACCTTTGCGCCGCTTTTTCCGCTCCCATCTTTTTGGAGCATCGTTCAAAAAAGAAATCGGCAAGCGATGCGGTTTCAACCGTCCGTCCCGATTTTGAAGAGACGATAAAAAAAGTTTTGCCGAAATCAATCTCTCCGGCGACCGCCGCGACCGTGTCCGCAACCGTTGTGTCCAGAACCGTAAGGCGCGCCGAGCCTTCCGAAGAAAAAGTGTTTCCGAACACCTTTGACGCAAGAGACGAGCCCCCCATGCCCGCAAGAATCACCCGTTCCGTTCCCATTTGCCGGCAGTATTTTGCAAACCGCTCAATTTCCCCGATTGACCGCGCCGTTTTTTCCGGAAGGGAAAGCCATCCGAGTCTGTTTGCGATTAAATCCGCATCGCCTTTCCAGACGGAGCAGTCGTGCTCCCATATCCTTCCCATGATGTTTTCCCCGACGGCTTCCTTCAAACGGTGTTCAAATCCGTTGGGGAAGTCGCCGGGAAGTTCTGCGTAGTCGGGCGGAAGCGAGGCGTTTTTGTCGGTCATGGCTTTTCGGCGATTCTCCTTGCAATGGAAAAGATATTTTTTTCGTCAAATCCGAACTCCTTCATAACATCGCCGCCGGGAGCGGACTCTCCGAAACTGTCAATTCCCAAGCAGAAACTTCTTTCTCCCACGCCGGCGTATCTTTCCCAGCCGAAAGTTGAAGCCGCTTCAAACCGAAAGGCGGGCTTTGGCGGACGGCGGAAGCACTCGGTTTTTGTAACTTTCCGGCTGGACGCTCGAAAAATTTCCCAACTCGGCATGCTGACCACTCTTGAACCGACCTCCCGCTTCGCCAAGCATTTTGTGAGCGCCAACGCACAGCGAAACCTCGGAGCCGGTGGCGATGATAATAACCGCCGGCTCGCTTCCGCCGTCCGTGACCACATACGCTCCTTTCAACGCTCCGCTTGCGGGCGAGTTTTTGTCCCTCTCAAGAACCGGCACATTCTGGCGGGTGAGCACAAGAGCGGTCGGTCTGCGCGATTCCATTATTGAGGGCCACAGCGCGCTCAGTTCGTTTCCGTCCGCGGGCCTTATCACATCAAGCCCCGGAATCGCCCTGAGAGCCGCCAGATGCTCAATCGGCTGGTGCGTCGGTCCGTCTTCCCCGACCCCTATGCTGTCATGGGAAAATACATAAACGACCGGCTGCCCCATAAGGGCGGACAGTCTCAACGCGGGTTTCAGATAGTCCGAAAAAACAAAGTAGCAGGAGGCGTAGGGCCTGAGTCCGCTGAGGGCGAGTCCGTTGCAAAACGCGGCCATGGAGTGTTCGCGGACGCCGAAATGAAAATTTCTTCCGCCGCGCTCTTGGGCGCTGAAGTGTCCGGCGGACTTTATTTTTGTTTTTGTTGAGTCCGCCACATCCGCCGCCCCGCCGACAAACCAGGGGATTTTTTTGCTCATCTCCTCCATTATTTTCCCGTTGCAGGTTCTTGTCGCAACGGCGCTTCCCGGTTCAAAAACAGGCAGGTCGTCCCGCCAGCCGTCGGGCAGTGAGCCGTTGCAAATGGCGCGGAACTCGGAAGCGGCTTCGGGATATTTTTTTGCGTATCGGTCAAAAAGGCGCGTCCATTCCCGTTCAAGGCTGTCCCCCTTTTCAATCACCGAAAGCCGGTAGCGCGAAACTTCCTCCGGTATGTAAAACTCCGGCTGCGGGTCAAACCCGTAGGATTTTTTCGCCAGAGCCGCTTCTTCTTTTCCAAGAGGAGCGCCGTGGGCGTCCGAACTGTTTTCCTTGCCCGGACTTCCGAAACCGATTCGGCTTTTTACCGAAACAAGTGAAGGAGAGCCGCTTTTTAACGCTTCCGCATACGCTTTTTCCAGAGCGGGAAGGTCGTTTGCGTCTTCCACACCGAAGACATCCCATCCGTAGGAAACAAATCTGTCCGCAACGTTCTCCGAGAATGAAATGCCGGTTCCGCCGTCAATGGTTATGCCGTTGTCATCGTATATCCAGACGAGGCTGTCAAGACCGAGATGCCCGGCAATGGAGGCCGCTTCGGAAGTGATTCCCTCCATCATGTCGCCGTCGCTGAGAATGGAGAAAACATTGTGGTTCGCAATTTCAAAGCCGGGCTTGTTGAAACGGTTTGAAAGCCACTTTTCCGCCGCCGCCATTCCGACCGAAGTGGCGGCTCCCTGCCCGAGAGGTCCGGTGGTGGTTTCAATTCCCGCAATGAGCCCGTATTCGGGATGTCCGGCGCATTTGCCGCCGAGCTGTCTGAATTTTTTTATGTCGTCAATGGAAACTTCATAGCCCGATATGTGCAGGATTGAGTATAGGAGCATTGAGGCATGACCGGCGGAAAGCACAAAGCGGTCTCGCGCATGCCATGCGGGATTTGCGGGGTTGTGCCTTATGAATCCGTCCCAAAGTTTGAAGGCGACCGGAGCCAGAGCCATCGGCGTACCGGGATGGCCGGACTGCGCTTTTTCCACGGCGTCTATGGAAAGACTCCTCACACAGTTTATTATTTTCTCGGTTGCAACCGCTTCCATGCTGATTCTCAAATCGGTGGGGAAGCATATATGAAAACATATAATTGCCCAATTGAACAGCGTTACAAAAAAATTTCCTTTTTCTGAACTGTTGTGTTACAATTCCCCCTTAAATCTCCGTTTGGAAATAAACAAGAGGAGCATTCCGAGACATGACCGAACCTGTCAATCAAAGCAAGAGCAATCTGAACTCAACCGACATGTATACTTTTGAATGGCCCATTTTCCCCAAAGACGAAACCGAAAAGGAACTGAGAATTTCCGAGGTCGCAATGAGGGAAGGGGCGGACGGGTTCCCCAATGCGGACGCCACGATATTCTCAATGACCGAGAATGAAATAGTGGGCAGGATAAGGCGTTTTTATGTTTCCACCCTTGAGAGAATATCAAACGAGTTTGTCAGACTCGGAGAGGAAACAGCCGGCATCAAGATTTTTCTGGAAAGGTTTGACATAAGGCAGATGCCCGTTCAACTGAAGGGAAAGGTTGAAAGCGAGCTGACGGACGCTCATGTGGGGATGCACAGCCTTGCTTCTCAGATGAAAGTTGCCTCCGACAACTTAAGGAATTTCAAGGAAACACACCAAATAACCAGAGAGCCCGTTTACTCCGTGCGTTGGAGGCAGTTGGTGGGTCCGTTGCTTATTGTTTTTCTGTTTGGCATTGAGGTTGTTCTGAACGGAGCCCTTGTGAGCGGAGTGGTTGACGGTCTTATTGCCGGAATTTCCGTTGCCACAACTGTTGCCACAATGAATGTTATTCTGTCCTTTATAGTGGGCAAACAGCTGCTTCCCGAGCTGAACAAGAAAGGAATCACCACTGCGAAAGTGGGCGCGATAATAGGAATCATTATCCACACTCTTGCAATTCTCTACCTGAATCTGGTGTTCGGAATTTTCAGAAGCATTGCTCTGGGGGCGCAAAACATCAGGTCTTGGGAAGATGCGGGAACTCAGGAGTCGGTGATTAACGCGATCAGGCCATGGGAGACCCTTTCCCAGATAAACGATATTCCGTCGCTTTTTGTGGTCGGTGTCGGAATCGTGTTTGCAATCATAGCGCTGATTGACGGATATCATTACGATGACCCTTATCCCGGCTACGGAGATGCTTACAGAAAGTTTGAAAAAGCCGCAATACCTTTTGAAAAAGAAAAGAAAAGTTTGAGCGACGGGATACTGGGCGTTATTGAAGGGTCTTGCTCAAGGATGGACACAAGGATAGGGGAATACGAACTGTATATGACCCGCTGGGCGACAATACAGAACATAGCCCGACAGCAGCTCTCAAGATACATTGCCTGGACCGACCAGATAGAGCAGGACGCCAACAAGTTTCTCAACGACTACAGGGCGGCAAACATAAGGGGCAGACACTCAAACTACAGCACGCAAAGCACTCCCGCATACTTTGAATCAAAATGGAGTTTCAACGAGGAGGAAAAAGACCCGTCAAGAAAGTTCTCCCACCTGACTTTTCTCATAGATGAAGACAAAGAGGCGTTTGAAAACAAAACTCTTCAGATACAGCAGGAAATGATTTCCGTTCGTGATGAGTGTGTTCTAAAACTGCAAAGATTTCTTCAGGGGCTTCAGGAAGGGCTTGAGAAAAATTAAAACAATTTCATTTGGAGTGATGATGAAGATGATGAAGAAGATACTTTCGCTTTTTTTAATTGTGTTCGCAGTTTGCGCCTTTCCG
This sequence comes from Thermodesulfobacteriota bacterium, assembly GCA_965206175.1. Taxonomy (GTDB): domain Bacteria; phylum Desulfobacterota_D; class UBA1144; order Nemesobacterales; family Mycalebacteriaceae; genus Mycalebacterium. Next base: position 105,428 of record CBDBJA010000007.1, on the reverse strand, counting down.
CCGGGCGGGCGGGCCGCAAATGACGGGGATTTGCCCGTTCTGAAATCCTCGGACAGGGACCCGCGCACTTTCTGCCCGTATGACAGTGATTATTCAAAAGACCACCTGCTTATCTTTGTGGATGTGACGGACGGGATATCCGAGCAGCAGATAAAGATGTTCGCAAATGACATCCTCACCGAGAAACTTCTCGGCAGGGTGGGGCTTTACGGAAGGGTGTCTCTTTTGATTCTGGACGGCACAAAACCGGTTACGGGGCTTGAGCCGGACATTTCAATATGCCGTCCAAAAACCGGCAACAACAAGTCGCCGGACAAAAGAGACCACTTTGACATTATGACCGAGAACCGTCAGAGAGTTGATATTGAATACAGACTCGGCTACCTGCGCAGGCTGAAAGAGAAAACGATTGAGATAATCGAGGCAAAAGCGAAGAACCGCGAGGATGATGTGAACACTCCGCTCATGGAAACCATCCATGAAATATCGCGCTCTTCCGCCATTCAATTCGATGAAGACTATGAAAACAAAACTCTTGTCATAGTTTCAAACATGTATCACAATTCCGAAAGTCTTCCTCTGGACAGACTGTGCGTGCGCAAGATTTACCTGAAAAGGTTCTCATACTATCGCTACTCAAGCACATGGAGGTGCCCGTCTTTCAACGATGTGAAAAACAAACGGGCGAACAGGTTCTATCTTGAGAGAAAGATAAGGCCCAAATTCAAAGGCAAGGTGAATGTTAAGATGTGGATGCTGCACAAAAAACAGCAGAAAGTCGGCAGCATCAGAGACGCCTCGCTTCTTACTTTCTGGGAAGACTACTTTGACTATGTGCAAGGGGATATAAATCTTCTTGAAACCGAATTTGAGCCGGACCCGTCCAACTGACAAAAACAAAGGTCTCGCTCTTCTGTTTTGGCAAATAAGAAAAAAACGGCTCTTGTTACCGGCGGCGCAAAACGCATCGGTAAAAGCGTTTCCATTCACCTTGCGGGCATGGGTTACGACATAGCCCTTCACTACCGCGATTCCAAAGCCGATGCGATGGAAACCGCCGGGCGGATAAGGGATGAGGGCGTTCGGTGCGAACTGTTCCGCGCCGACCTTTGCAAGCCGGCAAACGCCAAAAAACTTCTGGAGAAAGCCGGCCGCAAGCTCGGAGGAATTGCCGTTCTGGTGAACAGCGCCTCAGTGTTTGAAAAAGCCGAATTCATGGATGTGACGGAAAAGTCGCTTGAGGCGGACATGGCGGTCAATTTCAAGTCGCCTTTTTTCGCCACTCAGGCGTTTGCTGAAAACAACCGTGAAGGGCTTGTTGTGAACATACTGGATTCCCGCGTGTCAAAAAACCACACCGCACATTTTTGCTATAATCTCAGCAAGAAGTGCCTTTATCATTTCACCCTCGCGGCGGCAAAGCGCCTCGGTCCCGGAATCAGGGTGAACGCCGTATGCCCGGGCCCCATTCTTGAGTCTTCGGGCGGCGATGGTTCGGCTTTCAGAAAGATGGCGGAAACCGTTCCCTTGAAGAAAACCGGAGGAACTCGGCATATAAACCTTGCGATTGAGTATCTTGTAAACAACTCGTTTGTAACCGGGGAAGCGCTTTTTGTTGACGGTGGGCAGCATCTTTGATGTTAATCAAAATAGAAAATTTGAGACTGAGAACCGTTGTCGGCATCTTTGAGTGGGAAAAGAAGAGTCTTCAGGACATAGTTCTTAATGTGGAAATGGAAGTTGACTGCCCCGACCCGGCGAGACACGATGACATAGCCAACACAGTGGATTATAAAGAACTGAACAAACGGTTCGTAAAGTTTGTTGAGGGCGGAAAGTTCGGGCTGATAGAGACAATCGCGGGCGGGATAGCGGAGATTGCCCTTGCCGAAGAGAAAGTCGGCAAGGTTGCCGTTAAGGTTGACAAGCCCGGAGCGCTCAGATTCGCCGACTCGGTTTCGGTAACATACAAGGCGCAAAAATAGCGGAGGGCGGTTTTGAAAGACTCAAAAAACTACACGGCAAAAAACATAAGGTGGGACCTGTCCGCCCTTTATTCCGGGCCCGACGACCCTGAGATTAAATCGTCAATTGAGAAATCCCTCAAGCGCGCTTCATTGTTTGAAAAGAGATACAGGAAAGCCGTTTCGGGCGGAAAACTGTCCGGCGCCGAGTTTGCCGCGATGTTGAAAAAACTTGAATCAATCGGCGAGTCCGCCGCAAAGGTTTACTGCTACGCCCAGCTTCTGCACGCCTCAAACACCGGCGACCCGAAAGCGGGCGCTCTCCTCCAGTATGCGCGGGAGAAATACACGGAAATAAACGGATACCTGCTCTTCTTTGACATTGAATGGGCGAAGACATCCGAAAAGAAAGCGGAAAATCTTCTCAAAAACGGAGCGGTTGCCCCATACCGCCATTTCCTGAAGACGAAACGTTCCTATAAACCGCATCTGCTCGGTGAAAAAGAGGAAAAGATAATGATGGAGAAATCCGTTACCGGAGCGGGCGCGTTCAAAAGACTTTTTGACGAACTCTTTGCCGACATGCGTTTTGAAGTGAAGACGGCCGGCGCAGCAAAACGGCTCAACGAAACCGCCACCCTCGCGCTGCTTCACAGTCCCGACAGAAAAATCAGAAAAGCCGCCGCGCGGGGTCTCACCCGCGGGCTCGACGAAAACTCAAAAACCCTTGCTTTTATATTCAACACCCTTGCAGCCAACCACTGGCTGGACGACCGGCTTAGAATGTATGAAACACCGATGTCTTCAAGACACCTGAGCAACGAGATTGACGGCAAAGTGGTTGACGACCTGCTGGAGACTTGTGAAGCCCATTACGGAATTGTCAGGCGCTACTACGGGTTCAAGAAGAAACTTCTCGGTTTGAAAACTTTCGCCGATTATGACAGATACGCTCCCGTCTCGTCCGTCCGCAAAAGAATCGGTTACGGGGAGGCGCGGAAAACGGTTCTTGAGTCTCTGGAAAATTTTTCGCCGGAGATGGCGGACATCGGGCGTCTTTTCTTTGAAAACAACTGGATAGAAGCCGAAACCCGCAACGGCAAATACGGCGGCGCGTTCAGCCATTCAACCGTTCCGTCCGCGCACCCGTATATCCTGATGAACTATCAGGGCAATCCGCGCGATGTTATGACCCTCGCCCACGAACTCGGGCACGGAATTCACCAGTATCTTTCAAGGAAAAACGGATATTTTCAAAGCGACGCTCCGCTTACAACATCGGAGACCGCAAGCGTTTTTTCCGAGATGCTGGTTTTTCAGGAACTGAAGCGGCGTTGCGGTGAAAAGGACAGACTGGCGCTTCTTTGCGGAAAACTTGAGGAAACCTTTGCGACCGTTTTCCGCCAAACCGTCATGACGCGTTTTGAGCAGTCTTTTCACGAAGCGCGGCGGCGCGAGGGCGAACTTTCCGCCAAGCGCGTGAACGGTTTGTGGACGGACGCCAACTGTGCCATGTTCGGAAAGTCCGTAACCCTGACGGCGGACTACGGACTTTGGTGGATGTATATTCCGCATTTCATACATTCGCCTTTCTACTGTTATTCCTACTCTTTCGGCGAGCTTCTGGTTCTTTCGCTATACGATGAATACGCGCGGCGGGGAAGCGAATTTGTTCCCGGGTATCTGGAACTTCTTTCCTGCGGAGGAACGGACAGTCCCGAAGCTCTGATACGCAAAACCGGCGTTGACATATCGGAGCCGGGGTTCTGGCGCAAAGGTTTCGGCGTTCTGGAAGAGATGCTGGAAGAGGCGATTTCAATCGCCTGACGGCGGATTTTTATACGGTTTGCGAATTTGCGAATTTGCGAATTTTACGGATACTTTTTGCCGACTGTGAAAAAGGATGAAGAAAAAGGCTCCGAGAAATCAAACGCTTGTATGTTCCGCGCGGGAGATTAAGTCTCTTTCCGGTGACTTGCTTAAACTGATGGCCCGCGCTTCGGCGGAGACTCTTACCAACCGCGTTATCAATCAGGAGATAGGTGAAGTGTCGCCGCTTCTGCCCGACGGCTTTGTTGACCTTCTAATAATAGACCCGCCTTACAACCTGACCAAGAACTACAACGGTCATTTGTTTCGCTCCCGTGAAGCGGATGACTATGCCGCATGGTTTGAACGACACCTCAAATCTCTTTTGCCCATATTGAAACCGAACGCTTCGGTTTATGTTTGCAGTGATTGGAAGACCTCCAATTTGATTTTTCCCGTGCTGGAAAAGCGCCTTCAAGTTCGCAACAGAATTACATGGGAGCGTGAGAAAGGGCGCGGGGCAAGAACCAATTGGAAGAACAACACCGAAGATATTTGGTTCTGCACGGTTTCCGGCGACTACTGTTTCAATGTGGACGATGTAAAAATAAAGAGGCGAGTGCTTGCCCCTTACAGGGCGGAGAACGGAAAGCCCAAAGATTGGGAGAAGTCCGCCAACGGCAACTACAGACTGACTCATCCGTCAAACCTGTGGTCTGACATTACCGTTCCATTCTGGTCCATGCCGGAAAACACCGGGCACCCGGCTCAGAAGCCGGAGAAACTGATTGCCAAGATTGTGCTTGCAAGTTCAAATCGGGGTGATTTCGTTTTTGACCCGTTTTTGGGAAGCGGCACGACAGCGGTTGTGGCTCAAAAGTTGAACAGGAAATTCTGCGGAGTTGAGATTAACAGGGATTACTGCTGCTGGGCTGTCAAGCGGTTGCTAAGGGCGCGGTCTGACGGCAAAATTCAAGGTTATGCCGATGGCGTTTTCTGGGAGCGCAACAGCGCTAATGACAGAAAATCCGGTTCGGATAAGAGCATCTCTTCAGACAACATCAAACCTCTTCAATGACTGAACTGCTCAAACAAACTCTTGCGTTGATTGCGGACAACAATGGAATCAACAACAAAGCGAAACTTGCCGAAAAAGTGTCCGGTGAGTTTAATTTAATTTGCGACCGTTCAGTTTACTATTGCTCCGGCTATGCCATTCGGTTTAATTCGTCGGCTACGGAAAATTTCACAGGTTCCGAAACGCGCATCTTCCCTTTCCGGCGTTGAAACTGCGCCCCGCCGTGTTAGTTTAGTGTGTCTCCGCCTTTGAGGGGTGTCTGAAGCAATGGGATATTTTATCGCCTCCTGTATTGTCACATGGTCGGTTCTCGGCGTTTACGCGCTGATTCTTCTTGTGAGAAGCCGCGGCTTGTCCGGGAGGATTTCCGGGGACGGGAAATAAAAGGTCTCCGTTCGGTCTGCCGGTATGCTTTCTCCGAAAATTAAAATTGTCATCGCAACCCTTACAGTTCTGTGTTCGGTTGCCTATATGATTTACGACGGCGTCAGCGACACCATGGTCTATTACCTCACCGTCTCCGAACTTGAGAGGAGCGCGGCGGAAGGCGGCAGATACAGGGTGTCCGGTCCCGTTGAGGAAAACAGCATAGTGAAGGAGCCGGACGGCGGGATTAGGTTTTCCATAAAGGACGGCGCAAACCGCCTTCCCGTTTATTACCGGGGCACGGTTCCGGACACTTTCAGGGAGGGAGCCGAAGCCGTTGTTGAGGGGATCTACCGGGGTTCGGAAAGTTTTGAGGCGGACCTTCTTCTGGCAAAATGTCCCACAAAATACGAATCCAAAGACGGCGCTTATTCGGGGAATAACGGATACAGATGAACTTGCATGAGCTTGGGTCCGCCGCAGTCGCTTTCTGTTTTTCGCTTTCCGTTTACTCACTTGTCTGCTCGTTTGCGGGAGCGCGGTTAAGGAATTCCCGCCTGATTAAGAGCGCGGAAAACGGCGTTGTTGCGGGGTTTTTTCTTCTCATCGCCGCGACCGGGCTTCTTCTGTTTGAACTGGCTTCCCTCAACTTTGAGTTGAAATATGTGGCGATGAACACAAGTTCCGACCTGCCGCTTGTTTACCGCTTTACGGCTTTCTGGGCGGGGCAGGCGGGTTCTCTTATGCTCTGGTCGCTTATTCTTTCCGCCTATTGCGCTGTGTTTGTCCTGTGGGGCGGAGAGTCTTCCGGGTCGCGCGTTCTCAAGCCGTATGTGACGGGCGTTCTGTCATGCGTTCTGGCGTTTTTTGTTTTCCTGATAGCGTTTGTTGAGAATCCGTTTGAGACGCTCCCTTTCGCTCCAAATGAGGGAAGGGGGCTCAATCCCATACTCCAAAACCCGTATATGGCGATTCACCCCTTCGCTCTGTATGTCGGTTATGTCGGGATAACCGTTCCCTACGCTTTCGGCATGGGCGCTCTTTTGAGCGGAAAGGTTGACGCTTTGTGGGTCAATCAGTCGCGCAAATGGGCGCTTTTCTCATGGAGTTTTCTCAGTCTGGGGCTTTTGCTGGGCGCAAGGTGGGCTTATCTGGAACTCGGGTGGGGCGGATACTGGGCTTGGGACCCGGTGGAAAACGCCGCTTTCATGCCATGGCTTTCCGGCACGGCTTTTCTGCACTCAATAATGGTTCAGAAAAGAAGAAACATGTTTATGAAGTGGAACATCGCCCTGCTTGCAATCACTTTTTTCCTTTCCATTTTCGGAACTTTCATAACTCGCAGCGGGGTGGTTTCGTCCGTTCACTCGTTCGCCCGGTCGGACATAGGCCCCATGTTCTCCGGCTTTATGGTTTTGATTCTGATTTTTTCATTCGGCGCTTTCATGCTTCGCAGAAACAGTTTCGCCGACGGCGGCAAATTTGATTCCGCCGTTTCAAGGGAGAGCGCGTTTGTTTTCAACAATGTTCTTTTTCTCTCCGCCACGCTGGTCGTTTTTCTCGGAACGGCTTTCCCCATTCTCTCCGAAGCCGTAACGGGAACGCGCATACTTGTCGGTCCGCCGTATTTCAACCGGCTTAATGTTCCCATCGGGCTTGTTCTGATAACGCTTATGGGAATCGGCCCGCTTCTGCCGTGGCGCAAAACATCCGCCGCCGTTTTTGCGCGCGCGTTTGCCGTTCCCATCGTTTCGGCTCTTGCCACGGTCGCCGCGCTTGCCGTGTCGGGGGTGAGGGATGTTCTTGCAATCGCCGCGTTTGCAATATGTGTTTTTTCTTCGGTGTCCGCCGCGTCCGAATTTTACAAAGGGGCGAAAGTCCGCCGCTTGCGCGGTGGCGGCTGGTTTTCCTCCTTTTTTGCGCTTGTGTCCGCTGGTTCGGGAAGATACGGCGGTTATGTCGTTCACATAGGGGTTGCGCTGATAGTCGCCGGGGTTACGGCATCGTCCGTTTTTCCGACAAAGCGCGAGGCGCTCATGGCTCCGGGCAAAACCGTTTCCGTGGGCGGTTATGAGGTAAGTTACGAGTCAACGGAGCGTCGTTCCACCGCCGCGAAAGATGTTGTTTCCTTGCGCGTTGTGGTTTCAAAAAACGGAAAAACGGTCGGTCGTCCGGTTGCGGAGAAGAATCGCTATCTGTATGAGGGCAACAGGGAGATAAACCGCGAAACGGAGGTTGGACTGCTGTCTTCATGGAAGGACGATCTCTACATCGTTCTCATGGATGCGAATCCCGACGGGTCTGTTTTGGTGATGATTGTGTTAAACCCAATGGTTGCGTGGATATGGGCGGGCGGAGCTGTGGTTCTTCTCGGAGCGATGATGTCGTTTTACGGAGCCCGGTCGGGGAGGGTTGAATGAGCGTTGAAGATTTCATTGTCCTGTTTGTTTCAATAGCCGTTTCCGTTTTTGTGGCGCGTCCTTTTTTTACAAGAGACCGGAATGGAAAAGACGGGTCGCGCGGGGAGGAAAATTGAAGCGGGTTTATGGCTCTCGCCCTCTGTTTTTGTCCCGCGTGGAAAGTGGCGCGGCTTTTGCCGCAAAGGCGATTCTGTTTCTCTCCGCCGTTTTGTGGGTTTTTGGAACCGAAACGGTTTTTGCCGACTCTCATTCCGAAGGGGAAACTTTGTTTGTTGAACGCGGCTGTGTCCGCTGCCACACGGTGGGCAGGGGAAGGTTTGCGGGTCCCGACCTCAAAGGCGTTTTCGGCAAATACTCAAGGGAGGGGGTTGTTCTGTGGATAACAGACCCTTCCGCGGTCTATAAGGCGGGCGGCAAAGTTCCGGTGAACGAAGGTTATCCCCCGATGCCTCAGACGAGGGTCGGCACGGGCGAAGCGGAAAAGATAGCGGACTATCTGCTTTCGCTTCAAGACATTCCCGATGAATCTCAGGAAGGCGGAGCCATTGGCGGGAAGGTTGTGAACAGAACAAGAGGCGAACCCGCGGGCGGAATTGAGGTTGCGCTCGGTTCGTTTTTGGGAGACCGCCAAATTTCAAGCCGTTCGGAGGAAACGGGGTCTGAGGGTGAGTTCCGTTTTGAGGGAGTTGAGTGGACTGCGGCGCATAAAATCTCAATAGTGAGCGGCGGGGTTTTCTACGAGACGGACAAGATGGTTTTCAAGCCCGGGCAGCGGGAGATTGATATTTCGCTTCCGATATACGAAACCGGAAGCGATGACGGGGCGATTGCGGTTGAGTTGAGTCACATTATAGTTGAGCCGTCCGAAGGCGGGGTCAGTGTCGTGGAGTTTGTGGAGTTTGCAAACAGGGGCGACACGGTTGTCGTTTCCGGCGGGGAAGGCGGAGAGTCCGCAACCTTGCGTTTTGGCGTTCCGAAAGAGGCGGAAGACTTGCGTTTTATTCACGGCTTGGACGCAAGCGGGATTTTCAAACAGGATGGCGGGTTCAGTTCGCGTCCCGTGCTTCCGGGTTTGAAAAGGGCGGTGTTGTCATACCGGATTCCGTTTGAAAGCGGGGTTTTCGGCGGCGGGAGAGCCGTGTTTGCAAAGACTCTTGAGTATCGGACTGAGTCTTTTGCGGTTATTGCTCCGGCATCGGGCGGGGTAACCGTTGAAGGGTTGGGGGAGGGGAAGAGTGTTTCCGGTGAGGATGGGAGGGTTTTTTCAAGGTGGGACGGTGCGGCTTTTGAGAAGGGTTACGAGGTGAGGATTTCCGTTCGCTCATCCGGCGGGGAAAGACCGGCATGGGTTTTGTCTGTTGCGGTTTTTGCCTGTGTTCTTTTGGTTGCGGGGGCGTATGCGGTGTTCGGGCGGTTGAGAAGTTGAAAACCGTGAAGTAATACTTTATGGTTTATCTTCAATGGATTTTAACAGTCTGACGAAAAAGAAGAGAATTCTGGACGGTTTGCGTCCTCTGTCCGACGGTTTGTTGAGCAACCTTAATGACTGGTTTGCGGTGGAGTTGACCTATAACAGCAACGCGATTGAGGGAAGCACGCTCACGCGCCGTGAAACCGCCATGGTGGTGGAAAAGGGTTTGACCGTGGGGGGCAGGAGTATGAGGGAGCATTTGGAAGCGGTAAATCATGCCCGCGCTCTGGATTTGGTCGCAAAGATTGCGGAGCGTAAAACTTCTCTCATCACGGAAGACGATATTCTTTCCGTTCACGGGACGATAATGAAAGGGATTGACGATTCAAATGCGGATTGTTACCGGAATATGCCGGTGAGGATTTCCGGTTCTCCGGTTGTGTTGCCCAATCCCCGCAAGGTTGCCGGTTTAATGCGCGATTTCTGCAAATGGCTGAAAACGGAAAAGGCGTTGCATCCGGTCGGTCTTGCTTCCGAAGCCCATTACCGTCTGGTTACAATCCATCCTTTTGCCGATGGCAACGGCAGAACCGCCCGTTTGCTTATGAACCTTGTTTTGTCGGCAAACGGTTATCCCGCCGCCATAATACGCAAACGCGACCGTCTTGCCTACATTGGCGGGCTTGAAAAAGCCCAACTTGGCGGTTCAAAAGACGATTATGAAGCCCTGATATTCAAAGCCGCGGACCGCTCTCTTGATATTTGGATAAACTCCGCGAGGGGAAAGACCGCCGTTCCGGGCGGCGATGCCGGAAAACTATTGAAAATAGGCGAACTTGCCGCGCGGACGGGGGAGGCGATTTCCGCAATCCGCTACTGGACGAAAGAGGGTTTGCTCAGTCCGGCGGATGTTACGCAGTCCGGTTATCAGCTTTATGAGCCGGATGCGGCGGAAAGGGTGAGGGAGATTCGCAGTTTGCAGAAACAGCGGTTGACTATTCGGGAGATTGGGGAGAGGTTGGGGGAGGGGTAGGGGTTGTATGGGTTTTTTCTTCAATGTGATGAGTGTATATTTGTGTTATGCGGAGTATTCAAAAGGTTCGTGACAAGTCCATTCTGACCGGACTTTTTCTTTCCAGATTTGACAAGCAAGCTCTTGATATTCTCGGGTTTGAGAGTTTTTCGGAAGCTTTCAATGTTCTCGGTTATTCAATTGGTTCAAAGCCGTCTTCAATAAAGAATTACAGGGATGAGTTTGACCCGCTTTTCCCAAACTCACGGAAAGGGTGGCACAAGCGTTCCATGCGGGAGTATTGCAGGAAATTCTATGATGATTTTTCCGAGCTGTCTTTTGATAAGTTTGCCGTCTTGGTAAAGAGTTTTGTAGAAGATTTTGATGTTTTGAAGAAAGACGAGGATGCTTCCAATACTGTGGCAAAACGGCTGATAACGGGCAGGGCGGCGGAGCAGTATTTCAGACAATCATACAAAGAAGAGAAAATCTTTGAAAACTGCGATATGGAAGATACTACTCAAGCCGCTTGTGGATTTGATTTTAAGTTAAGTTGTGAGAATGGGGTTTACCTTGTGGAAGTCAAGGGACTTTCTGCAAACAAGGGAACAGTATCAATGACGGAGAAAGAGTTCAAAGTTGCTGAATTATACGAAAAACAGTTTTGTTTGTTTGCGGTATTGAATTTTTCCGATACGCCTTACCATAGAAGTTATTTTGATCCCTTGAACAGTGAGTTGGAATTTAACAAAAAAGAGAGAAAAGTGGTTCAAATCAGTTATACTTCATCTATATGATTACCGACAGCAAAAACTGGGAAGAGAATGAGAATTGGGAATGTTTTTTGTGCGCCCATGAATTCCCTTTTTCCGTAGTCGCATTTGGCTGGTTGGCGGATTACCATCCTATTTGCAGAAAGTGTACTACAAAGATTATTATGGAAAAAGACAATATTCACCGGAAGCGTTTAACAACTTTGTTTTCTTCTCAATGTTACTTAACAGATTTTGCATTTTAGTTTGCTTGAGTTTCCGTAAGTTTCCTCCTTTCTATGCTCTAATGTTGTAATGATTTGCATCCAGATAGTATTTTCATTGTAGACAATCAGATTCGCATTTTCTGGGTTAATTGCTTGATTAACAAAAAAATCCGATGAAATTGTATGTAATAATCGTCCAAGATTCACAGGTAAAGGTATTTTCATAGAGTCAGCAATGGAAATTTCATCTAAACTGTGTCATTAAGACAAGAAGAAAACCAAATGAGGGCAAGGTTGTGAGATAAACACTTGTTAAAAACTATGTGTTTATATTTCTTTGTAAAAATAAGGAATTGTGGTTTTTGTTGAACCTGCCGTAACACGAAGAGTTGAGTACCCTCGCTGGATAGAGATTTCAATATGTTTTCTGTCTATGTATTTTTTAAGAATTGAATTTGTTGCTAATTTACGTATTGTTTTTTCCCAAACCTTCGCACCTGAAATAACTTGACGCCCTATAAAATGAAACCCTCTACCACTCTTAAGAATTATGCCACCAATCTCTTTTAATGCTTCCTCAGCAGCAGGATTGACAGAGTCAATGTCAAGCATTATAAGATGGTCGTTTTTGTATTGGTTTACTTTGCTGTTCAACCCTATTACGTAATCTGTGTGTCTACGAACTTTCAATTTCTTAAGCAGTTCAGCAGTGTGTTGCACCATTTCTTTTATACCGAAAATCTTCAAATAGAATGGCGGTTGCCAAAATGTTAGTCTTGTATGGTGTAAATATGTTTTTGGGCAATAAATATCGAATGAAAAATCTCTTATTTTTTCAGTATTGTCTTCATGAAAACTCCTTAGAATATCTATTGCTTCTACACGCGGCACTTTTTTTAAGGCAAACTTGACATATGCTTTTAACTTTGCAAGTTGTTTTTTGAGAATGTCTGGGTTTGGCGTATGAGTTGTCTTGTAGTTAAATTTTGTTCTTTGTTGATATAAACTAGTATGGAGTTCCACGTACCGCCGAGGGAAATCTTTTGTTTGTCCATAAATTTGATGAAGTTGACGGTTAAGGTTTATGTGTGAAGGATTAGAAGCAATTTTATTACATAACAATGATTGTGAAACATAAAAGCAGGTAAAGTATAAATGAACAACTGCCTCCCTAAATAACATCTCTTGTACAAGTTTTTCTGCTGCTTCCAGTTCAGATGTGCCCAAAGCCATCAAAGTGCTTGCGCGTTTCTTTTGTTTTGAAGTGTAATTGATTTTCAACATTGACTAATTTCCCAGATTTAGTGTACTTATTCAGATAAGTTTGTATATGTCTGGAGCGAAAGACATCATAGAGTTTATATTTATTGTTTCTCCGTCACAATTGTTTAGATACCTACACAAACACAGATGGTAACCGTATGTGCCATAACGACCCCCATGCCGCAGTTCGGCTTCATCATAAACCTCTACCCAATATGCCTTCTTCGCTCAAGCAAGCATCCATAACAAAACAAATCATAATATAAACAGACCCCCTTTCAAACCCCGTTGTCCTCAAAAAACCCCCTCATCGCATCCGCCAGCCCTTCCGCAGTATGCTTCCCCGCCACTACGGACGGCTTAAACCCCGCCTTCTTAACAGTCTCCGCCGTAATGGGCCCAATGCACCCTATTCCCGTCCCGCGCAGAATTTCAAACGCATTTTTGAATATCGCAAAAAAGTTTGTCGCCGAAGACGAACTTGTGAAAACCACCATATCCGTTCCGCCGTTCAGCATTTTCCGTTCAACAAACTCAACCTCCTCCGGTCTGTATTTCGGAATCCGCGTTCTGTAACACGCGGCGGTTTCAACCTTCGCTCCCATTTTCATCAACCCTTCCGGCAAAGCGTCCCTCGCCTTCTCCGCTCTTGGGATGAAAAATCTCTTCCCCCGAATGTTCATCTTTTCAAACTCGGCAAGTATCCCCTCGGCTGTGTATTTCTTCGGAACAATGTCCGCTTTCAACCCGTATCCGTTGAGCGCGTCAGCGGTTTTGCTCCCTATCGCAACCGTCTTTGCGCCCGCAAACAACCTTGAGTCAAGACCTTTGCGGCGCAGTCTTGCAAAAAACCGCTCAACCCCGTTGACGCTTGTAAAAGTCAGGAAATCACACGATGAGATGTTTTCAATCAGGCGGTCCGTGTCTTTCCACGAAACCGGCGGAACAATCTCAATGCACGGAAAACTTGTAACCTCCGCCCCGTGCTGCTGGAGAAGTTTTACAAAATCCGCGCTCTGCCCCGCCGGTCTTGTAACAACTATCTTTTTTCCGAAAAGCGGCTTTTTCTCAAACCAGTTCAGTTTGTTCCTCATTTTGATTGCTCCGCCCACCATCAGGATAGCCGGAGGGACAACTCCGCCCCGTTTCCGAATTTTTTCGCCGATGTTTTCAAGAGTCCCGGCAACGGTTTTCTGCCCGCCGGTCGTTCCTCGGGAGGTTACCATGACGGGCGTTTCCGGCGGCTTTTTCATCTTTATCAGCTTTTTTACCGTCTCTTCCAAGTTGTTGAGAGACATCAGGAAAACAACGGTTTCCATTTCCGAAAGCGCTTTCCAGTTCAGTCTTGACGATTTCTTTCCGGGGTCTTCATGACCCGTTACCACCGTGAAAGACGAATTGAAATCCCTGTGCGTCAGTGGCACTCCCGAATACGCCGGAACGGAATGAAACGAACTCACCCCCGGAACAATCTCAACCGACACTCCGGCGGACACAAGGGCTTCGGTCTCCTCTCCGCCCCTTCCGAACACAAACGGGTCTCCGCCTTTGAGCCGGACTACGGTTTTCCCTTTTTTTGCCCTGTCAATCAGCAGAGCGTTGATGCTTTTCTGCTCAAGCGTTTTGAAACCCTTTTTCTTGCCCGCAAAGATAATCTCCGCCCCGCGCGGGGTGAATTCCAGAAGGGAATCGTTTGCGAGCGCATCGTAAACAACCACATCCGCGCGGGCGAGCGCCTCCATCCCTTTTACGGTTATCAGCCCGGGGTCTCCCGGTCCCGCGCCCACGAGACAGACCGCCGGATTGAGTTTGGATCTCTTTTTGCCTGCCATTAAGCCATTAGCAATAACAGCGGGCGTGTTGTTGTCAAGACTTCCGCTGTTGACAAACCGTTTTTCTTTGTGCCTACTTAACGAAGAAAACCGAATCCGGAGGTGAAGATATGGCTGGAAAAACTGTTTTGTATATTGCCGTTGCGTTGTGCATGGCGGCGTTTACCCCTTCCACTCACTATGCGCACGCGGAGTACTCCCATTCAGACAAAGAGCATAAATCAAAAAGTCTCTGGAATAGACTGACCGGTTCCGACCACGAAAAAGAAAGTTACGGAAACGGACACGAAAAAGACTGCAACCATGGAAAAAAACGGGGACACGGAAAGGACTGCGGACACGGAAAAAAGGAATGGGGAAAGAAGGGAAAGTCCGGGATGTATGCTTTCTGGTGGAGAAGTTCATCAATGGCGGAGCGGCTCAGACTTGACGCGGAGCAAATAGCCGCATTGGACGAAATATCCGATTCCTACCAAACGAGGATGAGGGAAGCGGGCGACAAAATGCGCGAGGCGAAATGGGAATTTTCCACATTGATGAAAGACCCGCAATCGTCCCCGGAAGCCATCAAATCCGCCGCCGAAAGTATGTATAAGGCTCGGACGGAGAAAGAGCGGATGAAACTGGAAAAGAAACTCGCAATGAGAGAGATTTTGAGGCCCGAACAGATTGAGGATATTTCCGTTCTCAAGCGCAAAGGGCACAAAGGGTGCGACTTGAAGTGGCGGAAATAGTTCCGTTCCGCAGCTTTCTTCCGCCGACAGTGTGAGCGGGTTCAAACTTCACAGTGAATTCAAGCCGTCCGGCGGACAGCCCGAAGCGATAGAAGAACTTGTTTCGTGGCTTAATGACGGCGTTTCAGACCAAGTGCTGCTCGGCGTAACCGGCAGCGGAAAAACATTTACCGTTGCGCACGCGATTGCGCGGACAGACCGTCCCGCCCTTGTGCTTGCTCACAACAAAACCCTTGCCGCCCAGCTTTACGGGGAGTTCAAACAGTTCTTTCCCGAAAACTCCGTTCACTATTTCATAAGTTACTACGACTACTATCAGCCGGAGGCGTATATTCCGCAGACCGGAATCTACATAGAGAAAGATGTGGCGATAAACGACCATATAGACAAGATGCGCCACGCCGCCACCACCGCGCTTTTTGACAGGCGGGACATCATTGTCGTGGCGAGCGTTTCGGCGATATACGGCATCGGCGCTCCGCAGGACTATTACGGGATGATGAGTTTTGTTGAAAAGGGAGAGGAAAAGGACAGGGACGATTTTCTGGCAAAACTTGCGAGCGTTCAATACGAAAGAAGGGGCGATGTTCCCGAAAGGGGAACCTTCAGGGTTCGCGGGGATGTTGTTGATGTTATGCCTTCCAACAGGGAGGACGAGGCGGTCAGAATTGAGTTTTTCGGAGACACCGTTGAAAGGATAAGCGCGATTGACCCGATAACGGGGGCGGTGCTTCGCCCGATGGAAAAAGCCGTTTTCTATCCCGCGTCCCATTATGTCGCTCCGAGAGACAAGCTGCTTGCCGCCATAGAAGCAATCAAGACTGAGCTTGAGGAGAGGGTCAAACACTTTTCTTCGCGCGGGATGGAGGAGGAAAAAAACAGGATACGGGAGCGCGCCCTTAGAGACATTGAATTTCTTGAGACAATGGGTTTCTGTCCGGGGATAGAGAACTATTCGCGCCACCTTGCCGGAAGGGCGGAGGGGGAGCCGCCGTTTACGCTTCTTGACTATTTCCCGGACGATTTTATCTGCGTGATAGACGAAAGCCACCAGACGGTTCCGCAGATTCGCGGCATGTATGCCGGAGACAGAAGCCGCAAGACGACCCTTGTTGAGCACGGTTTCCGGCTTCCGTCCGCCATTGACAACCGCCCTTTGAATTTTGACGAGTTCACGGCGAGGGTGGGGCAGACGATATATGTTTCCGCCACTCCCGCCGCGTATGAGATTGAAAAGTCCGGTGGCGCGATAGCGCGGCAGATAATCCGTCCGACCGGACTTGCCGACCCGAAGGTTGAGGTGAGGCCCGCGCGAGGGCAGGTTGACGACCTGCTTGAGGAGATTCGCCGGGCGGTTGAGTCGTCCGAGCGGGTTCTTGTTTCCACTTTGACGAAAAAGATGGCGGAGGATTTGACCGATTTTTACAGGGACGCGGGCGTAAGGGTGCGCTACATGCATTCCGAGATAGAGACGCTTGAGCGGGTTCGCATAATACGCGATTTGAGGAGCGGAGAGTTTGATGTGCTTGTCGGCATAAACCTTCTGCGCGAGGGGCTTGACATACCAGAAGTTGCTTTGTTCGCCATTCTTGACGCGGACAGGGAGGGGTATTTACGCAGTGAAACCTCTTTGATTCAGATGTTCGGCAGGGCGGCGAGGAACATTGCGGGCAGGGTTATCATGTATGGCGAAAAGATTACCGGCTCAATGGAAGCGGCGATGAAAGAGACTGATCGGCGCAGAGATATGCAGCTTGCATACAACAAAAAACACGGGATAGAGCCCACGGACATTAGAAAAAACATAGATGGCGCGATGGGGCTTGTGTGCGAAGCGGACTATGTTGACATGACGGGTGAAGACGGCATGCCGTATGACATTTCGCCCGAAGACATACCGCAGGTTATAAAGACCCTTACGGTTGAAATGAAAAAGAACGCCGGGGATTTGGAGTTTGAAAAAGCGTCGGGACTTAAAAAAAGGATACGGAAACTGAAGGAGATGGAAGCGGAGTATTTGGCGGAGATGAGGGCGCATGATGTTGGCGAGGGTTGATTCACCGCAGGTTTTGTTGTTACGCGCTTGATGTGGAGGGTGCGGGGTGGACGGTTTTGCAATTCCGACACCTTTCGTCATTCCGCACTTGATGCGGAATCCTGAGGGGTATGCAAAGTCCGTGGTCTGTCGGCAACTTGTGCCGCTATTGTGGATTTCCGCCCGCGCGGGAATGACGGTGATTTGCTGTTGTGTGCCGTGAAGGTTTGCATCTGCTTTTTAAGGGCTTGAGTTTGTTTTGTTTTTCTGTAAAATAGACCAAACACAGCGACTGATTTTGTAAAAGCGGGCCGCGAGCCCGCTTTTATATGGGCGGTCCCTGTGAGGGTTTTATGGAAACACGAACTGAAAAGGAAACGGTCGCAAAACTGTCCGGGATAGTGGAAAGGGTTGCCTGCGAACACTCAATGGAAGTTGTGGACGTCCGCCTTGCGGGAGACGGGAAAGTGTCTATTTTTCTTGACAAATCGGGAGGGGTGAACATCGGGGAATGCGCGGAACTCAGCAGGGAAATAGGCGTCCTGATAGACATTGAAGAGATTATCAGTTCACACTATACGCTTGAAGTGTCTTCTCCGGGTCCCGAAAGACCCCTTACAAAACCCGGAGACTACGACAGGTTCGGAGGCAGGAAGGCGAAGGTTACAACGAGAAACCCCCTGGACGGTCGTAAAGTGTTTACGGGTCGCATAGACGGAACGGAAAACGGCTTTCTCAAACTGTCGGACGAGGATTCCGGAGGGGTTTTCTCAATACCGTTTGACAGCATAGAAAAAGCAAATCTAAAACGGGAGTTTTAGCAAAGTACCATGTCCACCGAGTTGAACAGAGTAATAGAAACTGTTGTGAAGGAGAAAAGCGTTCAGAAGCAGGAGATAGTCAAAGCCGTTGAAGAAGCCGTCATAAGCGCGGTTGAAAAGCTGGCGAAAACCGAAGACGCTTCGGACGATTTTGAGGTTCAATACAACGAGGAGGAAGGCGTTGTTGAACTGTTCCGATACAAGGACGTGGTCAGCGAGGTTTCCGACCCCGAAACTCAGATAGAGGTAAGCAAGGCGAAAGAACTTGATTCGGGCGCGGAAGTGGGAGAGGAAATAGGCGTTCGGGTTTGGACTTCCGGCGGCATCTCCGCCGCGAAAAAACCTTCCGAACCGGAAGAGAAAGAAGGTCCTTTTTTCCATCAGGAATTTACACGGGTTGCAATTCACAACGCAAAACAGAAGATACTTCAGAAGGTCAAGGAAGCTGAGGGCAGGGTTATCTATGAGGAGTTCATAAACTACAAGGGCAGACTTGTGAACGGGGTTGTCAGAAGGATTGAGAGAAGGACCGTTGTGGTTGACCTCGGCAAAACGGAGGCGTTGCTTCCCTATTCCCAGAAAGCCCCCAAGGAGTTTTACGAACCGAAAGAGCGCATCAGGGCTCTTTTGCTTGAAATTGACGAAGAGAAAAAGATTCCGCAACTGATACTTTCACGGATCGCTCCGGATTTTGTCAAAAGACTTTTTGAAAGCGAGGTTCCCGAAATAGCGGACGCGATAATTGAAGTTAAGGCGATTGCGAGAGACCCGGGCTCAAGGATGAAGATAGCGGTCTATTCGCACGACTCCGATGTTGACCCCGTTGGCGCATGCGTGGGAATACGCGGCGCGAGGGTGCAGAATGTGATTCAAGAACTTCAGGGAGAGAAAATAGACATAGTTCCGTGGTCGGCAAATCTGGGGCGTTTTGTTTCGGACGCCCTTTCTCCGGCGGTTGTCAACAAGGTGATCATTGACGAAAGCAACAATCAGATGGAAGTTGTCGTTGACGAAGACCAGCTTACCCTTGCCATAGGGCGTGGCGGGCAGAATGTCCGCCTTGCTTCCAACCTGACCGGATGGAAGATAGACATAAAGACCGAGGAGCAGATAAGGAAGGAAAAAGAGCAGTCTGTTTCCATGCTCACAACCCTGCCGTCCGTGGGAAATGTTTCGGCAAATCTGCTTTTCAACGAAGGTTTCAGAAAACTTGAAGATGTGGTGTTCGCCGCTCCGGAAACTATCAAGTCTGTTCTGAAAGAGGCGAGCGATGAAGAGATTGAGTCAATAGTCTCATTTGCAAAAGTGGCGCTTCAGGAAAAGGTTAAGGAGCAGACGGGTCAGGACGCTTCCAAGCCCGCATCCGCCGAATCCGAAGAACAGAAAACGGAGGGCACCGGACAGCCGGAACCGTCCGACTGAGATTCAATGTCCGGATTTTCGCCGAAACTGCGAAACCGCCTCTTTGAGGAAAGATGAAATCAACAAGAGTATATGAACTTGCGGATGAGCTTGGAGTTTCCAACAAAGATATAATATCCGCCGCCGAAGCCGTCGGTGTTCTTCTGAAAACGCCTTCAAACTCGCTGGACTTGGAGACCGAGGAAAAGATAAGGAGACGGTTGTCCGCTCAGTCCTCCGGTTCCGAGGAAAAGCCCGCCAAAGATGAAGTAAAAGTTTTTGAATCCCATTCCGGTGAAAAAATTACCGAGAGGCGCTTTTCGGGAAAAGTCGTAAGGCGCAGAAAAAAGAGAGAGAAGCCGGCGGACGAGGAGACCGCAGAGAAGGCGACCGCCCATTCGGAAACGGAAGCGGCAGCCGAATCCGCAACCTCCGAAGCGGAGACCGAAACCGCTCCTCCCGCAGCGGCAAAGCCCGAAAAGGGCAAACCCGAAGCGGACAAACCGGACGAACAGCAGGAACTGGAAAAGAAAAAACTTGCCGAGCAGATGCGCGAGGCGCTTGGCCCCAATCTGACTTCCAAGAAAAAAGAGTATGTTGTTGACGAGAAAAGTTTTCGCAGAAAACAGGACATCAGACGGAAAAGACCTTCGCAGCCCCGCAGGTCTTCCTCCGCGCGGCAGTCTCCCGTTCCCCCTCCGGTCGGCAAAAAGAATGTCCGCATAGGGGAGACCATAACCCTTGACGACCTTGCCCGCCGCATGGAAGTGAAACTGCGCGATGTCAGAGCAAAGGCGAGAGGCATAGGGCTGGACACGCGTTCCCCAAACCCTTTTGACTATGAAACCGCCACCCTTATAGCCGCCGAATACGGTATGGATGTTGAGGTGGACAGGTTTGACGAGTCGCTCTATCTGGACGACAAAGAGGCGGGGTTTACAGACGAGGTTCCGCGCCCTCCGGTTGTCAGCGTCATGGGGCATGTTGACCACGGGAAAACAACCCTCCTTGACACGCTTCGCAAGTCAAAGGTCGCTTCGGGCGAGGCGGGCGGAATAACTCAGCACATAGGCGCTTACAATGTTACCTGCGGAGACAGGCGGATTGTTTTTATTGATACGCCCGGACATGAGGCATTTACTTCAATGAGAGCGCGCGGAGCCAAAATAAACGACATAGCGATACTTGTTGTGGCGGCCGACGACGGGGTGAAGGCGCAGACCGTTGAGGCGGTAAACCATGCAAAGGCGGCGGAAGTTCCGGTAATTGTGGCGGTCAACAAAATTGACAAGGACGGCGCAGACCCCGAAGGCGTGAAAAGGCAGCTTTCCGAACATGGGCTTGTTACCGAGGAGTGGGGAGGAAATACGCCTTTTACCGAAATATCGGCGAAAACCGGACAGGGGCTCAAAGAGCTTCTGGAACTGATTCTTCTTCAGGCGGACATCCTTGAGCTCAAAGCTCCGCAGGCGGGGCTTGCCAAAGGGTTTGTTCTGGAGTCGCGCCTTGACAAGGGGCGCGGCGCGATAGCGGATGTAATAGTCACAAAGGGCAGTCTGAAGACCGGAGACCAAATTGTCTCCGGTTTTTTCAGCGGAAGGGTGAAGGCTCTTTCCGATGAGAACGGGGTGAGACTCAAAAGCGCCGGACCGTCCATGCCGGTTGAGGTTATGGGACTTTCGGGAGCGCCGGCGGCGGGAGACAATTTCCATGTCGCCCGCGATGAGAAAATCGCGCGCGCAATAGTTGAGAACAGGTTGATTGGACTTGCGAAGCAGGAAGCGAAAGAAGTTCCCCGGCCCCTGTCGCTTGACTCTGTTGAGATGACGAAAGCTCCCGAGGAGGACACCACAAAGGAGCTGTTTCTTATCATCAAAGCCGACACCCGCGGCTCCGTTGAGGCGATTAAAGATTCCATTGAAAAAATTGAGACGGAAAAATGCTCCGTCAAAATCGCGCATTCCGCAGTGGGCGGCATAAGCGGCACCGATGTTGAACTCGCCCATGTTACCAAGGCGGTGATTATCGGCTTCAATGTGCGCCCGGACGCAAAAGCCGCGTCTGACGCTTCCCTCCGTGGGGTTTTGATTGAGACTCACTCGGTTGTGTATGAGATTTTGGAGAGAGTCAAACAGATTATGGAAGGGCTGCTTGACCCCATTGTTGAAGAGGAAACTGTGGGGCGCGCGCGGGTTATGAATGTGTTCCGCATGTCCGGTCAGAGAGTTGTTGCGGGTTGCATGGTTGATGACGGCAAGGTTTTAAGAGGCGAGAACATAAGGATTGTGCGGGATGGCACGGTCGTTTACGAAAGCAGAGTCGGTTCCCTCAAGAGATTCAAAGACGATGTGAAAGAGGTTCAGTCGGGCTACGAGTGCGGGCTGACGGTGGAAAACTTCAATGATGTCAAGGTGGGAGATGTTCTTGAGATTTACTCTCTGAAGGAAACCGCCCAGCAGCTGTAGGACGGCTTTGCGGGGGATTTGATTGTGAGCAAAAGAGGTCGCAAAGTGTTCGGCTACGAGAGGAGTGAGCGGGTGAGAGACCTTCTTTTCAGGGAGATAGCGCTCATAATAAGCGAGGGAAAGGTTCGGGACCAGCGTCTTTCGCGCGCCGTTATAACGCATGTTTCGCTCTCAAGGGATATGTCTTGCGCGAAAGTGTATTTTACCAGTCTGAAGGGCGAGCCGTCCGATTCAATGCTTGAAGCGTTCAACAAGTTGTCGGGCTTTTTCCGCAAACAGGTTGCCTTGCGGCTTGACCTGAGGAAGGTTCCCTCAATAGAGTTCAAGACCGACGAGGTTCTGAGTTCGGCGTATCGTGTGGACGAGATTATAAGGCAAGTTGACAGTTGAAGATTCCCGAACAGATAAAAAAGGTTTTTGAAGAAGGGAGAAGTTTCCTTCTAACTTCTCATGAAAACCCCGATTCGGACGCGCTGGGCTCAATGCTTGCGCTTGCAAATCTGCTTGAGTCGCTCGGCAAGTCCGTCTTTCTTTACAATCAGAGCGGAGTTCCGTCTTTTCTGAAATTCCTTCCCGGTTCGGAGAGAATCAGAAAAACACTCGACGAGGCGTCCGGTTCCGTTTTTGACGCGCTTGTGGTTCTGGACTGTCCCGCGGTTTCGCGCGCGGGGGAGGAGTTTGAAAAATACGCCGCTTCCGGCGGCTCCCGGGTTGTGATTGTTGACCACCACAGGGAAACGGAAGCCGGAGAGGCGGTCAAATGGGTTGAGACCGGAGCCGCCGCCACGGGAGTTCTTGTTTATGAGATTTTTAAGGCGCTCTCCGTTCCTTTTTCCCCACAAAGTGCGACCTGCGTTTTCGCCGCAATTTCGGGAGACACCGGCTCTTTCCGGTTTTCCAACGCAACCGCGGAGTGTTTCCGGGTGGCTTCTGAAATGGTTTCGTGCGGAGCCGACCCCGAGGAGGTTTCAAGCGCGATTTACGAGAATCAGTCTCCCGAAAGGATGAACCTTTTGACGCGGGTTCTGGAAACTCTCACCACCGATAAAACCGGACGAATCGCCTGGGTTCGCATTGACGGGGAGATGTTTGATTCAACCGGAACCTCAAGGGAAGACAGCGAAGGAATGGTTGATTTTCCAATGAGCGTCAAGGGCGTAAAAGTCGCCATTCTTTTCAGGCGGGAAAACATAAAGGGAAAAAGTTTCTGGAAGGCGAGCATAAGGTCAAGGGGAGACATAGATGTGTGCAAAGTTGCCAACAAGTTCGGTGGCGGAGGGCACAAAAACGCCGCGGGTTTCACTTTTGACTGCGATTTTGACGCCGCGATCGGGAAGATAGTCTCCGCCCTTGGCACGGGAGGCGGAAAGTGACCGGGATTGCGGTGATTGACAAGCCGGACGGCATAACTTCAAGCGATGTCGTGAACAGGGTCAAAAAAATTCTGAAAGTCGGCAAAGCCGGACACACGGGAACGCTTGACAAGTTTGCCACCGGAGTTCTTCCGGTCTGCATTGGCGAGGCGACAAAAGCGGTTCCGCACCTCGGGGAGTTTTTCAAGGAATACGAGGCGACTATGCGGCTTGGCTCCGCCACAGACACGCTTGACCTCACGGGGCGCGTTGTGCGCTCCGGGGATTTTGGAAAAGTTTCGCGGAATGATATACTGTCATCCTTAACGGACAACACCGGAACTTTTTTTCAGGTTCCGCCCATGTTTTCCGCCGTCAAGAAAAACGGGGTGAGGCTGTCAGAGATTGCCCGGCTTGGCAAGGAGGTTGAAAGGAGCGCCAAAAGGGTAACGGTTGAGGTTCTTGACTTGACAGAGTTCTCGCCGCCGCTGGTGAAATTTTTTGTGAGATGTTCGCGCGGGACTTATGTCAGGGTTCTGGCGGCCGAAATCGGAGAGAAACTCGGTTGCATGGCTCATCTGGTTCAACTCAGGCGTCTCCGCAGTGGAAGGTTTTCCATATCGGAATCCGCCACTCTTGAAGATTTGGAAAAAGGAAATTTTACATTGATTGACATAAAAGACGCTCTTTCTCACATGAAATCCGTTTGCATTCGGGAAGACGCCGCGCGCATTGCGCGAAACGGCGGCGCTTTGAAGGGAATCCGCCTTGAGGGATGCGAGGTTCCGGATTTTCAGAAAGATGAAACAGTCAAACTGACACACGCGGGCGGGTTGGTCTCCATAGCGAGGTCTCTTGCCGATTGCGGAGAGATTGAAAATTTGAAAGACGAGCCGGTTCTCAGACAGATAAGGGTTTTCGGTTCACATTAAAAATCGGGAGGGTTACGATTTGCCTTTGGATAAAGACGAAAAACGGAAAGTCATTGAACAGTTCGCCGCCGCGCCCGGAGATTCGGGTTCTTCGGCGGTGCAGGTGGGCATTTTTTCAAAAAGGATAGAGCAGATATCCGCCCACACTGCAAGGATGAAAAAAGATGTTCATTCTCGCAGAGGGCTTGTGAGACTTGTCGCAAAAAGAAGAAAGCTTTTAAACTACATGAAGAGGACCGACCCGCGGAAATATGCGGAACTGATAAAGAGTCTCGGTCTCAGACAGTAGAATTTATTGGAGGACGATAATTTTGTCGGAAAAAACAGTTGAAAAAACACTCTTCGGCTCAAACTACAAGATAGAGACCGGAAGGGTCGCAAGACAGGCGAGCGGGTCGGTTCTGATGAGCTGCTCCGATACCGTTGTTCTTGCCACGGTTGTCGCTTCGCATGAGAAAATCAACGAGAATTTTCTCCCGCTTACGGTCAACTATCAGGAGAAGACATACGCCGCCGGAAAAATTCCGGGCGGATATTTCAGAAGAGAGGGCAGGCCGAGCGAGCAGGAAATTCTCACTTCAAGACTGATA
Source organism: Thermodesulfobacteriota bacterium (assembly GCA_965206175.1). Lineage (GTDB taxonomy): Bacteria > Desulfobacterota_D > UBA1144 > Nemesobacterales > Mycalebacteriaceae > Mycalebacterium. Next base: position 80,964 of record CBDBJA010000007.1, on the reverse strand, counting down.
GACCGCTCAATCAGGCCTCTGATAACAAAGAAGTTCACATACCCGACTCAGGTTATGATTACGGTTCTTTCCGCGGACACGCAAGCCGACCCCGGAGTGCTTTCCGCGACCGCCGCTTCCGCCGCCCTTGTGCTGTCCGATGTGCCGTTTGAGGGACCCATTGCCGGAGTGAAAGTAGGAAGAATAGAAGGGCAACTGGTATGCAACCCTTCCTTTGAAGATCTTGAATCAAGCGATATTGAAGTAGTGGTTACCGGAACCAAAGACGCGATTGTGATGGTGGAGGGCGGAGCGAACGAGGTCTCCGAACCCGACATGATTGACGCTCTTATGTTCGCGCACGACCGCATAAAAGAGCTTGTTGAAATGCAGGAGGAACTCGCCGCCGGAATCGCTTCCGAGAAACGGGTTCTTGAAGATGACAACGCCGTCACAAACGAGCCAATCGTCGCCGCCGTCCGCGCTTTCGCCCACGACAGTCTTGAGCAATCGGTTGTTCAGCCGTCCAAGGAGATACGCAGCGGGGAGATTGAAAAACTGCGGGCGCAGACCCTTGAGGAAGTCGGGCGGGGTTTTCCCGAAAGCGAATCCGAACTGTCAAAAGAGTTTGATAAACTGACCAAAGAGGTCGTCCGCTCCCTGATTGTCAACAAAGGGGTGCGTCCCGATTCGCGCGACTGCGAGACCATACGCGACATAGATTCGCAAGCCGGAATTCTTCCGCGCTCTCACGGTTCCGCGCTGTTTACCCGCGGGGAAACTCAGGCGCTTGTTGCGACCACGCTCGGAACTTCTTATTACGAGCAGAGGATAGACTCTCTTGAGGGAGACCTGAGAAAAAGTTTTATGCTTCACTATAATTTCCCGCCGTATTCGGTGGGCGAGACCAGCCACCGCCTTGCTCCCGGACGCAGGGAGATAGGGCACGGAGCTCTTGCGGAAAGGGCGGTAAGGCCGCTTCTTCCCTCAAAAGAGGATTTTCCATACACAATCAGGGTGGTTTCGGAGATTCTTGAATCAAACGGCTCATCGTCAATGGCGACCGTGTGCGGCGCTTCAATGTCTCTTATGGACGCCGGAGTTCCGCTTCGCGCGGCGGTTGGCGGAATCGCCATGGGGCTTATAAAAGAGGGGGACAAACTGGTTATTCTCTCGGATATTCTCGGCGATGAAGACCATTTGGGCGACATGGATTTCAAAGTGGCGGGCACGGAAAAGGGAATTACCGCGCTTCAGATGGACATAAAGATAGACGGCGTAACAAAAGAGATTTTGTCGGACGCTCTTGCTCAGGCGAAAGCGGCGAGACTTCATGTTCTTGACGCGATGAGCAAATCCATCACCGCTCCGAGGGTGGATATTTCGTCTCACGCTCCGCGCATAATGTCGATAAAAATACATCCCGATAAAATCCGCGATGTGATAGGTTCCGGGGGCAAGGTTATCAATAAACTTATTGAGGAGACCGGAGCCCAGATAGACATTCAGGACGATGGAAAAGTGCTTATTTCCTCGCCGGACAAAGAGTCGTGTGAAAAAGCCATCGACAGGATAGGGAAAATCATAGAGGAAATAGAGCCCGGCAAGGTCTATTTCGGAAAGGTGAAAAGAGTGCTGGATTTCGGAGTGATTGTGGAAATGGACAACGGCAGGGACGGGCTTGTGCATATCTCCGAACTGGAAGAGGGCAGGGTGGAGAAAGTTACCGATGTGATAAATGAAGGCGATGAGCTGCTTGTAAAATGCATTTCAAAAGAGAGGGATGGCAAGATAAGGCTCAGTCGCAGGGAAGCCCTCGGGGAAAACATAGAGGACTACAGATAACCGCGACCGGCGAAAGCGGAGATAAAAAGAAGCGGATTGTTGCGGTCGTAGGTCCCACAGCATCGGGAAAAACCGATTTGGCAATCCGCCTTGCGTCCGAACTGCGCGGCGCGGTTGTCGGCGCGGACTCTCTTCAGGTTTACAAACATTTTGATATTGGAAGCGCGAAACCGTCTCCCGAAGCGATGAGAGCGGTTCCGCACTTTATGGTTGATGTCGCGCTGCCGGACGATGAGTTCAACGCCGGAATATACCGCGCGCAGGCGGCGCCCATACTGGAAAAACTGTGTTCGGACGAAGTTCCGCCGATTGTCGCGGGGGGCACTTTTCTTTATGTCCGCGCCCTTGTGGAAGGGTTAATTGAGAATCCCGCCGACCCGACGGTCAGGCGGCGTATTGAAGACGAGGAGAAAAACTACGGGACGATCTGGCTGTATGAAAAACTGACGGATGCCGACCCCGTTTCCGCTTCGGCGATTCATCCCAACGATTCGGTGCGAATACGGCGGGCGCTTGAGATTTTTTATTCCTCCGGAACAGCCGCTTCGGAGGTAAGGAGAGGTCACGGATTTCCGGGAGGTGAATTTGACTGCCTTAAGATAGGGATAGCGACCGGGAGGGAAGTTCTGGTTGAAAAAATAAACCGCAGGACGGCAATGATGTTTGAAAAAGGAATAGTGGAAGAGACTGAAAATATACGCAAGACGGGATATTCAGGCGATATAAAACCCATGAAGGCGATAGGATACCGTCAGGCAAACCTTTTGATTGACGGCGGGATAACACTGAAAGAGGCGATTGAGACCGCCGCAAGAGACACCCGGCGGCTTGCGAAAAGGCAGATGACTTGGCTTAGAAAGGAGAAAGGCGTGAAATGGTTTTCGGCTGATAGTTTTGACGATGGGGTTGTTGACGAGTGCCGCAGGTTTCTGGGGCTGTGATGTTCACTTCGTGTTTCTGCGTATGTAAACAGTCGCAAAGACTGTTCCCGTTACGACAGCGACAATGGGCAGCAACCAGACGACAAGGTTAAACCCTCTTATCGGCGGCTCGGCAAGTATTGTGTCTCCGTATTTGCTCTGAAACCATGAGATAATCTCATCATCCGATTGCCCGCCCTCAATTTTCTTTCTTATCAGTTTCCGCATATCCCGCGCAAGGTCGGAGTTTGATTCGGCAACGCTCTGTCCCGCGCAGACGGGGCACATGAGACGCCTTGCGATTGCGTCCGTGCGGTCGGTAAGGGTTTGGGCGGCGGCTGACAATGCGAAGAAAAAAAGAAGCAAAGGCATTATCCCGAAACAGTTTTTGCCAAGATTTAAAGCCATTTATCTTTCCACATTTGAAAAACCAGAAGATTCCAGATTTTGCTTCCGTCAAGTTCGTTTTTATGGAACATATCCATGTAACTTGAAACGGCGTCCGGGTTGAATATGCCGTCGCGTTTTACTGTGTCTTCACTCAAATAGTCTCGGACCAGCGGAAGCAATTTTCCTTTGAGCCACGAGTTTACAGGCGCTCCAAAACCCATTTTTTTTCTGTCAAACAGCTCTCTCGGCAAATGTTTTTCCAGAACCTTTTTGAGAATGTATTTTGCCTTCACTCTCCGTTTCTGTATTTATATTCAGCCGGAATTTTTGCCGCAAATTCCATAATCCTGTGGTCAAGCAGCGGCTCTCTTGATTCAAGTCCCACGCTCATTGTCGCCCTGTCCACTTTTGCGAGAATGTCATCGGGAAGCCAGACACCAAAGTCGGCGGCAAGCATCCGGGTCAGAAGCCCGTTTTTTTCAACCGCCCGGAACTGCTCCGAAAAAGTGTCATCGTCAAACTCCGAATCTTCGCCGAGTATGTCCGCAATCTCTTCCGGTTCCCACCTTCCGTGCACATGCCTGAACATTCCCGCCATCCGGTTTGACCTTATGCACATGAGAATCCTGCGCCTTCTTGCGTATTTTTGTTTAAGCCGCTTGAGACGGTTCACTCCCGTGAGGTCTGTTATATTCCCGAATCTTTCGGGCGTCAGGATTGAAAGCCCCGCGCCCGCAGCGCCCCGCAGAAATTTCGGGAGTTTTTCAAATGCGATGACCTTGTCAAGGTAGGAGGCATAGTGATTGTATCCGCAAAACAGTTCATCGCCGCCGTCCGCGGACAGGGCGACTTTCACATGATTTCTTGCTATTTTTGAGACCAGATAAGTTGGAATTGCGGAATTGTCGGCAAAGGGTTCATCGTATATTGAAGGAAGTTTCTCAACGATTTCCAGCGCATCGTCTTGCGACACATAATGTTCGGTATGGGATGTTCCCAGATACTGCGCTATTTTTTTTGCGTGATGAGCTTCATTGTATTTTTCCTCTTTGAAGCCGATGGTGAAACTTTTAATCGGCGCCGAGATGTTTTTCTGAAGTAGCGCCGCAACTATGCTTGAGTCCACTCCGCCCGAAAGGAACAGGCCAACCGGAACATCGGAGACGAGGCGGTATTTGAACGAATCAACAAGGATGTTTTCAAGTTCTTCCGTTATTTCCCGTTCCGAGCCGTGATGCGGAGCCGCGTTGTAAAAGTCCGCCATGTTCCAGTATCTGTGCTTTGAAACCTCGCCTTTTCGGATGCTCATATAGTGTCCCGGCTCAAGTTTGAAAGTGTTTTCAAAAATTGTGTGCGGGCTTCTTATGTAGCCGTATCTGAAAAAGAGGGAAAGTCCGGATTTGTTTGTCCTCTTTGGGAATTCCGGATGCTTCATTATGGATTTCAATTCCGAGGCAAAAAGAAACAGTCCGTTCTCTTTATAGTAGTAAAGCGGTTTGACTCCGGCTCTGTCGCGCGCGAGAAAAAGCGTCTTGCTTCGCGCGTCCCATATTGCGAGAGCGAACATTCCGATAAACCTGCGGAGACAGTCCATTCCCCATTCTTCATACGCCTTGACCGCAACTTCAGTGTCGGATTCGCTTGTGAACGAATGTCCTTTTTGTGTCAGTTCCTCTCTTATTTCGCGGTAGTTGTAGATTTCACCGTTGTAGCTTGCCGTTATGTTTCCCGCATCATTGGACATCGGCTGTCTGCCTTTGGATGAAAGGTCTATTATGGAAAGCCGCGTGTGCCCCATCCCGATACCGCAGTCTTTATCTATGTAGGTGTCCGAGTCGTCCGGTCCTCTGTGACAAAGGGTCTCTGTCATTGCCGAAAGAACGGATTGCTCAATTTTTCTTCCGGGGCTGTGAATGCCAGTTATGCCGCACATGGTGGTTTTTACAGTGTGAATACCAGAAAGTGAAGACTGTATGGTAACACAAACTTCCCGTGTTGCCAGTTCTTTATGAAGTCAAAGGGCGGAAACTTCCCGAAACAGTTTTTCATACTTTGAAACCATCTTTTCAATCGTGAATTTTTGCGCTTTCTCTTTTGCGTTTCGGGATAAACTCTCGCGGAGTTCAGTGTCTTTCAAAACCCGCTCAATCGCGTTTGCCATTGCGCTTTGTGTCTCCAACCGGAACAAGAAGCCCGCTTTCTCCGTCCTCAAGTATCTCATTCGCGCCAAACGGAAAGTCTGTTGAGACAATCGGTTTTCCAAGCGTCGCCGCCTCAAGAATAGTGGTGCAGAATCCTTCGTAAACGGACATCTGGACATACAGGTCGGCTACCGCCATCAAATTGTAAGGATTGACTTTGAGCCCGACCAACTCAACGCAGTCTTCAAGCCCCAAATGTTCAATTTTTCTTGCCAGAGTATTTTTCATATCCCCTTCTCCAACTATCAGAAGCCGCGCCTTTATCCTTTTGTTCAAAATGGCAAACGCTTCTATCAGACTCTCAAAACCCTTTTGCTTTGCAAGCCGTCCCACCGAGATGCAAAGAGGCGCTTCCCCTCCAATCCACTTGTGGCTTATTGTTTCTTTCGCCCTTTTTTGTATCAGTTCCAAATCCGCGCCGTTGTAAATAACGGTCGGTTTTGATTTGAGGGGAAAGAATTTTTTGCATTCCTCGGCAAGTCCGCGCGAATTCGCCACTGTGTGAGTCGCAAGGTTTGCGCTCAATTTGTTTCTGAAGAATGAAACCGGTTTTTTCCACAAGTTCATTGCCGTATGCTTCCTTGGGTCTATGACATAGGCGATTACAGACGGTATTCCGGCGATTCCCCCGGCTGTTGTCACCGGCGCGTGCTCCATTCTTGTGTAGATAATCCGGGGTTTGAATCTTTTAATAACCCGCATCAGTGAAAAGACCCTGATTAAGGTTTTGACCGGACGGAACGGTTGAATATCCGAGGAGAAAACTTCAATTTCCGCCGGAATCTCTTTGTCCAAATTGCCTTTGCGTTCAAAAACAAACAGAGCAACTTCCGCTCCGTTTCTGGCAAGTCCTTTTGCAAGGCTGATTGTCTGCTTTTCCGCCCCTCCCGTTTCAAGGTTGTGCAGAACCATTAAAATTTTCATTGAAGAGACTGTATTATATCGGCGGGACGGTTTCAATAGTGGGCTTTCCGGCGCGGATGAGCGTTGCTTTTCCGGGTGGATATTCAAGTGGTGGAATTTACAATCAGTTTCATAATCATATATCTTAGTCGTCTTCCGGCTCATGATCTGAGAGTCCGGAGAATCTGAGGCGGGGACAAAGATCAAACAAACCGCAGTGTTTCCTTTTTCCTCGTTTGGGGCTTAATCGTATAATGAAAAATAACTTGTCGTCTCAGGAAAGAAAAAATATAAGAAAAAACATCTCATGGCTTTTTGGCGGCGGAATAGGCGGTTCCATTTTTGCCATGCTGGAAGTGGTGTTGCTCACCCGTTTTCTCGGGTTGGAGATGTTCGGGCTTTTCTCCCTGGTTGCCGCGTATGTGAAAATCGTTAAGGAAACTCTGGACTTCAAGGTTAAAGAAGCGGTTGTCAGGTATGTCGGGCGGCATTGGGAAAGAAAGGAGAAAGAGAAGACCGTTTCATTTATCAAACTTTTTTACCTGATAGATTTCTTTATGGGGGTTGTCTCCTTCTTTGTCGCTGTTCTGCTGGCTGAAATCGCAAACAGTTTGTTTATCAAATCCGAAAACGCTTTTGAATTGATTTTTATCTATTCGTTCAGTCTTCTGGTTTCCACCGTCAACACGACCTCCAAGTCAATTCTGGAAGTTTTCAACAAGTTCGCGAATGTTGCCCTTGTGGACACGTTTGCCGTTGCCGTGAGAGTTGTTCTTGTTGCCGTGTTTCTTGTCGCCGGATTTGGAATCAAAGGGGTTCTTCTGGGTTATGTGGCGGCGGCATTTATGAGCTTTGTCGCCTTTCAGATTGTTGTGAACCGCGCTTTGGAGAAGCGGGGTGTGAGGGGATGGCCTCGGGCGAGTTTCACAACCGTGTCGGGTGAAATCAGGAATGTTATGATGTTTATTCTGAGTTCAACCGCCACCGCGTTTTTTGGCAAGGTTTTGAACAGAGAGTTTCCCATACTGTTGCTTGGGCATTATTTCACGAGCGAAATTGCGGGGCTTTATAAAACCGCGACCAGTTTTACAAAAGTAATCGGAAGTTTGAGCACTCCCGCGGACAGGGTGATATATCCGGCCCTTGTGAGTCTTGAGGAGCGGTATTCTTACCGCGCATTCAAACAGGTTGTTTCATATTCAATAAAACTTCTGGTGAAATTTTTTATTCCCGCCGGAGCGGTATTTTTTATATTTGCCGAGCGGATTATAGATGTTTTCTTCGGGGCGGAATATGTTCCCGCGGCAAATGCGATGAGGATAATTGTGGTCGCGACTGTTTTGGAAGGGTTTTTATTCTGGATACCCGCCGTTTATCTCGCTCTGGGAAGAATATGGTTCAGAACGGGATTTGCGTTTGTTACCTTGCTTATTTACACGGGCGCGTTGATTTATTTGTCTCCTCTTTATTCTATTGAAGGAGCCGCTTTTGCCAGAGTTATTTTTCCCCTGACCATGCTTCCGGTCGGGATTTTTCTTTTTAGAGATATAAGGAAGCGAGGTAGGGAAGAGAGGGGTGTTTAAGTCGCTTTTCCGTCCGGGGATTTGACAATTTCCCGAAACAGTTTTTCATATTCTGAAACGGTTTTTTCAATCGTGAAATTCCGCGCTTGCTCTCGCGCATTTGAGGAAAGGTTTTGCCCGAGTTTTTCATCTTCCAGAATTTGCAAAATTGCTTCCGCCATCGCTCTTGTATCCGACACGGGAACAAGAATCCCGTTTTTGCCGTTTTCAATCATTTCATTCGCGCCAAATTTGTGGTCTGTGCTGACAACCGGAAGTCCGAGCGCAAGGGCTTCAAGCAATGAGTTTGAGAATCCCTCGTAAAGCGACGAGGAAACATAGATGTCCGCCGCTTTCATAAAAGGGTAGGGGTTGGGTTTTTCCCCCGTGAACGAAACGCAGTCCGCAAGATTGAGGTTCTCAACTTTTGCGAGCAGTTTTTCTTTCTCTTCCTCCGCAGCCCTGCCTCCCACTATTATCAGGCGGGCTTTCACGGTTTTTTTCACAATCGCAAAAGCGTCAATCAAATCGCCGAAACCTTTTGACGGAACTATCCTTCCCGCCGAAACAATAAGCGGCGTTTGTTTGTTTTCCACCCATGGATGCTCCGCTGTCTCCGCGCTCTTTTTTCTATGCGTCCGAAGTCCAGACCGTTGTGGATTACGGCGGGTCTGGATTTCAGTTTCCAGTATTTTTTTGCCTCATCCGCAAGTGCGGAGGAGTTTGCCGCCACGCGGGTTGCCAGTTTTCTGCTGAGTTTCCGCACAAGGAATGTCTGAAGGTGCAACAACGCCGGCTTTACTCCCTCAAGAGATTTTGAAGGGTTGTCAATTTCCACCACCACAACCGGTATTCCCAGAATTTTTCCCGCAATCGCGCAGGGAAGGGGCATAACCCGCGCGTATATTATGTCGGGCTTGAAACGTTTTGCCGCCCGTATTACGGAGGCGGCGCGCAAAATTGATTTCAGGGGCCATTTTTCCGTAAAATAAAAATCCGAATATATTATCTTGGACAGCATTTCCAAGCCGATGTCTTTATCAAAACCTCCGCCTTTTTTGAGAATAAAAACCGAAACTTCGGTGTCCGGCAATTTCGCAAACCCTTCCGCCATTGTAAATATCTGCCTTTCCGCCCCTCCTACCTGCATGCTCTGATTCACAAACATAACCCTCATATCCGCTTCTCCCGCGCTTGCCGGAATATCCGCAGGGTTTCTCCGGTCATTCTCGCCACGCTGAAATTTTCCGCGCGTTTTTTCGCCTCTTCACCCATTCTTGCCGCCAGAGGCTTGTTTTCAAGCAGATTCAAAATCGCTTCCGCCATTTTTTCATTGTCTCCGACAGGAACAAGAATTCCGCTTTTTCCGTCTTCAATAATTTCACCCGCCCCGTGTTTGTAATCGGTTGAAACAACGGGCATTCCGAGGGCAAGCGCTTCGGCGAGAACAAGACCGAACCCTTCAAACAGCGATGAGCAGACAAAAACATCGCATTTTGCCGTGTATTTGTGAGGGTTGTGAACCGCACCCGTAAAGTCAATTCTGTCTTCCACGCCGAACTCGCGGGCTTTTGCTGAAATCTGATTTTGTAACTCGCCGCCGCCGATTATCAAAAGCCGCAGCGGGGTTGTTTTGTTTGCCAGACTTATCGCTTCCACAAGATTTTCATACCCCTTTTGCGGAACAATCCTCCCGACCGCCACCGCAATGGGAACGCTTTCGCCAAACCACCTGTGCTCGGCTTCTTCTTCCGAAAGTGTCCTTATCCGGTCTGTGTCTATGCCGTTGTAAACGGTTTGCGCCTCAACTCCCAGAATGTCGCGTATCTCTTTTCTTCCTTCCTCCGATATGGCAATTACACGGTCGGCCATTTTGTAACACAGAGATTTTGCCGCCCTTGCGGGAAGCCTGAAAAGCCGTGAATTGAAGTTCAGCTTTTTCCGCAAATTATTGTCTTCGGCGACAACGGTTTTTATTGCGAGAATTTTCCCCGCGAAAATGACCGCCGGTTTTGTTTTCCAGAGTCTGCTGTAAAGAATTTCAGTTTGATTTGCTTTGGCGGTTTTCCATATCAAGGCAAGTCTTGAGAAAAAATTTCCCGCGGGTTTGTGAAAAACGACCTTAACCCCGTTTGAAAGTTCGGGAACCAAATCCCCCTTTTTCTCCGTCAGCAAAACCGTAACCTTACACCCTTTGAGGGCAAGCCCGTTTGCAAGCTCTATTATCTGTTTTTCCGACCCCCCTCCGTATCCGAGATTGAGGTGGGGTGCAACCATCATAACTCTCATTTTCTACTCATGTCTCAACGCTTCAACCGGATTGAGGTTCGCGGCTTTGCGAGCCGGATACAGACCGAAAAACACTCCGACTGCGGCGGAAAAAAGGCAGGCGATTAAAACGGCGGACATTGATATTTCGGCGGGCCAGCCGGTGAACAGGGAAGCGGTTTTGGAAATTGTGACCCCTATGACTATTCCCGCCGCTCCTCCGGCAAGTGAAAGAGTGAGTGATTCAACGAGAAACTGTTTCATTATGTCTTTCTGCCTTGCGCCAATCGCCATTCTGATTCCTATTTCCTTTGTTCTTTCGCTTACGGAAACAAGCATTATGTTCATAATTCCCACCCCTCCGACTATAAGCGATATTGACGCGATACTGACAAGCAGGATTTTCAGTATCTGACTTACCACCGCTATGCGTTCAAGATTTTGAGAGTTGTTTCTGATGGAAAAATCGTCTTTGTCTCCCGGTTCTATATGGTGGTTTTTTCTGAGAGTCGCCGAGATTTCACCCATTGTCGCTTCTATTTCTTCGGAGCTGCGAACGGCAAGGGAGATTTTTGAGATGTTGTGTATAGAGAGGATTCTTTTCTGCGCCGTTGAGTAGGGCATAAGAATTATATCGTCCTGGTCCGCGCCCCCGGGTTTTGTTCCGAGCGCCTGCATTATCCCCACAATTTTGCAGGTCAGGTTTTCTATTCTTATCTTCCGCCCGAGCGCGACCCCTCCGCCGAACAGTTTCTCCGCGACCGTCCGCCCGATTGCGCACACGGGGCGCGAATTTTCAATGTCGTCCGAACTGAAAAAAGTTCCGGTTTTCGGAAACCAGTCGTTGATAAAGGTGAAATCGCGCGACACTCCCACAATCCTTGTGTGCCACTGATTTCCGCCGAATATCGCCGTTTTATGAGTGGTGATGATTTCCGACACGAACTCAACATTGGGCAGATTTTTTATTGATTTTGCGTCACGAACGGTGAGCGGTTTTCCGCTGATGAATTTAAGCGGATTGTTGCTCGGGCGCACGGGGCTGATAATCATTGATTTGCCGCCCAAACGCTCAAACTGCTCTTCAATCATCCTGCTTGCCCCTTGAGTGGTTGAGACAAGAGAAACCACCGCAGCCACGCCGATTATCACTCCGACCGATGTAAGCATTGAGCGCGCCTTGTTGGACATTATCGCCTTGTAGGCGATAGTTAAAGACCTGAAAGGTTGCATCTTGCCAACTATACATTTTTTCTCCGCTTCCGTCTCCTTTTTTCCGTAAAAACCGGAGACTCATCCGTCCTTCCGGTGATTGAAAAAACCCCGGACGCGTGATACAATGACCGAATGCTTTCACTGAAAGAGGGCTCCGCAGGAATTGCCAAATACGTTTACTCAAGAGTCTCCGGCAGGCCCATACTTGCAAATCTTGAGGTTACAAAACTGTGCAACGCAACCTGCGATTTCTGCGACTACTGGCAGACGCGCCACGAAGTCCGGCTTGACGATTACCGCCCCGTTATAAAGAAAATTAACCCGCTTGTTACGGTTGTAACCGGCGGAGAGCCGATGCTCCGAAAAGACCTTCCCGACATATTCAGTCAGATAAAGGAGTCTTCCGTTTACATCTTTACCTCAATGGTCACAAAGGGCGACCTGCTTGACATCGGCAAGGCGCGGGAGCTTTTTGACGCGGGGATGGACCAGATTGCCATTTCCCTTGATTTCCCCGGTGAGCGGCACGACCAATACAGGGGCATAAAAGGGCTTTGGAAACACATTTCCGAACTTATGCCCGCTATGGCAAAGGAGTTTCCGGACAAAAGCATAATAGTGAACACCGTCATAATGGACGACAATCTGGACGAGGTTTTGAACATTGCGGACAAGGCGAGGGAGTGGGGGATTGGAATTTCCTTCAGTTCGTATTCCGTTATGAAGACGAACAACGAATCGCATTTTGTTGACCCCAAACACATCGGGCGCGTTGGCGGACTGATTGACGACATCATAGAGCGGAGGCGCAAATGGAAGGGGACGATTCTTTCAAGCGAATACTATCTGCGGGAAATCCCGTCATACTTTGAGCGTGGCGGAGTGCCGGACTGCACGGCCGGAATTGAGCATATTCAGGTAACTCCCAGCGGACATATCAAGAGATGCAGTGAGATGCCTGTTACGGCGCACTGGTCGGAATACAAGCCGGGACTTTTCCAGCCCACAAAATGCGAAGCGTGCTGGTTCAGCTGTCGTGGTGAAACGCAAGCGCCGCAAACGATGAAAAGGGCGCTTGAGTATATGGGTGTTTGGATTTAGGGAATGCCAAGTGCCTATTTATACACAGAATGGTCTGAAAATCAGACTGGTTTTATTGAAATATTGAATGAACAAGCCTCAAAATAGCAATCAATTCTGGACTGGAGTGTCTATGAGGAAGTTGCGGGGCAAAATAGTTTGGAAGAATTCAATAAGTGGGAAAGAGACTTGCCATCAAGGAAATAATACACCACAGAAAAATTTAGTTTCTTTTTGATTTTTTCAACTCTCCTGCAATCGCCTGACAGTTCGCTTCTTTTCCTCAGTTAACTGAGTTCTTTCCGCTACCCAATCCGCAAGCTCTTGTTCCGAAAGTAAGCCTTCAGCCAGCCGTATGATTTTTTCATACTTTTCAACCTGAGTTGCCACCAAGTCAAAGCCGTTCAGATTCAAGAACGCACGACATGACACAAGGGCGGTGCGTTTTTTACCGTCAAGAAACGGGTGATTGTGCGCAATGCCGAATGCGTAAGATGCCGCAAGGGCTGTTATGTCCGTTTCTATTTCCGCATAGTGGTAGAGATTCTTCGGTCTCTCCAATGCGGATTCAAGCAGCCCCTCGTCGCGCACTCCCTCGGTGCCTCCATATTGGGCAATTTGCCTGTTATGGATAAGAAGAACATCGTCAACACTGAGCCATTTGATTTTGCGTTCAGTCATTCGGCGAGTTTTTTCAGGACATCACGGTCTTCCCGCATAATCCTGTCAACTATTTCCATCAGTTTCTCTTTCTCTATGTCAAAAGGAGTCAACTGAAATCCGTTGCGAGTCTCAACAATGTTGAGTTTGTCTCCTTTGACAATTTTCAGTTTGGCAAGAACCTCTTTCGGCAGAATGATACCAACAGAATTTCCCACTTGCACAACTTTTAATGAAGTAGTCATAACTCCCTCCTTTATTTATGGTGCAGATGAATATAACATTCGTTATAACAAGTTGCAACATTGTTTATAACTTTTTCTTCAAATTCCAGGCAGTTCCTTCTGCTCCGTCTTCAAGAATAACGCCTTTGTCCGCAAGAATTTGCCGGATTTTATCCGCTCTGTCCCAGTCTTTTTCCTTCCGCGCAGTCTCCCTTTCGCTTATCAGTTCCGAAATCTCGCTTTCGGAGATTTCAGCGTCCAATGACGAAGCCGCGCTTTTGAGGTATTGCTCCGGTTCTTCCGACAGAATGCCAAACACGCCGGAAAGTTTTTTGATGGCTTCCAACGCTTCGGCAATCTGCGGGGAGCCGCCGTGTGAATCAAGCGAGCGGTTTATGTCTCTAATCAAATCAAACAGATGCCCCATTGCTTCCGCCGAATTGAAATCGTCGCACATCGCCCTGAAACTTTTTTGTTTGAAATTTTTTACTGCTTCGGCAAGCGCGGAATCCCCGTTTCCTCCCGCTTCCGCCGCTTTTGCCCGTCCGACTGTTTTGTAGAGCCGTTCAAGAGAAGATTCGGCTTCATCCAGCGCTTTCTCCGAGAAGTCCGCCGGATTGCGGTAGTGGTGAAGCAGGAAGAAAAGGCGGATTGCTTCGGGCGACCATCTTTCAAGCGCCTGTTTGACGGTGAGGAAGTTGTCAAGCGATTTTGACATCTTTTCTCTGTTGATCTGTATCAGCCCGTTGTGCATCCAGTATTTTGCAAACTCGCCGCCCGCCGCTTCGGACTGGGCGATTTCATTCTCATGGTGCGGAAAAATCAAATCTTTTCCCCCGCCGTGTATGTCAAAACTTTCCCCGAGATATTCCATGCTCATCGCGCTGCACTCTATATGCCAGCCGGGTCTGCCTTTTCCCCACGGACTTTCCCAACTCGGTTCGTCGGGTTTCGCCGCTTTCCACAGCGCAAAGTCAAGCGCGTCTTCTTTTTTTTCATTCAGGTCTATGCGGACGGCTTCAAGCATTGAGTCAACCGTTCTACGGGAAAGTTTCCCGTATTCGTTGAACTTTCTGACTGAGAAGAAAACATCTCCGCCCGATTCATAAGCAAGACCGCTTGCGATGATTTTTTCAACAAGCGAGACAATTTGCGCCATGTGGGTTGTAACTCTCGGCTCAACATCGGGGGTTTGAACATTCAGCGATTCCATGTCTTCGCTGTAGTCCTTTATGTAGATTTCCGCAATTTCTTCCGCCGTCCGCCCCGCCTTGTTTGCCCGGTTTATAATTTTGTCATCAACATCCGTGTAGTTTCTGACGAATAAAACCTCGTATCCGGCGTGAATGAGAAACCGTCTTATGACATCAAAGGAAACGGCGGAGCGCGCATGTCCGAGATGGGCGGAGTCATAAACCGTGGGTCCGCAGACATATATGCCGACTTTGCCGGGATTTTTCGGCTCAAGCGTTTCCTTTGTTCTGGAAACCGTGTTGTAAAGTTTGATTTCGGGAAGTTTGCTCATAACTGCACATCGGTGATTTTGAAATTGAGTCCCGCCTGTCCGCTCGTAAGGTATGGCGCATAGTTTGCAAGAGCGGGGTTTGAAAACCGCACAAGAAACGACATTCCGGATGTAACGGGTCCGCCGGAGTTTGACCTTAATACAAGAGGTCTGTATCCGGCGAGGGTGATTTGAGATTCAAACTGAATGTTGCGAAGCTGTGCATTGCCCGAATATGTAAATGTTGCGGTCATGGTTTGTCCGTCCGGTGAAATCTGCGTTTGTCCGGTCTGACTGACAAGCCGCGATGCCTCATTGATGAGTTCCGCCTTTGCGGCGCGGGTTTGCCTCCGGTCGTAACCAACACGCTGCTTCATATTTTCTCTTTCAGATTTCGCTCCGTAATGCTTTGTTGCGGTATCAGCCGCCGCAGAGAGTAAAGCCACAAGTCCGCCGCCTTTTCCCGCTTCCGCTTCTCCGCCGCTTGCATCCCACAAAACATTTTTGACAAGAAGTTTTTCAAAGTCGGGATTGATTTTGCCGGGCGTGTAATACTGGTTGACTTGCTGGGCAAACTTAGCGTTGTTCCTCGCCCGTTCCTCATTCATCGGATGTATTCTTGTCAAATAGGCACGGTCTCCGGGTTCCCGATTAAGTCGTCTTACCCAAACGCTTGAACCCGCCTTCGGGTCATATCCGGCAAGAGCCGTATAAAGAACGCCGATTTTGTCCGCTTCGGCTTCTTGATTGCGGTTGAACCCTTCGGCGTAACCCTTTTTTTTCAGGTTTTTTGCGCCCGCAAGAGTGGCGGCGAGGATGTATGATTGCTTTTCAAACCGGTGGTTGGCGGCTATATGCCCGATTTCGTGTCCGATAACGATAGCAACCTCGTCGTCATTGCAGAACTCCATAAGACCGAGATGGGCGAAAACATATGTTCCTCCGTATACAAAAGCGTTAAAATCTTTGTCTGGCAACAGAACAACCGTCCATTTCTCATCCCGAAAATGGCTGACTTTGTGAACGCGCTTAAAAATTTTTTTCAATCTGCGGTATTGCGAACGGCTGACTTTTTTGTTTATGTTGCCGCCGTATTCTTTTAGTTTGGAAGCCGCACTCGCATCTCCTTCTTGAATCTGCTGTTTTCTGTCCTGAAAACTGAGACTGCGCAACCCCGTAATTTTGTCTTTTTCCGTTACGCCTTCGGTGACGGAGTGGAGAAACTTGTCAATTTCGCCAAAAAAACCGGCATGAGCGGATGGCGCAACGGCAATTGCAATTGCAATGACTGCCACAACAGTTTTCATATCAAATCCTCTCCGCCGTCAACCCCGATTACATTGCCGGTAATCCAGTTCGCTCCGCTCTGAGAGAGAAGGGCGATCGCTTTCGCAACATCTTCGGTTGTGGTAAGCCGTCCCGCGGGGTTGGCTCTCATCGCGTTTTCAACAAGCGCTTCGTTGCCGGGAATTTTTCTGAGAGCGGGGGTGTCCGTTACGCCGGCTCTTATTGAGTTTGCGGTGATTTTTTTCGGGGCGAGTTCAACGGCAAGCTGGCGGATATGGTGTTCAAGTGCCGCCTTTGCGGCTGAGACTGCTCCGTAAGTGGGCCAGACTCGGTGGCTTCCCGAACTTGTCATTGCAAAAATTCTTCCGCCCTCCGTCATCAGTTTCCTTGTTACAATATCCTGCGACCAGTAAACAAGACTGTGCGCCATAACATCAAGCGTCATATCAATGTTCTTGTTCGTGAGCATCTCCGAGGGGTTGTCCGATATGTAGTGCTTCAGCGTTCCGAAAGCGAGCGAGTGCAGAAGAACTTTCACCGAACCTTCTCCGCCGGATTGCTCCGTGAGTCCGTCAAGTATCTGTTGGCGTTTTTCCGGGTCCGCCGCGTTTGCGTTGCTGAAGACGGCTTTTACGCCTTCAGACTGAATCGCGTTTTTTATCCTTTCAACATTTTCCATTCCGGCTTTTCTGTCCAAGTGAACGCCGCAGATGTGCATGCCGTTCCTTGCAAGCTCAATCGCCACCGCTTCGCCGAAACCGCTTGAAGCACCAAGAATAACAGCCCATTTTCCTTCAATATCTTGTTTCATGTCAACCGCCTTTCCAATGAATTTTGTCGCCGAAATTAACAGTCGGCAACATATATTCACAGCAACGGCGAAAAAATTCAAATCATTCAGTTTTCGGCGCTCTTATAATTTTGTTGACAAACTGCCATATAACTCTGTAAAATGAACAGACCTCAAGAGTTCACAACTCAATACGAATAGCAGGAGGGGTATTATAATGAAGAAAAAATCTTTTGTTTTTGCGCTCGCGGTGGCGTTGGTTCTTTCTTTTGCTTCCGGTGCAAAAGCCGGAGTCATGGATGAAGAAGGCGGTTCAATGATGATGAATTCCGCTTATGTTTCCGAAGGCAACAAGGAATTTGTGCTGAAAAGCGGATATTACTACCAGAAAGCATCGCTGGAAGGTGGAGGGGACCGCACCGAGCACGGTTTTTTAATCGGCTTTGCGCTGTCGCGTATTCTTTCAACACATGAACTTTTTGGCGTGGAGTTCCGCTCAAGTCTCAGAGTTGAGCCGGATATCAGGTTCGGTTTCGCGGATGAAGCGGATAACACACTCAACCATCTGCTTGTGCCGACTTTCCTGCAGGCTGATTTCTCCCTGACATCGCCGATGGAATTCTCCTTGGGCGTTGGAACCGGATTCATGGTTTACGACATCGGAGACCATTTGGACAGACAGACCTACATGCCTGTCATTGGAAAGATAGGTTTTGACTATGTGAAGACGAGTGGCTTGAAGTTGGGCGTTGAAGGCAGAGGGCACTATGTCATCAATAAGCCTCAGGGTCCCGTGAGACGTTTGTGGGGAGCGTCGGGAATTGCCAAAATTTCCATTTTGTTCTGAGAAAATCCGCGGCAATTTTGATTGTTTAGACAGCGGGCATGTCCGGGCGGATATGCCACTGTTTTTTTTATTCCGCGGGTGTTGACAACATACGCCCGCTTCGTTAACCTTAGGTTCCCTTGACGCTTCTTAGAGGTGTCGGGTATTACAAGTTCTTTGAAAACTGAATAGCACGCAGACAGCGGACAAACGTAGAGTCGTTTCCAGACGATTGACAATTTTAGGAAGAGTTTGATTCTGGCTCAGAGCGAACGCTGGCGGCACGCTTTACACATGCAAGTCGAGCGAGAAAGCGACTTCGGTCGCGAGTATAGCGGCGGACGGGTGCGTATAACGTGGATAACCTGCCTTAAGGACCGGGACAACCTTGGGAAACCAAAGCTAATACCGGATATGACCACGATGTCTGAGGACATTGAGGTAAAAGATGGCCGTTTACGGTTGTCGCCTTTTGAGGGGTCCACGTCCTATCAGGTTGTTGGTGGGGTAAAAGCCTACCAAGCCAAAGACGGGTAGCCGGCCTTAGCGGGTGATCGGCCACACGGGGACTGAGACACGGCCCCGACTCCTACGGGAGGCAGCAGTGGGGAATATTGGGCAATGGGCGAAAGCCTGACCCAGCGATGCCGCGTGAGGGAAGAAGGCCTTCGGGTTGTAAACCTATGTCAAGAGGGAAGAAGGGTCTGCAAATTAACCTTGCAGACTTGACGGTACCTTCAGAGGAAGCCCCGGCTAACTCCGTGCCAGCAGCCGCGGTAATACGGAGGGGGCAAGCGTTGCTCGGAATTACTGGGCGTAAAGAGTCCGTAGGTGGTCTGATAAGTTGGATGTGAAAGCCCGGAGCTTAACTTCGGAATTGCATCCAAAACTGCCAGACTGGAGTCCAAGAGAGGTTGGCGGAATTCCCGGTGTAGCGGTGAAATGCGTAGATATCGGGAGGAACACCAGTTAGCGAAGGCAGCCAACTGGCTTGGTACTGACACTGAGGGACGAAAGCGTGGGTAGCGAACCGGATTAGATACCCGGGTAGTCCACGCCCTAAACGATGGATGCTAGATGAAGGGATTTTTTTTCTTTGTCGTAGTTAACGCGTTAAGCATCCCGCCTGGGGAGTACGGTCGCAAGGCTGAAACTCAAAGAAATTGGCGGGGGTCCGCACAAGCGGTGGAGCATGTGGTTTAATTCGATGATAAGCGAAGAACCTTACCAGGGTTTGACATGCTATCTAAGGTCAGTGTGAAAGCATTGATTACATCGGGCTTGCCTGATGAATTTAGTACAGGTGCTGCATGGCTGTCGTCAGCTCGTGCCGTGAGGTGTCCGGTTAAGTCCGGTAACGAGCGCAACCCCTATCTTTAGTTGCCAGCGCGTTATGGCGGGCACTCTAAAGAGACTGTCGGCGGTAAGTCGGAGGAAGGTGGGGATGACGTCAAGTCAGCATGGCCCTTACACTCTGGGCTACACACATGCTACAATGGCCGATACAACAGGTTGCGAACCCGTGAGGGGAAGCTAATCCTTTAAAGTCGGTCTCAGTTCGGATTGCAGGTTGAAACTCACCTGTATGAAGTTGGAATCGCTAGTAATCGCAGATCAGCAATGCTGCGGTGAATACGTTCCCGGACCTTGCACACACCGCCCGTCACACCACGAAAGTCGGTTCTACCCGAAGTAGTTGCGCTTAACCTTCGGGATGCAGGCTCCTAAGGTAGGGCCGGTAATTGGGGTGAAGTCGTAACAAGGTAGCCGTAGGGGAACCTGCGGCTGGATCACCTCCTTACTCACGGAGTAATTTTTACTCGCAATGGGTAAACAAGAAAACGAAAAACCGAATCGTTTGAATGAAACGGTTTTACAAGTTCGCTCGTCTGTGTGCTTTTCAGTTGGCAAAGAGTGTTTTGAGTTCATGAATCTTCTTTCTTTAACAAAGAAAACTATCAAAAATCACAGTTTAAGTGATTGGCTCATAGACTTCCCCTGGTTAACGGGCTACTTGGGAGATGTTCATTCGGCTATATGGTTTATTGCGGAAAATCCCAGCCTTAGCGCCGTGGAAAAGGTTGCCAGCAGGTATTCGGAAAAATCGAAAAATCTGCAGTGGGATTATGGAGCAGATGAACGCAAACTGTTTCATGATGCAATCACCGAAGCGGGTCTCAAGACTGGCGACCCTGCGTTGAATGAAGGATGGAAGTGTTACATAACAAATGTTATTAAAGAGCCGGAGATTGTTGGTGATAGAAATCAAAAAAATCTTCAATGCCATAAAGATCAAGCCGAAATTTGGAGGCATGTTCTTCAAGAACAAATTAACTATGGCAAGCCGGAAGTGCTTGTTGCCGTTGGCGTTAATGCCTGTACAATTTTGAAATCCATGGAATCCCACGGGCTTCAAATTCCCGTTATAGACAAGATTTTGCATTATTCATATATTATGAAGCGTCCCTGCAAGGGTCGTGGGCCAAGACACCCTGAAAGAATTCGGGAATTTAAGGAAAGTGTTGTAGCGATTGCTGAAAAGTATTCTAAATATCATAAATAAAATAAGAATGCTTTAGAATTATGAGGGACACAGTACTTAATTCTCACAACCTGTTTGGATTTTCTTAAACCACTCCAATTTCCGTAGTACTCCCATCGGGATGCAACTTCATTATGGTGTCGTTCCGAACAACAATAGCGTCGTATCCCAACTTGCGTTTTCTTTCAAGTTCTTTTGCAATTGCGTCCTGATGAATTCGCCACACCGTTTCCATGTCAACATCGCCTATGTGATATTTGGCGCCGTTTTCAGGTTCTGTCATCTCCGTGTCTCCTTTATACCCGTTGGTTGTTTCTTTTAGTTTGGTTTCTTTCATCTCCGCCTCCTGTTTCATTTTTTTATACAATGTTTCATTCTCTATGACAACTTCCTTTCCCTGCTGTTTGAAAATAGGTTTCCTCTCAGGGTCGGAACTGTCAAGACACTTGACCTCACTGCAAACCGGCGCGTAATTAACAAACAGATTTCGTAGCGTTCTTCCGTAGCGTCTGCGTATATCTTTCTCCGGCACATTATGCCCTCCATGTTTTACGCGCTCCCTTACCCGGTTTAATGACACTTCCGCGCTTGGTATCCAAAGATAAATTAAATTCACCTTCCAGCCACCTTCAAGCATACGGCGAACCCTCGCCAAATGCGCCGTGCCGGAAAGTGTTGTTTCAAAAGCAAAGTGATCTCTCTTTTCAATGCGCCGCTCAACTTCCCGCAGGAAAAGCCGTCCCGCTTCAAGCAATTTTTCATCCGCCCGAAACGGCGAAAGTCCGGCGGCAATCATATCGGCGTTTAGAAAAACATCGCAATCGGTCTGCGGTAGAAACTCCATCGCAAAAGTGGTTTTCCCCGCCCCGTTGGGTCCCGCTATGATTGTGCATATTGGTTGATTCACTCAATGATTATAACAGTTTGTGTATAATTGCTCCCTATGAGCGATTTTGTCGCAATAGATGTTGAAACCGCCAATCAAAAGCGGGGCAGTATATGTCAGATTGGCGTTGTTGAAGTTAAGGGCGGTGCTCTTGCGGATGAATGGTCAACCCTTGTTAATCCCGAGGACGATTTTTCTTCCGGCAATATCATGGTTCACGGAATTGAGCCATACCAAGTTGCGGACGCTCCGACATTTGCGGATATTGCTCCGAAACTCCATGAAATTCTTCAAAACCGGATTGTAGTAAGCCACACACTTTTTGATCTCCAAGCGGTCAGTCAGGCAAAGCGGAAATACGGAATTGCGTCAATCGGCTGCAAGTGGATTGACAGCGTTCAAATCGCCCGCCGCGCGTTTGCGGGAAGCCGTATCCTGACCGGCGGGGCGTCTCTCAAAACTTTATGCTTGAATCTCGGCATTTCATTCAATCACCATGACGCCCTTGAAGACGCGCGCGCGTGCGCGCGGATCGTCTTGAAAGCGTGTGAGCGCGACGGCTGCTCCATCGGCGGGTTTGCTTGATTCTTAACCGCTTCAACAGTTTAAATCTGTTATAATTCGTTTTTTGTTTGACGAGGTGAAAAAATATGAAAATTCCTTTGCAGTTTCAATCCAAATTTCCCGCCGAGGGAGAGATTGAGGTCAAGAACCCCTTTGACGGAAAAGTTATTGCGCATCTGGAAACCATCGGACTGCGACATCTGGACGGTCTGTTTGAGACCGCCCGGAACCTTTATCTGAACCGCGACAACTGGCTTTCCGTTCAGCAAAGGGCGGAGATTCTGGAAAAAGCCGCTTCCATTGTAACGGAGCGTATGGACGAGTTGACCGCGCAGGCGACACAGGAAGGGGGAAAGCCGTATGGCGATTCAAAAGTGGAGGTTTACAGAGCGGCGGACAGTTTCAAGACGGCCGCCGAGACGATACGCACCGAGGCGGGGCATATCGTTCCCATGGGAGGAGACATTTACAGCGCGAACAGAACGGCGTTTACACTGAAGGAGCCTATAGGGGTTGTGGTTGCTGTCAGCGCGTTCAACCATCCGCTTAACCTGATAGTTCATCAGGCGGGCGCGGCGATTGCCGCCGGATGTCCCGTAATAGTCAAACCGTCCGGCGATACGCCTCTTTCCTGTGTCGCTTTCGGACGGATTTTGAAAGAAGCCGGACTTCCCGAGGGGTGGTGTCAGGTTGTTGTGACGGACTCAAGAGAGACCTCGGAGCGTCTTGTTACCGATGAGCGTGCGGCTTTTTTCAGTTTTATAGGAAGCGCGAGTGTGGGCTGGAGTCTGCGCTCCAAACTCGCCCCCGGAACCCGTTGCGCACTTGAGCACGGGGGAGTCGCGCCCGCTCTTGTCTATCCCGATGCCGATATGGAAAAGGCGGCGGCTTTGCTTGCCAAGGGAGGGTTTTACCACGCCGGTCAGGTGTGCGTTTCCACTCAGCGGATATATGTGAAAAAGGATTCGGAGCGGCGCTTTGTTTCGCTTTTCAAAAAGGCGGCAGAGAGTCTCAAAGTCGGAGACCCCGCGCTTGAGTCAACGCAGGTGGGACCTCTGATTCGTCCGCGGGAGACCGAGCGGGTTCACAAATGGGTCTGTGAAGCCGTTGAAGGGGGAGCCGAACTTGTTTGCGGCGGGAAAATTCTTTTTGACCGGTGCTATGAGCCGACCGTTCTTCTGAACCCTTCTCCCCAAGCGCGTGTCAGCCGGGAGGAGATTTTCGGTCCCGTTGTGTGCGTCTATGAGGTTGACGATATGGAACGGGCGATTGAGCGGGCGAACGGGCTTGATGTCGCGTTTCAGTCCGCCGTGTTCACAAACCGTTTGGACGCCGCGTTTGCCGCGGCAAAAAGTCTGAACGCTTCGGCGGTTATGATTAACGACCATACCGCGTTCCGCATAGACGGCATGCCTTTTGCGGGTTTGAAGAAATCCGGTCTCGGAGTCGGCGGAATTCCCCATACAATTCGTGACATGCAGATTGAAAAGATGCTTGTGTTCCGTTCCGGCAAGTCTTAATTTCCGCAGAATTTTTCAATGTTGTAGTCTGAGATTGCGCCGGTTTCGGGAAGCGGTTTGTTGCGGACGATTTGCCTGAGTTCCGAACAGGCGGACTCCGTGTCGCCGGTTTTGATTTGCGTCAGCGCGAGATTCAAACGCGCCTCGTTGTATCCCGGAGCGAGTTTCAGCGCCGTTTTGAAATGGCGTATCGCCTCTTTTTCCCTTGAAAGTTTCACAAGCAGTTTTCCGTATTCGTTTCTGGAGTAAATGTTTGAGGGCTCAAGTTTTATGGACTCTTTGAAAAAATGCTCCGCGGACTCCGTGTCGTTTTTAAGCCCGTATGCTCTGGCGATGTTGACAAGCGCGGCGTATCTGAGCGGATACCGGATGTCCCGCGCGACGATGGAGCAGTGCTCAATGGCGCTGTCCGGTCTGTTCGTTGTAACATACAGACCGCAGAGGTTGTATCTGGCTTTTGTGTAGTCGTCTTTAATCTCAAGCGCTTTCCTGTAGCTTTTTTCCGCTCCGTTCAGGTCTTTGAGCCCGAAATAGGCGATGCCCTTTATGAGATGAACTTCGGGGTCGTTTCCGGCTTGTTTTTCCGCTATCGCAATTTCCCTTATTGCGCTGATGAAGTCGCCTCCCCGCACGTATGATGCGGCAAGTTTTTTACGGTTTTGCAGACCGAAACTGTCCGCCGCACCTCCGCTTGTTCCGGCGCATGATACGGAAAGCAACGCGAACGCAAGCAGGGCGGAAAGTGCAGTCGGAAATTTTCTTGGAACTTTGAGCATCGGCGGAGTGTGGTTTCAAATCCGTGACAGTTTCATAAAATCGACGAGACGGCTTTCAAATTTCTCCCTTGTCAACTTTGCAATGCTTGAGGTTCCGAGACTTTCCACCGTGAATGAAGCCAGAACGCCGCCGTAAAGAACCGCTTTTTTTAGCGCCTTCCGGTTGTCCGCGCCGTTTTCGCTGAGGTAGCCCATAAACCCTCCGGCAAAAGTGTCTCCGGCTCCGGTCGGGTCAACGGCGCGTTCCACGGGATATGCGGCGGAGCAGAATATTTCGTCGCCGGAAAACATTATGGAACCGAATTCGCCCCTTTTGATTACAACCGTTCCCGGTCCCATGCCCATTATGGCGCGAGCCGCCGCGCGGGCGGATTTTTCACCGCTCAACAGCTGCGCCTCTGAGTTGTTTATCATGAGAATGTCCACCATCTTCAGGGTTTTCATCAGTTCGGGCAGGCTGTTTTGTATCCAGAAGTTCATAGTGTCGCACGCGACAACGCGCGGCGATTTTATCTGCTTCAAGGTTTCCATCTGAGTAACGGGATCCATGTTTGCGAGGAACACAAATTCCGAGTTCCGCAGATTTTCGGGCAGTTTCGGCTTGAAGTTTTTAAACACATTGAGGTCAACGGAAACGGTTTCCGGGTCTCCGAGACTTTCATCGTATCTGCCTTTCCAGCGGAAAGTTTCTCCGTCCGCGCTCTCAAGCCCGTTTGTGGCGATTCCCGCTCTACCGAGCAGTTCCGTGTGCGGCTGCGGAAAGTCTTTTCCGACAACCGCCGAGATACCGACTTTTGTGAAAAGAGACGCGCCGAGACAGGAATAGACGGCGGAACCGCCGAGAATGTCGTCTCCGCTTCCGAAAGGCGTCTCTATGGAGTCAAGCGCCACCGTTCCCACTATTGCAAGTTTGCTCATTTCAAAAACCTCTCTATTATGATTCCAAGTCTGTTTTTCGCCTCTTCCCCTATCATTTCCCGGGGGGTGATTATGGCGTTTTCAAGCGCCGAAGGGCAGGGGCAGCCGTCCCCGTCCCCGAGCAGTTCAAGGGTCTTTCCTACAATCGCTTTTGCGGTTTCAACGTTTGCCGCAAGCGTCCGAACAATGTCTTCCACGGTTACGGCGTCGTGTCCGGCGTGCCAGCAGTCGTAGTCTGTCGGCATGGCGAGAGTCGCGTAGCACATCTCCGCCTCTCTTGCGAGTTTCGCCTCCGGCATGTTGGTCATTCCTATCACATCGACCCCCCAGTCTCTGTAAAGCGAGCTCTCCGCCCGTGATGAAAACTGCGGACCCTCAATGCAGATGTAGGTTCCGCCGCGGTGGACAACCGCTCCGGTTTGCTCGGCGGATTTTTGAAGAACCGCCGCAAGTTCCCCGCAGACGGGGTCCGCCATTGACACATGAGCCGTCACACCGCTTCCGAAAAACGAACCGTCCCGCTTTTTCGTGTGGTCTATGAACTGGGATGGAATCACCACCTCTCCGGGCTTGATGCTCTCTTTCATGCTGCCCACCGCGCTCACGGAAATTATCCGCCGCGCTCCGAGACTTTTAAGCGCGTATATGTTTGCCCTGTAGTTTATTTCCGAGGGCAGAACCGTGTGCCCGCGTCCGTGGCGGGGAAGAAACGCCACGCGGGTGTCTCCCACAGCGCCGGTGATTATCTCATCGGACGGATTTCCCCACGGGGTTTTGACATTGACCCGCTCAATGTTTTCCACCCCGCTCATTTCATAAAGCCCGCTTCCGCCTATTATGCCGACAGTTTTCATAGTTTTCTCAAGCCGAGAACAAACCTTTTTCCCCCGCTTACCGGAAGGGTTATCTCTTCGGCGGTTTCACTTCTTGCGCCGGACGGGATGAACCGTTTTTCCTTCTCCCACTCCCGCGCTCCGTTTTTGCCCTTCATAATCAATACGATACCCCCTTGTTTTACAAGAGGCAGAGCCACACGAACAATCTCCGCCGTGCCTGCGACCGCGCGGGAAACCGCAATGTCAAAACCGCCTCCTATCTTTTCGTTTTCCTTTCCCGCTCTCGCCTTCACTGCGCGGGTTTCTTTCAACCCGAGTTTCCTGATTGCCTCGCGCATGAAAAACACCCTTTTTTCGCGCGAGTCCGCAAGAACCAGACTGATTGAAGGACGGCATATTTTAACCGGAATTCCCGGAAATCCCGCCCCCGCTCCGATGTCAAGCATGGAGCATTCGGGCGGAATGTGCCGCAGAACCGTGAGAGAGTCAATAAAATGCCGTTCCGCAACCGCCCGCGGGTCTTTGATGGAAGTCAGGTTTATTTTGGAAGCCCACTTTGCGAGAAGTTCGTAGAAGGTCTCAAACCGCCGAAGCGTTTCGGCGTCAATCTCAACGCCGATTTGAGACGCTCCGTCCGTCAATGTTTTTGAAAAACTCATCTTTCGTATATGGAAGCCGGATGCCTTAAGATGATGTTCGGAACGCCCCTATACATTGACGCCCTGCCGACAACCTGAACCGTTTTGCCCTTGTAGTGTTTAATCGGGTTGATTCCGAAGTGCCGGAAGTTCGGTATGGAGTTGCCGAAAATTACAATCTCAACTCCGCCCTCGGTTTTGAGTATGACGGTTCCCCCTCTCTTGCCGGTTGTGCCGGTGATTTTCGCCCTTAACACTATCCTCTTGCCCGCCATCGGTGCGACCCCGCTTTCCGGGACGACAAACCGTTCATGGTTTTCCGGCGGTTCAAAAACTCCGTTTCCCTCCCAGATGCCGATGCGGTTTTCCATGGCTTGTTTCTGCGCGCGGTGAAGTTCCGCCAGCAACTCCGGGTTTTGATATCCGATTTCAATAACCGTTGCGAGACCGGCGGCGACAATCTCTCTGTTTATATTCAAGCCGCCGGAAAAAACAAATCCGAGAAGCCGTCCGTATCTTTCGTATCTCTCTTCCCCGAACCGGACGCGGACGGTTCCGTCTTTGATAAGTTTTGCGTTGAGTTCGGTCGCTTTTTCCGAGAGCGGGTCTCCGGGAGAGTCTTCCCTCGCTTGTTCCGGGCAGTCTATCGCCTCGTATCTCAGCAGGCGTCTGCGTCCGTCTTTGCCGTAAACCGCTATTGTGTCGCCGTCAATAATTTGCGCGACACGGAAAATTTCCTCTTTTTTCGCCCGGTGCTGCCTAAAATGCGAAAAAACTCCGCCGTAACTTGCAAGCACGGTGACAGCCAAAAGCGGAACTATCCATCTCAACACCCTCGGATTTCTTCTCATCGTCCGCCTCCCTGTCGCGGAGCTTCCCGCTCAAACGCTTGGAATACCGCAAAGCCCGAAAGCACAATCAGTCCGGCGACCGCATACATTGCCCGAAACCCGAAGTTTTCCGCCGCTATTCCGAGCGGGAACGCGGCATAGTTGATTCCCACGCTGAAAGATGAGTTGAACGCGCCCATGGCTTTTGCCATTCCGGTTTTTGCCCTGTCCGTTATCATGGCTCCGAGCGCCGGATAGAGGATGCCGTAACCGGCGCTGAACAGAAAGCAGAACAGAACCACCTGCGCATCTGACCGCGCCTGTGATATGAGAAGCAGTGAAACGGCGGCGATGAGCAGGGCGGGCGCGGCGATTTTTTTTCTGTCCGTTCTGTCCGCTATTTTTGATGAAAAAAGCCGCACCGTTATCACCGTTAAGGCGTAGGTCAGAAAGAAACGTGAAGCCGTAAAGCCGTTTTCCCGCGCGAACACCGCAAAGAAATTGAGCAGACTTCCGAGCCCGCAGGCAAGGGCGAGGTTTGCGAAAAGAACAGCCCTGTATTGCCTTGCGACAAGGAGTTTGAAAAATCCGCCGAACCGCTCCCCGTCTCCGTGTCGCGCAAAGTTTCCCTCACGTGTCAGCAGTGAAAGAACAAGGGATATGAAGCCGAAAGAGGCGGCGGATATGAAAAGCCCGTCGCTTCCCCACACCTTCATTACCCACTCGCCGACCGGGGGACCTATTGCGTATGAAAATATCGTAAACGCGCCGAAAATTCCCAGTCTTTCGGCGATGCGGTCTTTCTCCGCGGTGTCTGAAACCGTTGTCGCCGCGGAAGTGAAAAACGAGGCGAATCCCGCCCCCTGTATCAGTCTCAAAGCAAAAATCTCATATCCCAGATCGCCGACAAAGAGAAAGCACAGAGACGCTCCCGCCATCAGGAACGCTCCCGCAACCATGAAAATTTTGCGCCCGTGGCGGTCGGCAAGAGTTGACACAACGGGTATGCAGAGCAGAGATGTTACGCCGAAACTGCCCATCACATAGCCGATGTCCGACTCTTTGCCTCCGAGGTTTTTTATAAAAACCGGAAGCAGGAAAAACGAGGAGAAGTTGCAGAAGAAAAAGAAGTTGGAGAGGGTTGTCAGCGCGAAATTCATGGACGGCGGTTCCTTGCGGAGGCGGGATAAGATTGCACGGAATTTCCGCTCTTGTAAAAAAGCGCGGCGCGGGTCTGTTTCAACATCGGCAATTTGTGTTATCATTGTTCGACTTGAGCCGTTAGCTCAGCTGGCAGAGCAACTGCCTTTTAAGCAGTGGGTCGCAGGTTCGAATCCTGCACGGCTCACTTTCAAGTCCGGTCCCCGTCGTCTAGCCTGGTCCAGGACACCGCCCTTTCACGGCGGCAACAGGGGTTCGAATCCCCTCGGGGACGGTCAACCAAACATCGGGTTTTTGTATGAAGCCGCTCTTTCCGTTCGGAAAAAAAGGTGAACTCTTCGCTTCCGGCGCGAGAGCCGAATTTCCCTGTTTTGATTTCAATGCTCCATACGGTCATACGCTTCCGTGTCAGGGTCGTTTGTCAGTTTTTCGCCGCATTTTCCCTTTCCACGAAAGGATAGCGTTTGCGTATTTTCATTATCCCTTCCCTGTCTTTCAGGTCTCTAAAAATGCTCAACAAGGATTGAACCGCTAAATTTTCCGGGGAAGGGTAAATGTTCAGGGATTTTTTGAGAATCTCAACGGCTTCGCCGATTGCTTCGGGACCTTTGCGCTCTTTGAAATTGACAATCGCAAAAGCCGTTGCGTTAAGCAACCGGGCGCGGTCTTTGGGTTTTACATCGGCGGGCGCGATGCTTCCGGCTTTGTCAACCAGATCGCTTATTTTAACGCCGGACGGTTTCAAGTCCGGGGAAAAAAGCGCAAACACCTGCGCCAGAGTTGAAATTTCGTAATAACTGCCGTTCGTCATTTTCTCCTCATACGCCTTGCGAACTTCGGGGCTCACATTGTCCGCCTCAAACACCAGCGCGGCAATGGCGAGTCTGATGCTTCTTTTTATAATGGAGTTGAAATGCAAGTCATCGCCCCGCAGTTCGGACTCTTCCCACAAGTTCAAAACTTCGGGACGGAGAGTGACTTTCCGCCTGCCTGCGGGCAGGTCTTTGCGGACTTTTTTGTATAAGCCGAAATCTTCAACACCGTAACCGTGGTCAACATTGCCCAGGTAATAGACCGGTCTGCGCGTCTCTTTAATCAGTCTTTTTGTCGCCGCGTCCTTTTCTTTGGAGTTTGAAAAAGCGCTCACATATCTGTTTGCGAGAAAAATTCCCGTTGTGTTGTAAATCGCAACATCTTTGCGCACGCCCTCAATAAGGTTGAGTTCCGAAATCGGAGCCTCGGTTTCTCCTTCTATGAGCAGAACCGCATTGTTGTCAAGACCGTCAATTATCGCCCTTGAGTAGCCATGCGCCAGCCGGTCTTGCGCCCGATTGTTGAAAGAAAAGTTGGAAAGCGCAACGGCGGCAACCATCGCCACTGAAAAAGCGATGCCGGAAAACCGCCTGATTCGCCCGTCCGTAAAAAGTCCGCCCGCCCCCTCGTGCGCCTTTTCCATCCCATACTGAACGGCAAGAGCGCCCCAAAGCGCAAAAGATGAATAGGCGGCAACCGAATAAACGGAAAAAGCCCCCGTCAACAGTTCGCTGTATTGGAAATCCACAAGCGGAACAAGCAGCCATGTTGAGCACAGATAAAGAGCGGCAACGGCGCAGCAGACCGCCTTGCCCCAACGCCTCCAAGACAGAACAAAACCCGCCGCCGCAAAGGGCGTGAACAAAAGACCGTATTGGGCGACCGCGCTCTCGGCGATTAACTTCAAGTAAGCAATTTTCTCAAACATAGAGACTTTCTGATTGTCTACCGCCGAGTAGCCGGAGCGCGTTATGTAGAACTTCAACGATTCAAAACTTTCAATGGGACCGTAAAAATTGACCGGACTGTCAAGATTTGTCATAAACAGATAAAGGTAGGGAACAACGCCGGTGGCAAGAAAAATCACTGCGACAGACCGGAGGACGGACAAATCCCCCAGATGTCCGGCAATCCGTCTCCATGAGGGGATTAACAGAAAAATCAGAGCGGGAGAAGAAAGCATAAAAAGCGGATAGTGGTTCGCCAGACTGAAACCCGCGAATGCGGCAAACCATTTGAGGTAACGGATTTTCGGATTGCGTGAATACAGCAGCGCGAACAGAAACGCCGAAAGCAGAAGTAGTGAGTGCAGGGAATAGACTTCCTGGATTATCGCCTGCGACCAGAAAATCTTTGAAAAGCCGAAACACGCGCCAGCCATAAGAGCGTAGGTCCGGCGAATGCCGAGATTTACGGCAATCAGAAACAGAACGGCACATCCAGCCGCGCCAAGCAGAGCGCTGAGGAGATTTCCTCCCATCGGAACGGAAAGAAACGGCAGATGAGCGAACGGGAAACAGAGAATAGAATAAAGCGGATATCCGGGCGGATGCGCCGGTTGCGCATAGTAGCAACTCATGTTGAATCCCGGTGAGTCTTCAAAAGTTACAACTCGCGGCATCGTTAGCAGATAGACCGCAAGAACCGCAAAGAACAAAGCAAGGGCGTAAAGGTTGCGACTGTCCTCTTTCCCCGTCATTCTCGCGAAGGCGGGAATCCAAGACAGTTTTTGCCCCGTCTCTTTTTCCCGCTTAACGGGCGGAGTTTCCTGCGGTATTGGAGGCGAGGGAGTTTGTGAAACCCTCTGACTCTGTTTGTTTTTCTTTTTTCTTCCCATTGCGAAACCGAACGGAAAATATAAAGAACAGGAATGAAAAAGTGAACTCTCCTCCGCCGACACGGGAAATGAGTTTCTCTTTTCTCAGTTTTAACGCTCCATGCGGTTGTTTGCCACCGCGTCTGATGCGCCTTTCAACTTTCCGCCCCGTTTTTCCTTTTTGCTGAAGGGTAGCGTTTGTGTATCTTCATGATCTCTTCCCTGTCTTTCAGCGCTTCAAAAATACTCAACAAGGACTGAACCGCTAAATTTTCCGGGGAAGGGTAAATGTCCAGGGATTTTTTGAGAATCTCAACGGCTTCGCCGATTGCTTCGGGACCTTTGCGCTCTTTGAAATTGACAATCGCAAAAGCCGTTACATTAAGCAACCGGGCGCGGTCTTTGGGTTTCGCATCGGCGGGCGCGATGCTTTCGGCTTTGTCAACCAGATCGCTTATTTTAACGCCGGACGGTTTTAAGTTCGAGGAAAAAAGCGCAAACACCTGCGCCAGAGTTGAAATTTCGTAATAACTGCCGTTCGTCATTTTCTCCTCATACGCCTTGCGAACTTCGGGGTTCACATTGTCCGCCTCAAATACCAGCGCGGCAATGGCGAGTCTGATGCTTCTTTTTATACGGGAGTTGAAATGCAGGTCATCGCTCCGCAGTTCGGACTCTTCCCACAAACTCAACAGTTCGGGACGGAGAGTTACTTTCCGCTCTCCGGCGGGCAGGTCTTTGCGGACTTTTTTGTATAAGCCGAAATCCTCGGCACCGTAACCGTAATCAACATTATCGTTGATGTAATAGACCGGTCTGTCGGTTTCATCAATCAGTTTCTTTGCCGCCGCATTCTTTTCTCTGTGGTTTGCAAAAACGCTTACATATCTGTTTGCGAGAAAGATTCCGTTTGTGCGGTAAATGGTAATATCCTTGCGCTCTCTCTCAAGAAAATGAAATTCCACAAGCGGAGCGGTGGGGTCTCCTTTGAGAAGCAGAATCGCGTTTTCGTCAAGAGTTTCAAATACCGCTTTTGAGTAGTTATAAGCCAGCCGGTCTTGCGCCCTGTTATTAAAGGAAAAGTTGGAAAATGCCACGGCGGCAACTATCGCCGCCGCAAAAACCGCGCCGGACAGACGCCACGCTTTTCCGTTCAACGCGCCAAGCCCGTCAAACCGTTCCTTTCCCCATTCCATCAAGCCCTGAACGGCAAGCGCTCCCCAAAGCGCGAAAGCGGAGTAGGCGGCAACCGAATAGACGGAAAACACCCCCGCCCACAGTTCGCTGTATTGGAAGTTCACAAGCGGAACAAGCAGCCATGTTGAGCACAGATAAAGGGCGGCAACGGCGCAGCAGACCGCCTTGCCCCATCGCTTCCAAGACAGAATAAAACCCGCCATCGCAAAGGGAAGAAAGAGCAGACCGTATTGAGCCGCCGCGCTCTTTGCAATTAATTTGAAGTAAACAATTTTTTCAGACGGGGATATTGTCTGGTTGTCTATTTCCGAGTAGTTGCCGCGCGTTATGTAGAGCTTCAACGATTCAAAACTGTCAATCGCGCCGAGAAAATTGACCGGACTGTCAAGATTTGCCATAAACAGGTAGAGATAAGGAACAACGCCGGTGCCGAGAAAAATTACTGTTACAGACCGGAGGACGGACAAGTCGCCAAGATGTCCGGCAATCCGTCTCCATGCGGGGATTAACAGAAAAATCAGAGCGGGAGAAGACAGCAGAAAAAGCGGATAGTGGTTCGCCACACTGAAACCCGCAAACGCGGCAAACCATTTAAGGTGGCGGACTTTCGGATTGCGGGAATACAGCAGTGCAAACAGAAACGCCGAAAGCAGAAGTAATGAGTGCAGGGAATAGACCTCCTGGATTATCGCCTGCGACCAGAAAATTCTTGAAAAGCCGAAACACACACCAGCCATAAGAGCGTAAGTCCGGCGAATGCCGAGATTTACGGCAATCAGAAACAGAACGGCGCATCCCGCCGCGCCAAGCAGAGCGCTGAGGAGGTTTCCTCCCATCGGAACGGAAAGAAACGGCAGATGAGCGAACGGGAAACAGAGAATAGAGTAAAGCGGGTATCCGGGCGGATGCGCCGGTTGTCCGTAATAGCAACTCATGTTGAACAACGGCGCGTCTTCAAAAGTTACAACTCGCGGCATCGTTAGCAGATAGACCGCAAGAACCGTAAAGAACACGGCAATGGCGTATAGATTGCGACTGTCCTCTTCTTTCCCCGTCATTCCCGAGAAGGCGGGAATCCAAGACAGTTTTTGCCCCGTCTTTTCTTCCCGCTTAACGGGCGGAGTTTCCTGCGGTATCGGAGGCGAGGGAGTTTGTGAAACCCTCTGACTCTGTTTGTTTTTCTTCTTTTTCCCCATTACGAAACCGAACGGGAAATATAAAGAACAAAGTCAGAAAGAAAAAGTGAACGCTCCGCATCCGGCACGAGAATTGACATTTCCCCCGTCTCGCCTCCAATGCGCACCGCTGTTTTTTGTTGCGATAGAGCTATTTTGGACTTACATAGCCAAACCGCATTTTGAGCATTACTGCGGTTTCACTTCTGGGCTTGAGTCTGTAATCCGTGTTCTGAATTGAAACAGTCCCTTTCAATCCCGTGTTGTAGTTCATTTCAAGACGGCTCTCAAAATTGTTTCTCTTTCTAACAAACGCCACTTGCGCAGTCTGCGCAGTTCCTTTTGCGGATTTTATCAGCGAAATGTCCGGCTCCATTTCTCCGTAGGCAGCGGCAAGTTTTACTCCCACTCCGTAGGTTTCGTTCAGGTTGAACTGTCTGTCAAAAGACGCAACAAACTTGTTTGTGTCTCCGAACTCATAAGAACCGCTCCCTATGCTTCCGAAGAAAGAATCCGTTTCCCTTTCAAACGCAACGGAAAGTCCGCTTGCGTGGGAAAGTCCTATTGCGCTTCCTCTGTTGGCTTCCTTGAAGAACAGGAAAGTGTCTTTGAAAAGATGGGCGGCGGAACCTCTGCCGTTTGCAACGGGGAGGGAAAGTGAGCCGTTGTTTCTGAATTCCAGCATTGTGTTGACACTGTCCCATGAGATTGTGGGTTCAATGCTCAGTGAGGTGGGGGAAGAAGATGCGGGGACGGCAATTTGATAGTCACGCGCGAATTCGTTGTTTTCATATCCGGCTACCGTTACCGTTTCTCCGAAAGACGCTCCTGAAAGCTGCATTGCGCCTTCTGCGATATCAAGAGAGAACTCTGCAATGGGGTCTTCAACAAGTTGTCCTGTGGGCTGCCAGATGTCTGAAACGGAAAACTGTCCGCAGCCGTAAACGGGGTCAATTCCTTCATCTCCAAGATCTACCGCAGTTACACATGCAAGCCGGACAAGTTGTTGGTTGGTAAGGTGGGGCCATACATAACGAAGGCTCATAAGCGTTCCCGCAACCATAGGGGAAGCGAAACTTGTTCCCTGAAAAGGAGCTGCCACGCAGTATTCCATCGTATCTCCGCAACGGACGGAACGCGGATGCAAGAAAGGCTCTTTGTCCCCTATATATCCTCTATGAAAACCCTTTTCGTTCGTCACCGGGTCTCCTCCATATCGCAAACCGGCAACAATCAGGATGGAACCTGTTTTCTCATGGATTTCCTGCACCGCCGAAAGTCCCACATATTGATGATAAAAATCCGGATATACTCCCCCCGAATTGTATCGCTGATTGCCGGCTGAAGTAACAATAATAGCGCCAGCATCAAGTATGTCTTGATAAGTTATATAGTTCTCCAGATAAGGAAAAGAAGGAGCGGTTGATATTGTAAAACTTCCGGAAACTGAGAAGTTGACTATGGGTGATTCACTGAGATAATTCTTTTTATCCAAACTTAACCTTTGGAGTGCAACCTTTCTATAATACCAGCCACCAAACGGTCGCCCACTGTACTGCCCTGTAAGATCAACAGTGTTCAATAGTTCCGGTCGAGTGCTGACTCTGGCTCCCGCAACCACAAATTGCAGGTGTCCGTAGCCGGGTCTGTCATTGTCAACTATAAGCCCCACTTTTGGAATAGGATTGCCGGCACTTAACTCTTTCTCAACCATTTCAGACACAAGGTTATACAAAGGCGTCAGTCCGGGAATTCTTGACCGCCAACACGCATCGTGAGAAAAATTGAACGGGTCGCAATGGTTTAGCAACGGTTCTGGCGTTTCGGGAAGCGGTAAAGGTTCAGCATAACCTACCGATGAGGTAGGTTTACAGGCATTTCTACTAATCCTAAAAAATTCGCATGATTTGTCAAAAGGGTGTTCAAATTCATACCGTATCCGTTCCGGTTGCACATCAATTGCAATAGGATATTTGAAAGGTCTGGGTTCCGAATTATCATCCGGCGGCAAATCAATCGCAATCGGATATTTGAAAGGCGGCGCCGGTATTCCGAGGGGGGGGGGTAGCAGCTCCGCCTGCATTCGTTAAAGAAGTTTCAGAAGACCCCGAACCTGATGTTAACTCCGCTTGAGAAGAAAACTGTGATGATGACCGCCCTCCGCCAGCCGAACCCGCGCATCCGGAAAGCAGAAATACGACCAGACAGAAAACCGCTCCGCAGAAACTTGCCCGCCGATAAAGACCGGACTTCCATTTACGTTTTGTAAAAACCATTGTTCTCACTGATTCTTAAAACAACCCATTAACTTTATATCATAAAACGCATTTTGAGCATTACCGCAGTTTCACTTCTGGGCTTGAGTCTGTAATCCGTGTTCTGAATTGAAACAGTTCCTTTCAATCCCGTGTTGTAGTTCATCTCAAGACGGCTCTCAAAATTGTTTCTCTTTCTCACTAATGACACTTGCGCAGTTTGCGCAGTTCCACTTGCGGATTTTATCAGTGAAATATCCGGTTCCATTTCTCCGTATGCGGCGGCAAGTTTTACTCCCACTCCGTAGGTCTCGTTCAGATTAAACTGTCTGTCAAAAGACGCTACAAACTTGTTTGTGTCGCCGAACTCATAAGAACCGCTCCCTATGCTTCCGAAGAAAGAATCCGTTTCCCTTTCAAACGCAATGGAAAGTCCGCTTGCGTGGGAAAGTCCGAGTGCGCTTCCTCTGTTTGCTTCCTTGAAGAACAGGAAAGTGTCTTTGAAAAGATGGGCGGCGGAACCTCTGCCGTTTGCAACGGGGAGGGAAAGAGAGCCGTCGTTTCTGAATTCCAGCATTGTGTTGAGGCTGTCCCATGAGATTGTGGGTTCAATGCGCAGTGAGGTGGGGGAAGAAGATGCGGGGACGGCAATTTGATAGTCACGCGCGAATTCGTTGTTTTCATATCCGGTTACTGTGACGGTTTCGCTGAAAGACGCTCCCGAAAGTTGCATTGCGCCTTCTGCGACAGGAAGTGAAAACTCCGCAATGGGGTCGGAAACAAGTTCCCCCGTGGGCAACCAGATGCTCTGAACCGAAAACTGTCCGCAACCGTAAACGGCGTCAATTCCCGAATCTCCAAGATCTACAGCAGTTGCGCATGCAAGCCGGACAAGTTGCCTGTTAGTCAGTTGGGGCCAAACATAACGCAAGCTTATAAGAGTTCCCGAGACCAGAGGGGCGGAGAAACTTGTTCCGCTAAATCCTGCAACACCGTATCTTCCACCGCCCCTGTCCTCTACTCTGTTGTAGATAGTGTAGGGCGCCGCCACGCAGTATTCCATTGCGATACCACAACGGTTTGATCTGCTGTGGATCTCAGGTTGTTCTCCGTTGGTATATCTATCGTGAAATCCGTTTTCCGGATTGATGATCGGCACTCCGCGATTAGTCAGACCGGCGACCATTAGAATAGATCCTGTCAATTCGTGAATCTCCCTTAAAGCGTCGGGATTGTGCGCCGGTTGCTCAGGACTTGTTACCAGTTCTATTGAGGTTCCTTCATTTACGGTGAAACCCGAATTATTTCCCCAGTTTCCAGTTGAAATGACCATAAGAGCGTTTGCATCTCTAACATCTTGGGGAGTTATGAGATTAATATTTGTTTCCGTTGATGTTGAAAAAAGGTTCGCCTGTGAAATGTTGACTATCGGTCCCATGGGAAAACGGTTGCGCTGATCTTGTTCTCTCAACCTGATGACCCTATCTACTGTGTCAGTTTTGGATGTGCCCACCCGTCTGTATTCAAAAAGTTCCCGTCGGGTGGCAACATTTGCCGTTTCCACAACAACGCTGCCGTGGACGCGTCCGGTTCCCGGAATTTCTCCAAGTCCGTCAATCACCACACCCAGTGTCGGAATATTTTGTCCCGCAGCTATATTGGCGCTGACACCTTCGGAAACCCTGTTATATAAGGGTGTCAATCCGGGAATTCTCGCCCGATTGCATGTGTCAAAAGAAGTGTCGTCGGGGTTGGCGATATAAGCATTAAAGACCGTAGCGCAAGGGTTCGGGGTCGCTATCGGTTGCATAGTTGGAGGCGGTTGTATGGGCGTGTCTGCGCCAACAGAATTTTCCGTGGGCATCGAGCCCCTGAAAATTTCATCCGCCCTTGGAGTTGGAGGTTGCGGCGCTTGCGCTCCACCTCCGCCACCTCCCGGACATCCCGAAAGCGTGACCGCAAGCAAGCATAAAGCCGTGACCCACTTTTTCATCCGCCTAAAATATCCCCGGCTTTTGCCGTTCCCGCGCCGAAATCAAACCTGTGCCCCAGTTTTTTCAATGTCTGCTCAACGGCGGACACAAACGCTATCGTATCCGAGCGGTCTATGTATCCTATGTGCGAAACGCGGAAAATTTTCCCTTTCGCCTGATCCTGCCCCCCGGCAACCGTTATTCCGAAATCTTCCTTCAGGTTTTTAATCACCGCGCCCGCTCCAATCTCCGGCGGCGCAACCGCAACGGACAAAGCCGGACTCGGCTCGCCTTTTGTGAACAACTCCATCCCCATCGCCTCAAAAGCGCTCCTGGTGGCTTTTGAAAACAGACCGTGCCTTTTGTGCATGTTCTCAAGCCCCTCCTTGCGAAACATCTCCAGAACAATGGAAAGCCCCCTTATCAGACTGACGGCGGGCGTCCACGGAGTCGTGTTTTTCCCCGCGTTTTTCAAGGCGGACTTGAAATCAAAATAGAATTTCGGAAGGTCGGAAGTCTCGTGGAATTTCCACGCCTTTTCGCTCATCGCCGCAAATGAAAGCCCCGGAGGCAGCATAAACGCCTTCTGAGACCCCGCCACAAGCACATCAATACCCAGTTCGTCAAACGGAAGCGGAAAAACTCCGACCGCGGTTATGCCGTCCACAATCAGAATCACATCGTCCCTTTCGCGCGTAATTCCGGCGACTTCGGCGGTCGGGTGTTTTATGCCGGTTGAGGTTTCGCTTGCCTGCATCAGAACGGCGCGGATTTTCGGGTCTTTCTCCAGTTTTTCGCGTATCAAATCCGGGTCGGCGGACATTCCCCATTCAACTTCCAGCTCTTCGGTCTCAATTCCGAAAGCGCGGCAGATTTTCCCCCACCTTTCACCGAACTTTCCGCCGTTGACCACCAAAACCCTGTCTCCCCGACAAAGAGTGTTTGACACCGCCCCCTCCATCGCTCCGGTTCCGGAAGACGCAAGAATCAAAACCTCTCCGGCGGTCTGAAATATGTATTTCAGATCGTCCCCCGCTTTTTCCATTATCGTCTCAAATTCGGCGGTTCTGTGGTGGATTATGGGACGCGCCATCTCAATCAGGGCGCTACTTGGAACCGGCACGGGACCGGGTGTAAAAACATGGTCTTTCAAAGGGTCTCTCCTTGTGTTTTGAAACTTGAACCTAAACCTACATTTTCAGACGGAATTTTCAAACTTTTG
Organism: Thermodesulfobacteriota bacterium; assembly: GCA_965206175.1. Taxonomy (GTDB): domain Bacteria; phylum Desulfobacterota_D; class UBA1144; order Nemesobacterales; family Mycalebacteriaceae; genus Mycalebacterium. The sequence goes on along the minus strand of CBDBJA010000007.1, from coordinate 42,188 downwards.
AGACGCGCCGTGTCCGCCGCGTTCGCGCAGCCGCGAAAGTGAAAATTGACAAAAGAACCGTGTGGCAATATGTTATAGACCCTTCCGGCGGGAGAGGCGAGCGGAAAACGGGAGGCAAACTCCCGCCGCGCCGACAGTCTCATCCGAAGGGAAAGCAGGCAAAAAAATGATAGTTGTAATGAAAAACGCCGCCAGCGCGGAAGATATTGACAAGGTTGTTTCCGCCATCCGGGAACTCGGCTACAAAGCCCAGCCGATAGAGGGCGTTTTGCACACGGTAATCGGCGTTGTGGGAGACGACAGAAACAAGGCGCTTCATCAGGAAAGTCTTGCGCTTCTCAGCGGAGTTGAGAAGGTGGTTCCCATCCTTCAGCCGTATAAACTCGCAAGCCGCGAAATCAAAGATCAAACATCGGAAATATCCGTGGCGGACGTGACTGTCGGCGGCAAAGAGATATGCGTCATAGCGGGTCCCTGTTCGGTTGAGAGCGAAGAGCAGATAATGACCATAGCCAGAGCCGTCAAAGCGGCGGGGGCTTCCATGCTCAGGGGCGGCGCATTCAAGCCGCGAACATCTCCATACTCTTTTCAGGGGCTCGGAGAGGAAGGGCTTAAACTTATGCTTCAGGCGAAAAAAGAGACGGGGCTTCTTCTTGTAACCGAGATAATGGACGCAAACGACATAGAAAAACTGGACAGATACGCCGACATGCTCCAGATAGGGGCGAGGAATTCCCAGAACTACTCCCTGCTGAAAATTCTGGGCAAGTCAACAAAACCCGTGCTTCTTAAAAGGGGGCTTTCCACGACCATAGAAGAGTTTCTGATGTGCGCCGAATACATACTTTCGGAAGGCAATCCGAATGTGATACTGTGCGAAAGGGGAATACGCACTTTTGAGACGGCGACCAGAAACACCTTTGATTTGAACGCCATACCGGTTCTGAAACAGAAAACCCATCTGCCCGTTGTCGCCGACCCCAGCCACGGAACGGGATACTGGAACTATGTGACGCCCATGGCACTGGCGGCGGTCGCGGCGGGGGCGGACGGTCTGATGGTGGAAGTCCACAACGAGCCGGAAAAAGCGTTGAGCGACGGCGGGCAGTCTCTGAAGCCGAAACGGTTTGACGACCTGATGAAAAGAACCGCTCTTGTCGCCAAAGCGGTCGGAAGAAGTCTCAACTCCTGATTGCCCCAAACCTTCCCGCGGAAGCGCGGGAGTCAAAACCAAAAAAAGTATATTTCCCCAATCCCGCACCCGGCTGCCATTCATCCGTTTTCCGCTCACCGGGCGGTTGCGGGCGCGAAACATTTGAGTCTTCCGCTTGCGGGCGGCCGTCTGTGTCTGTTACAATCCCCGTCTGTCGGTTTTTTTGGCGTCCGCTTGCGGGGCTGATGAGTCGGCGGAGATTTTACCTTATAAGGCGGTTCCCCGATGGAAGGATGGAAAAGAACTGACGGTTGCGGCGCTTTGCGCTCCTCTGATGACGGACGCGAGGTTACGGTTATGGGCTGGGTTCAGTCAAGCCGCGACCACGGAGGGGTGATATTCATAGACATACGGGACGGCGGGGGTGTTGTTCAGTCCGTTTTTGACCCGTCCAGAGGAAGCCCTCACTCTCTTGCCGAGGGGTTCAGAAGCGAATGGGTTGTCGCCGTTCGCGGCAAGGTTGTGAAAAGGGAGTCCGGCATGATAAACGCCTCCATGCCCACCGGAGAGATAGAGATAGTCGTTTCCGAAGCGGAGGTTCTCAACACTTGTCCCGAACTGCCGTTTCCCGTTGAAGATGTTATCGGCGCGGATGAGCCGATCAGGATGAAATACAGGTTTCTTGACCTCCGCAGACCCGTTGTGCGCGATGCGATTTTGCTTCGCCACCGTGTTGTTTCCGCCACACGCTCATTTCTTGAGTCTTCCGGTTTTGCGGAAATAGAGACCCCGCTGCTCACAAAAGCCACCCCCGAGGGCGCGAGGGATTTCATCGTTCCGTGCCGCTCCGCCGCCGGGCAGTTCTACGCTCTGCCGCAGTCTCCGCAGATACTCAAGCAGATGCTTATGGCGTCCGGTTTTGAACGCTACTACCAGATAGCCCGCTGTTTTCGTGATGAAGACCTGAGGGCGGACAGGCAGCCGGAGTTTTCGCAGATAGACCTTGAGATGGCGTTTACGGACGAGCGGGAAGTTATGGGAATTGTGGAGGGGCTTCTCAAGAGATGTTTTGAAGTCGCGGGAATACCGGTAAACCCGCCGTTTGACAGAATTGACTATGCGGACGCGATTGACCGTTACGGAAACGACCATCCCGACATGAGGTTCGGGCTTGAGCTTTGCGGTGTGTCCGATGTTTTTGAAGGCACACAGTTCAAGATTTTCTCTTCCGCCCTTGCGCGCGGCGGAACGATAAAAGCGCTTGCCCTTGAGGGGGAGTCCGCCGCTCTCGGGAGGAAAGAGATAGACGAGTTGACCGATGAGGCGGTGTCAATGGGAGCGGGCGGGCTTGCGTGGATAAGGGTTACGGACGGCGCATGGCAGTCTCCGATAGCGAAATTTCTTTCCGAAGACGAAAAGACCGCTCTGCTTGCCAAAACCGGTCTTGCGGATTCACGGCGGGGTTTGATATTTTTCGGCGCGGGAGACGGCGCAACGGTCAACGCCGTTCTTTCAACCGTAAGACTTTCCGTTGCCCGGCGGCTTGATCTCATAAAAGAGGGTGAATACAAATTTGTGTGGGTGGAGAATTTCCCCCTGTTTGAGCGCGAGCCGGGAGGGCGTCTCAAGGCGGTTCATCACCCTTTCACCGCTCCGGCGGAGGGGAGCGAGGGGAAGCTTGAGACCGCTCCCGAAGGTATGCTTTCAAGGGCGTATGACATAGTTCTCAACGGCGTTGAGCTGGGCGGCGGCAGCATAAGGATACACACGAGGCGTATGCAGGAAGCGGTTTTGAGCGCGATAGGCATAAGTGCGGAAGAGGCGGAGGAGCAGTTCGGTTTTCTTTTGAGAGCGCTTGAGTTCGGCGCTCCGCCTCACGGAGGTGTTGCGCTCGGTCTTGACCGGCTTGTGATGATGCTTTCCGGTCAGAGTTCCATAAGGGAGGTTACGGCGTTTCCGAAAACGCAAAAGGGGATATGCCCGCTTACGGGCGCTCCGTCCGCGATAGATTCGGAGCAGATGGCGGAGTTGGGGTTGAGGAAGGTTGAGACGGAGAAAGGGTAGGGGATGAGCGTTGAATACACTCGGCAATACCGGAAAACCATTCAGAAACTGCGCGAAGTAAGCGGTTCGGAAAATGAAACCGTTTTGCGCGGGGCGTTTCAGGAGTGTCTGAATAAATACTGTTTGCGGCACGGCCTCACGCTTGTTACGGAACTTCCATACAAATCCGATTCAATTCCCGACGGAACCGTAAAAGACTCTTTGCGTCTCACTTGGGGATATTGGGAGGCGAAAGACACAAAAGACGACCTTGACAAAGAGATAAGCAAAAAAATCAGGAAGGGTTATCCGACTTCAAACATTATTTTTGAGGATTCGGAAACCGCCGTTTTGATACAGAACGGTGTTGAAACGCAAAGGGTGAAAATGTCCGATGACGGAAACCTTGACCGTTTTCTCAACGTTTTTTTTGATTATGAACCGCCGGAAATAGCGGATTTCCGAAACGCCGTAAAGCAGTTCAAGGAAGACCTGCCCGGAGTGCTTGACGCTCTCCGCGCGATGATTGACCTGTCCCGCAAAGAAAAGCCCGCATTCCGCAAATCCGCCGATGAGTTTCTTGAACTGTGCCAGCAATCCATCAATCCGGCGGTGGAAGCGGCGGATGTGCGCGAAATGCTTATTCAGCACATACTGACAAAAGACATATTTCTGAAGGTTTTCGGCGAAGACCAGTTTCACAAGGAGAACAACATAGCAAGTCGTCTTGACGAACTTGAGGAAACATTTTTCACCGGAGACACAAGGCGTGAAATGGTTGACCGTCTCAAGGGTTATTACGGCGCGATTACCGTTGCGGCGGCAAGCATTGACAGTCATCGGGAGAAGCAGAAATTTCTCAAGGCGGTTTATGAGGATTTCTACAAGGTTTACAATCCCAAAGCCGCCGACCGTCTCGGAGTTGTTTATACGCCGAATGAGATTGTGGAATTTATGATAAAAGCCGCCGATGAACTTGTGAAGCGTCATTTCGGTCGCCGTCTTTGCGACAAAAATGTGCAGATTCTTGACCCTGCGGCGGGAACCGGAACTTTCATAACGGATTTGATTGAGTTTATTCCGAAGGCGCATATTCCATATAAATATGAAAATGAGATACACGCAAACGAGGTCGGAATACTGCCTTATTATATTGCCAATTTGAACATTGAATACACTTACAAACAGAAGACGGGAAAGTATAAAGAGTTTCCGAATATATGTTTTGTTGACACTTTGGACAATCTTTCGTTTGAGGGAAGAAAAGGGCAGGGGGATTTGCTCGGCGGATTAAGCGATGAAAATTTGGAGCGTGTCAAAAACCAGAATGAAAAAGATATTTCGGTGATTATTGGGAATCCGCCTTACAATGCCAATCAGCGGAATGAGAATGAGAACAACAAGAATCGGGAATATGAGGGGATTGACAAGCGTATTAAGGAGACTTATGTGGCGGAAGGCACGGCGCAAAACCAGAATTGGCAATACGATATGTATAAGAGGTTTGTCCGTTGGGCGTCTGACAGATTGGATAAGAACGGTGTGCTTGCGTTCATTACCAACCGTGCTTATTTGGACGCGAGGCAAGACGATGGTTTTCGCAAGGTTGTTTCAAAAGAATTCAGTGAAATCTATGTTGTTGACTTGGGCTCCGATGTAAGAAAGAACCCTAAAATTTCCGGCACTACTCATAATGTTTTCGGAATACAGACCGGAGTGTCAATCGGTTTTTTCGTCCGCAGTGAAACTAAAAAGAAGATTTGCGATATTTATTATGTGAAAAGAGAAGACAACGAAACCGCTCTTGATAAACTTGCGTTTCTTTTCACGACTTCTTTTTCCGAAATTGAATTTGAACACATTGTCCCCGATTCAAAAAACAACTGGCTCAATTTAACCGACAACGACTTTGACGAACTTCTTTGTCTTGCGGAAAAAACCACCAAGAATGCAAAAATACCCGCCGCCGAGAAAGCTGTTTTCAGTCTTTATTCCAACGGTGTGAAAACCAATCGGGATGAATGGGTTTATGATTTCGGACGCAAAGAACTGTTGCGCAAAGTGAAATACCTTGTAAATGTTTATGAAGAAAGACGAAAAGAGAATGCAATTAAGCCGTTAACGGACAATGAACTTGGAATTGGTATCAAATGGGATAGAGAGATGAAAACATTTTTGCGGCGAAATGTTGAAGTGTCTTTTTCTTCCGATTGTATTAGAAAATCTTTGTATCGTCCGTTTGTTGTGCAGCCTCTTTATTTCAAGAGAGAACTGAACTGTATGCAATATCAGATGCGTAGCATTTTCCCGGATGGTAAAAAAGAGGAGAACACGGTTATTTGCTTCAATACAAATGGCAAGAATTTTTACGCTTTAGGGTGTGAGATTTTGCCGGATGTTCATCTTACAGGTGATAGTCAATGCCTACCACTCTACCGCTACGATGATGAGGGAAACCGCTACGTCAATATTACAGATTGGGGTTTGAAACGGTTTCGAGACTATTACGATAACAAGAAAATTACCGCCGAAGATATTTTCCATTATACTTATGCCGTTTTACACAATCCCGCATATTTGGAAAAATATGCAATCAATCTCAAACGGGAGTTTCCACGCCTGCCGTTTTATGGCAATTTTCCGCAATGGGTGAAATGGGGAAAAGACTTAATGAAATTGCACATCGGTTTTGAAAGACAGAAACCCTATCCGCTCAAAAGGCAAGATAGCGATTGCGAACCGGGCAAAGTCAAATTGAAAGCCGACAAAGAACAGGGGACAATCATTCTTGACGAACAAACCGAACTAAAGGGAATTCCGCCCGAAGCATGGGAATACAGATTAGGCAATCGCTCCGCCCTTGAATGGGTGCTTGACCAATACAAAGAAAAGAAGCCAAAAGACCCGACAATCAGGGAGAAGTTCAACACATACAAGTTTGCCGACCACAAAGAGGATGTTATCAAACTGCTTGGCAGAGTTTGCGTAGTGAGTGTTAAGACGGTTAAAATTGTGGGGGAGATGGGAGAAGAAACAAAAAGGAGAAAAGAGAATGAAAAATTGCCCGAAAAATGATTTGATAAAAATCAAGGAAGATGCCATTAAAATACAAGAAGCAGATTTGGCTGACACACTCAATTGTACTGAAGCAGAAAACAGAAAATGTTCTTACGTTATTCTCTTTGTTCCTGCTCTACTTATAGCTTTATCCAACAATCTTGGAGGTTTTTATATATTGCATCCGTGGAGAAGTTATTCAGTGTTTGCTGGTCTTGTGTTTGGTGTGGTTTCTGTTGGAGTTGCCCTTTATAGCATGTGGCCAAAAAAGGTTGGTGTTCATACAAATACTGATGACGTTTTTAACATGCAGTCCATGGCATGGGAAAAATACTTATCTGATCTACATTTATCTCTGAAAGAACGATACCAAAACGCACAAAATATGCTTCATAGTAAAACAAAGTGCACAAAGGTGTCTTTTTGTTTTGTAGTTGGCTGTGTAGTATGCTTGACCATTTCAATTGTAATTGGTATGATAACGCAATGAGCACAGAAAATAAGAATAAGACAAATCCTCCGGAATTGCCAAAGCCTAGTGAAGTTCCAGTTCAAAATGACAAAGGTGGTTCTGGAAATCCACTAAAAACGGTTGAAACAGAAAGAGGCATACAAAATACTAAGACACCAACAAACCGAAAAAGTTAGACTTTAATTTTCAATTTTTTGTGTGAAAAAGGGTCTGAAAGATGGAGTTTGACGGAAAAGATGTTGAATATCTGTTTTTTTCGAAAGTTTCGCTTTCTCTGATGTTAAAAAATCGTTGCAGTCTTTGAGTCACAATGTGGCGATTCTTTCCAAATAGCAAAAGTGGACAATTGGCTGCGTGTTTGTTCTTTTGACCCTTGTAATAAGTATTGCCAAGTAATCAGATACGGGAGTCCCTACGGCTTCCCTCCCTTCCCCTCCAACCCCGAAATCCCCATCCTTCTCTCAAGTTCCCTGTCAATATCTTCCGGTGAAAGCCCCTGCTCGGCAAGCATTATGAGACAGTGAAACCACAAGTCCGCCATCTCGGAAGTTACCTCCTCCTTGCTCGTATTCTTTGCCGCTATGATTGTCTCCCCCGCTTCCTCCACTATTTTTCTCGCAATCCTGTCCGTTCCACCTTCAAAAAGAGCGGTTGTGTATGAACCCTCTTTCGGATTGAATTTTCTGTCTTTTACGGTCTGAAAAACCTTTTCAATTGACGCCAGATTCCCTTTTTCAAAAGCGGGGGCGGAAGTCCGTCCGCCATCCTTGTCGGTGTGAAAACAGGTTTCTTCTCCGGTGTGGCAAGACGGTCCCGTCGGCTCCACAAGAAACAAAACACAGTCGCGGTCGCAGTCAAACAGGATTTCCCTGACCTTCTGAAAATTGCCGGACTCCTCTCCCTTGTTCCACAGCTTTCCGCGTGAACGGCTCCGGAAATGAGTCGTTCCGGTCTGCTCGGTCTTTTGCAACGCTTCCTCGTCCGCCCAAGCCATCATCAGAACCCTCCCGTCTGAACAGTCCTGAACAATTACCGGCACAAGCCCGTCGGCTCCGAATTTTAATATTCCCGTATCCATAAGTTCTTTCCGCTGATATTGTGGTATATTACCCGCACAAGCGGCGGATTCACAGTCGCAAGGCGGGTTCACGGAGGCGGACACAAATGGCAAGAGTTACGATAGAAGACTGTATGGAAATTGTGGGAAACAGGTTTGAACTTTCCATCATAGCGATGAAAAGGGCGAAGCAGATAGTTATGAAAAAGATTGACCTTATGGAGAAAGAGAGAAGACTCTCGCAATTGGAAACGGGTTATGAAGCGAGCGATGAAGTTCCGGTCTCCGAGGTTGTGGAGAAAAACATGGACAAAAGCTCCCGCGTTCAGGATGAGCACAAACCCGTTATCAGCGCCCTCAAGGAGATAGCCGAGGGGAAACTGAAGTTCCACCGTCCGAACGGCGGAACAAAATAGACACATTTTCGCGCTCCGGCGCTTTCACCGCGCGACTTTGCACTGACAATGGCTTCCGCGCTCAAAATCGGGGTTGATATTGGCGGCACATTTACCGATTTGGCGATGTTTGACCGCCAAGCGGTGAAGATTTACAAAGTTCCTTCCACTCCCGAAAACCCCGCCCTTGCGGTCGCCGAGGGGGTTTCACACTTTACCGGAGGCGGCTCCGCCGAAGTTACCGTTATTCACGGAACAACCGTGGCGACAAACGCGCTTCTTGAAAAAAAAGGGGCAAAAACGGCTTTTGTGGCGACACGGGGATTTGAAGACATAATTGAGATTGGCAGGCAGAACCGCGCAAAACTGTATGACCTTTTCTGGGAAAAAAACGAAGGGCTTGTGCCGCGCCCGCTCAGAATAGGAGTCAAAGAGAGAATGGACGGCTCCGGAAACGCGCTTGTCCCTCTCTCAAAAGAAGAACTTGAAAAACTTGCCGAAGCGGTCGGCAAATGCGGGGCGGAATCCGTTGCGGTGTGCTTTCTTCACTCTTACGCCAATTCCGCCCACGAGGAAGCCGCCGGACGCGAGATTGAAAAACTCGGAATTCCCGTGTCTCTTTCCTCAACCGTGTCCCCCGAATTCAGGGAGTATGAAAGGGCTTCCACAACAGTCGCAAACGCTTACCTTGTTCCGAAAGTCAGAAACTACATGAAATCCCTGTCGTCATCCCTTGGCGGCGCGAAAGTTTTTATCGTTCAATCAAGCGGAGGGATTGCCGACCCGGACAGAGTTGCGGACGAGCCGGTAAGGATGGCGACCTCCGGTCCCGCGGCAGGGGTGATGGGCGCTTTCAAGATAGCGGAACTGACGGGCGAGACCAAGATAATCACCTGCGACATGGGCGGAACTTCAACCGATGTGTCGCTCTGTGACGGCGCTCCCGCGTTTGCGTCTCAAAGCAGCGTGGGGGGAATTCCGCTCAGAATTCCCTGCATAGACATATCAACCGTGGGCGCGGGCGGGGGCTCAATAGCGCGAATGAACCCCGGAGGCGTTCTTAAAACGGGACCCCAGAGCGCGGGGGCGGAGCCCGGTCCCGCATGCTACGGCAAGGGAGACCTTCCCACGGTGACGGACGCAAATGTGGTTCTCGCAAGGATGGAGCCCGACCGTTTTCTCGGCGGACGGAAAAAGATTTTTCCGCAAAGGGCTTACGCGGCAATTCAAGCGCTTGCGCCGGAAATCGCCCCGGAGCGGACGGCGGAGTCGGTTGTGAGGGTGGTCAACTCTTCAATGGAGCGGCTGATAAGAGTGATTGCGGCAGACAGAGGGGTTGACACCAGAGAGTTCTCCCTGTTCGGTTTCGGCGGAGCGGCGGGGCTTCACTGCTGCGAACTCGCTCTGGGGGCGGGAATTAAAAAGGTCGTTTTCCCCCGCCATCCGGCGGCGCTTTCCGCCCTCGGAATGCTTCTTTCGGATTTCAGCGGCGATTACAGGAAAAGCTGCTTTGCGGACGCTCCCGCCGGTATGCGCCTCATAACGGAAACGCTTTCCGAACTTGAGGAGTCCGCCCGCTCCGCTCATCCCAGCGGCGATTTTCAGGCGGAAAGGTTTGTTGACGCAAGATACCGCGGGCAGTCGCATGAGATAACGGTTCCGTTTTCCGCCGGACTTGTTTCGGATTTTCACCGTTTCCATTTTCAGAGATTCGGATACGCGATGAAGGACAGGCGGGTTGAGACAACCGCGGCACAAATCCGTTTTCGTGTCGGCAAAAGCGGTGTGCGGTTGCCCGAGATACAACCCCATGCGGGAAAAGGCGCGGAGGTTCGGGAAAAAGATGTCTGGTTTGGCGGCTCGTTTGTGAAGTTCGGGGTTTATGAACGCGCCGAAATGGGTTCCGGTTTCCGCTTTGAAGGTCCCGCGCTGGTTTTGGAGGACAGTTCGGTTTTGATGATAACGCCTGAATTCCGTTGCGAGACGGACGGATGGGGAAACATAGTGGCGGAGTTGAGATGACCCTCCGGCGCGAATGTGGAATTTAAAAAGATGTTTGACGAACAGTTTATAAAATCCCTTGAGAAAAATCTTTCAAACCGTCCGCTTCGTCCGCTTGAGTTTCCCGGGGACTGTGTGCGCGCGGCTGTTATGGCGATTATCAGGCGCGGCGCCGGAGGGACGGAGCTGTTTTTTATCAAAAGGGCGGCTTCCCCGCTTGACAGGTTTTCCGGTCATATCGCTTTTCCCGGCGGAATGAAAGAGGAAAGCGACCCGGATATGCTTGCCACCGCCGTCAGGGAAACATTTGAGGAGACGGGGCTGAACCTTGAACGGTGCGGCAGGGTGGCGGGAAGACTTGACGATGAGATGCCGCGTCCGGCGGCGCGGAGGGGTGAGCGTTCTTATTTTGTTACCCCCTTTGTGTGCGCCCTTGTTTCTGACGCATCGGCGCGGGCTTGCGACGAGGTTGAGCGGATTTTCTGGATGCCCGTTTCGGATTTGAGGCGTCTTGACGGCGCGGATTCGCCGGAGTTTGTTTGTCAGGGCCGGAGGATTTGGGGAATGACGGCAAGAATCCTTGAAAAACTTCTGGAAGTTCTTCCCCCGTAATATCCGAATGTTGACTTTTTGCTTTTCACACTTCACACTTTTCCCGCAAATTTTTACCCCGGAGGAAAAATGAGAGGAGTCAACAAGGCAACGATAATCGGCAATGTCGGTAACGACCCGGAAATGAAATACACCGCTTCGGGTCAGGCGGTCGCCAACTTTTCCATAGCCACAAACGAGTCGTGGACGGGAAAGGACGGGCAGAAAAATGAGAGGACCGAATGGCACAGAATTGTGGCGTGGGGTCGGCTTGCGGAGATATGCGGACAGTATCTTTCCAAGGGAAAACCGGTCTATGTGGAGGGTTCCATACGGACGAGGTCTTGGGAGGACAGAGACGGAAACACCAAATACACCACCGAGATACACGCAAAGGAACTTCAGTTTCTCGGCGGCGGTCAGGAAAGTTCGGGCGTAGAGAAGCCGCCTCAGGAAAGCGAAAGCGGTCGTCCTCCCATTGAAGTGCCGGACGACAAAAGCATGGATGACGATATTCCGTTTTAACATGGCTTTGCCGGATTAAACTTTGTCTTTGTATGCCGTAATTCTCTGCGCGGGAAAAAGTTCCAGAATGGGCGGGGAGCGCCAGAAAGCGCTGCTTCCGATTCTGGGAACGCCGATGGTGAGGCATGTCGCGGTCGCCGTTGCCGCCGCAAAACCGGATAAAACGGTTGCGGTTGTGGGTTTTGATGCGGACGCCGTTGTTGATTTCCTTTCCACGGACGATGCGCTCGGGGCGGTTGAGTTTGTCCGCCAGAACCGGCAGTCCGGCACGGGGCACGCCCTTTCGTGCGCTTTTGAACTTATTTCCCGAAAACGCGGAGACGCGCTTGTTATCAACGGCGATATGCCCGCCGTTACCGGTTCTTTGATAAAAAGACTGGTTTCCTCTCACAGAAAAAGCGGCGCGGCGGTTTCGTTTGCAACCGCTTTCGCGCCAAACCCGGACGGTTACGGACGGGTGGTTCGCGGCGGAGACGGAGAACCCGCAAAGATAGTTGAGCATCCGGACGCCACCGACCGACAGAAGAAAATACGCGAGGTCAACGCCGGAATATACTGTTTCAAAATGTCTTTTCTGCGCGGCGCTCTTGCGGGTCTCAAAAAAAAGAACGCAAAGGGGGAATACTACATAACCGACCTTGTTGAAGCCGCTTTGCTCAAAAGCGAGAAAGTCGGCACGGTCAAGTCCGCCGATTTCGGCGAGGTTGCGGGCGTGAACACTCCGGCGGAGATTTCCGCGGTCGGGTCTTATATGAGGGAAAGGGTGAACTCCCGCCTCATGCGTCTGGGCGTTGTGATTTACGACCCCGCTACAAGTTATATCTGCCCCGAAACAAAGATAGGCGGGGCGACCGTCATACATCCCTGCTCTTTCATCAACCGCAGCAAAATCGGGGCGAACTGCGTGATAGGTCCCGGAACCCACATAACAAACAGCAGTTTGGCGGCGGGCTGCCGGGTGGAGTTTTCCTCAATGCTTGACGGGTGCGTTATGCGCTCCGGTTCCGCGGTCGGTCCCTTTGCGAGACTGCGCCCCGAAACCGTGCTTATGGAAGACTCCAAAGCGGGAGCGTTTGTTGAGATAAAAAAATCTTCCGTGGGCAGAAACTCAAAGATTCCCCACCTCTCCTATGTGGGAGACTCGGAGCTCGGAGCCGGAGTTAACATAGGGGCGGGAACCGTCACATGCAACTACGACGGCGTCCGAAAACACCGCACGACCGTTGAAGACGGCGCTTTCATAGGCAGCGACACCATGCTTGTTGCTCCGGTAAGGGTCGGAAAAAACGCCGTAACCGCCGCGGGTTCCGTCATAACAAGTGATGTTTCCCCGCGCGCGCTTGCGATTGGCAGAAGCAGGCAGAGAGAGATAGCCGAGTGGAACCGCTCAAAAAAACGGACGAAAAAAAGACTGATGTGCGGAATAGTCGGCTATCTGGGGTTTCCCGAAAAGACCTGCGATGTTGTGTGCGGCGGGCTTGAGAAACTTGACAGCCGCGGCTACGACTCGGCGGGAATATGTCTTGTGGGCAAGGACGGCGCGAAGGTTTTCAAAAGTCCCGGGGAAGATAAACCGGCTTGTCGCAAAACTGGGTTCCCCTTTTCCCCCCGGGCGATGTCGGAATAGGGCATACGAGGTGGGCGACACAGGGAGCCCCTGACAGCTGCGCCAACGCTCACCCTCACATTGCGGGCTCGGTCGGCGTTGTTCATAACGGCGTTGTTGAAAACTGGAGAAGTTTGCGCTCGGAGCTTGAGTTGCGCGGAAGGGTTTTTTCCTCGGAGACTGACACGGAGGTGATAGCCCATCTTGTTGACGAGTTTCACGGGGCGGGAGACACGCTTCTTGAGGCGGTCAGAAAAGCGTTTGCCCGGATAACCGGTTGTTCGGCGGTTGCCGCGGTTTCCGAAAAAGAGCCGGACACGATTGTGGCGGCGAAAAGGTTTTCTCCGATTGTGCTTGCCGACACGGGGGACGAGAAATTCGTTTCTTCCGATGTGCTCGCTCTGGCGGAGCGGTGCCGTGAGGTTACCGTTCTGAGAGACGGTGATTTTGCCGTTCTGAAGCCGTCCGGCATAGAGATAACGGATTCGGAAGGCGGCATCGTTTCAAGACCGACGAGAACGGTGGATGAGGGCGGCTACGCAATCGCGGACAAAGGCGGCTTTTCGCACTATATGATGAAGGAGATTTACGACCAGCCGCACGCAATCGCGGACACGCTCAGGGGCAGAATCCACGGCGGCGCTCCCGCCGTCCTTGACGGGTTGAGTTCCGATTTTGCCAAATCCGTTAAAAGGGTTGTTTTTGTCGGCTGCGGCACTTCGCACTATGCGTCTCTTGCGGGGCGTTATCTGGTTGAATCCCTGTCAAAGATTCCCGCGGACGCCGAAATTGCCTCCGAGTTCTGCTACCGCAGGCCGCATCTCGGTTCGGGGACTGTTGTTATCGCGGTGTCTCAGTCCGGCGAGACGGCGGACACTTCACGCGCCCTTGCCGAGGCGAAAAAGCGCGGGGCGAAAACCGTTGTGGTAACAAACAACCCGTTCGGCAAGATGGCGGACGAGGGGGACGAGGTTGTTCTGACAAAAGCGGGAAGGGAGATTTCGGTCGCGTCAACAAAAACCTTTACGACTCAGATTGCGGCTTTCTGCGCTCTTTCCCTTTTCCTTGGCGCGGCGCGCGGGTCTCTCGGCGCGGAAGAGGTTTTGAGAATTGAAAAAGAGCTTCGCTCCGTTCCCGAACTTCAGGCGAAATGTCTCAATCTTGACGATGAGATTGCCGAGGTCGCCGCGGAGTTTGCCGGGTATTCAAACTTTCTCTATCTTGGGCGCGGACTCGGTTATCCCGTCGCTCTTGAAGGCGCTTTGAAGTTGAAGGAAGTTTCCTACATACACGCCGAGGCGATTGCCGCGGGCGAAATCAAGCATGGGCCAATCGCCCTGATTGACGACAAAATGCCCGCCGTTTTTGTGTTCCCGTCCCGTGATGACCCGTCTTTCGGAAAACTCCTTTCCAACATAGCGGCAGTGAAGGCGCGGCGCGGCAGGGTGATTGTCGTAACTTCGGCGGACGATGTTCCGCATTTGGACGAAAGGGACAGAACGATACGCGTGCCGGAGTGCCCGGAGATAACAAGTCCGCTTGTTTCTATCATCGCCCTTCAGCTGTTCGCCTACCATGTCGCGCGCGTGCTGGGCAAGGATGTTGACCAGCCAAGAAATCTTGCCAAAGTGGTAACGGTTGAATGAGCGGCATGATGAGGGTTCTTGTGGTCGGCGGAGGGGGAAGGGAAGACGCGCTCTGCTGGAAGATCGCCCGCAGCCCGCTTGTTTCGGAGGTTGTCTGCGCTCCGGGCAACGCGGGAATCGCAAAACGGGCTCGCGTGGTTCCGGTTGCGGCTTCCGATATTGACGGGCTTGTGTCTCTCGCGCTTTCGGAGAAGCCCGACCTGACGGTTGTGGGTCCCGAAGTTCCGCTCTCTCTCGGACTTGCCGACCGCCTGAAGTCCGAAAAAATCAGGGTTTTCGGTCCCTCAAAAGCTGCGGCGGAAATTGAGGGAAGCAAGGTTTTTTCAAAACAGTTTATGCTCAGGCACTCAATACCGACCGCGGATTTCCATGTGTTTGAAAACATTGACTCCGCCATGGAAGGGCTCGGACGGGTGAGTTTTCCGGTTGTCATAAAGGCGGACGGGCTTGCCGCGGGCAAGGGGGTTTTTGTCTGCGCAACCGAGCGGGAAGCCGAAAGCGCGCTGCGGTCAATCATGGAAGACAGGGTGTTCGGGGAGTCGGGAAACCGGATTGTCATGGAGCGTTTTCTGTCAGGGGAGGAGATGTCTTTTTTCGCCGTGTCGGACGGGAAAACCCTGATTCCGCTTGAGCCGTCTCAAGACCACAAACGGCTTCTTGACGGCGACAAAGGTCCCAACACCGGAGGCATGGGCGCATACAGCCCCGCGCCGGTTGCCTCGCGGAGCGTTTGCGAAAGGGTGATGAAAGAGGTTATGGAACCGGTGGTCAGGGGGATGAGAGAGGAGGGCAGACCTTACAGCGGGGTTCTCTACGCCGGACTTATGATAGACGGAGAAGACATAAAGACGCTTGAGTTCAACTGCCGTTTCGGAGACCCTGAAACGCAGCCGCTGATGATGAGAATGCGGTCGGATATTGTGCCGCTGATGGTTGCCGCCGCGGACGGAGCGCTTGAGGGGGAGAGTCCGCCCGAATGGAGCGCCGAGGCGGCGGTGTGTGTTGTGATGGTTTCACGGGGGTATCCGGGCGCTTATAAAAATGGCGCGGAGTTGAGGGGAGTGCCGGATGACGGTTCGGGCGTCATAGTGTTTCATTCGGGAACCGGGGAGAAAAACGGCGGGCTTGTCGCCGCAGGCGGGAGGGTTCTGGGCGTTACGGCGCTTGGAGACACGATAAGGGACGCCGCTTCCAAAGCATACGGCGCGGCGAAAAAAATTGAAGAAGCGACCGGTGTTGAGGTATTATTCCACAGAAAGGATATAGGGCGCAGAGCTTTTGAAAGCTGATGTCGCCGCAAGGGAGGTTTGATAGATGGCTGATATTTTTTACTTTTCGGTTGAAGACAAAGAGGCTTCCGATGACAAAAGGGTTTTTGAGATTCCGCTCAAAGACTGCGTCAACCTTTTTGACCTGAGGCCGAGGCAGAGAGTGTGCGGGCTTGACCGGTTCCCGAATCTGCTTACCGGAGACCCGCTTGTTGATTCAAGCGGTTATATACAAGTTGTTATGAGGATTTCAGACGAAGAGACGGAAAAGAGCGGGGAAAGCGGTTATGAGTCCGGCTGGTATAAGATGAATATGACTGTGATAGAGATTCAGTCCATAATCTCACGAGCCCGCAAAGGCGGAGCCGGAAAGCGGATGGGAACTTAGAGGCGGCGGAAGCGGGGAGGTGTCAAAAGTGTGTGAAATCCGCCTGATTATATGTCCGGCTTCCCGAACAGTGGAACTTTCGGGGTCAAGTCTTGACCTTTCGGAATTGAAAACAATATAATTCCGCAAATGGCGCGCCCACTAAGAATAGAGTTTCCAAACGCCTGCTATTTTGTTACCTCAAGGGGAAACGCGGGTCAGCGCATATTCCTCAATTCCGATGACGGAAAACTGTGGCTGAGCGCCTTTGAATCTGTCTGCTTCAGATTCGGGTGGATTTGCCATGCCTACTGCCTGATGGCAAACCATTACCATATCGTTATTGAAACTCCGGAACCGAACCTTTCCGCCGGTATGAGGCAGTTGAACGGAGTTTACACGCAGTCTTTCAACAGAAAAAACAACCGCTCCGGGCATCTGTTCATGGGAAGATTCAACTCCGTTGTTTTCCAGAAGGAAAAGTATCTGAAGCCGCTCATAAGAGATGCGCTTACAAATCCGGTCAGAAAAGGTTTTGTAAAAAACCCGATACAGTGGAAGTGGAGCAGTTGCCGGATAAGCGCGGGGAATGAGACCTCTCCCTTTATGGACAGTGAGGCGACTTCACGGATTTTCGGCGGTTTTGCCGGTTTTGAAACCTTTATCTCCGAGCAGCCGGAAAGCGGCGTCTGGGACGACCTCAGGCATCAGATATATCTGGGCGACAGCGAGTTCATAAAGAGTGCGTCCGGTTTTGCGTCCGGCAGTTCAAAAGAGATACCGTTCCGCCAGAAAGCGGGAACGGGAAGTATGGCGAGTTTTACCGAAGGCATTGCGGACAGAAAAGAGGCGATCTTCAAGGCGTATCAGTCCGGCGCGTTTACAATGAAGGAGATATCCGACCATTTCGGGATTCACTACTCAACGGTAAGCAGAGTGGTGAGCAAATACGAAAGGGAGGTCCGGCGGTTCCAAAAGACGGGGTAAGCCCCCGTGTTCATTTGCCGCCCGAGGGTTCGGGCGTTTCCGTTCCGATTCGTCTTTTCAAAACCTCAATCCTTTCCCGCTCCCTTAAAATCAAGACAAACAGCAGCACAAAAGCGGCAATGTTCACTATCAATGTATGCATCATTTCAGGTGTTATGCCCCCGCCGCCGGAGCCGAAAACCACCGGAGATATGTCCCGCTTTACAACACGCGCGGATGCATAGACCCACGGCAGGTCTATGAACGCAAGACACGCAAACACGGACGCAAGCACCGCGCTTTTCTCCCCTTCGGGCAGCGCCCGTCTGAGAATCATATACCCGGAATAGAGCAGAAACAGGATGAAAGTGGCTTGCAGTTGGGCGTCCCACCAGACCCACCATGTTCCCCATGACGGCTTCGCCCAGATTGCCCCCGTAAGCATTGTTATCAAAGTGAACACAACCCCCGTTTCGGCGGACGAAACGGCGCGGATGTCCCACTTCTGTTTTCTTCCGCGCAGAAAAGCGATGCTTGACACAAACACCGTTGTGAATGCGACCGTCATCGCGGCAACCGAGCCCATGTGAAAATAGAAAATCCTCTGCGCGTGCCCCATCCTCACCTCGGTCGGAGCGTAGAAAAACGACATCCAGCATGCGACCGCCATCAGTATAAAAGCGAGGATAAAAACCGTTTTCTTTGTCGCGCTCAATTTTCTCTCCTAAATCTCTTCAATGACATATCCGTAAACAAGCGTCCCCGCGGCGGTGAAAGCCAAATCAAAAGAGACGAGAATCTTTATGTGCCTCGCCAAGTCCTGCTCAATCCCGCCGCCCAAGAGGGACGAAAACGCCTGTGATGCGCTAATTAAAACCGGAGTCATAAGCGGGAACAGAAGAACGGGGAAAACTATCCCCTTCATCTTTGTCTGCGCCGAAAGAGCGGAAAGCAGGGTTCCGACCGCCGCAATGCCGACCGTTCCCGCAAACGCAACCGCGATGAAGGGAAGCATAACCGGCGTTATGCTGACACCGAAAAAAAGCGCAAAGACCGGAATAAACACCGCTTCAACCGCAAGAAGCAGGAGCAGATTGGCAAGCATCTTGCCGATAAAAACCGCTCCCCTGTCAACGGGCGACATAAGTATCATGCGGAGCGCCTCGGATTTTCTCTCAATTTCAAACGACCGCTCAAACGCCACCGTTGCGGCAAAAAACGCGGAAATCCAAAACACCGCCGGCGCGGCGGAAACGGTTGCGGAAGCGGAGGGAAAAGCGTTTGTAAAGTGGAAGACCGACATAATCACAACGGCAAAAACGGACACGGAGGGGAAAATTCCGCCTCCCGCCGTTTCAAGGGAGATGTCTTTTCTCAAAACTGTCAGTATGTCTCTCATCGGGGTTCCTGATTGTAACCATATCTTGCCGGAAGGCGCAATCGGGTTTGGGCGTTTGCTTGAAGACCCTCACCCTTTGTCCCTCTCCCGCAGGGAGAGGGAAAGTTATGGGGGAGGGCGGACGGGGTTTGGAAGTTTCTGTCTCAACCTTGTCCGGCTCGTTAACTATTGGGGAAGGTTGTGGGGGAGAGGGGCCGGGGTTTGGAAGGGGTTTGCCGGTTTTTCGTTGTCCGAAGTTTTATCCGCCGGCATTATTGGGGAGACGGCAGGGGTTTGGAGGAGATTTGAAAGTTCCGTTGCGCTGTCCGCTTTTTCGTGGAGGGCTATCCGTCCGCCTTGCAGGAGAGCGGCGGAATCGGACAGCGCGATTCCTTTTTCAATCAGGTGCGTTGTCATCACCACCGTTGTTCCGCTCAGTTTCAGGCGACCGAGAAGTTCGGACACAACCGTGTCTCCCCTGCGGTCAAGACCGGAGAACGGCTCGTCCAGAAAAACGACTTCGGGGTTGTGCGACACGGAGCGGGCTATTGAAATCCGCTTTTTCATTCCGGCGGAAAGGTTTCCCGAAGGAGCGTTTGGAGACATAATTTCAAAACTTTCAATCAGTTCACGCGCCCTGTCCGCCGGATTGCCGACCCTTTGGAGTTGGCAGAAAAACCGCAGGTTTTCAAAAGCGCTCAGACTTTCGTAAAGGCAGTCTTCATGGGAAACAAACCCCACCCTTTTCCTAATCTGTTCGGGAGAGGAAACCGCGTCAAAGCCCGCAACCGACACCTTGCCCCGATTCGGTTTTGCGAGACAGGAGGCGATTTTCAGAAGCGATGTTTTCCCCGAACCGTTTTCGCCGAAAAGAGAGACGGTTTCCCCCTTTTCCACGCGAAAGGTCAACCCGTCAAGAATCCGGCGGCCGCCGTAGTCTTTTCCGACCCCTTCCATTTCCAATGCGTATTTTTCAGACATGGGTTTTTCAAACACAACCTTATTTGAACCGTAAAAGATAACTCTCTCCGCCGTTTGCGCCAATCCACCGGGCGAGCCGTTTCATTCCCGTATCGTAGTTTACAACCGGCCTGTATCCGATTTCGCCGCGCGCCCTGTCCGTGCGGTATGTGCGCGTTCCCGAAAGCGCGCTGACGATAAATCTGTTAATTGGCGGACGGAATTTTTCAGTTTGCGGAAGCAGCAGTTCAAGCAGCCATGCCGCCGCATAGACGGGAAAGTAGGGCAGGGAGAACCGCCACGGAGTCCACTCAATTCCCGCCGCCGCAAGTTGGTCGCCTATGAAATCAAGATAGCGGATTTTGTTTTCGTCATTGATGAAATACGCCCGCCCCGCCGCGCGAGGGCTGTCCGCCGCGAGCACAAGGGCGTGAACGAGGTTGTCCAGATGGCACGGCATAACGATTTTGGGACCGCCGCCGATGGAGAAAATCACTCCCGCCCGCCCCGCCCGCGCGATTTTCGGAAGTATCACCGTGTCTCCCGCCCCCACACGTTTGACGGACGGACGGAGACCGTCTCCATGCCGTTTTCGTTGAACTTCAGAACAAGTTTTTCCGCTTCGGCTTTTGACTCATTGTAGAAATCCGTGTGTTTTTCGGGATACGGACAGGTTTCGTCAATATCGTCAAGGGTATGAGGACGGAGCGGGTTTGCGCTCCACACAACCGTTGAGGAGCTGACAAAAACGAACCGCCGGACGGACGCTCTGAGCGATTCTTCAAGAAGGAACCGTGTGGCGTCAACATTTATCTTTCTGAACTCATTGCGTTCCCCCCAGTCCGACACCTTTGCGCCCGCGTGAAAAACGGTTTCGCACCCTTCGCATATTCCGCGCAGTGAGGAGACATCCGAGAGGTCTCCCCGAACCGTTTCCGCTCCGAGCGCTGAGATTTCCCCCGCTTTGCCGGCATTTCTGACAAGACACTTAACTTGAAAGCCGTCTTTCAAAAGCCGTTTTACAAGCGCGGAACCCACAAATCCGGTGGCTCCGGTAACGAGAGTTTTCATAACCGTTGCAGAATATATGAGGCGGCGGAACGGGGCAACCGGAAGGGCGGGCGGCGGGTTGTCAATCTTTCCTGATTGTTCACGGACTCAAACCACGGAGTGAAACTTTTGTAATGTTCAAAATGCGTTTTATGATATAAAGTTAATGGGTTGTTTTAAGAATCAGTGAGAATAATGGTTTTCACAAAACATAGAGGGAAGTCCGGTCTTTATCGGCGGGCAAGTTTCTGCGGGGCGGTTTTCTGTCTGGTCGTATTTCTGCTTTCCGGATGCGCGGGTTCGGCTGGCGGCGGGCGGTCATCATCAGCGTTTTCTTCTCAAGAGGAGTTAACATCAGGTTCGGGGTCTTCTGAAACTTCGCCAACTAATATAGGCGGAGCGGCTGCTTTCCCCGGAATACCGGCGCCGCCTTTCAAATATCCGATTGCGATTGATTTGCCGTCTGATAATCCTCCCGATTTCAAATATCCAATTGCGATTGACTTGCCGCCGGATGATAATTCGGAACCCAGACCTTTCAAATATCCAATTGCAATTGATGTACAGCCGGAGGTGTTGAAAAGCCCTTGCGAGGATTCCTTCAGGTATTTTCCCGGTAGCGTGCGATATTATCGTTGCAATCGTGCGAGAGTTCCCGGACTGACACCCTTGTATGACATGGTTTCCGAAAGAGTTTCCGCCAGTGTGGAAGAAGGAAAAGAGATTAAAAAAATTGGCGTGATAATTGATACTTCGGAAGACAGTCATGGAGATAGCGTAATGCAGACAGCCAAGATTGCCACACGGGAAGAACTGTTTGATTATTTTGATATAAGGGCTTTGAGAACTTCAATAAAGGGTCAGTTTATGAGTTTGAATAAAGATCAATATCGTAGTCAGTCACCCATAGTCAACATATCTGCTAGTCCTGTCTTTACATCATTGGATAGCCTTCCAAGTTTTATCAGTGGCCGTATAACTTTAGAAGATATGCAAAATGTTGGAGCTCTTGTTGTCACTTCCGCCGGTAATCAAGGGAGGGCTCGTCTGCTCAATGTCCCCGCTATCAATGAAATTAATGAGGGGACCGGTTCTGTTTTAGTTGTCGCCGGTCTGCACCATCTGTCCGGTAGTAGCTACTTGCTACCACTGACAAATGAAAAAGGTTTTCACAGAGGATATGTTACAGATAGTGATGGTAACCCTCTAACCCCTGAAATCGGCCCTGATTCAAACCTTTGTGGAGGTATAGAGAGATTCTGCGTAACAGCTCCTTACAGTATATTTAACTCTGTCCAACCTTCTCCTCTAGGAGAAGGAGATTTAATCATAAACGGAGAGTCAGGGACAAGTCTCTCCTCCCCTCTGGTTTTCGGGACACTTGTCAGTCTGCGTTATGTCTGGCCCCATCTTACCAATCGTCAACTTGTTCGTCTTTCATGCGTAACAGCAGTAGATCTGGGAGCCGAGGGCTCTGACCCGATTTTCGGTTGCGGACAGTTTTCCGTTTCAGACATCTGGCAGCCCACCGGACAACTTGTTGAAGACCCCATTGCAGAGTTTTCACTTCCTGTCGCAGAAGGCGCAATGCAACTTTCAGGAGCATCATTCGGGGAAACCGTAACGGTAACTGGATACGAAAACAACGAATTCACCCGTGATTTTGAGGTCGCCGTTGCCACATCATCTTCGCCAACCTCACTGCGCATTGAACCTACAATCTCATGGGACAGCCTCAACACAATGCTGGAATTCAGAAACGACGGCTCTCTTTCCCTTCCCGTTGCAAACGGCAGAGGTTCCGCCGCCCATCTGTTCAAAGACACTTTCCTGTTCTTCAAGGAAGCCAACAGAGGAAGCGCACTCGGACTTTCCCACGCAAGCGGACTTTCCATTGCGTTTGAAAGAGAAACAGATTCTTTCTTCGGAAGCATAGGAAGCGGTTCTTATGAGTTCGGAGACACAAACAAGTTTGTTGCGTCTTTTGACAGACAGTTCAACCTGAACGAAACCTACGGAGTGGGAGTAAAACTTGCCGCCGCATACGGAGAAATGGAACCGGATATTTCACTGATAAAATCCGCAAAAGGAACGGCACAAACTGCGCAAGTGGCGTTTGTGAGAAAGAGAAACAACTTTGAGAGCCGTCTTGAGATGAACTACAACACGGGATTGAAAGGGACTGTTTCAATTCAGAACACGGATTACAGACTCAAGCCCAGAAGTGAAACCGCAGTAATGCTCAAAATGCGGTTTGTCATGTAGAATAAAAGCGATGTCAGATTTGAAGCGGTGGGAATAATGAGGGTATGGACGACATTTTTTCTGGCTATACTTTTGCTTTCGGGATGCGCGCGTTCGGCGGGAGAGAAAACGGGAGCGGGAGGGTTTACTTTCTCGTTTTGCCGGCGGAAACTCTTGTCTGTAAAAGACAAAAATGAACATTCTTGAAGGCAAAAAAATAGTTCTTGGGGTTACCGGAAGCATAGCGGCATACAAGTCGTGCGAAATCACAAGAGAACTCATCAGGCGCGGGGCGCGGGTTCAGGTCGTGATGACGAAGAACGCGGAGAAATTTATAACTCCACTCACGCTTCAGACGCTTTCAGGCGGGAAAGCGGCTTCAGACCCGTTTGACCTTGAATGGGAATCCGAAATCGGACACATAGCCGTTGCCGATGAAGCGGACGCGGTGGTTATCGCTCCCGCAACCGCTTCTTTTATCGGGAAAATGGCGTCCGCAATCTCGGACACTCTGCTCGGAGCCGTGATACTGGCGACCAAAGCGCCCGTGATTGTGTGTCCGGCTATGAATGTGAATATGTATGAAAACCCGCTCGTTCAAGACAATCTTAAAAAACTTGCCGGTGCGGGAACGGTGATTGTCGGTCCCGCTGAGGGAGACCTTGCTTGCGGATGGGAAGGAAAAGGACGGCTCAGCGAAACGGATGAAATAGTGGCGGAGATTGGAAAAAGCGGTCGCACCCGATGACTTCAAGGGAAAGAAACTGCTTGTTACGGCGGGGGCTTCACGCGAACATATTGATCCGGTGCGGTTTATCTCCAACCCCTCAACGGGAAAAATGGGATGCGCAATTGCGCGCGCGGCTTGGACAAGAGGGGCGGAAGTGGTTCTGGTGTCGGGCGCAAAGGCGGGAATTGACCTGCCCCGGAATGCGGCGCATGGAGACCGAGACGGTCGGGGAGATGTTTGACGCCGTTATGGACAGCGTTGAACAGTGCGATTTTATAATCAAGGCGGCGGCGGTGGGAGACTACGCTCCCGTTCACGCGGAAACGGAAAAGATAAAAAAGAGTTCTGAAACCGTGTGTCTGCGGCTTGAAAAAAACCCCCGATATTCTTGAGGTGGTCGGCGCAAAAAAACGCGGACGGACTGTTGTGGTCGGCTTTTCGGCGGAAACGCAGTCTTTGATTAAAAATTCTCGGGAAAAATTAAAAAGGAAAAACGCCGACATGATAGTGGCAAACGACATATCCTCTCCCGGTTCGGGGTTCGGCGAGGAAACAAACCGCGCGGTTCTGCTGTATGCGGAAGGCGAACCCGAACCCCTGCCGCTGATGACAAAAGACGCTTTGGGACACAAAATACTGGACAGAGCGCTGGAACTGTGGCGGCTGAAGGGGGAGAAGGGCGCGTAAGACCCTCACCTTCCGTCCTCTCCCAAAGGGAGAGGAAACTCTTAGCGGATACGGTTTTATGTGAACATTTTTTACTTTTCGTTTTCTTTCGGATGGAGGGGAAAGTTGAATGTTTTTGCGGTTTCGGTGAAAGCGGCGATCGCCGTTATTATGTGCTTTTTTTCGTGCGTTGCCATTATTGAAGCCCTTATCCTGCACTTTCCATGCGGAACGGACGGGGGACGGACGGCGGGGGTGTAAACGCCTCTTGCTCTGAGGGCGGACGCAAACTCCGTTGCCGCGTCCGGCTCTCCTATGACAACCGGAAACAATCGCGGACTGTGAGGGCAAAAGATGCAACCCCGCTTTTTCAAGACCGGCTTTGAAAGCGCCGTCATTTCCAGAAGATGAGCCCGCCTGTCCGCGTCCTTCTCTATGATTGAGATTGCCGCAAGAGACGCGGCAAGGGCGGGAGCGGAAAGCGAAGTGTCAAATATGAAACCCCTCGCCCTGTTTCTTATGAACTCAATAAGCCGCCTGTCTCCGGCTATGTATCCGCCTGTTGAACCCACCGCCTTGGACAGGGTTCCCATTGCGATAGGAACCCTTTTTTCAACGCCGAAATGCTCGGTCGCGCCGCTGCCGCGCTTTCCGAGAACCCCTGTTGCGTGCGCCTCGTCAGCCATAAGCATGCAGCCGTATCTGTCCGAAATTCCGCAAATCTCGGACAGGTCGGCAAGGTCTCCGTCCATGCTGAAAACCGTGTCCGTAACTATCAGTTTCCTGCCGGACGATTTTTCGCCGGACACCAGAGACTCAAGATGGTTGAAGTCCAGATGCCGGTAAATCCTCACTTTTGCCCCGGAAATCCGGCAGCCGTCTATGATGGACGCATGGTTGAGTTCGTCGCTGAAGATTACATCGCCTTTGCCCGCAAGGGATTGAATCGTTCCCGTGTTGGCGAGATAGCCCGAACTGAAAACTATTGCCGCTTCGGTTTTTTTGAACGCGGCGATTTTTTCCTCAAGTTCATGGTGAAGGTCGGTCGTTCCGCTGACAAGGCGTGAACCGCCGCTTCCCGCGCCGTATTTTTCAAGAGCGGCGGCGGCGGCTTTTTTTACTTCGGGATGGGTGGAAAGCCCCAGATACCCGTTTGAACCGAGAAGGATATATCTCTTCCCGCCGATTAAAACTTCCGGCGTCTGTCCGCTCTCAATCTCGGTCAAATCCCTGAAAAGACCGTTTTTTCGTATCGCGGAAAGTTCGCGGTCAAGCCATTTTAGAGAGTTCATAAAAGTCCGGCAAAAACAACATTTGCATATCTTGACATCATGACGCCACGGAATCGTCCGGGAATTTGTGCGCCCCTCTTTCAAAGAAAACCTTTTTCCACAGCGTTGTCACATAGTCTATGCGCGGGCGCATCCCACTGCGGTAAGCCCTGAAACTGTCCGGATGAATCCAACGACATTCCGTTATGCCTTCCTCCGTCTGCGGCTTCAGATTTTCCCCGTCTCCGCGGTATTCCATGACAAACCAGACGGTTTTTTTTATGTGCTGCCGCTCTCTCAGGGAAGTTAAATGCCATGTGGGACACAGCGGACTTGTAATCGTTATCATATCCGCGTCAATTGCCGTCTCTTCGGCGACCTCGCGCAGGGCGGTCTCCTCGTAGCCGCTTCCGCTCTCAACGCGCCCTTTCGGAAGGTCCCATCTTCCGTTCTTCAGTATGAACAGAACGGATCCGGAGCGGTTGACAACCAGCCCGCCCGCGGATTCTATTTTCGGCAGCCCGCCCGCTTCAATAAAACGGTCTTCAAGCATGTTTTTCAATGTTCCTTAAGTCCCGCAATAACGGCATACTGTTTGGCGCTCAACCCCTTGAAACTGACCCCTTTCAACTCAATCTCATACTCCGTTTCCATCATTTCGCCCGTAAGCGGAACAAAGCTTTCCCCGTTGAGACGGATCAGATAGAGCATACATGTCAGCGCCGTTTCGCGTTTTGAGTTTGAGTTTACGACAACCCACGGCAGCAGTTCGGACGAGGTTCGGGCAAACATCTGCTCTTTGTATTTTGAAAAATGTTCCCACTTTTTCCGCGCTTTCAGGTCGTTTTCCGAAAGTTTCCAGAACTTCAGCGGGTCGTTCATCCTTTCGTTGAACCGTATCAACTGGGTTTTGATGTCAACGGAAAGGTAGAACTTGACTATCTCCACCCCCTGAGAGAGAAAGCCCTCCTCCCACTTGAGAACTTTGTTCATAAAATATGTGTATTGGGATTTGGAACAGTAACCCATTGTCGGGTGAACAAGGGCGCGCGTATACCAAGAGCGGTCAAAAAACACGATTTCCCCCTCGTTCGGCATGTGAACGGCGTAGCGGCGAAACCAGTTTTTGGACTCCGCCCGGGTGGGCACTCCGAGTTGCACTATTCTGTAATGTCTGGGCATCATGTGCTCAATAAAACGCCTGATTGCGGAACCTTTTCCGGCGGCGTCTCTGCCTTCAAACACAATCGCAACGCGCCGCCCGTCACGCGCCACTTCCTGCTGTATTTTTAAAAGTTCGTATTGAAGCCTGCGTTTTTCAACCTGATATTCGGAAGCGGTTATGCCGTCGTAAGGGGTTTCCACCCGGCGGATTCTGCCCCTGAGTTTTCCCGCTTTTGCAATGCCGTTTTTGATTTTTTTCATGCCGTCCGCAACCGTTTTTAACCCGCAAAATGTTATATCATCGGTCGTCTAACTCAACAAAGTCCCGAACATCCCCGCCGGTCGCCTCTTTCACCGCCCCGTAAGTCGCCTTCATAAGTTTCTTCAAATCGTCCATCTCAATTCCCACCGGAGGCATAAGAACCACGACATCACCGAGCGGACGAAGCAGAACTCCGCGCTCCATCGCTTTTTCGGCGACTTTCCATCCCATTCTGTCGCTTGCGGGATACCTCTCCCTTGTCCGCCTGTCTTTTACGAGTTCAATGCCCGCCATAAGTCCCTTGTTTCTTATGTCGCCCACATTTTCAATTGACGCAAACTCTTTCAGTTCGTTCTCAAAAAACTCAATTTTCTCTGGCAGTTTTTCAAGAGTTTTTCTGTTTTCAAACGCGGCAAAATTTCCAATCCCCGCCGCGCACGCAAGCGGGTTTCCCGAATAACTGTGCCCGTGAAAAAATGTTTTGAGCTCCTCGTAATCACCGAGAAACGCATCGTATATTCGCTCCGTTGTGAGAGTGGCGGAAAGAGCCATATAGCCGCCCGTCAATCCTTTTCCCACAACCATCATATCGGGGCAGACATCTTCATGCTCGCAGGCGAACATCTTCCCTGTTCTGCCGAATCCGGTCGCAACTTCGTCAAAAATCAGGAGAACATCGCGCCTGTCCGCAATCTCTCTGACCTTTTTCAGATACCCCGGCGGAGAAACAATCATCCCGCCCGCCGCCTGAACATACGGCTCAAGGATTATCGCCGCGATTTCTCCCGGATGCGCGGAGCAAATGGCGTCAATCTCGTCCGCGCAGGCAATCCCGCATGACGGATGAGTTTTTGAGAGCGGACACCTGTAGCAGTAGTAGGAAGGCGCTTTGAAAGTCTCAAACAGAAGCGGTTTGAAAGCGGAGTGGAACATGTCTATCCCTCCCACAGAAACCGCTCCGAGGGTGTCTCCGTGATAGCCGTTTTCAAGGCGGACAAACTTGGTTCTGTTCTCTTCCCCTTTGTGTTTCCAGAACTGAAACGCCATTTTAATCGCCACTTCAACGGCGGAAGCGCCGTCTCCCGAATAAAACACCTTTTCAAGTTCGGGCGGACCGGCTTTTATCAGTTTTTCGGCAAGTTCCTCCGCCGCGGGATTTGAAAGCCCCAGCAGTGTGCTGTGCCCGATTTTGCCGAGCTGTTCGCTGATTGCGGACTCTATTTCACTTACGCCGTGCCCGTGAATGTTGACCCAGAGGGATGAAACGCCGTCTATGTAACGGTTTCCCTGCGAGTCTATAAGGTAAGCGCCTTCGCCTTTTTCTATCATAAGCGGAGGCGAATTCTCATGCTCTTTCATCTGAGTGAAAGGATGCCAGATGTTTTTGCGGCTGTCGGACATTGTATTGGAAATTGCCGGCTTCGGGTTTTCAGTTTGCAATATCGGTGCGAACGGGCATCTGGAGGTCTTCAAGCATTCTGAGGTCTTCTTCGGGGGACCTTCCGGAGGTTGTAAGGTAGTTGCCGATTATCATTGCGTTTGCTCCGGCAAACACTCCCATTGACTGAAGGTCTCTGAGGGTTACCTCCCTGCCGCCCGAAATCATCAGTATTTTGTCGGGCAGAATAAGCCGCCAGATGGAGATCATCCTCACCGCCTCAAGCGGCTGAATCGGTTCAAAGTTTGAAAACGGGGTTCCGGGACGCGGGTTGAGAAAGTTTATCGGAACCCAGTTCGGGTCAAGTTCTCTTATTTCAAAAGCGAATTCAACGCGCTGGCGAACGCTTTCTCCCATGCCGAGAATTCCGCCGGAGCAAAGGTTCATTCCGACCTTCTTCACGATTTTCGCGGTCGCCACCCTGTCGTCGTAGGAATGCGTGGTAACGATGCTGGGGAAGTGGCTTCTGCAAGTTTCAAGATTGTGGTTGTATCTCCAGACGCCGTGTTCTTTGAGCAGTATCGCCTGTTCTTCGGTCAGCTCGCCGAGTGAGCAGCCGACCTTGAGATTGGTTTCCCTTTTGAGGAGGTCAACCGCTCCGAGCACGCGTTTGAATATGCGGGGCGTCGGTCCCTTGGCGCTTATGACGATGCAGAAATCCATTGCGCCCATGGTCTCCGCCTGTTTTGCGGCTTGCAGTATCTTTTCGTCCGCCATAAGCGGATGGGCTTCAACATCGGTGTCGTAGTGAGCGGACTGTGAGCAGAAAGAGCAGTCTTCGGGGCAGTTCCCTGTCTGCGCGGAAATGATTGAGCGCAGAAAAACGCCGTCTCCATGGTGTTTTTTGGTGATATCACGGGCGACGCACATAAGTTCGCCTATGCTTTCCTTGGGAAGTTCGGTAAGCGCAAGCGCCTCGTCAAAGCCGATTGGCTCTGAGCGTTCGGCAACTTTTTTGTAAATGTCTTCTATGAGTGCGATTGTTCCATTCCTCCTTTGAGAAACGGGGTAAATTTACGGGAAAGGGACGGGGTTGTCAAAAGGGCATTTGTTTGCTAACTTTCATTTGGTTGTATATGATTCATTTTTGGAATAGCAATTTACATTTTGTGAAAAAGTAAGAATGTTTTCTATTGATTAGGGTTGAACAAACAAGGCAGACATGGGTGAGAAAACAAAGATGTCAAAGGAGAGTTATTTAGTAGTATGAGCAGTCACTTCTTTAAGTCTGTTAAGGTGGAGAATTTCAGGGGAATCAAGTCATTGCAGGTTGAAGACCTCGCAAAGGTCAATGTGTTTTTTGGTAAAAACAGTTGTGGAAAGACTTCTTTGCTGGAATCGCTTTTTTTGCTGGGTGGGATTTCGAATCCAGGTCGGATAATCGCCATAGAGAACTTGAGAGGAATTATACTTAACCAAAGTTCAGATATTAGAGATTTCTTTTACAAGCAAGACCATGACAGAGGATTTACAATGTCTTGTATACAAGAAACAAGAGGTAGAAAACTTGAAGTTTATCCAGTGCATGGAAATACCTCTGGACAAATATCTCCTGAATATAAGGATGGGTCGGGTGTCGGTGTTAAAAAGGGTATTACCCAAACCGGAGTTTTAAGTTCAGAAACCAGACAGTTAATAGGGCTCAAATCCAAGTTTTATCCTAATTGGGGTGTAGAAGCGGAAGGATCTTGTTACGAAGCCAAAGTGATTTTGAAGTCTATGCCAGACACGAACTTAAGTTATGAGTTGGATAAAAAATATAAAGAAACTTTGAACTGTCGTTTTTTGAATAATTCTGTCGCCTCCTATGATTCAGTCCTTGTTGACAATATGTTGAAAGAAAAGCACAAGGATGTGATTTTAAAGTGGCTCAAATCTGTAGAATCAAAGATACAAGATGTAATAATAAGCTTAAATGGAGCTGTTATGGTGGATATAGGTTTAGATAACTTCATTCCATTAAATCTATTGGGGGATGGACTGTTACGCATTCTGAACATTCTCTCCGGCATATATGCAACTAAAAATGGGGTTTTAATGATTGACGAAATTGAAAACGGATTACATGTTTCTTCAATACAAAATATGTTGAAGATGGTATTTGAGCATTCTAATCAAACTAAAACACAGATTTTTATGACGACCCATAGCAAGGATGTTATAGAGGGTTTGAAGGTGTTTTGTCAGGGAAACTTACTTCAAGAAACAAGCGATGAATTTGCCTGTTTTTGGCTTAACGAGCTTGAAAAAACAGATCAGATAAAAGCATACAGATACTCTCCCAAAGAATTGGAACAAGCACTGAATTCCGACATTGATGTTCGCCATTAAAGATGAATAATCAAACTTTGATTTATGTTGAAGGGGATGAGGACGAAAGGTTTTTAAAATCCTACATCGAGTTTTTGAACCACCCTTGTAATGGTTTTAAGATTAAATCAACAGAAGGGAAAAACAATCTCGGAGGTTCCAAGGTAGATATTCAAAATGCTTTGAACATTGATTCAAGGGTTTTGATTGTTTTTGATGCAGACGAAAATTATGAAAAAGCTGCAACATACATAAAAAAGATTCTTGATGGCCTTGATGTGAAAATTTTTCTTTTTCCGAACAATGAATCCCTTGGAGCACTTGAAAACTTGTTGGAACAAATAATTAAATCAGAACATCAGGATATATTTAACTGCTTTGAAGATTATCAAAAATGTTTGAAGGGAAAGAACAAGTCTTATGAGTATCCCAACTTAAAAGCGAAAATTTATTCCTATAAAGAAGCGTTGAAAATCCTGGAAGAAAAACGCCAATTCAATAGAAAATGTTGGGATTTTGACAACAGTTGCTTGGAACCACTGAAAGACTTTTTGAAGAAAAATTTGTGACTAATCTTTTCTTTGTTGTTTTTTGCTTGCCAGAAAAAGGCAACAATCATACTTTTTATAAACCTGTCAAGAGACTGATTCAACAAGAAATTTTTTTGCCACGGTCTGATTCCACACCCAAGATTCAATCATTCTGACTCTATTTTGCTTACACATACTTCCTCATTTTCATGGTAAACGGGAACGGATGATGTGTGCTGACAAAGAAGCGGTGTTTACAGCGTAAAACACTCTCTTACGCTGTGGACAAAAAGGGCTTGTTCCGGTTATAGTATGGACACTTTGGAACCCTTTTATTCAAAGACAAAACCAGACCCCATGGAGGCATAATTTGAGCACAACCCCGGCAATGAAAAAAGACGGATACACATCGGAGCAAATAAAGGTTCTTCCGGGCCTTGAAGCCGTGCGCAAGCGTCCCGATATGTATATCGGAGACACAAACACAAGGGGTTTTCACCACCTTGTTTTTGAGGTTGTTGATAACAGCGTTGACGAAGCGCTCGCCGGTTTCTGCACGGAAGTGAAAACCGTTATTCACTCGGACGGCTCCATAACGATTTCCGATAACGGCAGGGGAATTCCCGTTGACAAACACGAAAAGACCGGAAAATCCGGCGTTGAGGTCGTTATGACCATGCTGCACGCCGGAGGGAAGTTTGACGGCAAAGTCTATAAGGTTTCGGGAGGGCTTCACGGCGTCGGGGTTACGGTTGTGAACGCGCTTTCCGAGTTTCTGGAACTTGAAATACACAGGGATGGCAAGGTTTGGAAACAGAGATACGAAAAAGGGAAAATAGCGACCGAACTTGAGCAGGGGGAAGACACAAACAGAAGCGGCACTTCCATAACATTCAAACCCGACCGGAGCATATTTGAGATAGACGAATTTTCCTATGACACCATAGCGCACAGAATCAGGGAACTCGCCTTTCTGAACAGCGGTCTCCGCATGAGTATTTCCGATGAGAGAACGGGGAAAAATCAGGAGTTTTTCTACGAAGGCGGAATATCGGCGTTTGTCAGGGAGATGAACGAGCGCGTAAGGCCGCTTCATCCCGAAGTCATACATGTGGAGGGCATGAAGTCCGACACCATGGTTGAGATAGCGTTTCAATATAACGACACCTACAGGGAAAATGTTTTGTGCTACGCCAACAACATCAACAATGTTGAAGGAGGCACTCACCTTACGGGTTTCAGGGGGGCGCTTACGCGAACAATCAACAAATACGCCGAAGACAAAGGGCTGCTGAAAAACCTGAAAATGCAGCTTTCGGGAGACGATGTGCGCGAAGGGCTCACGGCTGTTGTGAGCATTAAACTTCCCGACCCGAAGTTTGAAGGGCAGACGAAAACAAAACTTGGCAACACTTATGTGAAGGGAATAGTGGAGACCCTTCTCAACGAGCGCCTGTCCAATTTTTTTGAACAGAACCCTCAAGTTGCAAAGCGCATACTGAGCAAAGCGATTGACGCGGCAAGAGCGCGCGATGCGGCGCGAAAGGCGCGGGAACTCACAAGAAGGAAAAGCGCGCTGGAGTCCGGCTCGCTTCCGGGAAAACTCGCCGATTGTCAGGAGAAAGACCCGTCCCGCTGCGAACTTTTCATAGTTGAGGGGGAGTCCGCCGGAGGGTCGGCAAAGCAGGCGCGTTCGCGGCTTGACCAGGCGGTTCTTCCGCTCAAGGGGAAAATTCTCAATGTTGAGAAGGCGCGTCTGGACAAAATGTTGAGCAATGAGGAAATAAGGACGATTATCAGCGTTCTCGGAACCGGCATCGGAGACGATGATTTTGACATCTCAAAGATCCGCTACCACAAGGTTATCCTGATGACGGACGCGGATGTTGACGGCTCGCACATCAGAACGCTTCTGCTGACGCTTTTCTACAGAAACTTCAGGGAGGTGATAAACAGAGGATATCTCTACATAGCCCAGCCGCCTCTCTACAGGGTGCGCAAGGGGAAAACCGACCGCTATCTCAAAGACGATACGGAGTATGAAGAACATCTGCTGAGTCTCGGAATTGACGGCTGCTCTTTGAAAACCGGAGCAAACAACGGAAGCGCCAAAACCGTCACACCCGCAAAGTTTGCCGATTTTATAAAAAATTCAATCAAATACGGCAGGTGTCTTCAGGCAATTGCAAGAAAAGGCGCTCACGCAAAAATCGTTGAGGCGTTTGCTGTTCAGCCGGGTTTCGGCAAAGACGATTTGAGACAGGGAAATGAGAAACGGCTTGATAAGAGTCTTGATTCGGTGAAAGAGCATATTGCCTCCCGCTACCCCGAAATTGAGGGTCTGGACTGGATGATTGAGGAAGCCCCCGACCACCAATCGGTCGAAATTGCGTATAAGTTCAAGGAAAACGGCGCGGTTGCGGAAGCGGAGATAGACTGCGGGCTTGTCGGCTCTCCCGAATTTTCCGACCTCGTAAAATCCGCGGGGGTTGTCAATTCAATAGGGCGGAGTCCCTACGGCATTGAAGACCCGGAAGGAGAGCATCTGTTTGAAAGTTTTTCCGAAGTTTCGGATTTCATTATTGAGCGCGGGAAGAAGGGGCTGTTCATCCAGCGCTATAAGGGTCTCGGTGAAATGAATCCCGAACAGCTTTGGGAAACCACGATGAACCCCGAAATTTATACGCTCAGAAAGGTTACGCTTGAAGACGCCGAAGGTGCGGAGTTGATGTTTCAGACCCTGATGGGCGATGAGGTTGAACCGAGAAGAAACTTCATTGAAGAAAACGCTCTGAATGTGAGCAATCTGGATGTGTGAGCGGCGGCGGTTGCCGCTTGCGGGCGGTTGATTCGGGCGCAAGGGGTTTAAAATGGATTGGTATTTTGCGGTTCTCAGGAAATATGCGGTATTCAGCGGTCGCGCAGGCAGAATGGAATACTGGATGTTTTCTCTGTTTAGTGTGGTTATCAGTTTAGTTCTGATGATTTTTGACGGGTTTTTGGGTTTTTCCGACTGGGGTTTGTTGTCTTTTGTATACAACGTTGCCATTACGATACCCGCAACCGCCGTGTCAGTGCGCAGACTTCATGACACAGGACGCAGCGGCTGGTGGCTTCTTGCCAATCTCACAATTGTTGGCGTCATTCCCGTTTTGATTTTTACCTTGCAACAAAGTCAGGAAGGCGATAACCAATACGGGCCAAAGCCCGTCTGAACGCTACGAAGTCTGTAAACATTAACCGGCGGTCAGTTATGGGAAAGAAAGTATCAAAGAAAAGCGGCAAGTCACCCGTGAAGTTGACGAAAGATTCCGCGCGGGAAATGCCGGTTAAGAGCGCATCGTCCCAATCGGCACGGAAAGGAGGAAAGCTCCTCATTGTCGGTTTGGCGATTGTGCTTTTGCTGGGGCTTTTTCTGCGGTATGGCGAAACGGGTTTCCGTCAAGACCATGAAGATCTGTATTACTACGACGGCCAGCCGGTGTTAATCAATGCGGACGGTTACTACTACCTGCGTTTTGCCCGCGACATACTGGAAGGCGGCTACGAGCGTTCCGACCCTTTGAGGAAAGCTCCCGACGGGGCGGAGCGACCGCTACCCGCGCCTCTGCTTTCACAACTCACTGCGGCTGTCGGCTTTGTAACCGGCGTTTCACTTGAGAAAGTGGCAACTTATCTCCCTCCGATTTTGGCGGTCTTGATTGTTTTCCCTCTGGTGTTCCTGATGAAACGGTTGGGCAAGGGCGGGATAAGCGATGTTTTCGCGGTGAGCGCCGCGGCATTCTGTGTGTGCGGCGATATCTATGTTGAGAGAACAAGCGCCGGAGCTTTTGATACCGACTGCCTGAATGTTTTCTTCCTGCTGGCTGCTGCGGCGGCGGCCATGGGTTTTGCAAAAAATGCCGGCATCCGGCGGTATGTCTGGTTTGCCGCCGCTTTGCTCAATATGCTGCTCTTTTATCTGTGGTGGGATACCGCAAGGCAGGTGGCGATTATGATCTGCCTGGTCCCGCTGGCTCTGTCCGCCGCTCTTTATTACCGTCCGGCGAAAAAGGAAGCACGGGTTTTCGGCGGTGTGCTGCTGCTGTGCTGCCTCGCCGTTTACTTTGCGGCATCGGATGTGATTATGTCCGATTTTTCCGTCAGCGGTGATGAACAACTGTTTGCGAAATCGGTTTCGGGCATCACATACCCGGGCGCAATACAAAATGTCGCCGAACTGAAACCCTTGAACTGGTCGGAAATTGTAAAGCAGACCGCCGTGTGGAGTCCGGCGTTTATCGTCCTTGCGCTCGGTTTTATCGCCTATCTTCGGTCGCTGGGAAAGGATGCGGTGTTCTTGCTTGTTCCCTTGACCGTCGCCCTGACGGCTTTTGTGTTTGGACTTCGCATACTGATTTTCTGGATACCGCTGCTGGCTCTTGGAGGCGGTTATCTGGCAAATCTTATTTCCGTGCGCGTGGGGGCGGTCAACCGGCGGCTGTTTTTTACGGTGTGCGCCGTCCCGTTGATTTGGATTGTTCCGCCCGTTACGGCGAAGTTGAGGCAGCCGCCCTCCGCTCCGCGCATTGTTCACATTCTGCCGATGGTTGAAGCCGTCAAAAAGCACACCCCCGAGGATGCGGTTATCTGGACGAACTGGGTTGCCGGGTATCCGATTATGTATTACACACGGCGCAGGGTGATTGCGGACGGGCAGTTTCAGTCCGGCGCCAGAAGGATGGTTACCTATCTCCCGATGGCGTCTTCCGATGCGCGGTTTTCCGCGAACTTTATGCGCTTTTATATGAAGCACGGCTTCGGAGCGTTTGAGCGGCTTCTTATAATCGGCGGCGGCAGCGAGCATCCGGGCGATTTTCTGGGCAAACTCTTTGGGGATGAAAAAGAGATGTCAGTTCAAACATTCCTCAAGCACATCAAAGGGCGCAAACTTGCCGAAACAGTCACAAACGCAAGTGAAGCCGAGAGGTATCTCTTTCCGTCCGATATTCCCCCGACCTATCTCTACTTGCATCGTGAACTTGTTTCGGGACACTGGTATCGCTTCGGCACATGGAACGCGTATGAAGCCCGCTCCGGCGGGGAGGTTTATGTCGGCGCGGTTGAACAGATCAGACTTGAGGGCGACACGGTGAAAACCCCGAACTTTTCATTCAATATCAACGAAGGGACAACGCTTCGCATTTCCGGCTTGAACGGCGGCGGCGCGCGCAAGCCGATGAAGCGGTATGTCTTTCACAACGGGGAATCGCTTGAGTCAAAGGATTATGATGTGGGGGATGACGGCTTTCATTTTGAATGGATAGCCGCCTCCGGTTTCGGCGTTTTGCAGAGCGGGAACATGGCTGAGACCGTTTTCAACAAACTGTTCATAAGGCACTCCTTCAGTCCCGAATCTTTTACGCCCGTTGATGTGAAGACGCCGCGCTACCAACTCTGGAAACTTACTTCAACCGACTGATTTGATGTCTCCTCAAAATATCATAGCCGTCATACCGGCATACAATCCGGACAGCCGTTTGACTGAAATCGTGAACGATCTTGCGGGCGCGATGAAAGTTGTAGTCGTCAATGACGGCAGCGATGACGGGAGTGTCTTTGAGAGTCTGTCCCGCAAGGACGGTGTTACGGTTCTCAATCACCGGCGCAATCGGGGAAAGGGCGCGGCGCTGAAGACGGCGTTTGAGGAGGTGTTGAAATCGCACGGCAATGCGGACGCCGTGGTTACGCTTGACGCCGACGGGCAACATCTGGTTGATGATGTGAAAAAGGTTGTCGCAACCGCACGGGCGGACGCAAAAGCGGTTACTTTGGGAGTGCGGTCGTTTGACCGGAAAGTTCCCCCGCTTTCCCGGATTGGGAACCTGCTGACGGTTTTTGTCATCCGCCTGATTGTCCGGCGGAAAATATCGGACACACAGACCGGACTGCGCGTTATCCCGCTTTCGCTTCTGAAAACATTAAACGGCATCCGCTATGACGGGTATGAGTTTGAGACGGAAATGCTGATGGTGGCGGAGAGGGAAAGATACGAAATCAGGGAGACGCCCATACGGACGGTCTATATTGACGAAAACAGAGGTTCACATTTCCACCCGGTTGTGGATTCCATGAAAATCTACTGGGTTCTCCTCAGGCATGTTTTTGCCGGACTGCTGTCCGCGGTGATTGACACGGCGGTTTTTCTGGCGGTTTATTTCCTTGGAGCCCCGTTGCTTGTGAGCGTCTATACGGGACGGGTTGCGAGCATGTTTGTGAACTTTACGCTTCTCCGGCGTTTTGCTTTCCGCGCGGATGACGGAAGCGCGTCCGTCAAAGCCAAGTATTTTGCCCAGGTGTTGGCGATAAGTTTGCTGGTGTTTTTCATTTTGAGTTTGCTGGACAAACGCGCCGGAATAAGTCCCGCTTACTCAAAAGTTCCGGTGGAGTTTGTCATGTATTTTGTGAACTTCGCCATACAGAAGCGCTTTGTTTTCAAAAGAGCGGACGGGTGAAACGTCCCGACGGGGCTGTGGATGTTCCAAACCTTGACGGGCGACCCGAGAAAATCACCCTATAATTTCCGCAACTCTCTCCGCCGCTTTTTCCATGTCAACATTTTCGGTTTTGTCAGAAAGGCGGTTTTTAATCTCAACCGTTCCGTCTTTGAGCCCTCTGGGACCCACAACGACCTGAAACGGAATTCCAATCAGTTCGCAGTCTTTGAATTTTACGCCCGCGCTTTCGTCTCTGTCGTCAATCAGCGCGTCCGCGCCGGACTCAATCAGTTTGCCGTAAATGCTTTCGGCGACTGAAACGGTCTGCTTGTTCCCCATGTTGGTTGGAATAACGGCGACCTCAAACGGCGCAATTGCGGGCGGAATCACCATTGAGTTTCCGTTGTTGTTCTGCTCTATTGCGGCGGCGGCGGTTCTTCCTATTCCTATTCCGTAGCAGCCCATCACAAACGGCTTTTCCTTTCCGTCCGAATCGGTGAAGGTTGCGTCCATGGTTTCGCTGTATTTTGTTCCCAGCATAAATACATGCCCGACCTCTATCCCCCGGACTGAAGACAAGCTCCCGCCGCCGCAGGCGGGGCATCCGTCTCCGTCCGCGGCGACCTGTATATCAATGAAAGCGTCCGCGGAAAAGTCTCTTCCTTCCGAAACATTCATCAGATGAAAATCTTTTTTGTTCGCACCCGTTACGGCGTTTTGTGTTCCTTTTATTGAGCGGTCGGCGATGATTTTTATTTTTTCCTTTATTCCCACGGGCCCGCTGAAGCCCACCGCTCCGCCGGTAATCGCCACGATTTCATCCGCTTCGGCGAGTTCGGCGTTTTCCGCTCCGATGGCTGATTTGAGTTTCGTAACGCTCAATTCCCTGTCTCCCCGAACAAGAGCGGCGACCGTTCCGCCGTCAGTTTTTACAATCAGCGTTTTTATCAAGTCCGAGGGTTTCACTTTAAGAAAGTTTGCCACATCGTCAACCGTTCTCATTCCGGGCGTTTCAATCTCTCGCATACTCCCTCCGTCATTCTCCTTCCTTCCATCATTTGCATTCCCTCCGTCATTCCCGTCCCCTCCGCGTAGGTGGGAATCCACCGCAACTCCCACCCCCGCAAGTTCAAGATTCGCCGCGTAACCGCATTTTTCGCAAGTCATCACAACATCCTCTCCGGTCGGGGCGAGCACCATAAATTCGTGCGATGCGCTTCCGCCTATGTTTCCCGTGTCCGCAAGCACGGCGCGAAACTCAAGCCCGCACCGCTTGAAAATTCTTCCGTAGGCGTCAAACATTTTCCGATACGATTTTTTTGCCTCCTCAACGGACGCGTCAAAACTGTATGCGTCCTTCATTATGAATTCGCGCGCGCGCATAATGCCGAAACGCGGGCGGATTTCGTCCCTGAACTTTGTCTGAATCTGGTAGAAATTCACCGGCAGGTTTTTGTATG
Organism: Thermodesulfobacteriota bacterium; assembly: GCA_965206175.1. Lineage (GTDB taxonomy): Bacteria > Desulfobacterota_D > UBA1144 > Nemesobacterales > Mycalebacteriaceae > Mycalebacterium. Next base: position 3,102 of record CBDBJA010000007.1, on the reverse strand, counting down.
AGCTCAACTCTTTTGCGGCGAGGTCGGTGATTATCTCCTCATGCGTGGGACCTATGCAGAAATCCCTTTCCGCCCTGTCCTTGAAGCGCAGGAGTTCCTTGCCGTAATAGTCCCACCTGCCGCTTTTCTTCCACAGTTCGGCGGGAGCAACAGCCGGAAGAAGCGTTTCAATCGCGCCCGAACCGTCCATTTCCTCGCGGACTATCCGCTCTATTTTTCTGATAAAACGAAGTCCGAGCGGCAGGTAGTCGTATATTCCGGCGGCGACTTTTCTTATCATCCCCGCTCTTGTCATAAGTTTATGACTTGCGACTTCCGCATCGGACGGGTCGTTTTTGAGGGTGGGTATGAAGTATCTGGAAAATCTCAATTTTCAGGCGCCGTTACAGGGAGTATGTCCGAATCTCTTTTACAAGTTCGTCAACGATTTCAGACTCTTTGAAAGAGCGCACAAGTTTGCCGTCTCTGTAGAGCATCCCCTTGCCCCTTCCGCCGGCAATCCCTATGTCCGCATCGGACGCCTCGCCGGGACCGTTCACCACGCAGCCGAGAATCGCCACCTTTACGGGTCTGGGCAGATCCATCGCCGTTGTGCGTTTTTCAACATCGTCAACCAGTTTCATCAAATCTATCTCAAGTCTTCCGCAGCCGGGGCAGGAAATGATTTCAACGCCGCTTCTTCTCATGCCGATTGATTTCAGGATTTTTATTCCGACCGCAATCTCGTCAACCGGGTCGCTCGTCAGTGAGACCCTGATGGTGTCTCCTATTCCCCTTGCGAGTAGCGCGCCGATTCCGACCGAGGATTTTATCGTTCCCATTTCCGGCGTTCCGGCTTCGGTAACTCCCAAGTGAAGGGGGTATTCCGTCTCTTCCGCTATCAGTTCATACGCCTCTATCATTCTCAGAACATCGGTTGATTTCACCGATATTTTGATGTCGTGGAAATCAAGGTCTTCAAGAATTTTCGCATGCCTCATCGCGCTTTCGGCAAGAGCGGAAGCCGTGGGCGAGCCGTGTTTTTTCAAAATATCTTTTTCAAGGGAGCCGGAGTTGACGCCGATTCTGATTGGAATTTCCCGGTCTTTGCAAGCGGTTACGACTTCCCTGATTTTCCGCTCCGAGCCGATATTTCCGGGATTGATTCTCATTGCGTCAACGCCTTGTTTTATGGCGGTCAGGGCGAGTTTGTGGTCAAAGTGGATGTCCGAAACAAGGGGTATGTCTGTTTGGCGTTTGATTTCTCCCAGCGCGTTTGCGGCTTCCATATCGGGAACAGCAAGGCGCACAATGTCGCACCCGGCTTCTTCAAGCCGTTTGATTTCGGCGACTGTCGCGCGGACATTGCGCGTGTCGGTCTTTGTCATTGACTGAACCGAGACCGGAGCGCCGCCGCCGACCTCAATATTTCCTATTCTGATTTTCCTTGAAACTCTCCGCAAACCGCAGACAAAAGTAGTTTATGCGGGGAAAGGTGTCAAGAAGTTTCAACCGTTTTTGTGGACGGTTCCCTGTGCTTCCCCCGCAGACGGGTGTTTTCCGCGCCCGCGTCAGGCGTAAAGGTCTTTTCTGACATAGTTCGGAGAGAAAGAAAAAACCGTTTCGGTTTTTCCCTCTTCCATCATTTTCAAGCCCAAAACCGCGCATACGGACGCTTTTGCCACCGCTGATTTGGTCGGAACGATGAACGCCCGTTTGTCCGGTTTTTTCTCCGTTACATACCGGCGGGCGAGGGCGCTTTCCCCCGCGAAATACAAGCAGTTCTCTCCGGCGGCGCGGGACGTCCGAGCGTCGCTTGCAATGTCGCACATTTCCTCCGCGGAAGTTATGCGGTCTTCGGTCAGTCTTCGGGTCAGTCCGTTTTGCGACCTAAAAAGCGCCCAGAACACCATTCCGCTTCTTGCGTCTATGGCGGAGCATACGAGAGAGTCCGGCGGAGAGTCCGCTCCGACGGCGAGAATTTCCAGCGACGGGACGGGAGCGATTGGGATATTGAGGGCGTAGGCAAAAGACTTTGCCGCCGCGGCTCCCACTCTCAGCGAGGTGAAGAATCCCGGACCGGACGATACCGCTATCAACCCGATTTCACTTTTCGCGGTCGCGGTCTCTTTTAGAATGTCGTCCACCGCCGGAACCAACTGTTCGGCGTTTTTTGTGATAGACCGTTCGGCAAGCGGACGCGTGCCGTCCGTGAGGGCGACTTCGCCCAGATGGGTTGACGACTCAATCGCCAGAACCTTCATTGTCAGGCGTCCCGAACTCCCGCTTTTGTCAGAATCGCCTTTCTTATCTCCCGCGCCAGAGGGAGGTTTTCCCCGAGAAACTCAACCGCTTTCTGCCTTCCCTGTCCGAGTCTTGTTTCGCCGTAGGAAAAATACGCGCCTTTCTGCTCGACCACTCCGTATTGCGCTCCGATGTCCAGAAGTTCGCCGAATTTGGAAATACCCTTGCCGTATTCTATCTCCACTTCCGCCGCCCTGAATGGCGGGGCGACCTTGTTTTTGACAACGCGAGCCCTCACCTTGATGCCGGTGGCTTTGTCGTCTTTGTCTTTGACCGATGAGATTCTTTTCACATCTATTCTTACGGAGGAATAGAAACGCAACGCCATTCCACCCGTTGTCGTTTCGGGATTCATATAGGAGGGGACTCCGATTTTCTGCCTTGTCTGGTTTATGAATATGATTGTGGTTCCCGACCTGTTGACGCTTCCGGTCAGTTTTCTGAGCGCCTGAGACATCAGTCTCGCCTGAAGACCCACATGGACATCTCCCATTTCCCCGTCTATTTCGGCTTTGGGAACAAGGGCGGCAACCGAGTCAACCACTATCAAGTCAATCGCGCCGCTTTTTACCAAAGTGTCAACTATTTCAAGCGCCTGCTCTCCGCTGTCGGGTTGAGACACAAGAAGGTCTTTCAGTCTGACGCCGAGCGCCGCGGAGTAACGCGGGTCAAGGGCGTGTTCCGCGTCCACAAACGCCGCCGTGCCCCCTTTTTTCTGGCACTCCGCAATCGCGCTTATGGCGACTGTCGTTTTCCCCGAAGATTCCGCCCCGTATATCTCAACGATTCTTCCCCGTGGAAACCCTCCCACTCCGAGGG
>CBDBJA010000006.1:0-110706 GCA_965206175.1 Thermodesulfobacteriota bacterium | reverse complement strand
TCCCTCATCGGAGCGGTGCACCCCTCAAGGTAACTCACATAACTTCCCTTCTCGGCGATTATCAAAGTGCGCTCAAACTGACCGGTGTTTTCGGCGTTTATTCTGAAATATGTGGACAGCTCCATGGGGCATCGCACATTTTCCGGCACATAGACGAATGAGCCGTCGCTGAAAACCGCGGAGTTGAGAGTCGCAAAGAAATTGTCCGAATAGGGGACGACCGAGCCGATGTATTTTTTCACAAGTTCGGGATGCTCGCGCACGGCTTCGGAGATTGAGCAGAATATCACCCCGTCTTCGGCGAGTTTTTCCTTGAAGGTCGTAACAAGCGACACGCTGTCAAAAACCACGTCCACCGCCACATCGTCCCGCTTGACGCCCGCAAGCATCTTCTGCTCCTCAAGCGGTATGCCCAGTTTCTCGTATGTTTCCCTTATCTCGGGGTCTATGTCGTCAAGACTTTCCGGACGGTCTCCGCTTTTGGGCGCGGCGTAGTAGCTTATCGCGTTATAGTCTATGGGCGGATATTTTATGTTCGCCCATTTCGGCTCTTTCATTGAAAGCCAGTGTCTGTAGGCTTTGAGTCTCCACTCCAGCATCCATTCCGGCTCGCTTTTCTTTTCCGATATAAAACGGACAACGTCTTCGCTAAGTCCCGCGGGGGCGACATCCTGCTCAACATCGGTTGAGAAACCGTATTTGTATTCCCGCCGGGCGAGTTCTTCAAAGTCAATGCTCATCTGTTTTCCCCTTTTTATCCGTAAGGCTTTCAAGGCTTATTTTTTCCAGAGTTTTTATCATCGCCACCTGAAGTTTATCCCACACCGCAAGTTGTGTGCAGTTTTCATACAGGGCGCACGGTCCGTCCTCATTCATGCAGTCAATGATATGTATGTCTCCCTCTATCGCTTCATAGATGTTTTTGAGACTCACAAGAGACGACTCTTTGGCGAGGATGTATCCGCCCGAAGGCCCCACCGTTGAGCGCACGATTCCGCTTTTTACCAGACGCCCCATTATCTTTGCCAGATATGTGTCCGGTATGTGCTGGTTTTCCGATATTTCCCTCATCCCGCACTTTCTGTCCGGATGGTTGCCCATGTATGTCAGCGACCGTATCGCGTAATCAAGAGTTTTACTTACCTGCATAAACCGACTCCGTCTGCCCCGCAGACGCTTGTCATACACTACCGGAGAATATCCGTTTTTTCAAGCATCGCGCGCGCCAGTTCCCCCGCTTTCTCCGCGCTTGAAATCACCGTGTCGGTAACAAGCGTTTCAATTCCCAGAGACGATATTTTTTCCGCCTCGCGCGCATCGCCCCGGTCTATCACCATCAGGTCGAGAAAATCGGAATACATCTTCGCTATTTGAGACGATGAAACCTCAAGTCCGAGCGCCCTCATCAGGCGGTCCGCCGGACCTTTGAGAGGTTTGCCCCCTATCAGCGGACTCACCGCCGCCTTGAGCGCCTTTGACCGCCTGAGAGCGTCCCGAACTCCGGGCAGTTCAAGAATCGGCCCGATGCTTATCACCGGATTGCTCGGACACAAAACCACCGTTTCCGCAGACTCTATCGCCTCAATTACAGCCGGAGCCGGAGCGGCCGATTCCATCCCCCTGAAACTCACCCCCGTAACCGCCGGTTCCATCCGCCTGCGGACATAGTATTCCTGAAAGTGCATCTCCCCCGATTCAGTCCGAATCCATGTTTCCACATCGGAATCGGTCATCGGCATTATGTCCGCTTTTTTCGCCGCCCCGAGTCTGCGCGAAAGCTCCCGCGTTATTTCCGAAAGCGTCATTCCCCTCTCCATCATTCCGGTTCTCGCAATATGTGTCGCAAGGTCGCGGTCGCCTATGTTGAACCAGTTTTCCTCTCCGAGGGCGGAAACAGCGTTTATGAAATTGAAACTGTCCCCTTCAATTCCCCATCCTTTTTTTTTGTCAACAACGCCCGAAAGCCAGTAGATTATCGTGTCTATGTCGGGCGATATGCGCAGCCCGAACAGTTTGATGTCATCGGCGGTGTTGACGATAACGGAGATTTTTTCTCCGGGACGGCGCTTTTGAATCTCGGACGAAAGCCCCTTGAGAAACTTCCCCGCGCCCACTCCGCCTCCCAGACAGGTTGTCATCGCAACAGCATATACGAAAAAAAGGTTTGCATTGTTTGGACTTTTGACATCTTTTCAGTGTAGAATAAGGACGAGGTGGGGGCTGGTGCGGACAACAAACAATGGGCACAGGCCTTAAAGAAAACAGAAATTCATGGTTTGCAAGAATCGTTGTTACGGTTCTTGCCGTTGCTTTTATTGTCGGTCTCGGATTCACTGGCAACCTTCCCCTCAGCGGCGTGGCGGCCGGAGTGGTGGCGGAGGTCAACGGCGATTCCATTCCCATCTCATACTACACTCACATTAGAAGACAGGTTTACGCAAGACAGACCGAAAATCTGGACAAAGTTCCCGTTGAACTCCGGGACGCGATAGACTCGCTTTCTCTCAACTTGATAATTGAGCGGAAACTTCTCGCTCAAAAGGCGCGCTCTCTGGGTCTGAGGGTTGTGGACGAAGCCCTTGCGAAAAGGATAACAAGCATCAACGCTTTCCATCTGGACGGCATTTTTGCGGGTCCGGAGTATTACAAAGATGTTTTGGAGCGCGGCATGGGATTAACCCCCCGAATGTTTGAGGAGTCAATCAGGGACGAGACGCTGGCTTTCAAGATGCTCGCCCTGTCGGAGCTGTCATCGCTTCCGTCCGAATCGGAACTCAAAAACCTTTTTGAAGTTACGGGCGAGAAAATAAGCATTGAATACATACGGTTTGAAGACGAAGCCAAAGCGCGGGAAGCTCTTGCCGGAGTTGTCTCATCGGGCGACATCGGAGCCGTTGCGGAAAAGTCCGGCACAGAAGCGGTGAAAACGCCGTTTTTCACCCGCTTTGAAATCCCTCCGGTTCTGGCGGCAAACGGCGGGACGCTGTTCTCGCTTGATTCCGAAAACCCGTTTGTGAAAGAGGCGCTGTATTCGGACGGACATTACTATGTGGTTTCCCTCGCCGAAAGAAAAAGTGAAGAGCCGGAAACCGTGCTGGACAAGACGATGATTGCGATGCGCGACCCGGAGCGCGGAAGGGTTGAAGCGTTCAGCGACTGGGTCAGGCGTCTTTACTCCGATGCCAATGTGAAGAGAAACCTGGAGGCCGTCAGATGAACCCGGGGAATTTCACGGTTTCATTCAGCCACTTCCGCAACGCTTCCGGCGGCGGAAAAGGCGGAGAGCGAACGGCGGAGAGAAAACATTGAAAATATCCTCACTGGAACTTTCGGGATTTAAGTCGTTCCACAGAAAAACAAGGGTAGAGTTCCATCCCGGCTCAAACGGGATTGTCGGTCCCAACGGTTGCGGAAAGTCCAATGTCATAGACGCCGTGCGGTGGGTTATCGGGGAGCAGAATCCGAGGATGCTCCGGGCAAACGCCATGGAGGATTTAATCTCGGACGGAACGGTCTCGCTCAAGCCGGTCGGGATGGCGGAAGTAACGATGGTTCTCTCCGATGTGCCCGGACGCGGGTTTGACGATGTTTCGGTAATGCGCAGATACTACCGGGACGGCGAAAGCGAATATGCGATAAACGGAGCCGCATGCAGACTCAAAGACATCATTGACATATTTCTGGACACCGGAGCGGGGGCGCGTTCCCATTCCATCATAGGGCAGGGAGAGGTGGAAAGCTTCATAACATCAAAACCCGAAGAAAAGCGCAGGCTTATTGAGGAAGTCGCCGGTATTGTGAAATACAAGGCGAGAAGAAAAGAAACATGGAGCAAACTCAAGTCAACCGGGGAAAATCTGGACAGAATTCGGGACATGAGCAAAGACGCCCGCAAGCGCAGGGAAAACCTGAGGCGACAGGCGGAGCAGGCGGAAAAACTGAACGCCCTTTCAAGCGAAGCCGCGCGGCTTGAGCTGCTTATGCTCGGAGCGCAGAAAGCCGAAAACTCGGAAAAACTGCGCGAGGCGGGTCTGAAAAAATCCGCGATTGAAACCTCCGTCCGGGAGATTGAGTCGGAAAAAAGCGAAATTGTGAACCGGCTGAAAAGTCTTGAAAGCGACGCTCAAAATCTTGAGGAAGCCGTCTCCGCCGCCGACTCGGACATACTTGCCGCAAGGGAAAAGATAAACGGGGCGATGTCTTCCAGAGACCTTTTCACCGGAAGAAAAGCCGACATTGAGGGACTTATCGGCAGGCTTGAAAACGACAGACTGTCTCTTGAAAAGCGAACGCGGGAGATACGCGACCAGATCTCGCAAACGCGGTCCGAGATTGAAAACACGGATTCCCGAATCGCCCGGACGCGCGCGGAGCTTGAGAGCGCGGAGACCGAACTTGAGTCTCTCAGAGACGGCACACGGATTGACAGGGACGGGCTGGAGGAGACTCGCAACAGCTTTTTCGGCGCGGTTGAACAGTGCGATTCAACCGAAGCGTCATACAGAAAACTGACAGGCGAACTTGAAAGACTGTCCGTAAGAAAGGGTTATGTTTCCGAGCAGATGGAAGCGCTGCTTGAAGAAAAGGAAAAACTGTCTTCACAGCGCGAAAGTTTCCTCTCGCAAGTTGCTCTCATAAAAGGCGCTCATGCCGAATCGGAGAAACAGCGGAGGGAGTTGGAAGAGGGCTTGGGCTCTTTCAGCGAAGAGCATAAAAAACTGCTTGGCAAAATAAACTCTCTCAAAGAGCGTCGGGGCGAATGCGTTTCGCGGCTTGAGGCGCTGAGGGGCATACAGAAATCGTTTGAATGGCTTCCGGAATCGTCAAGGCGGTTTCTGCTTGAGGGACGGACGGACGGCATTCTCGGAGTTTTGTCGGACTATGCGGATGTGCCGTCGGAATACGCGAAAGCGTTTGAGGCGGCTCTGGGCGAGCGGCTCGGCTGGATAGTGGTCGGCACGGAAAATGACGCCGCCGAAGCGATAGACAGACTTCGCAAGAGCGAGACCGGAAGGGCGACTTTTGTGCCCGCGGGTTCCGCTCCCGCGAAAAAAACCGCAGTTGCTCCGAAGGGGGCGCGCCCCGTCTCCGATTTCGTCCGCATCAACGGCAAAGGCGGGGCTGTGATGAGCAAGGCGCTTGAGGGGATTTTTATTGTGGACACCCTCAAAGACGCCTTTGAGTGCGCGACGGCGTCCGAAGGGCTTTCTTTCGCCACACTGGAGGGGGATTTTCTTGACAGTTCGGGAGCGGTTTCCGGCGGCTGGACGACCGGCGGGGTTTTTCAGAGAAAGTCCGAAATTGAGCGGCTTGCATCGGAGGTGGGGGAGCTTGACCGGAAGATAAAGACTTCTCTTGGAAAAGCGGAGGACTTTGAGGTTCGCATGGAAGATTTCAGGTCAAAAATGAGCGTTCTGGACGTGCGCATGCGGGCGGACAGCATAAAACTCGGCTCGCTTGAGAGAGACCTTGAGGGCTTTAACTTCACGCTTGAGGGAAGGGAGTCCAAACTCTCGAAACTGGAGACCGAAGTCGTGGCGGTGTCCGAGGAGCTTGAGGCGAAAATCCGGCAGTCAAACGAGTGTCGGCAAAATCTTGACGGCTTGCGTGAGCGCAGAGACGGTCTCAGGGAGAACCTTTCCGAATTTGAAGAAAAAACCGCCGGCATTGAGCGGCGGGAAAAATCTCTTGCGGACGGGGTGGGCGCTCTGAAAATAGACATCGCGTCTTTGGAGCGCGGCGGGGAAAACGCCGTTGCAACGGTTGAGGGGCTTGTCCGCAGGGAGGCGGAAATGTCCGCCGGTATGGAAGATATTTCCGCGGAGATGAAAAGAAGAGCCGATGAAAAGAGCGAGATGCAGACATCTTCCGAGGAGGCGGAAACGGAGATCAGGACGCTTGAGGCGGGGCTTGAGGAAAAACGCGGAAACCTTGAGAAGATAAGGGAGCGGCGCGGCGGAATTCTCTCATCCATGCGTGATTTGCGGGAGCGCATTGAGGGGCTTGACAAGCGCACTGAAGACACGAGGGAAAAGCGCGCGGACATTGAAATCAGTTTCAAAACGATTGAAAACAACATGGAGTATGTGTCGGAGAAGGTAGCGGAAGTTACGGAAAAAAGCGGAATGGAGATGCCCGGCGCCGAAGAAGCGGAATCGGCGGATATAGGGGAGACAAAGTCGGCGCTTGGAGTTTTGAGGGCGAAGATTGACAGGTTTGGTCTTGTAAATCTTCTCGCGCCGGATGAATACGAGGAGGCGGAAAAGGAGCACGGTTTTCTGGAAAGACAGATAACAGACCTTGAGAAATCCGCCGAGTCTCTGAAAAAATCCATTTTCCAGCTTGACCGCGAGTCCGCCGAGAAGTTCACCGAAGCGTTTGACGAAGTGGACATGAAGTTCCGCAAACTGCTTCCGACCCTTTTCAAAGGCGGTGAAGGCAGGCTTGTTATGACAAACCCCGAAGACCCGATTGAGACGGGAATAGACATTGTCGTAAAGCCCGGCGGCAAAAAATACCAGAACATGAGTCTTCTTTCGGGCGGAGAGAAAGCGCTCAGCGCGATAGCGTTCATAATTTCCTCATGCCTTGTGCGTCCCCTTCCGTTCATCATTCTTGACGAGATAGACTCCCCGCTTGACGATTCAAACACCGGAAGGTTCTCCTCTCTAATAAGGGACATTTCCCGCAACTCTCAGGTTCTTGTTGTCACGCACAACAGAACAACCATAAGCGGTGTTGACGCTCTGATAGGGATTACGGCGAGCAAAGCGGCGAACTCTGCGGTTGTGTCCGTGGATTTGGCGAAAGCGGTTTGAGTTTATGAAAAATAGAACAGATGGTATGCGTAATTATAAAATTTGTCAGATGGGGTTTAATATTCCCCGCCGTCTCTACTCCTCTACGGAACGACAGGCGGATACGGAAGATGTATTCCGTTGCGAAAAAGGGTTTCCAATCCCGTTTTCACTGAAACAAAAAGCGCGTCTAACCCGCAACAAATCCTTCGGGCGCTTTGGACATATCAACCGCGCCGAAATTGGTGGCGAAAGTCCACAAGTATCCGTCCGGGTCTGAAAACTGCGCTATGCGGTCTCCCCAGAACATATCCTGCGGTTCCGCAACAACCGTTGCGCCGTTTGCGCGGGCGTTTTCAGTGAAAGCGTCAATATCGACACAGTAAACATAGAACACAACCGGCATGGAAATTCCCGAAGTCACGGGAGACTTCATCTCCGAACCGCCCGCGTTTTCCGGGCTTAACATCACCATGGCTTTGCCTTCAAAAAACATCGCCGCATGAACGGGTTTCCCCTCGGGGTCTTTTAGCAACTCATCTTCAAAAAGCGTAAAACCGAAGGCGTCTGCGTAAAACGCGATTGACTCGCCGACATCGCGCACCGTGAGGCACGAAGTCATGTTTCCCGCTTCTCTTCCCGGAAGTTTTGCCGACATCTTACAAACACTATAAAGGGGGAAATCCGCGCCGTAAACAGCCGTGCGCTTAAAACCATCTTTTCCGGCGCAGCATAAAATTCCGGTAGCGCTCTCCCTGTTTGCGAAGGAGAAACTCCTCCTCAATGCGCGCCTGAACGGAAAGCGCCATATAAAGCGCGACAAGCCCCACAAGACTCGCCGCATGGGGAACTATCAGGAAAAGCGAAAATCCCGCGACAATGGCGAACAGATAGACGGGATGGCGGAACAGACGGAACAGCCCCCGGTCAACCATCTCCGTATCGCGTTTGTCATCAACGCCTATGCGCCACGAATCACGCATCTGAAACTGCGCCGTGAAAATCAAAGCGAGTGAAACTCCGGCGAGAAAAAGTCCGGCGACTCTGAGGAGGTCTTTATACTGTAGCGGAAACTCGTCAAAGAAAACAAAAGGCGCATAGTCAAAAGCGTAGAAAAGCGCGTTCAGAAACAGCAGAGAATAAGACGCAAGAACCCCGCGCTCGGCAAACGCCATAAGCGGATGCTCTGCCGCACTGTGGCGGATAACCGGAGAACCGCCCGTCTTTTTCCGGACCCTTCTTATAAGAAAGAAAAGAACCGCAAAGAAAACCGCCACATACGCGCCGACAATCAGTCTTGCCATCATGCGGACTATAATACCACTGATTTTGAAATTCGGGACGGCGGAAAAGCCGTTACTGGTTCATTCCGCTGAGGAACTCTTTGTTGCTCTTGGTGCCGCGCATCTTTTCCAGAAGGAACTCCATCGCCTCAACCGTGTTCATCGGGTTGAGAATTTTGCGCAGAAGCCAGACTCTGTTCAACTCCTCAGCGGTCAGCAGCAGTTCCTCTTTCCTCGTGCCGGAACGCTGAAGCTCAAAGGCGGGGAAAATCCTTCTGTCGGCAAGTTTTCTGTCAAGGTAGCACTCCATGTTGCCCGTGCCTTTGAATTCCTCAAATATCACCTCGTCCATTCTGCTTCCGGTGTCTATAAGCGCTGTGGCGATGATTGTGAGGCTTCCGCCCTCTTCGGTGTTTCTCGCCGCTCCGAAAAACCGTTTCGGCTTCTGAAGCGCGTTCGCCTCAATTCCGCCCGAAAGAACCCTGCCGCTTGCCGGAGTTACCGTGTTGCTCGCCCGCGCAAGCCGCGTGAGGCTGTCAAGAAGAACGACCACATCCCTGCCCTGTTCCACATACCGTTTCGCTTTCGCAAGAACCATGTCCGCAACCTGAATGTGCCGTTTGGGCGGCTCGTCAAAGGTTGAACTCACAACCTCTCCGACCACTGACCTCTGCATGTCCGTAACCTCTTCGGGGCGCTCGTCTATAAGCAGAACTATCAGTTGAACTTCGGGATGGTTGTCCGTGATTCCGTTGGCTATTCTTTGAAGAAGTATGGTCTTTCCGGTTCGCGGCGGAGCGACAATCATCGCTCTCTGACCGAACCCTATGGGGACAAAAAGGTTCAGAATTCTGGTGCTGAATTCCTTTGCTTCGTATTCAATATTGAGTCTCTTTTCGGGATGAAGCGGAACGAGGTTTTCAAAAGGTATTCTTTCGTTGCACTTTGCGGGGTCTTGGCCGTTGACCGATTCAATTTTCAAAAGGGCGAGGTTTTTCTCTCCGTCTTTGGGAAGCCGAACCTGCCCGCTCACGGTGTCTCCGGTTTTCAGGTTGACCGAGCGTATCTGTGATTTTGAGACATAAACATCGTCGGGCCCGAAAAGGTAGCTGTTCTTGGGAGACCTGAGAAACCCGTATCCTTCCGCAAGGATTTCAAGAACGCCGTCCGCTTCAATTGAGCCGTCTTCCCTTCCGCTACTCGCCCGCATTATTGAGTAAATCAGGTCTTGCCGGGACATCATGGTTGTGTCTTTAACGCCCGAATCCGCGGCGAGTTTTGCAAGTTCACTGTTGGCTTTTTTCCTGAGACCGTCAAGGCTCAGCGGTTCTTCGCCTGAAGTGCCGTTGCTTCTTCTTTTTCTCGGCGTTTTGGGCGCTTCTTCAATCTGTTCTTTATTTCTGGACATAAACTAAATCCAAAAGGAAAGAGGGAAACCCGCTGATAAACCTTCGCAAAACATTGTGTGAGCAAGTAATCGCCGTCCCTGCGGGACAACGGAATGGGGTTGAAAATCCTCTAACCTCTGTGGATTGTATAGGAAAGAGGGAGGATGTCAAGAGGGTTTTGAAAATGTTTTGTTTTGTTGTGCTGCAATTGCTAAAAGATATGTTAGCATTGAGTCTTAAACGAAGAAGGAGAAGTCATCAAACATGGCTAAAAGACAAGACATTACAGCGGCTTTTCTTTTTGCAGGGATGGGAGGGTTCTGTGGCGGTTTTAAGAAAGCAGGCATTCAAGCACTGTGGGCTAACGACAATGATAAAAAAGTAGCCCTTTCCTTTAAAGCCAATTACCCCAATGTCCGCATGATAGATAAGGACATAACTAAACTGTCTGTAGAAAAAGACTGTTTGGAGCCTGTTGACATTCTGACTGCTGGTTTTCCATGTCAAAGTTTCTCCCATGCAGGCAAGAGAGAAGGTTTTAATGATGAACGAGGAAAAATGTTTTTTGAGATTATCAGATTGATTGAAGAATTCGGTAGCAACAAACCCAAAATAATCTTACTTGAAAATGTTCCACACCTTGCAAACGGAGAAGGTGGACAGTGGCTTCACACAATCATATCAAAGATACAACTTGCAGGATACTGGTTTGACAAAACAAATTGTTGCATTCTGAAAACAGATATGATTTCAGGATTGCCACAAGGCAGAGAACGTCTCTTTATGGTAGCAACCTGTGCTGACTCTTTCTACTGTAATGACTTTGACTTTCCCAATATTAACAGTAAATCTTTTTTGTTATCTAAATTTATAGACAGACACAAAAAAGGGAGAGAGAGCGACTATCTGCCATCAGATAACCGTTACTACAAAATGATTAACAGCAAAATCAAAGAAGGAAATCCCAAAAGTATTTATCAGTTACGCCGTTACTATGTAAGAGAGTACTCTACTAAATGTCCGACCCTGACCGCAAATATGGGCTGTGGAGGACACAATGTTCCTTTTATCCGCGACCGGTGGGGAATTCGTCGTTTATCTGTTGAAGAATGTGCAAGGTTGCAAGGGTTTGAAAACTACAAGTTTCCCTCAGATGTCCCGTTGAGTGAACAGTACAAACAAATTGGCAACGCTGTATCATTGCCGGTGGCAGAAAAATTGGCAGTTGCCTGTAACAATATTTATTTTTCTGATTCTCGCCAGAAAAACAGGATTGTAGCATGACAGCTGATTGGGTTTTTCCACCAAGCAACGGAGGTAATTTCGATGGATTTAACGACTCCGGCATAGCAACCTATACAGGCGCAAGGTTTAATAGTCTGGCACGGGAGATTATACAAAATTCACTTGATGCCCAATCCAGAGATAACGATAAGGTTACTGTAGAGTTTGATGTTGTCAATCTCAAGAGAAAAGACTTTCCTGGAATAGATAAATTGATGGACACAATGAAGCGTTGCAAGTTCGAGGTCTCAAATGAAAAAGAAAAAATGTTTTTTCAAAACGCTGAAACACAATTAAGCAAAAATCAAATTTTATGCCTTAAAATTTCTGATTATGGAACAACTGGCATGTGTGGCGATTATAGAAAGCGTAAAGGACAATGGCACGCTATCACGAAAGCAAGGGGAAGTAGTGAAAAGAGAGATCCAACAGCTGGTGGCTCTTACGGTATCGGAAAACATGCATCATTTGCTGTATCTTCTTTACGAACAGTATTTTACGCCACTCGCTATGAAGAATCAGGAAAAACTGTCCATCGTGCACAGGGAAAATCTATTTTGGTATCGCATTGTTGCAATAATAGTGATGATTACACTCAAGGCACGGGATTCTATGGAAAGACTGAAGGTTGTCATCCTCTGGAGACAAACATTCCTCAAATATTAAAACCTAAAGAGCAAGGTAGCACTGTTTTTATAACTGGCTTCACAGCTGATAAAAATTGGCAACATAAGATTGTTGCAACTGTTTTGTCTAATTTTTTCTATGCAATAGACCAAGGAAAATTGGAAGTGCTTATTCAAGATGACAAAGAAGATGTTACTATTATTAACTCTAATTCTATAGATGAAAATTTCAAAAAAATACTAGATATGGATATTGACAATGAATCTGTCAGTAATTCTTACTGGTATTATCGAACTATCAAGAAAGCTAAGAGTAGGGAAGCAGAGTTGCCATATCTGGGAAACTGTAAAATTTGGGTAATGAAAAAAGAAGGATCACCTAAAAAAGTTGCTCTATTGCGCAAGACTGGAATGCTTATCACGGATAATCAAAAAAAACTACAAAGGTGGCCTGGGCGTTTAGACTTTGCAGGTGTCTTTTTATGCGATAGTGATAAAGGAAATATACTGTTGCGTGAAATGGAAAACCCTAAACATGATGCTTTTGAACCCGAAAGAGCCACTCTTGAAAAGGATGTTCTGGAATTTGAAAAAACCTTAAAGGAACTTGTGAAATGGGTAAGAGAACGCATTGACGAACTTGCAAAACCTGACGATGATGACGGACCCACAAAACTTGATGAGCTCAATGATTTGTTACCCGACACGGATCCAGAAGAATCCATTCCCGGCGACAAAGGAGATGAAAGGAATATAGAGGGCAAGCCGGTGTATTCTCCTAAACCACTCAAGGAATCCACACACAAAAGCAGTGTAGATGACAAAGAAGGAGATTACGGTGGCGCAGGTGCGGGAGATGGCAGAGGAGGAAATGGTTCAGGAATTGGGACGGAAGAAGGAGAAGGTTCGGGAGGAACAGGAAATAAATCTCCCAAGAAGCAATTTGAAATAGAAAATGTCCGTGTTGTATCAAATCGTGATAATCCAATGAAAAAAACCGTATACTTCACTGCCACTGAAAAAGGAGAAATACATGTTTCCCTTGCATTCGCAGGAGATGACGGACAATCATATCCAATCCAATTGTTACATTATAATGAAGAGTCAATTCTTGTTAATGTAAAAAAACAGAACGAACGCAAATCAATAGAAGTCATACTAAAAGGGCAAGACAAAGAAGCAAATGATTCTATTGTTGTTAAAGCATACAAAAATGAGAATTGACACATGAAACTAATACCAAACAAGACATTTCCTCATCCAGTCCTTTCAAGCTTTGCAGATGACTATAAAAACAGGCAGTTTCAAGCAATGCGCAGTTTTTCTGTAGAGGAAAATGAAGAACCTATACTAACAGCCAATTTTAAATTGAGTGAAGATTCTATATTAAAGTTGATTGAAAAGAAAAAAGCTACATATGTCATTGAAATAAACTGTCCAACTACTTTTGTGCGTCGTGTGTTTAGCACATTTCAAACAAATCTTGAATGCAAACTAGAAAAAGGTGAGTTATACAAAAGAGTTGAGGTTAATTCTTTCATTGTTTGCACTGAAAAATCTCGTAGTTTTTACAGTGAAAACTTCAACAAAGAATTCAAAAACGCTAATTTTGACTTGATAGCCGGAGATGTATTAGCAGTTGCTGATACCATACATTATTATTGGGATACAGAATTTCAAGCACCACTTCATTCTGTAATTGAACTCCTTTCTTCCTCAACAATTGAGGATGGGAAATTTGCAGTTGATACAACAGGTGAAACAATTAAGATTTTAATGAATGAAAAAGACAAAATCAGATTTAATCATATGAGGCAACTGAAAAGGCAAAAACCCCATGCAATGTTTGTTTATTTTTCAGTCGTGGCGGAGGTATTGCGCCAAATGATAGATTCAATAGATTCAGATGAAGGACAAGACAAAAAATGGTACCATGCTATTAAGTATAAAATAGAGGAAATGGGAAAATCACTGAACTCAAATTCAGACCCCTTTGATCTGGCTCAAGACCTCTTAAAAAAACCTCTGGGATTTATACTTCCCCAAGAACAGGATTTGTAACATGAAGCGCATTCCATTTTTTAAATACAACACAGTTGAAGAACTGAGAAGGAATGTTCGCCAGAATCTGGCTTGGTATAGAGAAAAAGAAAACTCTACTCTAAACAACCTTTTGGAAAACTATGGAGAAATGAACAAGAAAGCCGATTTTTCATGCTTAAAAACACTAAAAAGAACAGCACAAATAAAAGATGAAGTTGAGAATGTTGTTAGTGTTTATGAGTCTCTACAGTGCCTATCTCTACAACAAGCCGCAGATGAGAGAATATGGACTTTCTTAACCCATATCACAGCAAAAGACTATGTTTCCGAAAGATGGAATAACATACCAGAAGACGATAAGAAAGCTGAAAAATATATCTTAGATCACTATTTTACTTCCAGTGCGCGAGGTTTAATAAGAGGAAACGCTATAGCTCGTTTGTGGTGGATGGGTTACATAGCTTCTCGTTTCCAAGCGAATGAACTCAAAAAGACCCTTAACATTCTAATGGAAAAATCCGATGTGCGAGCTAATTTACTGGAAAGACCGTCACTAAGTATGAGCAGAGAGGTATTTAACGGCATTATCCGATTGTTAGGCACAGAAAAAGAGAAAAATGAAATTTATGACAGAGAAAACTTTCGCTCAGTAATGAAAGTTCTCAATCAGAAAGGTGGACGCATCATGCTTAATATGCTTGATGAAAAACAAGTAGATGAATTGTTTGAGAATATAAAGAAAGAGACTGTCAATACTTACAAATACGAATTCAAAGTTGGAACAAAAACCGTTGATTACGGCATTACTACAAAAGAGATTCAATCTCTTGAGAAAGAGTTAAAAAAGAAATGGAAAGAAGGAAAGATTAACCAAGTGGGAGTTCGCACCACAAGAGAAGTTGCTCTACAATGGAAACAACGAAAGAAGAGATCTAAAGAAACTGATTCTTGATTTAACTTTCTCTACACCTGCAGAACATTCACTTCTTCCTTCGCAAACAGATACAGTCATTAAAGTAGTATGTTCAATCAGGGTTTCACAGAGCAATATCCACTTCTCATCAATTTTCCCGCATTGCTTATAGCTTCTAAACATTTGAATTCCAACGCTTCGCCTTCAAAGTTTCAATAATCTCATCGCAACTTGCTTCCTAAATCCTCCCTACCCGTCACTTGCCCTCTGGTTCGGCAACCGCCCCGTCATTAAGATTACACGCCCGTAAAACTTCCCCTGTTGAAAAAAGTTCCCAAACGCTTACAATAAGTAAAAGCCAAGCAGGAAGTTTGGCGCTGAAACATGCCAATCAACGAAAGAAAAGCCGCCGAGATGGCAGTTTTCTTCCTTCTGAAAACCAGAGAGGGAAGAATGTCCCACCTCAAACTGATGAAGCTTCTTTACCTGTCCGACAGGGAGTCTTTTCGGACAAGAGGTTTCTCAATATCAAATGACCTTATGGTTTCAATGAAACACGGACCCGTTCTTTCAAAGACATTGAATTTGATTAACGGATATGAGCAGTCCGCTCCCGACGGATGGAACAGTTTGATTTCTGCGAGGGAAGATCATCAGGTTTCATGCAATGCCGGTTTGAAAGTTGAAGATTTGAAAAAGTTAAGCGAAAAGGAGTTGGACATACTTGAGTCCGTCTGGAACAAGTTCGGACGGATGGACCAGTGGGAAATCAGGGACTACACACACGACAACTGCCCCGAATGGCAAGACCCCGGAGATTCTTCCTTTCCCATTGAACTTGATGCAATGTCCAAGCAACCGCCTTTTCCAAAGAGTTCATAACCCTGATGCTCAACAACCCTTGCCAAACCCCCCGCCCTGTCTTACAATGACTGGGAAACCCGTTCTTTCAGTGGCAACTCGCAAAGACGGGAACAACACAACAGGAGTTTTGCAATGGCAGGTCATTCAAAATGGGCGAACATAAAACACAGAAAAGCCGCCGTTGACGCAAAACGCGGCAAGGTGTTCACCAAGGTGATACGCGAACTCACCGTTGCGGCGAGACAGGGCGGCGGAGACACGGACTCCAATCCCAGACTTAGAGCCGCCATCTCTTTTGCCAAAAGCAACAACATGCCCGGAGACACCATTGAAAGGGCGGTTAAACGCGGCACCGGAGAGATTGAAGGGGCGGTGTTTCAGGAAGTGTTTTACGAGGGCTACGGACCCGGCGGAAGCGCCGTTTATGTTCAGGCGCTTACCGACAACAAAAACCGCACCGTCTCGGACATAAGAAACATATTCTCCAAACACGGCGGAAATCTCGGCGAAAACGGATGCGTTGCGTGGATGTTTGAAATGAAAGGAAGAATTGACTTAGCCAAAGACACGAATGAGGAAAAACTGTTTGATGTCGCCATAGAAGCGGGCGCCGACGATGTTCTCAACGAAGACGGCGAACTGGCGGTCATAACTCCCGTTGAACAGTTTGAGGATGTAAAAACCGCTCTGGAAAAGGCGGGCTTCAAGTGTGAGGCGGCGAATGTGACGATGATTCCCAAAAACAGCGTCAAGATTGACGGCAGGGAAGCAAACAAAATGATACAGCTCGTGGAAACCCTTGAAGACAGCGACGATGTTCAGAACGTTTACGCAAATTTTGACATAGACGAAGAACTGCTTGAACAGTTGAGCAGTCAGGCTTAAATGAGGGTCATAGGCATTGACCCCGGCTCAAAAGCCTGCGGATACGGAATCGTTGAGGAAGACGGAACAGACCTCCGCTTTGTGGAAAGCGGCGCGATATGCCCCAAACTGTCGCTGCCGATTCATGAAAGACTCCATCAGATAAGCAAGGGAATCTCCCTGAAAATTGAACAGTTCTCTCCGGCATGCATGTCCATAGAAAAAGTGTTTGTCGCAAAGAACTCAAAATCCGCCCTGCACTTGGGGCAGGCGCGCGGCGCGGTGCTGACCGTTGCGGGCGGAAGGGGAATGGATGTTTACGAATACTCTTCCACAACCGTCAAGAAGTCCGTTACGGGCAACGGAAGGGCGTCAAAAGAGGAGATTCAGAAGATAGTTTCAATCCTGATCGGCAAAGAACGGTTTGAGAGCACGGACGAATCTGACGCCATTGCAATTGCCGTCTGCCATATCAACAAAGTGAAAAATCGGACAAAAATCCCCGACTTGCCGAGGCGAAGGTCGGGGCGAAGGAGATTTACGGCGAATGATTTCCCTGCTGAAAGGAAAAGTTGTTAGAAAATCCCCGGAATTCACGGTGATTGAAATCTCCGGCGTGGGATACGGGGTTGCCATATCCGCAAGAACATTCGGCGAACTGCCCGAGGAAGGGGGAAATGCGGAACTCACCATACACACCCACTTTTCGGTCAACTCAAGGGAGGGAATGCTTGAGCTGTTCGGATTCTCAACGCCGTATGAAGAAAACATGTTCAAAAAACTGCTCGGCATATCGGGCATAGGGCCGCGCGCCGCGCTTAAAATACTTTCAAGCATCCCGGCGGAAGAACTCGCCGAATCCATTGTGAAAGGCAATCTGGACAGGAAGAAAATTCCGGGACTCGGAGCAAAAAGGGCGATGACCATAATGAACGAACTGAAGGACAAGGTTTCATCGCCGGGAGCGCCCGCCCCGGTCGCGCCGGAGGAGACGGCTATGGAAAACATAGTGTCCGCCCTGAAAAACTACGGGTTCAAAAACTCCGAGATTGAGAGCGCGGCAAAAGAGCTGAAGGAGATAGCGCTGTCGTCCGGCGGCATTGAAAAGGCGGTCAAAAAAGCTTTGAGCGTCATGAGGAGATAACGCGGGGAACCACCTTAAATGAGCGAAGAGCAAACGGACAGGATTATAAGCCCGCAAACCATTGCGGACGACGAGCCGCCCGACGGGGCGAGCGAGGAGAAACTCCGCCCCGACCATTTGAAACATTTTCTGGGACAGGAAAAAACAAAGGAAAAAGTTGACATCTTTATCAAGGCGGCGCTGAAAAGAGACGCCGCCGCCGACCACCTGCTGCTTTACGGGCCGCCCGGACTCGGAAAAACCACCCTCGCCCGAATAGTGGCTTCCGAACTGGGAGTGAAACTGCATCAGACCTCCGGCCCCGTGCTTGAAAGAACGGGCGACCTTGCGGCAATTCTCACAAGCCTTGAAGCAAAAGACGTCTTTTTCATAGACGAGATACACAGGACAAACAGGGTTGTTGAGGAATACCTCTACTCGGCGATGGAGGATTTCAGCATAGACCTGCTGATAGGGGAAGGACCGTCGGCAAGGTCAATGAAAATCAATCTGGACAAGTTCACACTCGTCGGGGCGACCACACGAACCGGACTCATAACATCGCCGCTGCGGTCGCGCTTTGGAATGGAACTGAGACTGGAATACTACGCCGAAAAAGAGATTGAGGCGATAATCAAGCGCTCGGCAAAGATAATGAATGTGGAGATAAGCGAAGCCGCCGCGGCGCAAATCGCCGGACGGTCGCGCGGAACTCCCCGCGTGGCGAACAGGCTGCTGCGGAGGGTGAGAGACTACACCGAGGTGAAATCGGACGGCAACATAGACATAAAAGAGGCGCTTGAATGCATGGACATGCTTGAGATTGACGGACTGGGGCTAGACGGACTGGACAGGATGATACTTGAAACGATTATCCTGAAATTCGGCGGCGGACCGGTCGGAGTTGAAACTATAGCCGCATCGGTAAGCGAAGATAAAGACACGATTGAGCAGGTGTATGAGCCGTTTCTTCTAAGACACGGTTTTCTTGAAAAAACCCCCAGAGGAAGAAAAGCCGCCCCGCTCGCCTATTCGCACCTTGGAATGAAACCGCCGGAAAACCAGAAAAATCTTCTTTGAAAATTCCCGTATTCACTCCTTCAGCGGAATCTCGCGTATGAACTCGTCCCAGTGTTTGTTGTGCGGATGGAGCGCGTCCGCCTCTTTTCGCGCTCCCCGGTAGCCGCCCTCCCCCGGGAAAAGACGCTCGTAAACCCTGTCGCGGACTTCAAGCCACCTGTCAACCGCCTCGTAGTTTGTGAAATAAACGACTGTCTTGAAAGTCCAAACCGGCTCTTTTGTGTGAAGCCGCTGGGAAAACATCCTGTACTCGCCCCTTATGATTCCCATCCTGCGCATCTCGTTCCAGAACGGGTAAAGGCGCGTTCGGTAAATCCTGACAAACCGCTCCCTGTTTTCCGGAGCGACCACATAGAAACTCTCCTCAATAACGGAGCGCGGACTGTATTCAAAACCGTCCGCCCGAACCTGCGGGCAGGTGAGAAGAAGAACGAAAAATAAAGCTGCCGATGTTTTCATGGTTTAACCTCCTGTTTTCCACACTGACCGTAATAGTGTAAATTGCTCGGCGCGGCGCTTCAAATCGCCCTCCGGAAAAATGGAACTCACTTTGGTAAGACACGGGGAAACCGAATGGAACAGGTTGCAGAAGTGTCAGGGAATCAGCGACATACCGCTCAACGAAAACGGACGCTCTCAAGCCAGAAAGCTGGGAGAAAGCCTGAGAGACGAAAAAATTGACGCGATATTTTCAAGCGGACTCAAAAGGGCGTCCGAAACGGCGGCGGAGATAGCCGGACACCACCGGCTTGAAGTTGGCGTGAACGAAAACTTCAGGGAGATGGATCAGGGAGATTTTGAAGGGGTTGAGTTTTCCGTAATCAGGGAAAAGCATCGGGGCAAACTCAAGATGTGGGTGGAAAATCCCGAAAATTTCCGAATACCGGGCGGAGAGTCGCTGCCGGAAGTTCAGCAAAGAGCCATGCGGGGAGTTGCGGCTATCGTGAAAAAATGGAAAAACTCCCGCGTTGTGGTCGTAAGCCACAACCTCACAATCATTTCGCTGCTATGCAAATTCAGCGGAATCTCCATGTCGCGCTTCCGGGACTTCAAAATCAGCGAAGCGTCAAAAACCGTCGTAATATGCGACGAACCGAAATACACAATCTCCCTGCTGAACGACACCTCCCACCTTGACCCCCAAAGAGACGGCGGCGGGAAATGAAGCAAAGAATCAGAGAAGAGGTGCTGCGCTCGGTTTGCGCCGTGATGAAAAGCGAAACCGCGCCCGCGGACGGCTTTGAAATTGAGACGCCGAAACAGAAAGAGTTCGGCGATTTTTCAACCAACGCCGCAATGACACTCTCAAAAAACGCGGGAATGAATCCCCGTGAACTCGCAAAGGAAATGGCGCGGTTTCTTGAGAGTTCCGAAATGTTTGAAAAAGTGGAAATCGCCGGTCCCGGGTTTATCAACTTCTTTGTAAAACCGGCGGCGATACTTTCCGAACTGCCGGAAATAGTCCGGCAAAACGACAAATGGGGAGGTTGCGGCGCGGGCGAGGGAAAAACCGTTCTGGTTGAGTTTGTGAGCGCGAACCCGACCGGGCCCCTGCATTTCGGGCACGCCCGCAACGCCGCTTTCGGAGACGCGCTCGCAAACCTGCTTGAGTTTGCGGGTTGGAAAGTTACGCGGGAGTTCTACATAAACGATTCGGGAAGGCAGATGGAGATGCTCGGGAAATCCGTCCGGGCGAAACTGCATGAACTGCTCGGCGAAAAAGCGGAGATTCCCGAAGACGGCTACAGGGGAGACTACATATCGGATATGGCGCGGGAAATTTTTGAAAGCGCCGGGGAAAACGAAAACACTGTAAAAGACGAGGATTTCTGCAAAAACTTTGCTTATAAAAAACTGCTCTCGGCAATACGGGAAGACCTTAAACTCATCCGCGTTGAGTTTGACAACTGGGCAAGCGAAACGGAACTTGTGCGTTCCGCCGGTGAAGACGGGGAAAACAGGATTGACGGGGCGATGGAAAAGCTGCACGGGGCCGGGGCGGTGAAAACCGAAGAAGGGGCGGAGTGGTTCAAGTCAACCGATTACGGGGATTCCCAAGACTGGGTTTTGATAAAAAAAGACGGCTCTCCAACCTACTTTCTTGCGGACATCGCATATCACTCGGAGAAAATTTCACGGGGCTATGACAAACTGATAAATGTCTGGGGAGCCGACCATCACAGCCATGTCGGGAGGATCAAGTCGGCAATTCGCGCTCTGGGCTCCGATGACTCACTGCTTGAAGTTCCGCTCATACAGTTTGTCCGTCTGGTGCGGGACGGCAAAGAGTTTTCAATGGGCAAAAGGGCGGGAAGCTATGTTACTTTGCGCGAAGTGGCGGACAGGGTGGGGGCGGACGCGACCCGTTTTTTCCTTCTTATGAGAGCCGCGGAAAGCCATCTGGATTTTGACTTTGAACTCGCCTGCAAGCGCTCAAACGAAAACCCCGTTTACTATGTTCAGTATGCGCACGCGCGAATTGAGAGCATAAAACGAAACGCCGCCGAACTGAGAGTAAGCGGCAATCCGGACGGGCTCGGTCTGCTTGTTCTTGAATCCGAGATTGAGATTGCAAAGCAGCTGCTCGCTTTCCCAAGTGTCGCGCGGGACGCGGCGCAGACGCTCGCTCCGCACAAAATCGCCTTCTATCTGCAAAACCTCGCTTCGGTTTTTCATTCCTACTACAACGCGAACCGGGTGATTACCGATGACAAAAAACTGTCTTCCGCGCGACTTTTCCTTTGCGAATGTGTAAAAATAGTGTTAAAAAACGGTCTCGGACTTCTCGGAGTTTCGGCGCCGGAAAGGATGTGAGAACTGAAATGAACGGACAAATCAACGAAGAGATATTGAGCAGAAGCAAAGACAACAAGGGTCCCGAAGGAACAAAGATTCTGGGCGGGAATGTCAAACTGCTGTGGCTTATGCTTATCAAACCGATTGAGGACTACCTTATAGAGAGAAAGTGCCATCCCGACGCCCTGACTTTCACAACACTTTTAATCTCCGTTCTGACCGGATTGTTCTTTTCCATGGGCTGGGTGTTTCTTGCGGGCGTCTTTCTGCTTGCCGGCTCAACGGCGGACATCTTTGACGGCCGACTCGCCAGATCGCTCAACATCGCCTCTCCGAGGGGGGCGTTCCTTGATTCCTGCGTGGACAGAGCCGCGGAGATATTCATCTATCTCGGCGTTATGAGTTATTTGCGGGACTCGTTTTTCATCTATGTAATCCTTATGGTGGTCGGCTCGTCCGTGTTTGTGAGTTATGTAAGGGCGCGCGCCGAAGGGCTGGGAATCAAATGCGGAGTGGGGCTTATGCAGAGAACCGAAAGGGTGGTTTATCTGGGAGTCGCCTCGCTTTTGAATTTCGCCGTTGACGGCGTTGTCCGGCTTGCCGGATTCGGAGGCGGAGATTACGGCGTTAAAATTGCGCTTCTCGCTCTGCTCTGCTTCTCAACCTACACGGCGTTTGAGCGCGTAAAGCACACGATGAAAGAAATTGAAGCGATGGAAGAAAAATCCGGCGGCTCCGCAAACCCATGGAAATCGGCGGGAGCTTGAACCGTTACCCTTTGACCCTTTCCTTTATCCTGCTCGCTTTTTTGGAAAGTCCGCGCATGTAATAAAGTTTGGCTCTTCTGACCTTGCCCGCGCGTTTCACTTCAACCTTGTTTATAAGAGGTGAATGAACGGGGAAAATCCTCTCAACGCCCACTCCGTAGGAAATTTTTCTGACCGTGAATGTGCGTCGTGCGCCGCCGCCCTTGAGGGCGATGACGGTTCCCTCAAACACCTGATTTCTTCTTTTGTCCCCTTCAAGAATGTTGTAGTGAACGGCGACAAGGTCTCCCGAACGAAAGGCGGGAAGATCGTCCCTGATTGCCGTTTTTTCAATTTGCTCCATTAAATAACTCATCACTGTTTTCTCCAAGTCAAAATTTGCATGAAAAAAGCCGGTCCATTATTGCCGCCGCCGCGCTACGAACCGAAAGGTGGTTGTAATCCCCGCAGCCCTTGACCGGTTTCAGAATATGGTCGGCTCCGTCAATCACTTCGCGGGCGAGACCCCAGCCGGTTCCCAGAAGGAGAAGCCAGGGACGGTCTCCCGTCAAAATTCTTTCTCTAAGCTCACCGTATCCAATCATGTTTGAGTCAAACCTCGCGTCCGTTGCCACAACTTCCGGCTTCATCCCTTCAATGTTTTCTATCTCGCCCTTCGCCTCTTCAAGCCCGTCAGTCATCCGCACCAGACTCATAGCCTCCTTGCGCGTTGGATTGAACCCGGCTCCCGCTCCGTCCGTCCAGTGTTTCAGAACTCTTCCCGCAAGCTCCCGTTGCTCCGCAACCGGATTTGCCAGAAAAAATTTCCTCACCCCGTATGTCCTGCACGCCCTTGCAATATCGTGTATGTCAAGGTTCGTAAAAGCGGAGGCGACTTTTTCAAGTTTCCTATTATAGACGGGATAGTGAATCAAAGCAACATAAGCCCTGAAGTCCGGCGCGCCGTTCTTCTGCATTTCGCAAACCGTTTCGGTCTCCTCTTTTGAAAGGGTCGCGCGGTCAAGGATTTCGGGTCTTTTGAGAAAAGTGTTTCTTATCCTCTCTTGCCTTCTCCACCGCCCTATTCTTTGGTGGTTTCCCGAAAGCAGAACTTCCGGCACGGAAATATCGCGGTAGGTTTCGGGGCGCGTGTATTGCGGATGGCTTAAAAGCCCGTCTGAAAGGGATTCGTTTTCAGTGGACGCGCTGTTTCCGACAACTCCGGGAATCAGCCGCGACACGGAGTCCGCAATAACCGCGGCGGCGTATTCGCCTCCCGAAACTATGTAGTCTCCGATTGAGACCTCCATGTCTATATGCAGGTCGCACACCCTTTCATCAACCCCTTCGTATCTTCCGCAGACAATCACGATTTTCTCAAAATCGCGCAGTTCCCGAGCCATTTTGCCCGTAAACGGCTTGCCCTGAGCGGACGCAAGCAGTGTGACGGTTTTTTCCGTTCCCTGCTTTGCCGCTTCAATCGCTTTGCCGAGCGGCTTGGGAAGCATAAGCATCCCCTCTCCTCCGCCGTATGGTTTGTCGTCCACGGTTTTGTGTTTGTCTTCGGCAAAGTCCCTGAGGTTGCGGACATTGATTTCCACAAGCCCCTTTTCACGCGCCTTGGACAAAATCCCGCAAGAGAAAACGGAGTCAAAAAATTCGGGAAAAATTGTGATGATTTCGTATTTCATTCGGAGTCAACCTTAAACCGTTCAAGGGAAAACTACAATCTGAAATGAATTTGAATCTGATTTTTGATTTCTGAATAACTGCTGTCAAAACTTGAAGGAATCATCTCTTGCAACCTTTTCTTGCTGGCGGACTCTTTACTCGCAACATCCTCAAGCACTCTTTCCCTGTCGGAACCCGCAAAAAACCCTTTCATTTTTTCCAAAAGAGTCTGACCAAACATTTCTTGAAACTTATTCTGCTCCTGTTTATCAAACCGTCCGTCCTCTATGATTTTTTGAGCCGCCATCCAAAGAGCAACTTCCTGTTTGGCTTCCCTGATTTCTTCTTGTGCGGGTCCCTCAACAAACTTTTCAAGTTCACCTTCAACCTTTCTGTCCAAATCGTCCATATTTTTGGTTCTCTCGGAAATTGGATAGTTCTTGTAGACATCATCCATAGAAAACCACAAAAGCGCTCTGCATCTCACAAGAATTGACGGATGAGTGTTTGAAAGACCTTCGCCTCTATGCGGTTTGGAAAGTTGTGAGGCTTGGGAAATAAACTGTCCGACACCTGAGTAAATCTAACGGATGTTTTACCGATATAAAGTCGTGTTTCAATAATTGGTCTGTGGGAGTCGGTAAAGTCCGCAAGATTTCCATACGCGCATACCGCTACTCTGGATTCCTGCCTCCGCAGGAGTGGCAGGGAAATCAATTATTGAGGAACGAACACATCTTGCCACTTCTGTTTCCCGATTTTATAAAAACAGAAAGTTACCCTGTTTCGGACTTCAACCGGCGTCTTCAAGCCCCTCCATGTTCCCAACCGTTACCGTCCCCGCCTCAATATCAACATCCCTCACAAACTTTTCCACCATCGGAACAAGAAGTTCGCCGTCTTTTTTTGAAATCACAAGGACGGACTGCATACCGCTTTGCAAAACGGACTCAACCTTTCCGATTTCCGCTCCGTTTTCCGAAACCGCAAGCAGTCCGACAAGTTGGAAATTGTAATACTCTCCCTCCGGAGTCTCCGGCAAATCGGAGACAGCAACCATCACGCGCAAGCCGCGAAACTTTTCCGCATCCTCCTTCGTTTCCACACCCGCAAGTTTTATAACCGCGCTCTTTCCCGCAACCGCGCTTTCCGTTATGTCGAAACTTTGCGGCTCTCCGCCGTCCGCGATGCCGATAAAAACACGGCAGGCAAACCGAAGACCCTCCGCGTCTCCGCTGAAAGGAACAATTTTCAATCCGCCTTTGAGCCCTTGCGGCTTTGCTATTCTTCCGTAATCAATGAGCCTCATCACCTTTGAGGGCGCGGACTCTAATCAACTATGTCCATTGAAAACCAGATTCCCCTTTTCGCCGCAGCCGCGGCAAGCAGAGCCCGAATCGCCTTTGCGGTTTTTCCCTGCCTTCCTATGACCTTGCCCATGTCATCGGGCGCGACCCTGAGGCGAAAAACCGTTTTCTCCTCTTCAACAATCTCCTCTATCTCAACCTTGTCCGGGTCGTCAACTATTGAGGACGCAAGAAAATGCAACAGATCTTTCAAAGTCGCCTTGTTCATAACAGCCCCGAAATCAGTTTCCTGACAGTGTTTGACGGCTGTGCGCCCCTTGAAAGCCAATCCTTGATTTTGTCTTCCTCAATTTTCAGTTCGTGAGGAATCTTTATCGGGTCGTAAAAACCCAGAATTTCCAGAAACTTTCCGTCTCTGGCGCGTCGGGAGTCCGCCGCCACTATCCTGTAAAACGGCTTTTTCTTCGCTCCCATTCTTGTAAGTCTTATTCTTACCAAAATCCAACCTCCCCGGCGGAACCGTCCGCCACGCTCCGAAACGGCCCGCGCTCCGGCAAGAGCACAAGTCTATACAATTTCTCAAAACAGTTCCAATGTTTTACATAAACCCCGACATCTTTGAGGCAAGTTTTCCCATCATGCCGCCCTTGCCTCCTTTTTTCATCATTGACTGCATCCTGACAAAGTTTTTTATCGTCCTGTTAACTTCCGCCACAGTCGTCCCGCTTCCCGCCGCTATCCGTTTTCTTCTGCTTCCGTTGATGATCTTGTGATTCCTTCTTTCCCTCGGAGTCATTGAATCTATGACCGCAAGACTCACTTTTATCGTTTCACGCGCCTTGTCTGCGGCTTCGGGCGTTTTCAAAAGCCCTCCCATTCCCGGCACCATAGCCGCAACGCTCTCAACCGAACCCATTTTGCCTACCGCTTTCACGGTCTCTTTGAAATCTTCAAGAGTGAAGCGGTTTTTGAGCATCTTCCGGGTCATGCGCCTCGCGTCCGCATCCGTCACCGCATCCTGCGCCTTTTCTATAAGGGTGAGAACATCTCCCATGCCCAGTATTCGGGACGCTATTCTTTCGGGATGAAAAACCTCCAAGTCTCCGGGTTTTTCTCCCGTTCCGAAAAATTTCACGGGTTTTCCCGTTACGGCGCGCATTGAAAGCGCGGCTCCGCCCCTTGAATCGCCGTCCATTTTGGTCAGAACAACACCGCTGATGTCAAGGGTTCGGTCAAAACTCTCCGCCACCCTCACCGCGTCCTGTCCGGTCATTGCGTCCGCCACAAGCAGTATCTCATCGGGCGCGGCAAGCTCCCTTATCTGCGATAGTTCTTCCATAAGTTCGGAATCAACATGAAGCCTTCCGGCGGTGTCAAATATCACGGTGTCAAACCCGTTCATCCGGGCAAACCGCTTCGCCTCCGAACAGATATCCGCCGGCTTCGCCCCTTCGGGCGGCTCGTAGAAACCCGCGCCGACTGTTTCTGCGAGGGTTTTGAGCTGATGCGCGGCGGCGGGTCTGTAAATATCCGCGGGAACAAGAAGGGGTTTTGCTTTTTCTTTGCCAAGGTGAGACGCAAGTTTCGCGCAGAAAGTGGTTTTTCCCGCGCCTTGCAGACCGACCGCCATAACCGAGAAAGGAGAGCCGCGCCGCGCAAGCCCTCCGCTTTTTTCGCCCAGAAAGACGGTCAACTCTTCCTTGACCGTCTTTATAAAGTGCTGTCCGGCGGTAAGCCCCTTCTCTTTTTCGGAGCCGACTGTTTTCCGTTTGACGGACTCCACAAAATCTTTCACGACGCGAAAATTTACATCGGCTTCAAGAAGGCTGATGCGCACCTCCCTGAGGGCGGAGTCGATATTTTCCTCCGTAAGTCGGGCGGTCCCTCTGACCTTGCCGAGTATTTCGGAGAACTTTCCTGAGATTCCTTCAAACATTGAGCGGTTAATTTTAACAGAATTTTGTGGACAATACGGCTTTTCTATTTACAATAGCCCAAATGTCCGAAGTCGGTCTGTATATAAAAAACGCCTTTCTGCACCCCCTGAAAACGGCATCCCTGCTCCCGTCCTCGGAAAGGCTTTGCAATGCGATTGTGGAAGAGGCGGGAATTTCCTCCGCCGATGTGATTGTTGAGTTCGGTTCCGGAACCGGAGCAATCACGGAAAAAATTTTTGAAAAGATGAACTCCTCAGCCACCGTGGTGGCAATGGAAATCAATCCCGATTTCGCCGAGCGGACGAAAAAACGGTTTCCGCGGGCGGTTGTGTTCAACAGGTGCGCGGGCGACGTCCCGCAGTGTCTGGAAAGCTTGGGAATAGAGGGGTGCGACAGGATAGTTTCGGGGCTTCCATGGGCGGTTTTTGAAGACGGATTTCAGAAAAAACTTCTCACCGCCGCGCAAAACGCCCTGAGACCCGGAGGCGTTTTTGTGTCATTTGCTTATACTCCGGTGCATATTTTCCCTCTCGGAAGAAAGTTCAGAAAAAATCTTGAGTCAACTTTCAGCAAAGTAACAAAGTCCCGAATTGAGTGGCGCAATGTGCCTCCGGCTTTTGTTTATTGCGCCCGCAAATAGAGACCGATGAGCCGCATCCGGCCGGACATTCCGTCAGTAGCCGACATACGACTCAGGATAAGCGATAAATCCCAAATAGGCATGCTTAGTGTTATCCACATTCCCGCCATTCGGATGCGAAGCGGGAACTTCATAAGGCGAATTATGCCGCTCCAAAATTCCGCCGCCCGGCAGCACATCATAAATCGTCATCGTGTGCGTGTTGTAGGCGCCTGAAACATAGGCGTATTTGTTGTCGGCGGTGACAAAAATATCTTTCGTATCGGGAGCCGCGGTTCCGCGCCGCAGAACGCTTGTGCGATGAGTCAGGCGCGCGCCTGAAACTTCAAAAACCGACAGTGAGTTTTGGGAAAAACTTGCCGCGTAAAGAAGTTTGCCGTCTTTGCTTATCCAACTCCAGCACGCTTCTTCTCCGTGTCCGGGAAGTCCGCCGGTTCCGCTGGCTTTGCCGCCGCCGGAACTGAAAGCGGCGGAATCGGCAACGCCGAGAGCCGTTATGCTGTGCTCGGATTTTTCTTCGGAGACATTAAAATTAGTCGCGTAAATAAAGCCGCTGCCAAGTCCCCACGAAAAGCCGATGGTGCCGGATACGCCGGTTTCCTCGTAAAAGCGGGGATTCTCAAAAGCGATTCCGTCGCCGCTGATTTTGGCGTCGTAAAGATAAACCCGGCTCGGGCTTTGGTAAGACGAATTTGCCAGCGCCGCCAAATGCGGAACGCCCCAAAGACCGACAGCAATATGCCGTCCGTCCGGACTGAAAGCGACCTGCGAAGGACCGCCATTAAGCCCCGAATTGAAAGTCACACCGCCCGACGCCGGAGTCAGCACGCCATTGCTGAATTTGAATACGCGGACATTTCGCTCGTCGGAATTGACCAGCGATTCGCCGAGCCGCTTGCCGTATTGATCGGTGCAGCCCTTCACGCCACCGTTTTCTCTGGGCGTCAGGCAGAGAGGATTGCTGTGCTGATTGGCGACCAAAATCCAAGTCGTCCCGCCGCTT
Organism: Thermodesulfobacteriota bacterium; assembly: GCA_965206175.1. Classification (GTDB taxonomy): domain Bacteria; phylum Desulfobacterota_D; class UBA1144; order Nemesobacterales; family Mycalebacteriaceae; genus Mycalebacterium. The sequence goes on along the minus strand of CBDBJA010000006.1, from coordinate 82,341 downwards.
TCCAGATAATCAACGCTGACAGGCCGAATGCCGCCGCTGTCAATATTCTGCACGCCGTCCGCCGATGAGTTCTGGTCAACCCTGTCCAGTTTGGCGCCGCCGGACATAATCCTGAAAACGCTCACGCTGCCGTGACCGTCCTTGATTCCGGATTCGCCCTTGGCGTCGCCGGCGTTGACGACCAGCAGATAATCGCCGATGACGCGCATGGCGCTTTGACTGTCAAAGTCGCCATCATCGGCATCACCGACTCCGCGCGTGCGATAAGTGTTGGTTTGCTCAATCGCGCCGCCGTCGGCTTTCATCACCAAAACGACATTGCCGTCGGCGTCATTCGTGCTGGTGTAAATAAATGAGACTGAATTTCCGCCACATGCGGAAATTCCCAAGGCAAAGAAAATAGCAATGACCACATTGCCGATTCCAGTTAAGTTTTTCATCCGAACCCCCTTGTGTGGTGTAATCAAACACCCGCAACGGCTTTCAGCGACTTCTGCTAAATAACCAACTTAAGTGTAAACTAAAAAAATTGGCAAAGTCAACTATGAAAGAAGTTCCTCAAGCAACGGGAAAAACGGCGCCGTTTCCAACTCGCCGCCTTGACGGCACCGCCGGAGGGTTCGGATTAAATGAGAATTACAGAGACTCCGAAAAAACTGACGGGCGTTTGACATGCGTTTGCGTTTTGACACCCCGCCCGCAAAGCCCTACACTTCCCCTTATGCCGGAGTCCCCGCAAACGCTTTATCTCATAGACGGAAGTTCCTACATCTTCCGCGCCTACTACGCGGTCAACCGCTCTTTCACAACTTCTTCGGGGTTTCCCACAAACGCCGTTTTCGGATTTTCAAACATGCTGCGCAAGTTTATGAAAGACTTTGAACCCCGCTATGTCGGAGTCGTTTTTGACTCAAAAGGGGACACTTTCAGAAAGGAGATGTATCCCGAATACAAGGCAAACCGGGGAGCCGCGCCCGAAGACCTGTCCGTGCAGATTGAGAAAATCATGGAACTCACCGAAGCGATGGGAATAAGGGTGGTTCAAAAAGAAGGGTTCGAAGCGGACGACTTGATTGCGACCGTGGCAAAAGCGGCGGAAAAAGAAGGAAGGGAAACGGTTTTGATTACGGGCGACAAAGACTTCTGCCAACTTGTTTCCGAAAAAATCACCGTCTTTGACCCGATGAAAGACGCAAAAACCGGAGTGGCGGAAGTCAGAGAAAAATACGGTCTGCCGCCGGAAAGGTTTGTTGATTTCCTCGCCCTTACGGGCGACTCCTCGGACAACATTCCCGGAGTTGAGGGAATCGGTCCCAAAAGCGCGGCGAAACTTCTCGCCGAATACGGCTCCCTTGAAAATCTCTACGAAAACACCGGCGCTCTCAAGGGAAAACAGAGGGAAAGAATTGAGCGCGACAGAGAAAAAGCTTTTTTAAGCAGAGAACTCGCAACCCTGAAAACCGATGTGGAAACGGAAACCGACTGCGAAAAATTCGCATACAACGGAGAGGACGGGGAGAAATTGAACCTGATTTACGAAGAACTTGAGTTCGGCTCGGCAAACGGCGCAAAGCAGACCGACACCGGCGACTACGAACTTGTAACCGATGAAAAAACGGTTGACGGGCTGATTGCCGAAATTCAAGAAAGTGGCGCCGTGTCAATAGACCTTGAAACCACCTCACAGCGGCCGACCGAAGCGGAAATAATCGGCATCGCCGTTACAACACCGCAAGGCAGACACTGCTATATTCCGATTGGACACTCATCGGGAAAACAGGTGGACGCCGAAACCGCGCTTGCGAAAATCAAAACTGTTGCCGAAGACGGGACGATAAAAAAAATCGGACAGAACCTGAAATACGAACATATTGTTCTTGCCCGGCACGGAATTAAACTGAACGGAATTTCCTTTGACACAATGACCGCCGCGCATTTTCTTGACTCATCGCACTTGAGTTACGGACTTGACGAACTCGCCCGCAAACATCTCGGACGCAGGATGACCTCTTACAAGGAGGTTACGACCGAAGAAAAAAAACGGATTGCGTTTGCCGAAGTGTCCGTTGAAAAGGCGAAAAACTACGCATGTGAAGATTCGGACGCGGCGATGGAGCTTTACAAAAAACTGTCCGCGGAACTCGCGGACGCGGATTTGACGGAGAAATATGGCAAATGGATTCTTCCGATGACCGAAATTCTTTCGGAGATTGAGAGAAAAGGCGTCTTTGCGGACACGGAAACCCTCACGGAAATTTCCCGCGATTTTGGAAAAAGAATTGACGCGGTATCGTCTGAAATCTATTCGGCGGCGGGCTTTGAACTCAACCTTAACTCCACCGCTCAGTTGAAAGACCTGCTTTTCGGAAAACTGGGACTCAGAATCGCAAAACGCACGGCAAAGGGAGAGCCGTCAACCGATTCCGAGGTTTTGAGAGGTCTGTCAATGTATCACCCGATTCCGCGGATGATTCTTGACTACAGGGAAATTTCCAAACTGAAATCCACATATCTGGACGCGCTGCCAAAACTTGTCAACCGCTCAACCGGACGAATTCACACCTCCTACAGCCCGACCGGAACATCAACCGGAAGGGTCAGTTCAAGCGACCCGAACCTTCAGAACATCCCGGTCAAAAGCGAAGAGGGAAGAAAAATCCGGCGGGCGTTTATCCCGCAAAACGGATTTATTTTCCTGTCAGCGGACTACTCTCAAATAGAACTCCGCCTGCTCGCCCATTTTTCGGAAGACAAAAAACTGATGGCGGCTTTTGAAAACGGGGAAGACATTCACACCTCAACCGCATCGGAGATTTTCGGAGTTTCAGGCGAGGCGGTAACGCCGGAAATGAGACGGCTCGCAAAAAATATCAACTTCGGAATCATCTACGGCATCAGCCCGTTCGGTTTGTCAAAGCAGCTCGGCGCTTCGGTAAAACAGTCGGGCGAGTATATGGAAAACTATTTCAGCCGCTACCCCGATGTAAGACGCTATATGCGCGAATATGCGGAAAAGGCAAAGGAGAGCGGGTTTGCGCAAACCCTTACGGGACGCAGGCGTTTTATCCCCGACCTTGCATCAAAAAACAGAATAAGAATCAAAAACGGAGAGAGAGCCGCCATAAATACGCCAATCCAGGGCTCCGCGGCGGACATAATAAACGCGGCAATGATAAACATTCACAAAAAAATCGCGGACAAAAAGTCGTTCATGATCCTTCAGGTTCACGACGAACTGATATTTGAGGTGTCGGGCGATGAAAAAGCCGAAATCGCTTCCATTGTCAGGCGGGAGATGGAAAACACCCCTTTTGAACTGAAAACCCCGATGAAGGTTGACATAAAGGAAGGAGAAAACTGGGCGGAACTGGGATAACTTATTTTGCGCCGGACAGTGTTTCAAGAGCGGTTTTGACCTTGCTTTTTATAAGGTCTCTCACCTCGCGCACGCCTTTCTCATCCATGTCCGCCGGATCGGGAATATCCCAGTTTTCAACCCTCTTTGAGCGCACATGCGGACAAAAATCACCGCATCCCATCGTCACAACAAGGTCATACTCCACATCGGGAATCCCACCAGCGGATTTTGGGCGGACACCCTCCATGTCAAGACCCGCCTCTTTCATTGCGGATGCCGAACCGGCGCTGAAACTTTTTATTTTTTCCCCGCCGAAACTCCGCGCGAACCGCTCCGCCATTTGGCTGCGGTTGGCGTTTTCAACGCACAGGAAAAGAACAAACAGCTCCTTTTCACCCCTGTTTCTGTGAAATGTAGTTGACCAGAGTTCTGACACCGAAACCCGTCGCTCCATTTGGATACCAGTTGTTTCCCTTTTCAAAGTATGCGGGTCCCGCAATGTCCATGTGAGCCCACGGGACGCCGGAAACAAAATGCTCAAGAAAAAGCGCGGCGGTTATCGCTCCTCCGGAGCGGCCTCCGGCATTTTTTATGTCGGCAAAGTCGCTTTCTATGTCTTTTTGCAAGTCGGCGCTCAGGGGAAGCTCCCACACGCTTTCACCCGTGAGCGCAGAGGAGCGCTTTATACCGTTCACGATTTCCTCAGTGTTGCCCATCACGCCCGCCGTATACGTTCCGAGAGCCACAACGCACGCTCCGGTCAGAGTGGCAAGGTCTATGATTTCGCTTGCGCCGATTTCAACCGCGTAACTGAGGGCGTCCGCAAGAACAACGCGCCCCTCGGCGTCCGTGTTGACAATCTCTATCATCTTTCCGTTCATAGCCCTGACAATATCGTCCGGCTTGTAGGCCGAAGGTCCGGTCATGTTCTCGGCCGCCGCCACAATTCCGTGAACCTCCACGGCGGGCTTTATACCTGCCACCGCTTTCATTGCCCCAATTACCGCCGCGGCGCCGGACATGTCCATCTTCATCCCTCTCATTGAGTCCGCCGGTTTCAGGCTCAAACCGCCCGAATCAAAAGTTATCCCCTTGCCCACTATGGCAATTTTACGGGAGCCCGCCCTCCGTTTTATCCCTTTGGGAGAGTAGGTCATATGTATCAGCCGCGGAGCGTTTGAGCTTCCGGCGGAAACCGCAAGGATTCCGCCCATCCCTTTTTCCTCCATTTCGAGGGGCAGCACAACGGAGCACTCAAGCCCGTCATCGGCGCACATCTTTTCAGCGCATTCCGCAAGGATAACGGGGGTGAGAGAAGCGGGCGGCTCGTTAATGAGGTCTCTTGCAAGACGGACGGACTCCGCAACCGTTTCCGACCGCAGGGCGGCGGCGTTAAAAGACCTTTCCGATATGCGCGGGGAAAAAACGGCAATTTCGGCAATCTCCTCCCGTTTGGCGGAATCGCTCTTGTATTTGGAAAACCTGTAGGAGCCGAGAAGCGCTCCCTCCATAAGGGCGCTCAGGGAAGCGGCGTTGTTTGAAAGCGGAAAATCCAAGACGATTTTTTTCACATAACCGCCGGCGTTTTTGGAGACCACGGAGGCGGCTTTGAAAAAATCGGCGGGCGCGGAAAAAGATTTTTTCTCTCCGAGACTCACAACCATAATCTCGGAGGCGGGAATTTTTCCGAAAGTGTCCGCAACAAAAAAACTTCCGAACCGGAAGCTCCCCGCGCGTTTAATGCCGCGCGAAACGGCTCCGCCGAGTTTTTTGTCAATCAGGGAAACGGCGCGGTCGTCTCCGTTGTGGACTCCAACGGCAAGCAAATCCGTTTTTGTTCCGTAAGTGTTCTTTTTTATCAGAGTGAATTTTGTCATAACAGACTCCCTTGATCCGTTTTTTCGCCAACGGCTTCCAACAGTCTATCCGAAACGAGGGAAAATTCCTCAAGGGTCAAAGTTTCGGCTCTTCTTTCCCCGTCAACACAGGCAAGTTCAAGAGCGCTTTCAACCTGCGGGCGCGGAAACGCCGAGAGAAGAGAGTTCCTGAGCATCTTCCTCCTGCCGGAAAAAGCGGCGCGAACGGTCTTCATGTAGAACCCCTCGCTTTTCAGGGGAAACCTGGACTTTTCAAGCGGAACAAGGCGGACAACCGAAGAGGCGACCGCCGGACGCGGAGTGAAAAGCGCCGGAGAAACATCAAACAGTTTTTCGGCGTTAAACAGCATCTGAATCACCGCCGAAAGAGAACCGGACCGTCTGCCGGCGGGGGCGACAACTCTCAGGGCGACTTCCTTTTGAAGCATTATCACTATCAGTGAAAAAAGTTTTCTGTGGTCGGTAAGCATGTGCAAAACTCCCGAAGAAATCCCGTAGGGAAGATTGGAAACCATCTTCAGGGGGCGTCCTGAAAAAAATCTTTCAAGTCCCGTTTTCATCACATCGCCCTCAACAAGGGTGAGATTTTCATCGGAAACCATATCGGCGGGGAAACTTTCAACCAGCCTTCGGTCTTTCTCAACGGCGCGGACTTTCGCGCCTTTGCCGAGAAGAAAGCGGGTGAGCGTCCCGTAGCCGGGACCTATCTCAACAACCTCGTCGGAATCGTCAAGACATGCCGCTTCGCAGATTCTTTCAAGGGTTTTGCCATCCCGAAGAAAGTTCTGCCCGAGTCTTTTTTTCGGTTCAAACGGAAGCGACATACAACTAACGGCGGAAAATAAAAACCTTCTCGCCTTCCTTTATAAGACCGAGTTTCTCCCTTATAAGTCTTTCTATGCGGACATCGTCCCTGTCGTTTCTCTCCGCCGCGTTTGAGAGCGTGTTCAGTCTGTCTCTGCGGTCGGCAAGCCGCTCAATCCTTTTCTCCACCTCGGAGTTCTGGCGCTTTAAGTCAAAAAACCGTTTCAGTTCAAAGGTGAAAAAAACCGCGAAAACAACGGCAAAAGCAAAAACAAGACCGATAACAATATGGCGGTGTTTCATAGATGCAAGCGGCACATAAAAAGGGAACCGACTTTGGATAATACTTGATTCTGATTTTTAAGTCCAAAACTTATGGAGTCCGCCGATTTGTCTGTTTCCGGCTCTTAAATTGCAGAACTATGATTTACCCGTATCATTGTAAATGTTCGGGCAACCGGCCGGATAAGAAAAACCGTATCGTGCGGTTTTTATTCGGAAGTGTTAGAAATTGGCAAAAACCGCTCTCATAACAGGAATAGCAGGACAAGATGGCGCATATCTGGCTGAACTTCTGCTGAAAAAAGGTTACCGCGTCATAGGCGGAGACCGTAGAACTTCTCGGGGGTCTTTGTGGAGACTGGATGAAACCGGCATCCGCAACGACATTGAAATTGTCCATTTTGAGTTGGCCGAGCTCACAAATATCTACCGGACAATTGAAAAGTTTGAACCCGCGGAAGTATACAATCTTGCCGCGCAGTCGTTTGTCGCCGCCTCTTTTGAACTGCCCCTTTTCACAACAGATGTCAGCGGCGTGGCCGTTTGCCGCATATTGGAAGCAATAAGACATATAAACCCGAAAATAAAGTTCTATCAGGCGTCAACTTCCGAAATGTTCGGCAAATCCCAAGAGGTTATGCAAAATGAAAAAACGCCTTTTTATCCTCGCAGCCCATACGGTATCTCAAAGGTGTTTGGCCACTGGACGACCGTAAACTATCGGGAATCCTACGGAATTTTTGCCGTATCGGGAATTCTTTTCAATCACGAATCCCCTCTCAAAAGCGAGGAGTTTGTAACCCGCAAAATCACGGCGAGCCTGGCGAGAATAAAAAACGGCTGTCAGCAAACGCTTGAACTCGGAAATATTGACTCAAAAAGAGACTGGGGATTTGCGGGGGACTATGTAAAAGGGATGTGGAAGATGATGCAACAGGACACAGCGGAAGATTTCGTGCTTGCCACGGGAAAGACTTATTCGGTAAGGGATTTTATAAATGAAGCCGCTCCTTACTTCGGGTTTGACTTGGTCTGGGAGGGTGAAAAAACCGGAGAGAAAGGGATTGACAGAAAAACCGGCAGGGAAATAATCAGGATAAACCCCAAGTTTTTCCGGCCCGCCGAAGTGTCGCTTCTCAAGGGAGACGCAAGCAAAGCCATGAAAAAACTTGGATGGAAACCGGAAGTGTCTTTTGAAAAACTTGTGGAAATTATGTCCCTGAAAGACCTCAAGCGGAGTCCGGTTGCGGATTGACTTTTATCTCCCGCCGGACTAATCTACACAAAGGTTTTGCCGACCGACACGGAGGTTGCGGATTGACTTTTATCTCCCGCCGGACTAATCAGGAAAAGCGCAAAAAAGGATTGGACTCTTTCTCCACCCCTATCGTAGTTTCGGGACCGTGTCCGGAGAGAACATAGTAAGAGTCGGGATAGACAAGAAGTTTTTCCTTTATTGAACCGACAAGCTCTTCCATTGTCGTTCCGCCGGTCAGGTCAACCCTTCCAACGCTTCCGGCAAAAAGGGTGTCGCCCGAAATTATTACATTTTCCACAACCAGACAGATGCTTCCCCATGTGTGCCCCGGAACAAGAAGCACTTCGGCTTCAAGGTCGCCTATCTCAATCTTCTGACCTTCCTCCACATACTCCTCAACCTCGGGCGTCTCCACATCGCCAAAAGCGGGATACCTTCCGCACGCTTCGGGAAGAATGTCCAGAACGGGCTGCTCTTTTTCGTGAATGCTGAAGGAAACTTCAAGCATGCTTTTCGCGGTCTGCACTCCGGCAACATGGTCTATGTGGGTGTGCGTGTTGACTATGCGCGTTATTTTAAGCCCGGTTCGCTCAACCTCAGCCATTATTTCAACTATCTGCTCGCCGGGGTCTATGAGGATTCCCTCCCCCTTTTTCTCATCGCCGACTATGTAGCAGTTGGTAAGGAACATTCCTCCCGGAACACATTTTACAATCATATCTTCACCCTGTTACAGCCGAGATTACCTTTGCGCAAAAGCGGTGTCAACGCGGCTTCACCTGCCTCCGGCTTCAAAAAGAGACCACAAGCCCGATCGGGCGACTTCACGGAAAGGTCCGAGAGACTGCTTCGAAACGTAATCTTCACCGCGGGCAAGTACATACCGGTAACAGCACGCATAGTCTTCCCAGTAACGCGATTTCAAAACCTCAAGCATTCTCTGCGGATGACGGTATTTGATGGGAAAAGCCGGATTGCCTATCAGATAAGGACTCGCCCCGCCGCCGACAAGCAAGTGGTAGTATTCCGGAACATGGCTGTGAAACTGGTAGAAGTAAAGCGGGTCCAGATGAGCGCTTCTTCCGTCCGCCACAACGGGAAGTATGACGGAGTTTTTCTCCATTTGTAAAATAACGGGCCGCGCTTGGGCTATCTCATGCGACAGTTTGTAGTGAAGAACCGACTGCCAGACAACCGTCGCTGTTACCATAACCGCGAACACCCTTCCCGCCGCGCGGCACATCCCTATGTTTGACACAACAACGGCGGCGAAAAAATATACGAGCGCAACCAGCCGTATGTTGAAATAGGTGTATGGACTCGACGGACTGAACGGAAGGACAAAAAAACCGGCGGCGGCGGCGATAAGAAGAGCCGTATCTCTTTGGGGAACGCTTATTTTCCCCCTCATCCTGAAAGCCGAATATCCGAGAAAAGCGAAAATGCAAAACCACAGCGCGACCGAAATCCAGTCCGCGCCGCCGTTGATTTTCATTCCGGCGAACATGAGCAGGAAAAACTCAAATATGGCGGAAAAACTCCACCATGTCAGATAAATCTCCCCTTCGCCGGAATCCGACATAAGATGCCAGACGACAAAAAAAGCCGTAAAACCTCCGACCAGAAAAACAGAGCGCAACAGCGCTATCCCCCTTTTGAACGCGAATCCGATTGCGGAAAATACCGAATACAGAACCGCCGTAAAAGGGTGGGCGAGAAAAACAAGAAATTGGAAAAAACAGTGAAAAAACAGTCTGCGCGGAGTCAGGGGGTTGTTTGCCGTAAACTCAAGATGCCTGAGCGCGAACAGCAGAAACGGGATAGAGATTAAATATCCCATGAGGCCGATTATGTAAGTCTGGTTGAACGCCAGCGGAATGAAAAGCAGAAGGGGCCACGGTATGAATTTTTTCCCGCGCGCCTCAAATGCGGCGAAAGCGGCGACCGCGCAGACATAAAGCGAGAGAAAAAGTTTCCCCGCGGCGTTTATTCCGAATATCGGGATGAGAACACGCAGAAACCAGAACACAAACGAGTATGACCCGTAACCGTTTTCCAGATTGAAAAACTGAGGCCAGTTGTGGGAAGGGTCTTCAAATGTCGCCGAGGCAAACCCGACAAACAAAGTCATCGGGTAGTCCTGAAGAGGGGGGAAACGGAGCCCCCAGACGGTCGCAAGACAAAGAGCGGTCAGAAATGAAAGGAAAAGATAAAACTCTCCCAAGCCGTCCCGAAAAATGGCGTCTTTGAAGGGCGACCTCAAAGACTAATTACCCCATGTTTTTTTCAAATACCCTTCCCTGCCGGAGCCTTTTTTATACATTCCGTAGTGGATGGGGTTTTTTTCGTAATAGTTCTGGTGGTATTCCTCGGCGCGCCAGAACTTGCCCGCGGGAACTATCTGAGTAACAACGGGTTTTGAAAATTTGCCGGATTCGGACAGCTCTTTCTTTGACTGCTCGGCGATCTTTCTCTGCTCCTCATTGTGGTGGAAAATCGCCGTTCTGTAGTGCCTTCCCTTGTCGGCGAACTGTCCGGTCGGGTCGGTCGGGTCTATGTTTGTCCAGAAAACCTGAAGCAAATCCCTATATGTCACCTTTTTCGGGTCGTAAAAAACTTCAATCGCTTCCGCGTGTCCGGTCCGTCCCGACGATACCTGCTCATAGGTCGGGTTTTCCTCTTCTCCGCCCAGATAGCCGACATGCGTATAGACAACGCCCTCGGTGCGTTCAAACGGGGGCTCCATGCACCAGAAACAGCCGCCCGCAAAAGACGCCACGGAATACTTTTCGTGAAGAGCGGAGATTTCCTGTTCGGTTTCGGGAGTCAGCATTGAACTGTTCTTCTCCGCCTCTTTCCCGCAGGAAAAGAGGGATAAGGTGAGTATAACCGCAAAGACCGTTCCGTAGAGAGAAAACTTCATTTTTCAGTCGGGCTGTTTTGTATAGCGAAGATACGGTTTTTTCGCATCCCATCCGCCGGGAAAAAGCTTTTTCGCCTCATCGTCCGAAACCGCCGGAACAATAATAACATCATCGCCCCGCTTCCAGTTCGCCGGTGTCGCCACCTTGCTTCTGTCGGTCATCTGCATGCTGTCTATGACGCGCAGAATTTCGTCAAAATTTCTTCCGGTGCTCGCCGGATATGTGAGCGTAAGCCTGATTTTCTTGTTCGGATCTACGATGAAAACGCTCCTGACCGTCATGGTGTCGTTTGCGGACGGATGAATCATTCCGTAAAGGTCGGAAACTTCCCTGCCGGAATCCGCAAGCATGGGAAAGTCAACCGGACTTCCCTGGGTCTCCTCAATGTCCGCCCGCCATTTTATGTGGTCTTCAACGCCGTCCACTGAAAGCCCTATCACTTTGACCCCTCTTTCCTCAAACTCCCGCTTTATGCGGGCAACCTCTCCGAGTTCGGTCGTGCAGACGGGGGTGAAGTCTTTCGGGTGGGAAAACAATACCCCCCAGCTGTCTCCGAGCCATTCATGAAATTTGATGGTTCCCTCAGTTGATTCCTGAGTAAAATCGGGGGCGATATCCCCAAGTTGCAACGCCATTACAAAATCCTCCGTTGAGTTTGTTTTGCACAGAACATCAAATACTAAGCGACAGTTATTCCCTTTTCAATATAGACATCCTGAACCGCGTGAAGAAGATCCACCCCTTCCTTCATCGGTCTCTGAAACGCTTTTCTGCCCGTTATGAGACCCATTCCGCCCGCTCTTTTATTTATGACCGCCGTTCTGACCGCCATTTTCAGGTCGTCCCCTCCGGACGATGCCCCGCCCGAATTGATAAGCCCTATCCTTCCCATGTAGCAGTTCATAACCTGATAGCGGGCAAGGTCAATCGGGTTGTCCGAAGTCAGTTGCGAATACACTTTCGGATGCGTTTTGCCGAAACGCAGAGATGAAAAGCCGCCGTTGTTTTCGGGCTGTTTCTGTTTAACTATGTCCGCCTGTATGGTCGCCGCAAGGTGGTTTGCCTGTCCGGTAAGGTCGGCGGACAGATGGTAGTCCGTCCCGTCTTTTTTGAATCCGGGATTTCTCAGGTAAGCCCATAAAACCGTAACAAGCCCCAGTTCATGAGCGCGCGCAAAAGCGTCCGAGATTTCCTCAATCTGCCTTGCGCTCTCGTTTGAGCCGTAATACACGGTCGCCCCGACTGCCACCGCTCCCATGTCAAACGCCTGTTCCACACCGGCGAAAAGGGTCTGGTCGTATTTTTCCGGAAAGGTGAGAAGTTCGTTGTGGTTTATCTTCACTATGAAAGGTATTTTGTGCGCGTATTTTCTCGCCACCGAGCCCAGAACGCCGAGAGTGGAAGCGACCGCGTTGCAGCCGCCTTCAACGGCAAGGCGCACTATGTTTTCCGGGTCAAAGTATTCGGGGGCGGGCGCAAAAGACGCTCCGGCGGAGTGTTCCACACCCTGGTCAACCGGAAGGATGGACACATAGCCCGTGCCGCCGAGTCTTCCGTTGTTGAGAATTTGCTGAAAATTCCTCATAACCGCGGGCGACCTGTCGGTCAGTGAGAAAACCTTGTCAACATAGTCGGGACCCGGCAGGTGAAGCATATCGCCCGGAACCGCGCACTTGTGGCTGAGAAGCGCGTCCGCCTCATCGCCGAGAAGTTTTGCGAAGTAGTCTGTTCCTTTTGATTGAGGCATCTTAATACGAATTTTTGTCCGTTCGGTCTGTGAGACTTTTAGGATAACCTAAACGGCGCCTTTCGTAAATATGGGCGAAGGGTCTTTAATCCAGTAATCCATATAAGGTTGCAAAGGTTCGGCATCGGGATTGTAGAGAAAAAGACTCACGGAAACCTCCAATTTCCCGTGTTTGAAAAAGCGTATTCCCCCGCCTTTAGCGAAAATCTCTCTGTAACCGTCAATCTTATGATACGAAGAAGTATGCGCCGTTCCCTTCGGGTCAACAAACACAATCCGGTATTTGTTCCCTCGGCACATCCAGAACACAAAGTCGGGCATAAAGTGGCGGTAGTCGTTTTTATCGGGGTCGTAGTAGGGAATGTGAACATCGTCCGGAAACACATGAGGTTTATTAGGTTACGATACGGAATGAAATCGCCCCGAGAGTCAACATATTCGGACAGTATTTCTAAAACCTGATTCCGTTCCCGTTTCTTTCATCCGTCCGTTTTTCGTATCTTTTCAAATGTTCAATTCCGTGGTTGTCATACAAACCGGCAAAACTCCGCTTGCGTTCATAATCTGCCTGTTGAGATTCGCCGGAAACCAGATTGTGTTCTTTTCTGTAATAAAGAGCGCGTGCGGCTTTTTGCAAAGCGTCCGTCTGACAGCCATATGGTGTTTTGTCAACGGGAAAACGACAGATGCAGTGAACCTTTCAAGTTTCAGGAAAATCCGCGCAGTTCAGAGTTCGGATTATTGGGTTCGAGTAGCGAGTTAAGCATCTAGTGGCTCGCAACCAACCGAAGAATTTTTTTTGCAAGAGACTGAAAATCAGTGTAACAACTTTCAACAGCATTCTGCTGTGCCCCGATAACTCCATCGGCGGGTTTAAGCATAAACATCGGCTTGTTTGCATCCTGTGCCATTGGCATAAGTGAGCGGTAATCTTTTAAGTGAGCAAGAAGATTTTCATCAGTATCAGTGGTTAGCAAACCGTTACTATCATCCTCTCCCATAATAAACTCTCTATACTCCGTAGGTATCTTGTTAATCCATCTCAAATACGACTTGACCGGACGGTTCAGTATTATGGAGTGTCGCATGACAATATACCCAAGCGGCTTCATTTCGCCTTTGGGCAAGTGAATTTCCAAATGTTCCGGTTTTCTGGCGACACGGTCTTTCCAGGCTTTTCGCCAATCCTTAAGAGTCGGCCCGACATTACGCAACCCTTGGAGTGAAAACAGGTCAGGCGCAAGCGGTATAATCACATAATCACTTGCTATCAACGCGGCTCTGTTTATAGCGCCGAGGTTAGGTCCGACATCCACCAGAGCCAAATCAGCTTGGAAGGTTTTTCCCGCTTTATCAATCAATCTTGCAAAAGCTGACATAACGCGAAACGCACGCTCGGACTTTCCATCCAAACAAATCGGCCATTGCAAAGAAAGCTCATCCTCTCTATTGGAAAGCGCAAGATCGCCTACCAACAGACCTATACGCTCCTCTATCTTCTCTATACTGGGGTTGTTTGAAATATCCCCGGTGCCATCAAACAAAGGGGCAATACTTCCGTCAATAGTCTTTCCTGTGTCACTCCAAAGCTTCTCGTCCTTGTTCTGTTGATTTGTATTCCTTCCGTCAATAGTCTTTCCCGTGTCACTCCAAAGCGTATCCAGCCTCTCTTCATTCAAAAATATCCCGCTTAAATTGGCTTGAGGGTCCAGATCAACCGTGATAACACGATGACCGAGTTCTCCCAGCATCCATGCAAGGTGATAGACCAGCGAGGTTTTCCCCACCCCGCCTTTGTTATTGAAAAATGCGATGGTTTTCATTGCCGTTTCTTTATTGTAGCAAGAATAGACGTATCTTGAACATCAAACTCCAACGGAGGATTGCCGTTTTTCTCCAGCTCCTTGCGTGCCGTGGCAATGCCAATCCCAAAGCGCTGCATAAACCCCAGATTCTTCATGGCTTCCGCAATAGTCGGATTACGATAGTCTGTTGCACCTTTACCAAAATTTCCACGGGTAACACTTCCGAATACCGAACCCGGACTGATAATTTCTATTCTATCTTCAAGCCATATAAGCCGCACTGGTGTATTGGAATTTTCGTAATTTCTGTGGATGACCGCATTGCGCACAAGTTCGCGCAACGCTTCAAACGGGTAGTCCGGTCTTTCCGTATGGATTTCTCCGCTTGTATCCAGCGCGTTGCGGATATTGGCTTTCAATATCTTGTCCAACTCACTCAGTTGCTCCGGCAGAGGACCATGTATCTCTTTCTGGTCCATAATAGAGTCGGTTATTTCACGCCCCTCATAACGCACAAATTGAATGTATGCCCCCGGAAACCAATAACTTGGTTCTTTGCCCAACATAAGGACCGCCGTAGCAGTTGGAGTTCCCTTTTGTGTTGTTAGCCGCAACGCCAGCAACTGGTCTTCTCTATTGCGGTTATTTTCTTGCAACACTTCCGGTGCCACGGCGAAAGGCAGGTATTCAATCTCAAATCTCCGCAAATCCAAATCATTCTCCACAGACGCACCTGCTACCCCTTTCATATCGAAAGGCAAATTTCCCCAGAGTCGCTTCTCTGCAAGGCGACGCTCCTCCTCGGCACTGGCCTGTGCGCGTCTTGGACCAACTCTAACCCAGCATCTGCCATCAACCTTTACCGGCGGATTGTCTGACGGTTCCACCTTTATCACAGCAACTTCGCAACCTTCCAACCTTTTCTTGCCGACTTCCATCGCAGGAAAAGGAAGAATTTTACCATCGCTTCGCAAGCCGCCGAGTGTTTGCAGTAGTTCATCATCAACGGTTAAGTTGGCACAATTTCCGTTGTCCTGTATACCTATAAAAAGGAAGCCCGATTTCCTGTGATCCGGCAAGTCATTTGCAAAGGCGCAAATCGCTTGACGGAATTTATCCAAATCCGTAGCGGACTCGGCGAATTCCACCCGGTCACTTTCACCATGATTGATAACCTTTGATAATTCAGCGTCAGTCAACATAGTTTTATTCTTTCCACCACAGGTAGGGTTTTATCAGCGACACAAACTTCATTTTTTCTGTCATATTTTCGTGTCCGTCTTTTCAATACTTCCGTCTTCAAAGATTACACTATCCGCCGTGCGTTTGCGGATTTGTCGCCGAGAATTATCGGAAAGCGATACAGAGAGACATTACACGCGCCTTTATAGGCGCGCTCGCAGGTGTTTTTGAGAAAGCCGGAAGGTGGCGGAAGTATATGGAACCGCTTTCGCAGAAATAACGGTTGAAGAAGGTGTAAAGTTTGTCAAAAAGTTCTTCGCGGAATGAGGAGTCTTTCTCGGCGCGTTTGTCAATCTCCTCAATCAGTTTCGGGCGAACGGACTTGAAATAGGCGCGTTTCATCCGCATCAGATTGACAAAGCCGGAATCGCCGTCCACTTCCGCTCCGGTGAACAACGCCTCAAGTTCGTTCAGAAAACGCTCTTCTTTTTTGCCAACGCCCACTGCCATCAGTTTCTCAGTTTCCCCGCTCCGGGGAAAAATATTTTCCGCAACAAGAACAACTCCAAACTAACACGGGTCAGCACTCTTTTTCATCCAGAATTGAAATCCCCGGCAGATTTTCACCCCCAAGAAACCTCAGCGCCGCGCCGCCGCCGGTGGAAATGTGCTTCAGTTCCGAACCCAGAACCTCCGCTTTGCGTATCGCCGCTATGCTCTCCCCACCGCCCACAACGGTTGTCGCTCCGCGCCATGTCTCAAGCGCCATCGCCCTTGCAACCTGTGTCGTGCCGTTGGAAAATCCGTCCAGCTCAAACACCCCCATGGGACCGTTCCAGAATATGGTTTTTTTGTCTTTGATGCGGGATGTGAAATCAACGATTGTTTTGGGACCTATGTCAAAACCTTTCATGTGTTCGGGTATGTCGCCCTCAATGAGAATCGGATTCTTTGTTTTCTCCAAGTCTTCCGCCGCCACATGGTCGGACGGAAGAACAATTTTATCGCCGAACTCCCTTATGGCGTCCGCCGCCCAGTTAACCATCCCGTCCTCAACAATGGAGCGCCCCACGTTGATTCCCTGCGCTTTGAGAAAAGTGTATGCAACCCCGCCGCCGACAAGTATCCGGTCGGCTTTCTTGAGCAGATTTTCAAGGGCTCTTATCTTGTCCTTAATTTTGGCTCCGCCCACTATGACCAGATAGGGCCTTTCGGGACTCTCAATGAGGGTTTTGAAAAACCTTATCTCCCTGCTGACAACAAAACCGGCGAGTTTCCGCTCAAAATGCCTGCCCACCCCGTAAGTTGAAGCGTGCTTGCGGTGAGAAGTCCCGAACGCATCGTTGACATAGATGTCCGCAAACCCCGCAATCTTTTTGCAAAACTCCGGGTCGCATTTTTGTTCTTCGGGACGGAACCGGAGATTTTCCAGAAAAAGAACCTCGCCTTCGCGGAGACTTTCAATCTGTCTTTCAACCTCCGCGCCCGCAACGGCGCCCGGAAATTTCACGGGTTTTCCAAGGAATTCCGCAAGCCGTTCGGCGACCGAGGCAAGGGATAGAGACTCCACAAAACTGCCCGCCGGACGTCCGAGATGGGAGGCGAGAATAACCTTCGCGCCGCGTTCAATCAGGTAGTTGATGGTCGGCAGAGACCTTCTGATTCTGTAGTCTTCCCTTATCTTTCCGCCCTTGATTGGAACATTGAAATCAACCCTCACAAAAAATCTTCTGCCCCTTATCTCCGAATCGGGCAGGTCGGAAATGACCATTTTTGACTTCAACCTTCTCTCTCCGCAATAAGAGACACAAGGTCCGCAACGCGCGATGAGTATCCGTATTCGTTGTCATACCACGCTATCACCTTGACGAGATTCCCGTCCGTAACCGAGGTCAGATACGGGTCAAACACGGCGGACTCCGAACTGCCCACAAGGTCGCAGGAAACAAGCTCGTCCTCAAGATAGCCGACAAGTCCGGCAAGCCGTCCCTCTGAAGCGGTTTTGAAAGCCGCGTTCACCTCACCCGCGGAGGTTGCGGACTCAACCTCACAGGAAAAATCCACAAGGGAAACATTCGGGGTCGGAACCCTTATCGCCATCGCGGAAAGTTTTCCTTTCAGTTCGGGAAAAACAACCTGAATCACTTCCGCCGCTCCGGTTGAGGTCGGGATTATGGACTGCGTCGCCGCCCGCGCGCGCCTCAGGTCGCCGTGGGGAGCGTCGTGTATGCGCTGGTCGCTTGTGTAGGAGTGGACGGTCGTCATCTCCCCTTTTTTCACCTTGAAATTTTCGTGAATAATTTTCACAAGCATACTGAAACAGTTTGTCGTGCATGAAGCGTTTGAGATAATCCGGTGTTTTTTCGGGTCGTAACTGTCGCCGTTCACGCCGAGCACGGTGGTAAGGTCAACTTCTCCCTTTGCCGGAGCGGTTATCACAACCCTGCCGACCGTCCCGCCCATGTGCGCCGAGGCGTCGGCGCGGCTTCTGAATATGCCGGTTGACTCAACCACTATGTTCGCCCCGCACTCGCCCCAGGGTATGTCCGAAGGGTTTCTTTCGGAAAATATCCTCACCGGTTTTCCGTCTATTTCCATGCCGGAACCGGTCGCTTTCACCTCTCCGGGATAAGTCCCGAAAACCGAGTCGTATTTGAAAAGATGAGCCAGTGTTTCCGTGGGCGCGATGTCGTTTACGGCGACAAAATCAAGGTTTTCTTTTTGCAAACCTATCTTGAGAACATTGCGTCCTATCCTGCCGAATCCGTTTATTCCGACCTTTGCCTTCATTGAAGAGTGTTCCGAAAAGAGAAGTAAATCATATCACCCGCCGTCCAAAGTCGCAATAATCCGGCGCGGAAATGACGGCTTGCCGCCTTTGCCGCTTCTAACTTCAAGAGTCCTCGTGTATTATCTGCGTTGATGAAACCGATAAAAACAGCCGTTTTCGGAGCGAGCGGATACGCCGGCGGAGAGTTGCTGAGGTTGCTTGCCGGACACGGGTTTGCGGAAATCGTCTGGGTTACGGCGGAAAAAAACGCGGGCAGGAAAGTTTCCGAACTGTTTCCGGGTCTGAAAGGTGTTTGCGATTTAAAACTCCAAAAGTCCGACCCGAAACTCATGCCGGACGGAGTTGACATCGCTTTTGCCGCCCTTCCGCACGGCGGTTCGTCACGGATAATGAAACGGCTTTTGAAAAAAGGGGTTCGCGTCATTGACCTCGGCGCGGACTTCAGGATACGACCCGCGGCTTACGGGAAATGGTATGGAAGCCACCCGTGCCCCGAACTCATACAAACTGCCCGATACGGAATTCCCGAACTTTACGCCGAAGACATTAAAAGCGCTCAAATTGTGGCAAATCCCGGATGCTATCCGACCGGAGCGATAACCGCAGTCGCGCCTTTTGTGAAACTTATGTCCGAAAAACGGATTGTAATAGACTCAAAATCGGGCGTGAGCGGAGCGGGCAGGAACCCGCAACCGGAGCTGGTTTTCGGTGAAGCGAATGAATCCGTAAAGCCCTACAACCCGAACTCTCACAGGCACATGCCGGAAATTGAGGAAAAACTTGCGGAAATATCCGGCGCAAAGATAACCGCGGACTTCACTCCGCATCTTGTTCCGATGAACAGGGGAATACTCACAACCGCATACATACGGCTCAAAAAAAGCGCGGACTCCGCGCAACTTACCGGGATTGCGGAAAAGTTCCACAAAAACAGCCGGTTTGTAAGAGTGTGTCCGAAAGGGAAATACCCTTCAACCGCCGATGTGCGCGGTTCAAACTACTGCGACATAGGCGTTGCGGTGTCTTCGGACGGCAAGACCGCCACCGTTATGTCCGCAATAGACAACCTGATGAAAGGCGCTTCCGGGCAGGCGGTTCAGAATATGAACCTGATGACGGGATGCGACGAGGACGAGGGACTGAAAGGCGCGGCGGTTTTTCCGTAACGGTTTTATTTCCGCCAAGCCGCTCATCTTTTACAAACTTTGGCGGGGTTTTATTCCCCCACACCTCTCATCCTTTCCACAACCGCTTTCAGCGTTTTTTTGAATTTCCCAATATCTTCCGGCGCGGAAAACCTTCCCATGCTGACGCGCAGGCATGACGCGGCTTGCCGTTTGGGAAGCCCCATTGCAAGCAGAACTTTGGACGGGTCAACATTGCCCTCCGAGCATGCCGAACCGTTGGAAACGGAAATCCCCTCAATATCAAGAGCCATAACCAGAGATTCGCCGTCCACTCCATCAATTCCGAAATTTGAAGTGTTCGCAACCCTCTCCGCCGATTCTCCGTTAACCCAACTTCCCGCAATTTCACCCCGGACAAAACACTCAAGGTCTTCCCTTAAAACCGCAACTCTCTCCATATCGGACGCGCTCTCGGTTGCCGCGATTTCGCACGCTTTTCCGAAACCCGCGATTGCGGCGACATTCTCCGTGCCGCTACGCCGGCTTTTTTCCTGTCCACCGCCGTGTATGAGAGGTTCCACCGACACGCCTTTCCTGATAAAAACCGCTCCCGCGCCCTTGGGTCCATAGATTTTATGGGACGAAACGGAAGCCAAATCCACCGGCAGAGAGTTCAAATCAACGGGAATTTTTCCGGCGGACTGCGTAATATCGGTGTGAAAAAGCGCCCCGTTTTCCCTCGCAATCTCTCCCGCCCGCTCTATCGGCATCACAACTCCGGTCTCGTTGTTCACATGCATACAGGAAACCAGAGCGGTTTTTGCGCTTACGCAGTCCGCAAGCGCCGACATATCGGGAACGCCGTTTGAGTCAACCGGCAGCCGGGTTACCTCAAATCCGCGCCTTTCAAGAAAATCAAAACTGTCTCGGCACGAGGAATGCTCAACAGCCGTTGTTACGATATGCCTTCTTTCACTCGCAAACGCCGCCCCTTTCAAGGCGAAATTGTTACTCTCGCTCCCGCCGCTTGTAAAGAAAAACTCCGAAGGCGTTCCGCCGAGAAAAGCGGAGAGTTTCTCGCGGGCGTCATCAAGGGCGGCTCTCGCCGCGCGGCCGTGGGAGTGAACGCTTGACGGATTGCCAAACGCGGATTTCACAAAGAAATCCATCTCTTCAACCACCCTCCGGTCAACCGGAGTTGTGGCGTTGCAGTCAAGATAGACGGCGCTCATCACCGACATTCTATCTGAAAAGGTCTTCGGACGATTTTCTCAAAAGCTCGCCGGAGCCCTCGCAAGCGGTGTCAAACACAATCCCTTTTGCAAGAACAACCGGACAGCCGGAATCTTTTTCCATCAAAATCCCCGCCGCCGCGGCAATCTGGTCCGCAACCGCCATCTCGGTTGCCGTAAGTTCAAAGCCGTCCATATCTTTCCCGCCTCTGCGGTCTGCAAGGGCTTTGATTCCCGAACACCCTATCGCAATATCAACAAGCCCCTGTCTCCAGGGCCTGCCCGCCGTGTCGGATATTATCACCGCAACTTTCGCGCCGAACTTTTCGCGCAGTTTTGCGGCAATCAAATCCGCCGAAACATCGGGACTTTCCGGAAGAAGGGTCGCCGTGTCCGCGGCTCCGGTGTTTGAAAGGTCAACCCCCGCGTTTGCCATTATCATTCCCGAACGGGTTTCCACTATAAGCCTGCCCTTGCCGGGAGCGGTTTTTTCCATACGCACAATTTTTTTTGTCTGACTGAGAATAACCTCCACAAGACGGGGGTCTTTCTCCACCGCCTCGGACACGGTTTTCGCAAAGGCGGAAGGGGTTACGGAGCGGAGGTCCACCCTTCGCCCCTCGGACTTGGAAACTATCTTCTGGGCGACAACCAGCACATCGCCGTCACCAAGGGAAAGCCGGGAGTTTTCAAGCGACCCGGCAATTGCGGACGCCAGACAGTCGCCGGAATTTATCGCGGGCAGCCCCTTGAGAGCGGAAAAAATTACCTGTTCGGAAAACAATTCAGTTTCGGTAAAACACTGCGGGGAAAACCCTCAGAAGTAGTATCTGTATGTCTTTACCAGTGTTTTTTCGCCGCCTTTCTTCTTGCCCCAGACGACTACTTTGCGTGACGGCTCTTCCTGTTCCTCTTCGGGCAAAGCCTCAAGGGCTCTGACCGTAAAGGCGTTGCCGGTGTATTTGTTTATCCAGTTCGCTTCCTCGCCGACATCAAGTTTTTCTATGTATTTTTTCAAAATCTTGACATCATGCAGATCCATAAGCACCTCAACAACATCAACCCTTATGTCTTTTGTTGTTGACAGCCCGCTGGAAGCGAGGGGGGTAAGACCCTCAAGTTTCGGACCGTTGTCCTCTTTGTCAAAAAAAGGCAGGTTTATACCACTGCAAGAAGCAAGAAAAACTGTGGCAAGAAAAACCCCAACCACACGAGACAGCGAAAAAAATCCGCGCATCTGGAAACCTCCTGAAAAAAAACCTTTTTTAATGGTAGCATTTCAACGGTTGAAAAAAAAGGGCAACCTGATGAAAAACGGCGAAATATATCTTGACAACAACGCGTCTTCCCGTCCGCTGCCGGAAGTTCTCAAAAGAGTCGCAGAAGTTCTTGAGTTCGCGGGCAACGCCTCAAGCCCGCACTCTTTCGGAAAGAAAATCAGAGACATCATTGAGGATTCCAGAAACAAATTCGCCGCTTTTGTGGGAGCGGACCCCGAGGGAACGGTGTTTACAAGCTCCGGCACCGAGGCAAACAACATGGCTCTCGCCTGCGCCGTGAACTCCGGGCGGAAAAAAACCAGAATCGTAACAACATCGGTTGAGCACTCGTCGGTGAAAAAAATGTGCTCGCACCTTGAGATAAAAGGCGCGGAAATTGCCCGTGTCGGCGTTTACGCGGACGGACTTGCGGACATGGAGGAATTGGAAAAACAGATTTCAACCGGGGCGGACATTGTTTCCGTTCAGTGGGTCAACAACGAAACGGGAGTTATACAGGACATTGAGCGGGTGGCGGAGATGTGCCGGAAAAACGGGGCGCTTCTGCATACCGACGCGGCTCAGGCGCCGGGGAAAATACCGGTTGACATAAACGCGCTGGGGGCGGATTTTGCAACTTTTACCGGACACAAATTCAACGCCCTCCAGGGTTGCGGGGCGATATTCGCAAAAGACAAACTGGCTCTGAACCAGCTGCTGTTCGGGGGTTTTCAAGAAGGCGGCTTCAGACCCGGAACGGAAAATGTCGCGGGCATAGCGGGCATCGGCAAAGCGGCGGAGACAAGAAGCCGCAACCTTGAGCAAACCGCCGTTCGCCTTGCGGAGATGAGAGACTTCTTTGAGGAGGAAATACTCCGCGCCGTCCCGCAAACTTCGGTCAACGGAAACACGGGAAAAAGAGCGCCGAACACGACAAACATAATGTTCGGAGGAAAAAACGGCGCGGAAATGACCGCCGTTCTTGACTCCCTCGGACTCAAATGCTCTCAAAGCTCGGCGTGCACAAGTTTTGAGACCGCGCCTTCGTATGTGCTTACCGCCATGGGACTTTCGGACGCGGCGGCGAACTCAAGCATCAGGTTCAGTTTCGGAACGGACAACTCAATGGAAGAGACTCAAGAGGCGGTGAAAACTGTAATCAAAGCGCACGGGAAATGCTCTTAGGGTTTCATGTTTTTAAGGGCGCGTTTTGCGGACTGCGCGCGGAGACGGGTTGAAATCAAAGTTTTTGCATCGTCCGTAATGATGTAAAGCATCGGCACGATAAACAGCAGTATGACGGTTCCGAAAAGAAGACCGAATCCGAGCGCAATCGCCATCGGAGCGAGAAAAGCGGTCTCCCCCCTTGTCTGATACATCAAAGAGGCGAGTCCCCCGAAAGTGGTCAGAGAGGTGATTATAATCGGCCTGAAACGGTATTTTGCCGCAACGGCTACCGCAAAAATCCGCTTCATACTGGCGCGCCTTCTGCGGTTTATGAAATCCATCAGAACAAGGCTGTCATTCACAACGACCCCCATAAGCGCCACGGTTCCGATTATCGCCGGAAGCGTGAAAGGCTCGGTTCTGAGCAGAACCCCGATAAGAACCCCTATCAGCGCGAAAGGCATAACGCTCATTATGATGAAAGGCTGGATGTAGGAGTTGAGAATGGAAGCGAGGATTATGTATATAAGCATAACGGCAATCAGAGACGCTCTGATTATGTCCTGGAGGGCGGTGGCAAAGTCCTCCTCCTCTCCGCCCAGTTCAAAAGAGTATCCCGGATATTTCCCAATCAGTTTTGAGAGAAATTCCCCCACTTCGGAGTTTGCCCTGTTTGAAGTGGTAACCGCCTGATCCACCTCTCCGGAAACGGTTACGGTTCTGTTGTAGTTGACCCTTCTTATGTCAAGAAGAGCGGGCTGAACCGTTATGTCCGCCACACTGCCGAGCGAAACCCTGCCGCCGGAACCGGTTTTGATTTGATGAGAGCCGAGCAAAGCGGAAACATCCGCCGGAGGTCTCCGGTATTTCAGTCGGATTTTCGCCTCCTCTTTTCCCACCCTCGTCAGGGCGGCGTCAACCCCGTCTCCGAGAGCTCTGGCTTCCTTCGCTATTTCCACCGTGTCAAGGCCGAAATCCGCCGCCTTCTTTTCATCCACATTCAACACCACCTCATGCTTGCCCCAAACAAGGTCGCTACTCACACCGAAAACACCCGGAACAGCGGAAAGGAAGTCCTCCACTCCGGCGGATATTTCTTTCAAAACGGCAGTGTCTTCGCCCATTATCCGCACATTGAGCGCCTTGCCCACCGGCGGACCGACGCTTATTATGAAGTCCGTAAGCGTCGGGGCGGGGACCGCTCTCGCAACCTTGTCCCTGACCCTGTTCATAATTTCCTTGCCGTTTTCCGAACGTTTTTCAAAGTCCTCATACTCAACCACAATGGTCGCCAAATGGTCGCCCGTTGTGGTTATGTCCGAGCCCGCGGAGTCTATGCCGACAACGGACAGAACATTTTTCAGCACATGCGGGGGAACCTCCCGTCTGGTTATTTCCTCAATCTCCCTCACGGACTTCTCCGTGTAGTCAAGACTTGACTGGGGCGGCATCTTGACGCGCACAAGGAACTCAACGGTGTCGCGCACATAGAAAATAACAACCGGCGTCCTTGCCGCCACCGAAAGCGAGACAAACAGAACGGCAACCATCACCCCCATAACCGCGTAGCGCTTTCTCAGAGAAAAAACAAGCCCCCTCATATAGGCGGCGCGCAGTTTGACAACCCACTTGCGCGACTTGTTTCTCGCCACCGGTTTCAGGAATTCGGCGCAGTGTGAAGGCATTATCAAAAACGCCTCCACCATTGAGACCAGAAGCGCAAAAATCGCCACTTTGGGAATAATGGCAAGAAACTGCCCTATCAGCCCCCCGGCGACAAGAAGCGGAAGAAACGCGGCAAGGTTTGTCAGAACGGTGGCCATAACGGGAACCGCCACCTCGCGCGTTCCGACAAGAGCGGCTTTGGCGGCTCCCATACCGGAAGTGACGTATCTCTGCACATTCTCAACAACCACAACCGCATCGTCCACCACAATGCCGATGACCAGAACCATTCCGAACATTGAGATAAGGTTCAGAGTGACGCCCGCCATTTTCATAATTATCAGCGCGCCGAAAAACGAAACCGGTATGCCCGCGGCCGCGATGGCGGCGGCGCGCGGGTTGAGAAAAGCGGCGAGCACAATCAGAACAAGCAAAAGCCCTATGGAGCCGCTTTTGAGCATGGTGGAAAACCGCTTCTCCGCAATGACGGAATTGTCGCTTGTTATAAAAACCTCAATCCCTTCGGGAAAACCGGAGCGCGCCGCGTCCACCTCTTTGTGAATCCTTTCAACCGTTTTAATGGCGTGCGCGTTTTTCTGCTTGCTGATGAGAAAAGAAATCGCGGGTCTGCCGTTTATCCTTGACCGCGTAACCTCTTTTTCGGTTCCGAGTCTCACGGACGCAACCTGACCGATAAGCACTTGAGTGTTTCCCGTCCGAACGGGAACGGCGAGAATTTCGCTTTCGGAGCGCAGTTTTCCCCTTGTTCTTATGAGATACTCAAACTCTCCCTGCCTCACCCTGCCGCCGGGAAAATCAAGATTCCTCCCCTGAATTGCGGACTGTATGTCTTTCACCGAAAGGTTGTGCTGCCGCATTTTCAGGGGGTCTATGTCCACCCGGAAAACGGGGGGGCTCATTCCGGAAGCGGTTACCGAACCGACCCCTTTGACAAGGCTCAGACTGTCCCTGAGTTTCAGGGCGTGAGACCTTAGAACCAAAGGGTCCACCTCCCCGCCTATGGACACATTTATCAGCGGAAAGTTGGGCTCAAACTCCCTGACAACCGGCTCTTCGCTGTCTTCGGGAAGCTGAGACCTTATCCTTGAAATGCGGGAATCAATGTCTTGGGCGGCTTTGGTGGTGCTTTCTCCGGGACGGAGTTCAACAACTATAACGGAAGACCCTTCGGAAGAAACCGAACTGACCCTGTCTATCACGGACAGGTCGCTTATCTCCTCCTCTATCGGTATCGTAACAAGCCGCTCAACATCCTCCGCCGCCGCCCCCTGATAGGAAGTTCTGATTGAAACAACCTCAAGCCCGATGGAGGGAAAGGTTTCAAGCGGCAGGGAAAGGTAGATCAGAAAACCGGAAACAATTACGCCGACCATGAGAAGGTTGGCGAAAACCGGATTTTTGATTGAAAAACCTATCAGACTCATGCTAACGGTCTTTCAAAATTGCAACCGCCTGACCCTCGTGAAGACGGGAATTTCCCTCGGTTATTATAAATGAGCCGCGCGGAAAATATGAAGCCGGAACCGCCGCGGTCTCAGAATCTATCCACACTATTTCGCCCGAAAGCGCGACCCTTCGGGACTCGCCCTCAAGGGCGACAAACACAAACGGCTTTTTGCCGTCGTAAAGCAGGGCGGTTATGGGAACCCTTACAACCCCGGAAAGAATGCCGGACTCAATTCTCATGTTCAAAAACTCCCCCGACCATAACTCTTGGGCAAGACCCTCATCGTCCATGACCGCCTCAACCGAATAGGTCGAGGAATTTTCGTCCGCCTCTCTGCTCACGCCTTTGACGGTTCCCGAAAGAGAATTTTTTCCGTTCGGGGTTTTGTATTCAATCAGAACCTTTGCGCCGCGCTTCGTCCTTTTGGCGATTGACGAATCAACTCCGGCGACCACCCTGTTTTTTCCTCCGCCGGCAACCTTGGCAACGGTTTCCCCCTGCATAACCTCCTGTCCCGCGTCCGGAAAAATCTCAACAACCGTTCCGGCAAGCGGAGAGCGGATTTTGAGACGGTCGTAATACCACTTCGCTTTCCGGTAGGAGGCATCAAACGCCTCAAGCTGTGAAGACGCCTTCAGGTAGGCGCTGCGGCCCGAATCAAGCTCATCCTTTGAAACGACACCCTTTTCAAACAGTCTTTCATACTGATTGTATTTTCTCTCCGCCTCCTCAAAGTCCGACTTTGCCGAAGAGAAAAGACCCTCCGCCTCCCTCAGTTCATACAAACGCCCGCTGTCCTCAAGAACCATTACGACTTCCCCTTTGTCAACGCCGTCTCCGCGCGACTTTTTAACCTCAACCACAAAACCGGAAGCGCCGGCAAAAACCCGCACGCTTTGCTCTCCCTCAACTTTGCCGAGAACCGTGTCATACAGTTTCACATCTTCGGCGACAACGGGAATAACCCTTACGGGAACGGACTGCTGAAGGACC
The DNA here is from genome assembly GCA_965206175.1 of Thermodesulfobacteriota bacterium. Taxonomy (GTDB): domain Bacteria; phylum Desulfobacterota_D; class UBA1144; order Nemesobacterales; family Mycalebacteriaceae; genus Mycalebacterium. The sequence goes on along the minus strand of CBDBJA010000006.1, from coordinate 55,402 downwards.
TGTTCGGGCTGCCTTGAAAAAGTGAACTTGAAATAAAGGAGAAAAATCAGCGCGAGAAAAGCGCCGACCATCCAGAAAAATTTTTTCCATTGCGCTTTAAAATCCATGTTTTTTCCGTCCGCGCACAAACCTCCGACTCCGAGCTGATTCTCCACACACCCTAATCTCCGCCCGCGAGGAGAAGTTTTCCCGTTCGCGCAATTTTTATTCTACACGCATAAATCGGGGTTGAAATCAAAAATTGTTTGTAATAGAATTGCCGAAAATTCACATAGTAAACAGGAGGTTCACTATGACAAAATCAGAAATTATATCACATCTGGCGGGGACTTGTGACGTTACAAAACAGTCCGCCACAGCCATTCTTGAGGAAGTTGTCATGTTAACTTACAAGGAGGCAAAGAAAGGGGACGGATTTACTTTTCCCGGCATTGGCAAATTTTCCACGGAAAGACGCAAAGCGCGTATGGGACGCAACCCCGCCACGGGCGAGGCAATCAAAATCCCCGCCAAGAAAGTTGTAAAATTCAAAGTGGCAAAAGCTTTGAAAGACGGCGTGACCGGTTAGTTTCCGTTTGTAGAAAAAGTCAAAAGCCGGAACAGTTTTACTGTTCCGGCTTTTGTTTTAATTTCACTCCCGAAAGTTTGCCGGCAACAGAAAGAAACTTATCTTCTCCTTTCGGCTTCCGTCCGTTACCCTGAGCAACCGTTCGTTTGAATCAAAAAAATTTTCGCGCGTTCTTGTGAAGTCCGCATTAAAATCCAGTCTCCCGCCCCGCGAGAAGGGCCACGGGCTGACCGAGTAACTGTTTTCACCGATCATTTTGAGTCTCACCGCTCCGGTGTCCCCGTTTTCAAGCGGAATATCGCTTATTTCAAAACTCTCCCAGCCATGACACAGCGCAAGGGAAATGGCGTCTCCGGCTTGAAGGAGTCTCAGTTCCCTCGCCGTTTCGGCCGGAATACGCTCCATGCTTTCTATCTTCAGGGTCTTCGTCACAAACTCCCTTATCTCTTCCCTGAGAGAAAGCGACCATTTATTGGAGCCGCGAGCGAGCGTTCTTTCGTTGAACTTGTTAAAATGAAGCGCGATAAGAACGCACGCGCCCGGATGCGCGTGGCGGTGTCTGTTGAATGACCGTCTCCATATTTCGCACTGTCTGGACGGGGGGACTTCCGTAAAATCCTCCGGTTTGCCGTTGGAATTGAGAACCGGTGAACCGTCCGCCTCTTTCCATCCGCAATCATGTTCCGACAGAGCGAAAAGCATCTCAGTGGCGGGTTCGGGAAAGAAAAAACCGCCGCCACCCCACAAACTCATTATACGAGCTGACAGTTTCGCGTGGTCGTCCTGCGTGAAGAAAAACCACCCGTTTTGGGTTTCCCTGCGAATCATATTCCCGCAAAGATACAACATCGGGAAGTTCGGTCAAAAATACGACCATATTACTGTGAGGAAACAAATCCATGCGCCCGTCGTATTTGTCTTACCGTCTTCGGTGGACAGTCTTTTCTTTTCAGGGTCTCCGCAGTTTTCCGGACTTCCCGCATGTCAGCGCCGCCTATGCCGTCAAAAAAACGCCCGAACAGTTCAACAACCGTCTTTCCGGTTTTCGGGGATGACGAAGCGGCGCTTTAACGGGCATAATAGGTAAATGCCTGACAGAGCGGTCAAAACCGCAACGGTAAAAGCGTCCGACCCGACAGCCGCAAGCAAAGCGATTGAAGCCGTCCTTTCGGGCGGAGTGATTGTCTATCCGACCGAAACCCTTTATGGAATCGGCGGACTCGCCTCAAGGCGGGATGTCGCCCAAAGGGTGTCCGAGATAAAGCAAAGACCGTCGGACAAACCGCTTCCCGTTCTTGTGAAAGACGGGGAGATGCTCGCCGAGTATTTCCTGATAACGGAGAAACAGATGCGGGCATACAAAAAGATGCTGCCGCTACCGCTGACTCTGGTGCTGCGCAACAGAAAAACGGGTCTCCTTTCTCCGCAAGTCTCAAAAGACGGACAAACCGCCGTCCGAATATCTGGCGGGGAGTTCGTCCGCGCTCTTTTTGCCGTATTGAGAGAACCGCTAATCTCCACAAGCGCCAACATAAGCGGAGCGGAAAACCTGTTCGGCGGGGCGCAGGCGGAGCGGATTTTCAACGGCGGAGTTGAACTAATAGTTGATTCCGGTAATCTACCGCCGTCCGAAGGCTCGGCGATTGTAAGCCTTGTCGGGAAATCCCCGGAAATAATAAGAACAGGCGACCTCGGACCGGAACAACTGAGTGAGTTTTTAATATGGCTGTCGTAAAAGGTTTTCGGGGAATACTATACAATATTGAAAAAACGGGCGATTTTTCCAAAATAGTCGCCCCTCCTTACGATGTCATAGATTCCGCCGCACAGAAGGCGCTTTACGAAAAACATCCGTTGAACTCGGTGAGACTTATTCTTTCAAGGGAGCCGGGCGAAAAACGTTACCGCAGCGCGGCGGACACATTGCGGAAATGGCTTGACGAAAAAATTCTTGAAAGGGACGAAAAGCCCGCCGTTTATTCCTACTTTCAGGAGTTTGAGTTCGCGGGGGAAAATTTCACAAGAAAGGGTTTCATAGCAAGGGTAAAAATAGAGGATTTTGAAAACGGAGTTGTTCTTCCGCACGAACAAACCTTCAAAAAACACAAAGACGACCGCCTTAAACTGACCGAAGCGTGCGACGCGAATTTGAGTCAGGTTTTTTCAATCTATTCGGACCCGGAGGGAAAGGTTGAAAAAATTCTTGATAATTCGGCGGAAGAGCCGTTTATGGAAGTGGATTTTGACGGCATAAAAAACACCGTCCGCAGAGTGAGCGACGAACAAACTCTGTTGCGGGTTTCCGAGTTGATGGCGGACAAAAAACTTTTAATCGCGGACGGACACCATCGTTACGAAACCGCGATAAATTACAGAAACATGCGCAGACGGTCGGTCGGCGGAAATTCCGGCGGGGCGTTTGAATATGTGATGATGTTTCTCTGCCGCGCCGAAGGGGAGGGGCTTATTGTTGAGCCGACTCACAGAGCTTTGAAAAGTCTGGGGGGAATATCGGGCGCGCAGCTCGCCGAAAGTTTGCAAAAAGAGTTTAATTGCGAAACGGCATCGGTTGAAAACGGGGGAGACATCCGGCGCGAGGAGGTTGTTTTTGTTTACGAAAAAAGCGGAAAAGCTCTGAAGTTTTCACCCGACAATAAAAACGGAACTTATGAAACGATGGGAGCGTTCACCCTGCGCGACACGGTAATAGGCAAAATTATGGAAGAAAAAATGAAATGTGCGACCCCGGAAATTATATTCACAAAATCCCGCGATGAACTTGTCGGGCTTGTTAAAACCGGGAAGTGCGAGGCGGGTTTTATAATGCCGAAACCGCTTATTAAGGACATTATGGACGCCGCGAAAAAAGGCGTGAGAATGCCTCAAAAAACAACTTATTTCCATCCGAAAATTCTTTCCGGGATTGTAATAAATCCCCTGTGGGATTAAAGTCCCCGACGGTTAAATGGAACCCGGATACATACGCAACTTCTCGATAATAGCGCATGTGGACCATGGCAAGTCCACCCTTGCCGACCGCATACTTGAATTCACGGGAACTTTGAGCGAGCGGGAAAAAAAAGACCAGTTTTTGGACAAAATGGAGCTTGAGCGCGAACGCGGAATTACAATCAAGGCGCAGGCGGTCAGAATAAACTACTCGGCGGAAGACGGAAACACTTACGAATTAAATCTGATAGACACTCCGGGGCATGTTGATTTCAGTTACGAGGTGTCAAGAAGCCTGATGGCGTGCGAGGGCGCGCTTCTTGTTGTGGACGCTTCTCAGGGGGTTGAGGCGCAAACCGTGGCGCACACATATCTGGCGGCGGATTCCGGGCTGGAAATTATTCCGGTAATAAACAAAATTGACCTCCCGTCCGCCGAACCGGAAAGAGTGGCGGAGGAAATAGAGGAAGTGCTCGGAATTGACACAAGCGGCGCGATAAATGCGAGCGCAAAAGACGGAACCGGCATCAGGGAAATTCTGGAAGCGGTGGTAAAACGGATTCCCTCTCCGGCGGGAAAAAGCGACAATTCGCTCAAGGCGCTGATATTTGACAGTTGGTTCAGTTCCTACGAAGGGGTCGCAATGCTTGTAAGGGTTTTTGAGGGAAAACTCCGTGTCGGCGGACGGATAAAACTGATGTCCACGGGCAAACAGTATCAGGTAAAAAAACTGGGAGCGTTCCGCCCGCATCTCACGGAAATGAAGGAACTGAAAACCGGCGAGGTCGGATTTGTAACCGCGGCGGTAAGGGAAATAAACGAAGCCCATGTCGGCGACACAATAACCGATGTGGAAAATGCGTCCACCGATGCCCTTGAGGGTTTCAAGGTTATGAAGCCGATGGTTTTCAGCGGTCTTTATCCTACAAACACGGGAGATTATGAAAAATTGCGCGAGGCGCTTGAAAAATTAAAGCTCAACGATTCCTCGTTTGTTTACGAGCCGGAAACTTCCGTCGCGCTGGGATTCGGGTTCAGATGCGGATTTCTCGGACTTCTCCACATGGAAATTGTCAGGGAAAGACTTGAAAGGGAGTTTGACCTTGAGTTGATAACAACCGCGCCGACCGTAATTTATAAAACCGTGCATATTTCCGGCGAGGAAAAGTTCATAGACAATCCCGCCGATTTTCCGATTGGAGACAAAAAAATATCGGTTGAGGAACCGTTTGTTCTGGTTTCAATTCACATGCCCTCCGCCGTTCTGGGACAGGTTATAGATCTGTGTGAAAAAAGACGCGGTGTTCAGAAAAGCATGAAATATCTGACTCCCGAAAGATTGATTTTGGAATACAGTTTGCCGCTTTCGGAAATAGTTTTTGATTTTTACGACCTCTTGAAATCCGTCTCACGCGGCTACGCTTCAATGGACTACGAACCGGTCGGGTATCAGCCTTCAACCCTCACAAGGTTGGACGTTCTTGTAAACGGCGAGCCGGTGGACGCTCTCTCTTCAATTGTTCACAAAGACAAGGCATACGAGCGCGGACGCGATTTAATTGAAAAATTAAAGGAATTGATTCCGCGTCAGTTGTATGAAGTTGCGATACAGGCGGCAATCGGAAACAGGGTAATTGCCCGCGAAACCGTCCGCGCGATGAGAAAAGATGTAACCTCAAAATGCTACGGCGGCGATGTTACGAGAAAAAGAAAACTGCTTGAGAGGCAGAAGGAAGGAAAAAAACGCATGAAGCAGGTTGGAAGTGTGGAAATTCCGCAAGAGGCGTTTCTGGCGGTTTTGAAGACTTGACGGGAAATTACCGTCCCCATTTGTTAAGTGTATTACAATCCGTTCCGCCTCATCCATTGCTTCATAAAGGTTTTGACTACCCCTTTTTCTCCAGTGTGCTACAATCATTTTTTGTCCTCCTGTTTGGTTAAAATGTTTTGACTACCCCTTTTTCTCCAGTGTGCTACAATCGCGGATCTGTCCGGCGCGGATCTTAAAGGGTTTTGACTACCCCTTTTTCTCCAGTGTGCTACAATAAAATGACAATCGTCCTAGACGTAAGGACGGTTTTGACTACCCCTTTTTCTCCAGTGTGCTACAATACTGCGTTCATCTCCCAAACCGATAGCCTGTTTTGACTACCCCTTTTTCTCCAGTGTGCTACAATTTACTAGTGGATATTCCTGATAGCGGTGTGTTTTGACTACCCCTTTTTCTCCAGTGTGCTACAATACAAGAACTTCGTATCTTCGCGAACCGGCGTTTTGACTACCCCTTTTTCTCCAGTGTGCTACAATACGTTTCTAACTGTCGTAACGCTCTTGCTTGTTTTGACTACCCCTTTTTCTCCAGTGTGCTACAATACGTTTCTAACCGTGGTCACGCTTTTGTTTGTTTTGACTACCCCTTTTTCTCCAGTGTGCTACAATACGGAGACAAAATAAGCATTACTGCACCTGTAACACTTTTTGTTACGTTCAAGCTTGTTGAAAAACAAGCGGGGTAGTCTTAACTAAGGGCAGAAAGTGTTACAGCACTGCGGTTATCTTCATTGCTCCGGCATATTTGAAATTACCGGAACTCTGACAGTTCCAATTGGTTACGGGACGGAGATGCGCTTTATGACCCTTTCTTCACGGGAGCAAGAACAGATACAAGTGAAGCGGTTGACAATCTGTATCGCAAACCATAATTGGTCTCAACGGTAACCTGAGACATTCCGTTAGCGAACCCTTTCAAGGTATAAATATCACTGGGTAGATTTTTCTCGCTTTCATCAGGTAAATTCGCGGATAAAAGGACGGGAATATCAACAGACTGCCCTTCATCATAATCGGGAGTTTGTATGACCTTGTCTATAATATAGCCATACAGTTTTCTATAAGAAACTTCCGGTTGCATTGCATTTTGTCTGGGAGAACTCAAAACAATTGTTTTTGTATCCGGCGGACAGGGCGGAAACTTGTAAACCCCTTTTATTTCGGGAGATTTGTTTTCATACAAAAACTTCTCAAAATTTATCTCACCGCCTTTCCGCATCATATCAACTGTTTTCTTTCTCTTTAAAGCGTCATGAACATATTTCTGAGAAATTCTGAATTTGAGTTCCTGATTATCTTTGTTGACGGAAATATCATAGTGTTTTGTCAATTTCTTTTCAATGCGGTAAACACCTTTTGATATGAAGGTTTTGGAACCCAGTTTTGTCGCCGTGATATTCAGACGATTGTTTACCCGTATCAAATCCCCCCTTTTTAACAATACGGTTTCATACCCTTTTTTCTTATAATGGTAATCAAGAGTCCGGGGCGAAGAATGCGCATGGATTGGCAGAACTTCAACTTTCTTTTTATCTCCTTTGGGGTAAATTAAAAGACAACCGTGTGAAAATGTGCCTTCACCCTGTTCCGAACCGCTTGTATACCAATGCCCGGAATGAGGATTGCCGGGCTTGCTCAAATTTTTATAAATTTCAGGACTGTAATTTCCCGCTTTTTGAAGATTCCCGTTCTTCCGTTGTTTGATTTGATATTCAAACTTCTTTGTTTCCTTGTTATATTCACGCACTCGCGCAAGAGGCTGTTCGGCAATCACGGCTTTTTTCCTTGCCACCACACGCGGATACACACCCTTTAACTTTTTATCAAAATAATCCTTGTCAACGCCTTTCGGAAATTTGAAAAAATCCGTTTTATTCTTATCACGCGCCCACTCCGGCAAATAACTTATAATCATTGCATCCAGCGCATGGTGTCTTTTATCATTCCTGTTTTTCACAAATGCGTTTTGACCGTCACCCAGACATTTGTAGAGGTTGTATTTCTTGGCAATGCGATTTGTCAGTCCGCCGCTTATTACGGACACATGGCGCGGTGCATCTTTCTCTCCGGGCTGCCAACCCATTCGCAAACAGATAACATCACGAAAAAGACGAGCCAGCCATCCTGTTGTTGCCAGCCCCGTATATTCTTCGGCTAAACTTTGACCTTCTTCAAGGCCGGTTGCCAACAGCAAAGCCCGTTTTCTCGGATTTTTTATTGTTTTCATAACGCGATTCTTATATTGCGCCCAATCATTTCCAACCCTGTCCCATTCCACCGGCAAGTGAGCGCCTTTTTCTCTGTTGTATTTTTTAAAAGTCAGAACTTTGTTGTATATTGCATCAGGACCGCGCTTGGATTTCGGCAAAATATGATCAATTTCATATTCGCCGGTTCCCAGTTTATCCATGCAAAACGCTTTGTTTGTATAAATACATTTATTATCTTGCTCACGCATTAACCTTGCCTCTTCTATCAATTCATCACTAATCTTATCGGCGCCGGATTGCTCGCGTAAGTCTTTAATTGACCGCTTTCTTTCTTTTCGCCCTTCATTTGACCGTTTTTCATATTCCTTTTTGCGCTTTTTGCTCATAAAATCTTCCCGAATAAATTCCAGACAAACATGATCCGGTTTGCCATTTTTCTTGATTAGTTCTTCCAGTTCCCCGTTAAACAACGAAAGGCGATGCCGAACTATCGGAGAACTGCAAGACATTATCAGGCGGTCTATTAATTCCTGAATATTGTTGTCTTGAGAATTGCCGTATTTTTCCGCCAAAGATATTTGAGGCATATTAAGACGCCCATCTTTGTCTTTCATTGCTTTCAAAAACAACAAATCATCTTTGTATAAACGAAAACGGTAATTGTCCGAAAACATATAATGATCGCCGAAACGATGATGTTTTTTGTCTTTCTTGTCGTATTCTCCGGCAAGTTTCTTCTTTTCAACTTTTTTCATATTGTTTGTCAATTCATCCATAAATTCCATCGGGTCTTGCCCTGACAAAATCAACTCATGCAGAATAACAAGCGCGGGACGAGAAAACCGGCAACGACCGCCCAACCTTTCCGGCGATTTAATTTCCAAATGCCCGTTTTTGACATTGCCGCCCAATTGCTTCACGGTTTTTTTCATTTCCGTTTTGGTCAAACGAAAAACTTTCGCTCTTTCTTCCGACAGTTCTTTGTTTGCGGAATTGAGTTGCTGTTTTTCTTTTTCCATTTTCCATCTTTATCGTCATAAATTCTCTTTGTTTCACCGCTGTTCAGAGAGTGCAAGACTATGTTTCCATTTGTGGTTTTTTCATACCTGAAATTTAACAACCCCAGCAAAAAATTAACCCGAATAAAGAGACCGTCCGATTTACGGCAAACATGGAAACGCGGAATCAGGGAGCACTTGCCAACGGCGCGGTTGTCAAATCTCGGCAGTTTCTGGGACAACAATCCATGCGTTTGCTTTGCGGACGGATAACGGCGATCTTTTGCGGGCGTTTTTTTGTTGTCTTCCCCATACAACAAAAGATTGATTTTATCTTCACTGTCAATTCGCTTATTCAGTTCGGGCAGCAATTTTCCCGCTTGTTTCAACAGTTCACGTATTTCCCTATCAACCATTTCCCGTGGGGCGGTATATGAGGTGTCTTTGGATCGCACGCTCCGAGCTTTGTTGTCAATGCGATGTTTTACAATACCTTTCTTCGGTTTCCATAATCCCATACGGTAAGCATCGTAGTAGCAGGGAAAATGCTGTTTGGGATTGGATGTAATTTTTTGAATCTTTTTTTGAAACTCTCCGGCTTTTGTTTGAGATTCAGCTTCCTCTTTTGGCTGATTTTCTTCCGATTTACGCCACGGAACCGCATGGTCATAACCGCGTCTCTGAATTGCGGAATGAAGCGCCTTGAAAATCTGCCATGGAGCAAGCGTCTTACAACCTTCCAACAACAAAATACGCAACAAACTGGAAGTGTAGACCGTCTTATCGTCTTTTGCCGGAAACTCACGCTCCAGTCGCTCATCCCCGGATTCCCAATCCAGTTTTCCCTCCGTATTCTTAAAGTAACGACCCCCCAACAAAGGTGTTTCTCCGACCTGTTTCCACAAATCAACCAAACACTCCTCACGATTCTGATGCGCTTGACGAGTCCTATGGGCGCGGCGTCTTTCCCGTTCATCCTTCATTCCACCCAAACCGGGGTCAATCAACAATGAGTCGGAATAGATAATCTCATTGCCCTTTCGCAGAGCAACACCCAACGACCCAATACCCACATCAAAGGCAAAAGTGAGTTTGTTATCTTTTTTCATAACTCGTCCAACATCCGTGTAAGAGTTGTCTTGCCATATCGGCGCAGTTTCCGACCAAGCACAAAGGGGGAGCACTCCGGCGCTTTCGCCAAAGCGTTGCTCAGTGTGGCTAATGTAGGTTTATATGCCATTTTGTTACTTTAATGTGTGCCAAATTGTTACTTTAGTATATGCCATTTTGTTACTTTAGGACACAATCAACTCTGATTTCTTACGTCCGTTATCGCAGAAAATACAATGTTAGAACCTACTTACACAGATGCCAAACTTCCGTTTGTGTCAAACAAACTCCGCCATCACTTCAAAAACATCTCCGCTGGAACAACCTCAATTTTCTGTCAGATTTTCCTGTAATCAGCCCCACAACTCCATTTTCCATATAAATTGCCGCCACCTAAATAAAAAGTGTTTCAAAACAGTCTCTTATGGACTATTCCTTCCATTCAATCTAAACAAAACGGGGTCAGGTCTTTGACTTCATTTTCTCCCTCATCGGCTCCGTAATGAAGTAAGTCGCGGGACTGATTGCGTCCGGGTCCGTGCGGACATTCACAACCGCCGGTCTTCCGCACTCAAGCGCCCTTTTAACCGCTCCCTCAAGTTCGCTCAGTTCCGATACAAACTCGCCCTTCCCGCCCATAGCTTCGGCGATTGTGTGAAACGGAACTTCACCCAACACAACTCCGTCAAGAGGAGCGTCTTCTCCGTATGTAATGCGTATCTGATTCCTCGTCATTCCCCAAGAACCGTCGTTGCAAACGACAATTACAATCGGCAGTTTGTGTTTTACCGCAGTTTCAAACTCCATAAAATTCATTCCAAGCGCGCCATCTCCAGTTATCAAAACCACCGGATTGTCGGGATTCGCCATTTTTGCGCCGATGGCAAAAGGAAGGCCCACACCCATGCAGCCGAGAGGACCGCCTTTCACATACCCTCCGGGAGTTTGAACCCGGCAGGATGCGTCCGTCCACGCCTGACAGTCTCCGCCGTCCGGAACAAAAACTGTTTCCGGCGGAGCAATTTTATTTATTGTTTCCACGACGCAGACAGGATGAATTGCTCCTTTTTTTGAAGAAGAGTTTTTTTCATTGAAAAACATCCGTGATTTTTTTTCGGAAATGTTTTTTATTTGCGCCGTCCATTTGTCAAAAACCGGCGCGGATTTCTTTAATTGCCCGTTCAGTTTCTTCAAAGTCGCCCGAACATCGGCGACAACGGGAATATCCGCTTTCCGGTTTCTGCCAATTTCTTTCGGCTCAATGTCAACCTGAATTATTTTCGCCTTTTTATTAAAGGTTTTTCCGAAACCCATGAAGACGCTCATGCGGACTCCCGCAAGAAATATCAAATCCGCTTTTTCGGACGCTTCGGAAAAACCGAAAGGGGATGACGGACTCGCCGCGCCGAAACAAAACGGAGAAGAATCGGGAATTATTCCCCTGCCCAAATGAAGAGTGAAAAACGGAGCGCGCACAACTTTTGAAAGTTTTAATATCTCATCGCGGGCGTTTGAATAAAACGCCCCGCTTCCGGCGATAAAAACCGGTTTTTTTGCGGAGCGTATATTTTCCGCAATTTCTTTTATTATATTGTCCGCCGGTTCGGGATTTTGAATTTCGGAAATATCCGGCTTCTCAACTTCATCCTCCCCGCAAAACGGATACAGAACCTCGTAAGACATCCCGAGATAGACGGGACCGGGCCTTCCGGTTTTTGCCGCCCGCCAGGCGTCCGTAACATAACGGGGAATTCTCGCGGTCTCATAGACCGTTCTGACCCACTTTGCAACCGGACGCGCCATCGCCTCCTGATCAATTTCCTGAAGCGAAAGGCGGTCGTTTTCCTCTATTCCCGACCTGCCGGCAATGACAATCAGCGGCGAATTGGCAAGACGGGAAACCGCCATCGCCGTCAGCGTGTTTGTGAAACCCGGTCCCGCCGTTACCAGACATACCGCCGGATTTCCGGTTGAACGGGCGCAAGCGTCCGCCGCCATTGCCGCGCCCTGCTCATGGTGGGTGTCCACAAGCCGTATTCCCAACTCCGAACACGCCTTGTAAACCGGATTTATATGCCCCCCGCCCAGTGTGAAGACATATTTTACGCCCAGTTTTTCAAGAGTCTCGGCAAGCAGCCGTCCTCCCTGTTTTTGCGCCATGGTGAACTATTCTACTGAAACGATCTCAACTCCGCCAGCGGAGACGCGGTGAAAAAAATTTCAAAAACCCCTTGAACTGGCGCAAACCGTTTTTATCTTGAAAGTGCAGCCAAGCAAAACAAAGGAGGTGGCAAGCAATGAACACATTAATACTTTGGGAGCCTTTCAGCATGCTCAGGGAGTTTGACGGCGCTCTTGAAAATTTCGGCGGTGCGTTTCGCGCCCGCGATGCGGCGGAAAGGGTTTTTACCCCGAGAACTGACATCGCCGAAACTGACAAGGAATACGAAATCAGCCTTGAGGTTTCAGGGGTTAACAGAAAAGACCTGACCCTTGAGGTCAAAAACAGTGTCCTTACCGTCAGCGGCGAGAAGGGGTTTGAGGAAAAGAGGGAGGAAAAGAACCACATAACCGTTGAGAACAGATACGGAAAGTTCTCACGCAGTTTCCGCCTTCCCGAGGACACGGACGAAAAGTCCGTAAAAGCCGAATATAAAGACGGCATCCTCAAGGTTAAAGTTCCGAAAACCGAGGTTAAGGAGGAAAAACCTCTGAAAATTGAGGTGAGTTAGGAGCGAGCGAAAGCGAACTGAAAAGGCGCGGTCCGTCCTGCGGAACCGCGCCTTTTTTTACTCCTTGCTCAAATGGCTCAAACCCGCGGCGTTTTTCTCCCAGTTCACTCCGTCAAAAGGCTCAATCTTCATATTTGCGGGTTCGGCGTCAAAACATCTGACATTCACATCGTATCCGTCCGGATTGGAGCGCGGCACATAAAACGGCTTTATGCCGCATATTCGGCAGAAAGTGTGTTTTGCCGTGTAAGTGTTGAATTTATAGACCGAAAGGGCGTCCGCGCCTTTTATGAGACGGAACCGTGAAGCCGGAACTATCAAGTGCAGAAAACCGGATTTACGGCAGATTGAGCAGTTGCATTCCTGAACCGTCAGCGAATTTTGCGGCAAATCAACCTCAAAGCGCACGGCGCCGCAATGGCAGCCCCCGGAACGCCTCACGGCTCTATGCCGAGTTGTTTTCTCATCTTCGCATCCGGCGGGCGGTTTTTGTTCCAGTAGTCGGTGATAACGGTTTTCTTCATGCGGGCGACCGTCTCAAGCGGTTTTGCGCCCGCTCCCCGTCCGCTTTTGTAAACCTCGCGCCACGAAACGATTTTGTGCGGAAATTCACTTTCAAAATCCATCTCAAAAACCCTTTGCGTTTCGGGAAAAACAAGCGAGTATCTCAAAATCCCGTCTTGCGGGGCTGACAGCGCCGCATCGGCGGATTCCACTCCGAGTTCGGTGTGCAGCAGTCTTGTTATCAGAATACTCGGAACAATTTTTATCCTTCCGGTCGGAAGAGATTGCGGGTCAATTCGCGCCCGCGTCCAGATTTCATCCTCAAGAAAAGCCCCATTCACTTTGAACCTTTGGTCTCCTTCGCTTTCAAAGTATGAAAACGATTTTCCCCTGTAATTCCGGCCCGCAAGGTTGAGTTGGGTGAAAACATGCCCGCACCACTCCTGCGATGAGAGCGTAACTTTAAGAGAGCGCAAATCTTTGCCGGAAATCGGCGTAAAGACCGAAGACATTGTTGAATATCTGTAAATGCCGGTGTTGAACTTCTTGACAAGGTTAAGCTTGAGAACCTTCACGGCGTCTTTGCCCGCGCGGGAGGGATTGTCCAGCTTCACATGCTTTGAGCGCGAAAAATCCTCGGTAACAAAAATCAGAACGGCGTATCCCGGATGGTTTTCGCCGTAACGCGCCTGATTGAGGTCGTAGCTTGTTATCTCCGCTTTGCCCGAATACCAGTAGTTTCGGAACTGTTCGGTCTCCGCCCCGAAAGCCGGGGAACATGCAAGAGCGCACGCAAAAAGAAAAGTCGCAAAGCGTCCTGACATCGTGCGGTTACTATAACAGAAGTTCCTTGCAATGCCGCCGCTTTTTTGTTATATTACGCACCCTTAACACACGAGGAAGGGCTGAAACAATGGGAAAACAGGGAAACCGCTTTATGGTGAAACTCAAAAGCACTGAGAGCCACCACATCTACTACACTGAAAAGAACAAGATAAACACCGAAAACCGTCTTGAACTGAAGAAGTTTGATCCGGTTGTGAGAAAGCAGGTTCTCTACAAGGAGACCAAGTAATGGCAAGAAGATGCGCAATCACGGGCAAAAGGCCGCTCGCCGGAAACAATGTTTCCCATGCGAACAACAAAACCAGAAGGCGTCAGTTGCCCAATCTCCAGACAAAAAGAATTTATATCCCCGAACTGGACAAGTTCGTAAGAATCAAACTGTCCACCCGCGCCCTGCGGACGATTGACAAAAAGGGGCTGTTGCCGTTTCTCAGAAGCGAAGGGCTTTCGCTGAAAGATGTTGTGAGGTAAGGCGTCCGCTGTTGACAAAATTGATATGCGTAGAACTCTCTCCGCCTTTTCTTACGACCTCTTTTCTTACAACCTATATCTAAGAATAGTTATATTTGTGGCGGCTTTTTCTCTTGTTATTTTTTCACTCATAGCACCAATACGCCAGTCAGTGATGGGGTTTCCAAACGGCGAGTTTGTTTACCGCACATTGTCTTTTATCTGCCATCAACTTCCATCAAGGTCGTTTTGGGTTTTCGGTTTTCCCTGTGGGCTTTGTTCAAGATGTCTTTTGGGATACGCCGGAGTCGCAGTTGCGGCTTTGTTCATAAGCCATCCATGCAAATATACAAAACGGTTTTTGCTCGGAACCGCCTTTTTGGTTCCCGGGGTTGCCGATGTATTGATTCAAATTGCTACAAACTATGAGAGCGCAAACCTTACAAGAGCGATTACAGGGTTGACAGGCGGAATTGGTTTATTTATGGTTCTTTATCCATTGGGTTTCCAAAACCCCCTCAAAAGGAGTTCTTTATGAAGTTTCAAATTACCCCCCCCCCATTTTTGGGTTGCGATAGTATCTCTATCGCTCACTTTTTTCTTTTTTAGCTTTGCAAATGCGCTCGCGCGTGAAGTTATTTTGCCAGAAGACACTCTTGTACCCGTTCAAACAAAAACAAGCATTTCTTCAAAGGATTCTGTCGTAGGCAAGGAAGTCATATTGGCCGTGGAACGCAGTATCAAAGTCAATGGCACAGTCGTTATTGAAGCTGGCGCGCCTGTTGTCGCACATGTTGCAGACAGAAAGGGGGCGGGTATGGCTGGAATTTCCGGTGGAGTCGGTATCTTGGTGAACTATGTAATCGCTGTTGACGGAACCAAGGTTCCCCTGAGAGGCAGTTTCAACACGAAGGGAGACTCTGAAATTGGCGGGACTGTTGCCGTTGGCGCTATCCTGTGTCCGTTGGCTTTCCTTAATAAAGGTAAAGAGGGAGTTATTCCTGCGGGAGCCGTAGTAAGAACTTTAACCCTGAGCGACAAAAAAATAAAAGTTTCCGACAAAAAATAAACTGAAAGTTACCCCACCAAATACAAAACCACTGTCGGGAGAACAAAGAACGACACCGCCGTTCCAACCGCTATGACGGAAGCCACTTTATCCGGCTCCACCCCGTATTTTTCCGCAAGCACAAGGCAGGTAACGGCGGTCGGCATTGCACACTGAAGGATCAAAACCTTCTCCGCAAGCGGCGAAACCCCGAAAAACGGAACAAGGAAAAACGCGGCGAAAAAACCGAGGGCGATTCTTGAGCATCCGAAAAGTGAAGACACCCATAAGCCGGAAACCGAAAGCCGTGAAAGCCGGTATCCCAAAATAAACATCATCCCCGGAACCGCAATGTCTCCAAGAAGGGAAACCGCCCTGTCAAGAAAAAGCGGCATTTCATATCCGCCGAAATTTATCCACATCCCCGCCACCGCCGAATAAATCAGCGGAAGTTTGAAAATTTCCGAAACCGCTCCGCGCGGACTCACAAGGGCGACTCCCAGCGTGTAGTGAAGCATCGCCATCGCCACCATGCAGACAACGGCAATCTGAAACCCCTCCTCGCCGAAAGCAAACAGAACAAGCGGCAGCCCCATGTTGCCGTTGTTGGCAAAAATCATGGTCGGAAGATATGTGGGACGCGAAAGTTTCAGAACTTTCACCATAACGAAACCGGCGGCAAGGCACAGGGCGGAGACGCTGACGAAAAATCCGAAAACACGCGCGACAAAAAGAAAATCCATCGCCGGAGAGGAAAACGACGAAAGAATCAGGCACGGAGCCGCAACATAGAGAACAAGGTCGTTAATCGGAGAAACCTCAACCCGCTTGATTTTCCCGAACAGAAAACCGACCGCTATGATAAGAAAAACCGGCAGAACAATGTGCGCGACTTCCGCGTCCGCTATCTCAATCCTAAAAGGGAAATGGAGACCGGATATCACAGTTTCACAACCAGAGAACCCCAAGTGAAACCCGCCCCGAATGCGGCGAAAAGAAGGGTGTCTCCGGCGGAGACTCTGCCCTTTTTAATCGCTTCGTGCAGGGCAAGCGGTATGGAAGCGGAGGAAGTGTTTCCGTATCTGTCCAGATTGACCGCAATCTTCCGCTCCGGAAAGTCCATTTTTTTTCTGATTGCTTCAATAATCCTGTAGTTCGCCTGATGAGGAATAAAAAGGTCTATGTCTTCGGGCTGAACCCCCGCAATTTTCATCGCATCCAAAGAAGCGGCTTCCATCGCCTTGACTGCGACTTTGAAAACCTCGTTGCCCTCCATTTTGAGAAAATGACTGCGCGAGCGGACGCTCTGCTCCGTTGCGGGCATGCGCGAGCCGCCGCCCGGCATGTAAAGAAGTTTCCAGTCGTCCCCGTTCGAACCCATGCATGAGGAAAGTATTCCGGGAGCATCGGACTTTTGCAGAACCGCCGCGCCGGCGCCGTCTCCGAAAAGGATGCAGGTTGACCTGTCTTGGTAGTCCACCACTTTTGAAAGAGACTCCACCCCGACCGCCAGCACCGTTTGCGCCCGTCCCGAATCTATCATGTCTCTGCCGATGTGAAGGGCGTAGAGAAAACCCGAACATCCGGCGAGTATGTCAAACGAATAAGCGTTTTTCGCCTTGAGTTTGCTTTGCAGAACGCATCCCGTGGAAGGGAAAAGAAAGTCCGGCGTAACGGTGGCGACAACGATTACATCAACCTCATCGGGAGAAATGCCCGCCGCTTCAACCGCCTGACGCGCCGCCACAACGCCCATGTCCGAAGACGCCTCGTCTTCCGCCGCGATCCTTCTCTCCCTGATGCCGGTTCTTGAAACTATCCACTCATCGGAAGTTTCAACAATCTGCTCAAGGTCGCTATTGGTAAGAATTTTTTCGGGAGCGTAAGACCCGATTCCCGCTATTCTCACAAAACTCATTTTGGCATTATTATTTCAAAAAAGATTTATGTCAAACGCCCGGACGACAACTTTCTTCCAACTTGCTTTTTTCTTCGGGGTCAAACACGCAGTCAAATCCGGTTTCGGGAACGCCTTCGCCGTTCAAAAACCATAGCTCAACCCCTTTTAACCGCGCAAGACGGGCAAGGATCTCCGCGTCTTTTTCCGATTCCAGCGAGAAAAAATACTCGTATCTGAACCCGTCCCCCTTTCCCGCGTCAACAAAAATAACGGCGCAAACTGCGGGGAACTCGTCCCTGTCAATGCGCTCAAAATGAAAACGCGCGCCGGGCTCAAAATCTTTGCCGAACAAAAAGGCGATTGCCGAATCCTTTACGATAAACGCCGGTTTCCCGCCGACCGAAACGGCAAAACAGCCCGAATCCATTGAGGAAAGAGCCATTGCGGTCTCCGAATCAATTTCCAAACCGGAAATGCCGCCAATTTGCGCCGTCTTTGCCATTTCACTTCAAGCCGTTGAGCGACCAGTCGTAACCGCTCTCCGCCACGGTTGAAACCTTTCTCAAACGGGAGGCGAGAGCGGTGGAGGCGTATTTTTTTACATGCTCCAAAACGCCGTCTTTGCCTCCAAAGTCTTCGGAAAACCAGAAGTATATGCCGGAGACAAAAAGCTTTCCGTCTCTGACCTCCGCGCCGCGCGGATGGTTGACATAGTCACGCGCCCCTTTTTCCAGAAGCGTCTCGGCATTGTCCGCCGTGTATGCGACTGTGGCGAGATTCGGACAGCCGAAAGATGCGCAGTTAACCGCGTAGTGAATGCGCGGGTCTTTCCAAATCGGACGCAGGATGCGGTGTTCAATGTCGTCAAGGGAAAGTTTCACGCCTTCCGCCTCAAACATCTTTTTCCGCCACGGGCCGTCGGCTCCGGGCGAGAGGTCAATGTCAAAAATGCTTGCGACGGGGTAACGCCTTAAAATCGTCCGCACGGTGAGAGCGTTGTATGCGTTGACCCAGAAAGCGAACTGCTCCGCGCGATTGAGGGAAGAAACCTTCGTCCGTGAGAGCGTCTTCAGATATGCGTCAAGTTTCCTCAAATCGGACTTCGCAACGTTTGCATAGTCAACCGAGTTGACCCCGCCGCGGACGGAAACATAAGACTTGAGAAACCCGTCCCACGCCTTGTGGGAAACGGTCGCGGAACTTTCGGGGAGGGGACTGCTCCACCGTTGCGGAAAACCGTCTTCCAACGACAGTGAGTCGGAGACCAAAAAAGCGCATAACACAACAAGCCCCACAATCGGCGCAAACACGCAACCCGCGATTCGTCCGGAGAGATTTTTGCAACGCAAACCCACGGCTCTATTATGAGCAAATCCCCGCCTCAATCAACAATCGGGAAGGAATTCGGGAACACAACTCTTGTCTCATCTCAACCCCAAGTATTGCGCCGTTTTGTTCCGTCAATCAACATTCCTTTAACAGCTGCAATAAACTGTGCCCCTCAAGAGGTTCAAGCGAGAATTGCAAAAACGCTTTGACAAGGTATCGTTTCACCCAAGGTTTTTCTTATGAAAGCGTCCGACCTCTTTGTCCGTTGTCTTGAACGCGAAGGCGTTGAATATGTCTTTGCCGTTCCGGGAGAGGAAAATCTGGATATGCTGGAGTCAATCCGCAATTCCAACATCAGACTTATATTGACCCGCCATGAACAGGGAGCGGGCTTTATGGCGGCGATATACGGCCGTCTGACCGGTAAGGTCGGCGTCTGCATGTCAACTCTGGGACCCGGCGCAACCAACCTTGTAACCCCGGCGGCATACGCGCAACTGGGCGCGATGCCGATGCTGATGATTACCGGACAGAAACCCGTCAAATCCAGCAAGCAGGGACAGTTTCAAATTGTGGATGTGGTGAGAATGATGGAACCTCTGACCAAGTTCAGCCATCAGATAGTGAGCGGCGACAACATTCCGTCCAAAGTGCGCGAGGCGGTGCGGCTGGGAGAGGAGGAACGCCCCGGAGCGGCGCACCTTGAACTGCCCGAAGACATAGCCGGAGAGGAAACCGACCGGACGCCCTTCAATGTCAGCGCGTTCCGCCGTCCAATCGCCGAAGAGAAAGCGGTGAACATGGCGGTTCAAATGCTTGCCGAAGCGAAGCGCCCCATGCTTTTGATAGGGGCGGGGGCGAACAGAAAAATTACCTCGTCAATGCTGTTCAAGTTTGTTGAGAAATACGGAATCCCGTTTGTGAGCACGCAGATGGGCAAGGGAGTTATTGACGAAAGGCATCCGCTGTTTATCGGAAACACCGCCCTTTCGGACGGCGATTTTGTTCACCGCGCAATAGCAAAGGCGGACCTGATTGTCAACGCGGGGCACGATGTGGTGGAAAAACCGCCTTTCTTTATGAAAGAAGGCGGATTCAAAGTGGTTCATGTCAATTTTGAAACAGCCAGAGTTGACCCCGTGTATTTCCCGCAAGCCGAAGTTACGGGAGACATAGCAAACAGTTTCTGGCAGATAATGCAGCGGCTGGAAGTTCGGGAGCATTGGGACTTTTCCGGTTTTATAGAAATCAAATCGCGGGTTGACAGCCATCTGCTTGAAGGAGCCGACGATATGAGGTTTCCGGTTTATCCGCAGTTTCTGGTCGCCGAACTGCGCAAAGCGGTGCCGGACGACGGCATTATCACCCTTGACAACGGGGTTTACAAGATATGGTTTGCCCGCAACTACCGCGCGCACGCGCCCAACACCGTGCTGCTTGACAACGCCCTTGCGACAATGGGCGCGGGACTTCCCTCGGCGATTGCGGCGAAACTGATATTCCCCGGGCGCAAAGTGGTCGCCGTTTGCGGCGACGGCGGATTTATGATGAATTCACAGGAGTTGGAAACGGCGGTTCGGCTGGGAGTTGACATCACCGTTTTGATACTGCGCGATGATGCCTACGGAATGATCAAGTGGAAGCAGAGCAACATGGGACTGCCCAACTGGGGACTGGATTACGGCAACCCCGACTTCGTCAAGTATGCGGAATCCTACGGAGCGTTGGGGCATCGGGTTGAAAGCGCGGGGGGACTCGCGCCGCTTCTGAAGAACTGCCTTGAAAAACCCGGCGTTCATCTGATTGACTGTCCGGTTGACTACTCGGAAAATGACCGCATTCTCAACAAAGAGATAAAAAAACTCAGCTCCCGGATGTAACGCCGGAAGGAAATTTTCCGTTCACAATGAGAAAGATTGTCCGTTACAATTTTTCAACACTTTCAAGGAGACACTCAATGACTGCAAATAAAAACCGGATTTTCATACTCCTTTTCACCTTCCTTCTGTGGGCCGCCGCAAACGCAAATGCCGGAGCGGGAATCTTCTCAAGCGACAGGGACGGATTCTATATGGGTCTTGACTTGGGAATCGCAATTCAACAGGGCTTGAAAATAGACGGAAACGACAACGATGTCCCGACAAGATGCGACCAGATACTGAGAGGGGCGGAAGGGGCGGATAACACACAGTTCAGTGACATAACCGCCGATTCCATTACAAACAGAACACCCACGGACGGTTGCGGACGCGGGGACTCTTTCGGCGGAGACGGGGTGAAAGTCGGAACCGGCATCATCGGCGGAGGACAGGCGGGTTACATCTTCGGAAACTTTCGCGCCGAAGCGGAATATGTTTACCGCGCCCACGGCGCCGGCGACAGGACGGGCACGGGAATTGCAAGCGACAAAGATTCCGAAATCCGTTACGCCTCGCAGGGAATAAACAACCTTTCAAGCCACAGCCTGTTTGCGAATATTTATTACGACTTTCTGAACGGGTCAGCCATCACCCCTTACGCGGGAGCCGGCGCCGGATGGTCAAGGGTCTCCATGCTCTACGATGTCATATTCACAAGAAACCACGACCCTTCCACTTTTTCAGACAACACACCTGACATAGCCGCGGGAACAACAACCCGAACGGAAGACAGACTGACCGACAACGTTTTCGGATGGCAGGTCATTGTCGGCTCGGACTATGAAATAGACAAAAACTGGAGCATCGGCTTGAAGTTCCGCTATTTGCGTTTGGGCAAAATTGAGGACGGCGACAGATGGGATCAGCTCAGAAGTCATGAGTCCGCAATCTCGGCGCCGACCGATGACGACTACACAAACACCGATGCGCAATCAACGCCGGAGATAAGGAGCGGCGTTGCCAACTTTGACCCCGAAGTAAGATACCGTATCAAAACCGACAACCCTTCGGTCTGGAGCGGAGCGCTTAACCTGAAATACAAATTCGGCGGCGGAAACGGGGCGGTCAACTAAAAGGTTGACTGTTTTTCCAATCTCATTGTAATATTACCCCAATGGATAATTTAGGTTTGATAGCGATAGTGGTCTTGGTTCTTGTCGTTGTGCTGTTTGTCGCAAAGGGCAAGGGCGGTACGGACGGCGGCGGCGGTACGGGCGATACTCCAAAACCGCCTGAGAGCAAAAGCGCCGACAATGAACAAGACGCCTTTCGCGCCCCCAAGTCCTGATTCGGACAGGCAGCCGCCTATCCGAGGAAAGACTCTATCAACGCATGGTTTCTGAGATTCAAAACCGTGCCGGCGGGTTTTTGCGCTTTGAAAATATCGGGGTGTATTATTCCCGCCAGAATTTCAACCCCGTCCGCTATTCGGGGAGACGGTCTTGTGAAGTGGGAATTTGAGTCAACAACATAGACCTCCCCTTTTCTGACGGCGGGAAGAGTCCTCCACTGTCGCGCGTGTGAAAGCGTGGCGGATTCAGAAACGGCTTTTTCAATTCCGAATCCGCACGGCATCAAAACCACTATGTTCGGGGCAAAGTCCCCGATTTCCTCCCACGAAATCTTTCGGGACCTCTCTCCGGTTTTCATAAACCCGTTTTCTCCGCCCGCTATTGAGACCATTTCGGGAATCCAGTGTCCCGCGGCATACGGAGGGTCCATCCATTCCATGCACAAAACCCTCGGACGGTCTTTTTCCCCGTCAAAAATTTTTCTCACCCTCTCCACCCTTTCACGGAGGCTCCGAACCATGCTTGCGGCTTCGGAACCGGTTCCGGTCAGGTCTCCCACGGTTTTTACGGCGTCAAAAATCCCTTCAATGTCGCGCGGGTCAAGGGAGGCAACTTTCGGATTCCAGTCCAGCGTTTGCGCAATATCAAAAACGGCGTCTCCGTCCATAGCGCAAACATCGCAAAGCCCCTGTGTCAGAATCAAATCCGGCTTTAGTTCGCGCAGTTTTTCAATATCAACCCTGTAAATAGGAGTTCGGGTTCGGACCCGCTCCCGAATTTGCGCGTCTATTCCGGCGCTTGAAAGCCCTTTGTCAACCGTGCCGAGAACAACCCTCGGCTTGTCCGCAACCTCCGCCGGATAGTCGCACTGGCGCGTTACGCCGACAAGGGAGTCCGCAAGACCGAGCGCGCAGACAATCTCGGTTGCGGACGGAAGAAATGAGCAGATTTTCATAAGTCGCCTACTTGAAAGACGGCATCACTTCCCTGCCGAAAAGCTCAATGTGGCGGGAAGTTTCTTCGGCGGACGCCTGCGGAAATATCATCCGGCAGGCGATGTTCCGTATGCCGACCTCGCGGCGGTATTTCTCAATCTCTTCGGCGCAATGCTCCGGAGTTCCTATCATAAGGCGGTCTTCGGAAAGGTGCTCAAACAGCGGGTCGTCCTCGCTTTTCACCTGCTCGCCCCTTACGAAAATCTTGACGCCGAGACTGAAATAAAACTTATACATGCTGATTATGTATTTCCTGCCGCCCTCAACAGCGTCTTTCTTTGCCGAACTGACAAAAGTGTCTCTGAGAAGCACATGCTCAACCTTTGAAGGGTCGTGACCGGCTTCTTTCGCCGAGGAATCATACCAACCGAGAGTTTCGCGTATCATATCCAGAGTGCGTCCGGGGCCGATTAAAAGCGGATATCCCAAACGCCCCGCTCTCCTGATGCCGGGCTCCTCAAACGCTCCGATGTATAAGGGAATATGCGGCTTCTGAACCGGCTTGGGAGTAACGTCTATGTTTTCATAATTGAACCTTTTTCCCTTGTATGAAAACTGTCCGTCAGACCATGACTTGAGGAGAACATCAATGCCCTCTTCAATCAGGGAAGGACGGTTTTTTATTGACAGACCGAAGCCGTCAAATTCCTCCTTGCGATAGCCGACGGCCACTCCGAGGTCAAACCTTCCGCCCGATATGTTGTCAACAACCGCCGAGTCTTCGGCAACGCGCACGGGATTGTGAAGCGGCAGAATCATCGCCGCCGTCCCGATGCGTATGGTTTGCGTAACCGCCGCCATTGCCGCCGCGGTCGCAAGCAGAGACGGGCAGTATCCGTCTTCCAGAAAGTGATGCTCCGACAACCAAAGCGAATCAAATCCGACCCGCTCGGCAAGTTTTGCATACTCAAGAGCCGCCGCATAGATTTCTCTGTGGGAAACATCCGAGTCCTTATGCTTTTGCATGCTGAAAAGCCCGATTCCGAATTTCATCCGTGCACCTCCGAATAGCAAAACATTGAAATAAGTATCACCAATCGCCTATAGTATGGCAAAATCTGTTGGCATAGAGAGGAAAATACAATGGAAAAGCGCCGAATTGACAACCAACCGCCGTTCAGAAGCAAAAAGTTTTAAGATACTCAAAAAAACCCCGAATTAAGACAGTCTTGTAAAGCAGCGGGAAAGCCGATGCTCTCTCTCAAGATTATTCTGTTTTCCGTAACGATGCTTGCATCATTCTGTCTGAATCAAGCTCCCGTCCGCGCGGATGTTTTTGCTTCAAAAAACATTGTCGCCGCCAACGAAAACGGCGTTTCGGAATCCCTTTACGGCAAGAAAGAGAAATCCGGATTCTGCAAAAGCGCGGGGTGCAAAATATTGATAGGGTTTGTGGTTGCGGGGATTATCACGGGAGTCGTATTGGCTCTGGCTAAAGATGCCGGAGAAGACACGGCGGACGCAATCGTCGGACCTCTGATGCCGTGAATGTAGTTTAAAACACGGCGGCTTTGCAGCAGACCGCTCCGTTTGCCGCTTTTTGGGGAACCGGACGGATGCGGGCGGTGCAACCGCTCACTGAATTTTAAAACTCAAACCTGTTATAGTTTTTTCCTGAAAAATCCTCACTCAAGGAGATTGACATGACACAAGCCATAAAATTCGGACTCTCGGCGCCAATGCCGGGAGCGGACACGGACGGGCTTTTGGAGTTCTCAAAGAAAGCGGACAAGCTCGGCTTTGACACAATCTGGTATCCCGACCACACGGTTTTTGTGGCTCCCGATGCCAAAGCGCCCGAAGCGTGGACAATCGCTTCCGCGGCGGCGGGCATAACATCGGAAATACAACTCGGAACGGTGTCCGACCCGCACAAAATACACCCGTCAACTTTCGCCCAGCGGCTTGCGACCATTGACCATCTTTCCAAAGGAAGGGTAACAATCGCAATGGGAGTCGGTGAATCAATGAACCTTGACGCCTACGGCATCCCGTGGAACAAGCCGTTCACAAGAATGAAAGAGGCGGTTGAGGTAATGCAACTGCTGTGGAAAAACGACGAGCACAGTCCGGTCAACTACAAAGGGGAGTTCTTCACCCTTGAAGACGCTTTCCTCCAGATACGGCCCTTTGAACGCGACAGAATTCCGGTTTATTTCGCCACTCACACGCCCAAGGGTCTTGCGCTGACCGGACAAGTGGGGGACGGCTGGCTGCCGATTGATCTCAACCCGTTGCTTTACGGGAAATACCTCGCAGATATACACTCGGCGGCGGACAAAGCCGGAAGGGACAGGGACGAAATTGACCCCGCTCTGTGGGTTTTCACCTCGCTCGGAGAAAATGAAGACGAGGCATACAAAACCCTTGAGCCGTTCAAATATGTGCTGATAATGCAGGAACAGCTGGAAGCCGCCGGTTACGATGTGAAAATCCCCGATGAATACAAAGGGCTAAACTACTTTAACATAGTCCCGCAAGACACCGAAGGCAGGGCGAAATTCCGCGAAATCGGACAGTTCTTCCCCCGCGAAGCGGTTTTGGACTTCACAGTTACGGGCTCAAAGGATGACTGCATAAGGAAAATTGAGAAATTTGTTGACAAAGGGGTGAGGAACTTTGTTCTTTTCTACCGCTTCAGCCCCGACCCGGAAAAAGCGTTGGAAACTTACGCGAAGGAAATCATTCCTTATTTCAAGGGGTAAGTTTCGTGAGAATGTGGGGCGTAAAGTGCATCGGAAAGTCCGACCAATAACGGCGTCAGCGAAAAAGAGGATTTTACTATACATCTTGCCGATGAATGTATAGTAAATTGCGTTTTAGTATCTATTTGCTTTTTGAATGGATAGTAAAATGCAATTTGCTATCTATCTTGTGGTATAATGCGTGCAGAGGGTAACGATGGCGAACTTAATCGGAAAGAGTCTTCCGCAACCGGAAGGATACAAGGCGTTTGTTCCTGAAAACCTTTGTGACATTGAATTTTTGTTTGCTCCTGAGACCGTAAAGAGTGCGCACAATGCAACGCTTGCGGTGGGCAGGTTGGACGGAATCAGCAGATTGTTGCCGGACATAGATTTTTTCCTGTTCATGTATATCCGCAAAGACGCAACCCACTCAAGCAACATTGAGGGAACTCAGGCGACTCTTATTGAGAGTTTGGAGCGGGAGGCGGAAGTGTCAAGCGACCTTCCCGATGATGTGTCGGACATAGCGCAGTATATCAAGGCAATGAACAAAGGGCTTGAGAGTTTGGAGCAGCTACCAATCAGCAACCGCTTTATCAGACTTTTGCATAGGGAACTGATGGAAGGCGGAAGGCAGTCTCATTTTTCCGACCCCGGAAACTTCCGTGTCAGTCAGAACTGGATAGGCGGTAAAAATCCGCAGGAGGCGGTTTTTGTTCCTCCGCCTCCGTCCGAAGTGATCGGAGCAATGGGCAATTTGGAGGAGTTTATTCACAGGCGAGACAACATTCCGCCGATTATAAAAGCGGGAATTATTCACGCCCATTTTGAAATGATACATCCCTTTCTTGACGGAAACGGAAGAACGGGACGGCTTTTAATCACTTTTTTTCTGCACAAAGAGCGTCTGCTTGAAAAGCCGATTTTGTTTCTCTCATCATACTTTATGAAGCATCGCAGTGATTATTATGACTGCTTGCTTGCCTACCACGGCGGGGACTGCCAAAAGTGGATTGGTTTTTTTCTGGACGGCGTTACGGAAACAGCGGGCGAATCAATAAAAACGGCGGACAAAATAGTGAAAATCCGCGAGCGGGACATGAAAAAAATCTCCGGTTTGTCCAAAAAGGCGTCCGAGACCGCTTTGAAAGTGTATCCGAACCTTTTCAAGTTGCCGATTCTCAATGTTGCAAAAGTAATGAAATGGGGCGGTTTGACACGCGCCGGAGCGCAGAGCGTAGTGAACCGCTTTGTGGACATGGGAATTCTGAAACCGCGAGACCCTGATAAAACCTACGGACGGTCTTATGTGTATGAGGAGTATTTGAGGGTTTTTGTGGGTTGAATTGTGTATACTTGAGGGCACGAACGGAGAGAAAAACAGGAGAGTATATTGCCGATAACATACAAAACTGCTTATGACCTTTTTGAAGCGTGGGAAGAACGCTGCTTAAAAGATAGTAAGTCGCTACTTGTCAAAACAACAAAAAAGTCATGAAAGAAGACTCTAAAGCATATAGAAATCCCGGCTCTCCAGACAATCCATTCGCAAGGTTTTCCCTTCCTCAAGTAATCTTTCAGGGACCTCCGGGGACAGGAAAAACTTATGAAGCAAAAAGGATTGCTCACAATGTAACCGGAGAAAAAGAATCGGGTAACAAATGGGAAATCATTCAATTTCATCCGTCTTACAATTACGAAGACTTTGTAAGAGGAATTCAGATTAAGACAGAAAACGGAAACACTTCTTATGAAACAGTTGACCGTATCCTTGTGCAAATGGCAGAAAAAGCTGCTAAAGACTCCGGCAAGAAATATGTCCTGATTATTGATGAAATCAACAGGGCAAATATCGCCGCCGTTTTGGGAGAACTTATCTACGCTCTGGAATATCGCGGTGAACCTGTATACACCACCTATGAAATTAAAGGGAAAAGAGCCGGCATAGACTCACATAAAATTACATTGCCGAAAAATCTTTACATAATAGGAACGATGAATACAGCCGACCGCACAATCGGACAAATAGATTATGCTGTCAGAAGAAGGTTTGCTTTTGACACATTTCTTCCAAAACCGAACATTGTTGAACAAGAAAGCAAAGCGGATAAAGCGGTTGAATTGTTTGATAAGGTTGCGAAACTGTTTGACAAAAACAATGAATGTCTTTCTCCCGATTACCATGCCGACGATGTGGCAATCGGACACAGTTATTTTCTTGCCAATAGCAATGAAGAACTGAAAAGCAAAATCAAATATCAAGTGATTCCTATTTTAAAAGAATATGTAAAAGACGGTGTTTTGCTTGAAAAAGCAAACGAGAAAATTGAAGAACTCCGAGAAGCACTTCAAAATCAATCAACTCAATATCAAGAGAATAACAATCAACACGACACAAGCTCCAAATCAGGAAGTTCCAGAAAGAAATTTAAATGGGAGAACAATCAAGACAACATAGAAAATATAATTGTCGGAGTTGGAAGACTTGTTTTAGACATAGTGCGTGACTATGCGAAAAATAACAAGCCTGAAAACATAAAAGAACTAAAAAAAGATTTTCCTGACAGGCTGAAAGTGGGGTTTGGGGTTGTTCAACTTAGAGACGATGAAAATTACACAAAATTTCTTCGAGAAACAGGGTATCCTACTAATCGCTATTTTATCAGAGAAGATGAGTTGATAAGTTTTCCAGATGGTAAACGCGCTATGGTTTCCACACAATGGGGAGCAACGGGAACACTTCAAACAAACTGGATAAAATTCATGGAACATTGTCATAAACTCGACTACAAAATTGAGGAAATTAGTTGATTCTTGGAAAAGAACACGAACCAATTGATTTCAGTAATTCCAATCCAAGTATCAAAGAGTGGCTCGACAATCAAGATATAAAATACAATAAAAAACTTCTCGGACTGCATAAAACCGTAAACGGAATCGCCCCCGGCAACTTCATCGGGGCGGTCTGGCTTGGCGAAAAAGAAAACAAAACTCCCCTGATTGTTGAGTCAAAGTTTTCAAAAATGAACTATATGTCCATGTATCTTGCTTGCGCCGAAGACCCCATTATCAGCAATCATCTCAAAAACTGTTTTGACTTCTGGCCCGAAGAACCATCCATTGAAGCGGAAAACCTGCCCAAACTCAGCGAACTCCTAATCGCCGCTTTTCTGCGGGAACTCAACGAACTTTGCACCCGCCACCTGCGTAAGCACTTTGAGAGAGAAACCAACAATTTGAGAGGCAGAGTAAAAGGGAAAATCCTTTTGCACAGGCAAGTTAAACAAAACCTTGCCCACGGACGCGAGGACAGGGTTTTTTGCTCATACCAAACTATCAATGATGATATTCCCGAAAATCGGGTTTTACGCGCCGCTCTTGAACAATCGGCAAAATTTTTCAACTCAAGACCTGATCACAAACCCGTATTGCATCGCTGGATACATTCAAACCGCTCCGCCCTTTCCGGCGTTTCGGTTGTCGCAGTAAAAAAAGCGGATTTCCGCCACTTGCGTGTTCGCGGCTCATTCTCCCATTACCGCCGGGCTATTGAACTGGCAAAGTTTGTTCTCCTGCGTCTTGGAACAAACCCTCATGCCGAAGCAAAAGACAATATATCCACTCCGCCGTTTGCAATTAACAGCGCTGAACTGTTTGAGAGATATGCGGAGAAAATACTGCGGAAAAAATATTCTGAATTGGAAGTGGGATATAACATCAAAAGTAACAAGAAAGGGTTTAATGTTACAGTGCGTCCGGACTTTTGGGTTCCAAAAAACTCTGACAAAATCACAAAAATTCTTGACGCAAAATATAAGAACAGAAAAGAAATTGAAAATGAAGAATTAGAAAAAACAATCAAACCGTCAAGAGAAGATATTTTTCAGATGATTGCCTATTCCCGTCATCAAGGTCTTTTGGAAAAATTAGACTGTGAAAGCAATAACCAAATTGAATTGACTCTCGTTTATCCTGATTTTGAACAAGAAGAAAAAACAATGGAAATTGAAACGGAAGCTTTCCACGCAACATTGCAAATGCTTTTCGTTAAATGTCCGTCAACAGAGGAAATAATTACCAATCAGAAAAAAGCGGCATAATTTGCCGTTTGAATTCCCCCGCTAAAAATCCCATTCCCCTCACTCCCCTTCCAGCACCACAAGCACCACTCCGCCGTCAATGGCATCGCCTTCGGAAACTCTAATTTCCTTTATCTTCCCCGCCATTGATGTCTTTAATTCACTCTCCATCTTCATCGCCTCAACCACAATCACCCCCTCGCCGGACTCAACGGAATCGCCCTCGCTCTTGAGTATCTTCACAACCCTGCCCGGCATCGGAGAGGAAATATGAAGCCCCCCCTCGCCGCTGTCCGCCGGAAGCTCCCGCTCGGAGACGGATTCAAACTCATACAAAGTCCCCTCGTGAAACACTTGAACCTTTTTGCCCTTTTTTACGACACCGGCGGTAAAAGAACCGTGCTTGTCGCACACAACTGAAACAAGCGCCGGATCAAGCCTTGCAAAATCAACTTTTGCGGAAAAATCTCCCGACTCAACAACGGCGCGACCGTTTTCTTCCTCAATGTTGACGCGGAACTTCTCATCGCCCAGTTTCAGAATGTATTTCATCGGCGCAAAACCCCGCATCCGCCTTTTGAAACGCCGAATCCCGCAAATCTCTCATCGCCCGCTTTCTTCATTAAAATACTCATCAACCCCAACCCTCATATCCGCCCCTCAAAACTCCGAGACGGCGGGCAAAACTGTTCCAGCGCGAAACCTCCTTGCCTTTGCCGGTTTCCGCTTTGTCGGCGGAACCGAAATACAGAGCGAGCGCCGCCACCGCCGCCGCCTTCTGTTTGCCCCCGTCTCCGGGGCTTAGCAGTTCGGGGTGCCTGTCTATAAACCCCGTGTCTATGTCCGCCGCCGCAAACTCATCGTTGTTCATAACGCGAATCAAAAACCCTATGTTGGTCTTTGTGCCGAGAACCATGTATTCGCCAAGCGCGGAAGCCATTTTTTTTATCGCCTCTTCGCGCGTTTCCGCCCAGACTGCAAGTTTGGAAAGCATGGGGTCGTAAAACGATGTGACTTCGCAACCGCTGAAAATGGCGGAATCGTCCCTAATTCCGGGACCGTCGGGAGTTTTCACATAGTCAATCATCCCCGGAGCCGGAAGAAAGTTCATCTCCGGGTCTTCGGCGTATATCCTGCACTCAACGGCGTGCCCTTTCATTTTAAGGTCGGACTGCTTGAACGGAAGCTTTTCGCCGTTCGCTATCCGTATCATCCATTTCACTATGTCAAAACCCGTTATCAGTTCGGTTACCGGATGCTCAACCTGTATTCGGGTGTTCATCTCAAGAAAGTAGAAGTTCTGTTTGGTGTCCATTATGAACTCAACGGTTCCCGCCCCCCGGTAGGAAACCGCTTTGGCGATACTCACGGCAACCTCGCCCATTTTTGCGCGGGTCGCTTCGGACACAAAACCGGACGGCGCCTCCTCAATAACCTTCTGGTGTCTGCGCTGAATTGAGCATTCCCGCTCAAAAAGGTGAAGAACCTTGCCGTGACCGTCCGCGATTATCTGTATCTCAATATGACGCGGTTTTTTAACAAAACGCTCAATAAAAATGGAATCGTCGCCGAAAGCGGATTTCGCCTCGCTCTTTGCCATTCTGAGCAAACTCTCAAAGTCCGCCTTGTCTCTGACAAGACGCATTCCCTTTCCGCCGCCGCCCGCGGACGCTTTTATCATGAGCGGATACCCTATCTCTGCGGCAACTTTCAACGCATCTTTGTCTTCCACCGCCCCGTCCGAGCCGGGAACAAGCGGGACTTTGGCTTTTGCCGCGATGTTTCTTGCCGTGATTTTGTCGCCCATCTGCCTGATGGTTTCCGCCGAGGGCCCTATGAAAACTATTCCGGCTTTTTCACAATCCAGAGCGAAAGACTCTTTTTCGGAAAGAAAACCGAAACCGGGATGAACGGCTTCGGCGCCGGTTTCTTTGCAGGCGTTTATAATTTTTTCGGAGACCAGATAACTCTCCGCCGGTTTTGAGCCGCCTATGTGAACGGCTTCATCGGCAAGGGCGACATGAGCCGCCGCCCTGTCCGCATCGGAGTAAACGGCGACCGTCCGGACGCCCATCTCACGGCACGCCCTGATTATTCTCACCGCTATCTCACCCCTGTTTGCTACGAGTATTTTGCCGAACATATTGCGGTTGCCCCCACGGCGGTCAGAGAGGAATGTTTCCATGCTTTCTCGGCAGGTTTGTCTTCCTTTTTCCCTCAAGCGCCCCGAAAGCCGACACGACATCTTTCCTTGTCTCTTCCGGCGTGATTATGCGGTCAATGAACCCGAGCTCCGCCGCGCGGTAGGGATTTGCAAAGTTCCGTTTGTATTCCTCTGTCAGTCTGGCTCTTTCCGCGTCAGGGTCTTTGGCTTCGGCGATTTGAGCGCGGGAAATAACGTTGACCGCGCCTTCTGAGCCCATAACGGCGATTTCCGCCCCCGGATACGACAGGTTGATGTCTCCCCTGATGTGTTTGGAAGACATGACATCATACGCTCCGCCGTATGCTTTTCTTGTTATAACGGTAACCCTCGGCACCGTCGCTTCGCAGTAGGCGTAAAGCAGTTTCGCCCCGTGCCTGATGATTCCGCCCCATTCCTGATTTGTTCCCGGAAGAAATCCCGGAACATCAACCATTGTAAGAAGGGGAATGTTGAAGCAGTCGCAAAACCTCACAAATCTCGCCGCTTTCACCGATGCGTCTATGTCAAGGCAGCCGGCGAGAAACATCGGCTGGTTGCCCACAACGCCGACAACCTTTCCGCCCATTCGCGCAAAGCCGATGACCATGTTTTTCGCGTAGTGCTCTTGGACTTCAAAGAAGTATCCGTTGTCAATAATCTGCTTTATCACATCTTTCATATCATACGGTTTGTTGGGATTTTCGGGAATCATGCCCGCAATATCGCCGCTTGAGCGGTCTGTCGGGTCGTCGCACTCCTCTTCGGGAGGGTCTTCCATGTTGTTTGAAGGGAGAAAAGACAGAATCTCCTTGATTGTCTCAATTGACTCCTCATCGTTTGCCGAGGCAAAATGCGCGACTCCGCTTTGAGAGTTGTGAACCATCGCTCCGCCGAGGTCTTCGGAGGTTACATCTTCATGCGTTACGGCTTTTATAACATCGGGTCCGGTTATAAACATATAGCTTGTGTCTTTGGACATAAGGGTAAAGTCCGTCATCACGGGGGAATAGACCGCCCCGCCGGCGCACGGTCCCATTATCGCTGAAATCTGGGGAACAACGCCGGAGGCGAGAACATTTCTCTGGAAAATCTCCCCGTATCCGGCAAGGGACTCCACGCCTTCCTGAATCCTTGCGCCGCCCGAATCGTTAAGCCCCACAACCGGAGCGCCGGTTTCAACCGCCATGTCCATAACCTTGCAGATTTTCCTGCCGTGAACCATTCCGAGGGAGCCGCCGAACACGGTAAAGTCCTGCGCAAAAACAAAAACCTTCCTTCCGTTCACGGTTCCGTATCCGGTAACGACCCCGTCTCCGAGAAACTGTTTGTCTTCCATCCCGAAGTCTTTGCATCTGTGGACGACAAACTTGTCCAGTTCCTGAAAACTTCCTTTGTCAAGAAGAAGGTCTATGCGCTCCCTTGAGGTCAGTTTTCCGTTTTCGTGCTGTTTGGCTATGCGCGCCTTGCCGCCGCCAAGTTCGGCTTCCCGTTCCTTCTGTTTGAGGATTTGAATGTTTTTTTTTGGTTGTTTGGTGTTTTTTTCGCTCATTTTCGCATTTTCCGGCGGAGTAAATATAGGGGTTGACTATACCGAAACGGGCGGACAGGCGCAAGCGGGAGGCGGACAAACCGGAGTTGATTCGCTTCGTAACGCGACCTGTAATCCTGCTATGGCGACAAGTTTCACATTGGACTACTGGGTTGATGACGGGTGGTATGTCGGCGTTGTGCATGAGCTTCCCGGAGTTTGCAGTCAGAAGGTAGTGGATGGGTTCTATAACCCGGAGGGAACGGGGCAAATGCGCTGTGGAATGCCGGATTCCCGCCTTCGCAGAAGTGACAGAGAAATGACGGAGAGAAGAAATACGGGAAAGCATTTCTTGTTCCCATACCGCCGCATGTTAGTCGTCAAAATCTTACTTGCGCGAAACCTTGTCCGTACTCTTTGAAGTGTGAAATTTGGCAATCGGTTTGCAAATATATTTTTCATTGAAATCACGACCCGTTTTGTTTAGATTTTTAATATGTCAACAGTAGAGGAAATCAAATCGGCTATTAATTCTCTTTCACAGGAAGACTACACAAATCTGAGGGAGTGGTTCACAGAAAGGGACTGGGAACTGTGGGATAAAGAGATTGAAGAAGACGCCAAGTCCGGCAAGTTGGATTTTCTTGAAGAAGAAGCGGCTTCAGCGAGAAAACAGGGCAAACTGCGGAAACTGTAAATGCATGAGGCAACTCCTCACTTTTGGGATCGCCTAAACAGACTTCCCCGGAATATACAGGATTCAGCTCACAAGGCTTTTGCTTTGCTGAAAGAAAACCCGCGCCATCCGTCTCTTCACTTCAAAAAGGTTAATAAATACTGGTCAGTAAGGGTTGGCGGTTCGTACAGAGCGCTTGCCATTAAGCACGGAGACAGATTTGTCTGGGTGTGGATTGGAAGCCACGACGAGTATCAAAAGATAATCAAAAGGCATTAGAACCAAGATTAATACAAATTTTGTCATTCCGTGCTACGACACGGAATCCAGAGAGAATGGGGTAAGTGAACTATGGAATACTGGATTTACCTTCGCGAGCGATGTATAGTACCTTTATAATGAAACTGAAGTCCTTCACACACAAAACCGAAAAAGGCGGATATTGGGCTGAGGTGCCGTCAATTTCCGGTTGCATGACGCAAGGCGAAACTTCTGATGAGCTGCTGACCAACATATACGAGGCGGTTTAGGGTTGTCTGTCAGTGGATGTTTAAGATATTGATATGAAGAGGAGTTGATCAATGATTGATAAAAAATACCCGTTTCGGGAAGATTGGCCGGTTGAGGGATTCTCTATTGATAGTAGCGGGTTTGTTCAAATTCGGGTTAAATCAGTCTTGCAAGCCAAACCCCCATATAAAGGATATCCGCCTGCCAACAAAACAGGAGCTTATCAATGGTGGGAGGTGCATGTTTGCTTTCAGACTAGTAAAAGAAGCGACAAAGCGACATGCATAATAAGAGGGAAATCTGGACGCGTATTGAAAGAGCGCCGTGAGAGTCGGTGTATTGCGAGATTTGAGACCAAGGAAGAAGCAGATTTTTTTGTGCATAAGATGCATCAAAGCAAAGAAAAAGAAAACTTCTTTGTCAAATTGACTTAATATTCTCTTAAATGCCGGATTCCGGCTTCCGCCGGAATGACAGAAGGGTAGAGTTTTCAAACAATCTTCTCCCATAATTTCTCCACCCGCGCCCGCAACATTTCCAAACCCCCCGAATTATCAATAACAAAATCCGAATCAGGATTGCGCCCTATTTGAGACTCCAACCTTTTCCGCGCTTCCTCGCGGTCAAACCCGTCCCTTTCAGACATCCTTTCAATTTTCCTCTCCTCGCTTGCTTCAACCAAAATTAGAAAATCTATTATCTTTCCCAAAACTCCCGAACGCGAAAGCAGAGCCGCCTCTATCACAACCGCCTTTGCGCCGGACATAACCGCCTTTTTTACACGCGCCTCTATCTCATCCCTTATTTCGGGGTGCGTTATCCGTTCAAGGATTTCCCTTTTTTCATCATCGGAAAAAACCGTCTTTCCAAGTTCCGCCCTGTCTATCTTTCCTTCCGAATCAAGTATGCTTCCGCCGAAATTGCGAACTATCTGCTCAAACGCCGGTTTTCCGGGCATAACCACAAAACGCGAAACCTCATCGGCGTCTATCAGCTCCGCCCCCATTTCGGCAAAAATTCCCGCAACGGTGGATTTGCCCGAACACACATTGCCGCAAAGTCCTATTATCACCGCCACCGCTCACCCGTCCGACTTGATAATCGCAATGGCGTTCTCAATCCGCAAAACCGTTTTGCCTTCGCCAAGAGCGGCGATAACTTCAAAAATTCCGGGGCTTTCAGTTTTTCCCGTCAGGGCAACACGCAAGGGCTGCGCCATCTGTTTCATTTTCATTCCGGTTTTTTCGGTAATCGCCGAAAACGCCGCTTTCAAACCGTCAATATCAAACGGAGTTTCCGGTTCGCAAAGAGCGGAATGCACCGCTTCAAGAGCGGGAAGCGTCTCACTGTTGATAAACTTCTCTTTTGCCGCATCGTCAAATTCCACTTCATCGCGGAAAAGAAAAACGCTTTTTTCCGCCATCTCAACAACGGTCTCCGCCCTCTCTTTGAGAAGCAGAAACGCTTTTTCCGCATCTTCCGGGGAAACATCAAAACCCATTTGCAAAAGAGTTTCGCGCAACGGGGTTGCCGCGTCCCCTTTGCCTTCCCGTATATGGACGCCGTTGACCCAAAGCATTTTCTTTTCGTCAAAATTGGACGGCGAGATTCCAAGCCCTCTTATGTCAAATTTCTCAACCAGTTCGTCCATCGTGAAAATTTCCTCGTCTCCGCAAGACCAGCCGAGGCGGGCGATGTAGTTTGCAAGTCCGGACGGAAGAAAGCCCCGTTTGCGGAAAGCGTCAACGGAAACCGCTCCGTGCCGCTTGCTCAGTTTTGAGCCGTCGGGAGCGAGAATTACGGGAAGATGAACAAAAGCGGGAATGGAAAAACCCAGAGATTTCAAAAGCAGAATCTGCTTCGGCGTGTTCACAAGATGCTCATCGCCTCTTATTACATGCGTTATTTCCGAAAGCGCATCGTCTATCGCCGAAGCGAAATTGTAAGTCGGCATACCGTCCGAGCGCAGGATGACAAAATCCTCAATATCGTTTGGAGAAAAACCCATATTGCCGTGAAGCAGGTCGGTAAAAATAATTTCGCCGGAAAAATCCGCAAGAGGATTGTTAGAGCGGGCGGAGCCCGAAACGCTTTGAGAAGCCGCAAACCGCACCGCAAAAGGAGCCCCGTCTTTTTTTCCGCGCTCCGCCCATTCGCGCTTGTAGCGAAAATGCTCTCCACTCTCCCGCGCAAGACTCTTTTCGCCCTCAAGGTCTTCAGGCGTCATATAACATTTGAACGCATAGCCGGAAGAAAGAAGTCTCTCAGCGTATTCCTTGTAAACATCCAAACGGGCGGACTGGCGTAACGGTTCCTCGTCCCAATCAACCCCAAGCCATTTGAGTGACCCGGTAATCTCCGAAAGCGATTCCTCAGTTGAACGCTCAGCGTCCGTGTCTTCAATACGCAGAACAAACTTGCCGCCGTCGTGATGACGGGCAAAAAGCCAGTTAAAAAGCGCGGTTCGCGCTCCGCCGATGTGCAACGAACCGGTGGGACTCGGAGCAAATCTTGTTTTTACGGTCATTGCGGAAACGCGGAAAAGTCAGCCGTCAAGCCCGCCCTCACGGGCGAGCTCCTCAAGTTCTTTGAAACCGCCGACAAGTTTGCCGTCTTTGAGGATAAGCGGAACCGTTCTCCAGTTGAACTGTTCGGAAACGCGCACCCTTTCCTCGGGATTTTGCGTAAGATCTATCTCCTCGTATTCAAGCCCTTTGGACTGAAGCAAAGACTTTGAGGCAATGCAGTAGGGACAGGTCTTTATGGTGTAAATTTTGATTGTTGGATTAGACATAACTCAATAATACTTGGATTTGCGCAATGATGAAAGTATGTTGATTGTCCGTTGCGGCAAAAAAAGCCGTTAAAAACCCAAATACAAGGAAAACCAAATTGAGCGCAAAGCAATACAACAAACTCTCCCCGCCCGAAAGAATCCTGATGGGACCCGGTCCCAGCAATGTCAGCAAGGCGGTTTATGACGCCCTTGCAACTCCGATTATCGGGCATCTTGACCCCGATTTTCTTGCGATAATGGATGAAATCGGCGACATGCTGCGGAAGGTTTTTCAGACGAAAAACAGACTCACAATCCCCATGTCCGGCACGGGAAGTTCGGGGATGGAAACGGCTTTTGTGAATGTGGTTGAGCCCGGAGACACGGTTGTAATCGGGGTGAACGGGGTTTTCGGCGAAAGGATGTGCGATGTCGCATCGCGCTGCGGAGCGAAGACGGTTCGCGTGGAGGCGAAATGGGGAGACATCATAGAGCCGGACGCATTCATCTCCACCATCGGGAAAAATCCCGGGGCGAAAGTCGCGGCAATCGTTCACGCCGAAACCTCAACCGGAGCGCGTCAGCCGCTTGAGGAGATTGGAAACGGTATCGCGCGGACGGACACGCTTTTTCTTGTGGACGCCGTAACCTCGCTTGCGGGGTGCGACCTGAAAATTGACGAATGGAAAGTTGACATCTGCTACGGCGGAACGCAGAAATGCCTCAGCGTTCCGCCGGGAATATCGCCCGTAACTTTCAGCGAAAAAGCGGAGCGGGCGCTTTCGGAGAGAAAAAGCAAGGTTCAAAGCTGGTATCTTGACCTCGGAATGATATGCAAATACTGGGGCGGAGAAAGGGTGTATCATCACACCGCTCCCGTATCCATGCTTTTCGCCCTGAGAGAAGGGCTCCGAACGGTTCTTGAAGAAGGGCTTGAAAACAGGTTCGCGCGGCACGCAAAACTGGGGGAAACGCTTTCGGAAAAACTTGTAGAACTGGGATTTAAGCCGTTTGCGCGGGAGGGATACCGGCTTCCGATGCTCGCTTCCGTGTTCCTTCCCGAAGGACTGCCGGACGCCGAGACAAGGCGGAAGCTGCTGAACGACCACAAAATTGAAGTGGGACCGGGGCTTGGAGAGACAAAAGGCAAAATCTGGAGAATAGGGCTTATGGGAGAGAGCTGCTCACGCGAAAATGTGAATGCGCTTGCGGACGCGCTTGCGGAAATGACGGGCGGCTGAACGGATTTTGCCGAAAACATCCGCCCTCTCAGGTTGACTTGCTGAGGTCTTTTGCTATAATTCATCCCTGATTTATGAAAACATACATTGAAAAAACCGACAAACGGAACAGGCAGTGGCGGATTGTTGACGCGGACGGGAAAACCCTCGGACGGATTGCAACGAAACTCGCCACAATTTTGCGCGGCAAAAACAAACCGGAGTTCACTCCTCATGCGGACATGGGCGACTTTGTTATTGTCGTCAACGCCGCAAAAGTCCACAT
The DNA here is from genome assembly GCA_965206175.1 of Thermodesulfobacteriota bacterium. Lineage (GTDB taxonomy): Bacteria > Desulfobacterota_D > UBA1144 > Nemesobacterales > Mycalebacteriaceae > Mycalebacterium. The sequence goes on along the minus strand of CBDBJA010000006.1, from coordinate 16,775 downwards.
GACCGGAAAAAAACTCACCGACAAGTTATACTACCGCCACAGCGGTTATCCGGGGGGGCTGAAGTCCGTCTCGGCGGCGACCCTTTCCGCGGAAAAACCGGAGGAAATTGTGAAAAAAGCGGTGTGGGGAATGCTTCCGAAAAACAAAACGCAGAAAAAACTTATAAACAGACTTAAAGTTTACGCCGGAGAGTCTCATCCGCACACGGCGCAAAATCCCACGGCGGTGCAACTGTAGCGCTTTCAAGGAAAATTCAAATGGCCACCACTCAAACAAACATCTTTAACGGCACGGGAAGAAGAAAGAATTCGGTCGCATCGGTCTGGATGAAATCCGGCTCCGGAAAAATCACCGTCAACAAAAGGGATATGAAGCAATACTTTCCCCGCGAGACTTGGCAGATAAAGGTAAATGAACCGCTCGCCGTAACAAACTCTCTTGGGCAGTTTGATGTCGCAGTCAATGTGAAAGGCGGGGGGCTTACCGGACAAGCCGGTTCCATAAGCCACGGGCTTTCCAGAGCTCTTTTGAAATATGATGAAACTTTGAGGAAGAAACTGAAATCCGCCGGACTTTTAAGACGCGATTCACGGATGGTGGAAAGCAAAAAATACGGCAGGAAGAAAGCGCGTCGCGGACAGCAGTTCTCAAAGAGGTAATTCTATTTGCCCTCCAAAACGCCTCTTAAAGCCAAAAAAGGAAAACAGATAGCTCCCGCCGAGGGAAAGCTCGGAGTTCTTCTTCCGGGAATATGCGGTGCGGTAAGCACTACATTTGTTACCGGAGTTGAGTCCTTCAAAAAGGGCGTCGGCAAACCCATCGGTTCACTGACGCAGATGGGAACCATCCGTCTGGGCAAGCGAACCGAAGGGAAAAGCCCGAAAATCAAAGAATTTTTTCCCCTGACCGACTGCAAAGACCTTGTTTTCGGAGGATGGGATATTTTTCCCGAAAACTGCCATGAAGCCGCCGTAAGAGCGGGTGTGTTGAACTCTCCGACTCTTGACGAAGTGAAAGATGAAACAAGCGTGATAAGCCCGATGAAGGCGGTTTTTAACAAAAAATATGTAAAAAACCTTTCCGGCAAACATGTAAAAAAGGGCAAGACGAAGATGGACCTTGCCGAGCAGTTGATTGGCGACATCGCAGAGTTCAAAAAAGAAAACGGCATTAAACGCGCCGTTATGGTTTGGTGCGGAAGCACGGAGACCTACATCAAGCCATCGGCGGTTCACGGCACTCAGGAAAAGTTTGAACAGGGGCTCAAGGCGAACCATCCGGACATCGCTCCGAGCATGATATACGCTTACGCCGCAATCAAATCCGGCGTTCCATACGCAAACGGCGCTCCGAATCTGTCGGCGGACATTCCCGCCCTTGTTTCGCTCGCAAAGAAACACAGGGTTCCAATCTGCGGAAAAGATTTTAAAACCGGACAGACCCTTATGAAAACCATCATCGCTCCGGGGCTGAAAGCCAGAATGCTGGGACTGAACGGCTGGTTTTCAACCAACATTCTCGGCAACAGGGACGGCGAAGTGCTTGACGACCCCGGCTCGTTCAAAACAAAGGAAGAAAGCAAACTGAGCGTGCTTGAATACATTCTTCAGCCGCAGCTTCACCCCGAGCTTTACTCGGACTACTATCACAAGGTCAGAATAAACTACTATCCCCCGCGCGGAGACGAAAAAGAGGCGTGGGACAACATAGACATATTCGGCTGGCTGGGCTATCCGATGCAGATCAAGATAAACTTTCTGTGCCGCGACAGCATACTTGCCGCTCCGGTTGTGCTTGACCTTGTGCTGTTTCTTGACCTTGCTAAAAGGGCGGGAATGAGCGGAATACAGGAATGGCTTTCGTTTTATTTCAAAAGCCCGATGGTCGGAGCGGGGCTTTATCCTGAACATGATATTTTCATTCAGTTGACCAAACTGAAAAACACTCTGCGCCATATTGCGGGGGAAGAGCAGATAACGCATTTAGGGCTTGAGTATTATGAAAAGTAGAAAGGCACAACCGCCCGCAAGCGAAAGCGTCAAGTGAACATATTCACTTGACGCCCACCGTCACCCCGAACAGGCCTCAAAACTCCCCCGGTTTACCTCGGCGCCAGCGCAATAACCCTGCACGGTTTCACAAAGAAAAAATGCATCTGCGTGTTCTTTTCACACAGAGAGAAAAATTACGCGGGAACAGGCAAAAACTAAAACTTATATTCCAGTTTTGCCCCGCCGCTTATGCTCCAAATGCTGTCAACATCGCTGTCACTGTCCCAAACGGTATACATAAACTGCGCGTCCACTCCTAACTTTGCCTTTTCTGAAATTGCAAAGCCAATTCCCATCTTGCCAACTAGAGGAAGTGAGGTCGTTGTACTTGTTTCATCTGTAATGTCCCAGATATTAACACCCGTTCCCGCTCCAACCGTGAACTCGGTGGACTCATTTTCCGCTTTGAAAACGGCAATGATAGGCAGAAGCCAATTCAATTGTCTTCCATCAAACAACTCTCCGGTAATCGTTGCACCGTCTGGTGCTGTAAGGGAAAAATCACCGCCAACCCAAGTAAAAGTTGTTCTTGGTTCAAACTCAAGGCCTACCTTGCCATTTCCAAATAAATACCCCAATTTGGAAGCGACAAAGAAACCATTTTCCTTCAGTTCAACATCGCCGACGATTCTGATTCCTTCATCAGAAACAACCCCCGACGCTTTAAGCCTCTGGTGTGTATAGCCGGAACTGAAGCCGTAATAAAAAACTCCGATGCTTTGAGTGTTTGTTTGTGCTTCTGAACCACTGACCGGTGAAAAAACCGCCAGTGAAAAGGCAAAAATAAAAACAGAAAAAATTGAAACTATCCTCATCTGAAACTCCTTTTAATTTGAATTTTCCCGGCTTCAAGGCGCCGGGCCTTGTCTACATCAAAAAGAGGTTTTGAAGTTCCCGCTTATTCCCCAGCGGAAGGGATCAACTCCCGCTGTAGTCGGGTCTTTTATTCAGCAGGAGACCCGACAAAGGGTCTCCTCTTTTCAATGCAGACAACTTTTATTCTATAGGAATTACCCAAGAAGTTCAATGTTTTTATGTCTACCGGCAAAAGTATTTCAAGAGAAAACAAACATTCTCCCGAATGGAAGTCTGTCATTGCATTCCGGCAAATGATGGCTGAAAAAACTCCCAAATCATCAGGAAGTTAGGAAATCAAACCAATGCGGAGCACCGGACACTTAAAACAAGTGTCGCAGTTTCAAACCCGCGCTGAAACCCCACAGTTTGTCAACAAAATTCCCGGACTCGTAAACGGAATACATAAAGTCTCCATCCAGCCCTATTACAGTTTTTCCGAAGATTGAAAAAGCGATACCCAGTTTTGCAATCAAGGGTATTGTGGTCGTTTGAAATCCCGTATTGTCTCCGACATCGTAAAAGTTTAACCCCGCGCCCGCTCCCAAAGTAATCTGAGAGGATTTGCTACCCGCCTTAACCACGGCGATTGCGGGAAAAAGCAAGTGATAAAAAGTGTCCGCAATAAACCCCACTCTCACGCTCTGGTTCCCGTCTCTGCCCCTTATCTCATTGATATGGAAGGAAATAGTCCATCTCGGCTCAAACTCAAAAGCAAACTTGCTTTTCCCAATGGCAAACCCGAATTTGGGCGCGATAAAAAAACCGTTGCTTTCTATTTTTCTGTCGTCCACAAAAATCGCCCCGACCCTTGGAGAACCCTTTAATTCAAGTTGCTGATAAGAGTATCCCGAACTCAAACCGAAATAGGGTTTCTCCAAACTTTCAGCGCTAACGAACGGGAACAAGACCGCTGCCAGCAATACAAAAACAGAGAAAACAGAAGACTTTTTCACTTTACTCCCTATTGCCATACTTAACCTTAAACCGCGTTCATCCGCGGAAACAACCCTAATTTTTCATAAAACTGTGCAGATGCTCTCCGATTTCGGAGTTTTTCAGTTTGTTGAGCGAATGTTTCTCAATCTGCCTGATGCGTTCACGGGTCAGGTCAAACATCTTTCCGATTTCATCAAGCGTGAAAGTGCCGCTCTGGTCTATGCCGAAGCGCAGTTTGATTATCTTTGCCTCTCTCTCATTGAGGTGGCGTTTCAACGCCTCGCGCAGTTTTTCAGAAAGCGCGTTCTTTGCTATGACGAAATCGGGAATTGAGTCTTCCTGGTCGGGAACCGAATCAAGAAGGGTGGCGTTCTTGCCCTCAAGAATCGGAGTGTCAAGACTTATCGCATCGTTTGTGGAGTTCAGAATCCTTTTCACAACCTCAATAGTTATGCCGGACTCAAGCGATATTTCCTCCGGAGTGGGCTTTCTGTCTATCGTTTTGGAAAGTTTGGAGACCGTCTTATAGACGCGGTTTGCCTGCTCAAGAAGATAAACCGGCACTTTGATTGTCCTGGTCTGCCCCTGAAGCGCTCTCAGTATCGCCTGATGTATCCACCATGACGCATAAGTTGAAAACTTGTAACCCTTTGTGTGGTCAAACCTCTCAACCGCTCTCATAAGGCCGAGATTGCCCTCCTGAATCAGGTCGGGCAGGGGAAGACCCCTGTTCGTGTATCGCCTTGATATGGTTATGACAAGTCTGAGATTGGCTTTCACAAACTTCTGCTTCATCCTCTGCGCCTTTTTTCCCTGTGAAATTCGCGCCAGTTTTCTGAGAACATCAATCCTGCCTTGATACTCGGCTTTTTTTGCGGGGCTTCTCGCCATCATCTTTTTTCTGTCAAGCCGCTCAAGTTTTGAGGGAGCACCGTATTTTTTTTCATTTTTCCGGTATTCGAGGTCGATATTTTCGGCGACGGCTTCGTATTTCTTTATCTTGGACGATATTTCAACTTCCTGCCTTGCCGTAAAAAGATTCTCGGAAGACATATCCTTGAAATAAACATAGAGAAGTCTCATATGCTCATCGGGGTTGAAATCCCCTTTCTTTTTTCTGGCTTTTGAGGCTTCAATAAAAGCCTGAGCGGGAGGCTCGACAATTTCACCGCCGTTGCCGCCCGGGTCAATCACCTTTTCTTCAAGCGGTTCAAATCCGGCTTCCCTGTTTTCTTCAACGGCGGAAACAGACTCAACCCCGTCTTCTCCCTTCACAAGTTCAGTTTTAAAACTTTTTTCTTTGTCAGACATAGCAAATCACCCCGCAATGCGGAAACGAAAAACCTCGTTTTCCGGAAAAATCAGGTCGCGGCGGAGAAGTTTTTCCCAACCCGCTCCCAGTTGACGACATTCCACCATGACTTTATGTAGTCCGGCCGCCTGTTCTGGTAGTTCAGATAGTATGCGTGCTCCCACACATCAAGCCCCAGAATGGGCGTCAAGCCCTCCGAAAGAGGGTTGTCCTGATTCGGTGTTGAAGTTACCGCAAGTTTGCCGGAATCAACGCACAGCCAAGCCCAGCCGCTTCCGAAACGGGTGGCTCCGGCTTTTGAAAATTCCTCTTTGAAAGAGTCAAAACCGCCGAAAGCCCCGTCTATGGCGGCGGCAAGGTCGCCCGTTGGAGCGCCGCCCCCGTCCGGGGACATGCAGGTCCAGAAAAGCGTGTGGTTGACATGGCCTCCGCCGTTGTTTCTGACCGCCGCTCTTATATCTTGCGGAACGGAGTTCAGGTCTTTCACGATGTCTTCCGCGCTTTTTTCCGCAAGTTCCGGATGTTTTTCCAGCGCGGCGTTCAAGTTTGCAACATACGCATTGTGATGCTTTGAATGGTGTATTTCCATGGTGCGCGCATCAATATGCGGCTCCAAAGCGTCGTAAGCATACGGCAGTTCAGGTAAAATATGTGCCATTATTCAATCTCCTTTTACGAAAAATAAGTTTCGCCTCTCACCTTAAATGCATTATATCACAAAAAAATTTCATAGAAAAGGCAAAATCGCGCGCGGAGAAAACACCGGCTCAAACCACGGATTAACCTTTGCCGCAATGCTCAAGAATTTCCATCACCCGCCCCTCAATCCTTATTCTCAAGTTTTCCCCGCCCTTCACCGCCTTGTGGGAATCGCTCAGCGCCGCGCCCGCGGCCCAGACTATTTCACCTTTGCATGTAAAAACCGGCAGCAGATGTCTTAAAAAAGCGGGGATTTTTCTGTCCGTAAAAACGGATTTCAGCTTTCTTGTCCCCTCCATGCCCAGAGGAACTGTTCTGTCTCCCGGCATGAAACTCCTTACCTCAAGGGGAAAACCGGCTTTTTCAAGAGAAAAATGCCCGGCGTTGAATCGGTCCCAGAGCGATGTGTCGGAAGTTTTCTCAAAGTGAGCGCGAACGCCTCCCGGGATTGCGCACGGGATTTCCCGTGTTCCTTCCCCTTCCACGGTCACAGCGTATCGGCCGGATAAAACTTCCGCCCGGCAAACAATGAAAACATCGTAGCCCTTTTTCATTACCAAGCCGGACGGAAGACTAACGGAGCCGGATGTTACACCCGACATCACAAGCTCATCCATCGCGCCGATATGGACAAACTCAAGTCTCTCAAGGCCGCCTTTCACCTTTGCGTAAGCGGCTCTGAACAGTTCCGACCTCACCGCCCTGTGAAGATTCCGGCAGGCGGAAACCGAACCCGCAATAAAACAGCCCGAATCGCCGCAGAAAAAGACCCGCCCAAACTCATCACCTGCGCATTGCGAGATGTATGAAGACTGCCATCCCGCAGTGTCCGCAAGGCGGTTGAGCGCATGTTTTATGCGCGGATTGAAAGTTTCAAGTAGTGGAAAAACCCGCTTTCTTACCCTGTTTCTTGTAAAAACGGTCAACTCGTTGCTGCCGTCTTCAACCCATTTTTCGCCCGCGTTTTCAAGGTATTCAATGATTTCCTTTCTGGAAATTCCGACAAAGGGCCTGATAAGATTTCCCGAACGGGGCTGTATTGAAGACACGCCGGGATTTCCGCTCCCGCGCAGGATCCTCATAAGAACCGTTTCGGCTCTGTCGTCCATTGTGTGAGCGGTCGCAATTCTGTGCGCTCCCGTCCTTTCGCAAACATCACGGAAAAATCCGTATCTGAGATTTCTCGCGCCGTGCTCTATTGAAAGCCCTTTTCGCCTTGAATATTTCGCCGTGTCTTCGGAGCGTATTTCAAACGGCAAGCGGTTTTTTTCGCAAAGTTCGGCGACAAACCGGGCATCGCGCAGTGACTGCTCTCCGCGCAGGCGGTGGTTGAAATGGCATACGAAAATTTCGGGAGCAAATTCCTCAATCTCACCGAAAGCGCGCAGAAGCGCCACGGAATCCGCTCCGCCGGAAACGCCCGCAACCACTTTCATTCCGGGCCGGGGCAGCATGTCAAACTCCCTCACCGCCGCCCTGAGTTTTTCCGTCAGTGTCAATCTTTTGACGAAGACGCAAGCCCCCCGGAAATAATCACATTGAAAGCCTGCTCAACGGACATGGGAATCTCCCTCACTTTGGATTCGGGAACCATCACATAGAAGCCGCTCGTGGGGTTCGGAGTGGTCGGCACAAAGATATTGGCAATCGTTTCATCAAAGATGTTATGCCCCTCTCCGGGCTTCATTCTGCTCATGAGAAAACCTATTGAGTAAACATTTTCCTTCGGATACTCAAAGATGACCACTCCGCCTCTTTTTTTCATTTCGGAGGTTGCAAAAAGCGTCTTCAGTATCTGTTTTGAGGCGTTGTAGGCGGTTCTGACAAGCGGAATGGTGAGGATTATGGATTCGCCGAACCTTACAAGGCGGTTGCCGATTATGTTCCTTGCCGTGTATCCGGCGATAACCACAAGAAAAACCGTGCAGAAAACGCCTATTGAAAACGATGCGAGTTTGAAAACCCATTCTGGAAACCTGTAGTCGGAAACCAGATAATCAAGCGCTACCGTGGGCACGGCGCTGACGAGGGAATAGATCCAGACCGAAAGTTTGTAAAGAAAAAGAAGCGCAAGGCCGAACGGAACAATGACAGCCAGCCCGGTAAGAAAAGCCGTTTTAAGCCATTTGAAAAAACGCATATCAGTCCGGTCCGGAATCCGCCGCCGCGCGCAAAACCCTGCTGGGCTTGAAAACAACCTCGTTTCTTGACGGAATTTCTATAACCTCCCCCGTTACGGGGTTTCTGCCTTTTTTCGGTTTTCTCTTTTTCACATAAAAACTGCCGAAACGAGGCAGCTTCACCGAACCGCCTTTCTTGAGAGCGGTTTTCATCGTGTCAAAAAAATAGTCCACAATGTCGGCGGACTCCCTTTTTGAAAGCCCCAGTTTCGCATGTATTGAATCGGCAAGTTCCTTTTTGGTCATTTACGCCGCCGCTACCTTGTTCGCGCCCCGAAAGAAGAGCCGAGAGTCCGCACGGCTTTTTCACGAACGGAGTTCGCCTCTTCGTCCGTAAGGGTTTTTTCCGCGGACCTCAAAAGCATTGAAATCCCGACGCTTTTCATATTGTCTCCTATGGACTCGTCTTCAAACAGGTCAAAAACCCACACTTTTTCCACAAGAGGGCTCACCTCTCTGACACCCGATACTATACTGCCGACTTCCAAATCCCTGTCAACAACAAAAGCCACATCCCGCCTGACGGGAGGAAACTTCGGCGGAGGGGAAAACACCGCCTTCCCGCTTCTCATACAACCATAAAGTTTTTCAAGTTTCAGTTCAAGGGCGACCGCGCCCTCCGCGTCAAAGACGCGCGCCGTTTCCGGGTGGAGTTCCCCGATGTCTCCCAGTTTTATCCCGTCTTCCGTTCCGTCATCAAAAACAACCGCCGCGCTTTTTCCGGGATGAAAATAGTTTTTGTCCGAACGGGACCGGAATTTCACCGCCTGAGGAAAAGAATCATCGCCTGAGGAAAAAATCTCCAGAGCCCTTTCAAGCAAGCCCTTCATATCAAAAAAATCAAAACTCCCCCCGTCCCACAGGTCGGACGCCCCTTCTCCCGCCCTGATTGCCGCAAAAACCTTTTCCTCTCCGGGCAGCCGCCCCTTTCCTTTAGGGGAAAACACCCTGCCCAACTCAAAAAGCCGCACATCGGCGCACTGTCTTGAAAGGTTGAGTTTCACATTTCTCATCAGACCCGCAAGCAAAGTTCCCCGCATCGCGGAAAGCTCCGCCGAAATCGGATTGACAACCTCAAGCATCTCGCCCGAATCAAACTCCCGGAGAAGCTTCGGGCTGTCAAACCCGTAGTTGACCGCCTCCGAAAAGCCGCTCAGGATAAAGATATTTTTTATAAGACCGTCCGCCCCGATGCCCGAATCCGGTGTTTGCGCAACCATCCCGACGCTCGGCTCCGTTTCGGGTATGCCGTTGTATCCGACAAGGCGGGCAATCTCCTCAATAACATCGGCGGGACGGGAAACATCCGGTCTGAAAGTGGGAACTTTCAGAGACAGAGTATCCGCCCCGGAGTCTGAAACTTCAAAACCGAGAGAGGTCAGAAGCCGTCCGGTTTCCAGTCTGTCGGACTCAATTCCCAGAACTTTCCAGGTCTTTTCAAGAGAGACCTCAACCGTGCGCGGTTTTATCTCCTTCGGGCGGATGTCCGTGATTTCCTCAAGAGCGGAGCCTCCAGCGACCGAGTTTATAAGAGACGCGGCCCTTTTGAGCGCCGCGCGGGCGGCCGCGGGGTCAACTCCTCTTTCAAACCTGTATGAAGATTCCGATGAAAGTTTAAGGCGCTTGGAAGTCCGCCTGATTGCCGTGGGATTGAAGCATGCCGCTTCAAGAAGCACATTTACAGTCCCGCCGCTCACGGCGGACTCTTCCCCGCCCATTATCCCCGCAATGGCAACCGGTTTCTCCGAATCGGCTATTACAAGGTCTTGGGGATTGAGACTGTAAATCTCCCCGTCAAGCGCCTTGACGGACTCCCCTTTGACGGCGTTTCTCGCGGTCAGTCCGCCCCTCAAAAGGTCGCAATCAAAAGCGTGAAGCGGCTGCCCGAACTCAAGCAGAACAAGGTTTGTAACATCAACTATATTGTTTACGGGCTTGATACCGCAGGCGGAAAGTCTCGCCCTCATCCACAGCGGCGACCGCTCCGTTTTGACTCCGCGCACAACTCCGCAACAGTAACGGAGGCAGGCGTCTTCGTTTTCAATGTGCGCGCGGGCGGCGTCACCCGTTTGAGACACGGACTCTTCCCGACCGCCGGTTTGAAGAATCGGGGGAATTTTCAGAGCGCCGCCAACGGCAACGGCAATCTCCCTTGCGATTCCGATAACACTCAGACAGTCGGGCCTGTTGGGGGTAACCGCCGTTTCAATTACAACATCTTCAACTCCGGCAATATCGCCCAGAGGGGTTCCCGCCGGAACCGAATTCGGAAGTATCATAATCCCGTCCGACCTGACGGCGGAGATTCCCAACTCGTCTTCGGAGCAAAGCATACCGGCGGATTCAACCCCCCTTATCTTCGCGCGTTTAACGGTAATTCCGTCCGGAAAAGTTCCGGTTTTCGGCAGTTTTGCGCCCGGACGGGCAAGCGCCGCGATGTCCGCCGGTTTCAGGTTTGACGCTCCGCAAACAATTTCATGGACTTCCCTTCCATCCGTAACCGAGCAGAGAGACAAACGGTCTGCGTTGGGATGGGGCCGCACATTCTCTATGCGTGCGGCGACAACATTTTCGGGCAAAATGTAAGAGATTGCCTCCACCTCAAGCCCCGCCATTGTGAGCATTTCGCCCAGTTCCTCGGGCGAAAGGTCAAAGTCCACATATTCTTTCAGCCATTTTATAGTCGCTTTCATTTCAAAAAAACCGGGCGGAAACGGACATATCATTGTAAAATAGTTCGGATATAAAGCAAACACCCCGGAAGGCTTGTCTCATTCCATGGAAAAACGGACTCAGCAAACAGCAAGCGGCGCGATATTTGAAAACGAACTCGCGGGCGCAATTGCGGACGAGATAGAAAACCGGGGAGCCATCACATTTGAGCGCTTTATGGAGCGCGCCCTTTACGATGCGGAGTTCGGATACTACGCAAACGGCGGAGCGCGAACAGGCAAAAAAGGCGACTTCTACACAAGCCCGACGGCGCACCGGGCTTTCGGGGAAACTCTTGCCCGACTCATCGGCGGTTTGAAAAAACAGATTGAACTCCCAAACGGAACCCGCAAAATGACCGTTTTGGAAGCCGGGGGCGGCGACGGCGGACTTGCGCTTGATATTCTTTCCTCGCTTGCAAGAACTGACCCCGAAACTTACGGCTCCGTTGAGTATATACTGCTGGACCGTTGCAAACCGCGGCAATGCGCGGTTTCGGGCAAGCATTCAAACTTCCGCAGAGCGGAGAGTTTTACCGACATCAAAAAACCGGTAACCGGAATTATCCTTTCAAACGAACTGTTTGACGCCATCCCGTTTCACCGTCTTGTGTTCAGAAACGGAAAAATAAAAGAAATTTTTGTCTCAGTTTCACGCGCCGGCAGCCATTCCCGCCCGGAACCGCCCCCTCTCACTATGGGAGAGGGCCGGGGCGAGGGAACGCGAAGTGTTTTCATGGAAACCGAGTCCGCTCCCTCAACGGACGAGACCGTCAGATATTTTGACGGACGCGGCGGGGCGGACAAAATGGGATTTGCCGAGGGGCAGCGGTTTGAAGTTTGCCGGAGCGCCGGAAACCTGTTGAAACGGATGGCGGACACTTTGGAGAAGGGCGTAATTTTAACGATAGATTACGGCTTCGGAACGGAAGAGCTGTTCAGTCCGGCAAGGATGAGCGGAACTTTCAAATGTGTGTCCAACCACCGGATAAGCGAATCCCTTTATGAAAAAATCGGTGAACAAGACATCACCGCCCATGTAGATTTCGGAAACCTTGAAAAAACCGGAGAGGAATCGGGGCTTGCAACCTTAAAATACACAACGCAGGGGCAGTTTCTGATTGACTGGGGAATAATGGATATTGCCGGAGAAAATCCGGACGAGATACTTGCCGTTAAAAACCTGTTTATGCCGGGAATGATGGGAGACAGTTTCCGGGTTTTGCTGCAAACAAAAAACGCCCGTGAACTAAAAAGCGGATTTTATCCCGAAAGTCCGTTCAGGATTTCGTTCGGGATTGATTGACGGAGTTCACCAATAATTCCGTTTTTTACCGTTTAATGGATTTCTCCTTTATTTGAACGTCCCGTAAATATTCAACTTTTGTTCCCGTGTTTTCGGATGATCGGGAAAATTTGAAATTAAGCAAACTCTAAATTCAAAAATTCCGCCGTCAATGCGGCTCCGACAATAATTCCCGCATTTTCCATTCGGGAAACACACGGCTTTCTGGTAAGGCTGTTTTCATTTTTGACCGTTTTTATTGTCCCCGATTGTTCGGTATCGGAATTGAACAGTTCAAAATATTTTACAAAAAGAACAAATCCCGCCGCCTGAAATGTTATTTATTCACAGTTATTAATAAATTATCTTTTTTATAACAATGCATTGCGGGCGATAAAACTTTACATTTTCAAGGTCAAACATCTCACGTTTGAACGGTAAGCCGGAAAACAAATAAAACGGATTACATATTGAATTTATGCCAATCCGACAATCGCTCTCATCATACAAAATTGCCGACAAACCAAAGGGCGCAAATCCGGCGACCGGAGAAATCTCAAAACGATCTCTCTCTCTTGTTCGGGCTTTTCTCAACACCTTCGGGCAAGAACGCCCGTTTTTTACTTCCTTAAGACAAGTAACTATCCCCGCACAGTTCGCACCCGCGTCTAACTGCGGTTTCAAAGTTGAGTTTTCCAAAAAGTTTGGCGCAAACGGCCGTAACCAAAAACATGCCGGAAACTATGGTCAAAATCTGAAAACTTGAAACTCACTGAACATTGTCCGCTTTCCCTTGTTTTTTGCCACCGTATTACCGTTGTCAAAACAGCTCACCGGCGCTCACAGGGTCGGGTCTTGTATTGTTTGAAGATCCGGCGGTCGGACACCCCGCTGAATAAAGCCGCCAATGAGCAAAGCAACCAACAGTTGAAAAGATGTCAAAAGCTCCCCTTGACACTTTCATCTCCGCCGTTACAGTAACTTCCGCATACAACCAGCGAGGTGACCCGAATGAGCGATTCAATCTACAAAAACAACATTGGTCCGGAAATGGGCAAATTCAAAGAGACCAACCCTGAGATGCTTGACGCATGGATGGCGTATCACGACAGCGTATTCAAAGACGGCGCGCTTTCAACAAAAGAAAAGCAGCTCATCGCCGTCGCGGTCGCGCATATAACATCCTGCCCTTACTGCATAAGGTCCCGAACCGCCGCTTCCATGAAAGCCGGAGCGACCGACAAAGAGGTCGTTGAGGTGATATATGTGGCAATGCGGCTTGCAATGGGCGCTCCTTACGCCTTCTCAAGCATAGCGTTTGAGGCGTGGGACCATCTTGAACAGGGTGTTGCGCTCAGTGAAGGACATTTTTTCAAGAAAAACATCGCGCACGAAATCAACTTCTTCAAAGAAGAAAGCGGAGACATCGCCGCGCCGTTCGACAACTTCAACAAAAAAGTTTACGATGACAGCACACTTACAAGAAAATTCAAGCGTGGAATCGTTGGCCTTTCCTGCGCTCTGGTGACAAAGTGTCCATACTGTATCAGGTCTTGCGTAAAAGACGGAAAAGCCGACGGGGTAACATCAAAACAGGTAGCGGAAGCCGTGAATGTTGCGATGGTTATGGCCGCCGGCGCTTGCTGGGCACACTCTTCCATAGCGATGGAAACGGTTGCGAAAACCGAAAAATAAAACCTGTCCACTGTTTTGACGGACTGTTACAAAACGGCGGACGATACCATCTCCGCAATCTCCACGCCTCCCGGAAAAGGCGGCATCTGTGTCATACGCATAAGCGGGAAGCGGTCTCTATCCATAATCCGCAGCGTGTTTATGTTTCACGGGAAACATAGCGATTTTGAGCCGCGTTTTATGTATGCGGGAAACATCGTTGACCCAAAAGACAAAACTGTTGTGGACAGCGCAATGTGCGTCTTTATGAAAGCCCCGAACTCTTACACAGGCGAGGATTCGGCGGAGATCCACTGCCACGGGGGAGCCGCATGTTCGGCAAAAATCATGGAGTTGACTCTCACGCGCGGATGCAGGCCGGCAAACCCTGGAGAGTTCACGCAGAGAGCGTTTCTCAACGGCAAAATGGACCTTGCTCAGGCGCAAGCGGTTGCGGAGGTCATCAACGCCCAGACAGAGCTCGGTCTCAGGCAGGCGGGTTTGCAACTTTCCGGCGGACTTTCAGACAGAGTCAACAAACTGAAAAAACAGCTTCTTGAGCTACTTGCCGGAATTGAAGCGCGAATAGATTTCCCCGAAGAGGAAATAGGCGAAATTGAAATTGAGACCATGAAAAAAGCCGCGGAAGCCGTCAGTGAAGGTCTGCAATCCCTGCTTTCCACATACGCCGCAGGCAGTCTGATAAGCGAAGGAGCCGTCATCGCCATAATCGGAAAGCCAAATGTCGGAAAATCAAGCATTATGAACGCTTTGCTCGGCAGAGAGCGCGCCATAACAAGTCCGGAACCGGGAACAACAAGAGACTACATTGAGGAGCAAATCTCGGTTAACGGCATAGTCGTCCGCCTTACAGACACGGCGGGAATGAGAGAGGCGGAAAACGAAGCCGAAAAAGCGGGAATAAAAATGGCGCGAGACAAAGCGCTTGGCGCGGACCTTCAAATACTGGTTCTTGACGGAAGCGTCCGGTTGTTCGATGAAGAGATGAAAACTGTTGAAACCGCCAAGCAAAACACGATTCTGGCGGTCAACAAGTCGGATTTGGGCAAGACGGCGATAAAAGCCCTTCAAAGCAAGTTCCCCGCCGAAAGAACTGTTTCCACATCGGCAAAAACAGGTGAAGGAATTGACGCCCTGAAAGAGACAATAAGCAAAACGCTTATGGCGGAAACAAGTCCCGTGGAGAGCAACGAGGCGGTTTTGACAAGCGTCCGGCAGAAAAAGGCGGTTGAAAACGCGCTCAACGCAACCCGGATGTTCCTGAATCTCCTCAAACACAGAGAGTCGCCGGAGATACTGTCAATTAAAACAAAAGAGGCAATGGATTCCCTCGGGAAAATAACGGGTGAAACCACAACAGAAGAACTGCTCGGAGTGATTTTCGGCAAGTTTTGCATAGGAAAATAGAAAAACGCGTCAATTCTGTACGGTTTTATAAAAAGAGCGCAAGTTCTTACTTCAAAACAAGATTTCTGAACAATCGGGAAAGTCCCGCTCAAACGAAGCGGAAGGCGACGGGTGGATTTTACAAACAGAAAACAGAGGCATATATCCGGCAACAGATGGCAATGTTTCATGTGAAACATCACGGCAGGTTTTTCACAAACAGACAAAACAGTCCACAATACAGTCTCAAGTTATCCACATTTTTCTATAAAATGTGGATAACAATGTGGAAACATTTCAAAGAAACAAACAAATAAAAAACGGGTCAGGTCTTGTTTAATTCCATATAAGAGACTGATATAAAAGACTTTTCAACTTCACATAAGAATCCGTATAAGATGTTTCAAAGGTTAGGGTCAAGTCTTGAACCTGTATTTTATCCACAGGAGTTATCCCCATAAGAGAGTTTGTTACAAAAGCAAAATCCGCCCGTTTCATGCTACGGGGAGGGCGACACTCCTCCGACATGGTAAAATCGTTTTGACGCCCCAAATCCATCAAAACACCTCTTGTTATGCCGGGCAAAACCCCGCAACAGAGCGACGGGGTTGAAATACGGTTGCCGGAACCCCAAAAGATGTTGCAACAACTGGTTTCGGCGACAAAGCCGTTTGAGTCAAGAAAGAGGGCGTCATCAAAACCCGACCGTCTCGCTTCCCTCATCGCAACTATATTTTCAAGGTAATTTAGCGATTTGATTCCCGAAAGCGCGGAACTGTTTCTTAAATACCGGTTTTCCGGGCAAATTATTTTTATACCGTTTTGGCGCGGCGGTTTTTCGGTAATCTCTCTCACGGAAATTACGGCTTGAAAAGAGTCCGGTTTTGCAAAAAATTGAGCGCAATCGCCGCCGGAAACTACGCACACCTTGACCGCGCAGTCAACAAAACCGGTTTTTTCAACGGCTTCGGCAATTTCCGCGACTATTTTTTTGCCGTCCGGTTCGGGAATTTGAAGCACTGACGCTCCGTATACAAGTCTGTCAACATGCCTGTCCAGAAAAACGGGCGGGGCGGTTTTTCCATCTCATTGTTTCAAAAACCCCGTCGCCGTAGAAAATTCCCCTCGGGAAAATTCCCGGAACATTTTCAATTTCCTTTCCGTCAATATAAATACGCTGATTTTCCATGAATAAAATCCCGGTTAATTCCCCGTTCCCGCGGCGTTTTCCAAAGCGCGGAATTTTAACACGGTTTCCTGAAATTCTTTTTCCGGGTCGGAGTCCCAGACTATTCCCGCTCCGCTCCAGCAGACCGCGCCGTCCGGGGCGGTCTGCAAACATCTTATTGAGACGCTCAGACAAAAATCCCCGCCGGGATAAAATATTCCCGCCGCCCCGCAATAGGGACCCCTTGAGTGCGGCTCAAGGGAATCAATTATCTCAATCGCCTTGGTTTTGGGAGCGCCGGTTACCGAACCCGGAGGAAAGGTTTTTTTTATTATTTCGGAGACGGAAAGATTGTCTTTGACGGTTCCCTCAATTTCGGACTCCATATGAAAAAGGGTTTTATACGCCCTGATATTGAAAATTCCGCGCGTCTTGACGCTTGAAGGAACGCAAATTCTGCTCAGGTCGTTTCTCATGAGGTCGGTTATCATCA
>CBDBJA010000005.1:0-84600 GCA_965206175.1 Thermodesulfobacteriota bacterium | reverse complement strand
GCAAATTCGCGGACTTTCCCCGAAAGTTTGATAAGCGGTTTTCCCCGCGGAGTCCTTACGACTTCAATATCGGAAAAAGACATGCCGTATCTGAAACCCGTTCCGAGCGCTTTCACAACCGCCTCTTTTGCGGCAAATGACGCCGCCATGCTCTGTGAGGCGCGGCTTTGACCGAGCGCCGAAAAGTAATTTCTTTCTTTTTCCGAGAACAGTCTGTTTGTCAGTTTTTCCCCGATTCTTGAAATCGCCGACTCCATCCTTGCGTTGCTCACTATGTCCGTTCCGATTCCGAGTATCATTTCTCCCCACTCGCCTCCCGCAGTATGGCGACCATTTCTTTCACCGCGCTCTCAATGCCGCAGAAAACCGCCCTTGTTACGATTCCGTAACCGATGTTCAACTCTTCAATTCCCGCTATTGACGCCACCCGCGCGGTGTTCTCGTAATCAAGCCCGTGCCCCGCCGAAACCCGCAGACCCGATTTCAGGGCGAGGGAAACGGACTTTTCTATCAGTTCAATCTCCCTTTCTTTTTCCTTTGCGGAACGCGCGTTTGCAAACGCGCCGGTGTGTATCTCAACCATGTCGGCTCCGACTTCCGCCGCCGCTTCTATCTGCGCGGGGTTCGGGTCAGTGAAAAGACTTGTCGTGATTCCCGATTCCGAAAGGGCGGAAACAAAACGCCTTATGCCCCGCCGGTTTCCGGCGACTTCAAGCCCCCCCTCAGTTGTTAACTCCTCTCTTTTTTCCGGCACAAGGGTCGCCATGTCGGGAATCACGGACAGGGCGATGTCCGTCATTTTATCGGTCGCCGCCATTTCCATATTCAGTTTTGTTGTTACGGATTTTTTGAGGTCATAAAGGTCTTCGTCCACAATGTGCCTTCTGTCTTCCCTCAGATGGGCGACCACTCCCGCCGCTCCGGCTTTTTCCGCCGCAAGCGCCGCCTTCACCGGACTGGGTTCGGTTCCCCCTCGCGCTTTTCTCAGGGTTGCGATATGGTCTATGTTCACATTGAGTTCGGGCATTTGTTTTCCTCGCGCATCCGCGCCGCTCCGACCCTTCGCTCAACAATTCCGGCAATCTCCCGCGCCGCCGCCGAAACCGCATCCGCGCTTTTTCCCTCAACGAGTATTCTGGCAAGCGGTTCGGTTCCCGAATAGCGGATATGGATTCTTCCCCCCGCGCCGAGCCGTTTTTCAAGTTCGGTTCGCGCTTGCGGGAGTCCGGGCATCTCTTCGGGCGGCTCTTTTTCAGAGACACGCACATTTTTGAGAATCTGCGGAAACAGTTCAACTTTCGGAACGATTTGCGAAATCGGCATGTTTTTTCTTTTCACAATGTCGGCGACCAGCAGGGCGGCAAGAAGCCCGTCGCCGCTTGTTGAGAAGTCCGAAAATATGAGGTGCCCGGACTTTTCGCCGCCAAAGTTTATCCCCTCTTTTTTCATCAAATCCGCCACATGCCTGTCTCCCACATCCGCCCTCGGCATTTCTATTCCGATGCTTTCAAGAAATATCTCAAGCCCTTTGTTGCTCATAACGGTTGTCGCCACGCGCGGTTTTTTCAGCGTCCGCCTTTCCGACATCTCGCGGGCGAAAAGGGCGATTATCAGGTCTCCGTCAATTTCGTTTCCTTTCTCATCGCAAAATGCGACCCTGTCCCCGTCCCCGTCAAGCGCGGCTCCGAACGCGGCTCCGCTCCGTCTTACCGTTTCTCCGAGCGGGGCGGTTTCAAGACTTCCGCAACCCTTGTTTATGTTTTCGCCGTCCGGTTCGCAGCCGATCAAGGCCATTTCCGCGCCGGTTTTTTCAAAAACCTCCGGCGCGATTTCACACATCGCCCCGTTTGCGCAGTCAAGGGCGATTTTCATTCCGGAAAAATCTCGCCCGCCGGTTGCGCAAGATCCGAGCAGAGACACATACGCTCCCTTCCCGTTCGGAATTTTCCCCGGCGCGGCTTTCAAATCCGCCGGAGCGAACCGTCCTCCTTCCAGCCGTTCAAAGTTTTTCTCAATCTCTCTTTCCGCGCTTTCGGGAATTTTGAACCCTTTCGGGTTGAATATTTTGAAGCCGTTGTATTCGGGCGGATTGTGAGACGCGGAAACCATAATTCCCGCGTCCGCTCCGCTCTCAACAACAAGAACCGCAAGCGCCGGAGTCGGACACACGCCCCGCTGACAATGTTTTCGCTCCGCGAGAGGCGAGCCCTTTGCACAGTTCCCGCTCAAGCAGGTCTCCGCCCTTTCTTGTGTCCCTTCCGACCACAATCAGCGGGGGGCGCGGGGGTTTCCCGACCGCCCCGGCTATGGCGGCTCCGATTCTGCGCGAACCGGACTCGTTTACGGGAAAGGAGCCGGAAAGCCCCCTTATTCCGTCCGTGCCAAACAGTTTTCGCGCGGGCACTTTATTTTTCCGTCCTCTCTCTTTTTATCTTCACTTTTTCGGGGTTAACCGTTTTCACTTCAATTTTGTCGCTCTGCGGATAGCTGTAAAGCAGATTGACCTTCTTTTGTTCGCCTTCTTCCAGTGTTCCGGCGGATTGGGCGTCCGCGTATATTTTGATGTCTTCGCTGTGAAGGCCGTTTATCAGGGACAGCGGCCCGTGGAACCGTATGTCCGCTTTTGCCGGATCCATTGAGTATGTCGCGTTCTCCGGTATGTTCCGCATTTCCACTTCCAGATCCCGGAAGGTTTTTTCAACGGTTACCTCAACTATGTTCACGGTTACTTTCACGGTTTTTGTCTCGCTGAATTCAACGCGCGAATCGGGCGACACAACGCCCACATCCACGGAAAAGGCGGACTTTTCCCTCTCAATGGAGACGGGGCTTGTGGTTACCATGTTTATGTCCCGTATGACTTTTCTCGGGCCCCTTATTCTCACCGTTGAGGGTTCCGCCCGGGCTTCGCCTTCCATGCGGTGTCCCGCCGCCGGCTGGCCGATGTCCGGTCTTACGGACACGAATTTCTCAAGAACGGTGTCTATGTCCAGAACCACTTCACGCGGACTCATTCTGACTATCTGCACATTTCTCGGAAGACTTACCGATTCCGGACTTATCAGGTGGGTGGAAATTCCCGTTTCTTTCGTTTCCGAGGTCTATGTTTATCGCCGTGTTGGTTCTCAGCACCGCCGAGACCTGACTGCGCGTTCCCTTGATTCTGAGCTTTGCGTTGCCCGGAAGATAAGGTCTGTTGCTGACAACCAGCCCCTTGGGAAGGTTGAGGTAGTTGATGGGTATCTCAACATTTTTCTCAAGGTCGGATTCGTAGTTGGCGGTGAACCACATAATGCCCGCCAGAAACAGCGACAGGACAATCCGCCCCAAATTCAGCGACGAGACCCATTGCCATACCGCGGACGCAAAAGAAGTTTTCGGCTGTTCGGTCTTCGGGGTCATTGCCGGTTTTTCTCCCCCTGTCCGGCTTCCGGCTCAAGCAGCGATTTCAGCGCTCCCCGCAAAGCGGTAACATCTATTCTGAAACTGCGCTCCCCCTGAACCACCAGAGATATTTCCCCCCTTTCTTCCGACACGACCACAATGACGGCGTCCGTCTCGTTTGACAGACCGAACGCGGCGCGGTGCCGCGTGCCGAAATGGTTTGGAATTTCCGGGTCAGTGCTTATTGGAAAGAAACAGCCCGCCGAGGTGATGCGGTTTCCCTGAATTATCGTCCCCCCGTCATGAAGCGGCGACCCCGGATTGAATATGCTTATCAGTATTTCCGCCGAAACCGATGTGTTGACGACTATTCCGGCTTCCGCATAATCCGTAAGACTGTTTATTCTTTCAATCGCGATTATGGCTCCTATTTTGTTGTTCGCCAGATAGTTCGCCGCTTTCACTATTTCTTCAACCGACTGTTCGTTGTAGCCGGACTGTTTGAAAAATTTCTGAAACGGGGAGCCGCGTCCGATGCTTGTCAGGGCTTTTCTTATGTCGTTTTGAAAAAGCACCACTATTATTACTATGATGGCGCTCAAAAATTCCCCCAGAATCCAGTTCACCGTGAACATGCCCAGTTTGCTGGACACAAGATAAAAGGCGAATATGAAACAGAGCCCGACTATCATCTGTATGGCGCGTTTGCCCTGAAGAAGTCCGAGCAGTTTGTAGAGAATCACCGTGACCACTATCAGGTCAATGGCGTCTCTCAGATAAAAGCCGCCGGAAAAATCCAGAGAGAGGATTTCAATAATTTCGCTCATGCCGCCATTCCCCTCCTGATTGCGTCAGACATTTTTACCACGCGCGCCATTTCCCTCACATCGTGAACCCGCACAATTGACGCGCCTTTCATCACCGCTATCGCCACTGTTGCCGCGGTTCCCTCAAGTCTTTCCTCCGCCGGAAGTCCGCCGAGAACCCCGCCGATGAAAGACTTGCGCGAAGTTCCGACAAGCACGGGGCGCGAAATGCCGCACAGTTCGTCAAGTCTGTTGAGTATTTCAAGGTTCTGATTTCCGGTTTTCCCGAAACCTATTCCGGGGTCAACAACGATTGATTCCCGCCGAACTCCGGCGCTGACGGCTTTTTCCACCGATTTTTCAAGCGACCGCGCGACATCGCTCACAACGCATCCGTAGTCCGTCCTGTTCTGCATAATCGCGGGACGCGCCGACGTGTGAGACAGCGCAAGTGAAGCGTCCGCGTCCGCAACGCATTGCGCGATGGAGGGCTCAAATGCGAGGCCGCTTATGTCGTTTATCATTGACGCGCCGCTTTCAAGGGCGCGTTTTGCAACCGCGGCTTTTGTCGTGTCCACGGAAAAAACCGCGTCTCCGAAATTCTTCACGCACTTTTCAAGAACGGGCAGAAGGCGTTCCGTCTCCTCGCTTTCGGAGACCGGCTGCGAGCCGGGACGGGTGGATTCCGCCCCGATGTCCACTATGTCCGCTCCCTCCAGCAGCATCCGTTCAACCCTGAACAGCGATTCCTCCGCCGCGCCGCATCTGCTTTCCGCATAGAATGAATCGGGGGTCAGGTTCAGCACTCCCATTACGAGAGGCGTTGATATTTCCAGGTTTTTGCCCTTTATTCTGAAAAAGCGCGATGAAGAGAGGTCGGGATTTGCCGGTTGTATGTTTTTCATTGCTCGCGGGCTTGAGATTCCGTTTCCGTCTGCGAACCGTTTTCTCCGGATTCAAAATGTTTTGAGAACAGATTTGACGCTTCCATTATTTCGTCAATCTCTTTTCCCTTTATGCTTTCCTTTTTCAGAAGCCGTTTCGCCACCGATTTAAGCAGGTTTGTGTTGTCCGCCAGTGTCTGTTTGCTTTTGGCGTAGTTCATTTCCACAATCGCCTTTATTTCCAAGTCTATTTCCTCCGCCGTCCGCTGGCTGTGGTCGGCGCTTTTGGAGAACTCTTTTCCGAGAAAGACCTGCTCCTCGGTTTTTGCAAGGGAAATTGGGCCTATCTTCTCGCTCATTCCCCACTCGCAGACCATTTTTCTGGCTATTTCCGTAACCCTTTTCAGGTCGTTTCCGGCTCCGCTTGTGCGCTCTCCGAAGATAATTTCCTCCGCCGCCCGCCCGCCGAGCAGAACCATTATCATGGCGTTCAGGTAAGAGCGTGAATGAGTGTATTTGTCTTCCTCGGGAATCTGCTGCGTAACTCCGAGCGCCATTCCGCGCGGGATGATAGTTACCTTGTGTATGGGGTCCGCTCCCGGAGTGAGTTTCGCAACAACCGCGTGTCCGGCTTCGTGATAGGCGGTTATCTCGCGCTCTTTTTCGCTTACGATAAGACTTTTTCTTTCCGAGCCCATCATCACCTTGTCTTTTGCGTATTCAAAGTCTTCCATTGAAACTTCCCTGCTTTCGTTTCGCGCCGCGCGCAGAGCGGATTCGTTCACGAGGTTTTCAAGGTCCGCGCCAGAAAATCCGGGCGTTGAACGCGCAATTACGGCAAGGTCGACATTTTTGTGAAGCGGGGTGTTTCTTGAGTGAACCCGAAGTATCGCTTCGCGCCCCTTGAGGTCCGGTCTGGGAACGACTATCTGCCTGTCAAACCTTCCCGGACGCAGAAGCGCGGGGTCAAGAACATCGGGACGGTTTGTCGCCGCCATCACTATTGTTCCTTCGTTGTTTTCAAAACCGTCCATCTCAACAAGCAGCTGGTTGAGCGTCTGTTCCCTTTCATCGTGCCCCCCTCCGAGACCCGCCCCCCTGTGCCTGCCGACCGCGTCAAGTTCGTCCACAAATATAATGCACGGAGAGTTCTTTTTTGCCTGAGCGAAAAGGTCTCTGACCCTTGACGCGCCGACACCCACAAACATCTCCACAAAATCGCTTCCGCTTATGAGGAAAAAAGGAACGCCCGCTTCTCCGGCGATTGCGCGCGCAAGGAGGGTTTTCCCCGTTCCCGGAGGGCCCACAAGCAGCACGCCTTTGGGAATTCTGCCTCCGATTGAGGTGAACTTCAGGGGCTTTTTCAAAAACTCAACTATCTCTACGACTTCCTCTTTTGCTTCTTCAATTCCCGCCACATCGTCAAAAGTTACTTTGTTCGTGTCCATGTTCAGCATCTTCGCCTTGTTTTTTCCGAAAGACATAGCTCTTGAGCCGCCCGCCTGAATCTGTCGCAGGAAGAAAAGCATTATTATTATGAGAAAAATGAACGGTCCCCAGCTTACGAGAATCTGCCCGAAAGTTTTGTCGGAACTCTTTTTATAACTGAATTTTGCTCCGCTCTTCCTGAGGGCTTGAAGCAGATAGTTCTCTTCAACGGGACCGAATGTTTTGAATTCCGAACTGTTCGCTTCTTCCGTTCCGTTCGCGGCGGGATTTTCCGACGGACTTTGCGGGGGCGTAAAACCTTCCGTAAAAGAGCCCTCAATCAGGCTGTTTTCAAGCGCGATTTTTACTTCGCTTACTTTCCCGTTTTCAAGATGGGAAAGAAATTCGCTGTAGGATATTTCCAGCGGTTTGTTTTCAGCCGAGCCTCTGAACTGGTAGAACGCTATCAGGATGACAAAAAACAGCAGCAGGATAAAGATGTTTTTGAATATGTTGCTTTTCATTGAACCCCTTTGAAAATATCACACACGGCGGCGTGTTTCAATCGCTCCTTTGCCGTTTGCCGCAAGGTAGCGGTCTCCGGAGTCGCAAGCCAGTGTAACCGTTCGTTTTCCGGGGCCGAGTTTTTTGGCGGTTTGAACGGCGGCAACGTAGTTTGCCCCGGACGAAATTCCGGCGAGCAGTCCGTTTCTCCGCGCAAGTTCGCGGACTCCGTCACGCGCCTCGTCGTCCGTTACGGCAACTATTGTGTCATAGACTCCGGTGTCCAGAACGTCGGGAATAAACCCCGTTCCTATACCCGATATGGCGTGTCCGCCGGGTTTTCCGCCGGAAAGAACCGCGGACGATGCGGGCTCAACCGCCACCACTTCGGCGTCGGGAAAAATCTTTTTTGTCTCAAGGCCCACGCCCGTAATTGTTCCTCCCGTGCCCACTCCCATAATGAAGGCGTCTATTTTTCCGTTTCCGGTTTTTTCCATCAGGGAGACTATTTCCCGCGCCGTGGTCTTCCGGTGCGTTTCGGGATTGAGCGGATTTGAGAACTGGTCAACAAAAAAACGCTCCCGCGGTTTTTGGGCGGCAAACTCCCCCGCCCTTGCTATCGCTCCTTTTATTGACTCTCCGGCGGGAGTTTCAAAAACTTCCGCGCCGTATGCTTTTATAATCGCTTTTTTTTCCGGCGCGGCGTCTTCGGGCATAAAAAGCGCGGCGCCGCAACCTTTTGCCGCGCACAGAAATGCGACTGCGATTCCGGTGTTTCCGCTTGTCGCTTCAACGATGACGGTTTTTCCCCGCCGGACGGCTCCCCGTTTTTCCGCTTCGGACAATATCGCAGAGCAGATTCTTTCCTTGGAACTTCCCGAACTGTTGAGGTTTTCAAGTTTCACCCATATTTCGGCGTATGTTTCCGGAGTTTTCAGTTTGAGCGCGGGCGTCATGTTTTTTCCGCTCCGTGAAGAGGTTTTCCCTTTGTCAGTTTTGATAGTCCCGTCATTCAACCGTTTCTGTTCCAAAGCGCGGCGGGCAATATTCTACTATATCCGTAAATCTTCCCGTGGAAATAAAATTGTGATAGCATTTTCCCGCGCTTTTTTGAAAAAAAACGGACAAATGAGAAATTTTTTCAATCAAGATGGGGCAATGGCGGCGGTCGGGGAAATTATCCGTTCGGCGCCCGGTGTAATAAAACGCCATGCCGCGCTCGCGCTTTTTATTCTGTCATTTGCCGTCATACCCCCTCAGGCGAATGCTCAAACGCCGTCTTTTACGCCCGTGTGTGACAGAACTCCGCAGGTGCGGGATGAGATAGAGATGATTGTGGGCGAACCTTGCCGGGATATTGACGGAAGCGAATTGGCTTCCATAACGTTCGTTTTTCTGCACAATAAAAGAATTACATCTCTGCTGCCGGGGGATTTTTCCGGCATGAGTTCACTTGAGGACCTGTCGCTTTCCTCCAACCAGCTCACCTCTCTGCCCGCCGGTATTTTCAGCGGATTGAGTTCGCTAAAGGACCTGGAGCTTTCCTTCAACCAAATCGCCGATTTGGATGCCGGTGTTCTCAGCGGACTCGGTTCACTTGAGGAGGTGTCGTTTTCTTTTAACCCGCTCACCTCTCTGCCCGCCGGTATTTTCAACGGACTGACTTCTTTGAATACGCTGTGGCTGTTCAGGCTACAGATTGAAACTTTGCCCGCCGGTATTTTCAACGGACTGGGTTCATTGAGGTTGCTGTATATGGGTTCCGGTCTGTTTGCTTCTTTGCCGGACGATATTTTCAACGGACTGACTTCTTTGGAGACCCTGTCTCTGTTTCGAAACAGTCTTAACGATGTGCCAAGAAGTGTCGGCGGGATTGTTTCTCTGCGGACACTGTTATTGCAGGGAAACCAGATTGACGCCGCCGGTTTGCCGGCGGGAATTTTCAACAGACTTGTTTTCCTGGAAAACCTGAAACTGAGTTCAAATCAACTCCGCAGTTTGCCGGAAACAACTTTTAACGGACTGTCCCGGTTGAACAATCTGGACCTGAGCGGAAATCAACTCAACGGGCTGCCGGAAGGCATTTTCAGAGGTTTGGGGTCTTTGACTAACTTGAACTTAAACAGCAACAGTATAAGCGGTTTGCCGGAGAGTGTTTTCAACGGTCTGACTTCATTGCTAACCCTTCAACTTTCCTCCAATGAAATCAGCAGCTTGCCGGAGGGCATTCTCAGCGGTCTGAATTCATTGCTGCTTTTTACCATTGCGAATAACGGCATCGGCAGTTTGCCGAGGATGATTTTTAGAGACACGGTGTTGCTTAACCGAGCATTTAGATCGTTCAGAAGTTACAGATTCAATCCGTGGAATTTTGCGATTTCGGCAAACGATTTGACGGTTACGGAAAGCGGCGGAAGAACTGCTGAAGTAACGGTAACAATGACCGAACCGCTGCCATACGATTTGACTTTGCAAGTTTCAACGGCGGACGGCACGGCGGTGGAAGGCGAAGATTACACGGCGCCGGACTCAACTCTGACGATTGCGGAGGGTGAGACAAGCGGCGCTGTGTCCGTTCCGATTCTTGAGGACGGGATTGCCGAAGGGAGAGAAACTTTTGAACTGACCGTCAGCGAAGGGCCCTTGATATTTTCCTCCGGCGCATTCGCGCCGACCTCGGCAACCGCCACCATCGCCATTGGCGGCGCTTCCGTCATAGTGGAACCTGCGGAAGTCAGAACCTCGGAGAACGGCTCCGGGGACACTTTCACGGTAACTTTGGCAAGCCCTCCGGCGGCGGATGTTGAGATAACCGTAACAAGCGCCGACACGGGAGAGGGAGTCGTATCGTCCGGCGGGGCATCGGGGGAGACGACAACCCTGATTTTTGCCCCTTCCGCGTGGGACACTGAGCAGACTGTAACGGTAACCGGTGTGGATGATGGCATTGCTGACGGCGATGTGGAATACGCCATCACTTTGGAAGCGTCAAGCGCGGGCGACCCCGACTATGTGATAGCCGATGCCGCCACGGTAACGGCGACCAACAGAGACAACGAAGTTGCTCTGGCGATGGCGGGTGTGGAAGTGTCCGAGGCGGACGGTTTTGCAACGGTGGTTGTGAGTCTCAACAGTCCCGTTTTCGGCGGCTTTACCGTTGATGTTTCAACCACGGACGGCACGGCGGTGGCGGGTGAGGACTATACGGCGGTTTCGGGCGCGACCCTGACATTTGCCGGAAACGCGGGCGAGACGCAAAATTTCACCGTGTCCGTTACCCGTGATGATGTGACGGAAGGGAATGAAACTTTCACCGTGTCGCTTTTTAACTTGCTTGGCGCAGCGCTTGCGGTTGATACAAGAGATACGGCGACTGTAACGATAATCAATACGCTCCGCCCCGCTCTGACGATGGCGGATGTGGAAGTGTCCGAGGCGGACGGTTTTGCAACGGTGGTTGTGAGTCTCAACAGTCCCGTTTCCGGTGGCTTTATAGTTGATGTTTCAACCGCGGACGGCACGGCGGTGGCGGGTGAGGACTATACGGCGGTTTCGGGCGAAACTCTGAGATTTATCGGAAGCGCGGGCGAGACGCAAACTTTCATCGTGTCCGTTACCGATGATGTTATTGAGGAAGGGAATAAAACTTTCACTGTGTCGCTTTTCAACTTGCTTGGAGCAGCGCTTGCGGTTGATACAAGCGATACGGCGACTATAACGATAATCAACGCGCCCCGCTTCACGCGGGATATGCGCAAAACCGCCCACAGGAAAACCGTGGGCGTATTGAGCAGGGCAATGGCGGAGAGCGCTCTGGGAGTGATTGGCAGGCGTCTTAACCCGACTCCGCTCAGAGCGTTGAGTGTTAAGGTTACGGGACATTCGGCGCTTCCGGCGGATTTGGAAAACGGGAACTGGCGGAGTGTTGTCGCGGAGAAAATTCAAACCGGCATGGAGGAGTTTGAAAACGGCGGCAAACTGTTGAACATTGACAGTCTGGTGACGGGCACAATACGCCAAAGCAATTTTGTTGTGCCGCTGGGAGGCGGTGAAAGGTCGGTTGCGGTTTGGGGAGCCGGGGGCGGCTTGACCGTCAACGGCGACCCCGAAGACAACGGTCTGCGCACCGACTACGACGGCAAACTGTTCAACGCTCTTGTCGGAATAGACGGTGTGGTGATTCCGAACTGGCGCATCGGTCTGGCGCTGGGTTACGGCAAAGGCGAATTGGATTACAAAGCCGCCGCCAACGGTGTTGAGGTGTCGGGCGATGTGAAGAAATTCATGGTGAGCGTGTATCCGTATCTGTCTTGGAATACCGCGGACGGCTTGAGCGTCTGGCTTATGGGCGGCTACGGTCTTGGCGATTATGACATAAGCGAGGTTACGCAAAGGGACTCAATACGCTGGAACCGTGTTGACGCATCGGGCTGGATGGCGGCGGTTGGGGCGGAGAAGGTGTTTTCTTCAGTCAATGACTGGGATTTTGCTTTGCGCGCCAAAGGGTTGTGGAGCCGTGTTGAACTTGACGGGAGTGTGACGGACGGCATCGCGCTTCCCGCTCTGACTTCCACGAACTGGCGGGCGCGCTTTGAGAGCGAGACGGGGTTGATATTACGAATCGGCGAAAGAGATACGGTCAGGCCCTACGGGCTGTTAAGTCTGCGCTGGGACGGCGGTGATGTGCCGGGTGATGACAGCATATTTTTTGATGTCGGCGGCGGTGTGCGGCTGCGGATGCGGGGGGCTTTTCTGTTTGACATTTCGTTTTACACTCAGGCGCTTGACGGCGACACCGAGGAACGGTCGGCGGTTGCGGTCGGCGGTATTTTCTTTGACATCGGACAAGACGGGAAGGGTTTTTATTCATCTCTTGAACGCGCTTCGGGAACCGATTTTAAATCGTCATGGAAGCGATACGGTTTCAATGAAGAAGCCGGCATCAGACGGGATATTCGCCCCGACACCGAATTTGAAGTCGGTTACGGCTGGGAAGCGTTGAAGACCTACGCCCGTTCGCTCTTTGAAGATGAGGGGCGCAGTCATAAGGTCGGTTTTGATTTCGGGTTTGAGTCTGTGGACTTGAATCTGGAAGCCGGATACGCGGAAAATACGGGCGAAAGGGAAGCAACGCTTCGCGCCCGAACGAAATTCTGAAGCGCGGGTTTTCAAGCGGCGGAGAGATTTTTCTTGTTAAGAGGATTGTCTGTCAGTAGATTGTAATTTATGAAAGCAAAGATAATAGACCACGATTTTCTTTCCTCCAAAGTCATAGCGTCCTATCTTTTTGAAAGTTCGGACGGCTTTGTTCTGATTGAGAGCGGTCCCGAGTCCACATTTCAGAATGTAAGCGGAAAACTGGAAAAACTCGGACTGTCTGCGGACGACATAAGGCATGTTCTGGTAACTCACATACACCTTGACCATTCGGGCGCGGCGTGGAGATACGCCGCAAGCGGAGCGAAGGTCTATGTTCATCCGAACGGGGCGCGGCATCTCACGGAGCCGGAGCGCCTTGTCTCCTCCGCCCGCAGGACTTTCGGAGACAGGATGGATGAACTTTGGGGAGAGGTGCGACCCGTGCCGGAAGAAAGCGTCAGAGTAGTCTCGGACGGCGAGACGCTTTCAATCGGGGACTTGAAAATAAGGACTTTTGACACTCCCGGACATGCGGGTCATCACTACTCTTATTTTGTTGACGGCAATCTTTTCTCCGGCGATGCGGCGGGCGTGAGAATAGGAGGCGGCGCGGTGATTCCTCCCACTCCGCCCCCGGAAATAAACATTGAACTGTGGTTTGAGACGGTGAAAAAAATCCGCGACATTTCGCCGGACTCTATTTGCCTCACGCATTTCGGCGAATACGCCGATGTTTCCGCCCATCTGGACGAACTGTGCGAAACGCTTGAAAGTTTTTCATCCTGGGTCGGCGAGAGACTTGAAAAGGGAATGACCGAGGAGGAGATTGAGCCCGATTTTCAAAGTCTTCTTGAGAAGCGGACAGTTTCAAACACAAAAGGGGCGGAGTTTGCGGAGAGCTACCGAAACACCGATACCGTCTCAATGAACATCAAGGGGCTTGCGAGGTATTGGAAGAAGTTCAGGATGGGTGAGTAGTGAGTTCGGATGTTAACTTTAACGGGTTTTTTCATAGTCTCATTTACAAGAGGTAAAAAATGTCCATGGACCCTTTTTGCTAATCAAGGTTTTTATTTGATTACCGTTCTTTTTTCCACTTTTTGTAGCAAGCGCGAAGGTCGGGAAAGGAATCTCCGTTGTTGTCCTTTTCCATAAAAATATTCGCCCGCGCCAGTATGGGTTTCTTAAATTCTCTCTCAACTGTTTTGCTATCAAAATAGCCTCTTTGGTATCCGTGAGTAATAACTTCCGTATAGTTCAGGATACGGTTGGCACGTACTTCCACATCGGATGTTACCTCCGGTTTTTCCCGACGCTGTTTACCATTTTCAAAGGGAACTTTATTTGCCGGATGTGCTCTTGCTTCCACCAAAGCCGGGTCAAGCGAATATCTTGTCAAAGCGTCCGGAGTATTCTTTTTCTTATGAGGACTGTGATTTCCACTATCTGAAAGAGAGTTCCGGTTTCATACTTGAAAATATATCCTCATTGCCCCTCTTCTCAACCGATGTATAATAGACCTATTGGCTTCGGGGCGTGGCGCAGTTTGGCAGCGCACGGCGTTTGGGACGCCGGGGTCGGAGGTTCAAGTCCTCTCGCCCCGACCATTTGCAAAATTGAAATGCGCCCGTAGCTCAGCCCGGATAGAGCAACGGACTTCTAATCCGTAGGTCAGAGGTTCAAATCCTCTCGGGCGCGAAAAGTTATGGTGGGTGTAGCTCAGTCTGGTTAGAGCGCCGAGTTGTGGCCTCGGAGGTCGCCGGTTCAAATCCGGTCATTCACCCATGTCTCAACGGGGGAACAAAAATTTATGGGACTCAAATGCGGTGTTGTCGGGCTTCCCAATGTCGGCAAATCAACACTTTTTAACTGCCTTACAAACGCCGGCGCCGAAGCGGCGAACTTCCCTTTCTGCACAATAGAGCCGAATGTCGGCGTGGTTGCGGTTCCCGATGAAAGACTCGCAAAAATAGAATCTATAGTGAAGCCGGAGAAAACGGTTCCGGTTTTTATTGAGTTTGTGGACATCGCGGGGCTTGTGAAAGGCGCGTCCGAGGGCAAGGGCAGGGGCAACGCTTTTCTTTCTCACATTCGGGAAGTGGATTTGATAGTTCATGTTGTCAGATGTTTTGAGGACGGCGAAGTTACCCATGTTGACGGCGGCATAGACCCCGCGCGCGACATTGCGACCATTGAGACCGAACTGATTCTGAAAGACCTTGAGACGCTTGAAAAAAGGGAAGAGAAACTTGGCACGCAGGCAAAAAGCGGCGACAAGGAGATTAGAAAACACCTGTCCGCGGTTACGGAATTGAGGGAGTTTGTTGAAAACGGAAACTCCGTCCGCAGCCATCCCGATTGGCGGGAGATTGATGAGCAGCAGCGGCTTTTTCTGCTGACCGCAAAACCGTTTCTCTATGTGTGCAATGTGGGCGACGGCGGTTCCGGTTCGGAATTTTCGCAGTCCGTTGAACGGCACGCGCTGAAAACCTCAAGTCCGGCGGTGAGTGTGTGCGCGAAAATTGAGGAGGAAATATCGGGGCTTGAACCGGACGAGAGGACGGAATTTTTCAACGAAATGGGCATTGAGCGGACGGGCCTGGAAAAACTTGTAAAAGCCGCTTACGAAGGGCTCGGACTTATAACCTACTTCACCGCCGGTCCGAAAGAGGCGAGGGCGTGGACGATAAGACGGGGAACAAAAGCCCCGCAGGCGGCGGGTGTAATACACTCCGATTTTGAAAAAGGTTTTATAAGGGCGGAGACGATAAAGTATGACGATTTCATCGTCGCCGGTTCCGAAACGGCGGCAAGGGATGCCGGGAAAATGAGAGCCGAAGGGAAAGACTACGAAGTTTGCGACGGAGACATTATGCTTTTCCGTTTCAATGTGTGAGGGAGTTCATGGGCGGAACCATAAAGTGCCGAGTGTAAAGTGTGAATTCGGTCATTTCCGCGAAAGCGGGAATCCAAAAACGGGTTTTAAAAAGGCGAATACCGGTGATTTATAAAACCATTGCAACCCCAATCCTTGACAGGTTTGACTCGGAGACTCTCCATTCTTTTGTCGTTGAGAGTTTGCACCTTGCGGCAAAAACGCGGCTTACGCTTCTGCTTGCCGAATTTGCCGCAAACGGCGGAAGAAGGTTTGCGGACGGGCGGCTTGAGGTTGAGATTGACGGTTTGCGTCTTGAAAGCCCCCTTATGGTCGGCGCGGGCTGGGACAAAAAGGGAAGGGCGGTTGCGGGGATGTATGCGCTCGGTTTTTCCTGCGCCGAAATCGGTTCGGTAACTTTGCGTCCGCAGTCCGGCAATCCGAAGCCGCGTCTGTTTTCTCTTGCTCCGGGAGTGTTTTTGAACCGGTTGGGGTTTAACAGTCCGGGCGCGGAGGGGGTTGTCAAAAATCTGCGGGAAGCCGCTCCGTTTCCAATGCCGATTGGAATAAGCATCGGTCTCAACAAAGACGGTTTGCCCGAAAACGCTCCCGCCGAGCACGCGGCGGTGGCGGAGACAACTCTTCCGTTCGCTTCTTATTTTGCCGTTAATGTCAGTTCGCCCAACACTCCGGGATTGAGGGATTTTCAGCAAAAAGACGCTTTGAGCGAAATACTGAAAAGCGTTGTCACCGTTGCCTCAAAGGGCGGGAAGAGAGTTCCGGTTTACGCAAAAATATCCCCTGAAATTTCATTTGCCGGAACGGACGGGGTGATGGAAGCCGTTTTATCGTCCGGCGCATCCGGCATTATCGCCACGAACACGACAAACTCGCCGGAGATAAAAGCAAAATACGGCGAAAAGTGGGCGAATGAAAACGGCGGGGTGAGCGGTGATGACGCGGACTACAGAAAACTTTCAACGGAGCGGATTAAATACATCCGCTCGCAAACGAACGGGAAAATTACGATTGTCGGCTCCGGCGGAATTAAAGACGCCGAAACCGCGCTTGAGAAAATCAAAGCGGGCGCAAACGCTCTTCAGGTTTTCACGGCGATAAGGGGAGAGGGCGCGGGGGTCGCCTCGCAAATCAACAAAGGGCTTGTCCGCTTTATGGAGAGGGAGGGTGTTTCTTCCGTTTCGGAAATGGTGGGAGCGGAAAAGTGAAAACTTTTTTTCTCCTGGTCGTCGGAGTTGGCGTCTGTTGCGCCACTTGGGTCAGCGCTTTGCACTCGCAAACAAAGCCCGTTCTTGTTCAGATTGAATGGACCGCCGAAAACCCTGAGCCTGATGTCGGGCTGATAAAGGTTCACAGAATAAACTTTTCGTCAAAGAGGACACAGATTTTTCCCGAAAACGGCGTTTGGCGGGTTTCGGGAAAATCGGTTGAGTCGTTGGCATTTGAGATACCTTCTCATTTGGTCTCGGGAATAAAAGAAATAAAAATAAATGTTGGGAAAGAGAAACGCGTGTTGAGCGGGCCGGAGACGGTCAACTCGGCGGGTCCCGGAGTAACGGAAGGGTTCTCCGCGGTGTCCGTGCCGATACAAAATCCTAACTTTCAAAACTTTCTTTTGACTCTTGCGGTTTCCATTGTCTTGTTTTTGTCCGTCTTTTTTGTTCTGCAAAGAGCCGGTTTGCCCTTTGCAGGGCTTGCGCGTTTTCAGGTTTTGATTGCGTTGGCGCTCTTTTTTCAAGCGTTATCCGCAGTTCTGAGCGTGCGGGAGTTTTCCGTCCTCTCGGTGGTTACGGCCTCCGTTTCCTTCTCTTTTGTTTTTTCCCTGCTTGCGGATTTGCTCCCGCAATTTAAAGGATTTCGCAGTATGTCGCCCGCCGGCAACAGTCGGGTTTTTCCGCTTATCGTTGCAATCTCTTTTTTTTTGCTTCTGAGGGGAATTGAATGGGGAATCGCCGAGTCATGGAATCCGGACAATATGACATGGGTGAACGTTACAAATTTTGACAGGCCGCACCTTGTATCTCTCTTGCATCTTTTCTTTGCCAAGATTCCGGTTTTTGTTGCTGACGCCTTGTTCAACCTTTCCTCTCCCGAGGCAAATAAAGTTTCCCTTCTGCTTTCGCGATTGATCAATCTGGTTATGTTTCTTGCCTGTGGCGGGTTTGTCTATATTTGGGCGAAAGCCATGGGAAAAGACGGCGAAGACTGGAATCTGCCCGCCGCTCTTGCTTCGGGTGTTTTTCTTTTAAGCCCGGGATACGGGGCTTTTTCCAAGTTTCTGACAGCGGATGTTCCGTTGATGTTTTTCATGTTCATTGCTTTCCATTTTTGTCTTCGTATCGCGGAAAAATCAAAAACGCATGACTACTTGACGGCGGGACTGCTTACAGGGGTCGCGGTTGCGGCCAAGTATTACGGACTTGCCGTGGGAATCTCAATAGTGGCGGCGCATTTCTTTTCCTGTTACGAAAAGGGGTTGAGTTTCAAAAACACCGCTTTGAGCCGTCCCTTTTTTCTCGGGCTTTGCTGTGTTCCCCTCGGTTTTTTTCTTGGAGACCCGCTCGCTCTTACAAACTTCAAAGAACTTGTTTCTGATTTTTACTCAAACTATACGGTTGTCCCTATTTACGGGGGAAATGTCGCCGGGAACTCGTTTGGAGGGATTGTTTTGAGTTCACTGGAGTTGTTTGCTCCCCCTAAAGCCGCGCTTGTTTTTCTCTCATATCTGTTTGCCTTGTATATGGTTTTCAAAGGAAAATTATCCCGTTCCGCCTGTGCGCTGTTTTTTGTGTCAACCGCCGTTTTTGCGGTCTATTTTGTCAAATTTGCGACTTTCCCGCGTTCGGAAGTGCGGTTTTCCCTGCCTTTTTTCGCGCTCCTTGTGCCGATATGCGCCATCTTTTTCAAGTCCGTTGGAAGAAAACCCGCAATTGTTCTCGCAACTATCCTTTTTACCCATTCCTCAATGTGCCTGTGGATTGTCGGAGACAGGTTGAAATCCGACCCGAGAATGGAAGCGATACAATGGTTTCAAACGCAATGCGACAAGGGGTGTATTGTTGAGAACAACGAATACAGCAGTCCGAACTGGCGGAAGATAATCGGGGATCCGTATAAGGTCTATTACACTCCTCGCATTAAAAATAACATCGCCGCAACCCTTCCTTTTGTTGACAAAAACTCCGCCGTTTTTGATGTTTTGGAAAAAGTGGTCAGGGAAGATAAAAAGAAGTTCTCTTTCTTCACCTCAAGCGACCTTGCTCGCAGAAACCCTGATTTTATAGCCTTGAACTCCATTGAGGTCGGCAGATATTCTCAACATAAAATGTTTGCGCAAATTAATAGTTATTTTACAAGTCTGCTTGAAGAGCGTTTCAACTACCGTATTGTTTTTGACGCAAAAACGCGGGCTTTTCCGGTATGGGCTTATCCAAAGCGCATAGATTTTCTGGGTGACCGCATGGTGATACTCAAACGCAAACAGTTCTGATCAACTTCTATATTCCGAATTTAATTTTACATAGGCAAGCGACAAATCGGACGCGAGAACAAACGCTTTTCCTTTTCCTTCGGAAAGGCGGATTTTAATTGTCAAATCTTTTTGCTTCATTATTTTTGCCGCTTTTTTCTCCGCGTTTACCATCTCCTTGCCGCCGCTGACAACCTTCAGTCCGCCGATAACAATATCCATTTTCGCCGGATTGAATTTTACCCCCGAACTTCCCGCCGCCGCCGCAACCCTTCCGAAATTCGGGTCTTCTCCGAACAGAGCGCATTTTACAAGAACCGAACCGCCCACCGCCCTTGCGATTTTTTCGGCGTCTTTTCCGCTTCGCGCCCCTTCAACTTCAATCGTTGCGACCTTTGTCGCTCCCTCGCCGTCTTGAACTATCATCCGGGCAATGTCAAAACACACTTCCGAAACGGCTTTTGCGAACCGCCCGCCGTCCGCGCTTTCGGGAGAAAAAAGTTTGTTTCCCGCAACACCGCTTGAAAGCAGAAACACCGAATCGTTGGTTGACATATCGCCGTCAACTGTTATGCGGTTGAAAGAAACTTCCGCCGCTTTTTTCAGGGTTTGCCGGGCGAAAGTTTTTGAGATTTTTATGTCGGTCAGAACAAAGCAGAGCATGGTCGCCATGTCCGGCGCAATCATTCCCGCGCCTTTTCCGATGGCGCACACCGTTCCCGTCCGTCCGCCGATTCTGATTTTTCTTGAGGAGATTTTCGCAAACCCGTCGGTCGTCATTATCGCGCCCGCAGCTTTTTCCGCCCCGCCCTCGGAAAGGTTTGAGACAAGGAGCGGAACCGCCTTCACTATTTTTTCCGCCGGAAAAGTTCCGCCTATCAGTCCGGTTGAGGACGGTATGACAAGGGACTCTTCAATGCCAAGTTTCCGGGCGAGGGCTTTTGAGGTTGAAAGCGCCGCTTTTTCACCTTCTTTTCCGGTCATCGCGTTTGCGTGTCCGCTGTTTATCAAAAGCGCCTGACAAATCCCTTTTTTTTATGCGCTCCATTCCGATGGCAACGGGGGCGGCTTTCAGTCTGTTTGTCGTGAAAAGAGCCGCCGCGGTCGCGGGTTTTTCCGAGAAAATCAGGGCGATGTCGTCTTTGCGGCTTTTTTTAATTCCGCACGAAAGCGAACCGAACAGGAATCCGGGAACCCGAACGCCGACATTTTTTTTCGGGACTGCCGAACTCATTTACGCATATTCTCCAGAACTTTGGCGGATTTCAACACCTTTCCGGTCTGATACTGAAAAAAAGCGTTCAGGCAGTTGATGTTTTCCAGTGCGCCGCCGTCTGTTACGCCGACCGCGCAGTTGATTTTCCCCGCCGGTTTTTCTTCCGAACCGTTTGCGCATCCGGCGCACAGAGCCCGCCCCGTTGGAAAAATCAGGGAGCCCCGCCCGAAGTTTTTCCGGTCGCATTCTCCGCATCGGGAAATGTCCGTTCCGTATCCGCAACTCTCAAGCAGAGCGGTCTGAAAAACAAGCATCGCTCCGAACCTGTCTCCTTTGCTCATTGACGAGAGAGCTTTCACGGCTTCGGCAAAAATTTCCTCGCACGGAGTTTCCTCCTCCTCCAGCGCCGCGTCCAGCAGTTCAAGAAGACAGTGCGCCTTGAGGAATATGCCCATGTCTTTGGCCACATCCTCAAAACTGTTTACCGTTTCCGCGTCTTGAACAATTTTGTTGCCGAAGCGGGTTTCGCTCAGTTCAATATTCAGGCGAATGAAGGGCTGAAGATGTCCGCCGAACCTTTTTCTGCTTGAGGCGGAGTTTTTTGCCGTCGCCCTGATTTTTCCGAACTGCTTTGTGAAGAAGGTTACAATCGTGTCCGATTCTCCGACCGGAGTTTTTTTACAATCAATGCCTCGCAGTTTTTTATGTGGCGGTTTGTCAAAACAGCAGCAGCGTTCCCACAAAAAGGTAGAAAATTGACCCCAGTATGTCGTTGAACATCATAAGAAACGGTCCCGATGAAGCCGCGGGGTCTATGTTGAGTTTTTTCAGCAGCAGCGGAAGAGTTACTCCCATTGCGGAAGTTGCCAGAGTTGCCGAGAGCATCGCAATAAACACCGAACTGCCGACCATCAAGTTGCTTGACTGTCCCGGATTTATGAACTCCACGGCAACCGCTCCCATGATTCCGCATATAAACCCCAGAATCAGTCCGGCTTTGATTTCGGCAATCAGCAAAGTCATAACCTGACCGCTTGCGATGGTTCCCATTCCGAGCGACCTTATGATTACGGTGTTGGTCTGAACCCCCACATTTCCTCCCGCCGCCATAATCGCGGGCATAAAAGCGGCAAGGATGGCGAACTGTTCAAGGGTAACTTGAAAGTTGTGAAGAATGACAAACGCTATCATGAGTTCGCCCAGAAGCGTGAAAATAATCCATGGAATTCTCACTTTGATCTTTTCAAAAGTGGGCGTGTGAATGGGATGCAGATGGTCTCCCACTCCGACCATCTGGTATATGTCTTCCTCCGCCTCCTCGGATATGACATCCATTATGTCGTCCGCGGTTATTCTGCCGAGAAGTTTTCCGTCTTCATCCAAAACCGGAGCGGAAAGCAGATCGTATTTCCTGAAAACAACCGCGGTCTCCTCCTGGTCCATCAGCGGCGACAGCGTGGTTTCCGCCGATTCCATTATGCTCCAAAGCGGAGCCGCCCCGTCGCAAATCACCAGTTTTCCGAGTGAAACCGTTCCGACAAGTCTGTTCTTTTCGTCAACAACATAGATTCTGTGGTATTCGTCAATATCGCTGGAAAGTGACATATCCCTTATTTTCTCAATCGTCTCCTTTACCTGCGACTCGGGAGACCCTTTGAGCACTTCGGTCTGCATGATTCCGCCGGCGGAATCGTCGGGATATTTGAGCAGCGGCTCAACCTCCCTCCGTTCTTTCGGGTCTATCTTGGAAAGAACATCCTCGGCTTTTTCTTCCGGCAGTTCGTGTATGAGGTCCGCCACGTCGTCCGAGTCCATTTCCTCGGCGATGTCGGCTATTTGCTGCTCGTCAAGTTCGGAAAGCACCTCTTCACGGATGCTTTCATCCAACTCCGGTATCACTTCCGAGGCGATGTGATTGCCAAGCGAAGAAAGCACAAAAGACTGCTCCCCGGTGTCAAGCGAGCCGATTATCTCGGCTATTTCGGAAGGATGAACGCCTCCCAGAGCGCGCAGAATCTCCGCTCCTTCGCCGTTCTCAATGTGTTTCCTCAGTGATTCGGTTATTTCCGGATTTTTCATTTTCGGCTAATTGTATCGGTCAGTTATATTAAAGCCAAACAAACTGGAGGGAGAGAACAATATGTTGAGAGACAGAAGAATGGAATTCGGCGACCCGCCGGACAAGGAATGGAAAATGCTGAAAGAGAAAGTGGGGGACGGCCTTGAGTATATGCTTCCCGATTCCCAGAGGTGGTTTCTTGCCAGAGTTGACGGAGACGGCATAAGGATTACGGGAGCGGAAAGAAACGTGCGTCCGCTTTCGGTTCCGGACGAGCCGCTGATAGATTTTGAGGAGTTTCAGATTGTTGCCGGCGCTTACAATGAGACCCTTTTCGGGGGCATAAACAACCTTCAGCCGAAACTGAACGCGCAGAAAAAAAGCCCGCACATGCGCTATATTTTTATGCTGATTTACAATTTGCTCTGATTTTCCGGCGTCCGCGCCTCTTTTCTGAATATAAAAATATCGCCGAGGCGCGGGTCTTTTGATATGTCCACGGGCTTGAAAGAGTGCCAGTATATCTCCGGCCTCCACACGGGAAAATAAAGTTCGTTCAGTTTTTTAACAAGTCTGTATGAGACGCGCGGATTCACGCGGAAACGGACTGCCGCTCCGATTGGCAGGTTGCCGTTGAAACTGTCGTCCGCAAGAATACGCCCCGGCAGTTCCTTGCGCGCGGGACCGAAAATCACAAACCAGTCCGGTGTGTATTTCTCTTTCGGTCTCAGTTCCACCCCGCGTCTTTCAAGAACTTCGGGAGGGAGCGCGTATGAGTCTTCCCGATACATGCAGCAGAAAAGAAATTTTTTGTCCAAATACCACATGGAGTTGTAAAACGCCCATGTAGGGCTTACCGCTATCACTTCATCCCGGTTTCCGTTTTTTTCAAAAAACTCCGTCAGCCCGTTCGTGAAAGTACGGTATTCCCGGTGAAACTCCGCTACCATGCCGGCAAGAGTCCATTCCCGATAAGTGCTTTTGAGCGAAAATATGTTCAGACTTTGAAGCGCGGGCGCGGGTAAGTCTCTGAATCGGTAGGGTCCGCCCAGCGGCGGGGAGTTCTGTATTCCGAAGGGCCAGGTTACGAGAGTGGTGTTCAAAACAAGCAGGACAAGCACAATTCCCGCGATGCGGAATTTTGAGAAAATTTTCATGCACAGCGACGCGGTAACAACGGCAAAAAACGGGAAAGCCGTAAAATAAAACCTTGTCGCCGCGTATTGGTCGTATTCCTGCTGGGGAGAGAAAATCGCGCAGACCACCACAATCAGCAACGCGACCGAGCCGTAGAAAAGGGCGGCTTTTTCCGGTTCGTCCGCCTCCGCCCCCTTTCGTATGACGCGTTTTGCCGCGACCCACACAAACCACAAAACGACAAACCACGGCGCAAGTCCGCCGATATTTATAAAGCGCAGATAAAGGGGCAGAAGCGATGAGATTCTGACAAGCCGGCTGTCTTCCTGATAGAAGGTGGAAAACACATTCGCTCCAACTTCAAGGTCGGGCGTTATGTAGCCGGAAATGAAAAGATGCCGGACGCACAGGACAAAAACCGCAAAAAGAGCGACCCACAGATGCCACTCCGGTTTTTTCAGTTCCGCATGGAAAACTATATGGCACAGACCGAGCGCGACAATGAACGATACGGCGACAACAAAATGGGTTAAAAACAGCAGCACAGCGCACAGCGCCGCCGCCCACACGCTCCACGGAAACAGGTTTTGAGGACGGTGTTTTCTGATATAAAGGCGGTAGAAATAGAAAACAAGCGCGGTGAGCAGCATCGCGGGGGCGTAGTAGCGCATCTGTCTTACATGCAGAAGATACACCGGCGAGAGCGAGAAAACCGAGAACGCCGCAAGGCGCAGCGAACCGTTGCGGTCTCCGGGCAGGTCAAGCCGCAGTATCAGCAGAAAAACTCCCAGACACGCAACGCCCATAAGCGCAAAGAGCGTTCTGCCGCCTCCCTCCGATATTCCGAACAGTTTGAACGAAAGGTAGCCCGTGAAAAAACTCACCGGAGGGTATTTGCTTCTGATGTTTTCGTCCAGAAACAGCCCCCGCCCCCGTAATCGTAAATGTTGCGCCCGTTCCACGCGAAAACTTCCCCCTGTTCAAGAAGCGATTTTGACATCCATGCCGTTTCAACCTCATCGTCCCAGAAGCCCACATTGCCGAGGTTCACAACCGACATATAGACGGCAAAAGCCGCCACCAGCCAAATCAGCCGTCTCTTTCCCGCCTTTATGCCGTTTCCGCCGATCATTTTCCCGGGGTGATTTCAACCGTCATCACAAGCGCGTCACGCCCGCAGTTGCGGTAGTAGTTTTTTCGGATTGCCGTCTTTTGAAATCCCATCTTTGAATAAAGCGCAACCGCCTCCGTGTTGTCGGTCGCCACCTCAAGAGACGCCACCCCTTCGCCCAGATGCTCCAGAGCGTCTCTCAGAAGCATTTTGGCGAGACCCTTTCTTCTGTAAAGCGGGTGAACCGCGAGTTTGGAATATCTGCAGTTTCGTTCAGGAAGATTCTTGAAATACAGTAGGCGACCGTTTCCCCCGCGCCGTTTCTTGCCACCATTGGCCGCCGCGCAAATCCGCCCGAAATCTCTTCCTCAAGCAGTCCGGCGGGCCAGGCATCGTATGTAAAGCACATTTTTTCTATGTTCAGGATGTCTTTTATATCTTCCGCGCGGGCTTTTTTCCAAGATGTGCGGTTCCGTCATACCCTACCTCCCGCCGTCCCGTCTTTTCTTCGCATCCCTCAAAAGACACTTCATTATATCCGCCGCCGCGGACGATATGACCGTTCCGGGACCGAATATGTAAGACACTCCGGCTTTCTTGAGAAACCCGTAGTCTTTTCGCGGTATGACGCCTCCGGCAACAACAACGATGTCTTCACGGCGGTTTTTCTTCAGTTCGGAGATTATGCTCGGTATCAGGGTTTTGTGTCCGGCGGCAAGGGTTGACACACCCACAACATGCGCGTCTTCGTCAAGCGCCTGACGGGCGACTTCCTCCGGAGTGCTGAAAAGGGGACCCATTTCCACCTCAAATCCATGTCGGAAAAACTTGTCGCTATCACTTTCGCGCCCCTGTCGTGTCCGTCCTGTCCGGTTTTCGCAATCAGGATTCTGGGCCTTCTCCCCTCAATTTCCGCGAACTCGTCCGTAAGCCGCAGGGCTTGGGCGGAAACCGGAATCTCCGCTTATCTCCGATGAATAGACGCCGGGATATTGTTCGCGTAACCGGCATATACCGTCCGCAAACCTTTTCGCACGCATCGGATATTTCTCCGAGAGTCGCCCGCAGAGCCGCCGCTTCCACGGCGAGGGCGAGCAGATTGCCGCGCTTTGTCTCGGCGCATTTGGTTATCTTTTCAAGGGCGGCGCGAACCGCTTTTGAGTCCCGCTCCTTTCTGATTTTTTCAAGGTTTTTAATTTGCGACCGCCTCACCGCGCTGTTGTCAATTTCAAGCAGTTCCATCTGTTCGTTCATCGCTTTGAACAAATCGGTTGACTCCGACTATGGTGTCCTGTCCCGGAGTCCTATGCGCGCCTGTTTTTTCGCGGCGGCTTCCTCTATTCTCATCTTCGGGATGCCCGTTTCAATCGCGGCGGACATTCCCCCCAGTTTCTCAACCTCCTCAATCAGTTCCCAAGCCCTGCGCGCTATGGCGTCGGTCAGATACTCCACATAGAATGAGCCGCCCCACGGGTCTATCGTCCGGCATATTCCGGTCTCTTCCTGTATGTAGAGCTGTGTGTTTCGCGCTATTCTTGCGGAAAAGTCCGTGGGAAGCGCTATCGCCTCGTCAAGGGCGTTTGTATGAAGCGACTGCGTTTCCGCCCATAACCGCGGCGATTGCCTCGGTGCAGGTGCGGACGATGTTGTTATAAGGGAAAACTGCTCCGTCAGACTCCACCCCGAAGTCTGGCAGTGGGTTCTGAGCGCGAGCGATTTTGCGTTTTTCGGAGAGAATCCGTTTATCAGTTTCGCCCACAGCATGCGCCCCGCTCTCATCTTGGCTA
Organism: Thermodesulfobacteriota bacterium; assembly: GCA_965206175.1. Lineage (GTDB taxonomy): Bacteria > Desulfobacterota_D > UBA1144 > Nemesobacterales > Mycalebacteriaceae > Mycalebacterium. The sequence goes on along the minus strand of CBDBJA010000005.1, from coordinate 58,783 downwards.
TCTCCATAAAGTGGCTCATTCCCTATTCCCCAGAAAAAGGAGATTCTGGGAGCGAAATCGTCAACGCTCAGTCCGGCTTTGATTCCGGCGCGAACATAGTCAACCCCGTCCGCAAGCGTGTAGGCGAGTTCAATGTCCGCGGTCGCTCCGGCTTCCTGCATGTGGTAGCCGCTTACGCTGATTGAGTTGAATTTCGGCATGTTTTTTTGAGGTGTATTCAAAGATGTCCGCTATGATTCTCATGGAGAATTCGGGCGGATATATGTAGGTGTTTCTCACCATAAAATTCCTTGAGAATGTCGTTTTGAATCGTGCCGCTAAGTTTGTCTTCCCTCGCTCCCTGCTCCCTCGCCGCGACTATGTAGAAAGCTATCACCGGCAGAACCGCTCCGTTCATCGTCATTGACACCGATATTTCGTCAAGCGGTATGCCGTTGAAAAGTTTTTTCATGTCAAGCACGGAATCAACCGCGACTCCGGCTTTTCCCACATCGCCGACCACCCTTTTGTGGTCCGAGTCATACCCCCTGTGGGTCGGCAAATCAAACGCCACCGAAAGCCCCTTCTGTCCCGCGGCAAGGTTTTTTTCTGTAAAACCTGTTTGAAATCCTCCGCGGTTGAAAATCCCGCATACTGCCTCACCGTCCAGGGTCTTGAGGCATACATCGTTGAGTATGGACCTCTCAGAAACGGCGGCTCTCCCGCCGCCGCTCCGGCAATGTGGGTCAGTTTTTCCGAGTCTTTTTCGGTAAACAGACTTTTGACGGCTATCTCTTCGGAGGTTTCCCACACCCCGCCGTCCGCCTCCCTTTTGGAACGCCCTTTCGCCCTTCGCAGTTTGATTGATGAAAAATCGGGTCTCATTTTCCCTCTCCGATGCCGACCGATTCCGTATTTTTTTCAGTGTTTCCAGAATGTTTGAGCGCGTATGTATGAATTCGCAAACGCCCGCGTCCGCGCATTTTTCCCTGTCCCCGCCGCCCGGATTGCCCGCCACGACTAAAACGGCGTTTTTCATTTTCTTTTTTGCGCTCAAGGCGAAAGACGGAACGAACTCCGCGTATCCGGTGTCTTCGGAGCAGAAGACAAAAACATCCGCGCGGCTTTTCACCGCCGCTTTCACCGCCGCCGCCGGTCCGTCAAACGCTCCGCCGTCTTTTATTTCAAAACCCGCCGCCGCAAAGAAGTTTGTTGAAAACGCCGCCCTTGCGCTTCGCATCGCGGGGTCGCCCGTCCGTATGAGAAAAACCGACGGGAATTTCCCTCCGTTTTTCCGCGCGTGTTTTTCCGTTGCGACCCTCATGCGCTCAAAATCCGCTCCGGCGGTCGCGGTCGCTCCTCTTTTTTTCACCCTGTCGGAAATCAGTTCATTTTCAATCGGATACCTGTTCACGCCTATAAGAAACTCTTTTCCCGCCGCTATTTTCCGCATCCTCTCCGTGAGACTTTTCTCAAGGCGTTTTTGGATGAAGCCGCTTTTCATACATTTAAGAAATCCGCCCCGTTTTTCAATCTCCTGAAAAATGCCCAGTGCCGACCGCGCAAGTTTTTCCGTGAGAACATCAACATAGTGGGAGCCCGCGCACGGGTCCGCCACAAGATTCAGTTTGCACTCCTCCCGCAGTATCAACTGCGTGTTTCTCGCAACCGCCTGAGATTTTGCCGAAGCGGTTTTGTATCCGCCGTCAAATGACGGTATTGAAAGAGAGTCGCATCCGCCCATAATTGCCGCCATCGCCTCCCCGGTCGCTCTCACAATGTTCACTTCCGGGTCGCAAACCGATTTGTTGAATGCGGACGCCGATGAATGGATCCTCATCCGTCCCCGGAAGCCGCCGTCAAAACGCTCAACTATGTGCGCCCACAAAGCGCGCGCGGCTCGCAGTTTCGCCGCTTCCGCAAAGAAAAGAGACCCCGCTGAAAAGTGAAACACGGTCGCTCTCGCCGCGGTTTCAACCGGAACCCCTTTCCCGCTCAGGGCGACAAGGTATTCCGCTCCCAGCGCGAGAGCAAAAGCCGTTTCCTCCGCGGCGTTCGCTCCGGCGTTGTGAAAACGCGCCCCGCAGACGCCCACGCAGCCAAAGCCGGGAAGGGCGCTCTCAAAACGCTCCGTAAGTTTGGCAAGCGCCCTTGCTTCCGTTTTTCCTCCGGCGCCGAGAGGGTCGCACAGAACAAATCCCCGCAAGTTTCCGGCTCCCGTTTTTTCCGCAAAATCCGCAAGCGCCGAGGCGGTGGCGATTCCGCCGCCTTCGGGCGCAAAGCAGACGCCGGTTTTTGAAAGGTCAATTTTTGAGAGAAATTTCCCCACCTCTTTCGCGGTCTGCGGCTCCGCTCCCCGGAACAGAACCCAGTCCGCTCCGCCCTCCGCTCCCGCGCGCGCAATTTCCGCCGCGCGGGAAGGGGAGCGGAACGGAATATCCTCGCATATCTTCCATTGCGAGCTCTCGCGCGTAAAAGGGAAATTCCCCGGCGCGGGAGCGGGGAAAAGGGTCAGGTCCGCCGTGTCTTCGGGGGTGTGGAACGGCTCAACGGACAGGCCGTCCCACGGTTTCCATACAAGTTTTTTTTCATAGTCCGCGCCTCCGAGGTCGCGCTCTATTGATTTTCTCCACTGTCCGGCGGACACTTTCGGGAAGTCTCCGAAAAACGGCTTGCCGCCGGTTTTTTTGTCGCGCTCAACCCGTTTCATTGAAGTTAAACATAATTAAAACGGTTGTTTTTGCAAAGCCCGCGCTTGCGCGCGCCGCCCGTGTCCGTCTTGACTTTCCCCGCATCGGTCTTACAGTTGTCCGCAAGGTTGGACACCACGGATGGCTGCTTTGAAAAACGGCAAGGGTTCGGATTCGGGCGGGATGAAAAATCTTCCGCAAAAAGACAAGCCCTGGATAATGAGAACCTACGCCGGGCACTCAACCGCCGAGACATCCAACAAACAGGCAAAAAACAACCTTTTGAAAGGACAGACGGGGCTCAGCGTCGCGTTTGACCTTCCGACTCAGACGGGATACGACAGCGACAGCCCTTTTTCCGAGGGCGAGGTCGGCAAGGTCGGCGTTCCCATCTGCCACATCAAAGATATGGAATCGCTTTTTGACGGAATTCCGCTTGAAAAGATGAACACCTCAATGACCATAAACGCCACCGCCGCATGGCTGCTCGCCCTCTACATAGCGGTCGCGCAAAAGCGCGGAGTTGACATGTCGCTTCTTCAGGGAACCACTCAGAACGACATTATAAAAGAGTATCTTTCGCGCGGCACTTACATATTTCCGCCCAAACCGTCTCTCCGGCTCATCTCGGACACCGTCTCCCACTGCTACTTTAATGTTCCCAAATGGAACCCCGTCAATATATGCAGTTACCACTTGCAGGAGGCGGGGGCGACTTCGGTTCAGGAGATAGCGTTTACAATGGCAAACGCAACGGCGGTGCTGGACGAGGTGAAAAACGGCGGCGAGGTGAGCGGCGCGGATTTTTCAAAGGTCGTGAGCAGAATATCGTTTTTTGTGGACGCGGGAATCCGGTTTGTTGAAGAGATGTGCAAAATGCGCGTTTTCGCCGAGATGTGGGACGACATTACAAAGAAAAAATACGGAGTCATGGACGAGAAATTCAGAAGGTTCAGATACGGGGTTCAGGTCAACTCTCTGGGGCTTACCGCACAGCAGCCGGAAAACAATGTGGCGCGAATCATCCTTCAGATGCTCGATGTTACTCTCTCAAAAAACTCGCGCGCGCGGGCGATTCAGCTTCCCGCATGGAACGAGGCGCTGGGGCTTCCCCGCGCGTGGGACCAGCAGTGGTCGCTCAGGTTCCAGCAGATACTGGCTTTTGAGACCGACCTTCTTGAATATCCCGACATATTTGACGGGTCAAAGGTGGTCAACGCCAAAGTGAAACGGCTTAAAAAAGAGTCTCTCGCCGAGATTGCGAAAATCGCCTCAATGGGGGGCGCTCTTGAGAGCATTGACTATATGAAAGAGTGTCTGGTCGCCTCAAACGCAAAACGGATGGCGGAGATTGAATCGGGCGAGATCATGAGGGTCGGGGTGAACTGTTTCCGCGAAACGGAAGAGTCTCCGCTCACGCGGTCGCTTGACGGCTCCATACACACGGTTGACCCCGCGCTTGTGAAACGGCAGATACGAAAACTCAAAGCGTTCAGAAAGACGAGAGACTCAAAAAAAGTCGCAAAGTGTCTTCGCGCTCTCGCCGCCGCGGCGAAAAAGGGCGCGAACATAATGCCCCCGTCAATTGAGTGCGCTCACGCCGGAGTTACAACCGGCGAATGGGCGGACACTCTCAGAAAGGAGTTCGGCGAATTCAGGGCTCCCACGGGCGCATCGGTTAAACTCGCCGGAGGCAAGCGGGACGGCGAGAGGGAGATAAGGGTGTCGGTCAAAAAGATAAAAGACGCCCTCGGCAGGCCGCCGAAAATCCTGATAGGAAAACCGGGTCTTGACGGTCATTCCAGCGGCGCGGAGCAGATAGCGGTTCGCGCAAGAGACATGGGAATGGAGGTTCTCTATCAGGGAATCCGTCTGACCCCCGAACAGATAGTCAGCACGGCGGAGCAGGAAGATGTTGACTTAATCGGCCTCAGCATACTTTCCGGCTCTCACAACACCGTGGTTCCCAAAGTGATGAAACTGCTCAAAAGCAGAGGGATGGGAGACACTCCCGTCATAATCGGCGGAATCATACCGGACGAAGACGCAAAGAAACTTGTCAAGTCGGGAATAAAAAAGACCTACACGCCCAAAGACTTCTCCCTGACGCGCATAATGGGAGACATTGTGGGGCTTGTGCGCGAAAGCAAAAGGATTTAAAACTACCTTTTGTAGTCCGGCTTTGAAAAATCGCCGTCAATCATCCTTCGGGCGGGAGACCGTTTGTCCTTGATTTTGTCTCTCCGTAATTTCCTTTCGTATCTGTCTTTTCTGGTGGGCAGATGGGTGTGGGCGAGTTTCAGAACTCCGCCCCGAGAATAACTGAGAGCCACCCTTGATTCCGGAGGATTCCACGATTTCACGATATAGGAGAGAACCTCCTCGTTTGCCGAGGGCAAGCCGTATTTCTCCGAGACGAACCGCTCAACGGCAAGCGCGTCCCGCTCGCTTGCCGTTGATAAAAGCAGGGTTACGGTCTCAACCCTGTCTCTGAAAAATGTAACCCGCGTTTTTGCTTTCTCCCCATCGCTCACCGGAACGCCGGTGGCGGCTCCCTTGAAAACCGCAACCCTTCTTCCGTTTTTGTTCTTGCCTTTTTCAAGTGTTTCAAGGCCGTTTTCCGCGGCTTTTTTAAAAGCGTTTTTTGAAGACAGTCCGAACTCAAAACCCAGCAGAGCGCCGGTTTCCGCATAAGAGGGAAAAACGCACAGAAGCGGCAGGGCGACAAAAACCGCCCGGAGAACAGAGAAACGCCGTTGCGAAAAAACGCTCATAATCGGTGTTATAATAACAGAGATATATGAATGACATAAAGAGCCACATAAGGGATGTTATTGATTTTCCGAGAAAGGGCATCTGTTTTCACGATATAACGCCCCTTCTTCAGAACAGCGAGGCGTTTTCCGGGTCAACAGACCGTATGCTGGATTTGGTTTCCGGCGTTGAGTTTGATTCAATAGCGGGAATAGAGTCAAGAGGTTTCATCTTTGCCTCCGCCCTTTGTTCAAAAACAAAAAAGGGGCTGGTTCTCATAAGAAAGATGGGAAAACTTCCCCACTCCACCAAAGCCGAATCATACGACCTTGAATACGGAACGGACTCTCTGGAGATACACAGGGACGCCATCCGCAAAGGAGAAAGGGTGCTGGTGGTTGACGACCTGCTTGCGACCGGAGGCACGGCGGAGGCGTCCGGGAAACTGGTTCGCAGCATAGGGGGAGTTGTTGCCGGGTATCTGTTCCTGATTGAACTTACGGAGCTCAAAGGGGCTTTGCGGCTTCAAGAGCCGGTTTTTTCCGTTGTGAGCTTTGAAATCTGACGATTTGCAATGAGTCTTAAATCTGAAATAGAAGTCCGCGCGGGCGGCGGGTCGCACAAAATTAAAATCGGCGCGGGGCTTTTTCCGCTTGTCGCCGAAGAACTCGGCGCAATGTCCGGCATAAGTTGCTGGGCGGTGATTGCGGACTCCGAGGTTTCCAAACTTTACGCTCCATCCCTTATGCGCGAGTTGAAAAAGCGGGTTGCGCGCGCGGAGCTGTTTGAGTTTCCTCCCGGCGAGCGCAGCAAAACGAGGGAGACCAAACGGGAAATTGAAGACATGATGCAGCGTGCCCGCATGGGAAGAGATTCCGCCGTCATCGCGCTCGGAGGGGGAGTTACGGGAGACCTTGCCGGATTTGTCGCGGCGACATACTGCAGGGGAGTGCCTTACGCGCAGATTCCCACAACGCTTGTCGCCTGTGTTGACAGCGCGGTTGGCGGAAAAACCGGCGTTGACACTCCGGCGGGCAAAAATCTGATAGGCGCTTTTCACCAGCCGGTTGCGGTCTATGCGGACATGGAGCTGCTTTCCACACTGAAAAGCGCGGAGATAGTTCAGGGGCTTGCCGAGGTCATAAAATACGGCGTCATAAAAGACGAAAACCTGTTTGAGTTTCTTGAAAAAAACATGGACGGGCTGCTTGGGCGTGACGGCGGGAAGATATCTCACATAGTTGAGAGAAGCTGTTCAATCAAGGCGGAGGTTGTGGAGAAAGACGAAAAGGAGGAGGACTTGAGAAAGATACTGAATTTCGGGCACACGGTCGGACACGCCGTTGAGAGACTTTCCGATTACTCAATCCCTCACGGCGGCGCGGTTGCAATCGGAATGGTCGCCGAGTCGCAAATAGCGCGGAGGATGGGGCTTTTGCCCGAAGGCGAGGTTCGGAGAATCAGGGAGGTTGTAAAAGCCGCCGGACTTCCCGCCGACATTCCCGCCGGAATGGACAAAAGCGGTCTGATTGAAGCGATGGGGCTTGACAAAAAAACCCGCGCGGGACGCATTGAGATGTCTTTGCCCCGCCGGATAGGGGAGATTGCCCTTGCGGACGGGCGGCACTCTGTTGTTGTGGACGAATCCGTTTTATGAGTTTGCGGCGGGAAGCCACCGCTTCCGAACCGATTTTTGATGTTTCGGAGCATCTTCCGCCGCCGATACGGGCGGAGGATGTGTTCGGCGATTCAAAGCCGCTGACTTTGGACATCGGCTTCGGCGAGGGGGAGTTTCTGTTTGAACTGTCGCGCCGAATGCCGGATTTCAACCATATAGGTGTTGAGGTAAAAAAGGAGCGGTTTAAGAAAGCGGTAAAGACCGTCCGGCGTGAAGGCGCGGGGAATGTAAAGCTGATACATCTGGACGGCGCGATGGCGGTTGAGTTGTTTGCTCCGCAAACCTTTGACCGCATCCACATAAATTTTCCCGACCCGTGGCCCAAGGACAGGCACAGAAAGCACAGGATAATAAACGCCGGTTTTGTTGAGTTGCTGGGTTCGGTTATCAAGTCGGGCGGCGGACTTGAAATTGCAAGCGACCACGACGAATACATGGAAGGCGCGAAGGAAAGTGTTGAGCGGTGCGGACAGTTTCAAAGCGCGGCGGGTGCGATGCCTCTGCTCTCATATCCGGGAGACAGGCCCCGAACCAGATTTGAAACCATATTCAGAGAGCGGGGGGAAACGGTTAAATATCTGATATATGAGAAGAAAGGCGCGGCGTTCTCGCGCGGTTGAGCTGCGGAGGGGGTTTTATGGATTCCGTCTGCGCGGGAATAACGGCGTGTAAAGCGGGATTTCCTCTCCTTTCGGGAGAGGATTAAGGTGAGGGTCTTTCTTTTCATAAGTCAATGGTATATTGATTGACAACTCGTCTCCGGCGTTTTATAATTAAGCCAATTTTAGTAGGCAATAGCTGATTGATAATTAAAAGCCAAACAAGGGAGAATTTTTGATGATTGCTACAGCAGTGACCACAACGACATCTTACCTCTACCACACCCCCAAATCTAACAGTCCGCACCGGCGGCAGCGTGCCGTCATGAAGTGGCTAATCGTATTGCTACTGCTGCTCTCGGCGGCAATCGCACCGGCGCCGGCAAGCGCGCAGGGTTGCGGCGAGGGCGCGCTTACCTGGACCGGCATCGTTCCCGACTGTATATCGTCCGGTGAAAGCTACCGCATTCTGTTCGTCAGCACCTTTACACGGAACACTAGATCAGGAAACATTGAAGACTACAACAGATTCGTTCGGGAACATAACAGCTATACAGAACCTCTCCGTAGCATCCGAAACGGCTTCAAGGTTCTGGGCTCCGCCACCGATACGCATGCACGCGACAACACAAATACCAACCCCACTACAGACGGCACTGGCGAACAGATTTTCTACTTCAATGGCGAAAAAGTCGCGGACAACTATGCAGACTTATACGACGGGAGTTGGGACAGTAACAATCCGAGGTTCCAGACCGGAGGGCTCGTACCCAACAACACTAATTTAAACAGGCAGGTCTGGTCAGGCTCCAACAGCAATGGAACAAGGCGATCTTCGTTTGGAGGAAGCGTTTCCGGGATTGGTAGTGCATCCAATTTTGGTCGTCCGCACACCGCGGGAGAAGAACTCACCAGTCCAACCGGTACACTTCAACTTGCAGGGACTGGTTTACACTTGTATGTCCTTTCCGACGTCCTGACGGAGCGCGATGACACCTCAACTCCCAGTTTCCCCAGCGACTCCAACATTGGCGACTTGGTGTTTGTTGCCCAGCGGTCAGCTACCTTTACCCTGCCGACCGCCACAGGCGGCGATGGCGACTTGAGGTATACCATCAGTCCGACATTGCCCTCCGGCTTCTCCCTGAACGGCAATATCCTCACCGTAGACAAAAGGGGAATGGGGTTAGACCGCCGCTCCTACACCTACCGTGTGAGCGACAGCGACAACAACCCCACCGACACCGACACAGACACGATTTCCTTCACAATTGAGTTTTTCGACCAGAGTTTCCGCTTCGCACCGGGTTTCAGCAGCGCGGCGAACAGCATCCCCAGCCAGATCTACACAGTGGGTACACCCATCCCCACCATCACGCTGCCGGAGGTATTCGCCGGCAGTAGACCCCCGTATAGTTATACAATCATACCACCATTGCCCGACGGCCTCGTCTTGAACGAACGCACCCTCTCCGGCACCCCGACGACGGAACAGGTGGCCACCGACTACAGATATATTGCTAACGACGGTGACGAGTTTACCCATGAATTGGGCAGCTGCGAATGTGACTTCTCCGAAATCATTTTCAGCATCAGAGTCACATCCCCTAACCCGACCGCCGTCCTGGCCGGCACGCTGACCGAAGCCAACCTGTTCGCCGCCACGGCGCCGACCATCACCGTCAGGCTGGCGAACACCGAATACGCCGACATGGGCACACTGGCGCAAAACCACTTCACCGTGACGGATGATGTCGCCGGGACCGTGAGCGTGAGCGGTTTTACCCGTGACAGCAACACCGTCGCCACGCTGACGCTGACGCACAGCGGCGAGGACATTACCGCCAACGGCACCCTGACTGTCACCCTCGCCGCCGCCGGTCACACCGACACCGGCGCCCTGACCACCAACACCATCCCGATTACCGCCAGTACCGGCGCCAACGTCTGCGGGCGCACGGCACAGGTGCGGGATGAGATTGTCAACCGGTCTTCGGCCAGCGAATGCACGAGTATCACCGATCTGGCGACGATTCCGACCCTTATCCTTAGTAGGCCTACTAAAGTTCCAGGTGCTGGCATCACTGAGCTGCAACGCGGCGATTTTGCCGGCTTGACGGGGCTGACAATTTTACGTTTTCTCCGAAACAGCCTCACGACACTGCCTGCCAATATTTTTGCCGACTTGTCCTCGCTTGTGGAGTTGAATTTGTTCGACAACGACCTCAACACACTGCCCGTCGGCGCGTTTACCGGCCTGACTTCAGTGCAGAGTTTGTTCATAAACATGAACGAGTTCACATCCCTGCCCGTCGGCATCTTTAACGGACTGGACGCGCTTGTGAATTTAGCCTTGCACGACAACTCGTTCACAGCGGGCACCGGTCTGCCCGCCGGCATCTTTGACGAAGTGTTGGATACTCTGGGTCCCGTTCCTGACACGCTTGGAAGCAACGGACTTTCCGTGGGCGCCGACGGTCGGGCCGCCCATTTTGTCTGCTCCCGTTCCGACGCTGCGGCAATCGTCACCTTCACCAGCGCCGCCGACTGCCTGCGCGTCACCGCCGCACAATTCGCCGAATACAATATTGCAGCATCGCCAGCTGTTTCCGGCACATATTCAGCGAGTATCAACGAGGGTGATGTCGTTAACATTGACGCCCTATCCAGTGTTATTACAAATGAGGGAGAAAATCCGACATACAGCCTGGAAGCCGGTGAAACACTCCCTGACGGCCTCACCCTGAACACTGACGGAACCTTTTCCGGAACCGCATCCTTTTCTGCAACAGATGCTGGATCCTCACCACAAGCCTTTGACTTTATGTGGACCTACACTGATGGGACGAATACAGTTGGCCCGCAAACCGGAACCATCACTGTAACTAACGTCAACGCACCTCCGATAATAAATCCTTTTACTCTCCCTGCAAGGATTGATGAACATCAAACAGTATCAACTACTTTCACAGGTAGAGATCCTGACGGTGGGTCGTCATTACAATGGAGTCTAAGACCTGGCGATGTGGGTGCAAGTCTTTTTTCAGGTACTGGAGTGTTCTCATGGACTCCGGGTGAAGATCGTGGCGGCACTTCAGTTGTATTTACATTTACACTGCTTAATATAGATGCCGGAACAGAATCCTTTGTAACTCATACAATTGCAGTCACTGAGACAAACACACCACCAACCGTCTTGGCATACAACCGTTCTACATCAGAGAATTTAGTCATTCCTGCTCTGAGTAACGTAGTAACAAACCCTGTTGAAAGTCCACCAATAGAAGACAGTCTCACATACGCATATGTATCCGGCGATTTGCCGCCAGATATTGCAAGTACCCTCAATCCTTCCACAGGTTCGTTTGTAGGGGGCCGGTTTTCATTTGACACTTTAAATGTCGCAGAACCTTCCAGGGTCTTTAACTTTGTGTGGACAGTGAGGGATGGCAGTGGGCCGTCAGGTAATCAACCTGCCACACTCAGATTAAATAACGCCAACCGCTTCCCGACAATAGATACGGATCCAAATACAATTCCTGACTCACTTACCGTAGGTCAACCACCAGTAACATTTACTTTTGTGGGTTCGGATGATGATACCAATGATCCTGACCCAAGGTGGAGTTTACAACCCGGCAATCTGGGCGCGACCCTTAATACAGATGGAGAATTTTCATGGGCTCCCGGTGCAAATCGTGTCGGTGTCCATGAATTTACATTTACTTTAACTGATGCCGACAATCAACAAGTAAGAATAATGCATACATTTACTGTGGTTGCGCAACCACTATCCATAACAGATCCGGCAGCATTTACGGAAAATGACAGAACAGGCTCCGTAGGAGAAGAATTTCGTTTTACATTTGTACCCGTTGGTGCCAGTCTCCCCGGATTTGCTGTCTCAAGTGCTAACTGTGCAATAGACGGCACGACAAATATTGGCAATAGCGGAGTATTCACTTGGACACCAACTAGTGTAGATGCAGGTAAAACATGTCAGGTTGTTGTAACTCTAAACGATGGGCCAAGTAGAGTAACAAGAAGCTTTGAGTTAATTGTACGCGGAATACCACCAATTACTATAGAGACAGTGACCTTCATCAGTACCGGCCCCTATGCGCTGGGCGATGAAATCCGGGTCAGGGTCACCTTCAGCGAGGATGTCATCGTCACGGGCACCCCGGAGTTTGAGCTGATTATCAACGGAGTCTCCCGCAGGGCGGTCTACACCAGCGGCAGCGGCAGCGCCGACCTGGTCTTCGCCTACACGGTGCCCGCCGGGGAGAGAGATACAAACGGCGTGAGAATTGGCGACAATGCCCTCACCGCGCCCTCCGGCAGCACCATTCGAGGCGCCGGCGGCAACGACGCGGTACTCACACATGGTGGCATGACCGACGATCCCGCCCATACGGTGGACGCCGCGGCGCCGACCCTGACCGGCGCCACCCTCAACGGCAACATGTTGTTCCTCACTTATAATGAGAACCTGGACACATCCTCCACCCCTGCCAATAATGCCTACACGATAGTAGTCCGCGACGGCACGGTCCTGACGGTCACCGGAACGACCATCAGCGGCACCAGAGCCACCTTGACGCTTAGCGCCACCGTCACAGGAGAGTTGACGGTCACGCTGAGCTATACGCCCGGCAGTAACCCGTTGCAGGATACCATCGGCAACGACGCCGCCAGTCTGGCACCGAGGACTGTGGCACGTGCGAACACCATTTATACCGATGATGCCATCCCGACAACCCTGAATGTGGGAGACTCTTTCATGGTGGATTTTGATGTAAATCATCGTGACGAGAGTCGAACCAGCAACAACTTGTGGAGAGGAGTAACGAATTCTTGTGTTAATGGACACGGTATTAATGGTGGAAGTGGCATATTCACCTTTAGTGCTATGACGGCTCATGCTGGAAGGGACTGTGTTTTTACCGTCAGATTTTTTGAGTTAGCGGATACACAAATTGACACATTCGCATTTACCGTTCGTGTCAATGCCATCGCGCCGACCGTGAGCAGTGTGGCATTCATCAGTACCGGCCCCTATATGCAGGGCGAGGAAATCAGAGTAATGGTAACCTTCAGCGAGGATGTCACCGTCACGGGCACCCCGGAGATTGCGCTGAATATCAACGGAATCCCCCGCGCGGCGACCTACACCAGCGGTACCGGTAGCGCCAACCTGATTTTCACCTACACGGTGGCCGCCGGAGAGACCGATGCGAACGGCGTGGGCATTAACGCCAATGCAATCAACCTGTCCGGTGGCACAATTCAAGACACCGGCAACAATGCGGCGATACTCACGCATGATGCCGTGCTCCAAAATCTCACCCATAGGGTGGACACCAGGGCGCCGGCATTTGTCAGTGCTACAGTCAACGCCGCCACTCTGATACTCACTTATAATGAGAACTTGGACACATCCTCCACCCCGGCAAATAGCGCCTACACGATAGGGGTAAGCAGCGGCACGCCCCCGACGGTAACCGGAACGACCATCAGCGGCAGAATGGCAACCCTGACTCTAAGCGCCGCCGTAACCAACGGTTTGACGGTAACGGTGAGCTACCGTCCCGGCAGTACCCCGTTGCAAGACATAGCCGGCAACGACGCCATCGGGCTGACCACTGAGACTGTGACCAACACCACGCCTGCGTCGCCGACAGCGCCGAATGGCGGCGCAACTGTCACTGAAGGTGATACGGGAGTAATCCTCCCTCTGGGAGTTACGGGTGGCGCTCCTATAACCTGTGCCACCAGTTCCACAATACCCGGCGGTCTTATGTTTAACACCGCCACATGTTCAATAACCGGTGATGTAGATAGTGACGCCATAACTAATGGCAGTTCATCACAGGTCTTTGCAATAGCATATACGGCAACAAACTCCGTAGGCTCTGATTCAGGCACATACACCCTGACAGTCAATGCGCCGGCTGCGCCAACGGCAACACTGACCGGCACGCTGACCGAAGCCAACCTGTTCGCCGGCACGGCGACTGTAACCTTAAGGCTGAGCGGCACAGCATACGTTGCCACGCCGACTACGGCGCACTTCACCGTGAGTGATACCGTGGATGGGACCGTAACCGTGAGCGATGTTATCCGCACCAGCGACACGGTCGCCATGCTGGAGCTGGGCTTTGACCGCGTGGACATCACCTCCTCCGGCACTTTGTCCGTGATGGTGCTTGCCGCAGGACACACCGGCACCGAAGTTCTGAATGCCGGCAATGTGCCGATTACCGCCAGCGCCGGCACGAATGTGTGCGGCCGCACGCCCGACGTGCGGGATGAGATTGTCAGCGAGTCCTCTGCCGACGAATGCACGAGTGTGGGGGATTTGGCGACGATTACGACACTGAACCTTAATTCGTTCCTGAGCACGACTTCGCTGCAAAGCGGCGATTTTGCCGGCTTGACGGGGCTGACGGTTTTGGATTTGGGCTTCAACAGACTCACCACATTACAGGCCAATATTTTTGCCGGTTTGTCGTCGTTGATGACTTTGGATTTGAGCGGCAACAGCTTCACCACATTACCGGCCAACATTTTTGCCGGTTTGTCGTTGCTTGAGACTCTGGAGTTGCACTCCAACCTTCAGTTAGAACAGCTCTCTGCCGACATTTTTGTCGGTTTGTCGTCGCTCCGGACATTGAGCTTGGGAAACACCGGCAGGCTCAGAGCGGACACCGGTCTGCCCGCCGGCATCTTTGACGACGTGCTTGATACACTGGGGGCAATTAACCCCTCCGGCTCCCTCGTCGGGTTTTTTATCGACCAAAGAGTCCGCGACGCCCATTTTGTCTGCTCCCGTGACGACGCCGATGCCATTGTCTCCGCCACAGACGGAGTGGAAGACTGCCTCCGCATCTCCTCCTCACAATTCAACGAATACCTCCTCATCCCCACCGTCTCCGATAGTACCCTCATGTTCCCGGAAAATAGCGGCGACACCACCTACACCGTGGGGCTCAACTCCCAGCCGACATCTGATGCTGTGATGACCCTTGTCAGTAGCGATAACACAATCGCAACGGTATCGCCGACCACGCTGACCTTCACAACAAGCAACTACAACACGGCGCGGACGGTTACCGTAACCGGCTTGGACGACAACATAGACAATCCGGAAGACCGCACCGTCACCGTGACGCACACCATTACCGGCGGCGGCTTTAACTCGGTTTTCACTGTGGGCGTTACCCTCATAGATGAAGAGGGCACGGCGGAGTCGCCGAACATCTCAATTGCCGCCGTGACTTCTCCGATAACCGAGGGCACGGATGCCACCTTCACGCTGACCGCCGCACCGGCACCGGCGGCGGATGTGACCGTCACAGTGGCGGTGAACGACGGTGCGGGCAACTTCATTAGCGGTGCGCCGCCGGAGACGGTAATTATTCTTGCCACCACCACGACCGCCACACTGACAGTGCCGACCACCGACGACACCATCAACGAAGCCGCCGGCACGATAGCCGCAACGGTAACGACGGGAAGCGGCTACGCGGTCGGCGACCCTGCCACGGCAAGTGTTAGGATAAACGATGACGACTCCCTGCCGACGGTGCCGTCCATTGCCAATCAAGTCTGGATGATTAACAACCCCATACCTTCCCTGACCCTGCCCGCCGCCACCAGCTCCACCGGCACGCCGACCTACGCCCTGACCGGCAACCTGCCCGACGGGCTGGTCTATGACACCGGCACACGCATCCTGACCGGCACGCCGACCGCGTCCGGCGTCACCCGGCTGACCTACACCGTTACCGACAACATTGGCCCCACCATCATCAACTTTACCGTTACAGTCAGATCACAGGCGAGTGAGGAACTGTTTAAGCCCGTGTTGGCGGCATTCGGTCGCACAGTGGCGACCGGGGCGGTTGACACAATTGGCGAGCGTTTCTCATCGTCCGCAAGCGGCGGCGGATTTCGCGGTTCCCTGGGAGGCGGACAGATGGATATATCCGCTCTCGGACCTGACGGAGACGCCTCTTCCGCCATATACGGAGTGTTTGACGCCCTTACGGTAGCGGACGGGGACGGCGGCATTGCCATGGTTTCCGCGCGTGATTTGCTACAGGCGAGCGATTTTCAACTCACCCTTCGTGAAGGAGACTCCGGCCTTGGCTATGCGGGGCAGTGGACAGTGTGGGGACAGGGAGACATCAGGGGTTTTGACGGTCGTCCGAGAAACGATCTTTCCATTGACGGCAGGGTATTGTCCGCCTATCTGGGAGTGGACTACCGTTTCCGTCCCGATGCGCTGTTTGGGTTTGCGGTTTCATTCGCCGGCGGTTCAATAGACTATGGGGGAGATTTGGCGGGAGAAGGCAAGATAACAGCCCGTCTTGGGAATCTGTATCCCTACGCTCACTGGAGTCCTCATGAGCGTTTGAGCACATGGGTTATGTTCGGAGTTGGCAAGGGGAATTTGGAAATTGAGTATGAGGGTGATGATGAAGGGGACAATACGGGCATCAGTATGCTTATGGTTGCGGTGGGAGCGCGAGGAGAGTTGTTATCTGCGGGCGCGTTTGATTTTGCTTTGAAGACGGATGTGTTTGGTGTAAGGGTTAAGTCCGATGCCATAAGGGACAGACTGTCATCCGTTGAAGGCGAGGCGGGGCGTGTGCGTCTTGCTTTTGAAGGTCGCGCGCGTGACTTGCTTTCCCGGGAGCAGGAGCGTTTGTCTCCCGTGTTGGAAGTGGGAGGGCGTTTTGATGAGGGTGATTCGGAGGAAGGGTTTGGAGTTGACATAGGGGCGGGTGTTGAATACGAGAACTATGTACGCGGTGTGAGATTGGGAGCGCGTTGGCGTTTGCTGGTTGCGCATGAGGAGAGCGGTTTTGGTGAGTGGGGATTAAATTTGACGGCTTTGGTAAAACAGAAGGAGGCGGACGGTCGCGGAGCGCGGGTGTCTGTGGAGTCTTCCTGGGGAGCGGATTCCAACAGCAAGGCGGATGAGTTGTGGGACAGAGAGGAAGTGTTGAAGAGCGGTGATTATGAAGGGGAAGAAGTGAGTTTGGATTCTGCGGATGTTGTTGCGGAGTTTGGTTACGGAGTGGGGCTGTCCGGCGGCTTGTTGACGCCGTTTGCAAAGGTTGGGGTGGAAGGTTCGGGTTCCCACAGCGCGGGTGTGGGAGCGCGGATGAGTATGTTGGGCGGCAAGTTAAACGGGTTAAGTGTGGAGTTGCTTGGGGAGCAGAGCAGAAGCCGCAGAGAAAAACCTGATTACCGCCTTGGACTGAAAGGCGCAATTAAATTCTGATTCTTCTGCCATACCGGACTTGATCCGGTATCGGGCATTCAGAGCAAAGACTTTACCGAAGAACTGGATTCCCGCTTTCGCAGGAATGGCGAAGAGACCCAAATATTGGATTCCCGCCTGCGCAGGAATGACGGAGGGGCGAAACAGGAATGGCGGAGAGGGCAAAGCGGAATTTCCTCTCCCTCTGGGAGAGGACTGAGGTGAGGGTCTTTCTTTCTACAAGTCAATGGTATATTGATTGACAACTCGTCTTCGGCGTTTTATAATTGCGTCAGTTTTAGTAGGCAATAACCGATTGATAATTAAAAGCCAAACAAGGGAGCATTTGATGATTACTACAGCAGTGACCACAAAGACATCTTACCTCTACCCCCCCCCAAAAAACCTAACAGTCCGCACCGGCGGCAGCGTGCCGTCATGAAGTGGCTAATCGTATTGCTACTGCTGCTCTCGGCGGCAATCGCACCGGCGCCGGCAAGCGCGCAGGACGCTTGCGACGGCGCGGTTACTTGGACCGGCATCGTTCCTGACTGCATCTCAACCGGCGAATCTTACCGCATCATGTTCATCAGCGGCGGATCCAGGAACGCTCAAAGCAGCAACATTGAAGTCTACAACAACTACGTCCAGGGACAGGTATCCAGCACTGGCGAGTTAGCTGACATTCCCTTCAAAGCCTTGATCTCCACCAGTACGGTGGATGCGCGCGACAACACCATGACCACCGGCACCGGCGAACGGATTTTCTACTTCAAAGGCAGAAAGGTCGCGGACAACTATAACGACTTCTACGACGGGAACTGGGACACTCTTGAGACGCGTCTCAGTAACGGAAATGTGGACTCAGCAAACAGGCGTGTGTGGACGGGCAGCAATCCAAATGGAACGAAAATTACAGGTTTTGGTGGTGGCAACGGGCCGGCTGGCAACAGTGGTGTCGTTTATGGTCAATCGCGCACGCAGGCGAGACAATTGCGAGAGCTCTCCGGGGGCAACCCAGCAGCACAGACTGGAGGTTCAAGTAACCGCTTGTATGCCATTTCCGAAGTCCTGACGAAGCGCGATCACACCTCAACTCCCAGTTTCCCCAGCGACGCCAACATTGGCGACTTGGTGTTTATTGCCCAGCGGACAGCTACCTTTACCCTGCCGACCGCCACAGGCGGCGATGGCGCCTTGAGGTATACCATCAGTCCGACATTGCCCTCCGGCTTCTCCCTGAACGGCAATATCCTCACCGTAGACAAAAGGGGAATGGGGTTAGACCGCCGCTCCTACACCTACCGTGTGAGCGACAGCGACATCAACCCCGACGACACAGACACGATTTCCTTCACAATTGAGTTTTTCGACCAGAGTTTCCGCTTCGCACCGGGTTTCAGCAGCGCGGCGAACAGCATCCCCAGCCAGATCTACACAGTGGGTACACCCATCCCCGCCATCACGCTGCCGGAGGCAGCATTCAGCGGCTCTAGTTATACAATCGTCCCATCATTGCCCGCCGGCATCGCCTTGAACGGACGCGCCCTCTCCGGCACCCCGACGACGGAACAGGTGGCCACCAACTACAGATATATTGCTAACGACGGTGACCTTTTTACCCATGAAAACAGTCAGGACTTCTCCGAAATCATTTTCAGCATCAGAGTCTTACCCGACACCCCGATCGCCTCCTTGGTCGGCACGCTGACCGAAGCCAACCTGTTCGCCGCCACGGCGCCGACCATCACCGTCAGGCTGGCGAACACCGAATACGCCGACATGGGCACACTGGCGCAAAACCACTTCACCGTGACGGATGATGTCGCCGGGACCGTGAGCGTGAGCGGTTTTACCCGTGACAGCAACACCGTCGCCACGCTGACGCTGACGCACAGCGGCGAGGACATTACCGCCAACGGCACCCTGTCCGTCACCCTCACCGCCGCCGGCCACACCGGCACCGGCGCCCTGACCACCAACACCATACCGATTACCGCCAGTACCGGCACGAATGTCTGCGGTCGCACGGCACAGGTGCGGGATGAAATTATCAACCGGTCTTCGGCCAGCGAATGCACGAGTATCACCGATCTGGCGACGATTCCGACCCTTATCCTTAGTAGGCCTACTAAAGTTCCAGGTGCTGGCATCACTGAGCTGCAACGCGGCGATTTTGCCGGCTTGACGGGGCTGACAATTTTACGTTTTCTCCGAAACAGCCTCACGACACTGCCTGCCAATATTTTTGCCGACTTGTCCTCGCTTGTGGAGTTGAATTTGTTCAACAACAACCTCAACACACTGCCCCCCAACGTTTTTGCCGGCCTGACTTCAGTGCAGAGTTTGTACATAAACAGTAACGAGTTCACATCCCTGCCCGCCGGCATCTTTGACGGACTGGACGCGCTTGTGAATTTAGGCTTGCACGACAACCCGTTCACAGCGGGAACCGGTCTGCCCGCCGGCATCTTTGACGAGGTGATCGATACGGTGATGACCACCGCAACCAGTGGAGACTTCGGACTTGCCGTGGACGCCACCGGCCGGACCGCCCATTTTGTCTGCTCCCGTGACGATGCCGATGCCATTGTCGCCGCCACCTCCGGCGTGTCCCAGTGTTTGAGAATCACCTCGGCACAGTTCAACGCCTACAATCTGGCCGATGCCACATTGAGCGACCTGACCCTTATCGACTCCAGCGGCACCCTCACCCTCACCCCGACGTTTGACTCTGCCACCACGGCCTATACCGCCTCGGTCCCCAACAACGTCGGCGCTGTAGCCGTGACGCCGGCCGCCACCAATGCCGGCGCCACGATTACCGTCAACGGCAACACCGTCACCAGCGGCGCCAACAGCGCCAACCTTCTCCTGACAGCAGGCACACCGCTGAGCATTCCCGTTATTGTCACCGCCGCCGACGCCACCACCACGATGACCTACACCGTCACCGTCACCCGTGCGGCGGCAACGACCGTGAGCGGTGTGGCCTTCACCAGTACCGGCCCCTATGCGCTGGGCGAGCAAATCCGGGTCAGGGTTACCTTCAGCGAGGATGTCACCGTCACGGACACCCCGGAGATTGAGCTGAATATCGGCGCAATCCCCCGCGCGGCGACCTACACCAGCGGCACCGGCAGCGCCAACCTGACATTCACCTACACGGTGACCGCCGGGGAGACCGATGCGAACGGCGTGAGCATTAGCCCCAATGTCATCACCACGCCTGCCAGCAGTGCCATTAGAGGCGCCGACGGCAACGATGCGATACTCACGCATGTTGCCGTGTTCCAAGATGCCGCCCATGCGGTGGACACCACGGTGCCGACCCTGACCGGCGCCACCCTCAACGGCAACATGTTGTTCCTCACTTATAATGAGAACCTGGACACATCCTCCACCCCTGCCAATAATGCCTACACGATAGTAGTCCGCGACGGCACGGTCCTGACGGTCACCGGAACGACCATCAGTGGCACCAGAGCCACCCTGACGCTTAGCGCCACCGTCACAGGAGAGTTGACGGTCACGCTGAGCTATACGTCCGGCAGTAACCCGTTGCAGGATACCGCCGGCAACGCCGCCGCCAGTCTGGCACCGAGGACTGTGGCACGTGCGAACACCATTTATACCGATGATGTCATCCCGGCAACCCTGAATGTGGGAGACGAACTCCGTCTGGATTTTGATATCAATAATGCTGACGAGTCTTCAGGCATCGGCCCCTGGAGAAGACTAACGAATTCTTGTGGTGATGGACACAGTATTAATAGTAGTTCTGGCCTGTTCACCTTTAGTGTTATGCCGGCTCATGCTGAAATGACCTGTAATTTTAGCGTTCGCTTTGAGGATAGGACGGATGCAGTAATTGACACATTCACGTTTGCCATTCGCATCAATGCCCGCGCGCTGCCGACCGTGAGCGGTGTGGCATTTGCCAGTACCGGCCCCTATGCGCTGGGCGAGCAAATCCGGGTCAGGGTCACCTTCAGCGAGGATGTCATCGTCACGGGCACCCCGGAGTTTGAGCTGATTATCAACGGAGTCTCCCGCAGGGCGGCCTACACCAGCGGCAGCGGCAGCGCCGACCTGGTCTTCGCCTACACGGTGGTCGCCGGGGAGAGAGATCCAAACGGCGTGAGAATTGGCGCCAATGCCCTCACCGCGCCCTCCGGCAGCACCATTCAAGGCGCCGGCGGCACCGACGCGGTACTCACACATGATGGCATGACCGACGATCCCGCCCATACGGTGGAAACCACGGTGCCGACCCTGACCACCGCCACCGTCAACGCCACCAACATGACCCTCACTTATAGTGAGAACCTGGACTCATCCTCCACCCCGGCAAATAATGCCTACACGATAGCGGTCAGCGGCGGCGGCACGCCCCCGACGGTCACCGGAACGACCATCAGCGGCGCCAGAGCCATCCTGGCGTTGAGCGCCAGAGTGGCCCGAGGGTTGACGGTCACGTTGAGCTATACGCCCGGCAGTACCCCGTTGCAGGATATCGCCGGCAACGACGCCGCCGGATTGACCGCGACGCCGGTGACCAACAACACGCTTGCACCTTTTGGCGTCATTTATACAGATGATGTCATCCCGGGCACCCTTGATGTGGGAGACGATTTCCGTGTGGATTTTGATGTGAATCATCCTGACGCGGTGAATCCCTTTGGCACCTTGTGGTCAAGAACAGTGGATTCTTGTAATATATCACCCAGTGTTGGTGGGCAGACTGGCATATACACCTTTAGGCCTATGCCAGTTCATGCTGGAAGGGCCTGTAATTTTAACGTTCGCTTTCTTGATTCTTTGGATACAGAAGTTGACACATTTGACTTTACCGTTCGCATCAATCCGGTAGCGCCGGTAGCGACGGGCACCGCCACCCTGACCGGCCCGCTGACCGAAGCCAACCTGTTCGCCTCCACGGCGCCGACCGTCACCGTCACGCTGGCCAACACCGAATACGCCGCCACAGGCACACTGGCGCTCAGCCACTTCACCGTGACGGATACCGTCGCCGGGACCGTGACCGTGAGCGATTTTACCCGCGACAGCGACACCGTCGCCACGCTGACGCTGGCGTATGACAATGTGGACATCACCGCCAATGGCACGCTGTCCGCCACCCTCGACGCCGCCGGCCACACCGGCGCCGGCAACCTGATGACCACCAACACCATCCCGATTACCGCCAGCGCCGGCGTGAATGTGTGCGACCGCACGCCACAGGTGCGGAATGAGATTGTCAACCGGTCCTCTGCCAGCGAATGCACGAGTGTGGGGGATCTGGGGTCGATTAGCCGCCTGAACGTGCGTGGTACAGGTCTCTCTGGATTTCAAGCCGGCGATTTGGCCGGGATGTCGGGGCTTCGGACGATAAATCTGGGCGTCAACAACATTAGGACACTTGATGCCAATCTGTTTGCCGGCTTGACGGCGCTTGAAACAGTGTTTTTGAACAACAACCCCCTCGGGACACTGAATGCCGGTCAGTTTGCCGGCTTGACGTCGCTTCGGTCGTTGAATTTGGTCAGCACCGAACTCACCAGCCTTGATGCCAACGTCTTTGACGGCCTGAATGCGCTGGTCACGTTGGTCCTAAACGGCAATATGTTCACGGTGGGCACCGGTCTGCCCGAAGGCATCTTTGACGACGTGCTTGCTAACAGACTGGGCCCCATTGCGACCTCTGGCGTCTCCAATTTTCGCATTGACAACATCGTCCGCAACGCCCATTTTGTCTGCTCCCGTGACGACGCCGGCGACATTGTCGACGCCACAGACGGAGTGGACGACTGCCTCCGCATCAGCTCCACACAATTCAACACCGCCCTTGCGCTGCTGGATGCCGACGTCACGTTGAGCGGCCTGACCCTGTCCACCGGCATCCTGATACCGTCATTCGCCACCGCCACCACGACCTATACCGTCGCGGTCGCCAACCGCGTCGAAACGATAACCGTGACGCCGACCGCCACCCGCACCGGCGCCACGATTACCGTCAACGGCGACGACGTCGGCAGCGGCACCGTCAGCGCCGCCATCACCCTGGCGGTAAACACGCCGATGGCCATTCCCATTGTCGTCACCTCCGCCGACGGCACCACCACGATGACCTACACGGTCACCGCCACCCGTGCGGCGTCGACGCAGCCCGTCGCCACCCTGACCGGCACGGTGACCGAAGCCAATCTGCTCGGTGATGGTGCGAGTGTCCTGGTGACGCTGGAGAACACCGTGTACACAGACCCGCTGACGGCGGCGTACTTCACCGTCAGCGATACCGTGACCGGTGGCAACGTCGTCCTGGAAGGCTTCGAGCGCATGAGCGACACGGTCGCCAGGCTGGACCTGACGCTTGAGAGAGGGATAGACGTCACCGCCGGCAACACGTTGTCGGTCACGGTGACGGCTACCGGGCACGAAGGCGACGACCCCCTGGATGCCGGCAGTCTGCCCATCGTCCCCAGTGACGGCGTCAACGTCTGCGGCCGCTCGGTGGAGGCCAGTCAGGCGATTGTCGCCGCGTCCACCTCCACCAGTTGCTCGGGCGTGCCCGACCTGGCAAGCATTACGAGGCTTGATTTTTCCAATCAATTCATTGAGGACCTGGACCTCGGCGACTTTGACGGCCTGGATGCGCTGGAAGTGGTGGATTTGTCCGGCAACAGCTTCACGGCGGACACCGGACTGCCCATCGGCATCTTTGACGACGTGCTTGGTACCGTGACCAGCGTTGGCCCCAACGGCTTCATTGTGGACGCCAATGCCCGCGACGCCCATTTTGCCTGCGCCCATGACTTCGCCGATGCCATTGTTGAGATCACCGAAAGCGACGACTGCTTCCTCGTCAACGGCGGAAGTTTCGGTGGCGCCCTCGTGCTGTTGCCGTCCGACGCGTTAATCGGCCTGACCCTGTCCGACGGCACCCTGAACCCGGGGTTCCGCGAAAACACCCTGGCCTATACCGCCCTGGTACCCAACCGCGTCGACGAGGTGACCGTGACGCCGTCCGCCCTCGCGACGGTCATCGCCACGATTCTCGTGAACGGCGTTGAAGTGGACAGCGGCACCGCCAGCGTCGCCATTCCCCTGACGGCAGGCACGCCGAGGGCCATTCCCATCATCGTCACCTCCGCCGACACCACCAACACGAGGACCTACACGGTCACCGTCACCCGTGAGGCGGTACCGACCGTGAGCGGTGTGGCCTTCATCAGTACCGGCCCCTATGCGCTGGGCGAGGCCATTGAAGTCACGGTCACCTTCAGCGATAACGTCACCGCCACGGGCACCCCGGAGATTGCGCTGAATATCGGCGGAAACACCCGTACGGCGGCCTACACCAGAGGCAGAGGCAGCCTGGTCTTCGCCTACACGGTGGCCGCCGGAGACACCGATGCCGACGGCGTGAGCATCGCCGCCAATGCCTTCACCCTGCCCGACGGCAGCGCCATTAGAAACGCCGGCAACGATGCGGTACTCACACATGATGCCGTGGCCGCCAATATCGTTCATGCGGTGGACACGGCGACGCCGACCCTGACCGGCGCCACCGTCAACGGCAACAGCATGGTCCTCACGTATAACGAGCCCATGGACCCATCCTCCACCCCGGCCAATGCTGTCTACACGATAGCGGTCAGTGGCGGCGGCACGGCCCCGACGGTCACCGGAACGACCATCAGCGGCACCAGAGTCATCCTGGCGTTGAGCGCCGGAGTGGCCCGAGTGTTGACGGTCGCGGTGAGCTATACGCCCGGCAGTACCCCGCTGCAGGATATCGCCGGCAACGACGCCGCCGGGTTGACCTTGAGGTCTGTGACCAACGCCATGTCTCCACCTGTGGCGCCGGAGGCCTCCGATGGCAGCAGAACGGTGACTGAAGGGGAGACAATCGCCATCAGCCTTGACGTGACCGGGACGGCGCCGGTCACCTGTGCCATCACTTCCCCCCTCCCCGGCGGGCTGACCTTGAATGGCGCGGCCTGTACCATCACGGGTGACGTCGCTGTTGATGCCATCACGAATGGCACGTTATCGCAGGTCTTTGTCATCGCCTGGACGGCCACCAACTCCGTAGGCTCTGATTCCGGCACCTACACCCTGACCGTCAATGCCCTGAACAGCGCGCCGACGTTCAGCGGGGCGGGCATCTCTGCGCAAATCTACGCCGTGGGCATGAGTATCGGCACCGTCACTCTGCCGACGGGCAACGGCGGCGACGGCGCGTTGAGCTACGGCATCAGCCCGGCATTGCCGAGCGACTTGCGCCTGAACGTCACCCCAACCGGCAACACCCTGACCGGCACGCCGGCGGCAGGCACGGAGCAGATCGCCACCACCTACACCTACACCGTGAGCGACAGCGACGTGGATACCGCCGACACCGACACCGACAGCCTGACGTTCACCATCACCATCGTTCCCGCTGTCGGCGTCACCGTCACCCCGACGGCCCTCACGATCCCGGAAGATGGCGGCACCGACACCTACACCGTGGTCCTCAACAGCGCACCGACGGCCAGTGTGATGATTGCCGTGGCCATTGCCCCCGCCGACCCGCCGGCCACGATCTCAACGGACGCCCTGACCTTCTCCACGTCCAACTGGAACACGGCGCAAACCGTCACCGTGAACGGCATCAACGACGACGTGGACAACCCCCCCAGCGACAGCCGCACGGCAACCGTGACCCATACGCCGACGAGCACGGACGATCGCTATATGGCGGTCAACATCGCCAGTGTGGCCGTTACCGTCACCGATGATGACAACCCGCCGACGGTGCGGCGGTCCATTGGCAATCAAATCCTGATGATTAACGCCCCCAGCTTTTCCCTGGACCTGCCGGTCGCCATTGGCACCGGTGGTGCGCTGACCTACGCCCTGACCGGCCCGAACGGGGTGTCGGTGGAGACCGCCGTGCCCGGGCTGACCTACAATGGCGGCGACACCACCCCCGGCACCCTGTCCGGCACGCCGACCCGCGCCGGCGTCACCGAGTTGACCTACACCATCAGAGACGATGTCGGCACAACCACCATCATCTTTACCGTTACAGTCAGATCGCAGGCGAGTGAGGAGTTGTTTAAGCCCGTGTTGGCGGCATTCGGTCGCACAGTGGCGACCGGGGCGGTTGACACAATTGGCGAGCGTTTCTCATCGTCCGCAGGTGGCGGCGGATTTCGCGGTTCTCTGGGAGGCGGACAGATGGATATATCCGCTCTCGGACCTGACGGAGACGCCTCTTCCGCCATATACGGAGTGTTTGACGCCCTTACGGTAGCGGACGGGGACGGCGGCATTGCCATGGTTTCCGCGCGTGATTTGCTACAGGCGAGCGATTTTCAACTCACCCTTCGTGAAGGAGACTCCGGCCTTGGCTATGCGGGACAGTGGACAGTTTGGGGACAGGGAGACATCAGGGGTTTTGACGGTCGTCCGAGAAACGATCTTTCCATTGACGGCAGGGTATTGTCCGCCTATCTGGGAGTGGACTACCGTTTCCGTCCCGATGCGCTGTTTGGATTTGCGGTTTCCTTCGCCGGAGGTTCAATAGACTATGGCGGAGATTTGGCGGGAGAAGGCAAGATAACAGCTCGTCTTGGGAATCTGTATCCCTACGCTCACTGGAGTCCTCATGAGCGTTTGAGCACATGGGTTATGTTCGGAGTTGGCAAGGGGAATTTGGAAATTGAGTATGAGGGTGATGATGAAGGGGACAATACGGGCATCAGTATGCTTATGGTTGCGGCGGGAGCGCGAGGGGAGTTGTTATCTGCGGGCGCGTTTGATTTTGCTTTGAAGACGGATGTGTTTGGTGTGAGGGTTAAGTCCGATGCCATAAGGGACAGACTGTCATCCGTTGAAGGCGAGGCGGGGCGTGTGCGTCTTGCTTTTGAAGGTCGCGCGCGTGACTTGCTTTCCCGGGAGCAAGAGCGTTTGTCTCCCGTGCTGGAAGTGGGCGGACGTTTTGATGAGGGTGATTCGGAGGAAGGGTTTGGAGTTGACATAGGGGCGGGTGTTGAATACGAGAACTATTTACGCGGTGTGAGATTGGGAGCGCGTTGGCGTCTGCTGGTTGCACATGAGGAGAGCGGTTTTGGTGAGTGGGGATTAAATTTGACTGCTTTGGTAAAACAGAAGGAGGTGGACGGTCGCGGAGCGCGGGTGTCTGTGGAGTCTTCCTGGGGAGCGGATTCCAACAGCAAGGCGGATGAGTTGTGGGACAGAGAGGAAGTATTGAAGAGCGGTGATTATGAAGGGGAAGAAGTGAGTTTGGATTCTGCTGATGTTGTTGCGGAGTTTGGTTACGGAGTGGGGCTATCGGGTGGGTTGTTGACGCCGTTTGCAAAGGTGGGAGTGGAAGGTTCGGGTTCCCACAGCGCGGGTGTGGGAGCGCGGATGAGTATGTTGGGTGGCAAGTTAAACGGGTTGAGTGTGGAGTTGCTTGGAGAGCAGAGCAGAAGCCGCAGAGAAAAACCGGATTACCGCCTCGGACTGAAAGGCGCAATTAAGTTCTGATTCTTCTGCCATACCGGACTTGATCCGGTATCGGGTATTCAGAGCAAAGACTTTACCGAAGAACTGGATTCCTGCTTCCGCAGGAATAGCGGAGAGTGCAAAGCGGAATTTCCTCTCCCTCTGGGAGAGGGCTGAGGTGAGGGTCTTTTTCGCGTGAATGACGGAGAAAAACCCTCCCAATGCCATACCGGACTTGATCCGGTATCCAGTATTCAGAGCACAAAGACTTTACTGAAAAACTGGATTCCCGCTTTCGCAGGAATGGCGAAGAGACCCAAATATTGGATTCCCGCCTGCGCAGGAATGACGGAGGGGCGAAACAGGAATGACGGAGAGGGCAAAGCGGGATTTCCTCTCCCTCTGGGAGAGGATTAAGGTGAGGGTCTTTCTCACGGAAATAAAATGGGTTGAGTTGCAGTTGAGTTTGAGGGCTTTGTGAAAAATCCGGCGCGGTGAAATATCCTTCTCATTATTGGCTATAATTCAAACCTTATGAATACAAAACTTCTCAAAAAACTGTGCGACACCCCCGGCGTTCCCGGAGACGAGGGCAGGGTGAGGGATTTAACCGTCTCCGAACTGCGCAAATACACAAAAGACATCACGGTTGACACGCTTGGCAATGTCATCGCCCGTATCGGGGGAAAAGGTCCCCGACTGGTTCTTGACGCCCACACGGACGAGGTGGGCTTTATGGTAAGCCACATAGATGACGGAGGGTTTGTCAGAGCGCACGCGCTCGGCGGGATTGACCCGAGAGTTTTCTACGGACAGCGGCTTGTGATTCACGGCAAAAAACCGCTTCAGGCGATGGTTGCGGCGATTCCCCCGCACATAAGCAAAACAAGCGCGGACAAAAGCGTTCCCGAAGTTGAAGACTGCGTTCTTGACCTCGGACTCGGCGCGGACAAGGTGAAAAAATATGTGCAAATCGGCGACACCGTAACATTTGACACCGAACTTGTGGAAACCGAAGACGCGGTAATTTCCCGCTCAATTGACGACAGGGTGGGCATTTTCATTATCCTTGAGGCGCTCAAAATCGTTTCCCGCGCGGGCGGAAAAATGAAACCGACCTGCGACCTGCTTGTTACCGCAACGGTTCAGGAGGAAGCGGGACTGAGGGGGTCGCGGATTATCACGCCGGTTTACGAACCGGAGTTTGTTGTCGCCCTTGAGGGGACGGTTGCGATGGACCTGCCCGGAGTTCCGAAGCACAAATCTCTCGCCAATGTGGGCGCGGGTCCCGAAATCCGGTTTTCCGACCGCTTTTTTGTGGCGGACAGAGAGTTCAGTTTTTTCATCAAAAAAATTGCGGACAAAAAGAAAATTCCGTCTCAGATGACAGTGAAAAAAACGGGCGGCACAAACGCGACCGCAATGCAGGTAACGGGCAAGGGAAGCAAAGCGGCGGTTGTTTCCGTGCCGACAAGATACCTTCACAGCCCAAGTTCAATCGCCTACAAAAGCGACATTGAGGCGACAATAAAACTGATTGCGGGAATTGTTGAAGGGATTGGAGGGTTTTGATGGACGGGAACGATAAAAAACTGGGGATGTTGGAAAAAGTTGAATTAAGACAAATATGGAAGAATGAGGCGGGGAATTTTACTCCGTGGCTTGCGGAAGAGGAAAATATATCTCTGCTCGGTGGTGCAATCGGTATTGAATTGGAACTTGAGGAAACTGAAAAAACTGTCGGGGTTTTTAGCGCTGACATTCTGGCTCGTAATACGGAAAGCAACGAGTATGTGTTAATTGAGAATCAACTTAAACGCGCCGACCACCTGACAACTTTTGACAGAGTGTTCCGCCCTTTGGTGAAACAGTTTGACCCGTCCGATTGGCGGACGGAAGAACCCGAATACGAAACCGAGTGAGCAACCCGCATGTGCGCCTCAAACCTTTCGGAAATTTTCAAGTCGTGCCTCTCCGAATTTCCCGGAGACAAACCGGAATCGGTTTTTGCGGATTTTGAAACCGCCGTCAAAAATAAAAAATACGACATTCAGGACAAAACAATCATTGAGGCGGTTCTCAGGGATGAAGACGGTTCCATCAGACAGTCTTTTACGGAAAATTTCGGAAAATACCTTGAACAAAAAGAAGCCGGAAAATGGGACGCCGAACAGTCGGCGAAAGCGGTTGAAGTTTTCCTTGCCTCGCTTGAAACCCTGATTAACTACTATTACAACAATGTAATCGCCGGACAGTTTTCCTGAAAACCGGAATATCGGGTAAATTTCCGAAGTTATGAAATACCTTCACACAATGATACGGGTCGGCAATCTGGACAAGGCAGTCCTTTTCTACACTCAGGTTCTGGGGCTGACCCACCACCGCACAACAGACTATCCCGACGGCAAATTTTCCCTCGCCTTTCTCGGATACGGCGGAGACACGGAGCCGTTTCTTGAACTCACATACAACTACGGCGTCGGCAAATACGAACACGGCGAAGGATACGGCCACATGGCGTTTGCGGTTGAAGACATCAAAGCCGCATGCGAAAAAATATCCGAACTCGGCGGAAAAGTTATCCGCCCGCCGGGACCGATGAAGCACGGCAAAACCGTAATCGCTTTTGTGGAAGACCCTGACGGCTACAAGGTTGAGTTGATAGAAAGAAAATAGAAACCGGGGGAGGGCGGAAAAAATGCGGTTTTGAATGCGCGGAAAATCCGCCCGCTTTTTCTCAGACTTCCCGGTTAAGAGTTTCTTCAATTCTTTTTGCGGTTTTTTTGTCAATTCCCGCAATCGCGGCGATGTCATCCGATTTTGCGGCTTTGACTCTTTCAACCGAACCGAAATGTTTCAGCAGAGCCGCCGTCCGTTTTGCGCCCACTCCGGGTATTGAGTTCAGGCGCGATGAGAGGAAAGTTTTCGCCCTCAGCGTTCTGTGATAGCCGAGGGCGAAGCGGTGCGCCTCGTCCCGTATTCTCATCAGGAGAAAAAGCCCCTCCCTGTTTTTCACGGGAGTCCACGGGGTTTTTCTTTTCGGGGTGTGTATTGAGTCTCCCTCCTCTTTTGTGCGTCCTTTTGCGATTGCGGCAATGTCAACCGCGCCGTAAAATCCGAGTTCCTTCATCGCCTCAACCGCCGCGGACAACTGCCCCTTTCCGCCGTCTATGAGAATCAGGTCGGGCGGTTCCCAACCCGGTTCGCCCGCCCTTTGAAGCCGTCTTGACAGCATCTCCCTCATGCTTGCGAAATCGTCCGGTCCCGAAACGGTTTTGATTTTGTAGCGTCTGTATTTTTCTCTGTCCGGTTCCGCTCCCCTGAACCGCGCCAGAGAGCCGGTTGTTTCATTCCCCTGCGTGTTTGATATGTCAAAGCACTCTATTGAACGCGGAGTTCTTGACAGCTTCAGCGATTTTTTCAATGACGAGAGGGCGTCCCCGTCTTTTTCCCTGCGAACCCGTTTTTTCCTGAGCGCTTCCGCCGCGTTGTCGGACGCAAGCCGGAGGAGTTTCATCCTCATCCCCCTGCTCGGCGCGATTATCTTCACCGCTCCGCCCCGTTTTTCCGCGAGCCATTTTTCGTATGACTCCGAATGCTCTATGGCGGATGGCACGACAATTTCCGGCGGAATCCGCCTTCCGCCGTCGTAGAATCTTCCCACAAATTCGGCGAGCGCCCGGGGGAAATCCGCGCCCGTGTTTTTGCGGAGAACTCCGCTTTGTCCGCCACTGCGCCGCCTCTGTGGAAAAGAACCACAAACTCAAACGAGTTTTCATCCGCCGCCACTTCAATCACATCTTTGTCGGTAAAGTTTGAGGAGACGACTTTTTCAAAGCCCCTGTTTGTTCCGAGCGCTTCAATCTGGTCTCTGTAATAAGAGGCGTCTTCATATCTCATGTCGTCCGCCGCTTTTTTCATTTTCTTTTTGATAACGGAAGCGATGTCGCCCCTGTTTCCCCTCAGAAACACTTCCGCGCGTTCGCACAGGGCGCGGTATTTCTCTTTGTCTATCAGCCCCGCGCACGGAGCGGAGCACAGTCCCATGTCATAGTTCAGGCACGGGCGTTCTCTGTGTCGTTTGAATTTTCCGTTGGGGCAGTCTCTTATGGAAAACAGTTTGTGGACGAGTTTTGCCGTTTTTTTCAAAGCCCCGCCGTGGGCGAACGGTCCGAAGTAGGAAGCTCCGTCTCCGCCCACGCGCCGTGTTATTGAAAGCCGGGGGAAATCCTCGTTCATTGAAAGCCGCAAAGAGGCGTAGGTTTTGTCGTCTTTCAGTTGTATGTTGAATTTCGGTTTGTGTTTCTTTATGAGTGAGTTTTCAAGTATCAGCGCTTCATGTTCGTCTCTTGTGAGTATGTAGTCAACGCCGGACACCTCGCGCATCAGATGTGAGATTTGCGGTCTTGAGTCGCTGTTTCGCCCGAAATAAGACCGGACGCGGTTTTTCAGATTTGACCCTTTGCCTATGTATAGCACCTTTGCGTCAGAGTCTTTCATTAAGTAAACCCCGCAACCGGAAGGCGGGGAATCGCGTTCAAGGATTTCATGCATTTCGGAGTTATTTTAACATTGCGGGCAAAATGTTATTGCAAGCGTTTTGACAACTCCATCGAAAATGACGAAGGCAAAGACCCAAATGTCATAGTTGCCACTACTCAGACTCCGGAAAACACGGATAGATTTTCACTGAAAATAAGTATACTTAAAACTCTGCGGGATATAGGTTCGGCGGACGATTTGAACAGAGGGGGGTTACACGGAGTTGGGTTGATAGGAAAAAACTGTCTTTTTTGAGCAGCTCTGTTTTTTCACAAGTTGTTAGGGAGTTTGACATGGGTTGCATTACGGCGGAAAGTTGTATTGATGACTATACAAACACACTGGTTTACGGGGAAAACAGAAAATGACAAAATACCTCATCACCCCCCCCCATTTTTGTAAAAAGCCCGACAGGGACGGCATTTTCCGGTATTGCGGGCAATTCTCCCGTCCCGGTCTGTTGAGCCTCCTGGGTCTGGCGCTGTGGCTCGGCCTGGCGCAAGGGGCGTGGGCGCAGACGCCGACACTCATCTACGCTCCGGATACTTCAAGCAATCGCCGCGCCATCACCGAAGACTCCCCGTTCACGCAGTTCAATCCCGCAACCGGCAGAGTCAGAGTACTCAACGCAGCGACCAGGCAACCCGTCACCACCACGTTCATTCCGCAGACGATCATCAACATCTACGGCACCTTCACCCTGGCCGACGATGGCAGCTGGACTTACTTCCTGGACAATGCCGCCCCGGCGACCGATGCCCTGATCACTGGTGACACCAGAAGATTTTCGTTCTCCGCACAGGCCACCACCATCTCCACGGCAGGAAGAGTCACCATCACCGTCATTGGCGCCGACGACCCGACCACCATCACCGGCGACTTCACTCGCGCCGTGACCGAAACCGCCGTCCCCATCACGCCCCAAAACGCGGTGCCGAACACGGTCATGGGCAGGCTGATAATCACTGACCCGGACAGAGACGCCGATACCGCCATCGTGACGGGCGACACCGCCGGCACCTACGGCACCTTCAGCATCGCCGCAGACGGCTCCTGGACCTACATCCTGAACAACAGGATGACCGCAACCAACCGCCTGCGCGCGGGCCAAAGAGTCACCGATCCCTTCACTGTGCAGATCGCCGACGGCACCACGGCCACCATTACCATCAACATCACCGGCGCCAATGACAGGCCCACCTCCAGGCCCGGCGACGCGCGAACCGTGGCCATCAATGAACGGGTGATGCTGACCGGCATGGGCCGCGACCCGGATGCGGGCGACCGGATCACCTCCTATCGCTGGATGCAGACCGGCGGGCCCGACGTCCCACTCACAGGAGCAAACACCGCCACCGTCGCCTTCACCGCCCCACAGGTGCTTGAGAACACGGACTTGACGTTCGCCCTGACCGTGGCCGACCTGGCGGGCGTCATGCACACCAACACGGTAGTCATCACCGTCCACGGCCCCATAGGCGGCGATTTGGCCGCGACCGTTATAGAAATCACCACGAGGGTCAGCACTGACCTTGGCGGCTTCATCGGCGCCGTAGGCCAACTGACCCCAATGGAATCCATCTTCGTGCCACAGATACCCTTCCTCGGCACCTACGGCACCTTCAGTCTCACCAGAGAAGGCCGCTGGGCCTACGAAGCGCACCATACGATCATCGGCCTGGGCGCGGGCGAAGAGCGCATTGAGCGGTTCCCCGTGCAGGCCGACGGCGGGCAACAGGGAATCGTCACCATCACCGTCGTCGGCCGCAACACCGTGCCGGTCATCCTGGGCGATATGGAAGGCTTCGTCATAGAAGACTCGGTATCCACAGACACCGGCACACTGGAAGTCAGAGACCTGGACAACAACCAAAACACGTTTCAGGAAGAAACGACCCCCGGCAGGTACGGCTCCTTCCGCATCACCATGGGCGGCGTCTGGACCTACACCCTGGACAACACCAACCCGGACGTCCAGAACCTGCAAGGGAGTGGGCGACTCACCGAGCGGTTCACCGTGCGATCATTCGACGGCACCACGGCGACCGTCACGATCTCCATCAGCGGCATTATAGAAGCAGGGTCGCTCAGACTCGGCGGCACGCTCACCGGTATCGTCAGAGCAGGCAGCGAGACGCTGGCCATCGCCACGGGCAGGCTGCAGGTGGTGAACTCGGATGCAACCAACGTTGTCTTCGTGGGGGAAACGATCACCACCAGAGTATACGGCACCTTCACCGTCTCCGATGCAGGTTTCTGGACCTACACCCTGGACAATAACGATCCAGACACCATGGGGCTGGCGCCAGGCAGAGCTGTCCTTGAACCATTGATCCAGGTGGAGGCCAGGCAACTTCAATTCCAGGGCTTTTCCCTCCGTGAAGACGTCCGCATCTGCGTGCTGGGTCCCAACCGCCCGCCGACCGCAAATGCCGGGCAGGACCAGTTCCCGATAGAAGGCAACACCGTCATGCTGGACGGCACCGGCAGTAGCGACCCGGACGAAAAGGACATGCTGGCCTATGCCTGGACGCAGTCCGACGGAATACTCACCGTCAACCTGGCCAACGCCACCACCTCCACGCCCACCTTTACCGCCCCCGGCGTGAACACCAACACGCCCCTGGAATTCACGCTGACCGTCACCGATTTGGATGGGGCCACGTCCACCGACACGGTCACCATCACCGTCATCCCCACGCCCGACGTCACCGTCTCCGACGCGGCGCTCACGGTGGCAGAAAATGGCGGCACCGACACCTACACCATGGTCCTTGACACCCAGCCGACGGACGATGTGACGATTACCCCGGTGAGCAACACCCCCTCCGCGGCCACGGTCTCGGCGGCGCTGACTTTCACCCAGGCCAACTGGAACACGCCGCAGCCCGTCACCGTCACCGGCGTGAACGACGACAGAGTGAACCCGGACGACCGCACCGTCACCGTGATGCACACCATCGTCGGCGGCACCTATGACACGGTGGCAGTACCGGACGTGACGGTGACCGTCGCCGATGACGACACGGTGGGCCTCTTCCTCAATCCTGTCGCCGTGAATGTGGACGAAGGCATGTCCGGCACATACACGGTGGCGCTGCGCAGCCAGCCGGTCGCCACCGTGACAGTCGCCATCACCGCCGGTGGTGACGTCACAACCAATCCGACGTCACTGACCTTCACCGCAAGCGACTGGAACACGCCGCAGCCCGTCACCGTCACCGCGGCCGAGGATGACGACGGCTCTGATGACACCCAGGCGCTGACGCACACCGCCACCGGCGGAGATTACGATGGGGTCACCGGCACGGTCACGGTCATGGTCATGGATAGCGGCGTGTTGGGCGTGAGCATCAACCCGACAACGTTGACGGTTGCCGAAGGCGCCATGGACACCTACACCGTGCGTCTGGACACGCAGCCGGCCGGCAATGTGGAGATCACGGTGGGCGGGACAGACGGCGAAGTCAACATCACCGGCTCCCCGTTGACCTTTACGCCCGGCAACTGGAACGAGATGCAGACCGTCACCGTCAACGCGCCCCAGGATGACGATGCCACAACGGATATCGTCACCCTGACCCATGGGGTCACCGGCTACGGAGACATCACCAGCGGGCCGACTGTGGTGGTCACAGTCACCGATAACGACACCCCCGGCCTCATCCTGACTCCTGGCGCCGTAAATGTGGACGAAGGCATGTCCGGCACATACACGGTGGCGCTGCGCAGCCAGCCGGTCGCCACCGTGACAGTCGCCATCACCGCCGGTGGTGACGTCACAACCAATCCGGCGTCGCTGACCTTCACCACAATCAACTGGAACACGCCGCAGCCCGTCACCGTCACCGCAGCCGAAGATGCCGACGGCATTGATGACACCCAAGCGCTGACGCACACCGCCACCGGCGGAGATTACGAGGGGGTCACCGGCACGGTCACCGTCACCGTCACGGATGACGACCCCCCGGGCGTGCGCATCAGCACAACGACACTGAGGATTGACGAAGGTAGCCAGGCCACCTACACCGTGCGCCTGAACACGCAGCCGGCGGACACGGTGACGGTCGTGGTGGGCGGAGAAAGCGGCGATGTCAGCGTGACCGGCTCCCCGGTGACTTTGACCTTCACGACCGGCAACTGGAATCTGGAGCAGACGGTCACAGTCAATGCGGCTGAGGATGCCGATGCCATAGCGGATAGCCCGGTCACGCTGACCCACGCGGTCACCGGATACGGCACGGTCAACAGTGGCGCCAACGTAGTGGTGACGGTCACCGAAAACGACACCGCCGGCGTCACCGTGACGGAAACCGATAGCGGTACCACCGTAGCCGAACCGGACGGCACGGACACCTACACCGTAGTACTCAACACCCAGCCGACCGCCGATGTAACGATTACCCCGATGAGCGGCGACATCTCAGTGGCAACGGTCTCGGCGGCGCTGATTTTCACCACCGACAACTGGAACACGCCGCAGGACGTTACCGTCACCGTGTTGGACGACGACATAGATAACCCGGACACCCGCACCACCACCGTGACCCACACCATCATCGGCGGCGGCTATGACGGTGTGAACGTGGCGGATGTGATGGTGACCGCCACCGATGACGACGTCGTCGGCGTCACCGTCTCCGAATCGTCAGACGTCACCACCGTCGCGGAAAATGACGGCACCGACACCTACACCGTGGTACTCCACACCGAGCCGACCGCCGATGTGACCATTACCCCGGTGAGCGACGACTCTGCCGTGGCCACGGTCTCGGCGGCGCTGACCTTCACCCCGGACAACTGGAACACGCCGCAGTCCGTCACCGTCACCGGCGTGAACGACGACATTGACAATCTGAACGACGCCCGCACCACGACAGTGAGGCACACCATCACCGGCGGCGACTATGACGATGTGCCGGTGGCGGATGTGATGGTAACCGCCATTGATGACGACGGAGCCGGCGTCAATGTCTCCACAACAGAACTCACCGTTGACCCGGAAAGTGGCGGCACGGCCACCTACACCCTGGTACTCAACACCCAGCCGACCGCCGATGTGCTGATTGACCCGACGAGCAACGCCCCCACGGTAGCCACGGTCTCGGCGGCGCTGACCTTCACTCCAGACAACTGGAACACGCCGCAACCCGTCACCGTCACTGGCATCAACGACGACATTGATAATCCAGCCGACCGCACCACGATTGTGAGGCACACTGTCACCGGCGGCGGCTATGACACGGTGACTGTGGTCACGGTGACCGTCACCGCCATAGATGACGACATGGCCGGCGTCACCGTGACAGAAACCGACGGCAATACCACCGTGACCGAACCAAACGGCACAGACACCTACACCCTGGTACTCCAAACCCAGCCGACCGCCGATGTAACCATTACCCCAGCGAGCAACGACCGCACGATCGTCACGGTCTCGGCGGCGCTGACCTTCACCGCCGCCAACTGGAACACACCACAGCCCGTCACCGTTATCGTGGTGAACGACGACATAGACAACCCCGGCAACGCCCGCACCACCACCGTGAGGCACACCATCACCGGCGGCGGCTATGACACGGTGGACGTGACCACGGTAGACGTCACCGCCACCGCCACCGATGACGACACCGCCCGCGTCACCGTGATGGAAACCGACGGCAATACCACCGTGGCCGAACCAAACGGCACGGACACCTACACCCTGGTACTCCACACCGAACCGCTCGCCGATGTCACCATTACTCCGGCGAGCGACGACCGCACGACAGCCACCGTCTCGGCGGCGCTGACCTTCACCCCGGACAACTGGAACACGCCGCAGCCCGTCACCGTCACCGTGGTGAACGACGACATAGACAACCCCGGCAACGCCCGCACCACCACCGTGAGGCACACCATCACCGGCGGCTATAACGGTGTGGACGTGAGGGATGTGCTGGTCACCGCCACCGATGACGACACGGCCGGCGTCACCATCTCCGAGGAGACACTCACAGTTGATCCGGAAGCCGGCGGCACGGCCACCTACACCGTGGTGCTCGGAAGCCAGCCGACGGCCGATGTGACGATTACCCCGGCGAGCAACGTCCCCACGGCTGCCACCGTCTCGGCGGCGCTGACCTTCACCCCGGACAACTGGAACACGCCGCAGCCCGTCACCGTCACCGGCATAAACGACGACATAGACAACACCGATGACGCCCGTACGGCGATCGTGAGCCACACCGCGGCGAGCACGGACACCAACTACGAGGCCAGCAGCATGGCCGGCAGCAACATCGCGAGTGTCACCGTCACCGTCAACGATAACGACAGCGCGCCGACCGGCATTAGCCTGACATTGAATCCTCCCAGCGTCGATGAAGATGTCGGCAACGCCTCGATCACCGTCACCGCCACCCTTACCGGCGGCGGCACTCGAACCGAGGAGACGGTTGTCAGTCTGAGCACGGCGGACGGCACGGCGACCGCGGGCGCGGACTACACGGCGGTGGCATCGGTAAACCTGACCATCCCGGCCACCCGCGCCAGCGCTACGGTGACGCTGACCATTCCCGTCATGGATGACGTGATTGACGAAGGAGCGGGTGAGACCTTGCGCGTCACGGGCACGACGGTCGGACTCACCGTCACTGCCGCCGAACTGACCATCACAGACAATGACAACACGCCGACCGGCATTACCCTGAGTTTGAACCCGAGCAGCGTAGGTGAAAATGTCGGCACCGCCACTATCACCGTCACCGCCACCCTTGAGGGCGACACCACCCGAGCAGAGGATACGGTTGTCAGTCTGAGCACCGAGGGCGTCACGGCGACCGCGGGAGTGGACTACACGGCGGCATCGGCGACCCTGACCATCCCGCGCGGCGCTGGCGGAGCTGATGTGACGCTGACCATTCCCATCATGGAAGACACTGTTGACGAGGAGGATGAGACCTTGCGCGTCACGGGCACGACGGTCGGACTCACTGTCACCGCCGCCGAACTGACCATCACAGACAATGACAACACGCCGACCGGCGTTACCCTGACACTGAACCCGAATAGCGTAGGTGAAAATGTCGGCACTGCCACTATCACCGTCACCCTTGAAGGCAACACCACCCGAGCAGAGGATACGGTTGTCAGTCTGAGCACCGAGGGCGTCACGGCGACCGAGGGAGTGGACTACACGGCGGCATCAGCGACCCTGACCATCCCGCGCGGCGCCGGCGGAGTTGATATGACGCTGACCATTCCCGTCATAGAAGACTTGATTGACGAGGCAAATGAGACTTTGCGCGTCACGGGCACAGTGGTCGGACTCACCGTCACCGCCGCCGAGCTGACCATCACGGACAATGACAGCGCGTCTTTGAGTTTAACATCAAGCGCTGCGAGAGTTGCCGAGGGAGGGTCTGTGACTGTTACGGTTGCGTTGAACAACGCCGTGCAAGGCGGTTTCACGGTGGAGGTGTCCACAAGTGATTTAACTGCAACGGCTGGGAACAATGGTGACTACACTGCGGTTTCATCGGTGCTGACATTTGAGGGAGATGTGGGAGAGTTACAGACCTTTGTGGTGTCAACAAGAACCGATGGTATTGCCGAAGGCGATGAGAGTTTTACCGTTGGTCTTTCCAATCTTGCGGACAATGCCACGGATGTTGGTATAACCGCCACTGCGACAATAACCATCACCGACAACGACAGCGCGTTTTTGAGTTTGACATCAAGCGCTGCGAGAGTTGCCGAGGGAGGGTCTGTGACTGTTACGGTTGCGTTGAACAACGCCGTGCAAGGCGGTTTCACGGTGGAGGTGTCCACAAGTGATTTAACTGCAACGGCTGGGAACAATGGTGACTACAGTGCGGTTTCATCGGTGCTGACATTTGACGGGACTGCCGGAGAGACTAAGACCTTTGTGGTGCCCGCAACGGACGACAGTATTGCCGAAGGCGATGAGAGTTTTACCGTTGGTCTTTCCAATCTTGCGGACAATGCCACGGATGTTGGCATACCCTCAAGCGTAACAATAACCATCACGGACAACGACAGCGCGTTTTTGAGTTTGACATCAAGCGCTGACAGAGTTGATGAGGGAGGGTCTGTGACTGTTACGGTGTCGTTGAGCAACGCCGTTGAAAACGGTTTCACGGTGGAGGCGTCCACAAGTGATTTAACTGCAACGGCTGGTAACAACGGTGACTACAGTGCGGTTTCATCGGTGCTGACATTTGACGGGACTGCCGGAGAGACTAAGACTTTTGTAGTTTCCGCAACGGACGACGACATTGCCGAAGGAGATGAGAGTTTTACCGTTGGTCTTTCCAATCTTGCGGACAATGCCACGGATGTTGGCATACCCTCAAGCGTAACAATAACCATCACGGACAACGACAGCGCGTTTTTGAGTTTGACATCAAGCGCTACGAGAGTTGATGAGGGAGGGTCTGTGACTGTTACGGTGTCGTTGAACAACGCGGTGCAAGGCGGTTTTACGGTGGAGGTGGCAATGATGGAAGGCAGCGCGGTGAGCGCTGACTACACTGCGGTTTTATCGGTGCTGACATTTAACGGAGATGCGGGAGAGTTACAGATCTTTGTGGTGTCCGCAACGGATGACGATATTGCTGAAGGAGATGAGAGTTTTACCGTTGGTCTTTCCAATCTTGCAGACAATGCCACGGATGTTGGCATAACCGCCACTGCGACAATAACCATTACCGACAACGACAGCGCGTCTTTGAGTTTGACATCAAGCGCTACAAGAGTTGCCGAGGGAGGGTCTGTGACGGTTACTGTGTCATTGAACAACGCGGTGCAAGACGGTTTTACAGTACAAGTGTCCACAAGTGATTTAACTGCAACGGCTGGTAACAACGGTGACTACAGTGCGGTTTCATCGGTGCTGACGTTTAACGGAGATACGGGAGAGTTACAGACCTTTGTGGTGTCAACAAGAACCGATGGTAT
This sequence comes from Thermodesulfobacteriota bacterium, assembly GCA_965206175.1. GTDB lineage: Bacteria > Desulfobacterota_D > UBA1144 > Nemesobacterales > Mycalebacteriaceae > Mycalebacterium. The sequence continues at coordinate 17,806 of CBDBJA010000005.1, read as the reverse complement.
TGCGGAGGGCGATGAGAGTTTTTCTGTTGGTCTTTCCAGTCTTGAAAATAACGCCACGGATGTTGGCATAACCGCCACTGCGACAATAACCATCACGGACAACGACAGCGCGTCTTTGAGTTTGACATCAAGCGCTACAAGAGTTGATGAGGGAGGGTCTGTGACTGTTACGGTGTCATTGGACAACGCTGTGCAAGGAGGTTTCACGGTGGAGGCGTCCACAAGTGATTTAACTGCAACGGCTGGTAACAACGGTGACTACACTGCGGTTTCATCTGTTCTGATATTTAACGGAGATGCGGGAGAGTCACAGACCTTTGTGGTGTCAACAAGAACCGATGGTATTGCCGAAGGAGATGAGAGTTTTACCGTTGGTCTTTCCAATCTTGCGGACAATGCCACGGATGTTGGCATAACCGCCAGTGCGACAATAACCATCACGGACAACGACAGCGCGTCTTTGAGTTTGACATCAAGCGCTACAAGAGTTGATGAGGGAGGGTCTGTGACGGTTACGGTTGCGTTGAACAACGCGGTGCAAGGCGGTTTCACGGTGGAGGTGGCAACAATGGAAGGCAGCGCGGTGAGCGCTGACTACACTGCGGTTTCATCTGTTCTGATATTTGACGGGACTGCCGGAGAGACTAAGACCTTTGTAGTTTCCGCAACGGATGACGACATTGCTGAAGGAGATGAGAGTTTTACCGTTGGTCTTTCCAATCTTGCAGACAATGCCACGGATGTTGGCATAACCGCCACTGCGACAATAACCATCACCGACAATGACAGCGCATCTTTGAGTTTGACATCAAGCGCTGCAAGAGTTGATGAGGGAGGGTCTGTGACTGTTACGGTTGCGTTGAACAGCGCGGTGCAAGGCGGTTTTACGGTGGAGGTGGCAACTATGGAAGACAGCGCGATGAGCGCTGACTACACTACGGTTTCATCTGTTCTGACATTTAACGGAGATGCGGGAGAGTTACAGATCTTTGTGGTGTCCGCAACGGACGACAGTATTGCCGAAGGAGATGAGAGTTTTACATTTGGTGTTGCCGTTCTGGGAGACACGGATGTAAATGTTGGAGGCATACCCTCAAGCGTAACAATAACCATCACGGACAACGACAGCGCATCTTTGAGTTTAACATCAAGCGCTGACAGAGTTGATGAGGGAGGGTCTGTGACGGTTACGGTTGCGTTGAACAACGCCGTTGAAAACGGTTTTACGGTGGAGGTGGCAACGATGGAAGACAGCGCGGTGAGAGCTGACTACAATGCGGTTTCATCTGTTCTGACATTTAACGGAGATGCGGTAGAGACTAAGACCTTTGTAGTTTCCGCAACGGATGACGACATTGCCGAAGGGGATGAGAGTTTTACCGTTGGTCTTTCCAATCTTGCGGACAATGCCACGGATGTTGGCATACCCTCAAGCGTAACAATAACCATCACCGACAACGACAGCGCATCTTTGAGTTTAACATCAAGCGCTGACAGAGTTGATGAGGGAGGGTCTGTGACGGTTACGGTTGAGTTGGACAACGCCGTGCAAGACGGTTTTACGGTGCAAGTGTCCACAAGTGATTTAACTGCAACGGCTGGCAACAACGGTGACTACAATGCGGTTTCATCTGTTCTGACATTTAACGGAGATGCGGGAGAGACTAAGACCTTTGTTGTGTCAACAAGAACCGATGGTATTGCGGAGGGCGATGAGAGTTTTACCGTTGGTCTTTCCAATCTTGCGGACAATGCCACGGATGTTGGCATACCCTCAAGCGTAACAATAACCATCACCGACAACGACAGCGCGTCTTTGAGTTTGACATCAAGCACTGACAGAGTTGATGAGGGAGGGTCTGTAACGGTTACGGTGTCATTGGACAACACAGTGCAAGGCGGTTTTACGGTGGAGGCGTCCACAAGTGATTTAACTGCAACGGCTGGTAACAATGGTGACTACAGTGCGGTTTCATCGGTGCTGACATTTGAGGGAGATGCGGGAGAGTTGCAGACCTTTGTGGTGTTAACAAGAACCGATGGTATTGCTGAAGGCGATGAGAGTTTTTCTGTTGGTCTTTCCAGTCTTGCGGACAATGCCACGGATGTTGGCATACCCTCAAGCGTAACAATAACCATCACGGACAATAACAGCGCGTCTTTGAGTTTGACATCAAGTGCTACGAGAGTTGTCGAGGGAGGGTCTGTGACTGTTACGGTTGCGCTGAACAACGCGGTGCAAGACGGTTTCACTGTGGAGGCGGCAACGATTGAAGACAGCGCGGTGAGCGCTGACTACAGTGCGGTTTTATCGGTGCTGACATTTGACGGAGATGCGGGAGAGACTAAGACCTTTGTAGTTTCCGCAACGGATGACGACATTGCCGAAGGCGATGAGAGTTTTACCGTTGGTCTTTCCAATCTTGCGGACAATGCCACGGATGTTGGCATACCCTCAAGCGTAACAATAACCATCACAGATAATGACGCCATGCCGACCGGCATTACCCTGAGTTTGGACCCAAGCAGCGTCGGTGAAAATGTCGGCACAGCCACTATTAGCGTCACCGCCACCCTTGAGGGCAACACCACCCGAGCAGAGGATACGGTTGTCAGTCTGAGCACAGAGGACGGCACGGCGACCGCGGGCGTGGACTACACGGCGGCATCGGCGACCCTGACCATCCCGCGCGGCACCGCCGGAGCTGATATGACGCTGACCATCCCCGTCATAGATGACTTGATTGACGAGGAGGATGAGACTTTGCGCGTCACGGGCACGGTGGTCGGACTCACTGTCACCGCCGCCGAACTGACCATCACAGACAATGACGACACGCCGACCGGCATTATCCTGAGTTTGGACCCAAGCAGCGTCGGTGAAAATGTCGGCACAGCCACTATTAGCGTCACCGCCACCCTTGAGGGCGACACCACCCGAGCAGAGGATACGGTTGTCAGTCTGATCACCGAGGGCGTCACGGCGACCGAGGGTGCGGATTACACGGCTGTACCAGCGACCCTGACCATCTTGGCCAACACCGCCGGAGCTGATATGACGCTGACCATCCCCGTCATAGAAGACTTGATTGACGAGGCAAACGAGACTTTGCGCGTCACGGGCACGGTGGTCGGACTCACCGTCACCGCCGCCGAACTGACCATCACAGACAATGACGACACGCCGACCGGCATTATCCTGAGTTTGGACCCGAGCAACGTAAGTGAAAATGTCGGCACCGCCACTATCACCGTCACCGCCACCCTTGAGGGCGACACCACCCGAGCAGAGGATACGGTTGTCAGCCTGAGCACAGAGAATGGCACGGCGACCGAGGGTGCGGACTACACGGCTGCATCAGCGACCCTGACCATCTTGGCCAACACCGCCGGAGCTGATATGACGCTGACCATCCCCGTCACCGATGACTTGATTAACGAGGCGGATGAGACCTTGCGCGTCACGGGCACGACCACGGTGGGCACCCTTACCGTCGCCGAGGCGACCCTGACCATCACAGACAATGACGCCGCCGGAGTCACCGTCTCCGAATCGGTGCTCACCTTCGGCGAGAATAGCGGCACGGACACCTACACCGTGGCGCTCAATACCCAGCCGACAGCCAATGCTGTGATTACCGTTGTCAGCAACGACACCTCAGTGGCAACAGTCACGCCGCCATCTCTGACCTTCACTGCGACCAACTGGAACACGGCACAGACCGTCACCGTGACCGGAGTGGACGACAGCATAGACAACCCGAGCGACCGCGCCACCACCGTGCGGCACACCATCACCGGCGGCGGCTATGACTCGGTTTCCATAGCCAGTGTGACAGTCACCGCCATGGATGACGAGGGCACGGCGGAGTCGCCGAACATCTCAATCGCCGCCGGGACTTCTCCGGTAACCGAGGGCACGGATGCCACCTTCACGCTGACCGCCACACCGGCTCCGGCGGCGGATGTGACCGTCACGGTGACGGTGGACGACGGTACGGGTGAATTCATTGATGGCGCGCCGCCGATGACGGTAACGATTCTTACCGCCACCACGACCGCCACGCTGACAGTGCCGACCACCGACGACATCACCAACGAAGCCGATGGCACGATAACCGCAACGGTAACGACGGGAAGCGGCTACACGGTCGGCGATCCGGCAACAGCCAGTGTTACGATAAACGATGACGACGCCCTGCCGACGCTGCCATCCATTGCCAATCAAATCTGGATTATTAACACCCCCATCGATTCTCTGACCCTGCCGGAAGCCACCAGCTCCACCGGCACGCTGATCTACGCCCTGACCGGCAACCTGCCCGACGGACTGGCCTATGACATCGGCACACGCATCCTGTCCGGCACGCCGACCGCGTCCGGCGTCACCATGCTGACCTACGCCGTCACCGACGACATCGGCACAACCACCATCAACTTTACCGTCACCATCAGATCACCGGCGAGTGAGGAACTGGTTAAGCCCGTGTTGGCGGCGTTCGGGCGCACAATGGCGACCGGAGTAGTTGACACAATTGGCGAGCGTTTCTCATCGTCCGCAAGCGGCGGCGGATTTCGCGGTTCTCTGGGAGGCGGACAGATGGATATATCCGCGCCGGACCCGACGGAGACGCCTCTTCCGCCATATACGGGGTGTTTGACGCCCTTACAGTAGCGGACGGAGACGGCATTGCCATGGTTTCCGCGCGTGATTTGCTGCAGGCGAGTGATTTTCAACTCACCCTTCGTGAAGGAGACCCCGACCTTGGCTATGCGGGACAGTGGACAATATGGGGACAGGGAGACATCAGGGGTTTTGACAGACGTCCGAGAAACGACCTTTCCATTGACGGCAGGGTATTGTCCGCCTATCTGGGAGTGGACTACCGTTTCCACCCCGATGCGCTGTTCGGATTTGCGGTTTCTTTCGCCGGCAGTTCAATAGACTATGGGGGAGATTTGGCGGGAGACAGTAAGATAAGCGCCCGTCTTGCGAATCTGTATCCCTACGCTCACTGGAGTCCTCATGAGCGTTTGAGCACATGGGTTATGTTCGGAGTTGGCAAAGGGAATTTGGAAATTGAGTATGAGGATGATGATGAAGGGGACAATACGGGCATCAGTATGCTTATGGTTGCGGTGGGAGCGCGAGGAGAGTTGTTATCTGCGGGCGCGTTTGATTTTGCTTTGAAGACCGATGTGTTTGGCGTAAGGGTTAAGTCCGATGCCATAAGGGGGAGACTGCAATCCGTTGAAGGCGATGCGGGGCGTGTGCGTCTTGCTTTTGAAGGTCGTGCGCGCGACCTGCTTGTCGGGGAGCAGGAGCGTTTGTCTCCCGTGCTGGAAGTGGGCGGACGTTTTGATGACGGTGATTCGGAGGAAGGGTTTGGAGTTGACATAGGAGTGGGTGTTGAATACGAGAACTATTTACGCGGTGTGAGATTGGGAGCGCGTTGGCGTCTGCTGGTTGCGCATGAGGAGAGCGGTTTTGGTGAGTGGGGATTAAATCTGACTGCTTTGGTAAAACAGAAAGAGGTGGACGGTCGCGGCGCGCGTGTGTCTGTGGAGTCTTCTTGGGGAGCGGATTCGGACAGCAAGGCGGATGAGTTGTGGGACAGAGAGGAAGTGTTGAAGAGCGGTGATTATGAAGGGGAAGAAGTGAGTTTGGATTCTGCAGATGTTGTTGCGGAGTTTGGTTACGGAGTGGGGCTGTCGGGTGGATTGTTGACGCCGTTTGCAAAGGTGGGAGTGGAAGGTTCGGGTTCCCACAGCGCGGGTGTGGGAGCGCGGATGAGTATGTTGGGTGGGAAGTTAAACGGGTTAAGTGTGGAATTGCTTGGGGAGCAGAGCAAAAGCCGCAGAGAAAAACCTGATTACCGCCTCGGACTGAAAGGCGCAATTAAATTCTGATTCTTCTGCCATACCGGACTTGACCCGGTATTGGGTATTTATAGCAAGGGCTTTATCTAAATACCGGATTCCCGCTTTCGCAGGAATGGCGGAGAGGGAATCGGATTAAAGCAATCGGAAGACCTTCCGTATATTATAATTGTTCATACAAAACAGATTGTGGACTTTCTAAATTGCTGATTTTAAGAATAAAGGCGCGGACGCTTCTAATACTCGGCTTTGCCTTGTTTCTCGGGCTCGTTGAGACCGCGTCAGTTCGCGCTCAAACGGTAACACCGGTTTGCGACCGCACGCCGCAGGTGCGGGATGCGCTGGTGACGGTATTGGGCGCCACGAACTGTATGAGCATTACGGAAAGCGACCTGAGAGCGTTGAGAGGAACTTTGGATTTGAGGTCTGTGCGAATTGCGCGGCTGATGCCGGGAGATTTCAGCGGCTTAATCTTCATTACGGGTCTGCTGCTTAGCGACAACGAACTCACAACTTTGCCGGAAGGCGGTTTCGAGAGTTTGAGTTCGTTGAGTACCTTGTTTCTGGGCAACAACCGTATCCACAGCCTGCCGGAGAACCTTTTTGGCGGTCCGCCGGAGGTTACCGTTGACAGATTTAGTGGGCGGTTTCGGCATCCGGAGATAAGTAACAATCCATGGAATTTTGCGCTGTCAGTGGAAAACATTTTGAGAGTTGAAGAAAGCGAGGGAACTCTGAATGTGACGGTAACTGTTACCGAGCCGTTGGAATACGATCTGACTTTGCAGGTTTCAACGGCGGACGGTACGGCAACGGCGGGTGAAGACTACACCGGGCTGAATACGACCCTGACCCTCTCTCGCGGAGAAACAAGAGGCACGATATCAATTGATATTGTTGAAGACGGAGTTGCCGAAGGAGGTGAACTGTTTGAATTGATTTTTACCCCCTCAGGCACAAGACCGCTGATCTACCAAAATGGCGAACTGACGGCGCTTCCCGATCTGTCGGTATTTGCGACCATTGCCGAGGCCTCTTCTCCCGTTTGCGACCGCACGCCGCAGGTGCGGGATGCGCTGGTGAGAGAGTCCCGCGCGGCGGACTGTATGAGTGTTACCGAAAGCGATTTGGCGGATATAAGAATCCTGAATTTCAGGTTTGAAAGAATTACGGAACTGAGAGAAGGGGATTTTGGCGGATTGAGTTCATTGAGGTGGCTTTTTCTGAACGACAATGAACTGAGCCGTCTGCCGGAAGGTGTTTTTAGCGAACTGAATTCGCTGGAGTTTTTGCAACTGGACAACAACAATCTGGAAGAGTTGCCGGAAAGGGTTTTTAACGCTCTTCGCTTCCTGAGGAATCTGTGTCTGAACAACAACCGGCTTGCTTCTCTGCCGGAGAGAGTTTTCAGCGGACTTTCTTCGCTGCGTTTTCTTGACTTGGGCGTCAACAGACTCGGCGCCCTGCTGCAAGGCGTTTTCAGCAGCCTGAATTCGCTTGATGAACTGATGCTGAACAACAACAGATTGGCAACTCTGCCGCGAGGTATTTTCGACAATCAGGCATCGTTGACCTCTCTGAATCTGCGGCACAACTCTCTGAACACTCTGCCGGGAGACATTTTCGGCGAACTGCACTCCCTGAGATTTCTGAATCTCTGGGACAATGAACTAAGCAGTTTGCCGCCAAATTTCCGCCCCGCGTCATTGAGAACCCGAGTGGAAGGATTTTCAATAAGCCGCAATCCGTGGGATTTTGAACTGCTGGTGAACGATGCCACCGTTGCGGAAAGTGAAGGACTGTTGGATATGACGGTAAGGATGACCGAACCGTTGGACTACGACCTGACTTTGAATGTCTCATTTTTTGACAGCGGCTTTTCGAGAGGTCAATACACGGCGACTTTGGGCGATGACTTCAGGATTTCAAACCGGACGCTGACTATTGCGCGCGGAGAAACAACCGGCACGGTATCAATTGAAATTATTGAAGACGGAACGGTCGAGGGGGATGAAACTTTCAGATTGGTCATAAGCAGCGGACCTCTGATTTACCCCGGAGCCGTAAGACGGGCCGTTGGCGCGCAAGCGTCCGTAACCATCAGGGAAATTGCTTCTTCGGTAACCGTCAGTCCGGCAAGAGTGTCCACATTGGAGTCCGGTTCTTCCGATGTTTTTACCGTAGTGTTGGATGCTCAGCCGACCGCGGATGTGGAGATAACGGTAACAAGCGGAGACGCAAGCGAGGGAACCGTGTCATCGGGCGGCGCGGCATCGGGGGAGGCAGTGTTGAATTTCACCCCCGCTGACTGGAGCATACCCAAGACTGTAATCGTAACGGGCGTGGATGACGACATACTTGACGGCGATGCGGAATACACGGTCGCTTTGTCAGCGTCAAGTTCCGACCCCGAATATATGATGGATGAGTCCGCATTCGTAACCGCAACCAACGGCGATGATGACAGCGCGGCGCTGATAGTCGGCGATGTGACAGTGGCGGAGGACGCCGGTTCCGCGGTAATCGCCGTAACCCTGAACAACGCGGTTGAGGGCGGTTTCAGAGTGAGGGTGCTGACGCAAGAAGGCACGGCGGAGGGTGAGAGGGCGGACTATGAGGATGTGGTAAGCAATCTGGACTTTTCCGGCAGAGCGGGCGAAACGCAGACTTTGGTTGTGCCAATCACAAACAACGTTGTCGCGGAAGGTGATGAGACGTTCACCGTGCGTCTTGACCGTTTGCGCGAAACAACGCTTGATGTTGACACGAGCGACACCGCGACCGTAACGATTATCGAAGACGGCGCGACTTTGGCGATTGACAGCGTAACAGTCAATGAAGATGCGGCGGTTGCCGTTGTGGCGGTGTGGCTCAACAGACCCGTGTCCGGCGGTTTCACGGTGGATGCGTTCACGACCGCCGGTTCGGCGACCGCCGGTTCGGACTACACTGCGGTTGCGGGCGAGACGCTTGCGTTTACCGGAGCCATGGGCGAGACGCGAAGTTTCAGTGTTCGGATAACGGATGACGCCGCCGCCGAAGATACCGAGATGTTTACGGTTTCGCTGCGAAATCTTTCCGGCGCGGCGGTTCCGGTTGCGATTGACACCCATGCGACGGTAACGATTACGGACAACGACCGCGTGAGAACGATGTCCGTTTGCGACCGCACTCCGCAGGTGCGGGACGCGCTTGTGAGAGAGTCGCGCGCTACGGACTGCGCAAGCGTTACGGCGGAAAACTTGAACGGGATAATAAGTCTGAATTTGAGATTTGAGGGGCTTACGGAACTGCGGGTGGGAGATTTTGACGGGTTGGGTTCGCTGGATTTGCTGCTTCTCAACGACAACGAACTCGCCGGCTTGCCGGTGGATATTTTCCGCGGCTTGAGTTCTTTGCGGAGTTTGCAACTGGACGACAATAAGCTGTCCGATTTGCCCGAAGGCGCTTTCAACGGACTGAGCGGACTGGAACTGCTGTGTCTGGACGGCAACAGAATCCGCGATTTGCCCGAAGGTGTTTTCGCAGGATTGACAATACTGGGTTCGCTGGAATTGAGCGGCAACAGTATTGTCAGTTTGCCGGAAAGCGTTTTCAGCGGTCTGCGTTTATTGAGGGATTTGAATTTGAGCGACAACGCTCTTGCAACTCTGCCGGAAGGCATTTTCAGTTTTCTGAGTTCATTGGACGATTTGAATCTGCGCGGCAACGGTCTCGGAGTTTTGCCCGAGGGTATTTTCAGCGGTTTGAATATGCTGGACAACCTGAATCTGCGGGACAACCTGTTAGGCAGTCTGCCCAACGGGATTATAGACACTCCGCCTTTGAGGGATAATTTTCTGATAAGCCGCAATCCGTGGATTTTTGCGCTTTTTGTGAGCGACACAAGAGTGGCGGAAAGAGAAGGAATATTGGATGTGACGGTGAGGATGACGGAGCCGCTACCATACGATTTGACTTTGAGTGTTTTAACCGCGGACGGCACTGCGGTGGCGGGCGAGGACTATACGGCGGTGGACACAACGCTTGTGATTCCGATGGGACGGACAAGCGGCACGGTATCGGTTCCGATAATTGAGGACGGAACGGTTGAGGGAGACGAGACTTTTGAACTGACTTTCAGCGACGGCCCCCTGATTTTTTCGGGCGGAGTTGCGGCGACGGGGCTGAGCGAGGCATTTGCAAGCGCCGTTATAACCATAAGCGGATTTGCCTCCGTTACCGTTGACCCGACGAGAGTAACCACATCGGAGACCGGTTCCACCGATATTTTTACGGTGGTGTTGGACAGTCCGCCGACCGACGATGTGGCGGTGGCGGTAACAAGCGGCGACACGACCGAGGGGACGGTGTCATCAATCGGCATGCCATCCGGGCAAACCGTAAATCTGTCTTTTTCCGTTTCCAACTGGGACACGCCGCAGACGGTAACGGTAACGGGCGTGGATGACAACACACTTGACGGCGATATTGAATATGAAATCTCTTTGTCAACATCAAGCTCCGACCCCGATTATATGATGGATAACGCCGCGTTTGCAACGGCAACCAACACCGACGATGACAACGCAACGCTGACGGTTGAGGATGCGCAAGTGATGGAGAATGAGGGTGTGGCAATAATTACCGTGGAGTTGGACAACGCGGTCGCAAGCGGTTTCAGGGTGAGAGCGTTCACACGGGAAGATACTGCGAGCGCGAGAGGGGTTGATTATGAAGATGCAACCGGCATTCTGGCTTTTGCGGGGAGGGCGAACGAGGCTTATACGTTCACCGTGCCGATAATAGACGATAACATTACGGAAGAGGATGAGACTTTCACCGTGGGGCTTGAATTTGTAAGCGGCGCGATGCTTGGGGTCGCTTTGGCGGGTCCCGCGACCGTAACAATTGAGGACGATGACGACCCCGTGGTAACCGTGAAGTTTGTTTCGGATTCATACACGGCGACCGAGGGTGGAGCGGACGCGATAGTGGAGGTGGAACTGAGCGCGATGCCGAGGCGTGTTGTAACAGTGGAAATTACGCACACACCGGGCAATGGAGCGGATAGCGGAGACTACACAGTGTCTGAGACCGAATTAACTTTCGCGCCGACCGATACGGTCAAGACCGTCACAGTCAGAGCGGTCAACGATAATGTGGACGATAACGGCGAGACGGTAATGTTAGGTTTCGCATCCCTTTCTTCCGGCGTGAATGTTACGGCGGTTTCGGGTGAAAATGCGACAACTACGGTAGCGATTGAGGACGACGATGTGACGGTGAGTTTCGGTTCGGCGGAATATTCCGTAAACGAGGGCGACACGGTGAATGTGGAAGTGAGACTGAGCGAAACTCCCGTCGCGCCCGTAACCGTGGAAATTGAGCCTATCGGCGGCACTGCGTCCGCACCGGATGATTACAGGCTGCCGGTTCCGCCCGAAGTAACATTTGAGGCGGGCGCTTCGGGTTCCGATTTGATACGGGAATTCACCGTTGCGGCGGTTGCTGACACGGAGATTGAAAGGGTGGAAACCGTGGAGCTTTCATTCGGCGATTTGCCGGACATGGTGGCTGAAGGCGCGCCGTTCACCGCAACGGTAACAATAAGGGATTTGCCCGGACTCACGGCAGAGCAGCGCAAGTCGGTTCACGAGAAGACGGTGGGCGTATTGAGCCGCGGCATGGCGGAGACCGTAACCGGACTGATAGGCTCCCGTCTGGGAGCGCTGCCGAACAAAGTGGCGGAAATTACCGTTACGAAAGACCCGGTCAGTCTCTCGGATTTGAAAAACATGGGCTGGGAGCGGATTGTCGCGCAAAAGATTGTTGACGGCGCGGACAGGTTCAATGAAGGGTTGCTTTCGCCGGATATTGGCGGGTTGATGGCGGAAGTAAAGCAAAAAGGCAGGGTCGTTCTGCCTATGGTGGCAAACGATGAAAACGATATGACAGTGTGGGGAGCATCGGGGGGCTTGCTTGTGGAAGGAAACCCCAAAGGGGGCGAGACTCTCGGAGAATATGACGGCGACCTGTTTAACGCGCTTGTCGGTATAGACGGGATGGTAAAACCCGATTGGCGTGTCGGCGTGGCGTTTTCTTACGGAGAAGGAGAGTTGGACTACAAAGCGGCGGGCGATGCGAGCGTGTCCGGCGAGGTGAAAAAGACCATGTATGGCATACATCCGTATCTGTCATGGAATCCGGATCATGGCTTGAGTTTGTGGTGGATTGGCGGCTACGGTTTGGGAGATTATGACATAAGCGAGAGAGGACGGAGGGGCGTGATAGAGTGGAACGGGGTCAAATCCGAAGACTGGATGACGGCGCTGGGTGCGGAGAAGGTTATTGTCCGCAATGATGACTGGGATGTCGCCCTGCGCGCCAAGGGGCTGTTCAGCCATGTGGAACTTGAAGGCGCGGGCGACGCCGAGTTTGATACCGTACTGCCGCGTCTTACTTCCACAAACTGGCGTCTGCGTCTGGAGGGCGAAGGCGGGATTTTGTTCCGCCTGGACAGGAGCAACGCCACATTCAGGCCCTACGGTCTTGCAAGCGCCCGTCTGGACGGGGGCGATGTGGCGGGCAAAGACAAGGTGTTTTTTGACGCGGGCGGCGGTTTGCAGATACAGACGGGCGGTTCATTCGTATTGGATGTTTCCGCTTACACCCAAGTGTTTGACGGCGATACCCGGGAGCATTCGCTCATCGGCGTTGGCAGTGTCAGTTTTGACATCAGGCGGGACGGCAAGGGCTTTCACGCCTCCGCGGAGCGCGCGGTCGGCTCCGGCGTTCCGTCATCGTCTTGGAAGCGACACGAATTCGGCGATGAGGCGGAAGACGGTTTGTTGTCGGGAAAAGCGAAATTTGAGACGGAAGTCGGTTACGACTGGGAGACGCTGAAGACCCATGCCCGTTCGCAGTTTGAAGACGCCGGTCGCAGCCATGCGCTCGGATTTGATTTTGTGTTTGATTCCCTGACAGTGGGGCTCAACGGCGGCTACCGGGAGAAGACCGGAGACATGGAAGCCATTTTCCGCGCCAAAGTCAGTTTCTGATACGGACTCCGGCGCATTCCGCTTTTGCCGTTCGCAGGAAACGGTTCGGGGGTGGGGCGCAAGTTTGCCGAGTTCACAAAGAACTGCGGACGGACTTGTGTTTCAAAATGTGTAGCGGGATATTTCTTCTTGAAACTTGTCTTTGAGTTCAAGGGCTTTTTTGTCGTATTCCTTCGTGCTTTCCCAGCATTTTCTCGGTTGAAGCAGTTTGGAGGGGACTCCTTTGCACGATTTCGGAACTTTCAAGCCGAACACGGGAATTTCCACAAGTCCGTCTTTGTCAATTGACTTGTTCAGCGCGGCTTTTACAAGAGCCCTTGTTTGAGGAAGCGGCATTCTTTTGCCCGTCCCGTATGGTCCGCCGGAAATTCCCGTGTTCAGAAGCCAGACTCTTGCGCCGGACTTTTTCATTCTTTCTTTCAGCATGTTTGCGTAAAACTCCGGCGCGCGAGGCAGGAAGGGGGCGCCGAAGCATGAACTGAATGTGGTTTGCGGCTCTTTCACGCCGCGCTCGGTTCCGGCGACTTTAGCCGTGTATCCGAGAAGAAAGAAATACATCGCCTGTCTTGAAGTCAGTCTTGATATGGGCGGCAAAACGCCGAAGGCGTCGTAGGTGAGCATGAATATGTTTTTCGGAGCCTGTCCGGTTCCGCTTTCCACGATTGCCGGCAGAGAGTCTATCTGGTATGCGACCCTTGTGTTTTCGGTGTATTTTCCGCTGTCAAAGTCTATTTTGCGTGTCGCGCCGTCAATTTCCACGTTTTCCAGTATTGAGCCGAAACGCATGGACGCCGAGTAAATTTCCGGTTCGGTTTCGGGGTTGAGCCGTATGGCTTTTGCGTAGCATCCTCCCTCAAAGTTAAAAACGCCGTTTTCAAACCAGCCGTGCTCGTCGTCTCCTATCAGCTTGCGTTCGCGGTCCGCCGAAAGAGTTGTCTTGCCGGTTCCCGACAAGCCGAAGAAAAGCGTAACATCGCCTTTTTCCCCCACATTTGCGGAGCAGTGCATCGGGAACACATCCTTTTCTGGAAGCAGGAAGTTCAGCGCGGTGAAGATGGATTTTTTCATCTCTCCCGCATAACGGGTTCCGCCTATGAGCGCGATTCTTTTTTTGAGGTTCAGGATAATGAAGGTCTCGGAGTTTGTGCCGTCTTTGGCGGGGTCGGCTTTAAAATCGGGCGCGCAGACAACCGTAAAATCGGGTTTTTTCCCGACTGAAGATTTCGCGTCGGGTCTGATAAAAAGATTATTGACAAATATGTTGTGCCAGGCGAATTCGTTTATCACCCTCACGGACGCTCGGTATTTCGGATGGGCACACACGCGGAGGTCTTTTACGAACAAGTCTTTCTTTGAGAGGTAAGCCGCGACTTTGCGGTAGAGAGAGTCAAACTTGCCCGCGCCAATCGGCTGGTTGGTCTTCCCCCAGTTTACCGAGTCTTTTGTGACTGAGTCTTTGACTATGAACCGGTCAAGAGGGGAGCGTCCCGTGTGCTTTCCCGTGTGGGCGACAAGCCCTCCGCCATCGGCTATCTCCGCTTCGTTTCTCCGAATCGCTTCCTCATACAGCTGGGGAACCGTCAGGTTGTGAAACACCCCGCCCGTGGTTTTAATCCCATGGGGAGAGAGTATGTTTGCCGAATCGCTTTTTTTTCTTCCGATTGCCATAAGGGATTCGCGGCGCGTCCTTTATTCCGTCAAATGAGAGACATCTTCCGCAAACTTTGTCGCAGAAACAGGAAAAATATATTATCCGAAACCGTTTTTCAACATATTCCGCGTTCAGGTTAAAATAAACTCCCATGCGTCAGTTTGCGCTCGCCACCCTGTTTCTTCTCGCTCTGATTCCGTGCTCCCGTGCCGATGACGGAAAATGGGAGGTTTCTCTCTCTGCTTCCCTGTCCGGAGCGAAAGGCAATACGGAGAAAACGGACGCGGAAGCCGCGGCTTCCTTCCTGTTCAATGACGGCTCCAACAAGGTCAAATCCGCGCACAAGTATAAAACCGGCAAAGAGGACGGAGACAAAAACGAAGACTTGTGGCGTTCGGACATTTCATACCTTCGCAGGGTTCTTCCCCGCAAAAAACCCGCGCGCTCTCCCGGGTCAAACGGCGCGCCGGACAGACCTCAAAACTCCGACCCTCTTATTCTGTATCTCAATCTGAACTGTTTCGCCGAAAAAGACAGACTGTCTGAAATCTCCCTGAGAACCGCCATGGGAGGCGGCTTTACAGCGGAGTTTTTCCTGATTGCGCAAACGGAGTTTACCGCCACTCTTGACTGGCTGAGAGAAGACCTTGTTTCGGGCGAAAAAAGCGACCGTCTCGCAGCCTTTTTTGAAGTCTCGTCCCGAAAGATTTTACAAAACGGATTGAAACTGAAGTCCCGCTCAAAGATGTTCATACCGTTGGGCGAAGCGGACGCATTCTTTATGCAGTCTGAATACTCGCTTGAGTTTCCCGTTACGGAGAGGATGTCTCTGAGACTTGCCGCGGAGGTTGATTTTGACAACAAGCCCGCAAATGCGTCCGTCAAAAAAACGGACTTCAGATACCTTACGGGGCTGAGTTTTTCCCTGTGAGAATACGGTTCATCCGCTCTCAACCTTTTTAATCCACCCGTCTATTATGTTCGCGGACGTTTCGGGGTTTTCCATGCAGTCGTGCCCGGCATCGGGGATATACTCAATTTCCACTCTGTCATTGCCCGCTCCGTTCATAATCTCTTTCAGTTTTTCCGGCTCGCCCGCAAACACAATGTCGTCATTCGCTCCGTTTATGAAAAGCGCCGGAACGGCGACCTTTCCTATAATGTCGCAGGTTTTTGCGCGCTCCGCGGACGGACTTCTCATAAACCACCAGGTTTTGTAGGTGAAAATTTCAACATCGGACGGATTGAGAGAGTTTCCCCACGCCTTGTAGATGACAAATATCTGGTCGTTTTTTGAGTTTTCGGCGTCGGGCTTCAGTATGGCTTTCGCTTTTTTGAAGATGTTGTCGTAACCGGGGATGCTGCCCCATTTGTCAAGGCGTTTTTTCTGCGATTCGGGCAGCGAATAGGAGCACCCTTCAAGGATAAGCCCTTTTACGGACGGCTCCGAACAGCCGGTTGCGTAGTCAACGGCGATGTTCGCTCCCATGCTGTATCCGAGTATGTAGATGTTTTTGAACCCTTCCTTTTTTAGAATCTCCACGGAGCGGGCGACATCATCCGCCGCTTTATGAAATATGCCCGTTCCCACTATCTGTCCGAGGAAAGCCATGCGCGTATTTATCGAAAGCGTTGAGTAGCCCCTTTCCAGCATGATAGAAGGAAAAATTTTGGGAGTGCCGCGCGCAAGGAAGTTTCCGAGCACACCGTGTATGTTGATAATGATGGGAATCTCGCGCAATTTCCCCCCGGTCGCCGCTTCGGGGGTTGTAAGAAGCGAGTCAATTTCAAAACCGTCGCGCGCGGCGTAGCGGAGTATCTGTCGCCGTTGCACACCCATTGATTATTTGATTCTTCTCTGCATCCAGTTTGCGATAATTTCCCCGAGTTCTTCCCCTTTGCCCTCAAGCGCGTGTCCGGCGTTCAGGTAGAAAGCCGACACATCTCCGTTGCCCGCTTCGGTCGCTTTTTGCGACAACTCGTGCGTTTCGTTGGGATGAACAATTTTGTCGTCCCATCCCTGTATCAGAAGGATGGGCACTTTCACACTCTCTATCTGCTTGTAGGTTTTTGTGCTTGTCGCCTCCGGTCCCGCAAGAAACCACCATGTCTTGTAAGTGTATATCTCGCAGTGTTCGGGGCTGAAACTGTCTCCGCGCGCTTTGCGGATGATGATTGTGCGGTCTTCGGGAGAGTTCATCGGGTCGCTTCCGAGTATCTCTGTGGCTTCCTCGTAAACCTGTTCATAAGACGGAACGCTCTGCCATCTGTCCCATCTTTTTCTTATGGAATCGGGCATAGAGTAGGGCGTTGCTATGGCTATCATTCCGCGCAGGGACTCAATCTCCTTCGTCCCCGTTTTTGCGGACACATACCTGACCGCTATGCAGCCGCCGAGACTGTAGCCCGAAATGACGATTTTGTCGTAGCCCAGACCGTTGAGGAATTTTATGACGCCGTCTATCTGCGGAATTGTGCTGTCCACTATCCCGTAGCCGAAAAACAGGCTGAAATTTGAAAGGCGCGTGTTGATGGCGATTGAGGAGTATCCCGATTTTGCGAGAACCGGAGGCAGGAACCTCTGACTTCCCTCAAGGAAATTTCCGAGAAATCCGTGAACATGTATGACGACGGGCTCTTTTTCCTTCCCGTCATTTCCGCATTTGTAGAAAATGGCGTTCACACTTCCGCCGTCCGTGGGGATTGATATGAGTTCCTGAACGGCTTCGGTGTTGTTTCCTTTGTCCTTACGCATTTTTCCCGCTCCACACGCAAAACTCCGAGATGCCGCACTCGCCGCAGAGCGGTCTGCGGGCTTTGCAAATCTCCCTGCCGTGGTCGCCGAGAGAATTGGAGAAAAAAGTCCGCTCTCTTTCCGGCACAACCGCAACAAGGTCTTTTTCTATTCCTTCGGCGTTTTTTCCGCGCGTCATTCCCAGTCTCAGGGAAAGCCGTGTTATATGGGTGTCAACAATTACGCCGGGCTTGCCGAACCAGTTTCCGAGAACCACGTTCGCCGTTTTCCTGCCGACTCCCGGAAGGGAGGACAGTTCTTCCATTGTTGAAGGGACTTCTCCGCTATGCCTGCGGACGATTTCCGCCGAGCATGCGATTATGGATTTTGCCTTGTTTCTGTAAAACCCCGTGCTGAATATGTCTTTTTCCAACTCCTCCGTGTCCGCCCGCGCGAAACTTTCGGCGTCGGGGTATTTTCTGAAAAGCCCCGGAGTGACGG
>CBDBJA010000004.1:0-238096 GCA_965206175.1 Thermodesulfobacteriota bacterium | reverse complement strand
CAGATACGCCAAAGATTACAAGGCGCTTGAGCTTGCCCAACTTCCGATAAGCGACCAGAAAATACGGGACGCTTTCAACGCTTTGTCCAAAGCCGCGGGTTCCGATGAAACCGCGGCAAAAGCGGTTCGGGAGTCCCGCGACAATCTTCTGAGGAGCGACAAAGGCAAACAGCATGCGGAGATGCGGAGACTTTATAAGAAATTGGAAAAGGCGGAATCCGAAGACGAAGAAGTGCCTCCCCATCTGAAGGAAGCTCATGAGCGGCTTGTGAAGGCGCAGACAGAACTCAAAAAATCACGGGAAGATTTCAACAAACTTGTCAAAAACTCAATATTCAAAGAGGAAGAGATTGAGATTCTCAGAAAAGCGGATGAAAGCTTTGAGGTGGATTACACTTTCGGAATGGGAGCGGAAGCGGTGCGCGACATGCTGAAAAACATTGACTTAAACGCGGTCTCTGAAGAACTGAGAATTGAAATGCAGGAATCAAGTTCTCCCCTGAAGAAAGCGAAAATAGCGAAAAGGCGCAAGATATGCGAGACTTTTCGCAAATCGGACAACCGTCCGGAGTGGATGGTTCTGACCACAATTCCGGTTCTGCCGCCCGACCTGCGGCCGCTTGTTCCCCACGGCGGGCGTTTTGCCACTTCAGACCTGAACGTTCTCTACAGAAGGGTTATAAACAGAAATAACAGACTCAAACGGCTGCTGGAATTGGACGCGCCCGACATCATTGTCAGGAATGAGAAGAGGATGCTTCAGGAATCGGTGGACGCGCTGTTTGAAAACGGAAGAAGGGGAAGGCCTGTTCTGGGGCACAACAACCGCCCGCTTAAAAGTCTGACTGACATACTAAAAGGGAAAAGCGGAAGATTTCGCCAGAATCTTCTCGGAAAAAGAGTTGATTATTCCGGGCGTTCCGTAATCACGGTCGGGCCGGACTTGAAGCTTCACCAGTGCGGGCTTCCCAAACAGATGGCTCTTGAACTTTTCAGGCCATTTATTTACCAGAAGCTCCAGGAGTGGAGAAACAAAGACGGCAGTCCGATTGCGCCCACCATAAAAATCGCGAAAAAATTCGTTGAAACCGGAGTTCCGGTTGTGTGGGACGCTCTGGACGATGTAATCAAGGAGCACACGGTTATGCTTAACCGCGCTCCGACTCTTCACAAATTGAGCATACAGGCGTTTGAGCCCGTGCTTGTGGAAGACAGATCAATAAGGGTTCATCCGCTTGTCTGTCCGGCATACAACGCCGATTTTGACGGAGACCAGATGGCGGTTCATGTTCCCCTGTCCGTTGAGGCGCAGGCGGAGTGTCGCGCCCTTGTGATGTCAACCAACAACATACTTTCTCCCGCCCACGGCAAGCCGGTTATTCTGCCCACCCAGGACATTGTTCTCGGCATTTACTACATGACCAAGGATTCCGCTCACAGCAAGGGGTCGGGCAAATCGTTTTGTTCTCCGGAAGAAGTCATAATGGCATACGAGTCCGGCCATGTCGGGATTCACGCTCAGATAAAAATCAGAATCAACGAAGATATGGTGGAGACAACCGTGGGAAGGATGATTTTCTACAATGAGTCCGTTCCCGAGTCCATTCCGTTTGACCTTGTTAACAAGCCGATGAGCAAGCGCGAGGTTGAGAATCTTGTTGACACATGTTTCAGAATGAACGGCGGCAAAGAAACCGTCATTATGGCAGACCGCATAAGAACTCTCGGATTCCGTTACGCCACAAAATCCGGGATTTCCATCTCCATAGACGACATGGAAATTCCGGAAAGCAAGGAAAGGCTCATACAGCAGGCCCGCAGTGAGGAGATGAAGGTTCAGGAGCAGTACTCGCAAGGTCTTATAACGGACGGGGAGAGATACAATAAAATTGTGGACATCTGGTCAAAGACGAGCGATGAGGTTGCCGATGAAGTGATGGAAAACATCAAGTTTGAGACCGTCAGGGATGAGAAAGGCAACGAGAAAAAGGGCTCAAGTTCAAACCCGATATACATGATGATAGATTCGGGCGCGCGAGGCAGCAAGACTCAGGTCAGGCAGCTTGCGGGAATGAGGGGTCTTATGGCGAAACCGGACGGCACGATTATTGAAAAGCCCATCACATCAAACTTCAGGGAAGGGATGAAGGTGATGGACTACTTCATCTCAACCCACGGAGCGCGGAAAGGTCTTGCCGATACGGCTCTTAAAACCGCCAATGCGGGGCATCTCACAAGAAAACTGATAGATGTCGCCCATGACATCATAGTCAAGCAAGAAGACTGCGGAACTATTGAAGGACTGATTTACACAAATCTGGTGGAGGGCGGAAAGATAAGGGAGCATGTCGGCGACAGAGTTCTTGGAAGGGTTGTGCTGGACGATTTAAAGGATCCGGATACGGGCGAACTTATCGTCAAAGCCGGACGGGAAATAGACAACGAGGCTGCTGACAAGATTAAAGAAAGCAACATAAGTGAAGTTAAAATCCGTTCCGTTCTGACATGCGATTCCGAGGAAGGGATATGCCGTCTCTGCTACGGCAGAAACCTTTCAACCGGCAAGATAGTGGACATCGGAGAAGCGGTCGGAATAGTGGCGGCTCAGTCCATCGGGGAGCCTGGAACTCAGTTGACCATGAGAACTTTCCATATCGGAGGGGCGGCAAGTCAGAGCGCGGCGCAAAGCACGCTTGAGAACAACTATGCCGGAACTATAAGGATGTCCAATCTGGAAACGGTTCAAACGCGCGGCGGTGTGTCCGTTGTCACAAACCGAAACGGGCGCGTGTCCATTATTGATGAAAAGGGCTATGAGAGGGAGACCCACAAACTTGAAGTGGGAGCCCGCCTGATGGTCACCGAAGGGGACAAGGTGAAGGAAAAAACGCTTCTTGCCGATTGGGACCCTTACACGACTCCGATTATTGCGGAGGTTTCGGGAACGGTTAAGTGGAAAGATCTTGAGACGGGGATAACTTTGACGGAACAGCAGGTCGAGGTTACGGGAATGCTTGAAAAAGTGGTAACCGAATCCAAAAACACAAAACTGAAACCGAGAATAGTCGTTGAGGACAATAAAGACCTGCAGTCCGAAGACCTTCCGAGGGGAGCCATTATTGAGAAAAACGAAGGCGACCGGGTGGATCCGGGGGACATAATCGCCAAGATTCCCAAAGAGACGGCAAAAACAAAAGACATAACCGGCGGACTTCCGAGAGTCGCCGAACTTTTTGAGGCGCGCGTTCCCAAAGACCTCGCAATGGTGAGCGAGATTGACGGCACGGTGTCGTTCGGAGAGGATGTGAAAGGCAAAAGGCGTGTTCTGGTTCAGCCCAAAGTGGGAGAGGAAAAGGAATACATAGTTCCGAGGGGAGAGCACATTCTTGTCAGGGAAGGGGATTTTGTGATTTCGGGGGAAAAACTTGTGGACGGCGATGAAAATCCGCACGACATCCTCAAAATCAAGGGAGAGAAGGCGCTCAGCGAGTTTCTTGTGAATGAGATACAGGAAGTGTATAAGCTTCAGGGAGTAAGAATCAACGACAAGCACATAGAGGTGATTGTCAGGCAGATGCTCAAGAAGGTTAAAATCAAAGACCCCGGAAACACCACTCTGCTTCCGGGCGAAGCGGTTGGCAAGTCCGTTTTTCACAAGGAAAACGCGGAGGTGGAAGAGCAGGGCGGAAAACCCGCGACCGCGGAGCCGCTACTTCTCGGAATAACCCGTTCTTCTCTCATCACCGAGAGTTGGCTTTCGGCGGCGTCTTTTCAGGAGACGACAAAAATCCTTACCGAAGCCGCTTGCGAGAGCAAAGAGGACAAACTCAAAGGGCTCAAAGAAAATGTCATTATCGGCAAAATAATACCCGCGGGCACGGGGCTTGAGGTGTATAGAAACATCACAATTGAAACCGAGGAAGAAGCGGTTGTTTCCGTGCCTCTGGTGGAAGAAACCAAGTCCGAGATTGCGGACACATCGGGAGCGTAAACTTGCCTCCCGTTTCGGATGGCATGGAAAAGTCATACGACCCCCGGCGCCTTGAGAAAAAATGGCGGACCTTCTGGCTTGAGAATGAAAAATTCAAGTCCGAAGGGAAAGACGGAGGGAGAAAACCGGCTTTTTCCATAGTGATGCCGCCGCCCAATGTTACGGGCTCCCTGCACATAGGGCACGCTCTCAACAACACTCTTCAGGACGCTCTTGTCCGCTACAAAAGGATGAAAGGGTTTGATGTTCTCTGGGTTCCGGGAACCGACCACGCCGGAATAGCGACCCAGATGATTGTTGAGCGCGAGCTGGCAAAGGAGGGAGTTTCAAAAGAAGACCTTGGAAAGGAGCGGTTTGTTGAAAAAATCTGGGAGTTTAAGGAGAAATCAAGCGACAGAATCCTTGACCAGATTCGCAGAATGGGCTTTATTCCGGACTGGAGCGCACAGCGTTTCACAATGGACGACGGGTTTTCGGAAACCGTGAGAAAAGTGTTTGTGGAGCTTCACAGGCAGAAATTTATCTATCGTGACAAGAGACTTGTGAACTATGACCCGCGCCTGAAAACCGCCATTTCCGACTTGGAAGTGGAGCAGAGAGAAGTTTCGGGACACTACTGGCACATAAGATACCCCGTCAAAGAATCGGACGGGCACATAACGGTTGCGACAACAAGGCCCGAAACCATGTTCGGAGATACGGCGGTTGCCGTTCATCCCGAAGATAAAAGATACAAACATCTTGTGGGTGAACAAGTTGAACTGCCCCTTACCGGCGGCAGGACAGTTCCAATAGTGGCGGATGATTATTCCGATCCGGAAAAAGGAAGCGGAGCGGTCAAGATAACTCCCGCTCACGATTTTAACGACTTTGAGGTCGGCGCAAGACACGGCTTGCCACTTGTGAATATTTTTGATGAGAGAGCGCGCTTAAATGAAAATGTCCCCGAAAATTACAGAAATCTTGAAAGGTTTGAAGCGAGAAAGAAACTTGTAGAAGACCTTGAGGCGGGCGGCTTTCTTGAAAAAACCGAAGATATTGTCCACACGGTTCCCTACGGAGACAGGTCGGGAACCGTGATAGAGCCGCGGTTGATGGAGCAGTGGTATATGGATGTGAAGGGTTTTGCGGATGTGGCGGTGGAATCGGTTGAACGCGGCGAAATGAAATTTGTTCCCAAGTTCTGGGAGCGCACTTATTTTCAGTGGATGAAAAACATAGAGCCGTGGTGCATATCAAGGCAGTTGTGGTGGGGGGCATCCGATACCCGCATGGTATGGACCGGACGGAGAGGTGTTTGTTGAGAAGGACGAACAGTCCGCAGTCGCAAGCGCCCTGGAACATTACGGTAAAAAGGTTGAGCTTGCGGCGGATACTAATGTTCTGGACACATGGTTTTCCTCCGCGCTTTGGCCCTTTGCGACACTTAACTGGCCATGGGGAAAAGGGGAATCTCTTGAGAAGTATTATCCCACAACCGTTCTGATAACGGGTTTTGACATCATCTTCTTCTGGGTCGCGCGCATGGCGATGATGGGGCTTAAGTTCACCGGCAAGCCCCCCTTCAGGCACATATACATACACGGTCTGATAAGGGACGACAAAGGCGAGAAAATGAGCAAAACCAAAGGCAATGTCATAGACCCTCTTGAAGTCGCCGATGAGTTCGGAGCCGACACTCTGCGGTTCTGCCTCTCCGCGCTCACTTCGGGCGGAAGAGACATTGAGCTTTCGGTCGGGGCAATCAGGGGTTACCGGAACTTTATGAACAAGATATGGAACGCATCGCGTTTTATCCTTGATGTTGCGGGTGAAGCCGCGCGGGCGGGGAAAAAACTCCCTGACATTCCGGGTGATTCCAAAATCGGCAAATGCGACAAGTGGATACTCGCAAGGATGAACCTGTCCTTGAAAGAGATTGACGGGCACATGGAAGCGTATGAGTTCGGAAAAGCCGCTCAAGAGACATACCGTTTTTTCTGGAGAGATTTTTGCGACCGCTACATTGAAGCCGCAAAGATTTCAATATACGGCGGAGAAGGTGAGGCGAAAAACGCGACCACTGCGGTTCTTCTTCATGTTTTGTCGGTTTCAATACGCATTTTGCACCCTTTCTGTCCCCATCTTGCCGAGGAGATTAACGACAGGATAAGAGGGCTGTCCGGCGCGGAAACTCAGAGCCTGCTTGATGCGGACTATCCGGATTATGATGAAGGCGTCATGGAAAAGTTCAATCGGGATTACAACGATATGAGATTTGTTTTTGAAGGCGTGGTTGATGAAATCCGTATGAAAAGGGGAAGTGCGGGAATAAAAGTGTCGGAAAAAATCAAAGTTTCTTTTCTTTCCGAAAAAGACAAAACCGGCGGGACTGTAAAAGATTTGATTGAGTCCGAGATTGAAGTTATAAGCAAACTTGCCGGAATTTCCTCGCACCGTTTCTGTTCGGACGCGGAGTTTTCCAAAATTGAAGGTCTGCCGTGTTCGGTTTCCTTTTCCGCCGTTGATATTTCGGGCGAGAAAACGGGAGAGAGGTTCAACCTCAATCTCAAGGTTGAGACGGAGGAAAGCCGCGGTGAACACACTCCTGAAAAAATTGAAGCGATGAAAAGGGAGCTTGCGGAAGTCTCCACAAAATTTGAGCAGTGCCTCCGCAAACTTTCCGACCCGGATTTTATCGGCAAGGCGCCGGATAAAATCGTTAAGAAAGAGAAGGGGAAACTTGAGGAGTTTTCACACCGCAAAACCGTTATTGAATCGGAATTGAAACGACAGGGGGAAGCGTGAAATCCTGAGTGTAAACTTTGGAGTGTGAAAGAAAAAATGAAGAAAGGGGATTTTCAATTCGTTCCGAGTTTGATAACATCGGCGCGGACAAGTATTTTAACCCCTGACATCTAATTTCCGCTTTTGCGGCAGTAACGGAGAAACGGTATGGCAAAGAAAAAACAGCAGTTTCAGGGAACCGAACAGTATGTTGCGACAAGAGACCTCATACTTGCGGTCAACGCTTCCATAACTCTTGAGCGTCCGCTTCTCATAAAAGGAGAGCCGGGCACGGGGAAAACCATGCTCGCGTTTGAGGTTGCCGAGGTACTCGGCAAGAGTTTGATTACATGGCATATAAAATCCACAACCACCGCGCAGCAGGGGCTTTACGAATATGATGCGGTCGCCCGTCTGCGCGATTCCCAGCTTGGCGATGAAAAAGTCACAGACATCTCTAACTACGTAAACAGGGGAAAACTGTGGGAGGCGTTTGAGTCCGATGAGCAGTCAGTGCTTCTGATAGACGAAATAGACAAGGCGGACATTGAGTTTCCCAACGACCTTCTGCTTGAGTTGGACAAGATGGAGTTTTATTGCTATGAGCTGCAAAAAACGGTCAAAGCGGAGAAACGCCCCATAATTATCATCACTTCCAACAATGAGAAGGAGTTGCCGGACGCCTTTTTGCGCCGTTGTTTTTTTCCATTACATAACTTTTCCGGAAATTGAGACGCTCAAAGCCATTGTTGAAGTTCATCATCCGGGGCTTGAGAAGAAGCTGCTTGACAGCGCACTTGCGGTTTTCTACTCTCTGCGCGAGGTAGAGGGGTTGAAGAAAAAGCCGTCAACAAGCGAATTGATAGACTGGATAAAATTGCTGACTGCGGGGAAAATCGCCGCGGGCGAACTTGAGGAGTTTGATATTGCGGAGGAAGACCCGCCGTATGCGGGGGCGTTGATTAAGAATGAGCAGGACTATGAAATGTTGAATGTTTTGCGGTATAGAATGAGAAGGTGAGGGTTGCGCTTGATGAGCTGCCGCTTCCTTATAAGTTTGATGTTGTGGTGCATTGCTCAATTGAGTATGAACCGCTTCTTGAGCATATAAGGGAGTTTGGAAAGGTGTTTTATCATAGGGGTGGTCTTGAGAATAAACAGGTGGATGATGGTCAAAGATAAACAATATTGGGATGCTGTAGAAACACTGAAGAACCTATTGGATGAACTTCGAAAAGCAGAGAAAGGATCTGCGTATGGAAATCTTGACGAGATGGAAGAAAAACGAGAAAGTGTTTTTTCTCACTACGGGAAAATTTTTCAGAATATTGATACTCTCTCAAAGGAAGATTTTCAAGAATTTTTGTCTTTTCATGGCAACAAACACTGGAAAACTTTGGAAAGGCATAAGAATCATCTCACAGAGGATATGAAAGATTTGAAGAGAGTGCTCAAAATTTGCCTTGATGAAACAAAACCAATAGGAACAAGGATTGACGACAGTTTTGAGAAAAAGTATTTTGGAAAGGGAATCGCGACGGCTTTTTTGCTGGTTGCCTTTAAGGGGAAATATGCCGTTTGGAATGGTACTTCGGAAGGCGCGTTAAAAAAATTGAATGTATGGCCCGATTTTCCCCGCGGCTCTTCTGACGGAGAAAAATATGATTCTTTAAATCAATTTTTGAACGAATTTTCAAAAGATGTTTCAACCGATTTATGGGTTCTTGATTGGTTGTTTTGGATTGTGGATGACATGTTCAAACAGCAACCACAAATTCCCGAAGAAATAATTCCCACAGATCAAAAATATTTTCCTGAAGGCAGAAATGAGCCAAGAACGGTCAATCGTTACGAAAGGGATTTAAGGGCAAGAAAACAGTGTTTAAAACATTATGGGGCAAAATGCTTTATTTGCAGTTTTGATTTTAGTAAAGTTTATGGAAGTCAATATGATGGAATTATTCATGTTCATCATATTACTCCACTTTCCGAAGTAACAGATATGTATAAAGTTGACCCCATAAAGGACTTAATACCCGTATGTCCAAACTGTCACGCTGTTATTCATAAAAAACGACCAAGTCTGACAAAAGAACAGATAGATGAGTTAAAGGAAAATATTAAATCTAGAGGAAAATAATGTTCCTTGACTTTTTCCTATACCTCCGCAACTCCGGCCTCCCTGTCTCAATCAAGGAATACCTTACCCTCCTTGACGTTTTAGACAGCGGAATGGTTGAGCGCGGTGTTGACGATTTCTACTATCTAAGCCGCAGCGCACTGATTAAACATGAGCAGAATCTGGACAGGTTTGACCGTTTGTTCGGACAGTATTTCAAGGGGATTGAATACATAGACGACAAGGAGTTTATGAACATTCCCGATGAGTGGCTGCGCAAAACCATGGAGGGTTCGCTCACCGAGGAAGAAAAAAAACAGATTAAGGCGATGGGCGGGCTGGACAAACTTATTGAGCGGCTCAAGGAACTTATGAAAGAACAGAAGAAACGACATCAGGGCGGCGGAAAATGGATTGGCACGGGCGGAACTTCCCCTTTCGGGGCTTACGGATACAACCCCGAGGGAATACGCATCGGACAGCATGAGAGCAGACACAGAAGGGCGGTCAAGGTTTGGGACAAAAGGGAGTTCAAAGACCTTGACGATTCGGCGGAACTGCAAACGCGGAATATGAAAATGGCTTTGCGCAAACTTCGCATCCTCACGCGCGAGGGAATGTCCGAGGAACTTGATGTTGATAAAACAATTAAAAAAACATCGCGCAATGCGGGATTTCTGGATATTGAGATGGTTCCCCGGCGGAAAAACAGTGTGAAGGTTTTGATATTTTTTGATATCGGTGGCTCAATGGACGACCACATTGAACTCTGTTCCAAGCTTTTCTCCGCCGCGCGTTACGAGTTTAAACATCTTGAATACTACTATTTTCACAACTGCATATACGAGGCGATATGGAAAAACAACGAGAGACGCTGGCAGGAAGCGCTGCCGACTTTTGACATTCTGAACAAATACAACAGCGACTACAAGGTTATTGTTGTCGGAGACGCCTCAATGTCTCCCTATGAACTTTTGTATGTGAACGGAAGCGTTGAGCATAACAACAGCGAACCGGGCTTTACATGGCTTGAGCGCATACAAAACAAATATCCGATGATGGTCTGGCTCAATCCCGTCCCCGAAAACGAATGGCGCGATATGCAGACAATCGGCATGCTTCGGAAGTTTACGGGAGACAGAATGTTTCCGCTTACAATCGGCGGAATTACGCGCGCCGTGAAAGCGCTTCAGGACGGCAAAGCGACATTCTCCGCCAACTGACCCGAGAGGACAACATGGAAGTTTTTGTCGTTAACGCATTTGCGGAAAACGGATTTCTCGGCAATCCGGCGGGAGTCTGTTTTGTTGACACTTTTCCGCCTGACAGAGAGATGGGGAAAATTGCGGAAAAAACGGGGTTTTCGGAAACCTCTTTTGTCCGGAAACAAAAGGACGGCTTTTTTATAAGATGGATGACTCCGCAAACCGAGGTGTCGCTTTGCGGACATGCGACTCTTGCCGCCGCGCACACAATCTGGAGGCGGGGGCACAAGGGAACTATTTTCTTTGCGTCGGCGGATTATAGAATCAGCGCGGAAAACAGGTCGGGTGTTATAGAGATGGATTTTCCCGCCGACAGGGAGAAAGAATGCTGGGCTCCGCCCGACTTTACGGAAATCCTCCGGACGGAGACCGTTTATGTCGGAAAAAACAGTTTTGATTATATTGTTGAATTAAAAAGCGAGGACGATGTTGTCCGCATCCGTCCCGATTTTGAAAAAATAAACCATCTGAACTGCCGCGGGGTGATTGTTACAAGCGGGTCGGAAAGAAGCGGATACAACTTTGTTTCAAGATTTTTTGCCCCCCGAGTCGGTATAGATGAAGACCCCGTTACCGGCTCCGCGCACTGTTGTCTCGCCCCTTATTGGAGTGAAAGAACGGGAAAGAAAACCCTCAAAGGGTTGCAGGTCTCACAAAGGGGAGGGGTTGTTTACACCGAACTGAAAGGGGAGAGAGTGAAAATAGGCGGCAGGGCGGTTGAAGTTGAAAGTTTGAAACTTGAACTCTGAAGAAAGCCGGTTTATTGATTTTCTTGATTGATTGCCTTTGTTCACTTATAGTCAAATGCGAGCGGAGGTCACACACTTGAAAAAAACCGTCCTGATTCTTCTTGTTCTTGTTGTCGTTGCGGTCGGCTGGCTGTTTATCTCAAAGCCCCGAATTGAAATTCAAATGACCGCCGAACAGATTCAAAGTCTGTTGGACAAGACATTTCCTTACGAAAAGAGTCATCTCTCTCTTGTGAAAACAGTTCTTTCCAACCCTGAAGCACGGCTTGAGGACGGCAGCGACCGCATAGGCGTCATTTTTGACATTTCCGTTTTCGTAGCCGGAGTTGAAACGCTTAAAAGCAGAGTTTACGCTGAAACGGGAATCCGCTACGATGCGAAGTCCGCAAGCATCTTTCTTGCCAACCCCGAACTGAAACAGTTTGACCTTCAGGGCGTTTCCATTGAAACCGAAAGAATTGTCCGTCAAATTGTGGGAAAGTCGTTGCCGGATATTCTGGCGTTGCAGCCAATCTACCGCTTTGACAAGACCGACACCAAAGCAAAAATTGCGGCAACATTACTGAAAAAGATAAGTGTGAATGACGGTTTGCTGACCGTTGTCTTCGGATTGTAATCGGAGAGATAGGGGCGGTTCAGATCTTTGCCTGATACAGTCCGCCTTCCACCTGTTGCACAAGCCCTTCAATCTCAAGTTCAAGCATGGGGGTGGAAATTGAGGACACGGACTCGCCTGATTTTTGCGCTATCTGGTCAATATGGAGCGGTTCATGCCGTATCAGGGAAAGCAGTTTTTTCCGGTTTTCGGGAAGCAAGGCGAGTTTTTCTTCGTATGCTTTTAAGGCGTTTTTTTGCTCTTCGCCGTTTTTCAACCCTCTCAGAGCGGGAATTTCATCCACTATATCGTCCGCATTTTCCACGAGTTTCGCTCCCTTTTTGATAAGACGGTTTGTTCCGGTGCTGATGTTTTCCCCTATTCTGCCGGGGACGGCAAACACTTCCCTGTTCTGTTCAAGCGCGAGATGGGCGGTTATGAGCGCCCCGCTTTTCTTTGCCGCCTGCACTACCACGGTGCCGAGAGAAAGCCCGCTTATTACGGAGTTGCGTTCGGGAAAGTTGTTTTTGTCGGGTTCGGTTCCGAGTGGAAAAGCGGAGATAACCGCGCCGTTTTTGGCTATGCTTTCGTAAAGTTCATGGTTTTCGGGCGGGTATATGACATCAAGTCCGCTTCCCAGAACCGCAATTGTGCGCCCGCCGGCGTCAAGAGCCGCTTTGTGGGCGGCTGAATCGATCCCTCTTGCCATTCCGCTTACAATGCAGACTCCTGTTCCGGCAAGGTCGCGGGAAAGCGATTTTGCCACATCGGTTCCGTATCTGTTGCAGTAACGCGAACCGACTATCGCCACGGAAAGCTCGTCTTTGCGCTCTATCTTTCCGAAAACATAAAGAACTGGGGGAGCGGAGTGAATTTCTTTCAGTTTTGCCGGATATTCCGCGTCCGAGAGAGTCAGAATATCAAAACCCCGTTTGTGCGCTTCTGAAACCGCTTTTTCCGCCTTTTCCCATTCGCGGAAGTTTTGTATCAGATTCTCGGTTTCTTTGCCTATTCCGTCAATTTTTGTCAGTGCGCCGGAAGTCCGTGCCGCCTCAAACACCTTTTCGGCGGAGCCGCAGTTTTCAATCAGGCGGCTTGTAAGAACATTCCCGAGCCCTTTGACGGAACCGAGGGCGATGAAGTAAGTTTTTTCGTCCATTGCTCTGAAGCCGATATAATAACAGAAAAGGGAAGGAGTGGAAAAATGGAAACAGTCATCACAACGGTCGCTTTGATTATCGCGGCGGTTGCCGTTTTTGCGGCATACAGAAAAAACGCTGAAAGTTTGATTTCCGCACAAAAGAGAAGCGTCCTTGAGTCCGAAATTGAGAATCGGGACAGACGGATAGCCGAACTTGAGAAACAGGCGGAGCAGTCAATCGCGGACAGGGAAAAAGTTATCAGACTGGAAACTGAAATCAGAAAAGAGCGGGAAGGGCATGAGAGGGAAATCAAAACGCTCATGGACTCGGAACAGCGTCTCACAGAACAGTTTGAGAATATAGGAAACAAGATATTTGACGACAAAAGCAAGAAGTTCAAAGAGCAGAATAAAGAAGGGTTGGAGAACATTCTGACTCCGCTGAAAGAAGACATCAAAGAGTTCAAGGAAAGTTTCACTAAGACCGACAAAGATTTTTCCGGCAAATTCGGGGAACTGAAAAATCAGATTGAAGAACTCGGTAAGCTGAATAAGACGATAGGAGAGGAAGCGCAAAATCTGACAAAAGCGCTCAAGGGTGATTCCAAGCGGCAGGGCAACTGGGGGGAGCTTGTGCTTGAAAAAACTCTTGAAATATCGGGGCTGCGCGAGGGCAGGGACTATGAAAAACAGGAATCGTTTTCCGGGCGGGACGGTGAAAGACGGATTGTGGATGTGATTGTCCGCCTTCCCGACGGCAAGGATATTGTTATTGATTCAAAGGTTTCTCTTACTGATTACGAACGCTATAACTCATCGGACAACGAAAGTGACAAAGCGCGTTTTCTGAAAGAACATCTCAATTCGGTTGAAAAACACTGCAAAGATCTTGGTGAAAAAGACTACCGGAATCTTCGCGGGGTCCGCACTCTGAATTTTGTGCTGATGTTCATTCCGATTGAGCCCGCGTATATTCTCGCGGTCAAGGAAAAGGAAGGCATATTTCAGAAAGCTCTGGACAGGAATGTCGTGCTTGTCTGTCCGTCAACGCTTCTTGCAGTTTTGCGAACCGTTCACAGTTTATGGCAAATGGAAGACCGGAACACAAACGCGCAAAAAATTGCCGAAGAAGCGGGAAATCTTTACGACAAATTCGCGGGTTTTGTTGACCAGATGGAGAAAATGGACAAACAGCTGGGAACCGTCAGAAACACTTTTGAGACCGCTTACAACTTGCTTTCAAGGGGGAGGGGAAACCTTGTCGGCAGAGCCGAGAAAATGAAAGAACTGGGCGCGAAAACTTCCAAAGCGCTTCCGGCGCATCTTGTTGGTGAGTCCGAAAACGGCAACGATGAGAACACCGAAGGAGGAACCGTAGAACTGCCATGAGCCACAAAAACGAAAAGTATTCATTCCTGTTTTATCTTGCCGACCGCATTGCGGGACCGCTTATTGCCGCAACGCTTGTCGGCTGCCTGCTCTCCGGCAAAATGGAGACAAGCCACATAGTTCTTTTCTCAGTCGGCTTTGTTTTTCTGGTGATTTCCCACATCCACAAAATCAAAAACCACTAAAAGAACAAAAACCGCTTTCTTTTAAGTCTGTGTTTGCACCGGTTCAACTGATGGCGGTAGGATTTCTCCCGCTCTTCAACCTTGTTGGCGACTTTTCTCAGCCATTCCTTTTTTTTGTAACTTCCCTTCCGGTATCCCGTCCATCCCTCGTGATATGCGAGGTAAAGGTTGTGGGCGTCACTCTTTTTGATTCCAAGCAGGCGCGCGCTTTTGTTGTTATACCATCCGATAAAATCCGCCGCGTCTTTGAAGTCCGAACGGCGCGTCAGAAATCCGCCCTTCCCCGTTTCCTTCAAATACTGCTTCCATGTTTTGTTGACCGCCTGAGCGTATCCCGAGGCGGATGAAACCCGTTTCCAAGGTATTATCCAGAGGATTTTTCTTCTCGGATGTTTTGCCCGTTTTCTGAAGCTAGATTCCTGTCTTATAAAAGCGAGCGTTACCGATGCGGGAACTCCCCATTTTTTTTGAGAGTCCGTAACATCCCCATACCACCCTCTCTTTTCGGTGAAAATTGAGCAGGCGTCATTCGGGTCGGATGGAAAGTATGTTCCCGCGCAGCCCGCGGTTAAAACTGCGATTAAAACAAAAACAAGCGCGGTTTTTGCCTGCTGAATGAGGGTTTTTTTCATTAAGCGATTTTTCCCCAGCCGCCTCCGCCCGGAGTTTCAATTCTCAAAATGTCCGACTTCTTTGCGTCAAAACTCTCTTTCGCTTTCAGTGCGGTTTTCTTTCCGTTGCGTATCAGAAAGTTCAATCCGCTTTTTCCGTCTTTCCCTCCGCAGATTCCCCACGGGGCGTTTTTTCTCCTTTCCGTGATGATTGAGACTTTTGTCGGCTCAAGAAACCGGTATTCCCTCACAATGCCGTCTCCGCCGTTGAATTTACCCTTTCCTCCGGAATCTCTTCTTATTGAGTAGGATTCAATCCTCACGGGGAACTCTCTCTCAGTCGCTTCTATCGGGGTGTTAAGAGTGTTTGTCATGTGCGTTTGAACGGCGGAAACTCCGTCCGCTCCGTATCTTGCGCCCATCCCTCCGCCTATTGTCTCGTAAGACACAAACTCCCGTCCGTCCCGTCCCGTCCCGCCGAATGTGATGTTGTTCATCGTTCCCGAACTTGCCGCCTGTATTCTTTGCGGAACCGCCTTTGCCAACGCTCCGAAAACCGTGTCCGCAACGCGCTGGGATGTTTCCACATTGCCTCCGGCTATTGCGCGCGGGTATTTCGCGCTCAGCATGGAATTTTCCTCCGTAACGATTTCAATTGCCCGCAACGGTCCCGAATTAAGCGGAATATCTTCCGGCGCAAGGCACTGGAAGACATAGAGAACCGCCGAAACCGTCACACTGAACGGCGCGTTCAGGCATCCCTTCACCGGCTCCGAACTTCCCGTAAAGTCCGCAACCGCTCCGTCCCCTTTGATTTTCAGGCAAACCTTTATCGGTATCCGCTCCGTTCCCGCCCCGTCGTCGTCAAGAAAATCCGTAAACTCGTATTCTCCGTCCGGTATTTCCCTTATCACCGCCCGCATCATCTCCTCCCCGTAGTCAAGCAACCGCCCCGCCGCCTCGCTTACGGTTTCAACGGAGTATTTTTCAACCGTCTGAAGCAGTCGTTTTCCGCCCGTTTCAAGAGCCGCGATTTGGGCGTTTAAGTCTCCAAGCCGCTCATCGGGGTTTCTCATTGCCGAGGTGATTTTTTCCATGAGGGTTTTGTCCGCCTTTCCTTTCCGGACAATCCGTGTCGGCGGGATGACGATACCCTCTTCATCTATGGAGGTGGAAAGAGGCATTGAGCCGGGGGTTTTTCCGCCGACATCGGCGTGATGGGCGCGCGCGGCGATATAAAAACGCGGTTTTCCGCCCGCAAACACCGGACAGACGCAAGTTATATCCGGCAGGTGCGTGCCTCCCTTAAAAGGGTCGTTCAGTATAAAAACATCGCCGTCCGATATTTTGTGCCGCTCAATAACCGCGGCGACGGAGAAAGACATTGACCCCAAATGAACCGGTATGTGCGCCGCCTGCGCCGTCATTTCCCCTTTTGAGTTGAATATTGCGCAGGAATGGTCGCGCCGTTCCTTGATATTTGGTGAAAATGATGAGCGGGTCAGGCATTCTCCCATCTCTTCGGCGATTCCGGCGAGGATGTTGTTGAAGATTTCCAGTTCAAACTGATTGAAGGGCGGCATTTGTATTTTATTCTACCGCAAAGTTCGGACGGTTTTCAGTTAAAATTAGCCGGTCTTGTCAGTCCGGTCGCAAATACAAACTGAAGATAAATGGGGAAAAGCGCTTGAAGTCCTGAACGGAACTTTCGGCTTTGCGGAGTTTCGTCCCCATCAGGGGGAGATTATACGGACGCTTTTAACCGGCGGAGACGCAATTGCCGTTATGCCCACCGGCGGGGGAAAGTCTCTTTGCTATCAGATTCCGTCAATTGTGCGCGAGGGAACGGGAATTGTGGTTTCCCCCTTGATTGCGCTTATGAAAGATCAGGTTG
Source organism: Thermodesulfobacteriota bacterium (assembly GCA_965206175.1). GTDB lineage: Bacteria > Desulfobacterota_D > UBA1144 > Nemesobacterales > Mycalebacteriaceae > Mycalebacterium. Next base: position 221,391 of record CBDBJA010000004.1, on the reverse strand, counting down.
ATGCCCTTCGCCAATACGGGGTTCGCGCGGCTTTTCTCAATTCAAGCATGTCCTATTCGGAACGCCGCGACACGGAGAAAACTTTCCTGCGCGGAGGTTTTGATTTGCTCTACATGGCGCCCGAGGGTCTGCTCGGCGAGCAGATGCTTCATACGCTTGAGAAGGTTGATATTGCACTGTTTGCGATTGACGAGGCGCACTGTGTATCGCGCTGGGGACACGATTTCCGCCCGGAATATCTGAAGCTTTCGGTTCTTGCGGAACTTTTTCCCGATGTGCCGCGAGTCGCTCTCACCGCCACCGCGGACGCAATGACGCAGCGGGAGATTGCGGAGCGGCTGTGTCTGCTAAAGGCGGACAAGCACATAGCCGGTTACGACCGTCCTAACATCCGCTATATGATAAGCGAGTCGGCGGGCGCAAGGCGGGCGCTGCTTGATTTTATCAAAGAAAACCATCTGACTGACAGCGGAATCATCTACTGTATGTCGCGCAAAGGTGTGGAGAAAACCGCCGAGTGGCTTGTCTCAAAAGGGTTTGAGGCGGTTCCCTATCATGCCGGAATGACAAAATCTGAACGCGAGCGCAACCACAACCGTTTTTTGAACGAGCAGGGAATTATCGTTGTGGCGACGGTCGCTTTCGGAATGGGCATTGACAAGCCCGATGTCCGTTTTGTGGCTCATTTGAATCTGCCGAAAAACATTGAGTCCTACTATCAGGAAACCGGACGCGCCGGACGCGACGGGCTGCCCGCGAGCGCGTGGATGAATTACGGACTGCAGGATTTGATGATGTTTATTCAGATGGTTGAAAACTCCGAAGCGGATGAAAGTTTCAAGAGGGTGGAGCGGTCAAAAATCAACTCTCTGCTGGGGCTTTGCGAGACTCCGGGGTGCCGCAGGCAGTCTCTGCTCGGATATTTTGACGAGCAATATGAAAAACCGTGTGGGAACTGCGACAACTGTCTAGCCCCACCCGAAACCTGGGACGGAACGGTCGCCGCGCAAAAGGCGCTTTCGTGTATTTACCGCACGGGCGAGCGGTTTGGCGTGAACTATCTGGTAGATGTTCTGCTCGGCAACGACAATGAGAGGATACGGAATTTCCGGCACGACCGGTTGAAGGTTTACGGAGTGGGAACGGAGATTGACGCTATGGAGTGGCGTTCGGTTATTCGTCAGTTGGTTGCCGCGGGCGCGCTTATTCCGAAGTCTGACGGTTACGGCGGTTTGTGTTTGACGGAGAAGGGAAATGCTTTGATGCGCGGAAAGGAAAATATGCTTTTCCGCAAACTTCCGAAGAGGGAGAAGCCGAAAAGGGAGAAAAGGGCGAGAGAGCCCCGTGTTTCAAAAGAGATAAGCAAAGCGGATGTGCCGCTTTTTGAAAAATTGCGCGATTTGCGCTCCGAGTTTGCCCGCGCTCAGAATGTTCCCCCGTATGTGATTTTCCATGACTCAACACTTGCCGAAATGGCAAGAGAGAAACCCGCCGATTTGTTGCAGATGTCTTTTCTTTCCGGTGTCGGACGAGTAAAACTTGATAAATACGGCGATAATTTTTTGAAGATTATTAAACAGTTTCAAGAAGCGGAGAGTTCGGATAATTGACAGCGGACTGAATTCCTGCCATTCCGTGCTTGACACGGAATCCGGTATTTTTCTCATTCTCAAGTCAAAACATTGGAACAAACAATATTGACACAGGGAATTGTTTCCTGTAATACGGCCACCGCTTACTGTTTAAAAAGAGACTCGCACTGTCGGGCCTCTGTGAATAGAAGACCCTCATGGGAAACAAGCAGAACTTTCAGATCTCTTTTTGAACAGTAAGCAAGACCTGGCTTCTTGTGATGTCCGGTTTTGCAAGGGTACTCATTGGAGGTAAATTTGAGATGTTCAGTTTTAATAACCCTTTTAAAAGCAAAAGACTTTTATCTTTTGCAGTAATTGCAACCTTTGCGGTTGCATTGTCTGTGCCTGTATTTTCCAAAGATGCAAGTGCTCATTTCTTTGGCTGGTTCCATCCTCATGCAACTCACTGTGTTTTAGCTGATGGTTTTGATTTGGATTTGCTTCGGGATGGTTGGTGTCCCTTACTAACTTCGACACATATTGGTGAATACTGTGAATGCTCAAGAGTCCCAAGTTATCCGGGAATTGCCTGATAAAATCTTTGGAAATCTGCCTCTGGCTTGGTACACCAAGAGATTAGAAACAAGTGTAATAAGCCAATACGAGTCTTCTGAGTTCCGGGGACACAATACTTATCTCGTCCTAACCCGGATAATTGTGCCACTTAATCCCACAAGTCATTGTTTTTTAACAATTGCAATTATTGTGTCCCCTGTAAGTTAAACTTAATGCCCGCAATAAAGGAGTGAGGCGGTCAGTCTATAAGAGGGTTGACCCATCGTAGTCCGGAAAATCTGCCGAAATCTGAATCGTTGGAATGAACTTCCGCCTGATATTCCATCGCAATGGCGGCAATGTGGGCGTCGGACACAAGATTTCCGCCAACGCCCGCAGCTTCCAGATTTTGCCGGAAATGTGTCAGGTGTCCGGCGCCCGGATTTACCGGGATTACATTGTCGTATTGAAACCATGACTCCACTTTACCGACCGCTTCTGACGGCGTAATGGGATCTTGCAACACACGGTGGTGAGTCATCAACCTTACAAATCCGGCGGACACCAGCCACGGCACGCCGATTCTTGTGTCGCCGTTGACAGTCTCCTCCCACCAGAGTTTGGCTTTTTTGTGATAAGGCGACTCACTGTTGTAGGCATAGACCAGCAGGTTGATGTCCGGCACTATCATTTTGTGGGTTTTTTCACAAATTCGGCGGCTTCCAGTTCGTCATTCAACTGGTTGAGCCTTTGCCGGTCAACTCCGGCAATGAATTTGCTGCGGATTGGAACAACCTTGAATTTGGCCGGACGAGAACCTTTGGCGCCGGGCGTCATGCCTCTGCGTATCACCTCATTCACCACTTGTTTGAACGGCTTGTCGCGCAACCGGCTTTCCTTTTTCAGGTATTCCGCGACATCTTCATCTAATGTCAGTGTTGTTCTCATATAAACATCATGATGTATGAATCAAATGATGTCAAGATGACCAATAGTCAGAAATCAAAATACGGTATAAACTCATGTGGAACAGTTTTCCCGAACTTGCGGGGTTGGCTTTGTTTTATCTTCTTGCGTTAAGTTCTGACTAAATTCCGGGGACACGATACTTTTACTCATCCCAATCCAAAGAATAGCGCCGTTTGCTTCCACATATCACCGCTTCTTAAACATTGCTATAATTGTGTTCCCTGCCAATCCAAGTTCACACAAAAAAAGCGTCGTTTTTAAGCGGTGTTTTTTTTTGTCCGATATTTCTCAATCAAACATCAAAGTAGAGAACAAACTCATGCGGAACGGGTCTCAGCCGCACGGGGTTGACCTCATTTTCCATTTTATAGTTTATCCATGTTTGGAGCAGGTCTTCATCAAACACTCCGCCTTTGAGAAGGAAGTCGTGGTCTTTCTCAAGGGATTTCAGAGCCTCTTCAAGAGACGCGGGAACGGAGGGTATGTTCTCAAGTTCTTCCGGTCCGAGGGCGTAAATGTCTCTGTCCATCGGGTCTCCGGGTTTGATTTTGTTTTCAATCCCGTCCAACCCCGCCATAAGCATTGCGGAAAAGGTCATATACCCGTTGCATGAAGGGTCGGGGAATCTGCACTCAAGCCGTTTTGCCTTGGGGCTTGGAGAATACATCGGTATTCTTACCGCCGCGCTTCTGTTTCTTGCGGAATAGGCGAGATTGACCGGCGCTTCAAAACCCGGCACAAGGCGTCTGTATGAGTTTGTTGTTGAGTTGCTGAATGCGCATATCGCGCGCGCGTGTTTCAGTATGCCGCCTATGTAGTGCATTGCGGTCTCGCTCATTCCCGCGTATCCGTTGCCGGCAAACAGCGGTTTGTTGCGCTTCCACAGAGACTGATGAACATGCATTCCCGAACCGTTGTCGTCAAACAGAGGCTTCGGCATAAATGTTACGCACTTGCCATGCATGCGGGCGACATTGCGACAGATGTATTTATACCACATCATCTGGTCGCCCATTGTGAGTAGCGGGGCGAATCTCATGTCAATTTCCGCCTGCCCGCCCGTTGCGACTTCGTGGTGGTGTGCCTCAACCTCAATTCCGAGATTCTGCATTACGGAAACCATCTCCGACCTGAGGTCGTGGTGGCTGTCGGCCGGAGGCGTGGGAAAGTATCCTTCCTTGTGCCTCAGTTTGTATCCGAGGTTGGGGAAGTCATCGCTTCCCGAATTCCAGATTCCCTCGTCCGAATCCACAAAGTAGTAACCGGAATTTGCCGTCTGGTCATAGCGGATGTCTTCAAGTATGAAGAACTCAAGTTCGGGTCCGAAATAAGCCATGTCCGCTATGCCCGTGCTTTTCATGTAGGATTCCGCCTTTGACGCTATGCTTCTCGGGTCACGGGAATAGGGCTCCTTGGTAATCGGGTCCGCTATGTTGCAGAGAACCGCAACCGTGGGTTTTTTCATAAAGGGGTCAAGTTTGACGGTTGCGGGGTCGGGGATTGTGAGCATATCGCTTGCGTTGATGGCTTTCCATCCCCTGATGCTTGAGCCGTCAAATCCCATGCCTTCTTCAAACGTCTCCGCGTTGAACTCTTTTGCCGGAACCGTGAAATGCTGCCACATTCCGATAAAGTCAAGAAAGCGCAAGTCAATGAATTCCGCCTTGCTGTCTTTTATCAGCTTGATAGCTTTTGCAATCTCGGTCTTATTCGGTTTCATCATGCTCGGAGCCGTTTTTTTTGTTTTTGCCAATTTTCAAAACCTCCTGAAATTGGAATTAGATGGCGTCATCGCCCTGTTCACCCGTTCTTATTCTTATCGCGTCTTCAACCGGAATGATGAAGATTTTCCCGTCCCCTATCTTGCCCGTCTTTGCGCTCTCCTTGATTACATCAACAATCCGCGCAACCATGTCATCGGAGACCACAATCTCAACTTTGACCTTGGGAAGAAAGTCTATTACATACTCCGCCCCCCTGTATATCTCCGCATGACCCTTCTGCCTGCCAAAGCCCTTGACCTCGCTCACCGTCATCCCCTGAATGCCGATGTCCTTGAGACCCTCTTTCAAATCTTCCAGCTTGAAAGGCTTTATTATAGTTTCTATTTTTTTCATCCGTCGCCGCTCTTGCCTTTTTGACAGCGCATTATACACACAATTGTATTTTGTGTCAAAAGCCGCCGCCGTTGCCGCGCGGGTGTATAATGTGCCGTATGAAGAACATCAAACTCGGTTACAATTTTCAAAATCCGCAACTTCTGATAACCGCTCTTACGCACCCTTCGCACCGCAACGAGAAGGGCGGGGAGTCTGACAATCAGCGGCTTGAATTCCTTGGGGACGCCGTTATCGGCTGTATTGCCGCCGAGGTTTTGCATGAGCGCTTTCCCGATTCGGACGAGGGCGACCTTTCAAAGAAAAAAAGCGCGATTGTCAGCGGGGAAAACCTTGCCGGCTACGCGCGCGCCTTTTCTTTCGGCAAACACATGCTTTTTGGCAAAGGCGAGGAAAAGAACGGAGGCAGGAACAGGAATTCAACCCTTGCCGATGTTTTTGAGGCCGTTGTCGGGGCAATTTTTCTTGACGGCGGCTACGGGGCGGCATACGGGTTTGTTTCAGTTCTGATTCTTGAAAACAGCGACAAGTGGCAAAATCCCGCCGACTACAAATCCGAACTGCAGCAGGTTTTTCATAAAAAGTTTGCCTCTTTTCCGGTGTATGAAACTGAAGAGACGGGACCGGAACATGAAAGGTATTTTTTCTGTGAAGTGGGAAACGGCTCCGAGGTTTTGGGCGGAGGGCAGGGGAGCAGCAAAAAGGAAGCTGAACAGCGGGCGGCAAAAGAGGCGCTTGAACTGTTGAATGGATAGTCCGGACTGTCTATATGTCCTCAATCCTGAGAACTACCGCCGGCATTTTTGTTATCTGTTTTTCAATCTCTCCGACCGCTTTTTTCATGTTTTTTTCCGGAACTTTGCGAGTCATTATCACAACCGGCACTTTCTTTCCGGAGTGATGCGGTTTCTGAATTACGGACTCTATGCTGATGCCCGCTTTCCCAAGCATGGCGGATATTTTCCCGAGAGTTCCCGGGGTGTCTTCCGCTTGAAATCTGGCATAAAACCCGCTTAAAACCCGCTCTCTGGGCGCAAGTTTTTCAACATTTCCGCGTTCCGATGACAGTGCGCGCGCAAAAACTTCCGCAACCGGATTTCCGTTTCCAATGCTGCGGGCAATTTTCACCGTGTCGCCCGCCACCGCGCTTGCGGTCGGCATCATTCCGGCTCCCATCCCGTGGAACATCACGGGGCCCACAGCGTCTCCCTCTATGCGCACGGCGTTGAACACCCCGTCCACCGAGGCGAGTTGCGTGTCCGCTCCGACAAGCGCGGGATACACTCCCGCCTCTATGCCGCCGTTTGAAACTTTCGCCGTTGCAAGCGGTTTTATTTTGTATCCCAACTCTCCGGCATAAGAGATGTCCGCCGGAGTGATGTTCTTTATCCCTTCAACCGTGAGGTCTTTCAGGTCAAACAGACTTCCCCATGCAAGGGTTATCATTACCAGCAGTTTGTGAGCCGAGTCCGTTCCCTCTATGTCAAAAGAGGGGTCGGCTTCGGCGTATCCCTTGCGCTTGGCATCGGCGAGAACTTCTTTGAAAGGTTTTCCCTCCGCCGACATTGTGTGCAGTATGTAGTTTGATGTTCCGTTCATTATCCCGTGAACGGACAGTATGCTGTTGGCGCAAAGCCCCTCACGGAGTCCCTGTATGAGCGGAATTCCTCCCGCAACGCTCGCCTCAAATCCGACCTCCACCCCCTTTGCCGCGGCGGAGGAAAATATCTCTTTTCCCCTGTGCGCCAGAAGCGCCTTGTTTGCCGTAACGAGATGTTTGCCGTTTTCTATTGCCGCAAGCGCGAATTCGCCCGCTTTTGTCGTGCCGCCGATAAGTTCAATTATGATGTCAATTTGCGGGTCGTTTATCAGTTCATAAGCGTTTTTTGTAAAAAGACTTTTCGGTATTTTGACGGGTCTCTTTCTGTTCGGGTCTATGTCGGCAATGCGTTTAATCGTAAGGTCAACGCCGGTTCTCTCCTTTATGATTTTCCCGTTGCGCCGAACGACTTCATAAACCCCGCACCCGACCGTGCCCGCGCCTATGAGTCCGATGTTGATTCTGTTTTTCATTCGAGAGTCTCCGTTAATTGTTTCTTTCCGTTACTGTCGCAATCGCAAACCGAACCGTCCCTTCCGTTACTCCGTGTGAAAGCGGAAAACCCGATTCGGAAAGACGGGTAATTATAGCAGTAAAAAACGCTGTTGGAATAAAAAGGAATAGTCTGCGCGACATAAACTTTTCGGGATTTCTTTCCGCATGCGCGAACAGGCCGTGTTTCCCTCGTTGTGCCGGACGGTTAGTCGTTCGCTTCCTTCTTTTCCGGATTGCCGTTTCCCCGGCAATGGCGGGACATTTGATTACCGTTTTGATTTTCCGAAACTGAACCCTTCTCCGTCCACACCAACTTTCACGGTCTCCCCGTCTCCGAACCTGTTTTCAAGCAGAAGTTTCGCAATCGGGTCTTCCAGTTCCCTGCGTATCACCCGTTTAAGCGGTCTTGCCCCGAATTCCGGATCGTAACCTTTTTCGGCAAGTTTTTGTTTTGCGTTGTCCGTTATCTCAAGTCCGAGTTTTTTCTCCTCAAGCCGCGAGTGCAGTATTCCAATCTGAATATCAACGATTTTCTTTATTTCCCCTTTGGACAGCGGCTTGAATATTATCGTCTCGTCAATCCTGTTCAAGAATTCCGGGCGGAAATTTTCCCTGAGCGCCCGCATTACTTGTTCGCGCATTTTCTCCTCATCGTCAAGCAGTTCCCGAATAAGGCGGCTTCCGAGATTTGAGGTCATTATTACCATGCAGTTTCGGAAATTGACCGTTCTTCCCTGTCCGTCCGTCAGGCGGCCGTCGTCCAGAATTTGAAGCAGAACATTGAAAATATCTCCGTGCGCTTTTTCAATCTCATCAAGCAGAACGACCGAGTAGGGGCGTCTTCTCACCGCTTCGGTGAGTTGTCCGCCTTCTTCGTGTCCCACATATCCGGGTGGCGCGCCGATGAGCCGTGAGACGGAGTGTTTTTCCATGTATTCGCTCATATCAATGCGGACGATGTTGTTTTCATCGTCAAACATAAACTCCGCCAGGGCGCGTGCGAGTTCGGTTTTGCCGACTCCGGTGGGTCCTAGAAAAACAAGCGAGCCGATGGGTCTTGACGGGTCGGAAAGTCCGGTTCTTGACCTTCTTATTGTGTTTGAGACCGCTGTGACCGCTTCTTTCTGTCCGATGACTCTGCGCGAAAGGTTTTTCTCCATTGCCAGAAGCTTTTCCCTTTCTCCCTCAATCAGTTTTGAGACCGGTATTCCCGTCCACTTGGAAACAATCTGCGCGATGTCCGAAGCGTTGACCTCTTCTGTCAGCATTGAGTCGGAACTTTCCGCCTTGACGCCGCTTTCAAGTTTCTTTTCAAGTTCCGGCAGTTTTCCATAAAGTATTTCCGAAGCGACTGACAGGTTGCCCTCTCTCTGCGCCTTTTCCGCTTCAGTGCGCGCGGCGTCTATCTCCCGTTTGATTTTCTTTGTCTCTGAGGCGCGTTCTTTTTCCCTCTTCCATACGGCTGTCAGTTCGTTCAAAGTTTCCGTGAGATTTGAAATTTCCTCTTCCATTTCCGCAAGTTTGCCGCTTTTGCCGTCAGACTCTTTTTTCAAACTTTCCCGCTCCATTTTCAACTGCATAACCCGCCGCCTTACCTCGTCCACTTCGGCGGGCATGGAGTCAATCTCTATTCTGGTTTTTGCCGCCGCCTCGTCCACAAGGTCAACCGCTTTGTCGGGAAGGAACCTTCCGGTTATGTAACGCGCGGAAAGTCTCGCGGCGGCTGTGAGCGCCTCGTCCTTTATTCTGACGCCGTGATGCGCCTCGTATTTTTCTTTCAGTCCGCGCAGAATGGAAACAGTGTCTTCAACCGACGGTTCATCCACATAGATTTGCTGGAACCTTCTTTCAAAAGCCGCGTTCTTCTCAATGTTTGCGCGGAACTCGTCAAGCGTTGTCGCGCCGATGCAGTGAAGTTCCCCTCTTGCGAGAGCGGGCTTGAGCATATTTGAAGCGTCCATCGCTCCGTCCGCTCCCCCCGCGCCCACAACCGTGTGGATTTCATCTATGAACAGAAGGATTTCTTTTTTGGAATCCGTAACCTCGGTGAGAACGGCTTTCAGGCGTTCCTCAAACTGTCCCCTGTATTTTGCTCCGGCAACCAGAGCGCCCATGTCAAGCGCGATGAGGGTTTTGTTGTCAAGCCCTTCGGGAACATCCCCGTCAACGATTCTCTGCGCCAGCCCCTCAACGATTGCGGTTTTGCCGACTCCCGGCTCTCCTATCAGAACGGGGTTGTTTTTTGTGCGTCTGAGAAGAACCTGCACCACGCGCCTTATCTCTTCGTCCCTTCCGATAACGGGGTCAATTTTCCCCTCCCGCGCCATTGCGGTCAGGTCGTTCCCGTATTTTTCAAGCGCCTTAAATGTGTCTTCGGGAGATTCTCCCGTAACCTTCCGGTTTCCGCGCAAATCCTCAATTGCTTTCTCCACGGAATTTTTGTTTATTCCCGCTCGTGAAAGTTCGGTTTTCAGTTCGCCCGATGCGGCGGAGACAATACCGATTAAAAGATGTTCCGCGCTGATATACTCATCGCCGCGCGACCGGGCGGACTGTTCCGCCTCCCTGATTGCCGCGTTGAATTCCCTGCTTGCGTATTGTTCCGTGGACCCTTCAACGGCGGGAAGTTTTTCCATGTCTTTTTCGGCGGCGGCTGTCAGTCCGCTCGCGTCCGCTCCGAGTTTGCGCAGGACTTCAAGCGGTATTCCGTCGTCCGAAAGAAGCGAAACCGTCAGATGGGGCAGGTCTACCGCCTGATGGTTTTTCTGTCGCGCCAGTTCCTGTGCCCCTGATACGGCTTCACGGGCTTTTATTGTGAATTTGCTCTCTTTCATTTTTTCCTTTTGTTTATACAATATGAACCCTTATGAGTTATTCAAGGAGTTTGAACGTTTTGTTTGTCGCGGCGGTTTTTCTGACCGTCATGACGGCGTTCGCATGGGGCGAACAGCCGAAAGTGATGTTAGCCGATGTTTACAAAGGCGGCGTTGATGTTTCCGACTATCTTGTGAGCGAAAAACTGGACGGAGTTCGCGCCTATTGGGACGGAGAAAAACTGATTTCACGCGGCGGAAATATTTTTGTCTCGCCGGACTGGTTCACCGAAGGTTTCCCTTCCGAACCTATGGACGGAGAGTTGTGGGTTGGCAGAAACAAGTTTGAGCAGACCGTGTCAATCGTCCGGCGTAAGACTCCCCATGACGGATGGAAAAAAATCAAATACATGGTTTTTGATTTTCCGGGGCAAAAGGGCGGATTTCAGGAACGGCTTTCCGCTTTGAGAGCGGTTGTGAAGGAAGCGAACAATCCCCGCTTGCAAGCGGTTCGGCAGTTCAGGGTTGCGGACAAAAAAGAGTTGATGCGCAAACTTGACCGCATAATGGCGCTTGGCGGTGAGGGGTTGATGCTTCACAGGGCGGACGCTCCGCACAAAAGCGGCAGAAGCGGAGACCTGCTGAAACTGAAAAGGTTTTACGATAAGGAAGCGGTTGTTGTCGCTCACAATCCGGGAAAGGGGAGGTTGCGCGGAATGCTCGGAAGCGTAACGGTTGAGACTCCCGAAGGCGTCCGTTTCAAAATCGGCTCCGGATTTACGGACAGCCGGCGCAAAAATCCGCCCGCAATCGGAACCGTGATTACTTATAAATACAGAGGGCTTACAAGAACGGGGAAGCCGAGGTTTCCGTCTTTCTGGCGGGTGAGGGGTGAGTAGTTCTTATCTTGTCAACACAGAAGGTTATGGGCTTATTCGGATTTTCTTATGATTTCCACTCCGTTTCCTTCCATTATGATTGCTTCCCGCCTGTAAATTTCAAGATTGTCCGCGTTGTATTCCGGTTTCAGTTTGACTCTGAGAAACCATAGATCCGTGATTTTCCATTCTTTCAAAACCCACTTTTTCTCATTTTTCTCAACTATTGAAAACCCGCATAAAAGATGACGGGCGTCATGTGCAATCTTTGAATTTGCCGTTGGTTGATAGAAGAAGTTTCTCGCCGAACCTTTGGAAATGTTTTCCACCCTTGAGACTTTTACTTCCAAATAAGCAGGTCTTTTTCCGTCCCAAAGCAGCAAGTCGGGATAGCCCTGTGGAGAACGGGATTGTTTTGTTTTTGATTTGGGTTTTTCGGCGCTGACTCCGGTTTTGATTAGATTTTCTTGAAGTATGTTTTCCACTTGAGCGCTTACATCGTTCGGGCGGTTGGCGGTTATCGGGTTTCTTTCGGAATTGCCCACCGTTTTGGATGCAAGACTCGGAAAGAACATCAATTAGTTTGTTGTCATCTTCTTCAATATATGGAATCAGTTGGCAATCTGTCATTGCCTCAATTACAATGGGGAAAGGAAGTTTCTCCATCGGTTTGAGGAAGATTTTTGCCGCTTCTTTAAGTTGAGCAAGTTGTTTTTTCTCTATTTCTTTGCGTTTTATTGTTTCCTAACGCCTCTCAAAAATCAGTATGGCTTCTCGTTGCATAATGTTGTATAAGCCGTAAATAAGTTTGTCTACATTGTGGAGCAGGCGAAATCCGAGATCCTCAAATGTGTCAATGCATTTTTCAGAAGTGTGAACTTTCTCGCCGTTAACAGTTGCATCACCAATCACAATTGCCGCTTTGCCGGAAGGTTTCAGAACACGGGCGATTTCACTATACGCCTGAACCATATCTTGCTCATAAAGGGAAATTTTCTCTCCGCCTCTGCCTCTTACTCCTATAAAATCCTCTCTGATTTTTCTCAAATCATATCCGAGAGACTCAAGTGAATGAGAGTCATTCTCCACATAGTTGAGCGCAAGAGAATAGGGCGGAGAGGTTATAACTCCGTCCACACTGTTGTCAGCCACAGGTAATTTACGGGCGTCTCCCGTTTTAATCTCCGCCGGTGTCGGCGAGATTCCCGTTTCCTTGCAGGCGTCTTTCATAAGTTGAATGCTTCTAATCATCTTGTCCCTGTTTTGAACAAGCATTTTATCAAAATTGCGGCTTCGTCTGACGCTGTCGCTTGTCGCTATCATTTTTGCAAGCAGGTCAAAACTTTTTACGGGGCTTCTCAGGTGATTTTTTATTTTATAGTCAGCCGTTTCTTCGTGAAACAGCAAAGTCTCGGAATAGGATTTTTTGATTTTTGCAAAGTGATGGACGGCATTTGTTTTGACTTTGCCGATAAGAACGCACAACGGCGATATGTCAAACCCGATTACCTTCAAGTTCAGCAAAGCCCCTTCCACGGCTGTTGTTCCGCTCCCAATAAACGGGTCAAGAAGTGTGTTCCCTTCTTTCAGTCCGATTATATTTGCAAGAGCGCGAACCATCTGGGGATGGTATTTGCCCTTGTAAGGATAAAACCAATGAGTGATGTATTGATTGAAAGCGCGAGTCAGATTGTATTTTGTAAGTTTTGCGTAGTCGGATGTAACTCCGTCCGCACTTCCTATGTATGCAGAGCGTTTGAGTATGTTTTCGATTTCGAAACTTGACTTGATTGTAAAAGAGCGAAAATCGGGAAGAACTTTCGATTCTGACGAGAAAGACGCAAGTTCCAAAGTTGCAAGGTGCAATTCGTAGAGAAACTGAACATTTGGGAGAAGGCTGAGGTTGCTTCTTGCTGTTTTTCGTGCGGTTTGAGGCATTATCCGCCTATTAAGGGTATAGAGGCAATTGCCCCTTCAATTCCTCTATTGAGAAGTTTTTGTATTTCTTATAAATACATTTTGTATTCTTTGAGGCATTTGATTGATTGTTAACTCCAGCAACAGATTTGTAGTTGCATACCTTGGCAGAGATGGTGTTTTCATCCAAACCTATATTTGGTATCCGTGACATTTCTCTGCAATACTCCATTTGTTTTCCTCTGGGAAAATTCGCAGACTTCAATTTCTTAAAAATGATCAAACTTCTCAACTCATTTTTGTCATTCCAATTTGAATTAAAACGGTAACTTCTCGTTGTCATTTCCCCAAAACACTCACCACACAAGTAATCCCGTCCATTGCCGGTTGCGCTCCGCCCATTGTTTCTATCATTCCGACTTTCGCATCCTTGACCTGTCTTTTCCCCGTTTCACCTCTCAACTGGCGGACAATCTCCGCAGTTTGCAAAAGCCCCGTTGCTCCGACCGGATGACCGCGGGACAGCAGCCCGCCTCCGGGATTGACGGCAACCTTGTCTCCGCCGACCCATGTGCTTTTCTCGTCAATCAACCTTGCCCCTTCGCCTTCCTTGCAGAAACCAAGCGCTTCGGTAACCATCATCTCGGCAATTGAAAACGCATCGTGAATTTCACACACATCCACATCTTCGGGACCTATTTTCGCCATTTCATAAGCCATGTTCGCGCTTCTCGTAACATTCTCTGAAGGAGCGCAAGTGAGTCCCGTGGGGCTTGAGTATTTGCCCGACTGAGCCACGCAGCCAAGAACTTTTACCGGCGTTTTCTTCGCAAGTTTCTCCGCCTGCTCCTCCGAACAAAGAACCGCCGCCGCCGCCGCATCTCCGACAGGGCAGCACTGATTGCGCGTAAGCGGGTCGGCTATCAGCGGAGAGTTCAAAACGCTTTCAACCGTCTCTTCTTTGGTGAACTGCGCGTCCGGATTCATCGCCGCATGGTGTCTGCTTTTTACCACAACTTTTGCAAGTTGCTCTTTTGTAACGCCGTATTCGTTCATGTATCTGCTTGCGCGCATCGCATAAAGGGCGGGCATTCCCATTCCCATCGCCACCTCAAGGTCGTCTTCCTCAAGCGGAAGGGGACCGCCGGAAAGAACTTTGCTGAGATTCTCAACTCCCAGCGCGAGCGCTATGTCGTGCTGTCCGTAGGCGATTGTTCTCCACGCCTCCCAGAATGAAAGCGTTCCGCTTCCGCACGCGCCCTCAACATTGATTGTCGGTTGTCCGACAAGCCCGATTTCCTTCATCGCTCTCTGCCCGACTCCCATGCCCTGATAGACATGACCGCAGAAAACTATTTCAATTGAACGCGGATGTATGCCCGAGTCCTGTATCGCCCGCCATGAGGCTTCGCGCCCCAGTATGTGCGCCGCTTTGTCGGGAAACCTTCCGCAGGGCGTGTTTCCCACTCCCAAAATATAGACATTTCTTAAAGACATAAGCCAGACTCCTTGACTGTTGGGTTTGCCGGATTTTTCACCGTTTCAATCATCACACCAGTATATGGAAGCCGCGCGCGAGTGTCAATTCTTGACAATACTTTAAGTTGCCAATAGTATGATTCTAAATCGGCGGTTGTTTTTGACCGCTGAGAGAGAAAATTTCAAAGGGGGATAATGAATTATGGCCAGCAAACTAATACTGGACGATGTGCCCGAGGCAAGCTCGGTGCAAGTTATGGACGCCCTCAATACCATGGGCACAAGGCGTTCCATAAGGTGGTATGAGCCCAATGAGCCTGTTGAAAGATGGAAGATACAGGCGATGCTTGAAGCGGCGAGGATTGCTCCTTCCGCCGGAAACTTCAACGGTCAGAGGGCTATTGTCGTTTACAGGGACGAAGACCCTGAGATTTGGGAGTTCATCTCGGACTGGAGTCAGATAACGACACAGATGGCTCCCGTGCTTGTGTTCTGGTGTTACGACCTCGCAAACTACGATGTGCAGGGTCAGTCAATACACGACCTTATGAGAACAGGGGCTCTGGACAAGGCGCACGGATGGGAATACGACAGGGTTTCCGGTCTTTTCCCTCTGCCGGGACTGCTTCCCGATGCGATAATGCACCGCCTTGCGGCGATTGACCTTGGAAACGCCATACAGAACGCGATGATTGCGGCGACCGCTCTCGGTCTCGGCACATGCCTCAACGGGGCGAGCGGCGGAGCGAGAAGAAACACAAAAGCCAAATTCGGTCTTCCCGACACTTATGTGTTTAGTTGGCTGATGACGGTGGGCGTTCCCGCGGAAAAAATGGATGGCGGCGGAGCGCGTTCGCGTCCCCCGTTTGAGAACATGTTTTTTGAGAAGAGAGTCGGACAGGGTTTCAGAAGAGACCCCAAAGCCGTCAATCTTCTTGAGAACCTCAACCTTCTTCAGCAGCCGGGACCCCTTCCGGGGCGTCTTGAGGAGCTGAACCGCCTCACCAAACGTTTCGGTCTCGGAGACGAATCGCTTACGGACTGGCAGTTTGAGCCGTCCCAGATGAACGACCCCAACACTCTGATGGACACACGGCTTAAGCCGTTGCGCCCCGAAGAAGTGAAGGCGTCAGTTCCCGGCGATGTTCCGGTGGATTTTGAACTGAAGCCCACGGTGAAGAGAGAGGTTCTTGACCAATACCGCAAGGATAAAGGAATCAGTGCCGCCGACTGACTTTCGATTTGAGACAAAACAGTTTAAGGAGGAAACAAACAATGGCTGAAGTAACGCTTAACATTCCCGACCCCATCTACAAGATAATTGAGAAAAGGGCGAAGGACACAAACAACCCGAACGGTCCGCAGGGCGTGATTATCGCAAATCTCGCTTTGATTTTCGGTGCTTCCCAGTATAAGGCTGACAAGTGGCTGAAAAACCAGACCAACAGCGAAGACATGTCGCAACCCTGGTAGGGACGGGAAAACTTCGGAATTTCCGCGCAAGCGGGAATCCCGATTGGCATACAAAAAAGAGGGAAGTTTGATTCCCTCTTTTTTTTGCTCTTTTTACGGGATAACATTTACGGACTATGGGACTTAACAGAGATTTTATCGGCAGGGATTTGGGGATTCACTCCCACCTTGTAACGCAGGAAGAAATAACGGGCTACGCAAACGCAATCGGTGGCGCGAAAAACTCTTTCTATCAAAACGGCGTTGCTCCGCCGTCTTTTCCGGTTATTTACGAACTTCCGGTTCTTGAAAAGATCTGGAGCGACCCAGAACTCAACGGCGGGGAAGAGGAGGCAAAACGCAATGTGTTGATGCTTGTTCACGGCGAGCAGAGAATGACTTTTCACAAGCCGCTTGAAGCGGGAACGGAAGTTTCATTCTCCGCGCATGTTGACGGGATTGAAGACAAGGGTTCGGGCGAGATTCTTGCGCTTCGGACGGAGAGCAGGGCGGGTGGCGGTTTGGTTTGCGAATCGCACTGGGGGCTTTTTATACGCGGAACCGGAAGCGGCAAAAAACCTTCCGGGGGCGGGAAGCCGTCCGCAAAACCCGAGGCGGAAACATCAGTTCCGAAAACGGTTTTTCAAAGTGTCGTAAAAGTTCCGCCGGACATAACGCCCCGATATGCGGACGCTTCCAATGACCACAATCCGATTCATCTTGACAATGCGGTCGCAAAAGAGGCGGGACTTAAAGGTGTTGTTGTTCACGGGCTTTGCACAATGTCAATGGTTATGCAAAGTGTCATAGACGGACACCTCAGCGGTGATCCGGCGCGTTTGAAGCAACTTGCGGTAAGGTTTTCCGCGCCGGTCTATCCGGGGGACACGCTTTCTGTTGAGTGTTTTGATGCGGAAGAGGGTGCGATAAAGTTTGAAGCATTCCAAAACGGCGGAACAAAGGTCATAAAAGGCGACTTCGCGGAGTTTGGTTGAGGCATAATTGGTAGTAGGGAGAGTTATAAAAAACGTTCTTCGTTATGTAGTCGCTCTCTTTGGACTTGGACTTTGTATATGTTTTGTATACAGGACAAGTAATTATATTCCTTTGTTAGTTTGTGGTCTTGTCATGCTCTTTCTTGCTGAGAAGGCGTGGAATTAACAGGAGAATTCACTCTATAATTTTCAAATTTATAGGATTTGTTTGATTGTTCTTTTCTGCAATCTGTTTTAGAATTATCAGGATTTCTTTTGATTGTTGTTCTATAAGTTCTTTGAATTTATAAGTTTTACAACTTTCTTGGTCGCTTCCCGTGTATTTCACCAGTTCAAAATATTCTTTCGAAATTGAGTGTAATACAATGGAGTAGTGATGTGATTTTCCTTTGGGTTTTCTCAGTTTTCTCAATGTCGGGTGTCCTATTGAACAATTTCGAATTTCTCTTATGTCTTTAAGAGGTTGGGTGAGTTTAACATCGCCCCAAGCGACTCCCCTAAATGTTTGGTTGCATCTTGTTGAAGAACTAATGCTTGAAGCAATCCGTAGACACAGATGAATTTCAATCCTGTGTCTTCTGGAAAACTTGAATCTTGAAAACTTTTGATTGCTTTGGTGGTATCGTCAAGAACATATATGCAAACCACTTTTTGTTTTTATCTAATTTTTCAAAGTAACTGCTGTTAACGTATTGCCTGAATTGTCGTGCAAAGCAATCAATCTTTTCTATTGTGTTTTCTATGCTACCGCTCCTTTATAATCGTCAATAAACATCTCCGCCTTCTTCCTAATCTCCCTAACTCTCTCCGACCGCAATTCCCGTCTTTTTTCCGCATCCTGCCACAGCCGTTTTTCATAAGGCGTTTCCGGCTTGATGGGAGGAACGGCGGACGGTTTTCCGTTTTTGTCTATGTGCACAAAAGACAAAAACGCCGTGCAAGTGTGATTGCTCTCTCCGGTTCTCGGATTTTCCGAACTGATTTTGACCGCGGTCTCAAGCGAGGTTCTGCCCGTGTGAGTAATTCCCGCTTTCAATGTTATGAACTCTCCCAACCGTATGGGAGAGAAAAAGAAAAGACTGTCCAGCGAACCGGTTACAAGCGTTCCCTTTGAGTGCCTCATCCCTATCAGCGCGGAGGTTTCATCTGTGTATTTGAGCAGCTTTCCGGCGGACATAAAACTACCGAAAAATATGTCTTCGGGCATCACCGCCCTTGAGGTTTCAAGCGTCAGTCTTATAACTTCCGTCTCATCGGCAATGTTTGAAATCTGCTGCTTTCTGATTTTAAGTTCGCCGAGCCGCTCCCGCCTTCGCGCGGCGGCTTTGTCGGACACCGTTTTCTCTTTCACATCACAGGGAACTATCTTCTCTCCGACCGGTCTCGGTTTTCCGTTTTTGTCAACCGCCACAAAAGCAAGACGCGACAAAGTTATAAACTTCTTCTTCCCGCTTTCAGTGTTTTCGGAATAAACCCTGACCGTGACTTCAAGCGATGAATTCCCCGTGAACTCAATCCAGCTGTCAAGCACTACAATGTCCCCGACCCTGACCGGATTCATAAAATCTATGTTGTCGGTCGCGGCAAGCGCCGTAAGCCCCTTTGCCAGACGCGCCGAAGTTATGTTCGCCACGGACATTATCCAGTCCATCAGCCTTCCGCCGTGAAGAGTGTGTTGCGAGTTGGTGTGCTCCTGCGACACATAGTGAATGACTCTGTTCAAAGTGTCTTTTATCGCGGGCATTTGGGCCTCCTTTTGCCTTGTATTTTCAGCCAATGTATCATATTGCACAGTTCCGCGTGCGACTCCTCGGCACGGGGAGGGTTTATGAGCGCCACAGTTGTCGCCGTTTTTGCCATCTTATTTTTCCTTCTTGGATACCGTTTTTACGCGGGATTTCTCGCCCGCAAGGTTTTTGGAATTTCCGATGATGAGAAAACTCCCGCCCATGAGTTCAATGACGGAGTTGACTATGTGCCCGCGAAAAAAGGCGTTCTGTTCGGTCATCATTTTTCGTCCATAGCGGGAGCCGCTCCAATCATAGGACCCGCAATCGCGGTTTACTGGGGCTGGGTTCCGGCGATTCTGTGGGTGGTTCTCGGCACCGTCTTTATGGGCGCCGTTCACGACTTCAGCGCGCTTGTGATTTCCGCAAGAAACAGGGGCAGATCTGTCGGAGACATAGCGGGCGACCTTATGACGCCGAGAGTGCGCACCCTGTTTCTGATTGTCGTCTATTTTCTGATTTTCTTTATATTGGCGGTCTTCGCCTACGCTATAGCGGTTCTGTTCGTCAAGTTTCCCTCAAGTGTCCTTCCGGTCAATCTTGAAATCCTGATGGCGGTTGTCCTCGGATTTGTTTTTTATAGAAAACGCTCCGGCGCCGGAGCGGCGACAACGGTCGCCCACGCGCTGCTGCTTGCGGCGATATGGGCGGGAACGCGCTTTCATATCACCGTGCCGGAAATAATGGGCTCTCAGGTTGTAACATGGGTTTTTCTTCTGTTTGCCTACTCTTTTGTCGCCTCCGTTCTTCCCGTGTGGATGCTCCTTCAACCGAGAGACTACATCAACAGTTTTCAGCTTGTCGCGGGTCTGGGGCTGCTGGTGGCGGGGATTGTGGTCGCCAATCCCGAAATTCAGGCGCCCGCCTTTAACACTCAGTCCGTTGCCGGCGGGGGAATACCGATGATTCCCTTTCTGTTTGTTACAATCGCCTGCGGCGCAATAAGCGGTTTTCACGGGCTCGTATCAAGCGGGACTACATCAAAACAGCTGGACAAGATGTCGCACTGCCACCCCATAGGTTACGGCTGTATGCTGGGGGAAGGAACGCTTGCGGTTGTCGCCATTATCGCCGTAACGGCGGGAATTGGCGGCGCGGAGTGGATTGAACGATACGGCACATGGGCAAGCGCGAAGGACGGCGGTCTTGCAAACTTCATCTTCGGCGCGTCCTCACTGCTCGGCGAACTCGGCATACCGCATGAACTGGGCGCGGCTTTTGTGAGTGTTCTGGTAATCAGTTTTGCCGCAACATCTCTGGACACAGGAGCGAGGATTCAGCGTCTGATAGTCGGCGAACTGGGGGTGGCGTATAAAATAGAGTTTTTGAAAAACAGATATGTCGCCACGTTTTTTGCGGTCGCCCCCGCATTTCTGCTTGCCGTGCTCGTCCAAGCCCCCGGAAAAGGGCTCGGTTCCGGCGGTTTCGTTCTCTGGCCCCTTTTCGGCGCGACAAACCAGTTGATTGCGGGACTTACTCTGCTTGTCGCCACCGTTTATCTCTGGAAAACAAAAAAGCCGTTTATCTACACGCTTGTTCCGATGGTTCTCGTTATTCTTGCGGCTGGAGGTTCGGTCATCCTTAACATAGTGAATTTCAGCGGAAACTTGCTTCTTCAGTCGCTTTCGGTGTGTGTGCTTGTTCTTACCGTCTGGCTGCTTTTTGAGGCGGTCGCCTTTTTAAGGCGGAGTTGAGGTTTTCAATTCGCGGTTTGTTTTTCAGACTTCCTTTCTGTCCGCTATTGCGTTGCGCAATGTTGTCCTGTCAAGGTGCTCAATTTCACTTCCGGACGGAACGCCTTGGGAGAGCCGTGAGATTTTTTCTATTCCGAATCTTTCCGCCCGCTCTTTTAGTATGTCCGCTATGAAGTTGCAGGTCGCCACGCTCTCAACGCGCGAGCTTGTCGCCAGTATCACCTCTTTTATTCTCCCGTCCGCGCGCAGCCGTTTTATCAGTTCCCGCAGTTTTAAGTGTTCCGGACCGATGCCATCCATCGGCGATATAAATCCGTGCAGAACATGATACGCGCCCCTGTAGCCGCCGCTTTTCTCTATCGCTATGAGGTCAAGCGGCTGCTCAACCACGCACACGGTTGAAAAATCCCTTTTCGGGTCATTGCATATCGCGCATCTGCCGCCGGAGGAAAAATGGAAACAGGTTTCGCAGGCGGAAATTCCCCTTCGCGCGAGGTCTATGGATTCGGAAAGCCGCCGGGTTTTTTCCCTTGAGGATTTGAAAACTATGTGAAACGCGAGCCGGGTGGCGTTTCTTTCGCCGATTCCGGGCAGCGAGGCGAGTTCGCTGACAAGCCTTCGCATCTCGGCGGGCAGTCCGAAACCGTCCATATCTACAGAAGTCCGGGCGGAATGCCCATGCCGCCGGCGATTCTGGAAACCTCTTTTTTCATCAAATCCCTTCCGCGCGAAAGCGCCTCGTTGACCGCCGCGCCGAGCAAGTCCTGCATCATTTCAATGTCGTTCTCATTGGCTATTTCGGGGTCTATTACTATTGATTGAATTTCCCCTCTGGCCTTGGCGGTTACCGTTACCATCCCTCCGCCCGCGGACGCTTCCACTATCTGTTCCCCCGCATCGTTCTGAATTTTTTCCATGTCCGCCTTCAGTTTTTCCGCCTGTTTCATAAGGTCTTTCAGTCCGCCGTCAAATTTCATTTTGTTCTCCTTTCGGCAAGGTTTCTTATTTTCCCGTCAAACATGTCAAGCGCCTGCCTGACAATCGGCTGATCCTGTATTTTTTCAATTCCGTTTCCGCATTCGTTGCTCCGCGCCGTATCGGAGATTTGAATTTCCGCTTTGCATCCGAAAAAACTTTCAGCCGCCTTCAGGAAACGGTCCCGACTCTCTTTTTTGCCGGAAAACCGTGTTTGCATAACGCTGTCCTTTGCAATTCTTATCACCGCGACCGAATTGTCAAGTCTGATGTCGCACTGGGGAACCAAATGGGCTATGTAACCGAAATCTTCCTCGCCGGATTTTAGAAAATCGGCGAAACTTTCCGCGTTCTTTTCTCCGCCGGAATCCGCGCCGTATTTGGCGGAAACTCCGTTTTCCAGATTCTCCGTTTCTTTCATTTTTGTCCGTTTCTCCGGCTCTTTACGCAAACCTTCATCGTTCGCTTTTGCTTCCGTCCTCAATCCACTTGTGTTTCCGCCGCCCGTGAGTTTTTTCAATCTGCGCATAATGTCTTCAAGCGGAACGGCTTTTTCCACGGAGCACAGTTTCATTGCCATCGCTTCAACCGCCATTTCGGGATAGAACGACCTGCCCACCCTGTCGCACTCTTCTATTGCGATGTCAAACAGCATTTCAAGGTCTTGCGCGGAGTTGTCCCGCGCTTCTGACAGCAACAGGGCGGCTCTTTCCTTTGAAATGTCGGGAACCGAATTTTCCCCGCTTATCTTGAGAATAACGGCGGCTCTCAGAAGCGATGCAAGCCCTTCGGCGAATTTTGCCGGTCTGATTCCCTTTCCGAGCGCGTTTCGGAGAGTTTCAATTCCCTTTGCCGTGTCCCGTTTCATTATCGCCTCAAACATCATATTCATCAGGTTTGAGTCAACAAAGCCGAGAAGCGAAAGGGCTTCGGTGTGGTCAATATCGGTTCCGAAAGTGGCGATTAACTGGTCAAGGAGGCTGAGTGCATCTCTCATGCTTCCGTCCGCTTCAAGCGCAATCACGGACACGGTTTCGGGTGTGACTTTCACCCCCTCGTTCTTTGCCGCCGCTTCAATTGATGCGCTTATTTCCGCCACGGACACTTTTCTGAAATCGTAACGCTGGCAGCGCGAAAGGATGGTCGCCGGTATTTTGTGCGGTTCGGTTGTGGCGAGGATAAAAAGCACATGCCCCGGCGGCTCCTCAAGCGTTTTAAGCAGCGCGTTAAAAGCCGCATGAGAAAGCATGTGCGCCTCGTCTATGATATAAACTTTTGTTTTTCCCGAAGCGGGCAGGTAACGGGACTGCTCTATGATGTCGCGCACATCGTTCACGCTTGTGTGGGATGCGGCGTCCATTTCCTGAACCTCCACCGCGCGTCCTTCCGATATGAGAGAGCAGGACTGGCAGGTGTCTTTTCCGCAGGGGCGGTTTTCAACCGGAGAGCAGTCG
The DNA here is from genome assembly GCA_965206175.1 of Thermodesulfobacteriota bacterium. Classification (GTDB taxonomy): domain Bacteria; phylum Desulfobacterota_D; class UBA1144; order Nemesobacterales; family Mycalebacteriaceae; genus Mycalebacterium. The sequence continues at coordinate 198,637 of CBDBJA010000004.1, read as the reverse complement.
CAGTTGACGGTTTTCGCCACAATCCTCGCCGTGGAAGTTTTTCCCACTCCCCGGGGACCCGTAAACAAAAGGGCGTGCGCAAGTTTGCCCGACCTTGCGGCGTTGCAAAGCGCCTTGACTATGTAGCTTTGACCCACAACCTCGTCAAAGGTCTGCGGTCTTAACTTTCTTGCAAGGACAATGTAGGAAGACATTTTTTCAGATACAAACCCGGCTCGCCGAGTGCCCGCAACGCCTGAGGAGTGTTGCTACCGTTGCTTCCTTCCGGACCTGGCGGAGTTCGCAGTTCCTCACCGCGCGGCCCGACTCACCGGGGTTTAATCTCTGCAAGTCATTGTATCGGTTTGGATGCCTGTGGGCAAGAGGGAGGAAAATCAAGCGCTGTGTCCGCAAATAATTTCAGCGTAAGCAAGCAGCCATAAGACGGACTTATCCTCTTTGACGGCGACGGATTGAGACTGTTCTCACAATTTTTGGGTTAAACTGTTTTTCCCATGTTCTTGTATCTTCCGGGGTCGGGCATAATAAAGCGTTTGAAAAAATTAAGGAATGTATTGCCGGGCTCAAAACGGCTTCCGGTATTAATCTGACACCATGCAAGGTCAATCCCCGCTTTTTGACGCTCCGTTTGATGTTCCCCCGACTGAGGGCGTCAAGTATGCGGGGTCAAAACTGAAACTGATTCCCCGGATTCTTGAGTTGTCAAAGAAGGCCGGAGCGAAGACTGTTTTTGACGGTTTTTCGGGCTCCACAAGGGTGAGTCAGGCTTTTGTTCAAGCGGGCTGTCAAGTTGTGTCAAACGATATTTCCGAATGGTCAAAAACTTTCGGCACTTGCTATTTGAAGAATTTCAAGAGTCCCCAACAGTATCAGCCGCTTATGGATCATCTGAATTCACTCCCTCCCGAAGACGGCTGGTTCACTGACAATTACGGCGGTGATGTCAACTCCGGCAAACACGGCAATGCAGTTCAAAAAGACGGAACAAAAAAGCCGTGGCAGAAAAAGAACACGCGAAAACTTGACGCTGTCAGGAGGGAGATTGACGCCCTGAATCTTGACGAGGTTTCAAAAAGCGTTGCTTTGACAAGTCTGATTCTGGCGCTGGATGGGGTTGACAGCACGCTTGGTCATTTTGTTTCATACCTGAAAGACTGGTCTCCGCGCTCATTCAAGGATATGGAGTTGAGAGTTCCCCGGCTGTGGGAGAACGGCGCGGAAAACAAAGTGCTGTGCGGCGATGTGTTTGACGCTCTCCCGCGTGTTGAAGCCGACCTCGCTTATTACGACCCGCCTTACGGGTCTAACAACGAGAAAATGCCCCCTTCAAGAGTGAGGTATGCTTCGTATTACCATTTGTGGACGACTGTCTGCAAAAACGACCGTCCTCCGGTTTTTGGAAAATCCCTGCGCAGAACGGACACATCCGATACGGTGGCGGCTTCGGTTTTTGAAGAGTTTCGCAGAAACGGTTCCGGAAGGTTCATTGTTGCGGAAGCAATTGAACGCCTGCTTAGAGAGACGCCGTGCCGGTGGATTCTGCTCTCTTACAGTTCCGGCGGAAGGGCGACCGCCGAAGAGCTGAATGAGGTGATAAAAAGCAACGGGCATATTGTTGATACGGTGGAAGTTGATTACAAAAGAAATGTCATGGCTGCGATGAAGTGGACAAACGAATGGCTGAAGGATGCGCAGGAGCCGAACAGAGAGTTCCTGTTTCTGATAAGGAAATAGACGAATACGGACTTTTGCCGTCTCCGCATTTGCTTGTCCGCCGCAGTTTCAATTTGGTTCCAAAGACGGAACGCTTGACTGTTTTGTGTCTGAAACAAACAATTGAAAATGGCGGAGAGGATGGGATTCGAACCCATGAGGGAGCGTTAACCCCCTACACGCTTTCCAGGCGTGCACCTTCGGCCGCTCGGTCACCTCTCCGCTTGGTTTCAGTGTTTTACTCTATCGGCGCGTATTCGCATTTGCATATTTCTTCTCTTATGTAAGCGATAACATTCCATCCGCCTTCTTCTCCGAGAACTCCTCCCCAAGCGGGCATCATTGCGGATTTGCCGACCGACATTCCGCCTTCGCTGATGACTTTAAAAAGGTATTCATCCGTCAGCGTTGACAGATATTCCGCATCGCTCAAGTCCCTCGGTTTCGGATTCAAAGCCGCCGCCACAATGCCGTCTCCCATTCCCGTCTGCCCGTGGCATGAGGCGCAGATTGCGGTGAAAGACTGTTTTCCCGCCGCGCCGTCGCCTTTTCTTGCCGAGGCGTTTTGAGCGGAAAGCATAAAGCCGCATCCGGTAAAGACCGCTGCGGTCAGGAAGTTTGTGAGTTTTCCGAATCTCATTGATAAAATTCCATTGAACAGGATAATTAAACCGAACCGGAATTGCCAACCGGAGGGCGGGTGGCGAAACGGCAGACGCGGCGGCCTCAAAAGCCGTTGGGCTAACACCCGTGAGGGTTCGAATCCCTCCCCGCCCACCAGTCCTCAATATCGGGGCATTGAGGGGTCAAACTTTTCCGCCCATTCGTCTATCCCGCCCTTCAGACTTTTCACTTTTGAGAATCCGTTTTTAAGCAGGTATTCGGCGGCTTTCAGACTTCTTCCCCCGTGGTGGCAGTGAACAACAATCTCACTGTCGGCGTCCAGTTCCCCGATTCTTTCGCTTATTTGTCCGAGAGGGATGAGGGACGAGCCCTCTATTCTGCAAATCTCGTATTCATGCGGCTCTCTCACATCCACAAGCACCGGACTGTTTTCGCCGCTCCACATTTTTCTGAAATCTTCCGTGCTTATCTCGTTGGGACCCGCGGCGTTCTGCTCCGCGCTCTCGTCTCCGATGGGAATTCCGCAGAACTGTTCGTAATCAACAAGTTCGGTGATTGAGGGCGAATCGCCGCAAATTGGGCACGACTTGTCTTTTCTCAGTTTCAACTCTCTTGGCATCATCTCAAGAACATCAAGAAAAAGCAGTCTTCCCACAAGCGGGTTTCCCGCTCCGAGGATTATTTTGACGGTTTCCGCCGCCTGCATTGTTCCGATTATTCCGGGCAAAATTCCCAGAACTCCGCCTTCGGCGCAGCTTGGAACGAGCCCCGGCGGAGGCGGTTCGGGGTAGAGGCATCTGTAGCAGGGACCCCGTTTTGCGTCAAAAACGCTCACCTGTCCCTCAAAGCGGAATATGCTTCCGTAAACATTGGGTTTGCCGAGCAGAACGCAAGCGTCGTTGACCAGATAGCGCGTTGGAAAGTTGTCCGTCCCGTCCACCACAACATCGTAGTCTTTGATGATTTCCATTGCGTTGTCCGATGTGAGCCGTGAGTTGTGGATTGTAACTTTCACCTCGGAGTTCAAGTCCCCGATTCTTTTCTTTGCGGATTCCGCTTTCAGTTCGCCGAGCGTGCTTTCTCCGTGGATGATCTGTCTTTGCAGGTTGCTGAAGTCAACAACATCAAAATCCACAATGCCGATTTTGCCGACTCCGGCGGCGGCGAGGTAAAGAGCGAGTGGTGAGCCGAGCCCTCCCGCGCCTATGCAAAGGACTTTTGCGTTCAGCAGTTTTTTCTGCCCTTCAACTCCCACTTCGGGAAGAATCAGGTGTCTGCTGTATCTGCTTGTCTGCTCTTTTGTGAGTTCCATTTTTAAGCCTCAAAAGTCCGTTCAATATCTCACGGCGGGCGGTTTTTGTCAATGCGGGGCGGAGTGTTTGCAACTGCGCCGGACAGCGGGGAATATATCGGTGCGCCGATGCCTTCTTCACTTTACATAGTGTCCACTCCGGTGGGAAATCTTGAGGACATAACCTTCAGAGCGGTTCGGGTTTTGAAAGAGGTTGAAGCCGTTGCGTGCGAGGACACAAGGGTAACCCGCAAACTGCTTTCGCGTTATTCAATCCGAACCCGTCTTATGTCGTGTCATGAGCATAATGAGGCGAGGCAGGCGGGAGAGATAGTCCGCATACTCAAAGGGGGCGGGGATGTTGCTCTTGTAACGGACGCCGGAACGCCTTTGCTTTCCGACCCCGGTCGGCGGGTTGTTGAGCGGGTTTTGCGTGAAAACTTTCCCGTGGTTCCCGTTCCCGGAGCGTCCGCGCTTCTGTCCGCTCTTGCGGTTTGCGCCGTTCCGTTTTCGGAGTTTACATTTTTGGGTTTTCTTCCCAAGACCCAAGGGCGAGCAGTCAAAACGCTTTCGGAGTTTGTTTCCTCTCCGCGTCCGCTTGTGATTTACGAATCTCCGGTGAGGGTGATAAAACTTCTGCGTCTTGTTCTGGATGTTTTGGGAGACCGCGATGCGGCGGTGTGCAGGGAGATGACAAAAATGTATGAGGAGGTTATTCGTGCTCCGGTTTCTTCAATTATTGATACGCTGGAGAAAAGGGAGAAAATCAAAGGCGAGATAGTTGTGGTGGTTTCGGGAGCGGAAGAAGGGAAGGGTGGCGTTGACGAGGGGGCGATTGAAAATCGTTTGTTGGAACTGAAGGGGGAGGGGGTGAGTTTCAAGGATGCATTGAAAACGGTTGCGGATGAGTTTGGGGCGGGGAAGAATTCAATTTACGATTTTGCGCGTAGGGTTTGGGATTTGTAAGTGTAGGGGTGGCAACCTGTGCCAATTTCTTGCTTCCCCCTTTGACTACTTGAGTAAGTCGTTCAAGGTTGCCATTTGAAAGTTGCCATTTTCGTAAGATATTTCGGTTCAATATGGAGCAACCTTTATATGTGGAATTTGATGGATTAGAATATGCTGTATAATAAATCAGTGGTTCAAATTTTGTTCCTTACCTAGATAGCTTTGAACACAGTTTGAATACAATTGTTCAAATTCTTCAACACAGGTAAATGTCAGTATTGGAATATAGAAACAAAGTGGAAAATATTAGACTGCCTCGGGCCGTATGTAAAATTGTTGGTGAAGTTCTACATGGTTCGCCTGGTTCGTCGCATGCCACTCTAGAAGCTCTTTTTGTTTCTGCTGGTGCTCCAGGAGATCCACCCGACTTGGCACATTCATCAAAGTGGAAAGAGTGGCTGTTTCGTGCTGGACAAGACCCTGATGTTGATAGCTTGTTAGTGCTAGGCAATGTGCTTGAAGAATTTATGGACATTGGACCAGTGGAAGACTCAGAAGGTTATGAAGAATGGAAGAAAAACCGTAATCGTGTTGTTGCCGTGTTGGAAGATAATAGACTTAGATACTATCGTGGTGGTCAGGTTTTACCAAACAGTCAACATATAGAAACAGATGGGAAAACCCTTTTTATTGATAAGGAAGTTCCTATCAAACCAAGTAGTGTAGATGAGTTAATTTTGGTATTAACAAAAGGGTTGCGGAGAGCAATGCATCCACTCACTCACCGTAGGAAAGGTTCTCAGAATTTGTCTTTTTCCAATGAGTATGATGTTCAAGATTTACTCCATTCACTTTTGCGTCCATGGGTATTTAATATAAGACCTGAAGAATTTACACCAAGTCTTGCTGGCTCAAGTGCTCGAATGGATTTCTTGCTTCCAAAGTACAATGTAGCCATTGAGCTCAAATTTGTTCGTGATAGAAATCATGCTAAAAAAATAGGCGATGAGTTAATTCTTGATATTGAACATTACCTTATACATCCTGACTGTAATGTTTTATGGTGTGTTGTTTATGATCAAGATTCATTACTTACAAATGCGGAGAGTTTAAAAGAGATTGGAGGCGATAAATCAAGCAAGAATGGTAATATCTCGGTAAAAGTGATTGTCCTATAATTCTATGAATAAATTCCAATGACTCCTTTATTTTCCTTTTAGAGTGGAAAGCCGAATAGACAAACTGAATTTATTGCGGGATTGTTTCAGTAGTAGTGTGGTCACAATAGTAGGTTGTACATTCAACTCTTATTGGTGGTCATTTGCTTATAGGGGTAAGTATTTCTTGGCGGTATGCACTCCGCGCATTTTCCTATCAATCTCAACCTGTTAGATAGGGAACACCAGCAAACCTCCCAACTCCCTCAAACGCATAAGCCGCTCTCAAAATCCCCGCCTCATCAAACGGTTTTCCTATAAACTGAACACCAATCGGAAGCCCCGAATCCGTAACTCCGCACGGCACTGAAATCGCCGGAATGCCCGCTATGTTTGCCGGTATCGTAAGCGCATCCGAAAGATACATCCTTATCGGGTCATCGGTTTTCTCACCAATCTTGAAAGCCGCTTCCGGCGTGGTCGGAGTCATTATCACATCCGCTTTTTCAAACACAGATTTGAACTCCTCGCTTATCAAAGTCCTCACTTTCTGCGCTTTTAAGTAGTAGGCGTCATAGTATCCCGATGAAAGCGCGTGAGTTCCAAGCATTATTCTCCTTTTTACTTCCTCCCCGAAACCCTCGCTGCGGCTTCTGACCGTCATCTCTTTTAAAGACAGCACATTCTCCGCCCGCCTTCCGTATCTGACCCCGTCGTATCTCGCAAGGTTTGAACTCGCCTCACACGGGGCGATTATGTAGTAGGCGGAAACCGCGTATTCGGTGTTCGGCATGGACACTTCCGTTACTTCCGCTCCGAGCGCCCTCATCTTGTCTATCGCGCTTCTGACGCTCCGCTCCACTTCTCCGTCCATCCCGCCGATGTTAAAATACTGCCGGGGCACCGCTATTTTCATCCCTTTGACTCCGCCCCCGATGTTCGCCGTAAAATCGGGCGCGGGGCTGTCAAGCGAGGTTGAGTCTTTTTCATCAAAACCCGCTATTGCGTTCAGCAGGATTGCGGAGTCTTCCACCGAGCGCGCAAAAGGTCCCGCCTGGTCAAGGGATGACGCAAACGCGACCATTCCGAATCTGCTCACCCTGCCGTAAGTGGGTTTCATTCCGACAACTCCGCAGAAAGCCGCCGGCTGCCTGATTGACCCGCCCGTGTCCGTTCCGACCGCTCCCGGACAGAAACCCACGGCAACCGCCGCCGCGCACCCTCCGCTTGACCCGCCCGGAACCCGCTCCCTGTCCCACGGATTGCGGACAAGCCCGAAATATGAAGTCTCGTTTGACGAACCCATCGCAAACTCATCCATGTTGTTTTTGCCGATTATCACAGCCCCCGCTTCCGCAAGTTTCCGCGCAACCGTTGAGTCGTAGGAGGGGACAAAGTTTTCAAGGATTTTTGACCCGCAGGTCATCCTCATTCCGCTCACCGCAAAAAGGTCTTTGAGAGCGATTGGAATTCCGTGAAGCGGACTTTTGAATTCGCCCCGCGCCGTCTCTTTCTCCGCAGTTTTCGCGGCGCTCAGGGCTGCGTCTTCATCAACCGTTATGAACGAGTTTATCGCTCCGTCCAGAGACGCTATTCTCTCAAGAGCCTCTTTTGCGAGTTCCACGGGAGACAGTTCCTTCCGCCTTATAAGCCGCGCCGCTTCCGCTATTGTGGGACAGGTGTTTTCCATCGGATTTTCCTCGCGTCAGTTCTCCATGATTTTCGGAACGGAGAAAAATCCGTCCGCGGATTTCGGCGCGTCTTCAACGGCTTTTTCGCCCGAGTTTCCCCGCCGCGCAATGTCTTCCCTCATCCGGGCGCTTATATCAAGCGCATGCGAGGTCGGCTCCGTTTTGTCCGTGTCAAGCTCATTCAGGTTTTCCATGTAAAGAAGTATTTTCGCAAGATAGGAAGTGAATTTTTCAATCTCTTCGGAATCAAACTCAAGCATGGCAAGTTTTGCCGCATCGCGCGCCTGCTCTTTTGAAATTTTCCGCTCGCTCACCGGCTTTTCTTCCGCGCCGCCTCTCTCCGAGTTTTTTCCGAAAGTGATTCGGCAAAATCCATTATTCCGGATTCAAGTTTTGCGTTCTCAAAGCGGTTTATTTCCCGGACGCAAGTGGGGCTTGTGCAGTTTATTTCCGTAAGCATCCCGCCCACTATGTCTATTCCGGCGAGGTAGATTCCCGTCTCCCTCAAATGCGGTTTCAAGGCGGAACATATCTCCAAATCCCTTTCGCTCAGTTCGGTTTTTTTCGGTTTTCCGCCGGAATGGAAATTGCATATAAATCCGCCTTCGGGCGGCATTCTGAGAACCGCGCCGATAGGTTCGCCGTCAAGCATTATCACTCTTTTGTCTCCTTCGGACACGCCGTCAATAAACTGTTGCGCCATAACAAAAACCGAACCGCCGGACGTCATCCGCTCAACCGTCCGCGCGACATCGTCGCTTCCTTTTTCCAGAAGCGCGATTCCCTCGCCGCCAAAACCGTCAAGCGGTTTCAGAACAATTTTCCCTTTGTCTGCGAGAAACTCCTTTATCCGACCGATGTTTTTTGACACAACCGTTTCCGGCATAAACTGCGGAAACTGAAGGGCGGTCAGTTTTTCATTTGAATTCCTTATCGCTTCCGGGCGGTTGATTACAGCCGTCCCCGTTTGCTCGGAAAGTTCCAGAATGTGGGTCAGGTATATGTAGTCCATGTTAAAAGGCGGGTCTTTGCGCATCCACACAACATCCATTGCGGCAAGAGGGCGGGTCTCAAACTCTCCGAGACTGTAAAAACCCTCCATACTCTCCAAAGGTTCCCCGACCCCTCTCTCTGTGGGAGAAGGAAAGGGTGAGGGCAGATCCAATTTCAATTCCGCCGCCTCGCACCATCCCTCCCCGCCGCGCGCGCGGAGGTCTTCCGGCTTCACATAGAAAACCGTGTGCTTGCGCTCTTGCGCCTCAAGCATAAGGGCGAGGGTTGTGTCTCTTTCGGTGTTTATGGACTCAATCGGGTCCATAACAAAAGCCATTTTTACCGGCATCGCGGGTCTAATCTACCATAAACGCGGTAAATGCCTCAACCGCCGGACTTCATAGTTGTGAGAAATTTGTCAAAAAGATATGACGAATCATGCGGACCCGGAGACGATTCGGGATGATACTGAACCGAAAAAACGGATTTGCCCTTGTTTTCCATCCCTTCAACCGTGCCGTCGTTCAGATTGACATGGGTTACTTCCGTTCCGCCGCCGAGGGAGTCCGGGTCAACGGCAAAGCCGTGATTCTGTGAAGTGATTTCAACCTTTCCGCTGCTTATATTCTTGACCGGCTGGTTTCCTCCCCGGTGTCCGAACTTCATTTTGAAGGTTTTTCCGCCAAGCGCGAGGCAGACGATTTGATGTCCGAGGCATATCCCGAAAACCGGAACCCTGCCGAGCAAGCCGCCTATGTTTTTCGCCGCGTATTCAACCGCTTCCGGGTCTCCGGGTCCATTGGACAGAAACACCCCGTCCGGTTTCAGCGCAAGCGCGTCATCCGGGGCGGTTTGAGACGGAACAACCGTTATGCGGCATCCGAGGTCGCACAGGTTGCGCAGAATGCTTCTCTTTATTCCGAAATCGTAAGCCACAACCTTGGGATTCCATTCGGGAATTTGCTCCGCACGGTCGTATTTCCAGTTGCCGCTTTTCTCCGTCCATTTATAGGGTTTTTTGCAGCTCACTTGGGTTACAAGGTCTTGTCCGATAATTCCCCGCGATGCGCGGGCTTTGTTCAGCAGATTTTGCGGGTCTGTTTCTTCGGTTGAAATCGCGCACTTCTGCGCTCCGCCGGTTCTGATTTTTCTTGTGATTTCGCGGGTGTCAACCCCTTGTATGCCGATGATTCCGTGCTTTTCCATATATTCGTGAAGCGGCATAACCGCCCGCCAGTTGCTGGGGGTCGCCCAGTATTCTCTTACCACAAGCCCTTTCAAAAAGGGTTTTTCGGATTCCGAGTCCTCTTCATTCACGCCGCAGTTGCCGATTTCCGGGTAGGTCATCGTAACTATCTGTCCGTTGTAGGAAGGGTCTGTGAGTATTTCCTGATAGCCCGTCATTGAGGTGTTGAAAACCGCCTCTCCGAACCGCTCTCCGCGGGCTCCGAAATTTTCGCCCTCAAAAACGCTCCCATCTTCAAACACCAGAAAACAGCCGCCGCTCATTCGTCCGCTCCTTCCGCAAGGATTTTTTTCAGCGCTTCGTTTGCCGTCTGAGGATTGGCTTTTCCTTTGGTCATTTTCATTACACCGCCCACAAAAAAGCCGAGCAGTTTTTCCTCTCCGCCCCGGAACCTTTCCGCTTCGGCGGGATGCTGCGACACAAATCCCCTTGCAATTTTCTCTATCTCGTCCGTGTCAGACAGTTGGGAAAGCCCGGATGCCTCAACAATCTCAAGCGCGGTTTTCCCGGTTTTCGCCATTTGCGGAAATATGTCTTTCGCCATTTTCCCGCTGATTTTTCCGTTTTTTATCATCCCTATCATTTCGCCGAGATTTTCCGCCGGAACCGCAAAATCTTCCTCTCCGTCGCTTTCTGAATGTCCCGCAACGTTTGTGAGTATCCAGTTTGCCGTTTCCTTTGGCGCTTCCGCGGTCTTTGTCGCTTTTTCAAAATAGTCGGCGATTTTTCGCTCCGATGCAAGCCGGCGGGCGTCTTTGCTCTTGATTCCGTATTGGCTTTCAAATCTGCGGATTTTTTCTTCGTGCAGTTCGGGAAGCGAGTTTTTCAGGGTTTCAATCAATTGCGGCTCCACAACAAGCGGCGGCAGGTCGGGGTCGGGAAAGTATCTGTAATCCTCCGCTTCCTCTTTTGAGCGCATGGAAAAAGTTTTTCCGTTGTCGGAGTCAAACAGGCGCGTTTCCTGAGTCAGTTTTTCCCCGTTTTGCAGCGCGGCAATCTGTCGCGCCGTTTCATACTCAAGCGCTTTTTTTATAAACTTGAATGAGTTGAGGTTTTTGATTTCAATCTTTGTCCCCAGTTTTTCGCATCCCGCCGGACGCACGGACACGTTTGCGTCACACCTCAGACTTCCCCGTTCCATGTTGCCGTCACACGCTTCTATGTAGCGCAGGATTTGGCGAAGCGTCCGCACATATTCCGCCGCCTCGGCGGGTTCGCGCATGTCCGGTTCGCTGACGATTTCAATCAGCGCAACTCCGGCTCGGTTGAGGTCAACAAGGGTTGCGGAGTCCGAATGTATCAGTTTTCCCGCGTCTTCTTCCATGTGTATCCGTGTTATGCGGATTTTCTTTGTCTTTCCGCCGGATTCAATTTCAATCCATCCGTTTGTCGCAAGCGGTTCTTCGTATTGGGAGATTTGGTAGCCCTTGGGCAGGTCGGGGTAAAAGTAGTTTTTCCGCGCAAAGCGGGAGACGGTTGCGATTTCGCAGTTTGTTGCCGCCGCCGCTTTGACGGCGAGTTCAACCGCTTTTTTGTTCAGAACAGGCAGAACTCCCGGCATTCCGAGGCAGACGGGCGAAACATTAGTGTTCGGCTCCCCGCCGAACTGCGCGGGGGCGTCTGAAAAAATTTTTGATTCGGTAAGAAGTTGAGCGTGGACTTCAAGTCCGATTACGGTTTCGTAATCAGGCATATTGTTGGTCTCCCAAATTGGTTCGGTAAAGGGTGAAGTATGGGGCGGGTTTGTCAAGTGTTCGCTGATGTGTCTAACCATCTTTTACAGGAAAGCGGAAAGCCGGACTTCCCTTTTTGCCCTTATTGTCATTCCGTGCTTGACACGGAATCCAGAGGGGGTGTGGGATGTGAATTGACACCTTGCCCCTTTACTAAAGGTTCTTTTTTACAAGTTCTAATGAAATGGTCGGTTCATGTCTGCTTTCTTCAATTATCTTACTGTCATACTCGTCTATGGCGATGTTGTTACGAAACGCTTTCTCCGCAATTGGCGCAAGGGTTTCCGCGAACTCTCTCATCTTTGCGTTGGTAAAGTTGACCGCAAAACCGTTTTCATTTCTGAAACAGAAACCTTTGACTCTTTTGCCTTTGTATATTGGTTCAAAGTGAAATCTGATAAGAGAGTTTCTTATGCTTCTAATCAAGCACATAAAGTTTTGCGGTCGCGGTTTTTCTATAGTCCGGTCGCCGCTTTTTGCTGTGTAAGTTCCCCATTCTTCAACACAACTCATAAAAGGTTTCCACTTTGAGGGTGGTTGTTTGTCTTCTCTCAACACATACCTCATTTCGAGAAAGCCAGACCAATCCATCAGTAACGCCAAAAGGCAATTGACCAGCAAGGTTGCCTCGTAGTCGCCCTTGTATTGTTTGACAAGTTCAAGGGTTCGTTTTGTGAAGTCCAAAGGGCAGTTTTGGTATTCAGACATTGTTGTTCTCCTTGCGGTTTACTGTCTGATTATATCCCGTTTGAGGGAAGTATGAAAAGGGTTGCGGGTTTGGCGGAGGTTCCATAATCGGGACTCTTGCAGGTCATTCGCTAATTCGTCATTCCGTGCCTGACACGGAATCCAGAGGGGGGGTGAAGTGAATCGCTGTAGATATTCACCATATTCCCCATTTAGGTTTTTGTTCCGCCAGTTCTTTTTGTCGTTTTGCTTCTGCTTCTGCCTGTTCCGCCCGTTTTTTTTCTCGTTTCATTTCCGCTTCTGCCCATTTCTTTTGCTGTTCTGCTTCCGCTTGTCTATTTTTTTCCTCTATCTGTTTTATTTCTATCTGTCTCACTTTCGATTTTAGTATTGCTGTTTCCCACAACATTTCCACCTTTGCCTGTCTAATTGCTTGTTCTTTCCATTGTTCTATTTCTGCTATTGTCTGTTCCGCTTCGTTTTCAGCCTGTATTGCCTCTGTTTGTATCTTTGGTTTTTCTTGTCTTGCTTGTTCTTTTTGTAGATTTGCTTTCAGTTTTCTCTCTTTCCATTGTTCTATTTCTGCTGTTGCCTGTTCCGCTTCTGCTATTGCCTGTTCCGCTTCGTTTTCAGCCCGTATTGCCTCTCGTGTCTCTGCTTTCTTTTTCAATTTCCGCTGTTCGGCTTGCTCTATTTCCTTTTTCGCCTCTCAATTCCTTTTCTGTCCGTTCCGTTCTTGCTTTCCACTTGTCCAAGTCCTCTATTGCCTGCCTTGCTATCCGTTTTAATTGTTCAATTTTGTTTTCGTCAGTCATTGTATCATTCCTCTTATTGTGTTTTCCTCATTTCTCCGTAGTCATATTTTCTCTGATGGGCAAACAATCTTTTTGAATTGTTCACACTCGGTTTCTATTGCAATATCATAAAGCCACTTCCCTGTATCATCCCATTGAGGATGGCAACGTTTTTGCTTTTCATATTCGTTGAATCTTTCCCATATAAAACATGCCACTTGTTTCCATGTGATTTGGATGGCATTTCTTTGCTGAAGGGTTTCATTTCTTTTGTTGCCTAATCCACAAAGGTAGAAAACACTATCACTGCAATCTTGGAATCTTCCATTTTCATAAATATGACCGGCTATTTTTTCTACTTCACATTTAGGAAATAACCCTGTTGCTCTCAATACTTTTTGGATGTTTTTCTTGTTAGGATCTGTCCATGTTTTGTTGAACTTAATTTGTCCTTTCTTCGTTTCAACCAACAAAAGCCGTATGCGATTGTCATCTCCAATGAGATCGCGGTCATCTTCCATAGGACGTTCAAAGTTTTCCTTCCTATGTGGAAAACGCACCGCAATAGTATCTATATCTGTTCTTTGTTCACTCCCACTATCTGGATGAACAACAAAGTTCGGTATCGTCAAAAATCCGTTCAAGCGTAGATACCAACAGCCAATTTGTTCCAGTTTGTTCATAGAGAATAAATATACTTTTAATCTTTTCTCTAATCAACTTTTTGACTTTTCCTTTAATTCCAATGCAGGCTTAGTCAGCCGCTTTTGAAAACCTCTTTCACTTCAGCAACTTAACAACCAACAATCCCATTCCATACCCACCCCTCAACCTTACAATCAGCCGCACTCCAAACTTGCAATTGGACGCAGTGTAAAGTTACAATCAGCCGCAGTCTAACCCTCTCACTTCAAAATCTCCCCCGTCTTCTCACTCCACAACAGCAAATCAATCTCGTCAATATCAAACCCGTTCCTTTTTGCGTAGCGTTTCAGTTTTTTCTCAATCTCAAGATACCGCTTCCCGTTCACGGGCGGTTTCGGGTCATCAACGACTTTTAACTCAAACAGACAGTTCATTATGTGTTTGTCCAGAATTGCATAGCCGGAAAAGCCGATGTTTCTGAGAAAATGGCTCGCCTCTTTGAAGCCGATGCCTTTTATGTCTTTGTTTGTCGCAAAGAAATCGCGTCTTTCATTCGGGTCGGAGAAGGAGAGGAGTAGGGATTTCAGACCGTTTGGGATGGGTGATTTTTGGGGTTTCCCCAATCCCTCCGGATTCCCGCCTTCGCGGGAATGATGCGAAGGGTCTTCATCCAAATAGCGCAACAGATAGTTTCTTGTATGCAGAAGGTATCTTGCCCTTTCGTTTGGAAACCTGTGCGCTCCGTTTTCTTTCAGCAGTTTTGCAAACAGTTTTTCCGAACTTGCGGAGAAAAGGGCGGGGCGAACCGCGTCAATGGATTTGACTCCCATTTTTGCGCTCGCTCCGGCGGTGAATATGCAGAATGCAAGTTCTTCAAACAGTTCTCCGTCATCCGCCCGCTTGATTACTTTTCGGAACTCCGCAAGTCTTTTACGGATTACCACCTGTTTTTCAGACAGAGATTTTTTCAGAAGTTTTGTTGTCAGCACGGCAAAAGAGCAAAAAAAACCGGCAGATTTTTCTCCGCCGGTTTTTTCTCACAGTCTTATGACCCTTTCGGTCTTCCGGGTCCACGCTTGGCTCCGGGTTTAGGTTCCGGTTTTGCTTTCATCGGAGGTCTTCCGGGTCCGCGTTTCATTCCGGGTTTGGGTCCCGGTTTTGCCTTCATCGGAGGTCTTCCGGGTCCGCGCTTCATTCCGGGTTTAGGTCCCGGTTTTGCTTTCATCGGAGGTCTTCCGGGTCCGCGCTTCATTCCGGGTTTGGGTCCCGGTTTTGCCTTCATCGGAGGTCTTCCGGGTCCGCGCTTCATTCCGGGTTTAGGTCCCGGTTTTGCTTTCATCGGAGGTCTTCCGGGTCCGCGCTTCATTCCGGGTTTGGGTCCCGGTTTTGCTTTCATCGGAGGTCTTCCGGGTCCACGCTTCATTCCGGGTTTGGGTCCCGGTTTTGCCTTCATTGGAGGTCTTCCGGGTCCGCGCTTCATTCCGGGTTTGGGTCCCGGTTTTGCTTTCATCGGAGGTCTTCCGGGTCCGCGCTTCATTCCGGGTTTAGGTCCCGGTTTTGCTTTCATCGGAGGTCTTCCGGGTCCACGCTTGGCTCCGGGTTTGGGTCCCGGTTTTGCCTTCATCGGAGGTCTTCCGGGTCCACGCTTGGCTCCGGGTTTGGGTCCCGGTTTTCCTTTCATTGCAGGTCTTCCGGGTCCGCGTCTCGCAGGGAACGATACCGTTCCGCCAACTTTTTCAACAATCATTGCTATGCCCATTCCGCCTCCAATGCAGAGGGCGGCAAGCCCGCGTTTTGCGGAGCTTCTTCTCATTTCGTGAAGCAGTTTTACAAGAATGACCGTTCCCGACGCTCCTATGGGATGGCCGAGGGCGATAGCTCCTCCGTTCACATTAACTTTGCTTTCGGGAATTGGAAGGTCGCTCAAAACCGCGAGAGACTGCGCGGCAAACGCCTCGTTGAGTTCAAACAGGTCTATGTCATTCAGCGAGAGATTTGCTTTGTCAAGCGCTTTGCGTATTGCCGGCACGGGACCCACTCCCATTATTGAGGGGTCAACCGCCGCAACCGCATAAGACACCAAAGACGCAAAAGGTTTGAGACCAACCTCTTTCGCCTTGCTCTCCGAACTTATAAGAACCGCCGCCGCTCCGTCATTGATTCCCGAAGCGTTTCCGGCTGTTACCGTTCCGCCTATCTTGAACACCGCGCGCATTCCGGCGAGCGCCTGCTGCGTAACATCGGGACGGGGGTGCTCGTCAACCCTGAAGTCAATCGGGTCTTTCCTTCTCTGGGGAACGGAAACGGAAACTATCTCATCCTCAAACTTTCCCGACTTCATCGCGGCTTTTGTTTTCATCTGGCTTTTATACGCGAATTCGTCCTGAGCATTTTTTGATATGTTGTATGCCTCGGCGAGATTTTCCGCAGTAACTCCCATGTGATAGTCGTTGAAAATGTCCCACAGTCCGTCGTGAACCATTCCGTCTATCAACTCGTCCTTGGGCATCGCCATTCTGTAGCCGTATCTCGCTTTGGTCAGATAGAACGGCGCCAGATTCATGTTTTCTATTCCGCCCGCCACTATCATGTCCGCATCTTCGGCTTTGATTGCCTGAGCCGCAAACGCAACGCTTTGAAGCCCGGAGCCGCACACTCTGTTGAGAGTGATGCCGGGAATGTCCGTTCCCAGCCCCGAATTAACGGCGACCTGTCTTGACGGGTTCTGCCCCAGACCTGCGCCCAGAACATTGCCCATTATGCAGTCGTCAACCTCTTTGGGGTCAACTCCGGTTCTGGCGAGAATTTCATTGACAACTTTCACGCCGAGGTCAACGGCGGGAACGTCTTTCAAAGTTCCACCGAAACCGCCGATGGCGGTTCTTACGGGTTCGGAAATTACAACTTTTTCCATTAAATAGCCCTCCTTGGAGTCCGCAATTTATAAATAATTCGGACGCGGTAAAATACACAAAAGATTTTAATAATGCAAAAAATAAAATAAAATCGTCCGCCTTTTGTTTTTTCATTGCGGATTTGCTGTTAGTTTTAGCGGCGGGAATTATCGGAAATGGCTGAAAACGGAAAGAGAAAAACGGTTGCCGTATTTTTCGGAGGGCGTTCGGCGGAGCATGAAGTTTCAATTGTTTCGGCACGCTCCGTGCTGGGCAATCTTGACCCCGACCGCTTTCGCGCGTTTGCGGTTTTTGTTGACAAAGAAGGGGTGTGGAGAAAAGCGGACGCCGAAAGTTTTTCGCGCGACGGGGTTTTGCCGCGTGACAGATCTTCCGTTCTGGTTCCCGTTCCGTCATCCGGAGGAGGGCTACTTTACGAAATCAAAAAGGGAGAAGTTTGCGGAAGTTTTCCTGTGGACGCGGCGTTTTCCGTTATTCACGGAACGGACGGGGAGGACGGCGCAATACAGGGGGTCTTTGAAATATGGAACATACCGTATGCGGGAGCGCCGGTTCTCGGGTCGGCGGTCGCATCGGACAAACTGGTCGCCAAACAACTCCTTCAAAACGCCGGACTTCCGGTTGTTGAATTTGCGGGGGTTGAAAAAAAAGAATGGCTTGCAAAAGGGGAGGGCGCTCTGTCGGACGCCGTTCGCCGAACCGGGTTTCCGTGTTTTGTAAAGCCGTCAAATCTCGGTTCCAGCATAGGGATTTTCAGGGTTGAAAAACGGGGCGCAATCGCCGCCGCCGCCGCGAAAAGTTTTCAGTTTTCCGACACCGTTATTGTTGAAAGCGCCGTGCCCGATGCAAGGGAGATTGAGGTTGGCGTTCTCGGTGTTGACAGTCCCGAAACTTCGGTTCCGGGGGAGATAGTTCCCGCCGGAGAGTTTTACGACTATGAGGCGAAATACGGCGATACGGGAAGCGAATTAATTGTTCCCGCCTCGCTGCCGTCGGATGTTGAAAAAAACATCCGCTCCGCCGCCCTGAAAACTTTTTCCGTTCTCCGCTGCACGGGAATGGCGAGGGTTGATTTTCTTTTGGACTCGTCCACCGGACGGTTTTTTGTGAGCGAATTAAACACCATTCCCGGATTCACCCCGATAAGCATGTATCCGAAACTGTGGGAGGCGAGCGGCATTTCGTATCGGGATTTGATAAGCAGGGTTATTGATTTTGCCTTTGAGTCTTCCGCCCGCAAACAAGATTTGAAAACCGGACATTGTTTCCCCCTTGTGATAGATGAGACGCTTTGATATGTCCGGCTTGATACGGAATCCGTTATTCATGCCAAAGTTTTTACCCGAACACCGGCTTTCGCCGGAATGACAGGGAAGGGAGAAAAGTTCTCACTCCAACTCTCTTCCTTCGCGAGAGAATTAAAGTGAGGGTTTTCTTGGAAATTCATATCCGTCTCTCAAATCCGATCAACGGCTGATGAAGTCCCGCCCCTATTTTTCCATCACGGTCGCTTCCCTTTTTTTCCGTTTTTCATCCCGAAAAATCACAAGAAAAACCACGCCCGCAAGTATGCACACTCCGCCCAGCAGTTTTTCCGTTTGCGGAACGCTGTCAAAAAGCGCGACCGAGAGCAGAACCACAAACAGGGATTCAAGCGGCATAACCGCCGTGCTGCGAGACAGGTCAAGGATTCTTATCGCGTAAAATTGGCACGCCTTGGCTATGTATGCCCCGCATGTTCCGCCCGCCGCCATAAAAAGAATCTCACGCGTCTTCGGCACCTCAAAAGTTCCGGTTACAATAAGATAGACAAGCAGTATTGCCGACACTCCGAATGTTCTCAAAGTTGCCACGGTCAGCATGTTCAGCCGTTTCTGTTCCCCTATTTTTCTCACCCAGAAAGAAACCATTGAGTAGCACAGCGCGGAAACCAGCACCGCCCCGACGCCGAGCAGAAGGTATTCGTCTCTGTGGTAGGCGACCACCGCTCCGCCCGCTATTGTGAGAGCCATTCCCGCCGCTTCGCCCCGGTTGATTCTTTCCCGCAGAAAAATTATTCCGAGCAGCAGAGAAAAAAGCGTTTGTGATTTCATAAGGAATGAAGTCAGCGCCGGACCTATTATCCACAGCGAGCCGACCCACAGCACCGCTCCGATTGAAGTGAAAACGGAGGTCAAAACCAATATTGTTTTGTATTTGCCGGGATTTCGTATCTCTTTTCTCTGAGACGGAATCAGGGCGGATATGAAAAACGCCGCGACAAACGCTCCGCAGAACCAGAAGAAAGCGGTCGCCACCGGGTCAAGTCCTCCACCCGAGGTGTCCAGATATTTCCCGATTGCGTATGAAAGCGCGGTGAAAAAAGCGGTTCCGACTATCAGCAGATAGCCCCTTACGGGAAACCTGCCGCCGGTGTCCGCCGTTTCCCGCGATGTGAAATTTTTCACCGGATTTTACTCGCCCCGAGCGCGAGTTTTTTGTATCCGGCGGCTTTGATGACCGACATTATTTCAACCACGGTTCCGTGCGAGACATTTTCTTCCGCCTTTATTACGGCGGTCGCCGATTTGTCCGGGGAGTTTTCAAGCGCATCGCGCAAGCCCTTGCGCGAAACCTCAACGTCGTTCATAAAAATTTTTCCGTCCTTATAAACCGAGACGGTTATCTTTTCCGTTTTTACCTCTTCCACCTGAGCGCTGACTTCGGGAACCTTGATTTGAATTCCCCGCACCGGAGTGGAGAAATTGAGGGAAAGCGCAAAAAATATGATCAGGTTGAAAACCACATCCACAACCGGAGTGAGGTCAAGACCGCTTGAAATCCCGGGTCTTCTTAAAAAAGCGGAGCCACTTCTTCTCACCCCGCGCCTCCGGTTTCCCCGCCCGCCGGATTGAGCGATTTCAGAATTTCCCTTGAAGTCTGTTCCAGATGGACCATAACGGTCTCGTATTTGCCCGACAGGTATTTGTGCGCTATGAAGACCGGTATCGCCACTCCGAGCCCCAGCGCGGTGGTGTAAAGAGCTTCGGATATGCCCCCCGCAAGCGATGCGGGATTGACTTCAATGTCCAGTGAAATGACTCCGAATATTTTTATCATCCCCGATATTGTTCCGAGCAGTCCGAGCAGGGTGCTTATGCTGCTTATCGCTCCCAGCATCTCAATGTGAGAATAAAGGTCAAGCGACTCGTTTTCCAGAGACTGCCCGACCAGTTTTTCCGATTCATTCGCGTCTCCGTTTGCCGACTCAATTGCGACCAGAGTGACTCGCGCGACCGGCGAGTTGTTTTCTTCGCACAGCGCCTTTGCGCCGTTGAATTCCCCGTTTCCGACAAGTCCGAGTATGCGCCGGACGATATTTTCTGGAACAACCTTTGATTTTCTTAGGAAGTAGATCTTTTCAATAAAAAGCGCTGTTGCGATTATTGAGCACAGCGCTATCGGATAGGCAAACAGCCCCGACTTGTTCAAGATTTCAACAAGCGCGTCAATGCCGTTCACTGTATTTTCTCCCGTCCGAAATCGGGAACTGTTTCACCGCGCACCATGTCTTCAAAGTTTTCCCTTTTCCTTATAATGCGGAAATCAGAGCCTTTGACAAGCGTTTCCGCCGCACGGGGCCTTGTGTTGTAGTTTGACGACATTGTGAAACAGTAAGCGCCCGCGCTCATAACCGCAAGCAGGTCGTTGCGTTCCGCGGGCGGAAAATCCCTGTCCGTGGCGAGAAAATCTCCCGATTCGCACACGGGACCCACAATGTCCGCGTTTTCGGTTTCCCCCGTCATTTCTTTCACCGGAACTATTTCGTGATGAGAGCCGTAAAACGCGGGGCGCACAAGGTCGTTCATCGCGGCGTCAACAACTATGAATTTTTTCTCGCTTCCCTGTTTGACATGGCGGACGCGCGTAAGCAGCAGTCCCGCGTTTGCCGCGAGAGACCTTCCCGGTTCAATGACAAGTTTGCGCTGCGTTCCGTTCATCAGTTTTTCCACCGCTTTTGCAAAATCTCCCAGCGGCGGCGGGTTGTCCTCTTTTCCGTAGCGAACTCCGAATCCGCCTCCGATGTCCATATAACCCGTCTCTATTCCGTGTTTTTCAAGTTTTAGGAGCAGGGCGAGGAGTTTTTCAATTGAGTCTTCAAAGGAGGAAATTTCAAAAATCTGCGACCCTATGTGAGCGTCAATTCCCCTGATTTCAACCCCTTGCATTGAGCTTGCGCGGACATACATTCTTTCCGCTTCTCCGGCCTCAATGCCGAACTTGCTTTTCTTGAATCCGGTTGAGATATAAGGATGGGTTTTCGGGTCTATGTCAGGATTTACGCGCAGGGAGACCGGAGCTTTCATGCCGAGTTTGACTGCGGTTTCGTTGATTGTCTCAAGTTCCGCCGAAGACTCAACATTGAAAAACAGTATCTCTTTTTCAATCGCAAGTTTTATTTCATCGGGGCTTTTGCCGACTCCGGAAAAGACGGTTTTTGCCAAGTCTCCGCCCGCTCTTTCAACCCTCAGAATCTCTCCGCCGGACACAACATCAAAACCCGCTCCGAGTTTTGCAAAAAGGGATAAAACGGCAAGGTTTGAGTTCGCTTTCACCGAATAGCAGATAAGCGGAGACAGGTTTGCGAAAGCGGTTTCATAAGCGCGGTAAGAGTTTTCGAACGCGCGGGAACTGTAAACATAGCAAGGCGTGCCGACCGATTCGGCGATTTGAGCGACGGGCGTGTCTTCAATAAACAGTTCGCCGTTGCGGTAGGAAGTTCCAAAAGTGGGAAGAAAGGGTTTGCTCATGCGAATGTGTCCGGTTTGGGTAAGGGCGTAGTTTACATCAGATTGCGAAGGCAAGCGAATGAAATTTGAAATGCGAAGGGAACGGGCTTTGAACTGTTGCGTTGGGGAAACCCGCCGCTTTGTTGACGGTGGAATTGTTGTTCTTGTCTGCCTGATTATTTTTGGTTGTATTGTCAGGAGTCAAAATGAAACATAACTGATCATGCGAAGACGATATTTTGGCTTTCTATCTTTATCGGTTTGATGAAAAAACCCCCGTAACACGAAAATCCGTGGCGGAATATATTGGGAATATGAGTTCCTTGATAATGCGTATTCAGAATTTTAAGGCAATTGATACTGACGGAGAAAGTGGGTTGTGCAATTATTCCGGACAGTCAAAGAGAGTGTTTGACAAATATTGTCATCTTGATGAAAAAACTGTTTATGACAAATGCGCGGACATTATGAAGAATTTCCATGAGTGAAATTTACTCCTCCATTTTCACCCGAAACACAAAGATACGACCTCATACTGACACGCAAAACAACATTGTTTATCTTTGGGAAAAACAGCGGAGATTCCGTGCCGGCGCAACCCTTGTCTTAAATCCGGCAATTTTTTAAGTTCAAACAAGTTTTCACCCTTCACACTTCACCCTCCACACTTCATAATAGGTTCCAATGTCGGGCAACTTCAACGGTTTGAGAGTGGCGGCTTTTGAGAGCAGACGCTCAAAAGACATCGCGGATTTGATTTCATCCCTCGGGGGAAATCCCACGGTCACGCCTTCCATGCGCGAGGCGCCGATTGAGCAGCCGAGAGCGGTGTGGAATTTTGCCAAGCGTCTTTTCGACGGCAACGCCGATGTTGTCGTTCTTCTGACCGCCACGGGAACAAGAATGATGTCCGAACTTATAACCTCAAAATACGGAAAACGGAACTATGTGAAAGCGCTCAGGAAAACAAAGATAATATGCCGGGGTCCGAAAACCGTTGCCGCCCTTGCCGAACTCGGGATTGAGCCGGAAATCAAAATCCCCGAACCGGCGACATGGAGGAACATAGTCGCTTCCGCGGACTCCGCGGGATTGCTCAAGGGGATGAGGGTTGAAGTGCAGCAGTCCGGCGCGGCAAATCCGGAGTTTATAAGAGCGCTTGCAAAACACGGCGCAAAGGCGCGTTCTTTTTCCGTTTATAAATGGACTCTTCCCGAAGACACCGAACCGCTTGAAAAAACCGTCCGCTCACTCGCGGCGGGAAAACAGGACTTAATCCTTTTCACAAGTTCCCGGCAGGTTGAAAACATAGTTGAAACCGCCCGCCGGATGAAAGTCGCCCCGCTTTTCAAGAAAGCCGTTTCCCGCTCCGTTGTCGGCTCAATAGGACCCTCCACCACTGAGACTCTTCGGAGATTCGGAATATCGGTTGACCACGAACCGGACGGGGCGAAAATGGAATGCCTTGTGTCCGACCTCGCCGCAAGGGGGCGCAGTCTTCTTGAGAAAAAAAGACGCGCCCTTGCAAACGGGGTTGACACTTTAAAATGGAAAAGGATTGACATGGTCTGGTCGCGCAAGCCGTCCGCAAAATCTTCGCGCAATTCGCTTTTTATGAAAACTTGCAGGCTTGAGCGGACGGAGCGCACACCCGTCTGGCTTATGAGGCAGGCGGGCAGGTTTCTCAGGGAATACAGGCGGATAAGGGAAAAGGTTCCGTTTCTTGAGTTGTGCAAAAATTCCGATCTTGCGGCGGAGGTGAGTCTGATGCCGATTGACAGGTTCGGCTTTGACGCGGCAATAGTTTTTGCCGACATACTTTTAATTCTTGAACCGCTCGGCATTGATGTGGAGTTTTCAAAAGGCGACGGACCCGTAATCAAAAACGCCGTCCGCTCCGCCGCCGCGGTTGACCGGATGAGGGAGTTTGACCCTGACGAATTGGGGTATGTCTGTAAAACCGTTGAGATGACAAGGAGGGCGCTCAGCCCCGATGTCGCGCTTCTCGGGTTTGCCGGAGCGCCTTTCACTGTCGCTTCCTACATGATAGAAGGGGGCGGCTCTTCAAGTTACACGAACACCAAAACGCTTATGCGCGAAAACCCGGGGCTTTGGAACGTCCTTATGGAAAAACTTGCCGCCGCAACGGCGTCTTATCTTAACGCCCAGATAAAAGCCGGAGCGGACGCGATTCAGCTTTTTGACAGCTGGGCGGGCTGTCTTTCCCCGGACGACTACCGCCGTTTTGTGATGCCCCATACAAAGGCGGTTTTTGACGCGCTGCCCGCCGGAGTTCCGGCAATCCATTTTGGAGTCGGCGCGGGAGCGCTGCTGAAACTTATGAAGAAAGCGGGCGGAACCGTAATCGGCGTTGACTGGACTGTTGACCTTGCGGACGCATGGAAAACAGTCGGACACGAAACCGCGGTTCAGGGAAATCTTGACCCCGCCGTTCTGCTTTCAAGCCGCTCTGTTGTTGAAGAAAATGCGGTTTCTATTTTGAAAAAAGCCGCCGGACGACCCGGACATATTTTCAATCTGGGTCACGGCGTTATGCCGTCCACGCGGGCGGAAAATGTTCTTGCGCTTGTTGAAAAAGTTGGAGAGTATTCATCCGCCAAGCCCAAGACCCCAAACTCCAAACCCTCTCTCCCCATGGGAGAGGGCGGGGGTGAGGGAAAAACGGAACGGAAACGCGGCGGCGAAAAATGACCGATTTTGATTCCATTGTCTTCATAGGATACGGCGCTCCCGAAAAGGCCGAAGATGTGCCGGAGTTTTTGCGGATTGTGTCAAAAGGGTTCGCCATACCCGAAGAGAGAATGAAAGAGGTTGAGAGCCATTACAAAAAAATCGGCGGAGGGTCGCCACTCAACGAACTGACCCGCAGACAGGCGGAAGGGCTGCAAAAATTTCTTGAGCGCGAGGGCGTCAAACTTCCGGTTTTTATGGCGATGAGAAACTGGCATCCTTTCACGGACGACACGGTTCGCTTGATGAAAGAGCGCGGACTTGGGAAATGTGTCGCGCTTATAATGGCTCTTCACCAGTGCGACACAAGTTGGGACAGGTACAAGCGCGAGGCGGAGGAAGCGAGCGCAAAAGCGGTCGGGGATATGGAGTTTGTCTATCCGCCGCCGCTCTTTGACAACGACCTTTTCATAGAGAACTGCGCGGACAGGGTGGCGGAGCAGATGGAAAAACTTCCCGACGGCCGTTTTTCGGAAACGGCAAAACTTGTCTTCACCGCACACAGCATACCGCTGGAAATGCCGGGCTCCGAAACTTATCAACGGCAGTTCCGCAAGACCTGCGAACTCACCGCCGCAAAACTGGGCGCGGACGATTTTATTACGGCTTGGCAGAGCAGAAGCGGAAGTCCGTCCCAAAAGTGGTTTGAGCCGGATGTGTGCGATGTCATAGCCGGACTCGGAAAAGAAGGAGTCCGCCACATTGTCGTTCAACCCGTGGGGTTTCTTTGCGACCATGTTGAGGTTCTGTATGACATAGGCGTTGAGGCGGCGGCGACGGCGGAAAAAGCGGGGATTGAGATGTTTGCCGCAAAAACCGTGAATGACGACCCGAAATTTATACGCGCTCTCGGGGAAACCGTTTTGAAAACCGTTCGTTCCCGACGGAGCAGTCAATGTCCGGAAGAAAAAAAGCCGTCGTAATCGGGGGCGGAATCGCGGGCTTGAGCGCCGCGCTTGAGATCTCGGGATTTTTCAGCGGACACATGTCCGCCCCGCGGGTGGAGGTTTTGGAATCTTCCGATTCGGTTGGCGGAACAATATCAACCGTCCGAAAAGACGGCTTTATAATGGAGCGCGGTCCCGACTCTTTTTTTGCGGACAAAGAGACCCTTGAGTTCTGTTCAAAGACGGGGATTTCCTCGCGGCTTCTTGGAACCTCCGAGCGCGACCGCAAGGTTTTTATGATGGAAAACGGAGTGGCGGTTCCTCTGCCGGACGGATTTTTTATGATAGCGCCCCGCAGAATTGCGCCGTTTCTTTTAAGCCCTTTATTTTCACTGGGCTGCAAGTTGAGGACGCTTGCCGAGGTTTTTATTCCGGCACGTCCCGCTTCGGCGGGAGATGAGAGCGTCTCCTCTTTTGTGCGCAGGAGGTTTGGCGATGAGATTTTGAGAAAAGCCGCCGCCCCTCTTGTGGGCGGGATATACTGCGCCTCCGCCGATGTTCTGGGAGCAGAGTCCGTGCTGGCGGAATTTGTCGGAATGGAAAGGGAGCGCGGAAGCGTTTTGCGCTCCCTTGTGAGAGAGGCGAAAAAAGACGGCGGTGAGAGCGGGGCGAGGTTCGGCGGATTTTTTTCGCCGGAGGGCGGGATGTCAGAAATGGTTGACGCCGTTCTTGAGAAACTTCCCCAAGGGTGCGTAAGGAAGGGGTTTAGCGTTTTGTCGGTCAGGAAAAAAGGAGACGGGTGGGAGATTGTTTCCCGGGATGGCGAAAAGATTGAGGCGGACGCGGTTGTGGTCGCCGTCCCCTGCCACGCGGCGGCTTCAATGCTTGCCGAGACCGACGCCGAACTTTCCCGCCTTCTGCTTTCCGTAAAACACTCCTCATGCGCTGTCGTCAATTTTGCCTGTGAGACTGCGGATGTCCCGGATATTCCGCCCGGGTTCGGGATGATTGTTGCGGACGCCAGAGAAGGGGAGGTTTTTGCGTGCTCGTTTCTGAGCAGAAAATTTGCAAACAGAGCTCCCGACGGTTTCAGCGTTATAAGATTTTTTATGAAAGGGGACGAAGTGTGCGGACTGGGAGAAGGCGAGATAGTTTTGCGCGCGCGGAGGGCGGCGGAAAAAATGTTCGGCGCTTTGAAGCCGCCTCTGATCAGTGTTGTCGGGAAATACGGCGAACGGATGCCGATCTACGGCGTGGGGCACGGGGAGATTGTGAGCGGGATAGAGAGCGCGGCGGACAGTCTCGGAGGCATAACTTTTGCGGGCGCGGCATACGGCGGCGTGGGAGTGCCGGACTGCATACGCGGCGGCAGGCGGGCGGGGTTGAAAGCCGCCGCTTACTGTTCGGATTTGAGAAACACCACGGATGGCGGTTAGAATGGAACGGATTAAATTTAATGAGAGGTGAAGATTCCATGAAACTTAAAGACAAAGTCGCCCTTATAACGGGCGGAAGTTTGGGGCTGGGAAAAGCCACGGCTTTTCTGTTCGCGCGGGAAGGCGCGAAGGTTGTGATTACGGGGAGGACTGAGAAAACACTGAAGGATGCGGTCGCCGAAGCCGAAGGCATGGGGCTTTCAATTGAGTGTATGACAAGCGATGTGTCAAAAGAGGAAGACTGCAAAAGCTCCGTTGAAGAGACGGTCAAAAAACACGGCGGGATAGACATTCTTTTCAACAACGCGGGAGTTCTCTCCGCCGCTCCGACTCACGAAACCGCGATTGAGGAATGGGACAGAATTTTCGCCATCAATGTGCGCGGAACTTTTATGATGTCAAAGTTCACGATTCCGCACATGCTCAAAAAAGGCAAGGGCTGCATAGTGAACAACTCCTCCGTTTTGGGTCTTAAGGCGGTCGCCGGATTCACTTCCTATGTTTCGTCAAAGGG
This sequence comes from Thermodesulfobacteriota bacterium, assembly GCA_965206175.1. Taxonomy (GTDB): domain Bacteria; phylum Desulfobacterota_D; class UBA1144; order Nemesobacterales; family Mycalebacteriaceae; genus Mycalebacterium. Next base: position 171,843 of record CBDBJA010000004.1, on the reverse strand, counting down.
AGCCGTTACCCAACTTACCCGCGCAATGGCTCTTGATTACGCGCAACAGGGGATAAGGGTGAACGCGATATGCCCCGGCGCGATTGTGACTCCGATGGTAACCGGCATCATTGACTCAATGGAAGACAGCAAAGCGGCGGAAGACATGCTGACTTCCTTCCATCCCATTGGGCGTCTTGGCAATCCCGACGAGATTGCGCAAGCGGTGCTTTTCCTCTGCGGGGATGAGGTTGATTTTATGACCGGTTCCATGCTTTCCGTGGACGGGGGCTGGATAGCACAATAGTTTTTCCGAATTTCCGTTGCCGATGTAGCTCAGTGGCAGAGCAGCTCACTCGTAATGAGCAGGTCAGGGGTTCGACTCCCCTCATCGGCTTTTGACGACAATGCCGGATTTTACCGTTCTGAGAAGCGATATAAGACGCGCTTGCGCGCCCGCCCGGGTTTTTGCCGTCAACAGACGGATTGCGCCCCTTTGCGACTCGGTTACGGAGAAACTCAAGCGCATCGGGGTCGGGACGGTTTTCTTTGACGGCGCGGACGAGTTTGAGCCGGAAGGGACAGTTGTTCTGGCTTTCGGCGAAGGGGATATTGAGGCGGCGGAAAAAGCAGCTTTTTTTGTCGCGCCCGCTTCCGCGCCTCTTGAAGTGAAAATGCGTTCGCAGTATGTGTCAAACCTTGACGGAGAGAGCGCGGTGATTGAAATGGCGGATTTGATAATCATGGCGAAGAAGTCATAATTTATTGCGAGCAAAAGGGTAAAACACTGTGAATATGAGCGAAGGCATAATAGAAGAGGTCAAGAAGGCGCACGAGAGTTTTTACGAAGCTCTAAACAAGGTTGATATTGAATTAATGGAAAAAGTGTGGGTTGCCGGACACAGGGCGAAGTGCGTTCATCCGGGCTGGCCCGCAATAAACGGCTGGGAAGCCATAAGGGTGAGTTGGATGAGCATTTTTGAATCCGGCGAACTTGCAAGCATAGAGACATCGGAGGTTATGATTGACGTGGGCGAGAAAGCGGCATGCGTCAACTGCGTTGAAAGACTGAACCACTTTGTTGACGGCAGAATAATCGTAACTCTCGCTCAGGCGACCAACATTTTTGAAAACACCGAAAACGGCTGGAGAATGGCGCTTCACCATGCGTCTCCGGTTCCCGTGAGTTCGCTTTCGGAAGTGGAATTGCAGTGATTGAAAACGGAGTTTTATATTTGAAGATTGACATTTTAATTGCCCGTTGTTATAGAGATGATATTAAAACGGGGGAGGAAAACAGGAAATGATGGATATTGAAGAGTTCCGCGCAGTTTTGGGCTGGTGCGCGTTAATAAACTGCGCGATGCTTCTTTTGTGGTTTTTGCTTTTCATCACGACTCGCTCGTGGCTATACGGTTTTGCCGGCTGCTGGTTCAAACTGACGCCCGAAAAGTTTGACTCCGCTCAATATAAGATGATGGGCTTTTTCAAGATACTTCTGATTGTGTTTAACTTGGTTCCGTATCTCGCCTTGCGGATTATGTTTCCGTGATTTTTCCTACTCGCTGTTTATAAACACCGCCTGTCTCGCAAACCGTCCGTCCGCCGCCAGGTCAACAAGCGCTTTTGCCAGTTCGGCAACCCGCACTTTGCTTCCGCACAAGGTGAAGGGCGTTATGTTTGCATCGCAAACATAGTCTCCGGGCACTATCCACGGCGGGCGGACTATCGTCCAGTCAAGCCCGCTTTTTCTCAGGATTTCATACTCTCCGCGCTTGTCCGCCAGAAGGCGGTTCAGGTGTCCGCTTGTTTTAGTGAATATGAAAGCGGCGATGCTGAAGAACTTTCCGCGAACGCTGAACTTGTCTGTCGGCACGGCAAGGCTCGCGCCCGACACCGAAACATAGCGCGAGATTCCCGCTTCGGGCATCTGTCGGGAAAGATGAAGCGCGGCGTTTGAGTGAACCTTGAAGCCCGTTTGAAAATCGCTCGGTCCGAGAGCGCTTATAACTGCGTCCGCGCCTTTTATCAATTCCGCGGTTGATGCCGCGTCCGTAACATCGCCCTTTATAATTTCAAATGCGCTCCCTTGCGCAAGTTCCGGCAGGTCGGGTATTTTTGCCGGGTTTCTCACAAGCGCGCGCACTCCGTAGCCGGAGCGCAACGCATAGCGCACCACCATAATACCCGTGTGTCCGCTCGCTCCGAGAACCGCAAAAGTCATCAGGTTTCACCCTTTTTCATTTTCTCAAGCGTCATACCGATTTTTCGGACAAGCGTTTTAACATTCGCCCCCGTAACGGCGGAAATTGCAATCGCCTCAATTCCCTTTTCCCTGAAATGTCCGGCAAGTTCCTCCGCTTTTTCCTCCGCTTCGGGGATGTCCGTTTTGTTAAGCGCGACTATCCGGGGCTTGTCCGCAAGTTCCGTGTCATACGAGCGCAGTTCGGAGTTTATTTTCTCATAGTCTTCAATCGGCTCCCTGTCGGTGAAGGGGGACATGTCTATCATGTGAACAAGCAGTTTTGTCCTTTCAACATGGCGGAGAAAGCGGGTTCCCAGTCCGGTTCCCTTGTGCGCTCCTTCAATTATTCCGGGTATGTCCGCCATTACGAAAGTTTTGTGATCGTCCCATTTGACGACTCCGAGATTCGGAACGAGGGTTGTGAACGGATAGTCCGCTATTTTCGGCCTTGCCGCGGAAACTTTTGATATGAGCGTTGATTTGCCCGCGTTTGGAAATCCCGTTATTCCAACATCGGCGAGAAGTTTCAGTTCAAGAAGCAGCTCGGTTTTCTCGCCGGAACCGCCTTCGTCCGCTCTGCGGGGAGCCTGATTTGTTGAGGTGGCAAACCTTGCGTTTCCCCGTCCGCCCCGTCCGCCCTTTACGGCGACAACAGTGTCGTCCGCCCGGTTCAAATCCGCCAAAATATCTCCCGTCTCCGCATTGCGGACAACCGTTCCGACCGGAACGGATATAACAGAGTCCGCCCCGTTTGCGCCGTGCTTGTCAGATCCTTGTCCGTGCCCGCCGCGTTCCGCGCGGTAGTGTTTTCTGTAACGGCAGTCAAGCAATGAGCTCACTTCCGAGTTTGCGGAAACAATCACATCCCCTCCGTTTCCCCCGTCTCCCCCGTTGGGTCCTCCCCTCGGAACATGTTTTTCACGCCGGAAACTCATGCAGCCGTTGCCGCCCGCGCCGGATTGAACATATATTTTTGCTTCGTCTATGAAATTCATCATGTTGGAATCTTCTATTATACTCACCCCAAAGCGGAAGCGGTCGGGTGGAAAAAGTTCCGGATGAGCGTGAAGGAAGGGTGGAAAAAGACCGCCTTTGTTTTTTTGTCGGAAACCGTGTTTCATTCGGCGGACGGAAACAGTCCGGCGGACTCCGCATTTTCGGGAAGTATGGACTGTATTGTTTGTAAATTTGAAAAGTTTGCGGATGCGCGGGCGCGGAACTTGCGCTGTTTGACCCGAAAACGGAGTGTTGAGGGGTTTTTAGGGGATTGAGGAAAGGTGGCGGAGAGATATGTGTCGCAGTTTTCCCGACGGGTTTCTACCTTTTCCTTATTTCTTCCGCAGTTTTCTTGAACAGAGGACGCAGGTTTTTGCACCATCCGAAGCGGTGCCTTAATTTGTTGAATCCAATGTTCACATCCACTTGCGAGCGGATTTGCAGAAGGTAGCTCAGAACTTTGTTCTCACAAGCGGGCAGAATGGAAACGGACGGATAGATGTCGTCCACGAGTTTTTGAAAAAGTTGGAGTTTTTCTTTCTTGTCTCCGGGTTTTTTATTGTTGATAACTTTAATTGACGATGAGGCGTATTGTTCATACAGTCTGGCGCGTTCCTTTTTGACGGCAATTTGAGAATCGGCAATCACTTCACGGAGAAGAGAGACCGCCTGTGTATGGTCGCCTTCCAGCGCAAGTTTCAGCGCTTTCTGATATTTGCATCTGGCGTGTTTTTCAAAAATCGGATGCGAATCGCCCCAAAGTAGCAAAGTCCGGCAAAAATTGCCGACAATCACCTGTCGGTGGTAAGTCCATATTTTGTCATACGGGTCGTTGAGGTGCTTATCCAGAAACTCTTTTGAAAGTTGGCGCGTGACGGTAATCGGGGATTTTGTTTCCGAAAGTGAAACCTCATAAAAAAGACCGTGATTGCGTATCGGGAAACCGCTCAGATTGTTGAACTGCTTTGTCGGAACTGTAACAAACAGGCGTTTTTCCTTCTGCAGGAACTGTTGTAACTTCTTCTTCACCTCCGCGGGCTTTGAGCCGAAGTCATACAGGCGGTTGCCGAACATATGAGAAAAAGATGAATACAAACCCACATCGGGGCGGACGCCGGCGATCCTATGGGCGTATGAGAGAGGGCCCACATCGGCGTCTCCGTAAAGAAAAAGCGAGGCGTTTTTCGGCAGAGAGTTCAATACCGCTTTGGCGTAGTCAAACGCCATGGTGTTGCCGCGCATATTGTTTGCGCCAAAATTTGACGCAAATGTGAAGACGCACACAAACGCCCCAAACGCCAAGACCGCAACGGGCGGCAGCCGGAACCGTTTCCCGAACGCCGAAAGCGCGTAGCTTATAAATATCGCGCCGATGCCGAAAGGCACAATTTGATAGGTCATATACGCTTGTCTTCTGAGGATATCGTAGTCAAAGTGCAGGAACGCGAGCAGGATTGCCGGAGTCGTCACAAAACCCAGAAACAGGGCGAATGTAACAATGCGCCTGTTTTTTGAAAGTAAGGCGGCAACCATCCCCGCCATTACTGAAACCGTGCCTATAATCCCGGCTTCCCGGACATACTCTCTCATAAAATGCCAAAACATAAGAAAGCTGTCCGTTGAGGTGGCGGTTGGATTTACGTCCACGGAGGCGTATCTTGAGCGCAGCGCGTAGGAGAGAAGTTCGTCCAGCGAAACCGGACCGAAGGCGGTAATATACGGCTCAAAACGGGAGCGGATAACAAGATAGAGATAAGGGAGCAAACCCAGAAGCAAAAGCCCCGTGAGTTGCGGCAATTTCTGCAGGACAAAGAGGATCCGCCGCCCCGGCTCTTTTCCAAACAGTATGGGAATGAAAGATATTGAGCCCAGAACCATAAGCGGCCAGTGGTGGCTGAGACTCAGCCCAAAGAAGAAAACCCAGAAATAAAGGTCGCGGCGATTGAAATTGTCATACAGACGCAGCGCGATATAGAGAAGCAGAAAGTAGAACAGCGCGTGAAGAGTATAAACCTCCGCGATTACGGACAGACTCCACGGCAGTCCGCAAACACCGAAAAACATCGCGCACAAAAACGCCTGCCAGCGTTCGCGGGAAAGCGCAAGGCAGCAGAAATATATGCAGACTCCGGCAAACGCCCCCACAACCGCGCTTAGAAATTTAACGCGGAATGCGATGTTTTCAACGGGGATAAGGGTGAACAGTTTGCCGAGCATCGTATAAAGCGGATAGCCGGGCGGGTGCGCTATTCCGGCGGAATCCGCCACGGCGATAAACGCCCCCGAATCCTCAAGCGAGACATGTTCGGACATTGTGAATGCGTAAAGCCCCGAAAGAAGAACCGCGATTGCCGCAGGAAGCGCGGCTTTATGCGATAAAATCCCGCGCGGTTTTTCTTCGGTGCGCGGTTTCTCTTCGGCGCACTGTTTTTCCGCCATATCGGGTTTGACCGTTGTGGCGGTTTTGGAAGATTTTTTGTTTTTTGGAGATTTTTTGTTTTTTGGCATGGAGATACTGTCCTACAAAGACGGTTTTTTCCCGGCATGGAAATTCCGTCCATCCGTCACACTGCGGAACAGCCGCCGACATACATCCGTCGGTTTTGCGGGCGTCAGTATACGGACAATGAAAATGTTTGCTGTTTCAGCCGCCGAAGACATCTCTGTTTCCGTTGTTAATTCAAGCGGATTTCCGCTTTCGCCGAAAAGGCGGAAAGTGGTCCGCTTTCTACCCTCCCACCTTCACCGGCTTAATGCCGGTTTTTTCAATAACCGCTTCAATAATGCCGTTCCAATACAGCCACCAGTGGGATTTTTCTTTGTGGTTTCCCAACTGCTGCTGGGCGTAGAGCAGGGCGTGTTCGGGTTTGTTTTGAAAAAGCAGCAGTTTGTCCGCCGCTTCTTTTATCTCTTTTGTGTCAACGGGAATTGAGTCAAGTTGAGTTTGAAGAGATTCCCTGATGGCGGAAATCTCGCCGGAAACAATCTCCATGCTGTCCGCTATGTGACCGCACTGCGGTGTTATATCGCCCTCAAGACTTGCGTTCTGTTTTTTCATCAGATCGGCAAAGTCCCGCAGTTTGTCGGCGGTGTCGCGGGCTTTGTTTGTTTCAATAATGATTTTCGTTATAGCTTTTGCGCTAAGAGCCATTTTTTCCTTCCTTTCGCCCGACTGTGTTAATTGGCCTGAATACGACCAGTCCGGGTTTCCCTTTAATATAGTCCATCATCTTCTCATCCGCCACTTTTCCGAGTCTTCCGTTTGATGAGGCGTGTCTTATGTATACCACATTGTCCTTTTTGACAATAATTCCGGTATGGGACACATCAAGCCCCTGTTTTTCGGAATAGATTCCCGCATAATCTCCGGTTTGAAGGCGGTCAAAAACACCGGAGGAAAGGTCTTCCGGTTTGATGAAAGACACCTCCGCCGTTCTTTGCGGAATTTTTTCAACAAACATCTTCCCGTCCGCTTTTCTGTTCAGCGTTTTTACGGTTTTCCTTGTCAGTTCTCCTCCGGCAAGCGCCGTTACATCTTTGACCGACACCGAATCGCCGGTTAGCCAGTCCGAAAAGAAATGTCTGCGCGACCCGTAGGAAACGGCGCCGTTTTTATAGCGGACTTTTTTGAGATTTTTTTCGAACTCACCGAATCCGCCCCCGCTTTCGGCGGAAAGTCTCAGGGTTTCCACATAGTCAAGAAGTGTAAAACAGTCCATTCCGGCAAGGTTCACAACAAACCGCTCCCTTGCATCATGACTTCCCTGAAGCGTGTTTTCCCGATACGGGATTCCAAGAAACCGCTCCGATATAAACGCCGTCCTTTCCGAGGGGGAATCCATTTCCCGCGAGCGCAAAATAATCCGTTCAATGTCGCGTTTTGAGAATTTCCCCAAGTTGACCGATTCCGCTTCACCGGCGCGGCAGCCCGCGCAGAGAATGAGCGCAAGGCAGACGAGAAGGGCGTTTGTGAATTTTTTCCGGAAGTGTCTCATATCAATCGCGCAAAGAAAAAAAAGACCGCTGAAACGGCGATGAAAGGGGCGAAGGGAAATGCTTGTGAAACCCCTTTCCCGCTCATTTTCAGATAAGCAAAACCTCCGATTGCTCCGGCGGCGGAGGCGGCAAAAATTGTCAGAAGCGCTCCGCCCGCGCCGAGAAATGCGCCGACTCCGACCATCAGTTTTACATCGCCCATTCCCATTCCCTCTTTTTTGCGGACGCATTTGTATGCCAGCGCCGCCGCGAGCAGGGCGCCTCCTCCGAGCGCGGCTCCGGTTGCGGATTCTGCCAACATGCCCGCGGGGATTGAAACAAGAATTCCCGCCGCGGCAAAGGGCAGTGTTATGAAATCCGGCACCGTCATGTTGCTCAAGTCAAAAGCGGAAGCCGCAATCAGGGCGTATAGAAAAGTAAAACAGCCGACCGCGTCAAAAGACAGCCCGAAAATATAAACCGCAGTCGCCGCGCTTACGGCGCAAAGCAGCTCAACAGCGGGATAAAAAACGGGAATGCGCCCTTTGCACCGCAAACATTTTCCTCCGCACAGAAGGAAACCTATGACCGGTATGTTGACGGTCGCCGCAACCGGTTTTCCGCAAAGCGGACAGGTTGAGCGCGGACTTACAATTGAAATTCCACGGGGAATCCTCCGGACGCAGACGCACAAAAAACTTCCAAGCGCGCCTCCGGCGAAAAACAGCATGATGAAAAACGGAAGGGTCACTTCAACTCCGAACGGAAAAAATTTCCCCGACAGAAACTTTCGGGACAAAAGGGCGGGATAAAAAATCAAGCATTTCTTTTTCGCGGTCTTACGGGAGACTTTACGGCGGAAGCGCTTTTTTCCCTGACTTCCCTTATCGCCTTCAGAAATTGGGCGCCGGTTATTCTGAAAGTTTTTCCGCCGCCTTTTATCTGTTCGTTGAGAGCAAAAATTGACGCTTTGTCGCAGATAAGTTTTATGTCCGCCCCTGACATCCCCTTCATTTTTTTTGCCACGGTTTTGAAATTGACATTTTTCGCCACCGGCCTTTCGCCGTTGTGCAAACGCAGAATTTCCTCAATTCCGGCGGCATCGGGCAGCGGTATGTCAAGAACCATGTCAAACCTGCCGGAGCGCAGCAGCGCGGGGTCAACTATGTCTCTGCGGTTTGTCGCCGCAAGCACCTGCACGTCGGACAGTTCCTCTATGCCGTCCATCTCCGCAAGCATCTGGCTTACAACGCGCTCGGACACTCTGTTGCTTTCCGAATCGCGCCTGAGCGGGGCGAGAGCGTCTATCTCGTCAAAGAAAACTATCGCGGGAGCGACCTGCCTTGCCTTTGAAAAAACATTCCTTATCGCGCGTTCGGATTCGCCCACATATTTTGAAAGCGGCTCCGCGCCTTTGATGGATATGAAATTGACGCCGCATTCATTGGCAAGCGCTCTGGCTATGAGGGTTTTCCCCGTTCCCGGAGGTCCGCAAAGTAGTATGCCTTTGGGCGGATTGACCTCCGCCGCCTTGTAAAGGTCTCTGTGTTTGAGAGGCATAATTACGGACTCGCACAGCTTTGCTTTGATATCTTTCAAGCCGCCTATGCTCTCAAGCCCCGCTTCCGGTATGTCAACGGATATTTCCCTGATTGCGGAAGGTTCCACCTCTTTGAGCGCGCTGGTAAAGTTCTCCATTGACACGGAAACGGCGATATTTTTCCCTCCGGTCTTTTTGACGGATTTCCTTTTGTCTTCATCTCCGTTGAGACTCTCAAGAAACCCGCCGAGCGCCTTGAATCCGGACTCTTTGCACAGCATCTCAAGGTCCGCTCCCGTGAAGCCGTTTGTCATTTCCGCAAGACGCGGAAAATCAACATCGCTTGCAAGGGGCATTGCCTCGCAGTGGATTTTAAGAATCTCCGCTCTGGAAAGACTGTCGGGGACATCAAGCGTTATCTCCCTGTCAAACCTGCCCGCACGCCTGAGAGCGGGGTCTATTGAATCGGGAAGATTGGTCGCTCCTATTACCATCACATTTCCTTTTTTCCTCATTCCGTCCATCATGGCGAGCAACTGGGCGACCACTCTTTTTTCCACCTCTCCCGCGACTTTTTCCCTGCGCGGGGCGACTGCGTCCAGTTCGTCAAGAAATATTATGGACGGCTGTTTTTTCTCCGCCGTATCAAAAATTTCCCTTATGCGAGCTTCGCTTTCGCCGTAATGTTTATGGATTATTTCGGGTCCGTTTACAATCTGAAAATGCACTCCCGTCTCGTTAATCACCGATTTTGCGAGCATGGTTTTCCCGCTTCCCGGAGGTCCTATGAGAAGAATTCCTCTCGGCGGCTCTATTCCGAGACGGACGAAAATTTCGGGAAAGCGGATTGGAATCTCAACAATTTCCCTGATTTTACTTATCTGTTTTTTAAGTCCGCCTATGCTCGCATAACCGACGAGTCCCCCCATCTCCGCGGCGGTGTTGCGGGGAGTTTTTGCGACGTTGATTCCCGTTGACTTTTCTATTAAAACCGAGCGGGGGGAAGGGGGAACCGTGCTGATTATGTGGACTTCTTCTTTCGGCGGACTTCCTTTTGCGCCGTTTTTGCCTATGCCGATTTTGTCTCCGGCGGTCAGAGCAAGTCCCAGAAGACTTGAGTGAATGGCTTTTTTGCCGTCCCTTTCATAGAGAACGGTTTTGTCCGTAACCGTAACCGTAATACTTTTGGCGATCTCCGCGGACGATTTTCTTATTATCACAAAATCGTCTATTCCCGCCCGCGCGTTGTGCCGTGTGAACGAATCCATTTCAATTGTGTTTTCGTTCATTCCCCCTTCATCTTCAAGGGGAACCGCTCTTGCGACCGTCCTTCTTTTTCCGCCAATCTCTATGGGGTCAAAGGGTTCAACGCCCAGTTCATGCATGTTGTTGCGGCTGATTTTGGCAAACCCCTTGCCCAAATCGTCCCAGTCTATTTCCGATATTTTCAGCGAGATCATTTTCGCGGACAATCATACACGATTTTGCCCGAAGGCGGCGCGCATTGGCGGACGCCGAATAAGCGGTTATCTTCAGAAGCGCCGTATGGGGCAAACGCTGTCGGTTCGGGCATTTCAGTTGATAATCAAATCCTTATCACTTCGTAACATCAGGTGCTATGTCTCCGAAGACCTGACTTTTCATCCCGATTTCAACCTTGTATGCGGGGAAAACGGGCAGGGCAAGACCAACCTTCTTGAAGCCGCTTACATGCTTTGCAGGTTCAAGCCGCTCAGGGGGTCATCTTCTTCGGAGATTGTCCGTTTCGGCGAGCAGTCTTCATTGCTGAGAGGGGTGATTGTGAGAGATTCCCTTGAAACGACGGAGGTGAGCGTCCAGTTTACACAAAAAGGCGGAAAGAAAGTTGATGTGAACGGCAAAAAGCCGGCAAGTCTCGCCAGAAAAGCGCTTGATTTTGAAGTGGTTCATTTCACTCCTTCCGAGGTGGATTTGGCGAAAGGAACCCCGTCTTTGCGGAGGCGGTATTTTGATTCAATAATATGCGGGCTTGTTCCGTCTCATTTTCAAGACATTCTGGATTTTCAGCGCGTGCTGAGGCAGCGTAATTCCTTCCTCGCCTCCGGGCGTGCGACCGCCTCGGGGATTGAGATATGGAACAGACAGATTGCCGATACGGGGGGCAGGATAGTTCAAAAACGCCTCCGCCTTGTCAAAAGGATAAACCGCGAAATAGACGCCATATACCGCCGGATATGCGGACGCAGCATAGGAGCATCCGCGCATTACGAGCCGTCTTTTGAGATTTCCGGGGAAACCCATGGCGAAATCTCCGCTTCCATACAAAAATCGCTTAAAAGCGGCTTTTCAAGCGATATAAGAGCAAAACACACATCCGCGGGTCCGCACAGAGACAAAATCTCCCTCAGAATAGACGGAAACGACTGTTCTCTGTTTGCCTCTCAGGGAGAAGCCCGAAGTGTTGTTCTTGCCCTTAAAATAGCCGAAATACGCCTTTATCAGGCCATCAAGAAGGAAAACCCGATATTCCTTCTTGATGACATATCAAGCGAACTTGACAGCCGCAGGAGAAAGTTTCTCTTTGATATGCTACTGGACTATCAGGGACAGGTTTTTGTAACTTCCACTTCCGCCTCCGATATTCTTTACGGAGGAAAAAAGAAATTTTTTCACATAGACGCCGGAAGGGTGGCGGGGCAAGATTGAGTTTGAAGCAAGTTAGGATGTCAGTCTGGCGGAAACCACTCGGAGAGAAAAAAGTCTCTGATTTTGAGTGTTGTGCCTGTAAGTTGACATAATATATCTTATCGGACATTATGTATGGTTGTGATATTGTGTGTTTGAAATAGTAAATGATATAAGTAAGATACAAGGTAGACATTATACATAGTTAAAGTTGAAGTAAGTCGGTTTTAGTTTGTTGTGTCGGACTTTCCGGCGATTTTTTGTCAAGTTCGGAGATGGAATGGATTGACATATCCCGTTTCACATTTCACACTTCACAGGCGGGAGGTCAGCAAAAATTATGCCAACCATATTCTCAAAGATAATGAACCGCGAGGTTCCGGCGGAGATCGTTTATGAGGACGACATTTGTATCGCTTTCAAGGACGTAAGCCCTCAGGCGCCCGTTCACGCTCTTTTGATACCGAAAAAGGAGATTGCCTCGCTGAACGACCTGAAATCAGGCGAAGATGAGGGCATCATGGGGCATTTGATGCTTAAAGTGCCTAAAATCGCCCGAAAACTGGGTATTGCAGACGCCGGATACAGGATTGTGGCAAACACGGGCGAAAATGCGGGGCAATCGGTGTTTCATATCCACTTCCACATACTTGGCGGGAGGAAGATGGAATGGCCGCCGGGGTGATGTGCAAAGAGTTACGAGACTCCAGCCGCATTGGCGCAACGACTGCACAGAATTCCGTCATCCGGAAGTTCTTTATACCTTTTCCAGCAACGTTCGCATTGAGGCCAGTCTCCACTAAGGTCATGCACAGTTTCCGGGAAAAAACCTATATGTGATGAACCACCTCCCGGGGTCGTAACCGGCAAGGTAGGCTTGAATGAAGGCAATCCTTCAAACGGATGATTGTCATTTGCATCCACTTGAAGATGAAGATTGCTTATTCCAATCAAGTCCGCAATTTCGCCGCCACCAAAGCGTTCAAGAGTCTTTTTAGTCTCTTCTGACATTTGTCCAATTTCTATTCCTGCGTCCAAAGGATTTGAAGGTTTGTCTTTCTCCTTTGCCTGTTCAAGGGCAATCAGGCATCTGTCTTTTACATGACTTATATGAGTCCAGTAGTCGTCAAACACTGATTGTTCGTTTGCGGAAAGATTGGAAGTCTCCGGAAAATCCATTAAATGAACACTTTTTTCTTTTCCGCTTTTGAGTAAGCAACGGTATGCTTCCTCTGAAGTATGGACAAGTATCGGAGCGCAAAGTTTAATTAAGGCGTCCGTAGTTTTGTTAATAACGGTTTGAGTTTTCCTTCTTCTTTCACTGTCCGCCTTGTCGCAGTAGAGTCTGTCCCTTACCGCTCCTATGTAGTGCCTGCTCAAGAATCGGTCGCAGAACTTCATTATTTCTCCGCTTGCTTCCTTGTATTCAAACTCAGAATACGCTTTCAGGATTCTTTCGGTAGCTTTTTTCAAGGTTATTAGCGCAATATTGTTGACCGAATACATATCTTCATTGGTCAATGAAACACTGTCCTTTTCCGGGTCAAAATCATACAAATTGCTCAGCAAAAACCGTATTGTATTCCGTATTTTTCTGTATTCATCATCCGCCGCCGCTTCTATGATTTTAATATCCGCCTTCACATCGTTTGAATAGTTGAGCGAACTCACCCACCATCTGCACACATCCGCGCCGTATTGTTTGAGAACCTGTTCCACCTCAAGCGCATTACCTCCGGACTTGCTCATCTTTTTCCCCAGCGCATCAACAATGAAGCCGTGAGTCAGAAGGTTTTTGAAAGGAGGTTTTCCGGTTACTCCGAGAGACGGAAGAAGCGAGGATTGAAACCAGCCCCTGTGCTGGTCGGAACCCTCAAGGTAAAGGTCTGCAATTATGGATTTCCGCTTTCGCAATTGCGACCCCTCTTCCCCGTCATTCCCGCGCATGCGGGAACCCAGAACGGAATGCCATGACGAACCGGACTCAAACCACACATCAAATATATCGGAGCCTTTTTTCAAATTGCCGGCATTCCAACCGTCTTTCGCCCATTGCGGAGCATCGGCGTCTTCTTGTGGGTCATAACCTTCAAGCAGTTCGGCGGCTTCCGCTTCAAACCAGAGGTTGCTTCCCTTTGTGCGGATTTTTTTCGCAACTGTGAGAACGGTTTTCCGTGTCATAAGGATATTGCCGTCCGCATCCGTAAAAGCGGGAATCGGAAGCCCCCATGAGCGTTGCCGTGATATGCACCAGTCCGGTCTTGACTCAAGCATTCCGGTAAGGCGTTTGCGTCCCCATTCGGGGTGGAATGTGATTTGTTGACTCACACTTTCAAGCGCCATTTCGCGGAGAGTTTTTCCGTTTTCTCCTCCAACGGGTTCATCCATTTTGATAAACCATTGGGGCGTGGCGCGGAAAATTGTGGGCGTTTTCCCCCGCCAGTCGTGCGGGTAACTGTGAGCAATATCCTCACTGTGAAAAAGAAATCTCCGTTCTCGCAGTTTTTCAATCACAAGCCCGTTTCCTTCCCAAACGCCTTTCCCCGTAAGCCAGTCGGGAACGGAAGAGTCAAAAGTTCCGTCTTCAAGAACCGGGCAGTAAATATCCAACCCTTCTTTTATTCCGGTCGCATAGTCCTCCGCTCCGTGTCCCGGCGCGGTGTGAACAAGCCCCGTTCCCTCATCCGTTCCCACATAAGGGGCGTCAACCACCCTTCCCTCTCTTTCAATGAACGGATGTTTGTATTTTGTTTGCGCGGACACCAAATCCTTTCCGGTGCATGAGCCGAGTTTGTTTGTCTTTATTTCGGGCGTTTTTGCGAAAACGGTATCGGCAAGATTTTCCGCAACGATGAGAAGGTTTCTCTCCTCCCCTTCGGAGGTGGAAGAAACCGTTTCGTAAAGCCCGTATTCCGCGTCCGGTGAGACGGCAACGGCAAGGTTTGCCGGAAGCGTCCACGGGGTTGTCGTCCATATCATCAGGGAGACATTTCCGTTTGGCGGAGCGTTCAGAGACTCGGGCAGCCGCTTTGTGTCCGTTACGGGAAACAGAACGTATACGCTTGGGTCTGTTCTCTCATGATATTCAAGTTCCGCTTCCGCAAGCGCGGTTCTGTTTTCAATTGACCAGTGAACCGGTTTGAGGTCATGCCTGACGATTTTTTTTGCGACAAGTTCCGCAAACACCTCAAGCGCTCCCGCCTCGTATTCCGGCTCCATTGTCAGATAAGGGTTTTCATAATCGGCGATTGTTCCGAGCCGTTTCATTTCCCTTGTCTGTTTGCGCACAAATTTGTCCGCATAGTTGCGGCATTTTTTTCTTATCACAATTGGGTCCGCCTCCGCCGTCAGGTCTTCGGATTCCTTCAGCACCTTGTGCTCAATCGGAAGCCCGTGACAGTCCCACCCCGGTATGAGGGAACAGTCGTATCCCTCCATTGTTTTTGAGCGGACAACCGTGTCTTTGAGGATTTTGTTGAGCAGATGCCCTATGTGAATTGAGCCGTTTGGGTATGGGGGACCGTCATGAAGCACAAACTTTTTCCCGCCTTTGGATTTCTCCCTTATCAAAGAAAACAGTTTCATCTCCTCCCACTCTTTCTGCATTGCCGGCTCTTTTTGAATCAGTCCGGCTTTCATGGGGAACCCTTCCGCTCTGGGGAGGTTCAAAGAGTCCTTGTAGTCTTTTTTCTTTTTTTCGTCTGTCATTTCAGTAGTTTTCAACCGTTGAGATTTTCGTCGTTTATTTGAAAAAGTTTTCAAGTCTGTCGTGCATTTCCTTTGCAAAGTCAGCCCAGTTTTTCCATTCCTGCTTATACGGCTTTGTCTCGTCCACCTTGCACTTTATTTTGAAGCCGCTCTTGGAGTTTTCAATTATATACTCTTTAGAATCACCGAATCTTTTTTTCAGGCGTCTTGCGTATTCATGCAAAAAACTCACCGTTTCCGGATCCATGTCCCGTATCTCCATTATAAAGTAGCCGTTTCTCTGGTCCGAAGGCATGTCCATCATTGTAACTGCATGAAACACCGTAGTGTTTATGTCCTCGGCTTTCATTGAGATTAAAAGTTCCATTGTTCACTCTATTCTATGCTTCCAAACGCTTTATTTTCTCTTGGATTTCCCCCAATGTTTTTGGAGAACACATTCTTATATGTTCCGATACTGCTCCGACATTTCTCTTGAAGTTGAGTTGGAAGCGGTTCATTGCGCTGTTTAGTATCCACTCTTTAGCCATTTCTCATTTCCTGATACTTGGTGAACCTGTCCGAATATCTGTATTCGGCGCGTTTGTCGGCTGAAGCAAGTCCGGACTTTATCAAATGCGCGTTGATAAAAGTTTTGTTCGCAAGGTAAAGATAGCAAAACAGATTGCCTTCCCCGTCATATTTCTTCCGGTCAAATTTCATAAACACTTTACGCCCTTTTGTCTTTTCTTGTATGAATGAGATTGCGTCCGCTTCTTTTTCCTTCAAGGGGCTTATCCCTATAAGCCTGACTTTTATTCCGTTGCTGAGAAGTAGTTTGTCCGGACTGATAATCTCGCGGACTTGATAAAAAGAATCTTTTTGTCCGCCTTTTCCGCCGGCATCTATTTTTGACCCGAAAGAGAGTTTTTTCGGGTCAACTTTCCTTTCCATTTTTACCGTATCCCTGAATATGCAGGGAAGATCGGCGATTCTTTTTTTGCAGTCTTCTTCAAATAAAGGCTCTTTTTTTTCGTCTCCAAATTCAACATTCGCCTTGTCAAACAAGCCGTTTGCGTCCGCTCTGAGTTTCCGGTTGATTACCTCGCGGAAATCCCCGTTTATTTCGTAGCCGATGGAGTTTCTTTTCAGATTGATTGCGGCAAGCGAAGTTGTGCCGCTTCCCAGAAAAGGGTCCAAAACGGTTTCACCCGCAAAGGAGAACATCTTTATAAGTCTTGTCGGAAGTTCAAGGGGAAACATTGCAATATGCTTGTCCTGTCTTTCCCCTTTGAATTTCCAGTGCCCTGAAAAATAGGTGTTCCATTCTTCGTTTGTCAATTTTGATTTTTCTTTTGCCTCTTTCCCAACCGTCCGGACGGGAGAACCTGTTTTTTTGAATATCAGTATGGATTCATAATCAATTTTAACTATTCCGTTTCTCGGATACGGATATGAACCCATAACCGATCCTCCGCCTGTTGTGTTGGTGGTTGTTTGTTTCTGCCAGATAATTGTTCCCATGTAGTCAAAACCGACCGTTTCGCAAAACTTTGTTATCTCAGTTTTAATCGGAATGACCTTGTATCTTCCGTAATAAACCGAACGGGCAAACTGGTCTCCTATGTTTACGCAAAGCCTGCATCCGCCGTCCAGAACCCTGTGGCATTCCGACCAGACGAGATTGAGGTTGTTTATGTAATCCTCATATGAGTTGTTAAATCCTATCTGGTTTTCGTTGCCGTAGTCTTTCAGTTGCCAATACGGAGGGGAGGTAACAACAAGTTGCATGGAACCGTCTTCCACCAATCGCATCCGTCGCGCGTCTCCGGTTATCACTTTGTGAAAAGTTGTTTTCATCCCTCAAACACCAGTTTGAAAGGCTCTTCCACCGCTTCGGCTATCCATCTGGAAAACCTTGCCGCTTCCGCTCCGTCTATCATTCTGTGGTCGTAAGAGAGAGAAAGCGGGAGTATCAGTCTCGGTTTGAACTGTCCGGACTCTTTGTCATAAACCGGCTTCATTTTTGAGCGCGAAATGCCCAGTATTGCCACTTCGGGAAAGTTCACGATGGGCGTAAAGAAATCGCCGCCGATGCCGCCCAGATTGCTGACGGTGAAAGTTGCGCCCTGAAGCTCGTCGGGCTTGATGTTTTTCTCTCTCGCCCTTCTTGCAATGTCGGCAAGTTCAATTGATATTTCAATTATGTTTTTTTCTCCGGCGTTTTTGATAACCGGAACCACAAGCCCCCTTTCAGTGTCCACCGCAATTCCGATATTTACATATTTTTTGAAAACCGTCTCGCCCCGCCCCGCGTCAAAACTTCCGTTGAACTTGGGAAACGCTCCGAGGGCGGACGCAATCACTCTCACCATAATTGCCGTCATAGTGAGTTTGCCCCCGGCTTTTTCCGCCTTTGCGCTGAAATTTTTGCGGAGATTTTCAAGTTCGGTAATGTCCGCGGTGTCGTGCTGGGTCACATGGGGAATGTTCGCCCATGAGAGCGCCAAACGCCGGGCGGATATTTTCCCGACCGTCTGAAGCGGCAGTCTTTCCGTTTCTCCCCATCTGCCGAAGTCGGGAAGTTCGGAAATATCCGACAGCGGGGAGTGTATTAAATCCTTTGTGTGATTTCTCACATCTTCCGAGGAAATTCTTCCCCTTGCCCCCGTGCCTTTGACACTTGAAACGTCTATTCCAAGTTCTCTGGCGAGCGTCTTTGCCGACGGGGATGAAGGCGGCAGCCCTTTCTGCCGGGCGGTTTTTTCCGTGTCCGTTTTTTCTTCGGGTTCGGGAGCGGGTTTTGAGTATTTTTCCGTGTCCGTTTTTTCGGAAGTTTTCTTCTCTTCCGGTTCGGGAGTGGCCGCCTCAACTTTTTCCTCCGTCTTCTCTTCCGGTTCCGGTTTGGCGGATTTCTCTTTTATTTCTTTGCTTCCGGCTTTTTTGCTTTCGTCTATGGAGGCTATGAGACCTCCCACTTTAACCTTGTCTCCCACTGAGACGGCGAGGTTTTCAACGGTTCCCTCAAACGGGCACGGAAGTTCAAAAGCCGCCTTGTCCGTCTCAAGTTCAACAAGCGCGGCGTCTTTTGCGATGAAACTTCCCGCCTCCGCAAGAACCGCTACCACTGTCGCCTCTTCAATTCCTTCCCCGATTTCCGGCAAACGAAACTCTTTCATGTCGGTTTTTCTCCTTTGTTAATTTTATTCAAATCAAATCCTTCTTACGCAAACATAGGGTCTTTTTTTCTGGGATTTATTCCAAGGTCTTTCACCGCTTCCGCAAGCGTTTTGTCGCTTATCCCGCCCTCTTCCCTCAGCGCCCACAGCGCCGCATAAGCTATGCTGTTTGAGTCAACCTCAAAAAACTCCCGCAGACACTCTCTCGTGTCGCTTCTTCCGAATCCGTCCGTTCCGAGCTCAACCGCCCGTCCCGGAAGCCATCCTGATATTGAGCACGGCAGGGATTTCAAGTAGTCGGAAACAGCCACAAAAACACCGCTTTCATTTTTCATGCAGTTTTCAAGATGCGATTTTTTCCGCTCTTTGAAAGGATGAATTCTGTTCCACCTCTCAGTTGTCTGAATATCCCTGTATAACTCCTTGTAACTCGTAACGCTCCAGACATCCGCCGCCACTCCGTATTTTTTCTCCAACATATCCGCCGCGCGTATCGCCTCGTTGATTATAGCCCCGCTGCCGAGCAGATGCGCTCTGGGAACATCCGTTTTTTTTGCGAGTTTTGATTTTGAAAAACGATACATTCCTTTGACTATGCCTTCGGGTATTTCTTTTCCCCCGGGCATGACGGGCTGTTTATAGGGTTCGTTTGTGACCGTAATGTAGTAGAAAATATCCTCTCCGTCGCAATACATTTTTTTAATTCCCTCGCGTATGATAACCGCAAGTTCGTAGGCAAACGCCGGGTCGTAGGAGGGCATGGTCGGAAATGCGTAGGAAAAATGGTGGCTGTTCCCGTCCTGATGCTGGAGCCCTTCTCCGGCAAGTGTTGTTCTGCCCGCGGTTCCTCCGATGAGAAATCCCTTGCACCTCATATCGCCCGCCGCCCATGCAAGGTCTCCTATTCTCTGAAGACCGAACATTGAATAAAAAATAAAAAACGGAATGGAGTTTATTCCGTGAGTTGCGTGCGCGGTTCCCGCCGCTATGAATGATGACATCGCCCCCGCTTCGGTGATGCCCTCCTCAAGTATCTGGCCGTCTTTCGCCTCCCTGTAATAAAGAAGCGTGTCAGAATCCACCGGCTCGTATTTCTGCCCTTCGCTTGCGTATATGCCGACCTGCCGGAACAGCGTTTCCATTCCGAATGTGCGCGCCTCGTCGGGAACTATCGGCACAACAAGCCGTCCGATGTCGGGGTCTTTCAGCAAGCCGGCGAGCATTCTGACAAAAGCCATTGTGGTTGCCGCCTCGCGTCCGCCGGAGCCTTTCAGGAATTCCGAAAAGACGCCTTCGGGAACGCTTTCCAGCGGTTTCGCCCTGCTTATTCTTGAAGGAGCCGCTCCGCCGAGAGGTTTTCTTTTCTCAAGCATGTAGCGAATTTCTTCACTGTCTTCGGGCGGCTTGTAAAACGGCACGCCGGACAGTTCCTCGTCCGATATGGGGATGCGCAGACGGGTTCTGAACTCTTTTAACTCCTCCTCGTTCAATTTTTTCTGCTGATGATTTATGTTGCGCCCCTCCCCGCTCTCTCCGAGTCCGTAACCCTTTACGGTTTTTGCCAGAATAACGGTCGGTTTCCCCTTCGCACCGACCGCCGCTTCATAAGCCGAGTAAACCTTTGCGGGGTCATGTCCGCCGCGCGCAAGCCGTTCCAACTGCTCATCGGTGTGCTGTTTCACCATGTCCAGAAGAAGGGGATGAGTTCCGAAAAAGTTTTTCCTTATGTAACCGCCGCTCTCAACGACATATTTCTGGTATTCGCCGTCAACCGTGCTTTCCATCCTTTCCGCAAGAAGTCCCAAACCGTCTTTTGCAAGAAGCTCGTCCCAGTCCGTTCCCCATATCACTTTGATAACATTCCATCCCGCTCCCCGGAAAATCGCCTCCAGTTCCTGAATGATTTTCCCGTTGCCCCTCACGGGCCCGTCAAGCCGCTGGAGGTTGCAGTTGATTACGAATATCAGGTTGTCCAGTTTTTCGCGCGACGCAAGCGTTATCGCTCCGAGCGTTTCCGGCTCGTCGGATTCGCCGTCTCCGAGAAAAACCCAGACCTTTGAGTCGGATTTTTCTATCAGCCCCCTGTTTTCCAGATACCGGTTGAAACGCGCCTGATAGATTCCCATTATCGGCGAAAGCCCCATTGATACGGTCGGAAATTCCCAGAAATCCGGCATCAGCCACGGATGCGGATAAGATGACAGCCCCCTTCCCGTTCCGGTCTCTCGTCTGAAATTTTTTAACTGCTCAAGGGATACCCTCCCTTCAAGGAACGCCCTCGCGTATATTCCCGGCGATGAATGGCCCTGAAAATAAACCATGTCCGCGTTTTCGCCCGCTTTGAGAAAGTGGTTGAACGCCACCTCAAGCAGAGTGGCGGAGGATGCGTATGTGGAGATGTGTCCGCCGATTCCGTCCGCAAGCCGGTTCGCCCTCACGACCATCGCCATTGCGTTCCAGCGGATAATGTTTTTGAGCCGCCGCTCGGTTTGTCTGTCTCCCGGAAATTCCGGCTGTTCGTCCGGCGGTATTGTGTTTATGTAAGGAGTGTTTGCCGCATACGGAATGCTGATTCCTTTTCGCGCCGCATGGTTTTGAATTTGTCCGAGAAGCCGTGACGCTCTTTCCTTTCCGCCGCTTTCCGCGACCTCGTCAAAGGAATCCGTCCATTCGCGGTTTTCCGTCTGTTCTTCTGTTGAGTCGGTTTTCTTTTCGGGCATTAAAACTCCAAGTGGCATTTTAACAGTTATGGAGCAGTTTGACGATTTGTCAGGCGAATGTAAAATAGCCCGCGGTATGAGTTCCAAATACGACCTTGTGGTGATAGGTTCGGGTCCCGGCGGTTATGTGTCCGCAATCAGAGCCGCGCAGTTGGGGATGAAAACCGCCGTCATTGAGCGGGACAACCCCGGAGGCGTCTGTCTGAACTGGGGATGCATTCCTTCAAAAGCGATTATCAAGTGCGCGGAGATCTACGGTTATTTCAAAAACTCCGAACAATACGGAATATCGCACAAGGGGCTTTCCGTTGACTACTCAAAAGTCATAGACAAAAGCAGAGGGGCGTCTTCCGCTCTCAACAAGGGGGTGGAATTCCTTCTCAAGAAAAACAAAATTGACCTGATAAAAGGTTCCGCAAAACTTCTCCGTCCGGGCGCCGTTGGAATTGCGGGCGATGAGGATTCGGAAATTCAGGCGCAGAAAATTCTGCTTGCGACCGGTTCCGTTCCGCAAACGATTCCGGGTCTTAAGATAGACGGCGAAATTGTTATGACAAGCGACGAGGCGATAATGAGCCGCCGGATTCCGAAAACGATAGTTATTATCGGCGGCGGATACATAGGCGTTGAGTTCGCCTATGTTTACAACATGTTCGGCGGTAAGGTTACGATTGTTGAGAGGGATCCGAATATAATTCCGGGCGCGGACGCGGATGTTTCCGCTGAGCTTGAAAAGAACTTTAAGAAGAGCGGAATGGAAGTTCTGACCTCCACCGAATACAAGTCAATCAAGAAAACAAAAAACCGGCGCAAAGGTGACCGTTGCGGACGCCGCTTCGGGCGAGGAAAAAGTTTTGAACGCGGAAACCGTTCTGGTCGCGGTCGGCAGGAAAGCCGTTGCGAACTCGGCTCCCACCTCTTTCAGTTTCTACGGTTCGGGCGACAGCATGGGGCTTGACGAACTCGGAATAGAGACCGACGGGCGCGGGTTTATCAAAACGGACGAGTCGTATTCAACCACCTGTTCCGGTGTTTACGCAATCGGCGATGTCATAGGTCCCCCGCTTCTGGCTCACAAGGCGTCGGAAGAGGGAGTTGTCGCGGTTGAACGGATGAACGGAATGAACACCCGCGTTCACTACGACAACATTCCGGGCTGCGTTTACTGCCAGCCGGAGGTCGCATCTGTCGGGCTTACCGAGAAGCAGGCAAATGACGGCGGATACAATATTTCCGTCGGAACTTTTCCTTTTAAGGCGGTCGGCAAGGCGGTTGCGGTCGGCGAGACGGAGGGTTTTGTCAAAATTATTTCCAACAAAGACAACGGCGAGATTTTGGGCGCTCACATTATCGGGCACGGCGCGACCGAACTGATAGCGGAGATAGGGACGGCGAAAGCGCTTGAATCCACGCCCTACGAAATAGCCACGACTTCTCACGCGCACCCCACCCTTTCCGAAGCGGTCATGGAAGCCGCTCTTTCCGCGATGGGAAGGGCGAGACATTTCTGAATGGAAAAAACATTCATTCTGAAAACCCCCGGCGTTGTTTCCTACAAGCGGGCTCTTGAACTTCAGACTGAGACACTTGAAAAACGGATTAAAGGCGAAACGGAAGACACACTGATTCTTGTTGAGCATCCTCCCACCATTACAACCGGCAGAAGGGGAAATTTTTCAAACTTGATTGCCGACACCGAAATTCTCAAAAAACGCGGAGTTCATATTGAGTCCGTCGGGCGCGGTGGAGATATCACCTTTCACGGTCCCGGCCAGGTTGTCGGCTATCCGATTATAAGCGTCAAAAACCACAAAGGCGGAATTTCCGGCTATGTGCGCGACCTTGAGGAAGTGATAATTCGCGCGCTCTCGGATTTCGGCGTATCCGCCCGCCGAATTGAGAAACTGACCGGAGTGTGGGTAAAGCGCGGTAAAATTGCGTCAATAGGCGTGGGCGTAAAAAGATGGACGACTTGGCACGGTTTCGCTCTTAATGTCAACACCGACCTTTCATGGTTTGAAACAATGGTTCCGTGCGGAATTCCGCAGGCTCAGATGACTTCCATAAAGGATTGGACGGCAAGCCCGGACGATGTTGACAAGGAAGCGGTTTGTAAATCTTTGACAAAACATTTCGCGGATGTGTTCGGTTATGATGGCATTAAATAGCGGTTCCGTTTCCCTGAAAATCTCCCGCATGGGCGGGTCGCGTTACCTGCTCACAAACACCGTTTTGGTTCCCCTGCCGGTTTCCCGCGCATTTGATTTTTTCAAAGACCCGGAAAACCTGGACAGAATAACCCCCTCTTTTCTCCGTTTCCGTCCCGAAAACGGCGGTGCGGGTTCCATGAGCAAGGGGTTGGAAATAACATACCGGATGAGACTCCACTCTGTTCCGGTCAGATGGACGAGCCGAATTTCCGTCTGGAATCCGCCGGACAGTTTTGTTGACGAGCAGACGGAGGGACCGTTCGCAATGTGGAGGCATCTTCACACTTTCCGCCCCATGGGCGAATCGTCAACGGAAATTGCGGACAGGGTTGACTATGAAATGCCTTTCGGTTTTTTCGGAAGATTCGCCAATTTTCTTTTTGTAAAACGCGACCTTGAGAGCATTTTCACTTACCGCAGCAAGCGCATCGCGGAAATTCTTGTTCCCTGAGGAAAAACGGCGGCTTTTATACTTCCGGTTTTTTCGTCCAGTAAACAAGAGCCGCGCCGACAACAATCAGGGCAATTCCGGCAATACGCGCGGGGGTTATTTTTTCTCCGAGAAGAACCCATGCATAAACGGCGGAGAACAGCGGAGCGGTCGCCGCAAGGGGTATGACATAAGACGCCTCTCCGTCCCTGAGAGCGGTGAAGAAGATAAGAAGGCCGAAAATTCCGCCCAGAAGACCCGCTCCCACAATCAGGAGCAGAACCCTGCCGCTGATTTCAAATATCGCCGGAGCTTTTCCGGTGGCGATTACAAAAACCGTTATGCAGGCGGATATAAAGAGCATCCTTATAGTCATCACAACCATTGTGGGCGTGTCCCGCAGACTCATCTTTTCAAAAATCGGGCTCAGTCCCCATATCGCCGCAACCGTCAAAGCAAGCAGAGTTACCCTCATCCGTCTGTTTCCTCCCGTGTTCCGCCGAGTAGTGCGGGAATTTTCATAAGGTTTTGTATTGACCCGACGGTTTCATCCGAGTTGTTTTCCTCGGCAATGTTTCTGTTGAGAAGGAGGGAGTTTATTCCCGCGTTTGTCGCTCCGATGTAGTCGTTTTCCATGTCGTCCCCTATGTGAAGGCATTCCTCCGGCGCGGCTCCGTGTTTCTCAAGCGCGATTTTGAAAATTTCCCGCGAGGGTTTGGAGAATCCCGCTTCGCTTGAAATTGTGAAGGACGAGAAAAACCGTTCAAGTCCGAGATTTTCAAGCACGCCGTAAACGCGGGAGTCAAAGTTTGAGATCAGCATAAGACCGTATCCCATGCTCTTGAGTTTGCTCAGAGCTGGAGCGGAGTCGGGGAAAACAGTCCAAGCCCTGTTTTTGAAATGGTCAAAAAGGTCTTCAAAGTAGGAATTAAAATCTCCGGACATTCCCGTTTCGTCATGGACGGCGCGAACCACATTGCGCCACCACTGTTTTTCAAGGTCTTTCCTTTTATCTTCCGCGCAGTTTCCGAAAGCGAGCGGCGGAGCGGAACGGAAAGCTCGGGAGAACACTTTCCTTATTTTCTCCGGTTCCGGGCGGGCGCCGTATTTCTCCGCTTTTTCCGCATACGCGGCGCCGAGACCGTTTTTGATGTAAAACAGAGTGTCGGCGGCGTCAAAGGAGACGACCCTTATATTTGTGAAGTCTGTTTTCCGCATTTGATTATAGAGTGTTAGGTTATATGTTTTGACGGAAAGAGAAAACAATATGAGCCGAAAAGTCGCCGTTTTTACAAAAGACCTTATGTTTTCGTCCCGCATTCGTGAGGCGGCGGACGGGGCGGAGGTGTTGTTTGCCCGCTCGGTCGGGAGTCTGCGCGAGACTGTGGGGGAGCATTCGCCTTCGCTTGTGATACTTGATCTTGCGGACGGGGATGCGGAAGAGGCGTTTGAGTTTGTGAAGTCCGCCCTTCCCCAAGTTTTTTGTGTGGGCTACTATCCGCATGTTCAAAAGGAGATTGCGGACAGGTTCAAAGAACTTGGGTGTGATGAGGTTATGCCGAGGTCGCGGTTTGTTAGGGAGGTGAAGGGGTTGATTGCGGAGCGCTAACCGAGCTTGTCATTCTGTGTGTGTATCAAAAAAACCAACTCTGTCATTCAGCGCTACCAAAACTCATTAATGCCCCCATTCCCTCTGGATTCCGTGTCAAGCACGGAATGACAGAAAAAGGCATTTTACGAAAGTCTAACTTCCGCGTGGGCAAACAATTAAAACAAGCCCCTGATTTTGTCCATAAAGCCCTTATGAGTATCGGGGTTATACAGTAATGTTTTCACTTTCTGATATGACTTTGATTCCTTTAACCGTCTGTTTCTTTTCATATAGTCAAACGCATTCTTTCCAGCCCTGTCAGTAAGGCGTGGGTTTGCTCCGTTTTCAAGCAAGGCAAATATGACTTCAGGATTAGAGTTGTTGTCCGCCGCAAACATCAGAGCGGTTCCGCCGTTTTCATTTTTTGCATTCATCTCCGCGCCGTTTTTGATAAGAGCTAAGACAACTTCAGGATTAGAGTTGTTGCTTGCCGCAAACATCAGAGCCGTTAAGCCGAATTTATTCCTTGTGTTCACATCCGCGCCGTTTTTGACAAGAGCGGTGATAACTTCAGGGTTGGAGTTGCTTGCCGCAACCATCAGGGGCGTTCCACCGTTTTCATTTTTTGCATTCACCTCTGCGCCGTTTTTGACAAGAATCATTATGACTTCAGGATTAAAGTTGTTTTCCGCCGCATACATCAGAGCGGTAAAACTTGTTTCGTCCCTTGCGTTTACATCTGCGCCGTTTTTGACAAGAGCCGTGATAACTTCGGGATTAGGGTTGTTGTTTGCCCCATACATAAGAGCGGTCAAACCGGTCAAGCCGTCTTCGTCTCTTGCGTTCACATCCGCGCCGTTTTTGATTTCTCTCTCAATGTCAGCAACTGTGGCTGTTTTCATAAAGTTGTAGTCAATCAATGCGTTTTGCGCATTTGCAAAAGGAGCAAGCGCAAGGAAAGCGAGCAAGGGAGTTAAAAGTAATGTTTTTCTCATATCTTCTTCCTTCCTGAAAACCGAAACGCCTGAGGGCTGAAACGGGGATGGTAAAATTGTAGGTAGTTCTTGAAGGCAATTCAAGTTTGTAAAGGGGGTTGAGTTGGTCAGGTTTGTCCTTTCCGGAACTTTTTGTGTGAGCTACTATCCGCATGTTGACAAGGAGATTGTGGGGTTGATTAGTGGAGTGGATACTTAACCCAACTGTCATTCCGTACTTGACACGGAATCTAGAGGGGGTGAGGGCATTCAATATGGTGGAAAATACAAATACTGAGAAGTCAGTAAAGTCTGCAGGTGCTTATAGTTTTTTCTGCCGCTATTCTGGATTATAGAACCCATCCCACTACCCTCTGTTTCCGTGTCAAGCACGGAATGACAGGAAAAAGCATTCTTACTGAAATACAACTTCCGTACGGAAAAACAATTAAAACAAGTCTTTGATTTTTTCCATAAAACTTTTGGGCTTGGAAGGAGCGGGAGCATACCTTAACTCATTCAGTTTCCAATATGCCTTTGAGTTCTTTAACTCTTTATTATCCTTAATATAATCAAATGCATTCTTTCCATCCCTGTCGGCAAGGCGTGGATTTGCTCCGTGTTCAAGCAAGGCAAGGATAATTTTAGGATTAGAGTTGTTGCCTGCCGCAGCCATCAGAGCCGTCCAGCCGTCTTCAGTCCTTGCATTCACATCTGCGCCGTTTTTGACAAGAGCCGTGATAACTTCAGGATTAGAATTAAGAGTTGCCGCAGCCATCAGAGCCGTCAAGCCCTTTTCAACCCTTGTATTCACATCTGCGCCGTTTTTGACAAGAGCCGTGATAATTTCAGGATTAGAGTTGTTGCCTGCCGTCAACATCAGAGCCGTCCAGCCGTCTTCATTTCTTGCATTGACATCTGCGCCGTTTTTGACAAGAGAAGTGATAACTTCAAGATTAGAATTGTTGCCTGCCGCATACATCAGAGTTGTCCAGCCGTCTTCAGTCCTTGCATTGACATCTGCGCCGTTTTTGACAAGAGCCGTGATAACTTCAGGATTAGAGTTGTTGACTGCCGCAGCCATCAGAGCCGTCAAGCCGAGTTCAGCCCTTGCATTGACATCTGCGCCATTTTTGACAAGAGCCGTGATAACTTCAGGATTAGAGTTGTTGCTTGCCGCCCACATCAGAGCCGTCAAGCCGAGTTCATTCCTTGCATTCACATCCGCGCCATTTTGAATTTCTCTCTCAATATCCGCAACTGTGGCTGTTTTCATAAATCCATAGTCAAGCAACCTATTCTGAGCATTCACAAAAGGCGCAAAAGCAAAGAAAACAAACAGGGTAATTATCAGTAATCTTTTCCTCATATCCTCACCCCTCAAACTTCCTCTCATTCGCTTTCAAAACCTGATTAGCAGTTCCCGCAAGTTCAGACTCCGGTTCTTTTTTTATCACCGCCTCAAAATCCTCTTTCGCCTTTTTGAACTCACCCAACTTTTGAAACTCAGTCCCCCGCGCGAACAGGGCTTTTGTGAAATCGGGATTTATTTCCAACGCCTTGCTAAAATCCTCCGCCGATTTTGTGTTGTTTCCCATGCTGTCATAAACATGCCCTCTGCTGTAGTAACTTTCAAAATCCTTCGGGTTTATCTCAATCGCTTTGTCGTAATCCTTCAAGGCGTTTTTGTAATCCCTCAGCAAGTTGTGATAAGTGGTCGCCCGATTATAAAACGCTTCGCCGTTTTTCGGTTCCAACTCAATCGCCTTTCCATAGTCCGCTATGGCAAGTTCCTGTTTGCCAAGCCGCCCGTAAGCGGTTCCCCTGCTCACATAAGCGCCGGAAAAATCGGGCATCAGTTCAATCACCTTGTTGAAATCCTCTATCGCCGGACTGTGGTCTCCAATGTCCACAAGAACCGAACCCCGATTGTAAAACGCCTGAGCATAGTCGGGCTTGACTTCAATCGCCTTTGTGTAACTGTCGGTCGCGTCCCTCAGTTTGCCCTTCATTGCGAGAACAACTCCGAGGTTGTAAAACACATCGGGATAGTCCCCTTTCAGTTCAATCGCGCGGCGGTAGTTTTCAACCGCCCCGTCCCAGTCCTCGGAACCGGCGCATTTGTTCCCTTTTTGAAAAAACTCGTTGAAATTTTCCGTCATTTTAATCTCCTTTTGCGGCTTGTTTTTACGCCAGATTCGGCGTAAGCCATTTTTTTGTTTCCTT
This sequence comes from Thermodesulfobacteriota bacterium, assembly GCA_965206175.1. Lineage (GTDB taxonomy): Bacteria > Desulfobacterota_D > UBA1144 > Nemesobacterales > Mycalebacteriaceae > Mycalebacterium. The sequence goes on along the minus strand of CBDBJA010000004.1, from coordinate 143,427 downwards.
CAAAGACATCTTTTTTCTTTTCGCGTAATCCCTTATCTGGTCGTCACACAATTTACCCACATTGAAGTATTTCGCTTCAGGATGTGCGAAATAAAATCCCGAAACCGAACTTGCGGGGTTCATCACAAATGTTTCGGTGAGAGAAACTCCGGTGTGTTTCTCGGCGTCAAGAAGTTTCCAGATGATCAGCTTTTCCGTGTGGTCGGGGCATGAAGGATAACCCGGCGCGGGACGGATGCCCTTGTATTTTTCCTTTATGAGTTCTTCCCTGGAAAGGTTTTCGTTCTTTCCGTATCCCCATATTTCACGCGCTTTTTTGTGCATCATCTCCGCGAGAGACTCCGCTATTCTGTCCGCAAGGGCTTTTACTATGATGGAAGTGTAGTCGTCTCCGGCACGGCTGAAAGTTTCGGCGTATTTTTCCGTGTTGCTCCCGGCGGTTACGACAAACGCTCCGATGTAGTCGGTAATTCCGCTATCAACCGGTGCTATAAAATCGGAGTTGCAGTAATAAACTTCCTCTTTTTTTACGCGCCCCGCCCTTTTTGTCTGCTGACGCAGACAACACGCGGTCGCAATCGGACGGACGGGATTTTTTGATTTCGGCGAATATATTTTCACATCATCGCCGTCGCTGTTTGCGGGCCAGAAACCGATTACGGCGGACGGGTTGAACACGCGGGATTTTATTATTTCATCCAGAACCCGCCTTGCGTCGTCGTAAAGCTCGGTCGCCTGTTTTCCCCATTCGGGGTGCTTCAGTATTGACGGAAAAGAGCCCTTTAATTCCCATGTCCAGAAAAACGGAGACCAGTCCAAATACTGCGCTATCTCCTCCGTGTCAAGGTCGGGAAACGGTATGACGCCGGTTTTTTCGGGTTTGAATACCGGATGTTTTTCATCGCTTTTGAACTTCATCTTTCTCGCCGTTTCAATTGAAACATACTCTATTCTTGCGGAGCCGAGCAGGTGTCTTTCCCTCTGTTTTTCCTGTTCCTCCTCAACCTGTTTCGCATACTGTTCCGCTTTCTCCGGATTCAAAATGTTGTTGCAGATGCCGACCACAAGAGACGCGTCTTTGACATGCTCAACCAATCCCCCGTAGTTGGGGGCTATTTTTACCGCCGTATGAATTCCGCTTGTTGTCGCGCCCCCTATCAGAACGGGAATATTCAAATTCTGCCTCTCCATCTCGCGGGCGTTGTATATCATCTCGTCAAGCGACGGGGTGATGAGTCCGCTCATGCCGACTGCGTCCGCTTTTTCTTTTCTTGCGGTGTTGATAATTTTGTCGCACGGAACCATTACGCCGAGATCTATCACATCGTAGTTGTTGCATGAGAGCACAACGGACACGATGTTTTTCCCTATGTCATGCACATCGCCCTTTACGGTCGCTATCACAAATTTCCTCGCGCTTGATTTTCCTCCCGTTCTTTTTCTCTCTTTTTCCATCAGCGGCGTCAGAAATGAAACCGCCTTTTTCATCACACGGGCGCTTTTTACCACTTGAGGAAGAAACATCTTCCCTTCGCCGAAAAGCCGTCCGACAACCTTCATTCCCTCCATAAGAGGACCCTCTATGACTTCAAGAGGTTTTTTATATTTTTTAAGCGCCTCCTTTGTGTCCCCCTCCGTGAAATCAACAATCCCGTGGACAAGCGAGTGCTTGATGCGCTCCTCCACGCTTTCTTTTCTCCAATCAAGATTTTTGCCGTCTTTCGCCTTTCCCCCGCCTTGAAAACTCTGGGCGATTTCAAGCAGTTCTTCCGCCGCGTCGGGGGTTTTGTTCAGAACCGCGTTCTCAACTTTTTCAAGAAGGTTTTTCTCTATGTCCTCATACACCGCAAGCATTCCGGCGTTCACTATTCCCAAGTCAAGCCCCGTGTTGACGGCGTGATGAAGGAAGACACTGTGCATCGCCTCGCGGACTGCTCTGTTGCCTCGGAAGGAGAATGAAAGGTTGCTTATGCCGCCGCTTATCAGCGCTCCCGGACAGTGTTTTTTTATCCCTTTTAACGACTCAATAAACTCAACCGCATATCCGTTGTGCTCCTCAATTCCGGTCGCAATCGCAAGCACATTGGGGTCAAAAATTATGTCGCAGGGATTCATTCCGATTTTTTTTGTCAGAAGTTCGTATGCTCTGCTGCATATCCGCACTTTGTCTTTTGCCGATGCCGCCTGCCCTTTTTCGTCAAACGCCATAACAACCGCGGCGGCTCCGTAGCGCATGATTTTTTTCGCCTGCTCAAGAAAAACCTCCTCGCCCTCCTTGAGACTTATGGAGTTCACCACGCATTTGCCCTGAACGCATTTGAGTCCGGCTTCAATCACTTCCCATCTGGAACTGTCTATCATTATCGGAACGCGCGATATTTCCGGCTCGGACGAGACAAGTTTCAAAAAGCGCGTCATGCACTCCACGCCGTCAAGCATCGCCTCGTCAAAGTTCACATCTATCAGATTTGCTCCGTTCTCAACCTGCTGGCGGGCGACCTGCAATGCGCCTTCAAAATCGCCCTCTTTCACAAGACGGGCGAACGCGGGCGAGCCGGTAATGTTCGTTCTCTCTCCGACAATTATAAAATTGCCGATGTTTCCGCCCTCCGTTTCTTCGGACGGTCTGACGGTTAACGGCTCAAGCCCGCTCAGCCGTGTCGCCGCCGGAATTTCCGGAAGTTTTCTCGGGGGGATTTTTTTCAGTTTTTTTACCGTCTCCGATATATGCTCCGGGGTTGTTCCGCAGCAGCCGCCCACTATGTTGACAAGCGACGCGCCGGCGAATTCGGCAAGCAGCGCCGATGTGTCTTCGGGTTTTTCATCGTATCCCGTTTCACTCATCGGATTGGGCAGTCCGGCGTTGGGATAGCAGCTTATAAAGCAGTCCGCCGTTCGGGAAAGGTCTTCAACATAGGGTCTCATCTCCGATGCGCCGAGAGCGCAGTTTATTCCCACGCTTAAGGGATTTGCGTGCCGGACGGAGTTCCAGAACGCCTGAACGGTTTGTCCCGAAAGCGTTCTGCCGGACATATCCGTTACCGTCATGGAGAGCATCACCGGCATTCTCTTTCCTCTCCGCTCAAACATTTCCTCCATCGCGTGGATGGCGGCTTTCATATTAAGGGTGTCAAAGCTTGTTTCCGCTATAAGGATGTCCGCCCCGCCCTCGGCAAGCCCTTCGGCCTGTTCCCGGTAAACGGCCGCAAGATCGTCAAAGATTACGGCTCTGTAGGACGGGTCTTCAACATTGGGAGACATTGACGCGGTTTTGTTTGTGGGTCCGAGCGCTCCCGCGACAAATTTTTCACCTTGTCCGCCTGTTTCCCTTACCGCTTGGACGGCAATCTCCGCCGCCCTTCTGTTGATTTCAAACGCGTGCTTTTCAAGTCCGTAATCCGCCTGTGATATGGCGTTTGCGTTGAATGTGTTCGTTTCTATTATGTCGCATCCAGCTTTCAGATACGCTTTGTGTATGTTCAGGATCGCATCCGGCTGCGTCAGGACAAGAATATCGTTGTTGCCTTTGAGGTCTGTTCCGGAGTTTTTAAAAACTTTTCCCCTGAAATCTTTTTCTTCAAATTTGAGGCGTTGAATCATGGTTCCCATCGCGCCGTCCAGAAAGACGATTCTCTTTTCCAGCAGATTTCTCAGAGCGTTTTCGGGCGATTTTCCCGATGATTTTGTTTTTTTCATAACGACTTCCGGTCGGTTTCTACCAGTTGTTTCTAAGTTCCCGCAGTCCGGCGAAAATATCGGCGTCGGTTTTTGCATCGGGAAAAACTTCAGCCACCCGTTTTACAACTTCGGGACTGTCAAGCCTCATAAACGGGTTGTAAAGAATCTCTTCTCCGACAGTTGAAATCGGATTTCCGGGTAACTTCACTTCATCCAGTTTGCGTTTGGTTTCAGTGTTTTCCGGCTCAATGCTGAGAGCAAATCTAAGGTTTGTTTCAGCGTAGTTGTGTCCGCACAAGACCCGTGTTTTGCCGTCCAGTTTTTTCAGCCGCGAGACGGAATGAAACAGGTCGCCGGTATTTCCCCCGAAGCGGGTGTTTCCGCATCCCGAAAGGAACAGTGTGTCCGCAACAAAAGCGTTGCCTTCCGTCAGCAGGGATATGTGGTCGGGGCAGTGTCCCGGCGTGTGAATAACGGAAAGCGTTTGATTTCCAAAAGGGATGGAGTCTCCCTCATTCACCGTTCTTTGCGCTCCCGTTTTCCCCGCTCCGAGCGGATGCGAAACAATCTCCGCTCCGGTCGCTTTTGCCGTTTGTCCGTTTCCCGCAATGTGGTCGGGATGAGAGTGCGTGTTCACTATGCTCCGGACGGACATTTTCTCCCGTGTGATGTAATCAAGAATTTCCTCCGGAGCAAGCGGGTCTATGACAACGCAACACCCCGTTTCCGCGCATGACACGGTGTAACTGTAGTTTCCATCGCTTTTGGGAACGGCAAACCTCGCTATGGCAAACCGCTTGCAGTTAAAAATTTCCATAAGTCAGATGGTAAAATCTACACTATGGCGGGATTCAATCAAAAAACCGCAGATTGATGGTTTTTGACAACCCGCCCGGACGCTGTAATAGTAACGGTCTGACACAAGCCGCTTTGAGCGGGTTTTTGAGGTTTGTTTTATGTCTTTTGTGGAAAATCTTTCCTGCAAGGAATGTGGGCGTTTATATCCCAAGAAAGCCACTCATGTTTGTGAGGACTGCTTCGGTCCGCTTGAGGTTGTTTACGATTACGCGGCGATAAAGAAAACCATTTCGCGCGATGTGATACGGTCGCGCCCGCCGAGCATCTGGAGATACAAGGAACTTCTTCCGTTGGACGGAGAGCCGCAGGCGGGAGCCGAAGTCGGCTTCACACCGCTTCTTAAAACCGACAAACTTGGCCGCGCTCTCGGACACCGCGAGGTGTATGTCAAAAACGATGCGGTTTCCTTCCCGACACTTTCGTTTAAGGACAGGGTGGTTTCAGTCGCTCTTTCCAAAGCCCTTGAGTTCGGATACAAAACCGTGTCTTGCGCGTCAACGGGCAATCTTGCAAACGCGGTCGCTTCCATTGCGGCGGCAAGAGGGCTTGAAAGCGTCATATTTATCCCGCAAGACCTTGAAAAATCAAAGGTAATCAACACCGTTGTTTATGGCGCAAAACTTGTGGGCGTCAAAGGCACTTATGACGATGTGAACCGGCTTTGCAGTGAAATCGCCGGCAGGCGCGAATGGGCTTTTGTGAATGTGAACATGAGACCTTATTACTCCGAGGGGTCAAAAAGTCTGGGCTATGAAATTGCCGAACAGTTGGGCTGGAAGGTTCCGCGCCATATTGTTGTGCCCATGGCAAGCGGCTCCCTTCTCACAAAAATATGGAAAGCGTTCGGCGAGTTGCGTGACTTGGAACTTGTTGACGGCGGTTTGCCGCCGATTATGCACGGAGCTCAGGCGACCGGCTGCTCTCCAATCTCAACGGCGGTCAAAGACGGAAGGGATTTTTTCAAACCGGTTATACCGGACACCGTGGCGAAATCGCTTTCAATAGGAAATCCGGCGGACGGCTACTATGCAATCAAAGTCATAAACGAAAGCGGAGGGTGGAGTGAAGACGCCTCGGACGACGAGATAGTAGAAGGCATCGTCCTTCTCGCCGAGACCGAGGGCATATACACCGAAACCGCCGGAGGGGTTACCGTTGCGGTCGCAAAGAAACTGATTGAGCAGGGACGCATCCCGGACGGGGAGCCGGTTGTTCTGTGTATTACGGGCAACGGCTTGAAAACTCAGGATGCGATTGAAAACAGTGTTTCAACCCCTTATCTTATAGAACCGAACATTGAGGATTTTGAAGAGATGTTCGCAAAGACCAATTAACACCAAAGGAGTGGAAAATGCCGATTGTCAGAATACCGACCCCGCTTAGAAATCTTTCAGGAAACAGAGACGAAATAAAAATCGCCGCGTCAAGCGTGTTGGAGATGATTGAAAAACTTGAGGCGGAATGCCCCGGAATCAAAGACCGTCTCTGCGATGAAAGCGGAGAGGTGAGAAGGTTCATCAACATCTATGTCAACAACGAAGACATCAGGTTTCTTGACGGAAAAGAGACGGCGCTTTCGGATGGGGACAATGTTTCAATAATTCCCGCTATTGCCGGCGGGTGAAATCAAGATTGCACAAATCATGCGCTGCGTTTTCTTTTGTCTCTTCGCGCACTGTATAGGCGTTCGGTAAATCCGCCTTCATTTTCAAAGTCCCGCGCCAATGCGAGCCGCCTGTGCCGTCCGGTTTTTTGTGCGGCTGAACTTGTCAATGTAACGGTCGCAAAAAACTGTTTAACTTGCGGTAGCCGCCGTGTTTGGGGATTAATTTCGGCACTGTTTGCAGATTAAAATTCCTTTTCAATCTGCTCAATAAGTTTTTTCTGTTTTGCCGACAGTTTTTTCGGTATTTCCACTTTGACGGTTACGAACAGGTCTCCCATGCCGCCTCTGCTCATGTCTGCAATTCCCTTTTCCCTGAGACGCAGCAAAGTTCCCGGCTGAGTGCCGCCCGGAACTTTGAAATTGATACCCTTCCCCTTCAAAGACGGTATTGATATCTCATCGCCTTTGATTGCCTGTATGAAGTTTATCCGCGCATCGCAAAAAAGGTTCGCCCCTTCCCTTCTGAAATAGTCGTGCTCCGCCACTATGCACCTTATGTAGAGGTCGCCGTTCATTCCCCCGCCACTTGCGGACGCCTGCCCCTCGCCTTTGATTCTCAGCCGGGTTCCGCTGTCAACACCGGCGGGTATTGACACATTCACTTTGCTTACATCCCTCACAGCCCCCGCTCCGCGACAATTTCCGCACGGGTCTGTTATCAGCCTCCCGCTTCCTCCGCAACCTCTGCAAGTCTGGCTTATGGAGAAGAACCCCTGCGAATAATCCCGCTTTCCGCTGCCCCCGCACTGGTCGCATGTGACCGTCTTGTTTCCTCCTTTGCCGCCGCACTTCCCGCATTGAACCGTTCTCGGAATTTCCACTTCTTTTTTGCAGCCGAACGCAGCGTCTTCAAAAGAAATGGCAAGGTCAAGAATGAGGTCTTGCCCCCTGCCCGCGCCTCTTCTTCCGCCCATTCCTCCCGAAAAAACATCGTCAAAGAGGTCGCCGAAAAGCCCGCTGAGATCGCCAAATCCTCCGCCTCTTCCCTCTCCGCCAAATCCCTCCCCAAAGTCAGAAGGCGAACCCGCTCCGGTCGCATGCCCGAAACTGTCGTATTGAGCCCTTTTCCTTTTGTCGGAAAGAACCTGATACGCTTCGTTGATTTCCTTGAATTTTTCCTCGGCTTTCGCCTTGTCTTTATTTCTATCGGGATGGTGTTTGAGGGCGAGTTTCTTGTACGCTTTCTTGATTTCATCCTCTCCGGCGCCGCGCGAAACGCCGAGCACTTCGTAGTAGTCTCTTTTCGCCATTTTACTGTTCCCGTTTTTTATCTCCGGAAGGTTTTTCCGGTGATTCCTTTTCGGGACCGGACGACACCGCGACAACAACGGGACGAATCAAAGTTTCTCCGGCGGTATATCCCTTTGCTATTTCCTGCGCTATGTGACCCTCATTCACATCTTCGGACGGCCTGTTCTCTATCGCCTGATGCAAGGCGGGATTAAATTTTTCTCCGACTTCGGCTGACAGCTGGACTATGCCAAAATTTTTCAACTGCGAGACCGACTGCTCATAAGTAAGCCGAACCCCGCGTATAAGCCCCTCGCCGTCAACTTCCGACTGCGAACCGTGCCGGAGCGCAAGCTCCAAACTGTCCAATGTCTGGAAAATTGAAGATGTCATTTCCCTCATTCCCGCGACTTGAGCCTGCTGTTTCTCTTTTTCCGCCCGTTTCTTGTAATTGTCAAATTCAGCCGCAAGACGCAGAAACTTGTCATTCAGAATGTTGTGTTTTTCTTCAAAGTTTTCCGCGCTTTCAGGTTTGTTTTCCCCCGGGGCGCCGTCGTGTTCGGGAGAGTTTTTCATCGCCTGTTCGCCGGTCTGAGCGGCGGGCGATTTTTCCTCTTTCACTTCGGGGCTGTTTGTTTCCGCGCCGTTTTTCTGTTTTTTTTCTGAAGTCATTTTTTTATCTTTTGAGCAAACCCGTCTTGCATATAGATCCTTGAATTTTTTACATAGTTTTCGGCGGAGGTTTTTATGTCTTCTATTTCTTCATCCGTGAGGTCTCTCACCACTTTTGCCGGGACGCCGACCGCCAGTTTGCCGGAAGGCAGGACAAACCCCGGAGGCACAACCGAACCCGCCCCGACAATTGATTCTTTCCGTATTTCCGCGCCGTCAAGGACTATTGCCCCCATTCCTATGAGAACCCCGCTTTCCACCGAACATCCGTGAACAACGGCGCTGTGGCCTATTGTCACACAGTCTCCTATTTCAAGCGGATGAGTGTTTGTCGTTACATGAAGCATTGAGTTGTCTTGCACATTCGTGCCGTCGCCTATCCTGATACTGTTAACATCGCCTCTTGCCACCGTGTTGAACCAGACACTTGACCGCTCGCCGATTGTAACATCCCCGATTATGACCGCCCGCTCGGCGATGAAGGCGGTCGGGTGTATTAACGGGGATTTTCCCTGAACAGTTTTTATCAATTTATTTTTCTGTTATTTCCGCGTCTATAACTTCTCCCGAATCATCGTCCGGCTTTCCGCCTTTTTCATCCGGCTTTCCGCCGCTTCCGGCATCCGCGCCTCCGGGAGCCGCGCTGTTTGTCTGCTGCTGTTTATACATGATTTCGGCGAGTTTGTGGGACGCCTGAGTTATGGCGGCGGACGCTTTTTCCATTTCCTCGGAACTGTCGGATTTTATCGCCCGCCTTCCCGATTCAAGCGCCTGCTCCAGACCTTTCCTTTCCTCTTCGGACAGTTTTTCCTTGTGTTCTTCAAAGGTTTTTTCCGTGGAATATACCAACTGGTCCAGCTGATTTTTTGCCTGAACGGTTTCGTGTTTCTTTTTGTCTTCCTCGCTTTTCTCCTCCGCTTCTTTTCTCATGGCTTCTATCTCTTCCTGAGAAAGTCCGCTTGACGCTTCAACTTTGACTTTCTGCTCTTTGTCGGTCGCTTTGTCTTTTGCCGAAACATTCAAAATGCCGTCCGCGTCTATGTCAAACGAAACCTCAACCTGAGGAAGACCTCTGGGCGCGGGCGGAATTTTGTCCAGAATAAATTTGGCAAGGGTTCTGTTGTCCGCCGACATTTTCCTTTCTCCCTGAAGGACATGGATTTCAACTTGAGTCTGGTTGTCTTCGGCGGTTGTAAATATCTGGCTTTTCTTTGTGGGTATGGTTGTGTTTGCCTCAATTATCGGAGTCATAACACCGCCTAGCGTTTCAATTCCGAGAGAAAGCGGACTAACATCCAGAAGCAGAACGTCTTTCACATCCCCGCCGAGCACCGCTCCCTGAATTGCCGCTCCCATCGCCACAACCTCATCGGGGTTGATTCCCTTGTGTGGTTCCCTGCCGAAGAATTCCGTTACCGTTTTCTGGACAAGCGGCATCCTTGTGGAACCGCCCACCAGCAGAATTTCCGATATGTCGGATGCCTTGAACCCCGAATCCTCAAGAGCCGATTCGCACGGCTTGAGTGTTCCCTTGACCAGAGGCTCTATCAGCTGTTCCAGTTTTGACCTTGTGATTTTCATCACCAGATGCTTTGCGCCGGAAGAGTCCGCCGTAATAAACGGAAGGTTTATCTCGGTTTCAAGTTTGCTTGACAGTTCCACCTTTGCTTTCTCCGCGGACTCTCTGAGCCTCTGAATCGCCATCTTGTCGCCCGAAAGGTCTATGCCGCTGTCTTTCTTAAACTCCTCAATAATGTAGGCGATGATGTGTCTGTCAAAGTCGTCGCCTCCCAGAGCGGTGTCTCCGTTGGTTGATTTCACCTCTATAACGCCGTCGCTTATTTCAAGAACGGATATGTCAAAAGTTCCGCCGCCGAGATCGTAAACCACAATTTTCCTGTCTTTTTGATTGTTGAATCCGTATGCAAGCGCGGCTGCGGTCGGCTCGTTTATAATCCTGTCAACTTTCAATCCGGCGATTTCCCCCGCGTCTTTTGTCGCCTGTCTCTGACTGTCGTTAAAATATGCCGGAACCGTTATGACCGCTTCTTTCACTTCGGAGCCCGTATAGCTTTCCGCCGCTTTTTTGAGTTTCATCAAGATATGGGATGCAATTTGCGGAGGAGAGTATTTTTTCCCCTCAATCTCAATCCATGCGTCTTTGCCTTCGGGCGATGAAACAACATTGTAAGGAAGTTTGTCCGAAAGGTCTTTAACCTCGTCAATACGCCTTCCCATCAAACGTTTGGACGAATAGATAGTGTTGCCCGGGTTGACAACCGCCTGCCTTTTTGCGGAACCGCCGACAAGCACTCCGTCTTCCTTTGTAAACGCCACAACCGAGGGAGTCGTGCGCTCCCCTTCCTCGTTTACGATTATTTTCGCCTCTCCGCTTTCCACTATTGAGACAACCGAATTTGTTGTCCCAAGGTCTATTCCGATTATTTTTGACATTAATTTCCTCCGGTTTTTTATATGAGTTCTTTCGCCCTGTTAACCGCCGCCGACCTCCTGAGTTTGGAGATCGCCCCGCTTTCTATCTGCCTTACTCTCTCCGCCGATATTCCGAATTTGCCGCCCAAGTCCTCAAGTTTCGCCGGAGTGTCAGCCATAAAACGGGATGCAAGAATTTTCCTCTCCCGCTCGTTAAGGGTTTCCCTGATGGCTTTCTTCAAAGCAGCCCTCTCCGTCTCCCCGCTTTGCCTTTCCGCCAGAACAGTCTCTTGTGAAGGCGTCGCATCGGCGACAAGTTGAATAAGGGAAGATCCGTCCGCGCCTTCACCTTGGATATCCGCGTCAAGCGAGAAGTCCCTTGACGAAGTTCTCATCTCCATCTCCGATATGTCTTGTGAACTGACGCCCAGAGTCTCGGATAACTTTTCAAGTTCCGCTTTTCTCTCGGCGCCCGAAAGCCCATGGCTTTTTCTCAGCGCCCCCGCAGTTTTATGAAACAGCTTTCTCTCTTTGCGGCTGCCCCCTATCCTCACGCTGCTCCAAAACCGCATAATGTGCTCGTGTATCCGCGCCTTTATCCACCATATTGCGTATGAGATAAGTCTGTAGCCACGATGCGGATTGAACTTCTTTACAGCCGTCATAAGACCGATTGACCCTTCCTGGATAAGGTCGAGCAAAGACGTTCCGTAAGCCGTGTATTGTTTGGCAATTCGCACCACAAAACGCAGATTTGAAGTTACAAGCATACGCGCCGCTTCAAGGTCGCCGGTTTCCCTGTGCCTTACGGCAAGGTCAAACTCTTCTTCCCTGCTCAGCAACGGATGGCGCTCAATATCTCTCAGGAACGCTCCGATATTTGAACTTGTCGCTATTTCTTTCATGCCGTTTTCCTTCCGCCACTCAAAATAAACACAACAAGCGGAGTGTCAAGAAACAAAGGCGGTATTTTATAAAGAAACTGTTTTTAGAAAAACAACGGTAATTCTTTCTTTCACAGTTGTTTAAGTCATAAACTTCAATTAAATTCTAAAGTGTTTTGTTGCCTTGTTAGGGCATGAAAGCGCATATATTCCGTCAGTTTATGCGAGGTGTTTCCCGGATTTGCATCAATTGCGCGCGCAAGCGGGCGCAATTGATTTATCAAAATTGTGTTTTCCGTGGCAGGTTATCCCGATACCATGGCAACCGCTTTTTCAGCGGCTTCTTTCATATCCGCTCCGGTTGTTATGTTCAGCCCCGATTCCGCAAGCATTTTTCTGCCGAGTTCAACATTTGTGCCTTCAAGACGCACAACAAGCGGGACATTGATTCCCACCTCTTTTGCGGCGGTGATTATTCCTTCCGCTATAACATCACACTTCATTATGCCGCCGAATATGTTGACCAGAACCGACTTTACATTTTTGTCGCTCAGAATCATCTTAAACGCTTTTGTTACCTGTTCCGTGCTTGCTCCCCCGCCGACATCAAGAAAGTTCGCCGGCTCTCCGCCGTAATATTTGATAATGTCCATCGTAGCCATTGCAAGCCCCGCTCCGTTGACAAGACACCCGATGTTTCCCTCCATTTTGACAAAACTGATTCCCACTTCCCTCGCTTCAACATCAAGGGGGTTTTCATCTCTTGTGTCGCGCATTTCTTCAAGAGATTTGTGTCTGTAAAGGGCGTTGTCGTCAAGATTGAGTTTGCAGTCAAGCGCCGTGAGTTCGTCTTTTTTCGTAAGGACAAGAGGGTTTATCTCCGCGATTGAGCAGTCGTTTTCCGCGTACAGTTTGTAGAGATTCATGATAAACCCGACCGCTTTGTTCACTGTTTTGCCTTTAAGTCCAAGCCCGTATGCGATTCGCCTGCACTGAAACGGCTGGATGCCGATTGTCGGGTCAATAAATTCTTTGATGATTTTTTCGGGGGTTTTTGCGGCAACTTCCTCAATTTCCACCCCGCCCTCCGCGCTTGCCATCACAACATCCCGCTCGCTTGAGCGGTCTGAAACAATGCCAAGATAGAATTCGTGGGCTATTTCCGACGGCTCTTCAACCAGAACGCTGTGAACTATCTTTCCTTCCGGCCCCGTCTGATGCGTAACAAGTTTCATTCCGAGCATTTCGGAACTGATTTTCTCCGCCTCTTCCGGGGTTTGTGCGATTTTTATTCCGCCCGCTTTTCCCCTGCCTCCGGCAAGCACCTGCGCTTTGATGACAAACTTTTCAAATTTCATGCTCTCGGCATGTTTCCGCGCTTCCTCCGCGGTGGTCGCCACTTTTCCAAGCGGAACCGGCACTCCGTATTTTGAAAGCAACTCTTTTGACTGATACTCATGAAGGTTCAAGGTTAGTTTCTCCCTTTGGTTATTTTATTGCGGACTTTATCCAGTCCCTTTTCATTCTTGCTATGTTGGTGATTGAGATTTCTTTCGGACACACGGCTTCACATTCCGCATGGTTTGAACAGTTGCCGAAACCTTCGGCATCCATCTGTTCAACCATTCTTGAGACTCTTCTCGCCGCTTCGGGCATTCCTTGCGGCAAAATGCCCAGATGGGATATTTTTGCCGAGGTAAAAAGCGAAGCGGAAGCGTTCGGGCAAGCCGCCACGCACGCGCCGCATCCTATGCATTCCGCCGAATCCATCGCCTCGTCCGCAATATCCTTGGGAACCGGAATATCGTTTGCGTTGGGCGCGCTTCCGGTGTTTACCGAAATGTATCCGCCCGCGCTGACAATCCTGTCAAACGCGCTTCTGTCAACAACAAGATCTTTCTGAACCGGAAAAGCGGTTGCCCGGAACGGTTCAATAAATATTGTGTTTCCGTCGCTGAAGTGTCTCATGTGCAGTTGACACACAGTGGTAGCCGCTTCGGGCCCGTGAGCCGCGCCGTTGATTGTAAGCCCGCAGGTTCCGCAGATTCCCTCACGGCAGTCGCTGTCAAAAGCGATCGGGGTTTCGCCCCGTTTAATCAAACCTTCGTTCACAACATCCAGCATCTCAAGGAAAGACATGTCGGGCAATACGCCACCTGCCTCGTAACGCTCCATGGATCCGGCGGATTGCGAGTCTTTTTGCCGCCAGACCATAAGGGTAAGATCCATTGTTTTTATGTTTTCAGACATTGGAGATTTCATTCGTTTCCACTATCTTCAGTTGTTGCCGCGAAAACGGAAGTCCTGAATGGCAAATTTACATTAAAAACGAGATATTGTAAATTGACCGGAGCGGGAAATTATCCCCGCTTTATAAACTGTTTTTGCAAATCAGGGCTGTTTTGTCAAACAGTATCAAGACTCTTGTCACAAACCGCACCGCTTTAAGATTTCGTTCCCGATATGGCGGATTTGATTCCCGGCATTCCGCTGTGCGCGTGTCACCGCATTTTTTCAGCGGTCGTATCAAGTTTTACTTGTAACTTCTCGTAGTCGGTTTCACAAACTCAAAGTCAAGATTTTCTTTTTGAAGTTCCGCCTGTCCGCCGTTGTTGTTTTTCCACGCGGACACATAAGAGTATTCCTCATCTTTCCTCAACGCCTCTCCCTCTTTGGTCTGATACTCTTCCCTAAAATGTCCGCCGCACGATTCTTCCCTGTCAAGGGCGTCTTTCGCCATAAGTTCGCCAAGTTCAAGAAAATCGGCGACTCTGGAAGCCATCTCAAGGTTTTTGTTTATCGTTTCCGCGTCTTCGGGAACCGTTACACTGTTCCAAAACTCTTCCTTCAGAGCGGGAATCGCTTGAAGGGCATGGTTCAGCCCCTCTTTGCTTCTGGACATTCCCACATAGTCCCACATGATTTTTCCGAGTTTGCGGTGAAACTCCAGAACAGTCTGATTGCCTTTTATGGAAAGCAGTTTCCGGGTGTTTTCTCTCACTTCCTCCTCGCTCCTCTTGAATTCCGGCATATCCGCGCCGATTTTTGACAACTCCGTTCCCGCAAAGTATTCGCCTATCGTGTAGGGGATTATAAAATAGCCGTCCGCAAGACCCTGCATCAACGCGCTTGCGCCGAGGCGGTTTGCTCCGTGGTCGGAGAAATTCGCTTCTCCGAGAACAAAAAGACCCGGAATTGTGCTCATCAGTCCGTAGTCAACCCACAGTCCGCCCATGCAGTAGTGGACGGCGGGATATATTCTCATCGGAACTTTGTAGGGATTTTCGTCGGTGATTTTCCGGTATATGTCAAAAAGGTTTCCGTATTTGTCTTTTACCGCATTCTCTCCGAGCCGCTCTATTGCGGACGCGAAATCCAGATAGACCGCAAGTCCGGTTTCGCCGACTCCCCCGCCTTCATCGCATACAAGTTTTGCCGCTCTTGACGCCACATCTCTCGGCACAAGATTTCCGAATGCGGGATATCTTCTCTCAAGGTAGTAGTCTCTTTCATCTTCGGGGATTTCATCCGGTTTTCTTGTGTCGCCTTTGGTTTTCGGAACCCACACCCTTCCGTCGTTTCTGAGACTTTCGCTCATCAGAGTCAGTTTTGACTGATGGTCGCCCGACACCGGAATACAGGTGGGATGTATCTGAGTGAAGCAGGGATTGGCAAAAAGAGCGCCTTTTTTATGGCAGCGCCAAGCCGCCGTTGCGTTGGAGTTTCTGCCGTTTGTGGACAAGTAGTAGATGTTGCCGTATCCGCCCGTTGCAAGAACAACCGCATCGGCTCCGTAAGACTCCACGGCTCCGTTTACAAGATTTCTGCACACCACTCCCCGCGCTTTGCCGTCAATAACAACAAGGTCAAGCATTTCCCTCATCGGAACAATCTCAACACCCCCCTTGTCCACCTGACGCATAAGCGCTCCGTAAGCGCCGATAAGCAGCTGCTGTCCGGTCTGCCCGCGCGCATAAAAAGTTCTGGACACTTGCGCCCCTCCGAAAGAGCGGTTCTCAAGCATTCCCCCGTAGTCTCTTGCGAAAGGTACTCCCTGCGCGGCGCACTGGTCTATGATGCCCGAGCTTATCTCGGCGAGCCGATAGACATTCGCTTCTCTCGCCCTGTAATCTCCGCCTTTTATCGTGTCGTAGAAAAGGCGCCAGACGCTGTCTCCATCGTTTTGATAGTTTTTTGCCGCATTTATTCCGCCCTGAGCCGCAACGCTGTGAGCTCTTCGCGGAGAGTCCTGTATGCAGATGTTCGTTACCTTGTATCCCAGTTCCGCAAGCGATGCCGATGCGGACGCTCCGGCAAGTCCGCTGCCGACAACAATAACTTCAAAACCGCGCTTGTTCGCCGGATTGACCAGTTTTACATTGGATTTGTATTTCGTCCATTTTTCTTCAAGTCCGCCTTCGGGAACTTTTGCGTTAAAAGACATTGACGCTTATCCTCCCCATTCCGAAAAGTATATCCATACGGGTATCAGTAAAAATCCAAACGACAAAACGACCGCAAAAACATAGCCCGTTACTTTCAGCGCGGGCATGTATTTTTTATTCACCGCCCCGACTGACTGAAACGCGCTCCAGTAACCATGGCGCAAGTGGAATCCGAGAAAAACCATTGCCGCCGTGTATAAGACAACATGGAGAGGGTTTTGAAAGAAATCATAGACCACCGCGTAGAGGTCTCTTGAGATTTCACCGTTAATCTCCGTTGCGTATCCTTCGGCAATTCCGGGACCGAACCTGAAAGAGATGACATGCCACACCACAAACGCTCCCAGCGCGATGCCCGTGTAGATCATGTTTTTTGAAACCGCCGGATTTGTAGCGGTTGCTCTCCCGCTTGTTCCCGCCCTGTATTTTTCACGACGGGCTTTTCTGTTGCCGATTGTAACGACAACGGAACTGATTATGTGAGCGGAGAACAGAATGAGCAGCCCTATTTCAATAAAAGTGAGAAGCCATCCCAGCCCGTGGAGATACTTTGCGTAGGAATTGAAAAGGACTGAATCATCGCTGAACAGTGTCAGGTTTCCGAGCAGATGCACTGAGACAAAAAAGATAAGCCCCATGCCGGTGAGTCCGTTCAGAATTTTTTTTAATACGGATGACACTTTATCAACCTGCAATTTCATCCGTTTTATCGCACAACTCTTTTACCCTTGACGCGGAAAGCCGAAGGTCTTCCGATTCCCCGTCGGTCAGTTCTATCTCAACTATCTCTTCCGCCCCGCCCGCTCCGAGCTTGACGGGAAGCCCCGTGAAAATTCCGTCAATTCCGTATTCCCCTTCGGCGAGCACGCAGCAGGGAAGTATCAGTTTTTTGTCTTTTATAATCGCTTCCGCCATCAGAGCCGCGGACGCTCCGGGGGCGTAAAACGCGCTTCCCGTTTTCAGCAGCTTCACTATTTCCGCTCCGCCCTTGCGGGTTCTCTCCGTTAAAGCGTCTATTTTCTCCGGCGGGAGAATGTCAACAAGCGGAATTCCCGCAACCGTTGTGTAGCGGGCAAGCGGCACCATGTCGTCTCCGTGTCCGCCGAGCACAAAAGCGTTTATGCTTTCAACCGAAACGCCCAGCTCCGAAGATATGAAGGTTTTGAATCGCGCCGAATCAAGAACGCCCGCCATTCCCATGACGCGCCGCTTGGGAAATCCGCTTGTCTTGTGCGCGACATAAACCATTGCATCAAGCGGGTTTGTTACAAGGATGAGAATGGCGTTCGGGGATTTTTCGGCAACTTGAGTGACCACTTGCCGAACAATTTTTGTGTTTGTGGCAACAAGGTCGTCCCTGCTCATGCCCGGTTTTCTGGCAATGCCCGATGTGATGATTACAATGTCCGAGTTTGCGGTTTCATCGTATCCGTTGCTTCCGCAAATCTTCACATCAACTCCCAGAACGGCGCACATCTGCATCATGTCCAGAGCTTTTCCCTGAGGCATATCCTCAACGATGTCAACCACCGTCACATCGCCCAGTTCAAGTTCGGCGATTCTTATGGCGGCGGTCGCTCCGACATTGCCGGCGCCGATTACGGAGATTTTGGGTCTTGATGTCATTTTTTCCACTTTTGTTTTCTCATTCCATGTTTTCAACTATGGCGTTTCCGAACTCGCTGCATTTCAAAAGAGTCGCGCCTTCCATCAGCCGTTCAAAATCGTAAGTTACCGTTTTTTTCTCAATTGATTTTGCTATGCCCTTTTCAATCAGACTGGCAACTTCATCCCAGCCGAGATGGCGGAACATCATGACTCCCGAAAGAATGACCGAACTGGGGTTCACTTTGTCCTGTCCGGCGTATTTGGGCGCGGTTCCGTGAGTCGCCTCAAAGATTCCGTGACCGGTTTCGTAGTTTATATTTGCTCCGGGGGCGATGCCGATTCCCCCGACTTGAGCGGCGAGGGCGTCTGAAAGGTAGTCTCCGTTAAGGTTCATGGTCGCTATGACATCAAACTCTTTGGCTCTTGTGAGAACCTGCTGAAGCGTTATGTCCGCTATTGCGTCCTTAATCAGAAGCTTGTTTTTGTATTTTCCGTTTCCGTGGGAACCGTATATTGAGTTGACAACCCCCTCAACTTCGGCGAGCAGTTCGGCTTTCTGCGAACCGGTCATCATGTTATATCCGGGGTCTATCTGTTTCGCGTTGTCTTCGGAGCTGATGTCCGCTTTCCTGTCCTTGTTGTCCAGTATCCAGCTCTCTCTTTCCGTCACAACCTCGTTGCGGAACTCGGAAACCGCCAACTCATAGCCCCAATCTTTGAAAGAGCCCTCGGTGAATTTCATTATGTTTCCTTTGTGCACAAAGCAGACGTTTTTGCGCCCCTCATCCAGCGCGTAGCGAATCGCCGCGCGCACAAGACGGTATGTTCCTTCCTGTGAAACCGGTTTGATTCCGATTCCCGAAGTTTCCGGAAAACGGATTTTTTCCACTCCCATTTCCCGGCGCATGAAATTGATGATTTTTTTCGCTTCCGGACTCTGCGCTTTCCATTCAATTCCCGCGTAAATGTCTTCGGAGTTCTCCCGGAAAATCACCATGTCAACATCTTGGGGTTTTTTCACCGGACTTGGAACACCCGCATACCATTTCACCGGACGCAGGCACACATAAAGGTCAAGCATCTGTCTCAGGGCGACATTCAGACTCCTTATTCCGCCGCCAATCGGGGTTGTGAGCGGACCCTTGATTCCGACAAAGTATTTGCGGAACGCCTCAACCGTTTCTTCGGGAAGCCAGTTTCCCGTTTCGTTAAAAGCTTTTTCTCCGGCGAGCACCTCAAGCCAGGCAATTTTTTTGCTTCCGCCGTAAGCCCGTTCAACCGCCGAATCAAACACATGCTGTGAGGATTTCCAAATGTCGGGTCCGGTGCCGTCTCCTTCAATGAAAGGTATTACGGGATTGTCGGGAACTTCAAGTGTTCCGCCTTTTTTGATTTTTATCTGCTGTCCTTCGGGCATTGCTTAACTCCTTGTATTTCTGAACGGTTTTAATCTCCGGCAGTTTGCCGACTGAAGGAGTAATAATAATTACGCAAAGGTTTGTTGTCAACGGCGGGGAAACGGGTCAGTAGTCAAGCTGTTTGAGTTCCCAGTATGCCTTGGAGTCTTTCAGATTTTCGTTTTCCATAATAAAATCTATCGCTTTTTTCCCGTTTTTGTCCTTTCTTCCCGGGTCCGCTCCGCTGTTGAGCAGCGCGACTACGACTTCGGGGTTTTTGTTGTTCCATGCCGCTTTTATAAGTGGGGTTCTCCTGTCAAATCCCGCCTTGTTCACTTCCGCTCCGTTTTCAACAAGAACAAGAATGACTTTATGGTTATCGTTGTTCCATGCCGCTTTTACAAGGGCGGTCTCATTGATTAAGTCCACCGCCTTGATATCCGCTCCCTTCTCTATCAGCAAGGAGGTTATCTGTTCATTTCTGTTGTTCCATGCGGCAAACATAAGGGGCGTATACCCGTCCGGAGTTCTCGCGTTCACTTCCGCGCCTTTTTCTATCAGGGTTAGAACATTCCGCGTGTTCATGTTGTGTTGAGCCGCAAACATGAGCGGGGTTTTGCCTTCTTTGTCTCTTGCGTTGACGTCCCCTCCGCTTTCAATGATAAGAAGAAAACTTTTTGTGTCTTCCCTCAGGCGGGCGGTAATCATCAGCGGGGTTTCACCCTGACCGTTTCTTGCGTTTACATCGGCGCCGTTTTGTATGGTTTTTTCTATCTGGTCATAAGTCGCGCTGCTCATGAACACGTCATCTGTCAGGCTGTTTTTGTTGTCATCGGAGGAAAAAAGCACGGCAACACCAACGCCGATCCCGATCAAACAGACGAGCGCGACAACAAACAGAGCGACAAGCGGCTTGTTTACCTGTTTTTCAAACCGATTCGGTATCGGATACAGCTCAAAGCTTTTTGTGCGCTTATTTTTTTCCCAAGTTACCAAGAAACCACACCTCTTCCGTTTTTAATTTGGGACACAAAGTTAATTAAACAGGCGGAAATTCTAACATCTGCGGACTGTTCAATCAATACCCGTTTGGTATGATCATTTGCCTTATAACCGTCTGAAGAATTCCTCCGTTTTTATAGTATTCTACTTCAACGGGGCTGTCCAAACGGCAGATTGCGGTAAATGTCTTTTCTCCGGTTTCGCTTTTCACGCTTACCCGGACTTCCTTTCCCGGCGACATCTCTTCGGATGCGCCCGTTATGGAAAAGGTTTCAAAACCGGTCAGGGAAAGGGTTTGCGCATTTTCCCCGTCTTTGAACTGAAGCGGCAGAACCCCCATTCCGACAAGGTTGCTCCGGTGGATCCTTTCATAACTTTCCGCGATAACGTATTTGACTCCAAGCAGAGCCGTTCCCTTCGCCGCCCAGTCGCGCGAACTTCCGGTTCCGTATTCTTTTCCGGCAATAACAATCAGCGGAACGCCGTCCTTCATATATCTTTCCGCCGCGTCGTATATCGCCATCCGCTCTCCGGACGGCATGTGAACGGTCAATCCCCCTTCGGTTTCGGGAACCATCAGGTTTTTTATCCTTATGTTGGCGAAAGTTCCCCTGATCATCACTTCATGGTTTCCGCGCCGCGCTCCGAAACTGTTGAAATGTTTCCGCTCCACCCCTTTTGAAATGAGGTATTTCCCCGCCGGTCCGTCGGGCTGAATAACTCCCGCGGGCGAGATGTGGTCTGTTGTTACGGAGTCTCCGAGCACTGCGAGCGCCCTCGCTTCCGTTACGCTTTCAGAACTCTTTCCGCCGTTTTCGCCCGGAAAAAAGTTTTCAAAGAAAGGCGGATTTTTTATGTATGTGGAGTTTTCATCCCAATCGTAAATGCGGTTCTCCGAGGCTGAAAGCTCCGACCACATGCGGTCTCCGTCAAAAACGCCGGAGTATTGCCGCTTGAACATTTCAGGGCTGACCGTTTCCGAAACCGTCCGGTTTATCTCTTCCCGGCTCGGCCAAATGTCTTTCAGATACACATCTTCTCCGTTTCCGTCTTTTCCGATTGGTGATGAAAGAACATCTTTGTTCACTGTTCCCGCAAGAGCGAAAGCGACCACAAGCGGAGGGGACGCGAGATAGGAGAATTTGACGAGAGGGTGAATTCTGCCCTGAAAGTTTCTGTTTCCGCTCAGCACGGAAGCGCAAGTGAGGTTTTCCTCACTGATACCTTTCTCAACTTCCGCCGGAAGCGGTCCGCTGTTGCCTATGCAGGTTGTGCAGCCGTATCCGACAACGTTGAATCCGAGAGATTCCAGCGGTTCCAGAAGCCCCGCGGCTGAAAGATAGTCCGTAACAACTCTGGAGCCGGGCGCGAGGCTTGTTTTCACATACGGCTTTACGCCAAGTCCTTTTTCAACGGCTTTGCGGGCGAGAAGCCCCGCCGCGACCATAACGGACGGGTTTGAAGTGTTTGTGCAGCTTGTAATCGCCGCAATCACAACCGAGCCGTCTCTCAGGTCGCAACTTTTCCCCTTCATTTCAATTCGCGCCGCGCCCCCGCCTCCGGCGGCTTTTTCTTTAATGCTTTTTTCATAAGACCGCTTCAGGTTTTTAAGCGGAACCCTGTCCTGAGGCCTGTCGGGTCCAGCCATTGAGGGCTCAACCGTTCCGAGGTCAAGTTCAAGGGTGTCCGTGTAATCCGGCGCTTCGCCGGCTTTTCTGAACAGCATCTGCTCCGTTGCGTATTTTTCAATCAGTTCCGAACGGTCGCCCCTGCCCGTTGAGTTTATGTAGCGCAGGGTTTCGGAATCGGTCGGAAAGAATCCCATGGTCGCTCCGTATTCGGGAGCCATGTTTGCTATGGTCGCCCTGTCCGAAAGGGAGAGTTTCCCGAGTCCGTCTCCGTAGAATTCAACAAATTTTCCGACAACCCCTTTCTTCCTGAGCATTTCGGTAACCGTAAGCACCACATCCGTTGCCGTTACGACTTCGGACGGCTGTCCGGTGATTTTGAACCCCGTTACTTCCGGCATCAGCATGTAGAGGGGCTGACCGAGCATGCACGCTTCGGCTTCAATTCCGCCCACTCCCCATCCGACCACACTCAAGCCGTTTATCATTGTCGTGTGGGAATCCGTGCCGACCAGCGTATCGGGATACGCAACGGTTTTCCCGTCTTTTTCCGCCGAAGACACAACATCCGCCAGACACTCAAGGTTGACCTGATGCACAATTCCCGTGCCCGGGGGAACCACCCTGAAATTGTCAAAAGAGTTCTGCGCCCATTTAAGAAACTTGTAGCGCTCCCTGTTTCTCTCGTATTCAAGTTCAACATTTTTTGAAAAAGAGTCTTTGCCCGCGAAAAAATCAACCTGTATTGAATGGTCTATCACAAGGTCAACCGGAACCACCGGGTTGATGCGCGAATAGTCCGCCCCGTCAATGCGGCTGACCGCCGAGCGCATTGACGCCAAATCCGCCACACACGGAACTCCCGTAAAATCCTGAAGTATCACCCTTGCCGGTTTGTAGGGAATTTCCCGTCCCCGCTTCCCGTCCTTCCAGTTTGCAATGGCTCGCACATGGTCGTCGGTAACGGTTTTTCCGTCATGGTTTCTGAGAGCGTTTTCCAGAAGGATTTTGATGGAAAAGGGAAGTCCGCCAATCTCCGTTTTCAGGTTTTTTTCAAGTTCGGCAAGAGAGTGAAAAAAGTATTTTTTCCCGCCCGCTTCCATTTCCCTTAAAGTTTTGAATTTGTCCCGCATTTTCTAATCAACCCTCCCAAGCACAATTACCGAGTTTGTGCCGCCGAATCCGTATGAGTTTGTGATGGCGATTTTCAATTTCGCTTCCCGCGCCTCATTCGGCACATAGTCAAGGTCGCACTCGGGGTCTTTGTTGAAAAGGTTTATGGTCGGCGGTATTACGGAGTGCTTGACCGCCAGAGCGCACAAAGACGCTTCAACCGCTCCCGTCGCTCCGAGCATGTGTCCTGTCATTGATTTTGTGGAACTTACGGGAATGTCGTAAGCCCTGTTTCCGAAAACATCTTTTATCGCTGCGGTTTCGTTTGAATCGTTGAGTTTTGTGGAAGTGCCGTGAGCGTTTATGTAGTCAACATCTTCGCTGTTGACGCCGGAATTGTGAAGAGCCGCCTTCATGCATCTGACGGGTCCGTCAAGAGACGGGGCGGTTATGTGGTGGGCGTCCCCGCTCATTCCGTGTCCGAGAACCTCGGCGTATATGTTCGCGCCGCGAGCTTTGGCGGATTCAAACTCTTCCAGAATTACCATTCCCGCCCCTTCGGCGAGAACAAACCCGTCCCTGTCCCTTTCAAAGGGTCTTGACGCCGTTTCGGGGTCGTCGTTGCGCGTTGAGAGCGCTTTCATTACATTGAAACCCGCCACCGTAAGCGAAACAAGAGGAGCTTCGCTTCCCCCCGCTATCATCGCGTCCGCGTCTCCGTTTTTTATGAGCATCGCGGCAAGGGAAAGCGAATGACCGCTTGCCGCGCAGGCGGTTGTCGTGCTGCAGTTGGGGCCTTTCGCGTTGAATTTTATTGACACATAACCCGCCGCCATGTTCGTTATCACATTGGGGATGAAAAACGGCGAAACTCTGCCCGGACCTTTGTCGTCAAGAACCCGCACCATGTCGCAGTATGTTGTCGTTCCGCCGATTCCGGACGCGATTACGACGCCGACTCTATGAGACATTTCATCGCTTATTTCAAGCCCCGAATCCTCAAGCGCGAGTTTTGTTGACGCGATGGCGTAATGGATAAAGATGTCGTCCCTGCGGACTTCCCGTTCGGTCATAAAATCCGCCGGACGGAAGTTTTTGACTTCACCCGCTATCTGCGTTTTGTGGTTTGAGGCGTCAAATCTGGTTATGGCGCCGACCCCGCTTCTGCCCGCGCAGACGGCTTCCCAAGTTTGTTTGTGTCCTATACCGAGGGGGGTTACAAGGCCAAGCCCGGTTATGACGACCCTACGCGCCATCTCCTTGCTTCTCCTTTATGAAATCAACCGCGTCCTGAACGGATTTGATTTTTTCAACATCCTCGTCAAGGATTTCAATTCCGAACTCGTCCTCTATTGACATTACAAGCTCCACCAGATCAAGCGAGTCCGCGCCGAGGTCGTCAATGAACGACAGCTCCGGTTCAATCTCTTCGACTGATTTGCCGAACTGACCGGCTATCATCCCTTTGACTTTGCCGATTATTTCCGTTTCTTTTTCCTGAGACATTTGTTTTCCTCCTTGTCTTGTTTGTTTTTCCTTCCAAAATTAAATATAAAGTCCGCCGTTCACTTTCATCACTTCTCCGGTGATGTATGAAGCCGCGTCCGATGCCAGAAAAGTTACCGCGCCCGACACATCCTTCACCGTGCCGTATCTGCCGAGCGGTATTGACTCAAGGTATGCGCGTTTCATTTCTTCGGGAATGGGCGCCGTTATGTCCGTTTCCACAAATCCGGGACTTACCGCATTTACTGTTATCCCGCGTGAAGCGAACTCTTTCGCCGCCGATTTTGTAAACCCTATTATACCCGCTTTTGAGGAAGAATAGTTTATCTGTCCGGGGTTTCCCATTTCGCCCACCACCGAGGTGATGTTGATGATTCTTCCGTATCTGGCGTTCAGCATGTTTCTTATGACCGCTTTCGTGCAGTTGAAGACTCCACTCAGGTTTGTGTCCTGAACATCGTTCCAGTCCCGCTCCGTCATTCTGACAAGCAGTTTGTCTTTTGTGATTCCCGCGTTGTTTACGAGTATGTGAATCCCGCCCTTCTTTTCAATAAACGGCTTGACGGTCTTCCCCACCGCTTTGTAGTCTGAAACATCAAAGCGGACGGTTTCGCCGCTTCCTCCGTTTTGTTTGATAATCTCAAGGGTCTCCTCCGCCTCACCGGAATTTGATGCGTAGTTCACAATCACATGACAGCCCGCCGCCGCAAGGTCTATCGCCGTCTGCTTTCCTATCCCCCGTGATGCTCCCGTAACAAGCGCGGTTTTCCCTTTGAATTCAGTCCCGAAGTTCATTTCTCTAAACCTTATGCAAATGCTCCGCCATTTCAAGATTAACAGTTTCCACATTTTTCACGGTTCTTTTCACAAGTCCGCAAAGCGCTTTTCCGGGACCCATCTCAATGAATCTGTCGACCCCTCTGCCGTTCATGTATTCAACCGATTCCGACCACCTGACGGGGTTTGTTATCTGTTCAAGCAGCAATTTTTTCACTCTTTCCGGTTCCGTGTTTTCAGTCGCCTCAAGGTTGGTAACAACCGGAACCACAATGGGCGACACTTTAATCTGTTCCAGTGTTTCCGCAAGTTTTTCAGCCGCCGGACTCATAAGAGAGCAGTGGAAAGGGGCGCTCACTTTCAGCGGCACCGCCCTGCGGGCTCCGCTTTCAAGGGCGAGATGTGTTGCTTTTTCCACCGCGTCCGTGTGTCCCGATATGACTGTCTGCTCAGGCGAATTGTAGTTTGCGGGCGAAACATGCCGTCCGTTATCCGAACATTGTTTGCAAACATTTTCAACTTCATTTTTTGTCAAACCCATGATTGCCGCCATCGCCCCTTCTCCCCGCGGAACCGCTTCCTGCATCAGTTCGCCTCTTTTTCTCACAATTCTCACCGCATCGGAAAACTCAATCGCTCCCGCCGCGACAAGCGCGGAATACTCTCCGAGGCTGTGTCCGGCGACAAAGTCCGGCTTCCGGTTTTTTTCTTTTTGGAACGCATGCAGAACCGCTATGCTGACCGTCAGAATGGCGGGCTGCGCGTTTGCGGTCAAACTCAGGGTTTCCTCGTCGGAGTCAAAGCACAGGGCGCTCATATCTTCGCCTATGGCGTCGCTTGCCTGTTCAAACACAAGTCTGGATTCGGGAAAGTTGTCGCGGAGATCTTTTCCCATTCCGACATACTGCGAACCTTGTCCGGGGAAAACAAAAGATGTCATCTTACTTTTTCATCAAGTCTCAACAGGCGAAAGCAGCATCTATTCGGCGGCCGCCTCCGACTCTTCTTCTTCAATCTCTTCCGTTTCTTCTTCTTTCATAAAAGCTCTTCCCTTGTAGTAGCCGCAGTGCGGGCAAGCCCTGTGCGGATACATCCTCTCGTTGCATTCCGGGCAAACGGAAGATGGCGGGACTACCGCCTTGTAGTGGGTTCTTCTTTTTCGGGATTTGGAAGTTGAAGTTTTTCTTTTTGGAACCGCCATGTTTTTCTCCTTTTGCCGCGCTCCGTCCTAAGACGGATCGGGTTGTTTCAGCGCTTGAAACCTGTTGTCTGTTTCCTCCGTTTTACACGAACAGACGCCTTCATTCAAGTCTTTTCCGCACATTGCGCAAAGTCCTTTGCATTCATCCGAGCACATAATCCTTTCAGGCATTGCCATTGCGACCTGCTGTCTCATATCATCGGAGATGTCTATTCTATTCTCTTTTCTCGAAAGTGAAATAAAGAATCCGATTTGACCGCCGATTTTGCTCCGCGCCGTTTTCAGGCAGCGCACGCATGGCGAGGAAAGTTCAAACGACAGTTTGCCTGAAACGCTCAGATATCCGCTCATTTTTTGAATGCCCGCGCTGAAGGAAACGGGAGAAAGCAGTTTTGTTTCTCCTGTTTCTTCGGCTATCTCCCTTATGTTTGTGAGCCATTTCCCGTTTTTGGAAATCTCAAAGAACAGCCCTTCATCCGCAATCTCTTCCAGTCTGAAAATCATAGGTGTCTCGCAAACGCATAGGATTGGTTCAAATATAAATAGTGTTTGGTGTTTTGCAAGTGCCGTTTCCGGCTGCCGAACGCTTATTCCGTATGATTCATACATGTTTCAACGGAGATGGGTCGGCTAAAGTTGCAATTGCAATGGCAGTTGCTGATACCTTGCCATTCCTGCGAAAGCAGGAATCCAGTCTTTGTTTGAGAAGGTTGGCGGTTTGGATGATGATATGAGAACTTATGAAAGCGTTAAGTCCGTTATGCGGATGTTTTCTCAATTAGACCACAAAACCAAGTGTGGCAAAACGAAGTGCCGGTTGAAATTGCGTCTGCGGTTGTTTCAATTAGACCACAAAACCAAGTGTGGCAAAACCGCAAGCGGCGCGGGGAAGACCTGGATAGTGTTTCAATTAGACCACAAAACCAAGTGTGGCAAAACTAAAAAACGGTTCGCAGGGCTTGCAATAAGGTTTCAATTAGACCACAAAACCAAGTGTGGCAAAACACTCCAAGTGATATCACGGATCAAGTTCTTGTTTCAATTAGACCACAAAACCAAGTGTGGCAAAACATCGTTGATGTAAGAGGTGAGAGCAACCCAGTTTCAATTAGACCACAAAACCAAGTGTGGCAAAACCGTCCGCGGCGTCTGTGATGCCTTTATCCAGTTTCAATTAGACCACAAAACCAAGTGTGGCAAAACTCCCCCCTCACTTGCCGTTACGCTTGCCCCGTTTCAATTAGACCACAAAACCAAGTGTGGCAAAACCTTGCGGTTTAACCGCAAGCGTTCCTTCAAGTTTCAATTAGACCACAAAACCAAGTGTGGCAAAACCCGCTCCGATTCTTTCCGTCACCGGATTCGGTTTCAATTAGACCACAAAACCAAGTGTGGCAAAACTTTCGCTCGTGTCTTTTCCTTTTTGTCCGCGTTTCAATTAGACCACAAAACCAAGTGTGGCAAAACGGTAGCGAATGGGGCGTCCGAACAACTCAAGTTTCAATTAGACCACAAAACCAAGTGTGGCAAAACACAATTTGAGAACAGCCCGTTCTCTGCCATGTTTCAATTAGACCACAAAACCAAGTGTGGCAAAACGACAAAATCAACAGACGCCGCCTCGACGCTGTTTCAATTAGACCACAAAACCAAGTGTGGCAAAACTCGCGCGTTTACGCCATTCTCAACCGTGCCGTTTCAATTAGACCACAAAACCAAGTGTGGCAAAACGTTTGGCTCCATGCGGTTTGCAATTCGCGGGTTTCAATTAGACCACAAAACCAAGTGTGGCAAAACCACATACGGCGCGGCTCCGACCGGCGTTGCGTTTCAATTAGACCACAAAACCAAGTGTGGCAAAACTGCATCGTGCACGGTGGTGCGCCCTGTGCCGTTTCAATTAGACCACAAAACCAAGTGTGGCAAAACTTCGGAAGATCCGCTCGCGGCGCTTCCATTGTTTCAATTAGACCACAAAACCAAGTGTGGCAAAACCAGAGGTGTCGTTTGGTTCGCGTCGCCGGCGTTTCAATTAGACCACAAAACCAAGTGTGGCAAAACCCGAAAATCGCGGCAACCGCGACTGCGGGAGTTTCAATTAGACCACAAAACCAAGTGTGGCAAAACAAATCGTTTTCAACCTGTTGAGTTCACTAACAATTCAAACAATTTTTTTGAAAATTTGTCCTTGCAAAGGACGCCAACCCCCCTTTTCTTTTTTTTCTATTTTCACAGAAATTATATCCGTAATTCCTATTGCCTCTAATTGAGGATTAGAAAACTCATGCCAGTTTGACCATAACAATGACTTTATTTCTTCAAAATCAAG
This sequence comes from Thermodesulfobacteriota bacterium, assembly GCA_965206175.1. Classification (GTDB taxonomy): domain Bacteria; phylum Desulfobacterota_D; class UBA1144; order Nemesobacterales; family Mycalebacteriaceae; genus Mycalebacterium. Next base: position 115,000 of record CBDBJA010000004.1, on the reverse strand, counting down.
CCACACATTCCAAAGAGGATAGCGAACCATATTCGCGTTTTTCTCTCTAAAATAACAAGGTGCGCTGACATTTCCCTTTACTAAAGGGATACACGGAAACATATCCCACCCACAACCAGCAAGAGCGTTTGCCCCACCTTCAACTGGAACAGACTTATCATCTTTAGGCCTATAGCCAAGTTTGGATTGTGTGCGGTTAGAGTAAATAGGGTCATAGCCTAATTTACCTACGGGAATATATTTGTTTTTATCTCCTGCTCTTTTGAATTTTGTTGACCTTTCACCATAATCCCACTTCTTGAAAAGAGAATCTCCAATATGGTCTTCGGTTAAGTTTTCCATAGATGCTTTTGCTGTTTTCGCTGGTTTAACATCCGCCATCCAGAATGGTGATTTTTTTGGTTCTTCGGGGAAGCAAAAAGCCAATGGCTGTATAATTTTTTCGTTATCGGTTTTAAGATTATCTATCCAATGTTCTGATTTTTTTCTTAAATCTTTTTTCACATTTTTATAGACAATGCTTGCAAATTCTTTTTCCGTGGTAGAAACGGACAATCTGATGGTGGGACAAAAACCCCTTGTATCATTGGTTTCTTTCCATTGACAGGCAGGTTTCCATTCTTTTTTGTTTTCATGCAAAAGATTCATCAGTCCGCACAAAGCCATAAAGGCCTGCAAGTTGCCATAGTGAAAATAAGGCAAAGGAAATAATTTTGTTTCCGTTCCGTTTGTCATTCCGTTTCCTCACGGCGCGACTGTTCATAATCCGCAAGCCGGAAAATTGCTTCCAGATAAGCCAGCCCCCAATAGCCGTATTGTTTGTTTAATTCCGCAAACCTTGAAGCAAACCCGCTGTCCAGTTTCCAAAGACCAAGGCTGTCCGCCACTTTTGCGCTCGCGCCGTTGAATTCAATTTGTTGCTTGTCGGATGCTCTTGCCAGTTCTCCCCCGTCCTCGGGCGGCATTGGAAAAGGACGGGCGTTGCCGTGATGAGACGCAATAAGATGTAAAATCAAATCGCGGTTTTCTTCCGGCAATTTTTTCTCCGCAAGCAAGCAAGACCAATACTCATGACGCTCACCTTTGGACAGACCGGACTTTCCCCATGCTTTCGGGTCAACGGGGAGCGGAGATTTTGCAACGGGTTCATCAGAATTTTCCCCGCCTCTTATGTATTCCTGCCACCGGCTTTCCGCCTTGCCCGCATCATGCCACTCTCCGGCGGTTTTCATAACGGCGGCAAATTCCTTTGAAAGCCCCGCTTTCTTTGCAAAGTCTTCCGCCATTGCCGCAACGCCTTCACAGTGTTTTTTCAATGACACAAACTTGCCGCCCCTGCTCCGTTTTTGTTCCTTGTTCTCCCGAATCAAAAGAGCAAAACCTTTTTCCCATGTTTTGCCGTAGAGAACAACTTTGCAATTTTCAGGATTTTTTATTCCAAACAGTTTTTCGGCAATTTTCCGTGAAACGGGAAGACCTTCGTCTCCAATCCACTCTTTTACATCTTTCCATGACTTGTCGCAGTCGCAGCAATTGGGATGAACACGGAGAGCGTATTCCCGATAATTTTTACGCGCTTTCCTCCTTTTCTTTGCAATGTCTTTTACACTTTTTTCGTATTGTGGATTCCAGCCAAACTCATCGCATCCGCCCCGCGCGGAAGACAGAACCACAACATCGCCCGATTTTATCTCCTGAGGCGAAACAAGTTTTGCCCTGTCTTTTTCATCTTTTTCATATCCTCTCCAACGGATGATTTTTCCGGCTTTTGTTCCCTGTCCGCTTTTCGCTTCCTTGCCGCTTCCTTCAACATCGGCGAGAGATTCGTCTTTACCTCCCCCCGTAATCCAGTTTCTGAATTTCCATACCGGAAGAGAAACCGACTCTCCGGCTTGAGGAGGCAGTCCCGAAAGAACTTGCAGTGCTGACGGCGGAACTTCACCGTCCAAGTCCTCAGGTATATCTCCCCGCCACACCACTTGAACATCCGCCGGTTCGGACTCTCCGTGAAGAAACAAAGAAATATCCGATTCGGCAAACTGCCCGACACTTGTGCGAGACCATATATCAACATACTCCGGCGCAATCACGGGAGCATTTTTGCGGGGAACGATACAATCGTCATCTTGAAGATTTTCCTTTTTAATTGCGGACACGCAAAAATCCACTTTGTCTTTCTTTGCAATTCTTTTCAACCGCTTCCATGTCTTTTCCGGCGCATCGCCGTAAAATGGAATTTGCTTTTTCCGCTCACCAAAACTTTTCGGAGCCACAACAACCCCTTCCGCTTCTTTTCGCCGTCCCAAGCGGTTCAACCTTCCGAATCTCTGAATCAGAGAATCCAGAGGCGCAATCTCCGAAACCATTGCGTCAAAATCAAAGTCCGCCCCCACTTCAACGCACTGTGTTGCGATAACAAACAAGGGCGTTTCACCGTCCCGTTTTTCCTGCGCGAACAGGCGTTGACCGTATTCCTCAATCATTTCTTCCCGTTCAAACGGTCGGCATCTGCCCGTCAGCAGAACTGCTTCCGTGCCGTCTTTTTTGTTTGTTAGCAAATTGTGAATTTCCCGCGCAACTTCAACCGTGTTTACAACCACCGCGACAACGGGGGTTTTTATTTCGGAACTTTTCAAAGCAAGTTCCGCCTGTTCCGCCAGTTTATCAATGAGGTCGGAAGTCTTTCCACTTTTTGTCTGTTCCAGCCGGACGGATTTGGGGTTTCCATGACGCCTTAAAATATCTTTGTTTTTGAAGTCCGATTCGTTCAGTTCAAACGCCTTCTCTTTGCCGTTGCGGTTTGTCGCAGACATGCGAACCACGCGCAATTTTTCTGTTTCACTTTCATCGCCGCGTAGATTGGCGATGTTTTTCAGTGTGCTTTCAAACGCTTCCGAAAGGTGAACTTCATCAAGAACCACCATCGCATCGCAACCCGTCAGTCCGGCATCAATGGAACGCTGCCTGAGCGGTATTCCATAGCCGCGAAACAGAAGGCGCGAGCCAATCATATCAACCGTTCCGCTGCAAACCATCGGTTGCGCCGGAGATTTGCACCAGTTTGATTCCCGCGCCATACCGCCGCGTAAAATTGCGGTTTCCAGCGGAGAATCGTTACCGGAAAAAGTTTGCAAGCCGTCCGCCATTTTTCTTAAAACTCCGTTGCGTGATTCTCTCAATTTTGCGGCGATATGTTCCGCCCTTTTGTGCGCGGCATCGGCAATGAGACGGCGGTTCACCACATAGAAAAGGCGTATGGGAATATCCCGTTTGTTTTCGCTTGAAATGTTTTTGTAAAGAGACCACAGCCAAATGTCAATCAAAGCGGTTTTGCCCGAAGCCGTTGGCAGATTCAGAATGTCCGGCATATTTCGCTTTTCAGATATTTCATTTGCCAGCCGGTCTTGCCAAGGAAAAGGTTTGCAACCGTGCAGTTCCTCAAAGAAATTTGTAAATGAATAACTTTCAGACATCAGTTTTCATCAATGGGCATCATAAGACCCAAACCAAAAAAGCGTAACGCGCCGACAATAACGGGACCTTTAACCGACTCTTTGAACTCAACTGTAAGGTGAGTCCAAGGTCTGCGGTCGTCTTCTCTTCGTAAAACCTTGAAATCCTGACTTCGCGGGACGCCTTGAATTGGAGAATGTTGCAACTGTCTGCTATTGCCGAAAACAGGACTTGGCAATCCCTGTCTTTCAAAACTTCGGTGTAGAATCTTGTAACTTTGCGCGCTGTTGGGACGGTTTGGCGGAGTGTCAAACTGCACCGGAGTTATTGTTGCCCATAGTTTGGAAGACTTCAAATAACGCGATGGATTCAAAGACATCTGACTTACTTCGGGGTCAACAACTTCCACATTCCAAACGCCAAAACCTCCGGCTGTCAAATACTCCAGCCCTTCGGCAACTTTGTTGATTTCACGAACAACTCTTGCTTCCGTTCCTGGAGGCAAAAGCAAAGCAAACCCGAACACCTTGCCGTCCGAATGTTCCCATCCGACATTTGCCAGAGGGATACGCGTGATGTGCGGTTTTTCAGTTTTGTCCGACGAGCCGGAAGGGTGTCCCGAAATAAGTTCCTTTGCTTCGGCGGAAACTCCCGTCTCTTCCGCTTTTTGAATCATCGCTTTGTGTAAAACATCCGATGATTTATGACAGTGTTGTAAATAAGGGAGACAGCTTTGCGGATCTTTATCCTTGTCGGGAGACAGTTTCAGAACAATTATGTCGTGAGTTTCATCGGGAACGGTTTCCCCGGGTTCTTTGTCCGTATAGGAAACTTGAGGCGAAACGGGAATATCGGAACTTTTTCCTCCGCTCTTTTCGTATATTGAACACAGGTTGTCAAAACGCCCCTTGTGTGCGACCCTCAGGGATAAATCGCCGTTTTTGTTTGGAACATAGTGAATCAGGTTTTTAACTTCGGGCGGAGAATCACACAGTGAGACGGTTACGGGAGACATTGAAGTTCCAAGATAAGGTATTCTCCGCACGATGGCTTCAAGTGCGGGACGGTGTCCGTCAAATTCTTTTCCCCCGTTTTTCCAGATGAAGAAAACTTGAGGGTCCGAAAGCGCGATACGGGGGAAATGATGTTCGGTGGCGGGTTGTAATATTACTCTCCCTTCTTCGTTTTTATCTTCTATCTTATCCGACCTTATTGAACAAAGAGTTACTGCTTTTCCGGTTTGAACCTTACAGGCGGTGATTTCGGGAGGATTTTGTTTTTCAAGCCATTTTAGGGCATCCGCTTCGGATTCATCTTCGTCCGCATTTCCCCAGCTTGCAACCATTGCCGAAAAAAGACGGCAGGGATGGGGAGGCCATTCGCTTGTTGAAGGACTGCTGAAATAGTCTCTCGCAACGGCGCGTCCCATAAGGTAGTTGACTGAAATGATGAGCATCAGTCACCTTCTTTTTTGTTGTCGTTTTTGCCTTCCTTGTCTTGTTTCTGGGCTGCTAAAATCCACTTTTTCAATTCTTCAGTCGCATAGAAAGTTTTTGGCTTTGTTTCCCACGGCAATTTTGCTTTTTTAGATTGTTCAACCGCATCCATGAATAAGGATGTGGCGGATTCTTTGTCAAGTGTAAAAGAACGTTCTCCGCCGTTGCTGACAATTTCAAAAGTCAATTCTTTTTCGGATGAACGCAGGGAACATCCTGACCGCAGAGAGTAACCGCGATGGAATAAATCGGTAAGCGCAAAAAGACCCAAGGCGGCCAAAACAGTCCTTGCGGCGTTATCTGTTTCCATGTCGGATTTGCCGTTGAGAGGAAAGCGCAGTTTTCGCAATCCGGTCAGAGAAATTAAAGAAACCTGCCTGATTGTCTTTGAGGTAATTCCTCCGTGAGTGTCTGTAGGCGGAATCATGCCAAATCCCAACTTAGACGCTTCCTGACCTTTGAACTTGTCCGCATTGCTGCTCACCATAGGGTCTCCCTTGCTCGCAAAGCGGGTTCCTTCTTCTATTCCGTATGCGACGATTTCCGATGCCAGGCACCTTTCAAACTTTGTTCCCGTTGCCCCCTTTGCTTTATGAGAATCCCAAACGCCAAAAAGCAGTGAAGTCGGGCAGTATTGAAATAAGACGGTTGCATTTTTAGGCAACGCTTCGGACAATGCTATGCCGATTTCAGTATCTCTAAACTTTTTCTTTTTGTCGTCTTGACTGTAAATAAAATAAGCGTCCGCCCATCTATGAGGCGCGGTCAATGTCGTGATTCTGCCCTCGCCATCTTTTGATTTCAATGACTCAAGGTCAATCTCAATTATTGGCAGGGTAATAGCGCCTTCATCAATCGCTTTTTGTAAACACTCTTCAAAACGGTTTGCCTGAGACTGAACCGAGTCTATGGTGACGCATTTTTCAATCTCCCCATTGGAGTCAACTCTATCCTCAATTGCGTATGTGCCTCCCTTGTAGGTTGGAGGGAAAATCTTCTCGCCCTTTCCGGCGACAGGTTCCAATTCCAACCGCAGGCGAATTGCCGCGGCTTTTGAAACCGCTTCCGTCAATTCTTTTAATCCCAAGATGTTTTTACTCATCCGACACCTCTCTTTCAAGTTTATTTCAAAAGGCGGTTATATCTTTGTTCTTACCCGCCCGAGCTCTTAAACGGATCACTATTCCCCGAGGGCTTAATCTGCGGCTTGTCGTCAAAAACTTTCTTCTCCATAAACGGCTTCAACAACTCAAGCGGAAGCGGAACAATTATCGTTGAATTTCTCTCGGACGGAAGATCTGACAACGCCTGTAAAAACCTCAACTGAAGCGATGCCGGATTTCTTGAAAGAATATCGGATGCGTCGGCAATTTTCTGAGACGCCTGAAACTCTCCTTCCGCGCTTATGATTCGCGCCCTTCTCTCCCTTTCGGCTTCCGCCTGCTTCGCCATCGCTCTCTGCATCTCCTGAGGCAAATCAACATGCTTCACCTCAACAAGCGTAACCTTTATCCCCCAATCATCGGTCTGCTGGTCCAAAACTTCCTGAAGTTTCAGATTCAACTCCTCCCTTTCAGCAAGAAGCCCGTCCAGTTCAACCTGACCGAGAACACTCCTTAAAGTCGTCTGGGCAAGTTGGGAAGTCGCGTAATAGTAGTTCTCCACTTTTACAATCGTGTTTATCGGGTTAATCACCCTAAAATACAAAACGGCGTTTACCTTGACAGACACATTGTCTTTTGTGATTACATCCTGAGGCGGAACATCCATCGCTATCACGCGAAGACTGAGCCGTGTCATCTTGTCAACAAAAGGGATTATCCAGACAAAACCCGGACCTTTTACGCCTATGACACGCCCAAGACGCATAACCACGCCCCTTTCGTATTCCTTGAGAATTTTCGATCCTGACAGCAGCAGAAGAGAACCACTATTATCAGCAAAGTTGTAATTGAAGGTATTGGAATCATTTTTTCTCCTTGTTTTTTTCGTCAACCGCCGTTTCGGAACTTTCCCCGTTACGGCGCTTAACCTTGACTTTCAGACCTCTCTCTTTTCCCAGAAGAACAACAGGAGAACCTTTTGAAAGAGCGTCATCGCTCTCGGCTTTCCAGTATTCCCCGCTGACAAACACTATACCTCCGTCACCGTCCCAGTCAACAACTCTGCCTTCCCTGCCCGCAAACGCTTCCTCTCCGCCCAGATAGGAAATTTTTGAGGAACGCATAATGGAAAAAACCACAAAAGCAAAAAGCAGACCGAAAGTCGCGCCAACCGTGGCAAGAGCCTCATATCCCACTCTCAATCCGCCGGTTTCCTCGGGGTCAAAAAGAAGAACCCCTCCGGCAAGAAGCGATATGATTCCGCCAAGCGCCAGAAGCCCGTAACTCGTCATGAACACTTCGGCGACCATAAGCCCCATGCCGACCGCTATGAGTCCGAGACCGGCGTAGTTGAACGGAAGAATCTGAAGGGAAGCAAAAGCGAGCATCAGAGCGATGAGACCCACAACACCCGGGAATATGCTTCCGGGATTGTAAATCTCCATTAAAATCCCTATGGAACCCAGAGACAGAAGAAGATATGCGATGTCCGGCGAGCCGAGAATGTTTCCGACCCGCTGACGGGTTGACATTTTGTGCGTGAGAATCTTTGCCCCCGATGTTGACAGTTTTCTGATTCCGTTTCCGATTTGTATCTCGGTTCCGTCAATTTTTTCAAGCAGGGAGTTCATATCTTTCGCCGCAAGGTCCACTATGTTCTTTTTGACGGCGTATTCCCAAGTTACCGATGAACTTTCCCTGACCGCGCTGACCGCCCATTTTGCGTTGCGGTTTCTTTTTTCCGCGATGCTCTTTATGTAGGAAGCGGCGAAATTTTCTATCTTTTTGCCCGCCTTGCCTTCTTTGGCTTTGCCTTCCGAGGTAACCGGCTGCGCCGCCCCTATGCTTGTTCCGGGAGCCATTGCCGCAATGTGGGACGCAAGAACTATGAAAGTTCCGGCGGAGGCGGCGGTCGCTCCGGACGGGGAAACATAAGCGACTACGGGCACCGGAGAGTTCAAAATGTCTTTGACTATCTCTTGGGTTGAATTCAGCAGTCCGCCGGGAGTGTCAATAACAATGACGACCACTCCGGCTTTTTGCCGTTGTGCGCTTTCTATTGCCGTCTTGACAAAATCCGCCGTGAAAGGATTGATGGTTCCCTTGAGGGTTGCAACAACAACAGTTTTGGGTTGTTTTTCAAATCCTTCCTCCGCGTTTCCTGATGTGACGAAGGTTGCGCACAGAAAGCATGCGCACAGAAACACGGCGACAATATATGATACCTTGCGGGACATCACTTTAAGAACTATAATAACCGTCCGACAATGAACGGCAACAGCGACAGCGACAGACAGGTTCCCGGCGACAACCCACTGACCGGAGTTCCGGTTATGGAAAGAATTTTCGGGCGTCTTGCGAAAGTAAGCGGGCTTTCTTTTGCCGCATTTTTTCTGGTTGTAATTGCGGCGGCTGTGCTGACCGGGCTTTTTCTCAGTTCGCGGGAAAACAGTCTTATGGAAGCGAACAGAAGGATGGACGCCGCGATTGAGGCTTATGAGAGAGGCGAGATAGACGAATCCCTCTCGGCCATAAAAAGTGTCAGGAACGATTTTCCGGAACTGAAAATTGCCGACTACTACGAAGGGGCGATTCTTTTCAGACTGGAAGAAGACAGAGAATCTCTTGAGCGTATGGAGCGTTTTCTTTTCGAATCTCCCGATGAAATTCTCAGACCCAACGCTCTTTTTATGGCGGGGTTTGCAAACTATCGTCTTGAAAGCTGGGAAGAAGCGATAGCATACTTTGAGGAGTTGCTGTCACTGCGAATCGCGCATCACGAGAAAAGAGTTCTGCCTCTTCTTGGAACCGCATACAGGGAAAGCGGAAGCAAAGAGAAAGCGGAAGCCGTGTATGCGAGGTTTGCAATCTCCTTCCCGAAAGCGGGAGTCTTTGACCCCGAACCGGAATCCGAAGAAAATCAGACCGAATCTCAGGTTGAGACCGCGGATACGCCTGAAATTGAAACTTCCGGGATACCGGAAACCGTGGCGGATACGCCCGAAAATGAGGTTGCACCCGAAGCCGCGGACACGGTTGAAGGCGGGGTTAATGTTCGGTAGTTTTGAAGCGGACGCTTACACTTTTCAGATGGTTTTTTATCATAAAGTCCGCTCTTGTTTCATGGTAAAGCAGGACATCGGTCAGGATTGATTTGACGATTTGTTCCGCTTTGCGGGTGTCGCGGTTTTTCAGTTCTTCGGTTACGGAAACTATAAGACTGTCAAACTTCTTCCTTTTTGCGGAATCAATTTTTTCTTTGTCCGTTATGCCGAAAGTCTTTTCCACTATCTCGCCGAGGGCTATGAGTTTACGGATGTCTTTTTTCTCCGCGTGAAATCGGGGTTGTTTTTTTGTTCTGTTCATTGCTGCTTTGCGCGGAAATAATATGTTGTTTTTTCTCTTTGTGTAAAATCGGTTTCTTGTCTTGTTCGCGGCAAACAGCCCGTTGTCTTTTTTCTCCACGCTGAATCGGGTTTGTCTTTCGGCCCGTTCGTGCCAGCTGCGGGAATCAAGCTAATATGTTCACTTGACACTTTATCTGTTGAACATTGCGCCTTTCTGCCGAAGGGGGGACTTGAACCCCCACGCCACAAGGGCACTACCCCCTCAAGATAGCGCGTCTGCCAATTCCGCCACTTCGGCTTGCGGACCGCAATTGTATCACAAATACATCAGGCTCCAAATTTTGCAAGCCGCCCCGCGTGCGCAAGCGCAAGCGGCATTATCTCAACCGACCGTATTGTTCCGAGTTCTCCCATGCGACAGTCCCTTTCGTTGAACCCGCCTTTGCCGCCGATGCTGTGGCGCGATTTTATCAAAAGCGGAACCGGATGCCAGCTGTGAGACGACATCAGCGCGGGAGTTGAATGGTCTCCCGTTACTATCAGAACATCGGGATTCATACCAATCAGACGCGGCAGGAGTTTGTCAAACTCGCTTATCACTTTCGCTTTCGCTTTAAAATCTCCGTCTTCTCCGTGCCGGTCGGTGGGCTTTATGTGCAGATATATGAAGTCAAAATCGGCAAGAACTGTTTCCGCCCTCCGGACGATTTTCTCCGTCTCCCCGTTTTCGGGGTCGCGTATGTCCATTCCCAGAATCCCCGCAACACCGCGATACATCGGATACGCCGCAACGCACGCCGCGCGCAGGCGGTATGTTTCGCCGAACGGCTTGAAATCCGGCGAGGAGGAAAATCCCCTTAGCAGAACGCAGTTAGCATTTTTGCGGCATTTGAGGATTTCGGCGGCTTTTTCCGCAAACAGTCGAACCGTTCTCGCGGCGGAGACGGTCGCTTTGTTCCGGGAGGCGGTTTTTGCGGTGACGGGAGCAGCCCCCTCTTTTTGCGGGTCGGTATCGCAAATGGTCTCTCCGTTCGGAATTTGATGCGGAAATGTGAACACAACGACAAACCTGTGCTCCACTCCGGGATGGATTTTGATTTTTACATTTCCGATTTTTTTTATTGAGTCCGACATCCGGGAAATTAAATCCACACTTTGGCGGGTTGATATTCTTCCGGCTCTTCTGTCCGTAATTACCGTTTTTTTGTTTTTTGTTTCGGAGGTTGCAAAGTTGCCCCGCGCCACCAAGTCGTTTTTTCCGATATTTACGCCGAGACCGGCGGCTTCAACAACGCCTCTTCCCACTCTGAACAAAAGCGGGTCATAACCGAAAAGCCCGAGATGGGCGGCTCCGCTACCCGGAGTTATTCCCTGAGCGACCGGAATATGGAAGCCGCACGATGACGAGCGGGCGATTTTATCAAGATTGGGGGTTGTGGCGCTTTCAAGTTCGGTCTTGCCGTTTACGGGCAGCCCGCCGAGACCGTCAAGAACGCACATTATGATTTTGGAATCGGACTCCACGCAAAGATCTCCGGCAAGTTTTTGAATGTCAGACAACTGTTTTCCCTCCCGTATTTTCAATTTTCGGCATTTTAAATCTCAAACTTCAAACCGTCATACGCGGGCTCAATATTTTCGGGAAGATTTTTTTTCAACTCAAAGTAGTCCATATCGCAGCTCATGTGTGTCAAAATCGCCCTGCCCGGAGCGATTATCCCTATTTGCTCAAGCGTCTGCTCAAGGTTGAAATGAGCGGGATGCGGTTCGTATCTCAACGCGCCTATTATGAGAAGATCAAGGTTTTTGAGTTTTTTCATTGATTCCGGCGGAATCCCGTTGCAGTCTGTCAGATAGGCGAAATTTCCGATTCTGTAGCCCAGAATTTCCCATGTGCCGTGCATGATTTCCACCGGAACAATTTCCGCTTTCCCGATTGCAAAGTTCCCGTCAATTTCGTTCAGGTGAAGATTCGGTCTTTTTCCCCCCTCTCCTTCGCCGCCGAATATGTAGCCGAAATTGTTTCTCAGGTTTGCGGCGGTATCGGAGTTGGCGTAGCACTCTATCAGCTCTTTCCCGAAACGGGTGAACGGTTTTAAATCGTCTATTCCGTTTGTGTGGTCTGCGTGTGAGTGAGTGTATAAAACGGCGTTCACAAGAGAAAAACCTTCGCGCAGCGCCTGTGTTCTAAGGTCGGGGGATGTGTCTATGAGGATTGTGTTTCCGCGAGTTTCCACAAGCACGGAACTCCGGGTGCGCCAGTTCTCCCGCGCTTGCGAACGGCACACCCCGCAGCCGCATCCCACAACAGGCACGCCCGTTGAGGTCGCGCAACCCAGAACGGTCACTTTTATTGAGGAATCCAAAGTTCTTCCACCGTGTTGCGGACAAGTTCATCCGCAAATAGAATATACTGAAACTCAAGGTCTTTTCATATATGGGCGCAAACTGCAAAATAGCGCATCTGTTTTCCGAAATAGCTTCAATGCTGGAAATTCAGGACGCCAACCCGTTCAAGATAAGAGCGTATAAAAACGCCGCCGATTTGATAAGCGCATTGGAAACGGATGTTTCGGAGACGGCTTCCGAAGCAAGCGGTTTGACCGCAATCAAGGGGATAGGGAAAGACATGGCGTTAAAAATAAAGGAGTTTGTTGACACGGGAGGGATTGAATACCACAGCCGTCTGCGCTCCGAGGTGGGAGACGGTCCGCTTGAAATGCTCAAACTCCGCGGCGTCGGGCCGAAGATGATTCGCCTTTTTTCGGACGCGGGCATAAAAGACATAAGCGAACTTGAGAGGCGTCTTGAAAGCGGAGGTCTCACCGATATTGCGGGGGTCGGGAAAAAGAAAGCGGAAAGCATATCCGAGGCGGTTGCTTTCTATAAACGGAATGTTTCGGTTTACAGTCTCGGCGAGGCGTTGGCTGTCGCCCGTGTTTTGTGCAATGAAATTTCACGGCTTGAAGGGGTTGTTGAAGTCCGTCCCGTGGGCGGCTTGAGAAGAATGCGGGAAACGGTTTCGCAAATTGAACTGCTTGCGTCTCTCGGCGGCGTGAGAACGGACCCGTTTTTCAAGAGTCTTTCAAATCTCGGGAGTGTGAAAGAAACCTGCGGGTCTGACGCTTCAAAGGCGGAGGTCATGACAGATTCCGGCATCAAAGCCGTTGTTTACACGACAGACCCGCGGGATTTCGCCTTTAACCTTGCAAGATTTACGGGTTCGCATTCCCACTGGGAAAAACTGATTTCCTTCGCCAAAGCAGCTCTTCCGTCCCGTCCCCGGAGCGAGGAGGATTTTTATTCGGAACTGGGTCTTCCCCTCATTGCGCCCGAACTCAGGGAGGACTGCGGAGAGATTGAAGCCGCAAAAAGCGGAGCCCTGCCCGAACTGGTTGAGTTGTCCGACATAAGGGGCGACCTTCACATCCATACGGACTGGAGCGACGGCGCGGACACGGTTGAGCGGATGGCGGCCGCGGCGCGGGAAAGAGGATACGAATACATAGCGCTGACAGACCACTCGCCCTCGTCAACTGTGGCAAACGGGTTGAGCGCGGAAAGACTTGCTCTCAAAGCCGAAGAGGTTAAAAGAGTCAATTCCCGGATGGACGGCATAACGGTTCTTGCCGGAGCCGAGGTTGACATAAAGCCGGACGGCTCTCTTGACTATCCCGACGATGTTCTTTCCGAACTGGATTTTGTTGTCGCCTCCATTCACAGCTCTTTTTCGCAGGACTCCGACATGATGACCGCAAGGGTCGTCCGCGCTCTTGAAAACCCTTTTGTTCACGCCCTCGGACACCCCACGGCGAGGATAATAGGAAGACGCCCCCCCTGCCGGATGGACATGGAAACGGTTACGGATGCCGCGCTTGAGCACGGCAAGTTTCTTGAAATAAACAGTTCATGTCACCGGCTTGACCTTAAGGACGAGCATGTGCGTCTTGCCGTTGAAAAGGGAGTGAAACTTATAGTATCAACGGACGCCCATGCGGCGCGGCATCTCGGTGCAATGGTTTGTGGAGTTGCGGTCGCAAGGCGCGGATGGGCGCGGGCGGAGGATTTTTTGAACACCCTGCCCCTTGCGGACCTACTTGAACGGCTGGAGGCGCACGGACGCAAATGACAGAACCCCTTTCAAAAGAACAGGCGCGCAAAGAACTGAAAAAACTCAAACAGCTGATAGAAAAGCACAACCGCCTCTATTACGAAGAAGACAGCCCGGAAATATCCGATTCCGAATACGACGGGCTTATAAAATCCCTTGTGGAAATTGAAAATCTCCACCCCGATTTGGTGGCGGACGATTCGCCCTCGCGCAAGGTTGGCGGAGAGGTTTCCTCGCGATTTCGGCCCCTGAGCCATTTTGCAAAGATGATGAGCATAGACAACATATCCTCCGATTCGGAGGCGTTCGCTTTTGACCAGAGGGTTTCAAAGGCGGCGGGAGAGCGTCCGGACTATGCGGTTCAATTGAAGTTTGACGGAGTTTCCGCGTCCCTTGTATATGAGGGCGGAAATTTTGTCCGCGCGGTGACCCCGGGGAGACGGCTCAATCGGCGAGGAGATTACGGAAAACATCAAGACGGTTGATTCCGTTCCAATGTCTCTTGAAAGCAAAAAACCGCCCGAAACTGTTGAGGTGCGCGGGGAAGTGATAATTCTGCTTGAAAGTTTCAGGAAGTTGAACGAGAAGATAAAAAATTCCGAAGGGTCGGTTTTTGCAAATCCGAGAAACGCGGCGGCGGGTTCGCTCAGGCAGATTGACCCTTCAGTTACGGCTTCCAGACCGCTCCGGTTTTTCGCGTGGGGAATCGGGCATCTTGCCGGAGTTGAACTGCGCGATGAAATATCAATCTCCAAAGCGCTTGAGAGTTGGGGATTTCAAACGGGAAGCAAAACCCGCCGTTGTGCGGACATAAACGCGGCGATTGAGTTTTGCCACCGGTCGGAAAAGAAAAGAGAGAGTCTCGGATACGATGCGGACGGCGTTGTGATAAAAGTGAACAGTGTCGGCATTCAAAGGCGGCTTGGAACGACCGCCAAATATCCCCGCTGGTGCGTTGCTTATAAATTCAAGCCCAGACACTCAAAAACCGTCCTCAAAGACATAACGGTTCAAGTTGGCAGAACCGGCGTTCTAACACCCGTTGCGGAACTTGAACCTGTAAACATAGGCGGCGTAAAGGTTAAGAGAGCGTCTCTGCACAATGCGGATTTTATCGCCGAAAAAGACATAAGAGTCGGCGATACGCTGGTTGTCCAGAGAGCGGGGGATGTTATTCCCGAAGTTGTGGAAGTTGTGAATAAAAGCCGTTCCGGAGATTCGGCGTCTTTCAAACCGCCCGATACCTGTCCATCCTGCGGCGGTTCTCTGCTGAGCGACGGAACCAACCTTTTCTGCCTGAAGGCTTCATGCCCCGAGCGGTTGAAACAGGCGGTGTCCCATCTCGCCTCGCGCGGCGTTTTCAATATCAAGGGACTCGGCCGCAAAACCGTGTCCGCCCTTGTTGACAAAGGTCTTGTGAAAAGCATGGCGGATGTGTTCGCGCTTACGGAGAAAGATTTGATGGAACTGGACGGATTTGCGGAAAAATCGTCACGGGAACTTGAGCGGGAGATAAGGAAAAGAGCGAGGGTTGATCTGGCGCTTTTTATCCATGCCCTCGGCATAAGGCATGTGGGACAGCGGACGGCGGAGCTGCTTGCCGATCATTTTCAATCTCTTGAAAAGTTTTTTCAAGCGGAAGCCGGAGAGCTGTCTTCAATCGGGGGAATCGGTGAAAAAACCGCGCGGGGTGTCGCGGATTTTGTCCGCGAAAAAAGCGTCCTTGAACTGAAAGAAAAGATGATAAGTCTTGGAGTGAAAATAAACCGCGCGGCTCCTTCCGAAAGAAAAAAAGGGTCTCTGTCCGGCAAAACTTTTGTCATCACGGGGAAACTTGAAGCGAAACGCGCGGAAACCGAAGACGCCATACACGGCGCGGGCGGAACTGTCTCTTCGGCGGTGTCGTCAAAAACGGACTGTCTTGTTGTGGGAGCGGAACCGGGTTCAAAACTTGAAAAAGCCCGAAAACTCGGGATTGAAATTATAGACGAAAAAACTTTGAGAAAGATGCTTGAGTCCGGCGGCTGACTACTTGGTTGCGGAAGTTTCCGCTTTGGCGTCTTGAATGTTTTGGGTGATTCTCGTCCGCACCCAGAACTGGTCCCACCACTCGGTTGGCAGAACCGGCTGTCCTCCGACATAGATTCCGAAGTGGAGATGGTCTCCGAAAGCGAGTCCGGTATCTCCCGTGCTGCCTATTCTGTCTCCGGTGGCAACCGCGTCCCCCGTCTGAACTGTCATTGAACTGAGATGCGCGTAAAGAGTGGCGAGTCCCATTCCGTGGTCTATTATCACGGCGTTTCCGTATATCCCGAGGTCGTCGGCAAAAATAACAACGCCGTTGTTTGACGCGCGGACGGGATTTTTTTTCTGCGAAGCTATGTCGTAGCCGAGATGGTATTGTTCGTCTATCTGTTCGCCTTCAAAGAAATACTTTCTCTTTTCAAACTGGGACTGCAAAGACCCGGACGGTCTGATAAAACGTCCTTCCCACATAATTTTTTCCGCCACTTGCGAAAGCGCTTTTTCAATTTTCCTGTTGTTTGCCTCACGCACTTTCCGGTTGACAAGAAGAAACATGTCTTTGAGCGCGACATCTCCTGAGGCGTTTATCATGGGAAGCATTTTCATTTTGATAAACTTTTCGGTTACCTGAATGTCCAGCTCGGTGAAGGGCTTTTCTATCAGATTGTAGTTTATGGGAAGGTTTCTTCTGTTCCCTATGTCATCGCTTGCGGTAATCAGAACGGTCTCGCCTTCGGGCAGATTATAAGGGTAGGAGAAAAAAGATATGCGGATATTTTCATCCGTAAATCCCGCTCCGGACGCTTTGTATCCCTTGAAAAAACTGTCCCCTATTCTTACGCCGCTTTTAACCGTGTCGCCGGAAATTTTATACACGACAACTCCCGAACCTCCCTGCGACATGTTTTCCGTTGCCGACAAGACCGTTATTTTCGGCGGAGACAGGTCCGCCACTATGCTTGCGGTTTTGGTTACGGTTTGCCTCAGCCCGCCGTAAGACTCACAGACGGCTTCAATCTCCGCGGGCCCGTCTTCAATGCCGGCAATCGGGTTGAGGGAAACCGCAACCGTATCTTCCCGTATGTTTTCTTCTTCGGAATACCGTTTGCGTTTGAGCAAAAGTCTGTTGCTTTCTGCTCCGATATAGAAAACTTCAATTCTTTTCAACCCTTTGCCGCCCCCGGAAAATTTAATTGAGAACGGATTTACGCCCACTTTTTCGGAGTCAAGCAAAAAACTGACATCGGGTTGACGGAAAAAATCCCGCAAAAAGAAAGCGGCTCCCAGCAGGACAACCGCCGCAAGGAACAGTCTTTTTTTCGTTTTTGAAGATCTTCTCGGAGGCAAAACTGTTTGATATTTCCTTTGTCTGATAATTCGGGCATTATAATACATTGGCGGAAGCGGTTGTAAAGTTTCCCTCCGTCGCGTGTTCAAAAATGAGCCGTCTCACTCTGTTTTTTACGCTTGTCGCGTTCGTCTTTCCGTCTTTTGCGCCGCCCGCGCGCTCAATGTCAATGGAATTCATGAGGGAAAAAATTGAAAAGCGTATTGAAGACGCTCTGCCGGGCTTTGATATTTCCATTGAGCGGGTCGGAGCGTCTTATAACAAAGGCGTGGTGATTAAAAACCTGAGACTTTCCACCGGAGGGCGTGAAGTTCTCAGGGCGGACACCGTCTCCGTGGGCTACGGTTCGCTCGGGGCTTTTGTGTCTTCCGAATTTTTTGAAAACTTTTCCCCTTCCACGGAAATTGAAATTGAGCGGCTTGAACTGTTTCTTTCGGGAAACAAGGGGAAACCGCCCTTTCCTTTCCAAAATTCCAAGCCGGAAGAAAGCCGGAAGTCCGCGGACGGCGGTGAAAACGCCGGATGGAAGCGGCGTCTGCCGAAAATAAAAATCAGTGATTCGGTTCTCCATACGCAAGCCGGAAATGTTGCCGTCCGAAAATCCGAGATTTCCTTCGCGCGGGGCAAAACCGATGATGAGTTGAAAATCACTTTGAAAAGCGGGCATGTCTCACTGCCGTCCCGCAATCTGTCGGCAAACAATTTTTTGCTGACTTCAACCCTCCTGACTTCCGGCGGATTTGAAATTTCCGACATCGGCGGAAACGGAGTTTTTGAAACTTCACGGGGAGACATTCGCGCGGAGTTCGGTGTTTCCGTTCCGAAAGACAATCCGAGCAGTGTATGGGAGGGGAGGTTTTCATTTTCGGAATTCCCCCTTTTTGGCAAGAAGGGCGAAGTGAATCTCAACTCGGTCGCTTTCGGAAAAGACGGCGTTCTTTCAATTCGGGGCGACATGTCTCTGGGAAGTTTGAGCTCGCGGATACGAGCGACCGTCAACACCGCGCCGGGGAAAAGCCTGATTCCCGAACTGGGCGGACAAAACGGCTTTGAGATTGAAAGCGACATATTCAGACGGTATTACGGCGGCGGCAAAGCCGATGACTTACTGCCTCTCGGAGGGTTGAAAATTGTCGGGAACATCGCGGAGAAAAACGGTTTGCTTGCGGTTTCCGGAAAACTTTCCGAAGATTACAAACTGGACCTGTTTGAGGTCGGCGCGGGACTGGAAAAATCCGATTTCGAAATTTTCTTCAAAAACTACAAAATTAATTCGGGAAACCTGCTGATTAAATCTTCCGGATTCTCAATGAAAGCCGAAGGTGGAGCATTGAGGAACGGCGGGCTTGAAGTCAAATACAAAGTTCAATCAAAAAACGTTTTCCATCTTTCAAAGATAACGCGGATTTTGAAAAGTTACGGAATGTCCGGAGAGTTCAAATCCTCCGGCGCGCTGGAAAGACGGAAAAACGGAAAGCTTTTCTTGTCCGGTCAACTGGAACTGAAAGATTTTTCAGCCGCCTTGCGCAAGAGAATACACATAGGCAAGGGGGAGGTGAATTTCAGAATTCCGGTTGAGAAGTTCCGTTTCAGGGACGCTTTTGTCAAATCGTCCCTGAAAGAAATTTCATACGGGGAAACGCTTGCCCCGGAGATAAATTTCGGCATTGACGGAGACTCTTACGCCGAACTTGATTTCGGAGACGACAGGTTTTTGGGTTTAATTGCGGACATTCGCCGCAAGAACGGGGAGTTATACGCCGAGGTGAAAAAAGCCGAATTCGGGGTGAACGACTTCAATCTGTCGCTTTCCCGTAATTTCATCGTCAAAGTTTCACGGGAAAAAATTGATGTTGAAAATTCGGTGTTTTCAGGCAAAGGCGCTTATCTTCAATTTTCCGGTTTATACGAGCGCGGGGAGAAACGGCGCGACTTGAATTTATCCGCGAGTTTCTCAGGTTTAAACACCGAATTTTTTGAGCATTTCCACCCTCCTCTCGCCCGTTATCGCGGTTTGGTTTCGGGCAAAATCATCCTGGACGGACCGGCGGAGTGGCCCGTTGCCAATGTGGATGTGAAGTATTTGAGCGCATCCGGCGAAGAAGAAGCGGTTTTGTCAATAGTCCGGCCGGCTTTCTCCGACCGTTTTTCGGTCAATCTGTCGGTTGACAAAACGACATCCGGCAGTTTTTTTAAAATCAAAGGCGGAATTTCTTCCGCAACGGAGGAAAAACCCGAAATAAAATCGGTTCTGCAAAATATCTCAAATTACGATTTGACGCTGAAAGCAAAAGATTTCAGCATAAAACCGCTTAATTTTTTGTCAAAAAAAATTCAGGATGTTGACGGCATTTTCAGCGGCGAACTGTCGGTTTTCAACCGTGAAGGCAATCCCGACATTAGCGGTGAGATTGATATTCGCGGCGCCCAGGTCAGGGTTGACCCGTGGACGGAACTGATGGAAGTTGATTTCCTGCGAACGGTGTTTGACAAAGACAAGGCGTTTTTCTCTTTTCGGGCGATAGACCCTTTCGGCGGAATGGACGGAGAGGGAAATTTCAGCCTCGGCGACTTTTCCTATTCATGCGAAATTAATCTTGAAGGAATATTTATGCACATCAAGCATCTGCATTCGGGTTTTTACGGGAAGATTGTTATTGACGGGTCGGGAAAGAATATAAGGGTCCGAGGGTCTGATTTGAAAACAAAAGGCGCGAATATATTGATAAAGCGCGATTACAATGTGGCGGTCGGAGGGCTGGTTTTTGTTGACGGCGGCGAGAACGGAAGCTTTTCCGCGGGTAAAAAACCGGGTTTTTTCTCTCATACATCGGATTTGGATTTCCCCCTCCATATTTCCGGGGACACGAAATTCAAGATAGACAAAGTCAATTCGCTTTTGGCGGGCACTCTTCATATATCAAGAAAACCGGGCGACAATTTCAGCGCAATAAAAGGGGATTTGAGTCTTATAAGAGGTTCATACACCATACTGGGAAAGCAGTTTGCCATAGACAAAGGCTCGGTTTCCGTTTCCTCAAGGGCGCATTTGAGTCCGGTGGTCAACATCAACGCTTTTTATGAAACGCCGGAACTGTCGGTCAAAGCCAATCTTTACGGAAAATCGGACGATCTTACACTGCATCTTTCAAGCGCTCCGGCAATGGAAGAGGATGAGATAGTTCTTGCGTTGCTTTCCAACGGCGGAAGGGGGACGAACAACCGCGCTTTTGACGTTATCAAAAAAGTGCGTGACAGCGGGATTGCGCGTGAAACGGTTTTTGGCTACGCGGCGGACGAGCTTGTCTCTTCAGTTCTTGACGGCAATCTGTTCACTTTTGTTGATGTCTTCAGCGTAAACAGGGAAGGCGGCGGAGGCGTATTTGATTCCGAGATTGAAGTCGGAGCCTATTTGACAGACAAACTCTATTTCGCCTATGAACGCATAAATGAAATTCTTCCCATCAGCACTTCCTATAAAAACAGGTTCACCGCGGAGTATAATCTGAACAGGCACTTTGTGCTTGAGGGAGTCGCGGGCGGGCTTACTCCGGGAGCCAACCTTCTGTTCAATCTTGATTTCAGATAGAAATCAGGATTTCAGAGCAGAGTTGCAAATATGTAGAAAGTCGGAAAAACAAATATCATGCCGTCAAAGCGGTCAAAAAAACCGCCGTGTCCGGGCAGAAGAGTGCCGGAATCTTTTGCGTTGCAGTTTCTTTTTATGGAAGATTCAATCAAATCCCCCGCCACGGATGAAAGTCCGGCGAGCAGACCCAGAAACAACGCGAACGGAACCGACAGGGGAGAGTTGAAAACCATGTTTACAATCAGTCCCGCACCGGTTGCGGAGGCAATTCCGGCGAGCCCTCCTTCCACCGTTTTTCCCGGACTTATGCCGGAAACAAGTTTTCTTCTGCCTCTCCATCCTCCTATAAAATAAGCCGCCGAATCGTTAAATGCCCCGCATATAAAAGCCATGGCAATAAAGAAAAACCCCGGTTCGCTTTTCAGGAAAGACCCCGTCGTCCAGTCCGCGGGCATTTCCATTTCAATGTTTCTTAAAAGCACCGCGGAGCCGGTCATTGTTGCGAGTAGCGTTATGAAAACAAGCGACATTCCAACTCCTTTCACATATCCCGATATGTCTTTTCTTCCCTTCACAAGATGTATCGCAAAAACTCCCGTCGTTACCGCGTAGAGAGCGATTAAAAAATATTCAATTCCCTTATACGCGCCCGCAAGTGTCAGCAGAACGCAAATCATAAGAAATTCGCGGCGCACATTCAGCCCGTTCGGAACGAGAAGACTGTACAGTTCAACTCCCGATAAAAGTGATATGACACACATAAGAAACAGAAAATACGGTCCTCCCAGATATGTGAAAACCCCTATGAGAGCAATCAGAAACGCCGCCGTCAGAACCCTTTTTCCGTGAGCATTTTGTTCCATTTGGCTTCATTCTACACACAAGTCTCGGCGGGGAAAAGGTTGATTAACAACAGGACCCGGAACGGTTTGCGACGCTCCGTCTGATCCGTTTGAGGAATTTCACATCCTCCGCGCTTCCTGCGGGGGGAGTTTCCGCGACAATGTCAATATGCTTCAACTGCCCGCATGAAATTAAAAGTTCAAAACCTCTCTTTCCTATTTCCCCCTTTCCTATGTGTTCATGGCGGTCTTTGCGCGAACCCAGACCGGTCTTTGAGTCGTTGCAGTGTATAAGCCCTATTCGCTCCGCCGAAAAAGTCGTGTTTATATTTTTCAGCATTTTTTCAAAGCTTTCCGGCGATCTGATTTCGTATCCGGCGGCGAAAAGGTGTGCGGTGTCAAGGCAGACTCCCAAATCAGGTCTTGTTCCGTCCAGAATTTCCGCCATTTCCTCAAATGTGTCTCCGAGGGTGGAGCCCTGACCCGCCGAGTTTTCAATCAGAAGTTTTGTTCGGCTTCCGCGTGTTTTATCCAAAATCTTTTTTATTGAGCGGACGGCTTGAGCGACCGCCTCGCCCCGTCGCATTCCGGCGGAAGTTCCGATGTGGGTTACCGCGCACTTTGCCCCGATGGAGTCGGAGCGTTTGAGGTCGTCAACTATCATTTTGACCGATTTTTCCCTTGTCGCGGTCTCCCTTGATGCAAGGTTTATTATGTAGGGTGTGTGAACATGGCAGTTTGAAATTTTAAACTTGCGGCAATCGGAAAGAAACCTTTCCGAGGCGGAGGGTTCAATCTCACCCGCCTTCCCTCCTCTGGGCGAACGGGTAAATATCTGAAAACACTCGCAACCCGTTTCCATTGCGCGGCGGGGCGCTTTCTCAATTCCGCCGGCGATTGATATGTGGCATCCTATTTTCATGTCTTTGCCCTTTCCTGTATTGACAGTAAATACGGTCGCATATATATATCAAGTCTCGGATTTTTCCGAATGAGGCGACAATGGTTCCGACAACCGCTTTTGTTACAAAAGGAATTGGGAGAAGCAAGGAGAAACTTGCCAGTTTTGAGATGGCTTTGAGGGACGCCTCAATAGCGCAGTTCAATCTGGTTAAAGTCTCAAGCATATTTCCGCCCCACTGCAACCTTGTGTCGCGCTCAAAAGGCGTCAGTTTTCTTTCCGCCGGACAGGTGGTTAATGTTGTGATGAGCGAAAACTCAACCGATGAGCCGAACCGGCTTATAGCGGCTTCCACCGGCATTGCGATACCGAACGATAAAAACAGATTCGGTTACATATCCGAACACCACGGTTTCGGACAGAAAAGTTCCCAGGCTGGGGAATACGCCGAAGACCTTGCCGCCTATATGCTTGCGACCACTCTGGGCGCGCCTTTCAATCTGGATAAAAGTTACGATGAACAGAAAGATATTTGGAAGATAAGCGGACACAATGTGAAAACGAAAAATGTGACTCAGACGGCTTTCGGGGACAAAAAAGGTTTGTGGACGACCGTAGTGGCGGCGGTGGTTTTTTCTTCTTATATGCAGTCAAACAACTGACGGCCGTTTGCCGGATTTTATTTTCTTGTCTGCCCCCCGCCTCGGACGACAAATTTTTCCGAAGTCAGTTCCCTGAGCCCCATCGGTCCGAAAGCGTGAATCTTTGTGGTGCTGATCCCAATCTCCGCTCCCATTCCAAACTCAAAACCATCGTTAAACCGCGTTGAAACATTGTGCATCACGGCGGACGACTCAACCCGCCGCAGAAAATATTCCGCGTTGTTTTTGTTTTCGGTGATAATCGCGTCCGTGTGCATTGAGCCGTATCTGTCTATATGAGCCACCGCCTCGTCAATATCTTTCACAACGCGCACATTGAGAATGAGCGCCAGATGCTCGGTTTCCCAGTCCCGTTCGGACGCGGGCTCGGCGTCCGAAACAAACGAGAGCGTTTGCGGACACCCTTTGAGCAGAACTCCGTTTTTCTTCATTTCCCCGACAACGGCGGGCAGAAACTTCGCCGCGATTTTTTTGTGAACAAGCATGGTTTCCATCGCATTGCAAACCCCCGGACGCTGAACCTTGGCGTTAACACAGACATCAACCGCCATGTCGGTTTTCGCGGATTCGTCCACAAATATATGGCAGACCCCCTTGTAGTGCTTCAGAACCGGTATCGCGGAATTTTCCGTAACAAACCTGATAAGCCGCTCGCCGCCTCTGGGAATTATCAGGTCTATCTTTCCCTCAAGTTTGAGCATTTCCAGAACCAGTTTTCTGTCGGCATCGGGAACCACATTCACCGCGCCGGGATGAACGCCCGAATCCGACAGGCAGTCTCGTATAATGCGACCTATGGCTATATTTGAGCGCAGGGATTCCGAGCCGCCTCTCAGAATTACGGCGTTGCCGGATTTTAGGCAGAGAGCCGCCGCATCGCCCGTAACATTCGGCCTTGATTCGTAAACTATCCCTATCACGCCGAGGGGGATTCTCATTTTTTCCACCACAAGTCCGTTGGGTCTTTTTCCAAACGGAACAATTTCTCCCACAGGGTCTTCAAGTTCCGCAACCTCGGCGATGCCCTGAGACATCTTTTCCACCGCCTTGCGGTCAAAAACAAGCCGGTCAATAAAAGCGGGCGGCGTTTTTTTCTTTTCCGCTTCGGCTATGTCGATGCGGTTCTCCTTGAATATGTCTTCCCGTCTTTTTATCAGTTCCGTGGCAATTTTTTTTCAACGCTTTGTTTTTTGTTGAAGAATCAAGGACGGACAAAACGGTCGCCGCCTCTTTTGCTTCGGAGGCGATTTCCGCCATAATGGAAAGGGTTGAGGGGTTGTTTTCCACCATAGTTAAACCGGCGGTAGAATAATACGGAGAGCGTTCAATGGCAAGAGGGTATGAGCGCCGGATATTAAAGGACGCCGGAACGGTTTGTCGGGATTTTTCACCGGACTCTAAATTCTGTTTTTCAGGTATGAGAGGATTTTATCCGCCGATTCTTTCAAACTTTCCCTGTCCGTATCAACTACAATTTCCGGATTTTCGGGCTCTTCGTAAGGGTCGTCAATGCCCGTAAATCCTTTGATTTCGCCGGCTCTTGCTTTTTTGTAAAGCCCTTTCACATCTCTTTTTTCGCATTCCCCGACCGGACAGCGCACAAAAACCTCAACAAACTCTTCTTTCTCAAACAGGTTCCTTACGCCGTCCCTGTCTTTTCGGTAGGGCGAGACAAATGCGGAAAGAGTTACCACTCCGGCGTCAACAAAAAGTTTGGAAACTTCCCCGATTCTTCTAATGTTTTCGGCGCGGTCTTCCTCGGAAAAGCCGAGCCCTTTGCACAGCCCCGTTCTTATGTTGTCTCCGTCCAGTATGTAGGTTTTTAGCCCCTCTTTCATGAGGTTTTTCTCAACCTCGTTTGCAAGCGTTGATTTCCCCGATGAGGGAAGTCCGGTGAACCATACGACAACGGAACCGTGCCCGTTCGCTTTTCTCCTGTCATGCTTTGTTATGTAATGCTCGTGCGGGATGATAAATTTTTGTTCCAACTTTGTGTTCTCCTTTGAGTTTCTTTGGTTCGGGAAAAGCAAAACCTACAACCGCCGGACTCCGCAGTCAAGCGGAAAAACATTCCGGGCGCGTTTGACAGCGCGGCTTTCAGTTAAGATAATATCACAAAATTTTTGTCTTGCGGAGGGCGCAAATGGAACGGACACTGTCAATAGTCAAGCCGGACGGCACATCAAGAGACCTTACGGGGAAAGTGATCTCAATGTTTGAGGAAGCGGGCGTTTCCGTCATTGCCCTGAAGATGATTCGGATGACAAAAAAACAGGCGGAAGGGTTTTACGCCGAGCACTCGGAAAAACCGTTTTTTTCAAGCCTGACCGAATACATGTCATCGGGCGCGTGCGTTGTGATGGCGCTTGAGGGTGACGGGGCGATAATGAAAGTGAGAAAAATTATGGGGGCGACAAACCCCGCCGAAGCACAGGAAGGAACCATAAGAAAACTTTACGCGGAAAGCATTGAAAAAAACACGGTTCACGGTTCGGACAGTCCGGAATCCGCCGTGAGAGAGATTGGATATTTTTTCAACTCCCTTGAAATCCGGCGACTATCTTGAAATCCGAAGCCGTCAACTCTCCCGTCTGTCTTGTCAGAGGAGCGCAGACGCTTCTCGCCGACAGGTTTGTCGCGGAAATATCAAAACAGTTTCTCGGAGACGGCAATCAGGCGGATGTGTCGGTTTTTTACGCCGATGAAACGCCGATTGCGGAAGTCATAAGCAATGCTTCCAACCTTTCCATGTTTTCCTCAAAAAAAGTTGTCGTGCTCAAACGCGCCGAAACTGTCGACAAAAAATCGCTTGAACTTGTCAAACAATACGCCCTCTCACCGGCGTCTCATGCGCGCCTTGTTCTTGTTTCGGCGGATGTTTCAAAACCCGACCTGAAATCCGGAGAAGGAATTTTTGTCAAAAGCGTTGAGGAAGATTCAAGGAAAATTCATGAAAGAGTGATTGAAGAGGCGGACAAACTGGGCATTGTTATGCGCCACGCCGCCTCAACTTACCTTTGCGACCTTATCGGAGAAGACCTGAGCGTTATAAGAAGCGAACTCGCCAAACTCGCCGAAACTCACGGTCCCGGAACCGTCATAAGTCAAAACGACATCTCCGGCATGTTTGACCGCCGCAAATCAAGGGACATTTTTGAATTGACAAACGCCATAGCGGACAGGAAAAAAACCGAAACGCTTGCCATACTCGGCGAGATTGCCGCGCAGAATCAGATTGAACCGCTGTTCATACTTTCCGCCGTTTCCTCAAGGATACGAAATGTCCTCAGAGCGGCGGCTGTAAGGTCAAAATCCCCGGGGATTTCCCCCGAACAGCAGAAAAAACTGATAGCAAAAGAACTGAAAATCAAACCCGGCGCGGCTCATTTTATGTGGAAGCAGTCCCGCAATTTTGCGCGGAGCGATGCCGCGCGTATTATGAAAAATTTCGCCGATACGGACAGAGCCCTTAAAACATCGCGTTCAAACGGTTATGAAACGCTCGTGAGAATGACCGTCAATCTGTTTGCGGAGCGGTAGCGCTTTCTTGCGGAGGGGTTGTCGGTGGCGGAGGGGTTGGCTCGGAAGAAAGCATATGAAGTTTGCGCGACATTCTCGCCACATTTTTTGACGCGTTTTTTTTTGTGAAGAACGCCTTTTGAAGCCGCCTTGTCAAAAGCGGAAACCAGATTCGGGAAGATGGAACTTGCGGTTGAAGAGTCTTTTGACTCAACTGCGGCGAGGAAACCTTTTGTCATGGTTCTCAAAGAGGATTTGACAAATCTGTTTCTCAGTCTTTTTTTAAGGCTCTGCCTGTGTTTTTTCTTAGCCGATTTGATGCGCAACGCCATTGTTAAGTCCGTCTCCCGATTGGTAAAGTCCGCACAGTATGCTGTTATAAGAGCGTTTTGTCAAGAAACCGCAGACCGGTATGCAACTTCGGCGATTTTGTGGTAGATTGTGTCGCGCAGAGAAAACCGCATGAAAATTTTTCTTGATTCCGCCAACCTGAAAGAGATAAAGGACGCCGCTTCTCTCGGCGTCATAGACGGCGTTACGACAAATCCAAGTTTGGTTTCCAATGAGGGCGGACAGAAAGAGTTTGCCGATTTGGTCAGGCAGATATGCCGCGTTGTGCGGGGTCCGGTGAGCGCGGAGGTTATTTCAACCGACTACAAGAAAATGGTCTCCGAGGCGCGTTTGCTCGCAAAAATAGACGACTTTGTCGTGGTAAAAATGCCCCTTACGGAAAACGGCATCAAAGCCACAAAAACGGTTTCATCCGAGGGGATCAACGTAAATGTGACTCTGATTTTCACGGCGTCTCAGGCGCTGCTTGCGGCAAAAGCGGGGGCGGCTTATGTGAGCCCTTTCATCGGACGGCTGGACGATGTCTCCTCTTTCGGAATGAGTCTTGTTGAAGACATAAGCCGGATATTTGAGAACTACGATTTCCGCACGGAGGTTCTTGTGGCAAGCGTGCGTCATCCGATGCATGTTGTTGAGTCCGCCCTTGTCGCCGCGGATGTGGTAACCCTTCCCTACAAGGTTCTGATGCAGATGTTCAAGCATCCGCTTTCGGATATTGGACTTGAAAGATTTCTTGCGGATTGGAAAAAGAAAAAATAACTTGTCGCTCAAGCCGTGCGTTCGCAAAGCCGGAGCGCAAGGTTTATCAGCGTCGTTTTTTCTCCGTCAAATGCTTCCAGTTTTTTTATCGCTTGGCTTGTGAGTTGAACAGCCCTTTTCTTCGCTTCCGTTTGCAAGCCGGTTTCACGAAAATCAATTATGTCGTCAAGAGTTTGAAAAACCAGCCCGACCGCCTTTGCGTATTTCGCAAGAATCTCAACCCGTCCGCTGTCCGCTCCGGCGGCAATCGCCCCGCATTTTACCGCTGCTTCAATCAACATGCCGGTTTTAAGCGAATGGATTTCGGAAACCGGATTTTTGTCCGTATGGTTTTCATTTTCCAAGTCCATCATCTGTCCGACCGCCATGCCGGATTTTCCCGCCGAATCGGAAATGATTCCAACCATCTCCACCAACACTCCGTCGGGAAGACCCGCCGCCCTTCCCTCCGAGACGAGAAAACCGAAAGAGTCCGTAAGCAAAAGGTCTCCGGCAAGTATCGCCGTCGCTTCGCCGAACAGTTTGTGGATTGAAGGTAGCCCCCTTCTCGTATCGTCGTTGTCCATTGACGGAAGGTCGTCATGAATCAGCGAGTAGGAGTGAATCATCTCTATCGCACAAGCCGCGGGCATTGCCCGACTGATGTTTCCGCCGAGCGACTCGCAAGCCGCCATGCAGAGCGCCGGTCTGATTTTCTTGCCGTTTCTCAGAGCGTGGGCGACTGCGTCCGCAAGCCCGGAATGTTTTTCCCGAACCGATGAGATGTAGGTTTCAAGCCGTTTGCCGACTTGGGTTCTTTTGTCTTCAATGTATCGGTCAATTTCGGAAAAATTGCGTTTCATTAAATCAGGGACGCTTCCCTTTTTCATCTTTTTCTTCAAACACTTCTATTTTTTTCTCAGTCTCTTCAAGTATACGGCGGCATTCCCCTATCAACTTTACGCCGGTTTCAAAACTCTCTATCATTTTTTCAAGGGGGATTTCTTTGTTTTCAAGGGAATCGGAGATTTTCTTTATTTTTTCAAGTTTTTTTTCAAAAGACATCGTCCGGAAAACCGCTTGGTTGCGGGGGAAGGATTTGAACCTCCGACCTTCGGGTTATGAGCCCGACGAGCTACCAGACTGCTCCACCCCGCGATAGTTCCTTAACTCTACACTGTTGTCGCACCCGGTCAATGCCCGGCGCTTTGCCGCTTCATAATTTTTTCGGCTATCCTTTCGCCCGTTTCCGCTCCGTCTTTTTCAGAACCTTCAATTTTCTCCCTGTAAATTTCCGCTCCGTCAGGCGATGCCATGACTGCGACCGCTTCTATTTTGTCTCCGTTTTTTTTTCGCATAACATCCCGCCGGAATTTGGCAGTCTCCGCCCAGTTTTCGGAGAAACGACCTCTCAACCTCAGCGCACAGGCGCGACTGTGCGCATTCAATTGTTTTTGCAATTTCAACAATTTCCGTGTCTCCGTCCCTGCACTCAATCGCAAGAGCGCCCTGCCCCGGAGCGGGAACAAAAGACATCGGGTTGAACTTGTGGCCTATTCTGTTTTTCAGTTCAAGTCTGTTGAGCGCTGCGGTCGCAAGCACAAGCGCGTCAAACTCTCCCGAATCCATCTTTGCAATTCTCGTCTCCACATTGCCGCGCACCGGCTCAACCGAAACATCCGGGCGCATGTCCAGAATCTGGCTTGCCCTTCTCAAACTTCCCGTCCCGATTTTCGCCCCTTTTCCGAGGGATTCAAAACAGTCCGCGCCGCCGGGGAAAATAACGCAGTCCGACGGGTCTTCCCTTTGCGGAACCGCTCCTATAATCAACCCGTCCGGCAAAACCGAGGGAAGGTCTTTCATGCTGTGAACCGCGATGTCAATCGCGCCTTTAAGAAGCGCCTCTTCTATTTCTTTGACAAAAACGCCCTTTCCTCCCGAATCTGAAATCGGCATGTTCCCCCTGTCCCCCGAAGTTTTGATAAACACAAACTCCGCTTTCAGTTCGGGAATTTTTTCCGCCAGAAGCTTGCCCACTCCGGCGGCTTGAACTCCGGCGAGCGAACTACCCCTGCTTCCGATTCTGATTTTCATCTTCCGGAGACTCTTCCCGACTTTCTCCTGACAGTTCAAAAATATTTCTTACCGCTTCCACATAAGCGCCCCGTTCCAAAGGAGAGTTTGCCGCCTCTCTCTTCAGTCCGGTAACGGGTTTGTGCAGAAATTTCCCCGTTATTCTGCGAGAAAGAGACCAGAGCGCCTCGTCCCTTTCAGATTTACCGCAACCGCCCGTCCGGTCAAGGGAATCAAGTTTTGCAATCGTTTTCAGGATTTCTTCCCCGACCATCTCCTCCGTCTGCTTTCTGAGCTCAACAATTGCGGAAAACGCCTTGAGCCCATCCTGCCAGCGGACAAACTGTTCGGCGCGGACTTTTATAATCTCCTTTGCTTCGTCAAGACTCTTTCGCAACTTGTCAAGATTTCTATCAACTATGTTCTGTAAGTCATCCATATCGTAGAGAAACACATTTTCAATTTCCCGTACTTTCGGGTCTATGTCTCTTGGGAACGCTATATCAATAAGGGAGATTGGCTTGTTTTTTCTCAGCTTCACAGCATCGCGCACATCGCTTGGCTTCAGTATGTAGTTTGAGGAGCCGGTTGCGGAAATCACTATGTCGGTCTTTCTCAGCCACAACCCCGTCTCGCCAATCCTCACTGTGCTTCCGCCAAGTGAAGACGCGAGTTTTGCCGTTTCTTTTTCATTCCTGCCCGCGATTCTTATCTCTCCCGCTCCCCTTTTTGGCAAGTTGAGCCGCCGCTTCCGCCGCCGCCTCTCCGGTTCCTATGACCATCACGGAGCATTTCTCAATTTCGCCGAAGATGTTTCTTGCAAGATTGACCGCAACCGAACTGACGGAAACCGTATGGGAGCCGATGCCTGTTTCGTTTTTTATCCTTTTTATCGTGGAAAAAGCGTTCTGAAACAGTTTATTAAGAGCGGTTCCGACCGTCCGGGCTTCAAGCGCGGTTTCGTATGCGCGTTTCAACTGTCCGAGAATTTGCGGCTCTCCGATGACCATTGAGTCCATTCCCGCCGCCACTCCGTAGATGTGGCATATCGCGTCAAACCCTTCAAGGAAGTAGAATTTCTCCTCAATAAAATCCCGCCCTATCTGTCCGTTGAACTCGCGGAGAAAACTTGATATGTCGTCAAAACACTGCTCACCGTTTTGGCAAACCGCGTATATCTCAACCCTGTTGCATGTGGAAAGTATTACGCATTCGCTCAATGACGGCTTTAACGCAAGGGCGCGGAGAGCTTCGGCGGTCTTAGATTCGCCGCCGAAAGAAATCCTTTCCCGCTCCTCAATCGGCGAGGTTTTATGGCTTATTCCAAAAACAACAACCCTGCTCGTCATTACAAACTGTTCTCTCTTATAAGACTCAAAAACTCCGTCCGCGACCGCTCATCGCTTCTGAACAGCCCGTTCATTGAGCTTGTTATCATATTCGCACTTGATTTCTCAACTCCGCGCATCGCCATGCAAAGATGGTATCCCTTTACGACCACAGCCACCCCCTTGGGCGAAAGCGCTTCCTTCAGAAACTCGGCAATCTGAACGGTCATGTTTTCCTGCACTTGAAGCCGCCTTGAAAACACTTCAACTATACGCGGTATTTTGCTCAAGCCAATAATTTTCCCGTTTGGAATATACGCGATATGACACCTTCCGAAAAATGGCAGCATGTGGTGCTCGCAGAGGCTGTAGAACTCTATGTCTTTCACAACAACCATTTCGTCATACGCTATGTTATAAACCGCTTTCCGTGCTATTTCAAAGGGATCCTGCCGATAACCGACCGTTATCTCCCCGAACATTTTTTCTATTCTCTCCGGAGTTCCCTCAAGTCCTTCCCTTTTCGGGTCTTCTCCAATCTCTTTCAGAATATCGGTTATGGCGTCTTTAATGCCCATCGC
Organism: Thermodesulfobacteriota bacterium; assembly: GCA_965206175.1. Classification (GTDB taxonomy): domain Bacteria; phylum Desulfobacterota_D; class UBA1144; order Nemesobacterales; family Mycalebacteriaceae; genus Mycalebacterium. The sequence goes on along the minus strand of CBDBJA010000004.1, from coordinate 83,533 downwards.
TGCTTGCCTCCGCCCGTGTAATTTCGGGACTTTTATGTGATTGCCGTAACAAACCACCGGAAGGCGGTTTGTGTTTTCGCGCCGCAACGGCGGTTTTGTTATCCGCCCTTTTTTCCTTTTTAGACTCCTTTTCAGACGAACGGGAAACAAACTTTTCCGCTCCCGTCTCAAGCCGCGACAAAAACGGCTTTGGATAAACTCCCATAAAAATCATCATTGCCGCCATTGGCGCAATCACCGCTATCTCTCTTACGCCTATATCGCAAAGCCGCTTGTTTTCCTCTCTGTCCAGAGGTCCGAAAAACACTTTCTGAACCGCTTTCAGCATGTAAACCGCTCCGAGAACCATTCCCGACGCTCCCAGCGCCGCATACCAGTAACTTTCTCCGAACGCTCCGAGAAGAACCAGAAACTCTCCCACAAACCCGTTAAGCAGCGGAAGCCCGATTGACGCAAACGCGGACAGAACAAAAAACATCGCAAACACCGGCATTGCCGATGCGATTCCGCCGAATTCGCTTATTTTCTTTGTGTGCCTTCTTTCGTAAATCATTCCGACCAGAAGAAACAGGGCGCTTGTTGAAATTCCGTGAGCCAGCATGTGGAATACGCCGCCCTGAACACCCTGAATGTTGGGAAGCGTTATCCCCAGAACTATGATTCCCATGTGGCTCACGCTTGAGTATGCGACAAGTTTTTTCAGGTCTTTCTGAGAAAACGCCACCATTGCGCCGTAAATTATCCCGGCAATCGCTATGCCGGACAAAAACGGCATAAAAGCCACCGCCGCATCGGGGAAAAACGGAAACAGAAATCTCAACATTCCGTAAACTCCCAGTTTCAACAGTATTCCGGCAAGGATAACGCTGCCCGCGGTGGGCGCTTCAACATGGGCGTCCGGCAGCCATGTGTGAAAAGGCACTATCGGAACCTTTATTGCGAAAGCGAGAAAAAACGCCGCAAACAGAAGCCCCTGCGGACTCAGCGGTCCGTCAAAAGGCGCGGACACGGTTTGCAAATCCGCTATCGCCATTGAAGCGTATCCGAACTGTTGTGTGTGTTCGCCGTAAAGATAGAAAATTGCGCCCAGCATAAGAGCGCTTCCAAGAGCGGTGTAGATAAAAAACTTTACCGCCGCATAGACCCTTCTCTCCGCTCCCCAGACGCCAATCAGGAAATACATCGGAATAAGAGCCGCTTCCCAGAAAAGGAAGAACAGAATAATGTCCGCCGAAACCAGAGTTCCGATAATTGCCGTTTCAATTATCATAATCAGGGAGAAAAACTCTTTTGTTTTCATTCCGACCGCGTTCCATGCGCTCAGAACCACCACGGGCGTAAGGAAGGTCGTGAGCATCACAAGCGTAACGCTGAGCCAGTCAACCCCCACATCGTAGTAGATTCCAAATTCGGGTATCCAGTCCGCCGTCTGCCGGAACTGCATCCCCGCTTCGGACGGTGAAAAGTTCACAAACAGCGGTATTGAAACGGCGAACACAACGGCGCTCAAAGCAAGAATCGCGCGTTTGAAAGTCTCATCCGACAGTTTGAGAAAAAGCCCCGAAACGGCAAAAAAACACATTCCCGCAATCGGCAGGAAAGTAACAAGGGTCAGATTGCCCTCAAAGATGGTATTGAGATATGACAAAGTCCCGCCCGGAATATCCGCCTTTGTGGCGTTTATCGGACTACTAATCTATAGTGTGAATGCGGGCAACTCAAGTTGCGGGGTTTTTGCCACTGTTGAGACCGTTCGGATGGTGGAAATCAAGAGGTTGTGAGCTTCCGTATTCCGTTTGTTCAACCCTTGCTTTTGCGCTGACTTTCATATTCATTAATAAGTTAAACAAAGTTTTTCTTTGAGAACAGAAAGTTGACCGGAAATGTCTAATGTTGAGTTTTATTGCACCTTCTGATTCGCCGTGTGGTTTCCAGCGTTGTCGGACAATCTTGGGCGTGGCGTTGCTGTTTGTTCTTTCTCTGCTTGCGGGAGAGGCGCGAGCGCAAACTGCGCCGGATTTGATTGCTTTGCGTCCTTCAGCGAGTGCGATAATGTTGATTCAGGGACAATCATTTACACTATTTGTTAGTGTTGAAAATGAGGGCGATAGGACTTCCGAAATAACTGACATAGTCTTTTACCGTTCATTAGATATGACCATTACGACAAGTGATATTTACATAGGACAAGGGATAGTATCAAGCCTTGCCCCTATGGAATCCAGCAGTGAGTCAATCAATGTGGTTGCCTCATCGGACGAGGGAACATATTACTACGGAGCCTGTGTTGTGCCTGTGAGCGGAGAATCCGATACGGACGATAACTGCTCACCGGCGATTGAAGTTTCAGTATCGGGTTCAGACCAGATTATTACTGAAACTTCAGTAAGTGATTCTACCCCCGGTCCGGGCGAGTTCTTGCTGTTTGCTACAGTTAGAAATCAAGGGGTATCGGCTTTGCCATCACCAACTACTTTGCGCTACTATCAATCATCAAATGCAACAATTACGACAAGTGATACGGAAGTAGGACAACAAACAATCAACTCTCTTGATTCTCTGGAAAACATTTCCCTCTCAATCAGTCTGGAAACACCACCTTTTGGACTATTTTACTACGGTGTTTGTGTTGACTCTGTGGATGAAGAAACAGATACAAGCAATAATTGTTCACAAGGTATTCAGGTAATAAGGGATAACCATGGCAATACAAGGTCCGAAGCCACATTTATTCCTCTGGGTAGTTCAGTTGAAGGACAATTTCAAGTAGGAAGTGACATAGATTATTTCAGGGTCCAAGCAACTATACCGGGTTTTCTCATTTTCTTTTCAACTAAGAATAATGGTCGCAATGATCCTGAAGCCACTTTAGAAAATAGCCTCGGTTCCGAGTTAATATACGACGACGATGGAGGAATCGGCAGAGGCAATTTTCGCATAGAATATCCGATAACTACTCCGAGTATCTATTATTTAAGAGTCAATGCCCATAGTTTCCAGCCTGACCCGGGAATCTACACCCTCCACACAGACTTTGTTACCGACCCCGGCGTTCTTGCCGCAGAACCGGATTTGGTTGTTGACTCCCCTTCGGCAAGCGAAACCCTTCTAATGCCGGATCAAACTTTCACACTGTCTGCCACTGTCCGCAACAATGGGGGTGGAGTTACAGCCGCGACTACCCTGAGATACTATCTCTCAACAGACAGCACAATCACGACAGGCGATACTGAAGTAGGCACGGCGGACAGTGTAAGCGGTCTTGATGGTGGCAGAGTCAGTTTTCAAGCGACAAGTCTGATAGCGCCTTCAAGTTTGGGGACATACTACTACGGCGCATGCGCCGCTCCCGTGTCCGGCGAAACGGATACGACCAACAACTGCTCTCAAGCGGTTGAGGTTACGGTAACCGATGCGCCGGATTTAGTTGTTGACCCGCCTTTGGTAAGCAGCGCATCCGTGATACAAGGGCAGCCGTTCACACTTTCCGCCACTGTCCGCAACCGAGGCGCGGGACCTTCCACGACAACAACTCTGAGATACTACCGCTCAACGGACGCGACAATTACTACGAGCGACACGGAAGAAACGGGCGCGGCGGACACGGTGAGCGTCATCGCAGTCGGCGGAACGGATTCCCATTCGGCAATGCTGACTGTGCCTTCAACTGCGGGGACATACTATTATGGCGCCTGTGTTGAATCCGTGTCAGGGGAATCCGACACGGGCAATAACTGCTCTCAAGCGGTTGAGGTTAGGGTAACCGGCAGACCGGATTTAATTGTTGAACTCCCTTCGGTAAGCGACAGTTCAGTAGAGGTAAGCGAAACTTTTTCTCTTTTTGCCACTGTTCGCAATCAAGGCGGGGGAGCTTCGCCGAGAACGGATTTGCGATTTTATCTTTCATCAGATGCAATCATCACAACAAGTGATACTTTGGTAGCCACCAGCACGGTAAGCGGTCTTAATCCTTCCGCAACCAGTCCCGAGTCGGTTTTGGCAATTGCGCCTTCAACTCCGGGGACATACTACTATGGAGCTTGTGTTGAACCCGTATCCGCTGAGCCCGTTACGAACAACAACTGCTCTGATGCGGTTCGGGTGGAAGTGGGGAATTTTGACTTAATTGTTGAATCTTCCGTGGACGACAACGCTCCGTTGCATGGAAGCAGTTTTACGCTTTCGGCTACAGTTCGCAATCAAGGAATGGGACCTGCGGGGGCGGGAACGGTTTTGAGATACTATCGCTCAACTGACGAGACCGTTACGGCAAGTGATACGGAAGTAGGCATGGCTACGGTAAGCGCTCTTGCGGGCTTGGGAACCAGTTCTCACTCAACAGTTCTGACGGTGTCTTCAACTCCGGGGGATGTGTATTACTATGGCGCTTGCGTGGAATCTGTTTCCGGAGAACTGGATACGGACAACAACTGTTCCGGTGTTCGGGTGGCGGCGGATGACTATGTTGATGCCCGTTCTGATACTGGTATTACGGATATTACTTTGGGAGACTCCTATGATGGGCGAATAGACTTGAGTGGCGATGTAGATTACTTCAGATTCCAAGTAAGTGTATCGGGCATGGTAACTATTTCCGCTGTTATTACGAACCTGCAAACCGATGATAACATTGGGATAATGGATGGCAAAGTGGAAAACAGTGCCGGCTCGGAATTAACTGACGTAAGACTGGAACGCGAAAGTTTGGAACTTCTGGTTACTCCGGGTGTCTATTATCTAAACTTAGACGCAGCAGGTGCTTCAGATATTGGCTCCTACACCCTTAATACAGACTTCTCCAGTAGCGGGTCGGACTTGGCTGTTGACCCCGTTCAGACAAGCAACAGAATTTTGACAGCCGGAGAATCGTTCACACTGTCGGCTACGGTTCTCAATCAGGGAATTGCGGAATCTGCGGCAACAACTTTGCGCTACTACCGCTCAACGGATATGACAATTACGACAAGCGACACTGAAGAAACAAGCCCGGCGGACACCGTGGGCATGATTGCTTCCGGCGCGAACAGTGTTTTTTCGGCAAGTCTGACGGCGCCTTCAACTCCGGGAACATATTACTATGGCGCTTGTGTTGAATCCGTGCCCGGTGAGTCCGTTACAAACAATAACTGCTCGGAAGCGGTTGGAGTAGTGGTGGTCAATGAGTTTTTGATAATCAATCCGGAAAACCTGACCGTTACCGAGGGCGGCGAAGAAACCTACACTTTAAGATTGGCAAGGCAGCCGCCTTCTCATGCGAACATCGTAATAAACAAAATCAGAGGCGGCAGTGATGACATCAATATAGTAATGCCGACATCACTGGAGTTCCCGGTAAGCAACTGGAGCGGTACGAGAACCGTAGTCGTAACAGCGGATGAAGATGACGACATCATAAACGATATGGCAACTCTGAATCATCGCCTTAGCGGTTTGGGTTCGCTTATTGAAAAAAATGTTGCGGTTACCGTGGCAGATAACGACATGGCATCGGTGGCGGTGGCGGGAGATTTAAGAGTAAACGAAAATGCGGGTGTGGTGGAAATAACCGTAACCGTGGATAAAGCCGCGCCCGGCGGCTTCACGGTGAGGGCTTCCACAAGGGCCGGCACGGCAGTGGCGGGCGATTACACCGACAGTTCGGAAACACTTAGATTTAACGGTGATGAAGGTGAGACCAAGGTTTTCATCGTGCCTGTAATTGATGACAGCATTACGGAACCCACCGAAACATTTGATGTGCGGCTTGACAACCTGCAAGGAACAACTTTGCCGGTTGTAATCACGGATGACACCGCAACCGTAACAATTGTTGACAATGAAGTGCCGATGTTGAGCATTGCCGATTTGGCAGTATCCGAGGATGATGGCACGGCGATTGTGTCAGTGGTTCTGAATGACTTAATGCCCGGCCCTTTCACCGTGGATGTGTCAGCAATTTCAACCACTGGAGACACGGCAACGGCGGGCGGTGACTACACGGCGGTTGTGTCTCGTGCCCTGACATTTAACGGAACACGGAGTGAGATTCAAACATTTGCGGTATCGGTGATTGATGACAGCGATGTGGAACCACGGGAAAGTTTTACCGTATCCATGAGCAATGTGTCGGAAGCCGCCGTGAATATCAGCGACACGGCGACAGTAACTATTGATGACAACGATACGCCGTTACTGGCGTTTGAGAGACTGATAGCAAGCGAGGGTGATGACCCTGCGGTGATTGTCGTGAGACTGCACAATGAGGTTGTGGGCGGCGTAAGAGTGAATGTCGGGTCTGGAAATGACGACCCGACTTCCGCAAGTTCGGCGGTGGAAGGGATTGATTTTATTTCCGCGGGCATAACGACTCTGACCTTTGGCGGAACGGCGGGCGAGACCAAAGAGTTTCAAGTGCAAATGATTGATGATGATATTCGGGAAACAAAAGAGACATTCAGGATTTTTATATCCCGATTGGAATGGGCGAACAGACAGGTGTTGAGCGGGTCAATACTGAGGGCGACGGTGGATATTACCGACAATGACGGCATAACTTTGACGATGGACGATGTGGTTGTGAGCGAAGATGACGGCGCGGCGACCATCACCGTAACTTTGCGGGAGGAAGTGGTGGGCGGCGGATTTAACGCCCTTGTTTCAACGGACGACCGCTCGGCAATGGCGGGCGAGGATTATGAAAGCGTCAGTTTGTTAGTGCTGCCTTTTAACGGCAGAGCCGGAGAGACGAGAGTTTTCACCATACCGTTGACTGATGACAACATTCCGGAACCCCGGGAAACTTTCACCCTGACGGTGCAAAGCCTGCGGCTGCCCGCTTTTGACACGGGCGACACTGCGACCGTAACAATTGATGATAACGACAGAGCCGTAACCGCCTCTCCGTCCGTTCTGACAGTGCAAGAGGGGTTTTCCGACACCTACACCGTGGAGTTGAGCGCCCTTCCCTCCGGTGATGTAACGGTCAGCGCGATGAGTCCCGACTCCGGCGCCGTTGCTTTGTCCGCGAGTGACTGCTCCGCGGTTTCCGCAACTTTGGATTTAATTTTCACAACCGCCAACCCGGATGCGCAAGCCGTGAGAGTATGCGCCGTTCAAGACGGCGATACGGATGGAGAAAATGTAACAATAACCCACGGGGTCAGAGGCGGCGGTTACGACATGGCGACTGTCAATGAGGTGGATGTTACGGTCTTTGACGATGATACGGATATAACCGTGGAGTTTGTGGAATCATCCTACACTGTAACCGAAGGCGGCGCGGTGGATGTGATTGTAACCCTGAGCGAAGCTCCGGGACCGGGGCGGACTTTATTTGCGTTTCTCAGGTTGCAAAGCCGCACTGCCGATGATGATGATTACAGCGGCATTAACATATGTTGCGCGGTGGATGTAACATTCAGAGGAACGGAGACCGCAAAGACATTTGCCGTGATGGCGTTGCCGGACAACAGAAATGAGGGCGATGAAACAATCAATCTGGAATTAATCTCTCCTTCATCCGGTGTAACACTGGGCGGCAAAACTGCCACAACAATAACCATTAAAAATTTGACGCCCGTAACGGTTGAGTTTGCGGAGCCATCCTACATGGTAGCCGAAGGCGGCACGGCAAATGTGGAAGTGAGATTGAGCGAGACTCCGGGGCGCGAGGTGATAATACCTATCAGAGATGACCCCGGCGGACGGATAGCAACTGTCGCATCAAATGCGGATTACAATTTGCCGGCAAGCTCCGTAACTTTTGTGGCGGACGCTTCGGGAGACACCCTGACACAAACCTTTGAGGTAATGGCGGAGCATGACAGCGTGAATGATGACGGAGAGTTTGTGCTTCTTTCATTTGGTGATTTGACAGGCAGTCCCGGCGTAACCGCAAGCGCGACAATGGCGACAACGACAGTAGAGATAGAGGACGATGACGACCCTGTGGTAACGGTGGGATTTCTTGATTCCGACTATTCGGTAACGGAGGGTGATACCGCTCAAGTGCTTGTAAGTTTAAGTGAGACTCCTGAAAGAGAAATAATAGTGGCTGTTGAGCGCGGCGGCGGCACCGCCGATATTAGTGATTACGGCAACCTGCCCGCCACCTTAACATTTGCCTCCACCTCTTCGGGAGCGGATTTGATTAAAACCGTTTCCGTGAGCACCGGTCTCAATACGGTTAATGACGGCGACAGGACTGTGAATTTGAGATTTGCGTCTCCCCTTCCCTCCGGTGTGATGGTTACGACAGTTTCCGGTGAGCATGGCACATCCACGGTAACGATAGTGGACGATGACGACCCTGAGATAACGGTGAGTTTTGTTTCTCCCGCCTACAGTGTGGATGAAGGCGCCACAATAGATGTGACTGTAACTTTAAGCGCCGACCCTGAAAGAACTGTGGAAATGCCGATTGTTTTATCGGGAAGCGCAACAGGCGCGGATTACACATTGTCTTTAGACGGTTCACCTCTTGCGGGAATTGTAACCTTCAATGCCGGAGATACGGCAAAGGTCATCAGAGTTGATGCAATTGACGACCCTGCGGACGATGATGCGGAGACAGTTGTTATGACTTTGGGGGCACTTTTGCCAACCGGAGTAACCGCGAGTGTTCCAATGCAGACGACAGTAACTATAGTGGACAATGACGACCCTGATGTAACTGTGAGTTTTGTTTCTCCCGCCTACAGTGTGAATGAAGGCGCCACAATAGATGTGACTGTAACTTTGAGCGCCGACCCTGAAAGGACTGTGGAAATGCCAATTGTTTTATCGGGAAGCGCAACAGGCGCGGATTACACATTATCTGTGGACGGTTCACCTCTTGCGGGAATTGTAACCTTCAACGCCGGAGATACGGCAAAGGTCATCAGAGTTGATGCGATTGACGACTCTGCGGACGATGATGCGGAGACAGTTGTTATGACTTTGGGGGCAATTTTGCCGACCGGAGTAACCGCGAGTGTTCCAATGCAGACGACAGTAACTATAGTGGACAATGACGACCCTGATGTAACGGTGAGTTTTGTTTCTCCCGCCTACAGTGTGAATGAAGGCGGCAGTGTGGATGTGGCATTAACTTTAAGCGCAACACCGGAGCGGGAGATAACAATACCTTTCACGGTGTCAGGAAGCGCCTTGCGGGACACTGACTACACTCTGTCGTCAAACGATATAACCTTTGCGGCGAGCGCTTCGGGCGCCAGTCTGACACAAATCGTAACCGTTCCAACCATACAAGATACGGTTGTTGAGCCGGATGAGACGGTGGTTCTGGGCTTTGGGGACTTGAGCGGCATTCCCGGTGTTACTGCGGTCGTGGCATTGGAAACTGTCGTAACTATTGTTGACAACGACAGTGCGATTCTAACGATAGGCGATGCGGAAGTAACCGAAGATGAGGGTATGGCGGAGGTCGCCGTAACTGTGGACAATGCGGTGTCCGGCGGATTCACGGTGAACGCTTACGCCATAACCGAAGCCGGTGACAGCGCAACCGCTAATGTGGATTACATGGCAGTTACCCAAACACTCACCTTTACGGGAACTGCGGGAGAGAGGCGGATTTTCTCAGTGCCGGTGACAGATGACGGAATTACGGAAGGGCCTGAAACATTCACAGTGGGGTTTTCAAGCATAGCGTCGGGAGCTATTACGGCAACGGGAACGGGAACCGTAACCATATTGGATGATGACCACCCTGATGTAACGGTGCGGTTTGCTTCCGGTTCTGCTGTCCGTATGGTGAATGAAGGCGACGCTACAAATATGGAGGTAGAGTTAAGCGCAATGCCGGGGCGGGAGATAACAATACCTCTGACAGTGTCAGGGAGCGCCTTGAGGGACACTGATTACACTCTGTCGTCAAGCGCCATAATTTTTGCGGCGGACGCTTCAGGCTCCGCTCTGATACAGACCGTAACCGTTACAACAACAGAAGATACGGTTGTTGAACCGGATGAGACGGTAGTTTTGGGTTTGGGGGATTTGAGCGGCATTCCCGATGTTACTGCGGTCGGGGCATTGGAAACTGTCGTAACTATTGTTGACAACGACAATGCGGTTCTAACGATAGGCGATGCGGAAGTAACCGAAGGTGAGGGTATGGTTGAGATAACCGTAACTGTGGACAATGCCGTGTCCGGCGGCTTCATGGTTAGCACTTACACCATAGATGACAGCGCAACTGCTAATGTGGATTACATGGAAGTTACCCAAACACTCATCTTTACGGGAACTGCGGGAGAGAGGCGGATTTTCTCAGTGCCGGTGACAGATGACGGGATTACGGAAGGGCCTGAGACATTCACAGTGGGACTTTCAAGAATACCGTCGGGAGCCATTACGACAACGGCAACGGGAACCGTAACCATACATGACCCGAGCGGTCTGACGCGGAAACAGCGCGGGACTGTTCACCAAAAGACTGTGGGCGCTTTGAGCCGTGGAATGGCGGAGACTGCGGTGGGATTGATTGGCAGGCGTATGGGAGCGCAAGTTGCAAGAGTTACAGATGTTCAAATCACACACGATTCGGTGAGTCTCTCCGATTTGCAAAACGGAGATTGGCAACGGGTTGTCGCAAGCAAGGTTTACAACACCGCGGAGATGTTAAGCGATGGGAAAATCCTGCTTTCCACAGCGCAGCGTCAGAGCAGATTTGTCGCGCCGTTGAGCGAGGAAAGAGAGATAACAGTATGGGGAGCCGGAGGCGGTCAGTCCTTCAATGCTGATTTTGACGAGAGCAGTTTGCGTTCAGATTACGATGGCGACCTGTTCAACGCTCTGATTGGCATAGACGGCGTTCTGTTTCCCGGTTGGCGTCTCGGTGTTGCGCTTGGTTACGGCAAAGGTGATTTGGACTACAATGCCTCAGGTGGAAGAATGGAAGTATCAGGAAAAGTGGAAAAGACAATGGCGAGCGTGTACCCGTATCTGTCATGGAATCCGTATCAGAGTTTGAATTTATGGCTGGTGGGCGGCTACGGTTTCGGGGAGTATGACATAAGCGAGGTTGCGGCCGGCGGTGGGACAGTTAGTTGGAACGGGGTCAAAGCGGCGGACTGGACGGCTGCTCTGGGAGTGGAGAAAAGTTTTTCCCACAGTGAGGATTGGGATTTTGCTCTGCGTTTGAAGGGATTGTGGAGCCGTGTTGAGCTTGATGAAGCGACAACAGGGGTTGATGTGCTGCCGCGTCTGACCTCTGAGAACTGGCGTCTGCGTTTTGAGAGCGAGGCGGGTTTGGTTGTCCGAATAAACAACAGAGACAGTTTCAGGCCTTACGGGCTTGTGAGCGTGCGTTGGGACGGCGGCGATGTTGTGGGCAAAGACAGCGTATTTATGGATGCGGGAGGCGGAGTGCGGATGGAAATGGCGTTTGGTTTGATGTTTGATATTTCTGTTTCCACTCAAGTGTTTGACGGAGACACGGAGGAGAAGTCCGCAACTGCCGTGGGAGGAGTAAGTTTTGACATTGGAGGAGACGGCAAGGGATTCACCGCATCTCTTGAGCGCACTGTGGGTTCGGGGCTTGAGTCGTCTTGGAGGGATTACGATTTCAACGATACCAGTGTGCGTAAGTTATCGGGCGGTAAGACGGAGGCTGAGGTCGGTTACGGGTGGGAAGCGTTGAACGCTTACGCGCGTTCCGAGTTTGAGGAGGAAGGCAGAAGCCATATATTGGGTTTTGATTTTAAGTTTAAATCTCTTAACCTGAATCTGGAAACCGCCTACGCGGACAATACCGGAGAAACAAAAGCCCTGATTAAAACTCAAATGAAGTTCTGAAAATACGACATCAACACATGAGTTTTAATTACAAGAAACTGTGCGATTCATGGAAATGGAACATACCGCGCAAGTTTAATATCGGAACGGACTGCGCCGACAGGAATGCGGCAAATTCCCTTTTTGCGGACAAGCCCGCGCTGATATGGGAAAACGGCGAAGGGCTTGTGAAGACTCACACTTTTTCCGACCTCAAAACTGTTACAAACAAGATTGCGAATGTTTTTCTTGCATCAGAAATCGGTGTGAAAGACAGAGTTTTGATAATATTGGACAACGTCCCCGAATTTCCGTTCTCATTTCTTGCGGCGTTGAAAATCGGAGCGGTTCCCATTCCGGCAAGCGCGATGCTTACCGAAGATGAAATCGCTTACATTGCGCGCGACAGCGGAGCGAAAGCGGTTGTTACATCCGCGAAACTTTATGAGCGGATTGAAGGAATCAGAGGAAAAAATTCCGGTTTGCAAACAGTTTTTATCACCGGAGGAAACCCCCCTTCCCTTTGCGCCGACTTTGACGAACTTGTGAAAAAGTCTCCGGCGGAACTTGAACCTGCGGACACTTTTGCGAATGAAATGGCTTATATCTGTTACACATCGGGAACAACCGGAGAGCCCAAGGGAGTTGTCCATGCGCACAGATGTCTCATAGGGCGCGATCCGGCGGCGATTTTCTGGCAGGGCGTAAAATCCCGTCCCACTGTTTTTCACGCGGGAAAACTCAACTGGACATACACGCTTGGAACCGGATGTCTTGACCCGTGGAGGCACGGCTGCACGGCGGTGATTTACGGCGGCGAATACGAGCCGCTGAAGATGTTTGAGATTATAGCAAAACACAAAGTGAATGTTTTTATGGCGGTTCCCTCCGTTTACAGGCAGATGCGCAGAGCGGCGGCGGCCGGGAGTTTTGATTTGCCGGATTTGAGCCGCTGCCTCAGCGCGGGAGAGCATTTGAGCGCGGAGCTGTTTTCCGAATGGAGAAACGATTTCGGCGTTTGCCTTTATGACGGACTTGGGATGAGCGAATTCAGTTACTACATTTCAAACATGGCGGGAATGGAAATAAAGCCCGGTTCTCCCGGAAAGCCGCAGCCCGGACGCCGTTGCCGGTTGGTAAATCCGCAGACCGGAAAAGATTGCGCCGTCGGAGAGTCCGGCGTTCTTGTTTCATCGCCAAACGATCCGGGGATAATGCTGGGTTACTGGAACCGTCAGGAAGAAACGCGGAAGATGTTTTCTGAAAAAGGGGATTTTGTCAGCGGGGATTATTTCAAATCGGACGATGACGGCTACCTTTGGACGCTCGGAAGAAACGATGACATGATAAACAGTTTCGGATACAGGATTTCACCGTTTGAGATTGAAGCCGCGCTTTCAAAGCACGGTTTGGTAAGCGATTGCGCGGCGGCGGGAATTGACAAGGGTGAGGGGAAAACCGTTACCGCCGTTTTTGTTGTCGCGCGGGAGGGAGCGGGAAAATCCGGCGAGTCTTTGAAAGAGGAGCTCATGGATTTTCTGTCTCAGCGTCTTGCGAAGTATAAACTTCCGAAAGAGATACACTTCACCGATTCAATTCCGCGCACAAAAAACGGCAAAAAGAAGCGCGGACAGTTGCGTGAAGAGTTCGGCGGACGGGGCTGATGTCGTCTTGGAGGGATTACGATTTCAGAGACGGTAGTGTGTGTGAGTTATCGGGCGGCAAGACGGAGGCTGAGGTCAGTTACGGTTGGGAAGCGCTGAACGCTTATGCGCGTTCCGAGTTTGAGGAGGAAAGCGGAAGACATGTATTGGGTTTTGATTTTGAAACTCTGAACTTGAATCTGAAAACCACTTAAACGGAAAATACCTGAGAAACAAAAGCCCTGATTAAAACTCAAATGAAGTTCTGAAAATATCGCTCAAAAATTTCGGCGGAGAGCGGAAAGTCAGTCCGCATAAGTTGAGCAGGTAATTTTCATCACTTCAACATTGCCCTGCTTGCCAACCGCTCCCGGAACGATAATCGGAAGGTCCACTCCGGCCTGCCTGTGCATTTCAAGCCTTTCCCGACAGCGCCCCGCCGGTCCTACAAGGGCGACCGCGTCAATAAGCTCATCGGTAAAAACCTCATGCGGTTTTTCACCCGCTTTTATTTTGCCAACAACTTCGCCATGCCCTATGTTCGTTATGAGGCGCTGGTAAAAGGGGAAACGCGCATAGCCGGAAAGTCCGCGTTTGGCGGCATTCATTGCATCTTCCATACTGTCCGATATGAAAGACGGAATTCCGTTTGTAATGTCAATGTCGGACGGGTTTCTGCCCGCCTCTTTTGCCCCTTCCAAGACCTTTAACTTCAACTGTTTTATGTAGTCTGGCGGAGACATATAGGGCATAAGCCCGTCCGCCACCATTCCCGCAAGATGCGCGGACGAGTTTGTAAGCCCCGCCATATAGATGGGAAGCGGCGGAAGGTCGCGCTTGATTGTGAGCAGTTCCGAACTGCCGTCCAGTATGGGCCTGATTTCGGACACATAGTTTTTCATCGCCTCAACGGGGTTGCCCATTTCTATTCCGAATTTGTCGTTGACCGGCTTGTGACTGACCCCGAGGCCGAGAACCATTCTTCCGCGCGAAAGTTCCTGAACCGTAAGCGCTTCGGCGGCGCACATTACCGGTTTGCGCATATGGATATTTGTTATCCATGTGCCGACCTTTATTTTTGATGTCGCTTCGGCAAACACCTGCGCGTTGGAAATCGCGCTGTAAGGCGGAACTTCGGGGGAGAATATCGCTTCAAATCCCGCTTGTTCGGCTTCGCGCGCAAGCACCCTTAAATCTTCAATTCCGCATCCCCACACCGGTGAAATAGTTGCCGTTCTTGCCATTTGCCGCTCCTTGATAATATGTCTTGGTTATAATCTAACTTACGGATACGGGAAATTGCAATTCATTCCCGATATTTTTGACACGGCGCGACGGGGCGATTATAATAAGATTTACGATGAAAAACCGAACCGGTGGAGAGATTTACATAATCGGCGTGTTTGTTCTGGTCGGGTCAATCCTGCTTATTGCGTCCCTGACCCATGTCTTCCTGAATCCCTGATGTGTAAGAGAGGAAAAAACCAATAGGAGCCTTCTCTGTTTACGGCAGAAAATCAGGCTTGACCAGCAGAGAAATCAAGCTGGCATTAAAAATCTATTCCAAATTTCTTGACCCGCAAAGGGCTATGACACCCGAATTCGGCGCTGTCCTGTGCTCGGCGTCCTCGGCGCTAAAAAGACCTCTCTCGGTTCTTTTGAACAAAAGGGGCGGAACCGCCGCCGTGTTTGTGGGCGATGCTCACGAGATAGACATTTCCTCTTTTTTCAAAAAACGCCGCGATACCGGACGCGGAATCAGAAACTACAGACTTGTTCACACCCACACCGACGGGCGCGGACTTACGGAAAATGACAAATTCACGCTCATAAACGAGCGGCTTGAAATGATAGGCGTTATTATAATGCCTAAAAAAGGCTCCGGTTCCGCGGGCGGTTTTGAGATCGCCTATCCCGTTTTGCCGGACACGGATTCCGCCGATTCCGAGAAATGGAAAACAGTCCGATTCGCCGACTACGCAAGAGTGGAAATTGATCTTGAAAACGCGCTTCAACCCGTAAGGAAAGGACGGACTTTTGAAACTTCACCGCGTCGCCTTGCAGATGACGGGTATGTTTTCCTTGTGGGAATAGGACGAACTTCGCAGTCCGAAGCCGAGGATTCGCTTGAGGAATTGAAAAACCTTGCAGATTCCGCGGGAAAGAAAGTTCTCGCCTCTGTCATCCATATGCTCAGAAAACATTCGAGAGCCAAAGGAAGCACGGTTCTGGGAGAGAAAAAACTGAAAGACACCCTTCTGCTTGCAAGGCATGAGGGCGCGGGCGCGGTTATTTTTGACATGGAATTGACGCCGTCAGAAGCTTCGGAAATACAGAGCCGGACGGATATGAAGATAGTTGACAGAACACAGTTGATACTTGAGATATTTTCTCTGCGCGCATCGTCAAAGGAGGGGAAAATTCAGGTGAAACTCGCCGAGTTGAAATACGCCCTCCCCCGCCTTTCCGGAAAAGGAGTTCAAATGTCCCAGCCGGGAGCGGGAATAGGAACCCGGGGACCCGGAGAGAAAGTCCTTGAAAAAGAAAGAAGACGCCTCAGAAACCGGATAAAGGATATGGAACGCCAGACAGACGGCATATCGGGAAGAAGGGAGTGCACAAGAAAAAACCGCATGCGACGGCACGCCGAACTGATTTCACTTGTGGGCTATACGAACGCGGGAAAATCCACTCTGTTTTCCGCGCTTACAAAAGAGCGGACGGAAGCGGCGGACAGAATGTTTTCCACCCTCGGAACAAAGACCCGCAAGATTTATTCGCCAAGAGGGGCAAACCTGCTTTTGACGGACACTGTCGGCTTTATCAAAGACCTTCCGCGTGACTTGGTGGCGGCTTTCAAGGCAACGCTTGAGGAACTTGGCGAAGCCGACCTGCTTTTGCATGTCGCGGATGCGAGCGACCCTCTGGTTGAAAGCAGAATGGAAGCCGTTGACCGGATAATTGACTCAATGGGTTTCGGCGGAGTAAAGAAACTTCTCGTTTTCAATAAAGCGGACAAGGCGGATCCCTTGAAACTTAAAAACCTTTCTTTTATTCACCCGAACGCCGTTTTTGTTTCCGCCCTTGCGAGGCAAAATCTGGGAGAGATTGTCAGCCGCGCGGAATTTTTTATGAACAGCCCGGAACAGGTTCGGCTTGCGATGTAGGAGTGAACAATGATTTTATATGAAAGAATGTCAGACCATCTGATGGAGATAATCCGTATAGACAGCGAATCCCGTTTTGAAAAAGATGTCGCCCTTCATCTTGAAAAAGAGATGAAAGACATCGGAGGCGAATGTTTCTATGATAACTGCGGGGAAAAAGTCGGGGGAAATGTGGGCAATTTGATTGTAAAAATCAAGGGCAACACCGATGCGCCGCCCTTTTTCCTTTCGTCCCACATGGATACCGTGGCTCCCGGAAAAGGCATTAAACCTTCCGTAAAAGACGGTGTTATGAGAAGCGACGGCACGACAATTTTAGGAAGTGACGATAAAAGCGGAATTTCAATAATCGTGGAAATCGCGCGTTGTCTGAAAGAGCGTAAACCGCCTCACGGGGACATTGAAATCGCCTTTACGATTTGCGAGGAAGTCGGTCTGCTGGGCGCAAAACACATTGACGCCTCATTATTCAAAGCGTCGGACGGCATTGTTCTCGACAGCAGCACTCCCGGCCGGCTGGTCTTAAAATGCCCCGCTTCCGACCGGCTTGAAGTTGAAATCAAGGGGGTTGAGGCTCACGCGGGTCTGTGCCCCGAAGACGGTGTAAGCGCAATAGAGATAGCGTCCGATGCAATTTCAAATATGAATCTCGGAAGAATAGATTTTGAAACAACCGCAAATGTCGGGGAAATCTCCGGAGGGACCGCCATAAACATTGTTCCCGGTTCGGTCAGCCTTCTTTGCGAGGCGAGAAGTCACAACGAAAAGAAACTTGAGAAGCAGATGGAACACATGGAAACATGTTTTGAGGAAGCGTCCGCAAAGGCGTATGGCGGAAAGTGCGCGGTGGAAATATCACGGGAAAACATCTACTCGGCAATGGATGTTTCCCAATCGTCCCGAATGGCAAAAATGGTTGATGAAAACGCCCGCAGACTCGGACATCCCGTTACTTTTCACACAAGCGGCGGAGGGTGCGACGCCAACTATTTCAACCTCAAGGGAATAGAGTGCGTTAATCTCGGAACGGGCATGTATAATCTCCACACGGTAAACGAGCATTTGATTATTGAGGAGTTCAACAGGTGCGCCGACATTGTTTTTGAGGCGATTTTACAAAATGCGAACACAAAATCATAAAATTGAGACCAAAAAGGCGCTGGTAATTGTTGACCACGGAAGCACGGTTGCCGAAGCAAACAGACTGCTTGAGCGGGTCGCCGAAGAGATCAGAAAAAAATGCGCGGATTTTGAAACTGTTGAGCACTGCCACATGGAAATTGCCTCTCCCACAATGGAAGAAGCATTTGAAAAATGCGTAAAACATGGGGTTGCCGAAGTGATTGTTCACCCCTACTTTCTTGTTTCGGGCAAGCATTCCGGTTTTGACATACCGGCAATGGCAAAAAAAGCGGCGCAAAAATTCCCCGGATTAAAACACACCGTTACAGAACCGCTGGGGCTTCACGAAAAAATTGTGGATGTGGTTCTTGAGCGGGTTTGCGCGGCAGACAAGAAATAGCCGATAATACGGAGTTAATAATTTCCATTGTTTTATAGATTTTTCAAAAACTCCATCCCGTTTTTCGCGGGCTTTTGTATCTGCCTACTTGCCTTTGCGGTTGGGCTCGCAGGTAAAGGGAAAGATCCTGTTCGTATTGAAATTGAAGGAATTGATCAGACGGAAACGGGCTTGATAAAATTTTACAGAACAAGAGTTTTTTCCAAAAGAAAAATTATTTCTCCTGACAAAAATGTATGGCAAACTAACAAAACCGTCCTGTCTCTGATTTTGGTTGCACCTTACGAACTGCTTCCCAAGATAGAAAAAGTGAACATCAGTGTTGCGGGTAAAAAACTCATTCTGTCAAACACTGATATTAGCGGTTCACCGGATTTGAAAACTTCGGAAACGCTTTTCGTTCTGCCAATTCCAATTGACAATTTCAACTACGAAAAACATCTAAGACTGTTTTTGCTTTCTTTCTCTATTTTTGTTTTTGTTTCTTTTGTGGTTCACAGAACCGTTCTGAACTTGCGGCATTCCCGCCGCATTTTTATTATGACTGGTGCATCGGTCATTTTTTGTATGTTTTCTGCCCTTTTAGTGTTAAGAGGTTCCCTTCTTTCCGGCGCATTTTCCGCAAGCACATTTTTCTTTATGATTTCAGTGCTGATTAATCTTCCTTCTTCTTCCATGCCTTCTTCTTACAAGTTTAGTGTTATAAGAACTATTTCGGAAAACAGACTGATTTCCCTGTTTGTTTTTCTTTCTTTCGCTCTCTGTCTTCGGGGAATTGGTTGGGGAATTGCAGAGCCGTGGAATCCCGACCAGATGGCATTTGGTTTCGACGTTAAGAATTTTGACAGGCCCCATCTTACCAATTTCATACACCTCTTTCTGTCACGTCTTCCCGTCTTAGCCGCCGATGTAGTATTCAATCTGTCGTCCTATCATGATATAAACAGGATTGCTCTTCTTATATCCCGTTCTATTCATCTCTTCATGTTTCTCGGGTGTGGATTATTTATATATGTGTGGGCAAAGAGAATTGCCGGAGTCTTTCCCGCAGCGCTTGCTTCGGGGCTCTTTTGTATGAGCCCGGGATACGGAGCTTTCTCTAAATTTTTAACCTCCGATACTCCGCTGATGTTCTTTATGTTTCTGGCTTTTCACTTTTCCATCCGTATCGCGGAAAACCCAAGCGCACGCAATTATCTGATTGCGGGTTTGTTTGTCGGTATTGCCGCTTCGGCAAAGCATTACGGTCTTGCCGTAGGAGCATCAATGGCAGCGGCCCATTTTATTTACTGTCATGAGGACAAAGTTTCTTTGAAAAATGCAATCCTCAACCGTAATTTTGCTCTTGCGCTCTGCTGGGTTCCTCTCGGATTCTTTCTTGGGGACCCGCTTGCCTTAATAAATTTCAAAAAGTTTATTTTAGACTTCTATACCAACTATACTTTTGTTCCTGTTTATAATGGGTATACGGAAGGACATTCATTTGGAAAAATCCTTTTCCATTCTTTTGAACTGTTCTCTCCGCCCGTTGCTGCCATTGTCTTCCTATCAAATATCCTCACTTTTTATTACCTTGTACAAAGGAAATTCTCCGGCTCTATTTTTATATTTTTGATTGCTTCATGGACGGTTTTTACAGTCTATTTTCTAAAGTTTGGCTTCTTTCCGCGTTCTGAAGTTCGTTTTTCTCTTCCTTTTTTCGCCTTTCTTGTTCCGTCATGCGTGATTCTTTTCTCGGCACTCGGAAGAAAAACGGTCATTGCTCTGGCAATACCTTTTTTGATATACAATTCAGCGTGCCTTTGGATTGTCGGAGACAGATTTTCAAATGACCCAAGAATAGAAGCGGTATCCTGGTTCAAAGATCAATGCAGGGAAGGTTGTGTCATTGAAAGCAGCCCATACAGTCCTGATTGGAATAAGATTCTTGGTCCTTTATATCAAAGCCTTCCTTTGCCTCAATTCAAATCCAATATTACCGTTCTTCTTCCTTTCTTTGAAGGAAAAAACTTCATTGCCGATAAACTGGAAAAAACTGTCAGAGAGGACAAACAGAAAATTGTATTTTATAAAAAAAGCAATCTTGTATCAAGAAATCCTGAGTTTATTGCAATAAACTCCCTTGCCTTCAATCAATACGTTACTTCTTCCAGAAGTGAAATGTATCTGCAAGTTGCCCACTATTACAGAGGTTTGCTTGAAGGGCGCTTCAATTACCATATTGTTTTTGACGGAAAAACCCCGGAGTTTCCATGGTGGGCATACCCAAAACATATAGATTTTTTGGAAAACCGTATGGTTATTCTGAAACGCAAGTAAGCTGTGTATTCACTCCGGGCACTCAACCGTTTTTGAAAGTTCAAAACGCTTTGTGTGTCCGTTCTGCCATTTTCCCTTTTTATGGTTTCTTGAGAAAAGAGACGCTTTTTTTGTTCCGCAGTATAAAGCGAGAAAACGGGATTCCGGATGTTTTAATCCCTTGAGTTCGGGGCGGATGGACGAGACATGGACGAACATTGCTCCATTCAGGTTTTTTTTGCGCGTAACCGTTCGTGAAAAGAAGTGAGGCAAATGCAGATGCCCAGATATCCAAAGGTCAACCTTCTCTTTTTTCAGGACTTCAACAAAACGCTCGGAGCGCAGAATCTGCCTGTCTTTGAAACTTGAAAAAAGTATGGAACTTCCCTCAAGCGGCGCATGCGTCATAACGATAATTATCTTGTCTCTGTTGTTTTCAACAAGATTTTTCCACCACAAAAAAGTTTTGTCCGTTATTGTTGTCGGTTTGCCGCGGGCTTCGTCGGACATGAAAATAAAAAGTATGTTTCCGTAGGAAACCGTATTGTGAAACTCGCCGATTTTTTCTTTGTAAAGTTTCCCGAGGTCGGGCTTGAGGTCGTGATTGCCGGCGATTTCATGCCAGATTGCAATGTCGGACTTTGACCTTTCCGCAATATACCAGTCAAAAACTTCCTCCTCTGCGGAGTTAACAATGTCTCCGGCGACAAGAGCCATGCTTATTCCCCTTGTGTTTGAATTCATGTCGGCAACGGCTTTTTCAAAAGCACGTCTGTGCTTCGGTTCGGTGGGCTGAATATCGGCAAGTATCCATATTTTCAACACATCCTTTCTGTCAAATATATCTTCGGGAAACGGCTTGCCCGCGCACGATACGAAAACAAAAGGCGCAAAAACTATTAGGAAAAAGAGGCAACGCATCCGTTTGCTTTTTCTCCGGCAACAGAGTCTATCCTTACTTTCAAGATCAAGCCCGCCGGCAGTTCGGGATTGGGAACGGTAACGGGAATGTAGTTGTCCGTCATACAGACGGACCTTGTCTCAGATATTGCGGGAAGGGTTTTGCCTACAAAGCTTTCATAGAAACTTTGTTTTTTCCGTGCCCCGAGTTCGCGCATTATAAAACTTCTGTGTTTTTTAACGTCTTCCGGTATCCGGTTTTCCATGGCGTATGCTGAAGTGTTCTTCCTGCTTGAATAAGGAAAAACATGAAAATAAGTGAGCGCCGAATCACGCGCGATTTGAAATGTGTTTTGAAACTGCCTTTCGGTCTCTCCCGGAAATCCCACCATTATGTCCGTTCCGATTGAGGCATCGGGCATCGTTTGCCTGATTGAGTCCGCGCAGTCTCCGAACTGCCGCGGGCAATACCTGCGCCGCATTCTTTTTAAAACCTCTTCATCTCCGCTTTGGAGCGATATATGAAAACTTTTGCATACGGATTCCGACTGAGCGCAAAACCGTATCAGTTCGCCGCTCACATCGGCGGGGTCAAGTGAGCTCAATCTGATTTTCGGCAGCGGCTCCGGACAGTTTTCAATTTCCCTCAACACGGACAAAAGTGAAGTCCCCATGTCTCTTCCGTAACTTGCAAGATGAATTCCGGTGAGAACCGTTTCCCTGTAACCGTTTTGGTAAAGGATTGAGAGCCGTTTCAGAACATCCGGCACGCCGAGACTTCTGGACCTTCCGCGCGCTCTCGGGATTATGCAGAAACTGCAAGCGTAATTGCACCCGTCCTGAATTTTCAGAAACGCTCTTGTGCGTTCCGGAAAAGTTTGTATTTCAGGCGATTCAAATTTTCTTTTCTTGTCCGCGAACAGGTCGGAAACAAAAACCTGAGCGGATTTCCGGGGACGCCCTTTTCTCACTATCTCCGCAAGAGACGGAAATTTGTGGGAATTTCCGACAAGATAGTCCACGCCTTTCAGCGATGAAAGCTCATCCGCCGACACTTGAGCGTAGCAGCCCGTTACAACAACAACGCCATCGGGGTTGGATTTTTTTGCCCGCCGCACATAGTTTCTCGCTTCGGCGTCCGCCTTGTGGGTTACCGTGCAGGTGTCTATCACATACACATCGGCTTTGTCGGAAAAATGTTTGTTTATTTCGTATTTGCTTGGCGGAAGCCGTCCCAGCATCGCCGCAGTGTCGTATTGGTTGGCTTTGCACCCGAGAGTTACGACTGAAATTTTCCGCTTCTTTTCCGCGACATTTGCAAATGCGTTTTTCATTGCTCCAATTTTCTCAAACGGAAAGCTGCCGTTTTATCCAGCCGCCTCCAAGCACCTCGCTTCCTTTATAGAACACGACCGCCTGTCCGGGTGTTACCGCTCTTTGAGGTTTCTCAAATCTGACAACGGCTTTGCCGTCCGGCTCTATGTCAAGCGCGGCTTTTTCCTCGGTGTGTCCGTGCCTTATTTTTGCAAAAACTTCCGTCCTGCCTTTCGGCGCGTTCCCAATCCACGAGAGTCCTTCCGCGACAAGACCCGCACTGTAAAGATGCCGTTCCCGCCCGACTACGATTTTATTGTTCTCAGGGTCTATCCCGACGACATACATCGGCGCGCTTTCCGGACTCGGGGTTTTGATGCCAAGCCCCTTTCTCTGTCCGACCGTGTAGGAGTGGATGCCTGAGTGTCCGCCGATTTTCACCCCGTCCGTGTCAACCATTTCCCCTTCTCCGGCGGTTTTTGTTGTTTTGTTAGAAAGAAAGTTTCTGTAATCGCCGCCCGTAAGGAAACAAACTCCCATGCTTTCGGGTTTGTCCGCCACTTTAAGACCCAACTTTCGGGCGGTTTCCCTGACCTCGGGCTTTGTTCTTCCGCCGAGAGGAAACATTAAACTCTCAAGTTCCCCCTGCTTGAGAGTGAACAAAAAGTAGGTCTGGTCTTTGCGGTTGTCCACGCCTTTGAGCAAAACACGGCCGCCGGAATCTTCGCGCACCCGCGCGTAGTGTCCGGTAGCCAGAGCGTCCGCCCCGAGTTCCCGGGCGCGCCGGAGGAGCAGGTCAAATTTCATAAACTGGTTGCACAGGGTGCACGGAACAGGAGTTTTCCCCGATTCGTATTTTTCAACAAAGTCCGAAACGACCGTTTTTTTGAACGGCTCCATGTAGTTCGCAACATAGTGCGGTATGCCGATTTGACGCGCCACATTTCTTGCGTCCCGAACCTCGTCCGCGGAGCAGCATCCGCCGCTTGATTCTCCGTAGTCCCACAATTGCATTGTTATTCCGATAACTTCATGCCCCTCGTCTTTCAGCATTGCGGCAACCGTGGATGAGTCCACGCCTCCGCTCATTGCGACAACTATTCTTTTTTTCGTTTTCTTCAACACCCGGAACACTCTTTGTTTTTCGGGGTGACCGGACTTGAACCAGCGACCTCTGCGTCCCGAACGCAGCGCTCTAGCCAATCTGAGCTACACCCCGTTTTGCTTTCAGGAAAACAATGATAACGGATAAGCGATCTTTTTTCACCCCGCCGCAAAAACCGCAAGGGGTTGAAAAAAAGAGTTTATACAAACATAATCTACACTCATTCAAAAAAATGGCGGCAAAAATGAAACTTAGAAAGGCAAAAACTCACAGACCGGTAAACCACAAAGACGCTTACAAACAGTGCAACCTGCGTCACATGAAGTTTTCCACAACCGGCGACCTCAAACCCGCGGACGAGTTTATCGGGCAGACCAGAGCGTTCAGGGCCGTAAAAACGGGACTTTCAATAAACAGCTCCGGCTACAACATATATGTCGCGGGAGAGAGCGGACTCGGCAAAAAAACTTTTCTGGATTTGATTCTCCGCAAAGAGGCAAAAGCGGGGAAAGTTCCGGACGACCTTTGCTATGTTTTCAATTTTGACAATCCGAAAGAACCGAAAATCGTTATGATGCCGCCGGGACGGGGGAAACAACTTCGGGACGACATGGAAAACCTTGTGAGCGTCTTTCAGCTCGACATACCGAAGATTTTTGAAAGCAGGGAATTTGAAGAGAAAAAACAGAGCATTGCCGACAAGAATTCGGAAAGAAAGGACAAACTGTTTGAGCGGCTGAGAAAATCCGCAAAGAGCAAAAGTATCCATGTCCAGATAACTCCCACCGGAATAGTTGTGCTTCCCATTGACAACAAACGCCCGGTTTCCCCTCAGGAGTTTGAAAAACTTGACGATGATAAAAAAGCGCTCCTTGAACAGAACAAAGCCGTTGTTGACAAGGCAATCAGAGAGACAATGGGGTTTGTCAGCAAAATAGACAGGGAACATATGGATGAGTTGAAAACTCTTGAGAGAAACACGGCGAACTTCCTTCTGGTCGGACACATGGAAACGCTCAAGCAGAAATATGTCGGCAACAAGTCCGTAATCAAATATCTGTCTCAGGTTCAGGAAGACATAGGGAACAATATAGAAAAATTTCTCTCAAAACCCAAAAGCATGACCGCCACTCTGCCGCCAAGCATGACCGCCCATGTTACGGAAGAGAAAAATCCCCTCACCGAATACAAGGTCAATATACTCACTGACAATTCCCAGACAAAAGGCGCTCCGGTTGTTTTTGAGCCGGAACCGACATACCACAACCTGTTCGGCTTTCTGGAAAAAGAGTGGAAGATAGGAATGATGGTAACCGACTTTACCCATATAAGAGGCGGTTCAATCTGTCGCGCAAACGGCGGTTTCCTTATAATTCGCGCCGAAGACCTTTTGACCTATCCGTTTGTGTGGCACGCTCTCAAAAATGTTCTTGAAACCGGCGAACTGAGAATTGACGACATATCGGGATATTTCGGAATTCCCAATGTGTCTTCCCTGCGCCCCGAACCCGTAAAAACGGACTTGAAAGTGATTGTTACGGGACCTTCGCATCTTTATCATCTTCTGTTTGAGTATGACCCGGATTTCCGCCGTTTATTCAAAATAAAGGCGGATTTTCAGGATTCAATAAAACACACGGAAAAAAATATTTCGGACTACGCAAACGTGTTAAAACGCATTTGCGAGGACGAAGCCATAAAAAATCTTTCAAAAGACGCCGTGGAAGCCGTTCTTGAACACGCCTCACGCCTTTCGGGCGACAGGGAAAAACTTTCCGTTGTGTTTGGCGACATGTCAAAAATTCTTGTTGAAGCCGATTACTGGGCAAGGGAAGCGGACAGCAAAGACATCAGGCGGCGGCACATTCTCAAAGCGGTCAAGGAAAAAGACTACCGCTCCAACATGGCTGAAGAGCGGATAAACGAGATGATAGAGCGCGGCTCAATAATCATAGACACGGACAGGGAAGTGGTCGGTCAGGTAAACGGGCTCTCGGTTTACAGCATAGGAGATTACTCTTTCGGAAAACCCTCGCGGATAACCTGCGAAACTTTTCTCGGCTCCGAAGGGGTAATAAACATAGAGCGTCGGGCTCACATGAGCGGAAATCTGCACAACAAAGGCGTGCTGATTCTTTCGGGATACATAGGCGGGACTTATTCACGCCGGACGCCCTTGAATCTCTCGGCAAGCATAGGTTTTGAGCAGAGTTACAATATGATAGACGGAGACAGCGCTTCCGCCGCCGAGCTCATAGCTCTGATTTCCAGCATTGCGGACGTGCCGCTTAAACAGGGAATCGCCATAACGGGTTCGGTAAATCAGAAAGGACAGATACAGCCCATAGGAGGGGTTAACGAGAAGATAGAAGGGTTTTTCAAGGTTTGCTCAATCAAGGGCATAGACGGCAGGCAGGGAGTGATAATACCGTCTCTCAACAAAAAAAATCTTATGTTGAACGGAGATGTCGTTGACGCGATAAAAAACAAGCGGTTCAGTATCTATGCAATAGACACGGTGAATCAGGCAATAGAGATACTTACCGGTTTCAGAGCGGGTGAACGGCTGAAAAGCGGAAAGTTTCCCTCCGGAACGGTCAACAGTCTTGTTGAGGAATCGCTTGAGAATTTTGCCCTTGAATACAGACGTTTCGGCAAAGAAGACGATGAAGACAGAAAAGACGGGCGGGAAGATTAGTTTCCACCGCAATGGCGTCTTCCCTTTCAATTGGAATTTTTGATTCGGGCATAGGCGGGCTTACCGTTGTCCGCGAAGTGATGAAGCTTCTGCCGTTTGAAAGCATAGTCTATCTCGGCGACACCGCCCGCCTTCCCTACGGAACCAAATCCCGCAAAACCGTAATCGGATACTCCCGTAAAAATTCGCGGTTTCTTATGTCAAACGGCGTAAAAATTATAATCGCCGCCTGCAACACGGCGTCCGCCCACTCAATTGAAATTCTTGGCGATGACCTTCCCGTTCCCGTTCTCGGCGTGATTAAACCGGGAGTGAAAAAAGCGGCGAAAGTCACACAAAACGGAAAAATCGGTGTCATAGGAACCCCCTCCACAATCAGGAGCAACGCTTACTCCCGTGCTCTTGGGGCGGAAAATCCGGCACTTAAAACCGCTTCCCGCTCCTGTCCTCTCTTTGTTCCACTTGTGGAAGAAGGATGGTGTGAAGATGAAATTACTCTAAACATTGCGCATAAATACCTTGCTCCATTGAAAAAAAAGGAGATTGACACACTTATTCTCGGATGCACCCACTACCCGCTTATGAAGAAAACAATTGCGGAAGTTATGGGCGAAAAAGTAACGCTTGTTGACTCCGCCGAAGAAACTGCGCGGGAGGCGGCCGGATTTCTCAAACGGAACGGACTGCTCAGCGAAAACGGTAAAAGTTCGGCAAAGTTTCACCTTACTGACGGTTCGGACAGTTTTGTTAGTATCGCGGAAAGATTTTTGGGCAAAAAGACCGGAAAAATTGCGATTGTGGATTTGTAAAAATCCGCCTTTGCGTTCAAAACCTCACGCTGTATCCCGCAAGCAATGAGAGAGACGGCTCAATGCTCTCATTGTGTCCGGGGTGGCGGCTGGCAACTGCGCCGACACTCAAATTTCCGGCGGCAACCGGCGCAATCCATTGCGCTCCGATATCAATCTGCCGCCCCGACGGGGAGAGACCCGCTTTCACCGAACTGCGCAGCACTTCCCCGTTTTTTGTGCGCCCGACAGGCACATTGAGATTCATCCGTCCGCTTTCAACTCGAAGCGGTGATGACAGCGACAGGCGTATAAGTGAACCGCCCGGAAGGTTGCGTGTTAAGCCAAGAGCGAATGCGCTTGTTGTCATGCGGGAAAAATCGCTAATCAGCCCGGCGTCATTTTCCGGCAAGGCGGAGCCAATCTCGGCATCGGCGGCAATCAGCCACTTGCCGAAACCGTAGTCCCAGCCAATGCCCGCGAAAACGGTTGTCGCCGACAAATCGCCAAACGCGCCGCCGGACGAACTTCCGAGCAAAGTTTTGGATTCTGAAATCCAGCCCGAACGGAAGCCAAAGGGCAAGCCATGCGGACGGTAGGAAATCACCGCTCCCGATACCGGTTTTAATTCACGCTCGCCTGAAGTAAAAGCGGAAACGGCAAAACCGTTTGCGCCGCCAACTCCGACTGAAACGGGGTCGTATATGAAAGAAAGATGTCCTGATTTCCTCAACAGCCCGAGGGTTTGCCGAGTTGCGATACCTCCCGTTGCCGCCCGTATGGAGAACCTGTTTGTTCCCAAACCGCCGCCATCACCCCTTGAGCTAAAACCGGACAATGATGGAATATTCCCCTTCCCGCCGCCGGATTGAGGACGGATTTTTGTTGACGCATAAACGGAAGGGCTTTCCGCCCCGCCCTGTAATCGTCTGTCTTTGTTGGAAGTCCGTCCCGCTCCGCCGCCGGAATGTATTGCCGTTTTTGCAACGGGAAAATCCATAAAACTTTGCAACTGCGACTGAAGCGGTGAAGTTTCCGAACTTTTGGCGATGCCGTCAAGAGGAAACCAGAACGGCGCGCCGAGTGAATCAAATGCGGCAATCTCCCGCCCGGCAAACGACCTGGCAACTCCGTCTCCAAAGGCATGTCCGAGTAACAAGCGGGTATCGGAAAGTCCGACGCCGTGCTCTTTAACTGAATCGCCTGTAACAACCGCCACCATTCCGACCGGTTCGGTGGCGGCTCCGAGGTCCATCAATCCCTGTCCGTAGATTGCTTCGTCCGCATAAATCCCGGTTTTGTCTGCAGTGGCAAGAAGCCGCGCAAGCAGTTCAGTATTTCTCATCTGACCGCGAAAACGCTGCTTCATCAACGCAAGACCGCCCGATACAATCGGCGCGGAGAAAGATGTGCCTGACGCTCTGTTTAAACTTTGTCTCACTGTTTCCCCGTCTTCTTCCAATCGTGAGTAGGCAAGTAAAATTCCCACGCCCGGAGCGGCAATACACCACTTTGCCGCAATGCCGCATCTGTTGGAAAATTCTGCAATCTCACCGTTTGGTCTAACCGCAACAACGGCGACACTGTGATCTTGCAATTCCTCTATGCGCGCATGCAAACCCGAAAAAATGGACGGTGAGCTTGCGTTAAAGAAACCTTCGGGACGATTGGGGAGGCAACTTGGCGTGCCTGTTTCACATCTGTCTCCATTGTTGTTTCCCGCCGCCCATACAAGGATGGCTTTATCGGAACGATCTCTCTGTTCCAGAATTCTTATTACTTCGCCGGCTGTCGCGCGGAGAGTGCTCTCCAAGTAGTCCGCTATATTGCTGTCAAAACCAAAACTCAAGTTTAACACATCAACCTTCCGGTCAGGGTCAAGAGCGTTTCTATACACTTCAGCCAGTCCGCCACCCAACCTCGCTCTCATTAAGTCTTCTTCCGTAGGGGCGGAAACAATATTGTCAGGCGGCGCACTGCCAAGAGGAATGGCAAACATTCTGACATCGGCGCCCGGAGAAACGCCTTGGAAGGAGGCAACCACCCTCCCATTTGAATTTTGCGCTCCCACCGGAACTCCGGTGGCAATGCTTGCAACCGCCGTGCCATGGGAAAACCTGCTGCCATCTTTATATTCACCCAGTTTGCTGGCGCCGCCAAAATATTCCACAGCCACACGCTTGCCGCTGAATGACGGATGTTCCTGATCCAAACCGGTGTCAATAAAACCGATAACAACATTGTTGCCCGGACGTATTGCCGCATTCGCGCCCGAATATTGGTAAAGATTTGCGTATGCTTTGGGAGCCCGAATACTGACAAGTCCCGACTGCCCTGCCACCGCTTGCAACCTTGAGTAATCAGATTCCGTTC
The DNA here is from genome assembly GCA_965206175.1 of Thermodesulfobacteriota bacterium. Taxonomy (GTDB): domain Bacteria; phylum Desulfobacterota_D; class UBA1144; order Nemesobacterales; family Mycalebacteriaceae; genus Mycalebacterium. The sequence goes on along the minus strand of CBDBJA010000004.1, from coordinate 53,971 downwards.
CGGTAAAGGACGGTGTTCCCGGACGAGGCAGCAATGCCGTTGTAGAACCGGTCGTCAACGGCGGGATGGATGATAGACTGGAGGAAGAACTGCCGGAACCGCCACATCCTGACAAAAGCAACAGGCATAAAATCAAAAACACTCTAACAGAATTGATTTTGTTAATAGCAGAGACCCTGCTGTTTGTTACACAAATCATCACGGACGCCTTCGTCACTTGTTTAAACAAGTAACATTATAGTTAACAAGTAACAGTATGGAAATGTATTGTCAAAATCCGTTTGAAAACAGATACGGCAATGGAGATTTGCGGAAACAAGCATTCGCATATCTATGCTTCAGACAAGTCTGTTTGTAATTTTTCCTTATTCAGCCAGCGCCTTTTTCAACTCTTCGGCAAGCGGAGGAAGAACCTCAAAAAGGTCTCCGCAGATTCCGTAGTCCGACTTTGCGAATATCGGAGCTTCGGGGTCTTTGTTGATTGAAACAATCACCTTTGAAGAACCCATTCCCGAAAAGTGCTGAACGGAGCCCGATATGGCAATTGCCATATACAGGTTCGGTGAAACGGCTTTTCCGGTCTGCCCCACTTGCATGTCGTATGGACAGTATCCGGCGTCAACGGCGGCTCTTGTGGCTCCGGCGGCGGCTCCCAGCATGTCGGCAAGGTCGTAGATGTGCTTGAAATTTTCCTCGCTGCCGAGCCCCCTTCCTCCGGAAACAACCCTTTCCGCTTCGGTAAGTTCCGGCCTGTCGGACTGTTTTGTTTGCATCTCAATAAGTTTGATTTTCAGGTCGTCCGGGGAAATCTCCACGCTTTCCTCAACCGTTTCACTTTCTGCGGGAGATTCCTCCTCCTTGAAAGAGTTCGGGCGCACGGTCGTAATCATTGTGTCGCTTCCGTGAAAACGCTGGGTGGATATCGCGCGGCTTGAGTGTGAATACCGTTGAATCGCAAGAGCGCCGTCCGCAATGTCAATATCCACGGCTTCCATTGCAAGCCCGGAGCCGGTGCGCGCGGCAACGCGCGGTATGTAGTCTTCGGAAAAAGAGCTGTGCCCCACAAGCACAATTTTGGGCGAATGTTTTTTGATGAGTTCCGAAAGCGCCTTTGCATAACTGTCGGGGTTGAACTCCCTGAGGTGTTCATTTCTCACCGTGTAAACCTTTTGCGCTCCGAATTTGCCCATCTGTTCGGGCTGGGAAGATGCGGAAGATTCCATAACAACCCCGCACAAAACCGCCCCTTCCATCTTCGGCGCAAGAGCGCGGCGCGCCTGAGAGATTGCTTCAAAGGTTACTTTTCTTGTTGAACCGTCCAGTTTCTGGTCTGCTACGACCCATATTTCGTTGCTCATATTGCTCCTCCCTCCGGTCAGATAACTTTTGCCTCTTCTCTGAGAAGCTTGACTATTTCTTGCGCGGACTGCGCAATCTCGTCGTTTTTGACTGTTGTGTCGTCCGCACCTTTTATGATTTTCAGTTTTCTCTCAATCTTCGGAACTTCAATATGTACTGTTGTTACCCTTGAGCCGGATTTGCCTACATTGTCGCGCGCGATTCCAAGGGCGGCAAAATCAATATCGTCAAGGGAAACTTCTACGACAGGTTTTTTCTTTGCCTTCATTATTCCGGGCAACGATGCGTAACGCGGTTCATTCATCGCGTCCGGGCAGGTTATGAGAGCCGGAAGCGGAATCTCAACAATCGCGCTTCCGCCGTCAACCTCTTTGCGGCATATCATTTTCTTCTCATCGGGTTTTATCTCAACAACTTTGCTGACAAGAGCGGCGTGAGGAATGCCAAGTTCTTCGGCAATCTGTATTCCGACCTGCGCGGACTCTTCGTCTATCACCTTCATCCCCGTGAAAACAAGGTCAACATCGCCGATTTTTTTTATCTCGCCCCGCCACAATTTTTGCCACCGTGTAGGGGTCGGTTTCTGCAAAACCGTCGTCTTTTATGTGAACGGCGGAAGCGGCTCCCATGGCAAGCGCCTGACGGATGGTTTCAATCACCCTTGCGGGTCCCGCGGAAACTACGACAACTTCGCCCCCGAGTTTTTCAACCGTTTGAATCGCCTCTTCAACGGCGAATTCATCGTAGGGGTTCATTATCCATTTGATTCCCTCCGAATCTATTGAATCACCGGACGCGCTCACTTTGATTTTGGCTTCGGTGTCCTGCGTTTGAGTTATAAAAACCACTATCTTCATTTTTCAGCCTCTCTTTCGGTCTTTGATTTCCGCACCGGAATCGGTTTGATAGAAACAAGTCACGGGTTATTATAGGGGATGGCTTTTTACTGTCAAGAAGTCAAGGGAGAGTCTTTATGAAGATAGCGGTCGGAAGCGACGAGAAGACACATCTAACCGATTTCGTTTTGAGTTACCTTGAAAAAAAAGGAGCGCAAGTGCGCCTTTTCGGGCCTCTCGCCGGTGAAAAAACCGAATGGGCTGATGTCGCCGAAGCGGTTGCGCTTGAAGTTTCGGAGGGCGTTTGCGGTCAGGGGATAGTGTTCTGCTGGACGGGAACCGGAGTTTCAATAGCGGCGAACAAAGTTCGCGGAGTTCGCGCCGCTCTGTGCTGCGACTCCGAAACCGCCGCGGGCGCGAGGAAATGGAACGACGCCAACGTTCTTGCGATGAGTTTGCGGCGGACTTCAACCCGCATGTCGCAGGAAATACTTGACAGCTGGTTTGAATCAACTCCCGAGGACGGTGAGAAACGGAACATAGAAAAAGTGTCGCAATTGGAAAGGAAACACTTCACGGAAAAATGAAAAAAACAGGTTTAACAGTCGCGGTGGTCGGAGCCACGGGAGCGGTGGGACGCGAGATTCTGCTGATTCTCTCCGAGCGGAAATTTCCTCTGAAACATCTGAAACTTTTTGCATCGGAACGCTCGGCGGGAAAAACCGTTGAGTTTTGCGGGGACTCTCTCCGTGTTGAGACCGTATCCCCCGGATGCTTTGCCGGAGTTGACATCGCAATTTTTTCCGCGGGCGCTTTAAACAGCCGGACTTACGCTCCGCAAGCGGCGAACGAAGGCGCGTTTGTGGTGGACAACAGCTCCGCGTTCAGGATGGACGACGATGTTCCCCTGGTTATACCGGAGATAAACGGACATAAATTGAACGAAATTCCGCGAAGGCGGATATTTGCAAATCCGAACTGCACCACCGCCATAGCCGCCATGGCAGTGAAGCCGATTCACGATGCGGGAACCGTCAGAAACATCATAGCGACCAGTTTTCAATCGGCTTCGGGAGCGGGAGCGGAGGGAATGAAAGAACTTGAGAATCAGATGCGGAAATGGCCCGAACCCGCGGAGATTAGTGTTTTTCCGGCACAGATTGCGTTTAACGTCATACCCCAAATAGACATATTTCTTGACAATGACTACACGAAAGAAGAAATGAAACTCCACAACGAAACCAGAAAAATTCTGGAAGCCGATATTTGCGTGAGCGCGACAGCCGTAAGGGTTCCGGTCATGAGAGCGCATTCGGTATCGCTGAGCGTTGAAACCGAAAAGCCGCTTTTGCCGGAGGAAGCAAAAAGCGCGATTGACGGTTTTCCGGGCGTGAAGGTTACGGACGGCACATCGTATCCCATGCCGGTTGACTGTTCGGGGAAAAATGACTGTTTTGTCGGAAGGATAAGGCGCGACATCACCGGAGGAAACCGTCTTTCACTCTGGGTTGTCGGAGACCAGTTGAGAAAAGGCGCGGCTCTCAACTCGGTTCAAATAGCGGAACAGATAGCGGAGCGCCATGTTTAGCGCGTATTCAATCGGAAAACGGATTGCCGGTCTTTTCAAGCCCGAGCCGCTTGTTGAAAATTCCCCTGAACTTCGCGCCATGGTCGGAGCGAAACTGAAGAATGAAAAAATTGTCTGCTGCCTGAGAGTGGAGAAAATATTTTATAAGAACATCTCTTCTTTTTCGGGAGAAACTTTCTTTCGGGTGTTGGCGGTTCTTACGGATAAAAATCTGCTTTTCCTCAAACGGTCTTCCGAATACCACCAAATCAAACGCTTTCCTCTTTCATCCGTTTCGGACTGCGTTTTTCAATCCGACAGCGGAAAGCCCGCTTTGTTTGTCAACTTTTTTGACGGCTCGGAAAACCGGCTTGTTTTTTCGCGACGGGACCCGGACCTGGAATCCGTTGAAAATATGTTCGCCCGCGCCCTCGCAGATGCGCGGCAAAGTTCCGCCCCCGGTTTTTGCGGACAGTGCGGAAAGAAAGCGCAATCCGACGCGAAGTTTTGCAAGCTCTGCGGAACGCCGCTTGATTTTACGGCATCCGAAAATACAATTGGTGATTGAACCTTCCGCGGAGATTTATTTTTATGCTTAATGGATCACTTGTCGCTCTTATAACACCTTTCAAAAAAGATCTTTCTGTGGACCAGTCCGCCCTTGAAAGACTTGTTGAGTTTCACAAAAAGAGCGGCACTCACGGAATCGTCTCCTGCGGGACAACGGGAGAGTCTGCGACGCTTTCGCACGATGAACACAAAAGGGTTGTGGAGATAACGGTGAAACTGTGCGCCGGAAAACTTCCCGTCGTTGCGGGAACGGGCTCCAACAGCACCGATGAAGCGGTTGACCTCACGCGCTTTGCGGAAAAAGCGGGAGCGGCCGCCGCTCTTGTGGTTGTTCCGTATTACAACAAACCGTCCCAGCAGGGCTTGTTCGCCCATTTCGGGAAAATAGCCGATAGTGTCGGCATCCCCGTCGTTCTCTACAATGTGCCGGGCAGGTCGGCTGTCAACCTTCTTCCCGAAACGGTCGCCCGCCTCAGTGAAAAATACAAAAACATTGTCGGGATTAAAGAGGCGTCTTCGGTTGAGCAGGCATCAAAGGTTATGCATCTGTGCGGAAAAAGCTTTTCTCTTTTTTCCGGGGATGACGCGATTAATTTCCCCCTTCTGTGTCTTGGAAGCAAAGGGTCAATCAGTGTTACGGCAAATGTTGCGCCACGCGACTTGGCCGTTATGCATGCCTGTTGCGAAAAAGGCGACTTTGCGCGGGCAAGGAAACTTCACTATAAACTTCTGTCTTTGAATGAAGCGATGTTTTTTGAGTCAAACCCCGTTCCGGTTAAAACCGCCCTTTCCTTTATGGGAATGGATTCCGCGGTTTTCAGGCCCCCTCTGTGCGCGATGTCCGCGGCAAACAAAAAAAGGCTTAAGGCGGTTCTTGAGCAATACGGTGTGATTTAGTTGCCGATTGACGGACTGTTATACGAAACAGAGATTCGCGCCCGGGGATGGATTCCCGCCGGAGTGGACGAGGCGGGCAGGGGCCCTATTGCGGGACCGGTTGTAGCTGCGGCGGCTATTGTGCCCGAGCAGTTCAACCTTGCCGGAGTGGACGATTCAAAAAAACTCTCACCCTCAAAAAGAGAGAAAATTTTTGAGAGTCTCGGGCACAGCGGCGTTGAATACTCGGTGGGAGTTGCAAGCGTACGGGAAATAGAAGAAATCAACATACTGCGAGCGGCAATCAAGGCGATGGAGCGCGCGGTGGTGGGGCTGTATACTGACCCTGATTTTCTCTTCATAGACGGAAACGAGAAGACAACGCTTCCGGTAAAGCAGCAAACCATAGTAGGCGGAGACGGCAAATGCATGTCAATCGCCGTCGCTTCAATCGTTGCAAAAGTAACGCGCGACAGAATGATGGAAGAACTGCACGACAGGTATCCGGTTTACAACTTTTTGAAGCACAAAGGATATCCGACCGCCGAACACAGAAATCTTGTGGAGAAGCACGGACCTTGTCCCGAACATAGAAAAAACTTCAGATTGACCGTATAAAACCTTGAAAATTACGCACAATACAGAATATCCTAACAAGAGTAACAAACACGGATGAACGACTCAATGGAAGCAAAAAAACTTCCCGACAAACTGTATTTCAAAATAGGAGAAGTGAGTCAATACGCGGGTTTAAAAGCCCACACAGTCCGGTATTGGGAAAAAGAGTTTGAGCAGATCAAGCCGATTAGAAGGCGCAATCAGCGGCTTTATGACAGAGAGACCATATTTCTGATACTCAGAATCAAAAAAATGCTCCATAAGGAAAACTACACAATCGCCGGAGCAAGGAAAAAACTGAAAGAGGGGCTGCCGCTTGCCGACGGGAGACGCAAGGACATTGAAGTTCTTTCCTCCGTTCTGGAAGAACTTGAAGAAATCAAAAAACTTCTCGGCAATTAACGGTTATAATCCCTTTCCAAATCAAAGGCGGGGCGTAGCGCAGCCTGGTAGCGCACCGGTCTGGGGGACCGGTGGTCATCGGTTCAAATCCGGTCGCCCCGACCACAAATTCATAATGAAATCAGGGTAAAAACTCCGCAACAGCTCCGATGCCTTCCAAGACAAGAATACTCATATCAAATGATGACGGGATAACATCACCCGGAATTGCGGCGCTTGAAAAATCCCTCTCCGAAATCGGAGAGGTTATCGTCGTTGCGCCGGACAGAGACCAGAGCGCGGTCAGCCACGCCTTGAGCCTTCACAGGCCACTTCGCGTTGAGAGGGTGGCGCACAACAGATACAGCGTTGACGGCACGCCGACCGACTGTATTAACCTTGCGATGAACGGTCTGATAGAGGGGAAAAGACCCAACCTGATTGTTTCCGGCATCAACAAAGGCGCCAATGTGGGAGACGATGTAACATATTCCGGCACGGTCAGCGCGGCGATGGAGGGAACGCTTTTGAGGGTTCCTTCCATCGCGGTGTCCGTTATGGGGAAAAAAGACTTTATGTTTGAACCGGCGGCGAACTATGCGAAAACGGTGGCGCTTTTCGTTTTAAAAAGCCGGCTTCCGAAAGATACCCTCCTCAACGTGAATGTTCCAAATCTGCCGCTTGAGAGAATAAAGGGAATCAAAATCACAAAACAGGGAAAGAGGTATTACAACGACCCGATCATTAAAAACAAAGACCCGAGAGGTAAAAACTACTACTGGATAGGCGGCGATGAACTTGATTTTATCCGGACTCCGGGTTCGGACATTGTTTCCGTCATGAGGGGATACATATCAATAACGCCCATTAAACTTGATTTTACCGACCATTCGTATCTTGAAACACTCAACAAACACATGGAGAGTCTGAAAAAATGAACATTCTGAAACGTCTCTACCAAACTTTTACGGGCCTTGCGGACAAGAAATACGCTCAATGGGCGCTTGGCGCAACGGCATTTGCCGAATCTTTCATATTCCCGATTCCGCCCGACGCCCTGCTCTTGCCGATGTGTCTCGGCAATCCGTCAAAAGCGCTCAGGTTCGCGCTGATATGCTCGGCGCTTTCCGTGCTGGGAGCGTGTGTCGGATTTTTTCTGGGGAAATTTCTCTGGAGTTTTATGCAGGAATGGTTTTTTGCGTATGTTTTCAGCGAGACAAAATTCAACACGGTCGGCGGACTGTTCAGGCAAAACGCTTTTTTTGCCGTTGTAATGTCGGCTTTTACTCCCATCCCTTTCAAAGTCTTTACGGTTGCCGCCGGTGTGTTTGAAGTGAGTTTCGGCGCCCTTGTCGCCGGTTCGGCTGTGGGAAGAAGCGCAAGATTTTTTCTTGTGGCGGGGCTTATATGGAAGTTCGGGGAAGACATCAAACCGTTTATTGACAAGCATTTTAACACTCTGACAGTCGTCGGAGCGCTTTTTGTCGTCGCGGTAATTTTTTACTTTAAGTGATGAAAAAACCGTTTTTCGGCATTAGACTTAATGTTGCAGTGTTGAGAGCGTTTGAAAGAAACAGGGAAAACCGGAAGCGGTCACGGAGAAAGCGGCTGATTGCGTCCATTGCGGCGGCTTTGCTTTTTCATTTTTTCCTGCTGCTGTTTGTCGGCATCCGAGCGTATATTCCCGTCGGGGAACCGGAAGAACAGTTTCTTGAGATAACCGAGTTTATACCGCCGGAACAGGATGAGCCCGATACTCCGGTTGAAGACCCGAAGAAACTTTCGGACAGGTCCTACAACTCCCGGGTAAACAAACAGAAGTTCGGAATTTCGGGTTCTCCTCCCCCCTCCCCTTCTTTTCCCGCCACCCGTCGCGACACGGATAAATCCGATGAAAAACTTTCGCTAAACGATAAGTTTGTCCGGGAGTTAATCAAAAACACAACCAAAGAATCTTTCAGAGATTTCTACCCTCAAAGCGACAGGCAAGTTGGAAACGACGGAGACTACAGGGGTGAAGACGCGGAGGAAACCGACATCAGCGTGGAGAAGTTCAAACACTATTCCTACCTGATAAAGCTCAAAGAAAAAATTGCGAACGCGTGGAGACCCGCGGACGCAAGGGTTGCTTATGCGGGTTCGGACATTCAGGCGAACGTGCGCATAGTAATAGCGAGAAACGGAGAGCTTAAACTTGTACGGATTGTTACAACCTCCGGATTTCCCCGGTTTGACAGGGAAGCGGTCAGGGCGGTGAAAGCCGCTTCACCCTACAGTCCTCTCCCGCAGAACTGGGAAAATGACAAACTGGACATCGTGATGAACTTTATACTGATTAATTTCAGTTGGAGACAAATCCTCATACAATCCTGACCCCCGGATCATCGTCTTCCTTATTCCCTATTTTGCCGACCACGCACGCTCCCTCACAACCCGCTTTTTCAAGTTCACGCACAGCCGCGCCCGAATCCGCGGCGTTAACCACAAGGGTCATACCTATTCCGCAGTTGAAAGTTTCGCGCATTTCATCGTCGTTCAGATTTGCGGACTCTTTTATGAGTTTGAATATCGCCGGAGTTTCCCATGAGGTTTGTTCAAGAATCGCCAAGCAGTTCGGCGGGAGAGAACGGGGAATGTTTCCTGACAGTCCGCCGCCGGTTATATGTGCAACCGAGAGGATGTCAAATTTTTCGGACAACTCCATCAGGGGACGGACATATATTTTTGTCGGCTCAAGAAGCTCGTCCGCAAGCGGACGTGAAAGCCCTTCGGGAATATCGCCAAGAGAAAAATTTTTATCCTCAAGAAGAGATTTTCTGACAAGCGAATAACCGTTGGAATGGATTCCGCTTGAGGGCAAAGCAATGATTTCATCTCCCGGACTGACTTTTTCTCCGCTTATATGAGCGTCTTTGCCGACAATGCCGACGGCAAACCCCGCAAGGTCAAACTCTTTGTCGGCATAGAAATCGGGCATTTCCGCCGTCTCTCCGCCGAGAAGAGCGCATTGCGCCTGAACGCAGCCGTCCGCAATTCCTTTGATAACCGCCGTGAGCTTCTCCGTTTCCAGACGCGCGGTCGCAATGTAATCCAGAAAGAAAAGAGGTTTCGCTCCGCAAGTGATAATGTCATTAACGCACATTGCCACAAGGTCAACGCCTATAGTGTCAAACCTGCCCGAGGCGAACGCTATTTTCAGTTTTGTTCCAACGCCGTCCGTGGCTCCGACCAGATATGAATCTCCGCCCGGAAGCGCATACGCTCCCGAAAAACCGCCGTATGATTTCAGAACATTGTTGTCGTGAGTCGCACTCACAAGCGGTTTGATTAGTTCCACAAACCCGGACGCTTCCCTTGTGTTCACTCCGGAATCAGCGTATGTCAGTTTTTTTTTCACCGCAAAATCGCCGTTACCACGGCAGTTTGTTCATAAGAGGCGCAATCAGGGGACCGAAAAAGGCGACCGTTGCTATGAGAGTGATAAACCCCGCTATGAAAAGAACTATGTTTACGACAACAAGTTTGGTCAATTTATCCAGAAATTCATCCATGCTCTAATTGCCTCCGTGATGTGAGTTCGGTCCGTCAAAGAAAGGGTCTCCGAAAGGTATCGCCGGAAATTTTCTCAAAAAAAGCAGAACTGTGCACAGAAATGCCCCGATGAATCCGACAGTTATAAGAACCTGAGGCAGAGAAGTCTCAAGAGATGAGGAAAGCGACGGCGTAACAAGCAGGAACTTGTCCATCCACAATCCGCAGAGAAATACCGTTGATATAAACACCAGAATCGGCGTTACGATTTTGTGAGTCCGGGGCATCAGTGAAATGAACGGAAATATAAAGCAGCAGGTAAAGACCGCCCATGCAAAAGTTTTGAACGGTTCGTCCGATATTCTTTTGATAACAAATCCGGTCTCTTCGGGCAAGTTCGCATACCATATCGGCAAGAGTTGAGAAAACATCAGATAAGCCCACAGAAGAGCGAACCCGTTGAGCATCTTGCCAATGTCCCAGTAATGGTAGTCACCGAGATAATCTTTGAGGTTCAGATAGCGGGAGACTCCGACAGATATAATTACCGTCATTGCCACCGCCGATATAAGCCCGCCCATGAAGTAATACGGACCGAAAAGCGTGCTGAACCAGTGAGGGTCAAGAGACATCATAAAATCCCATGCAAAGAAACTGAATGCCACCGCATAGGCTCCCACGACAAAGGGCGCGAGTTTCTTGAGACTTTTAAAGCGGGTGTTCGGCTCCAGAGGGCTAATCTCCTGAAGGAGCGAACTGCGTATGTATCTGTATGTCAGAAACAGAAGAAATCCGAAACCGAGAAAGTTTCTGATAAAAACAAACGGCATATTCAGCCAGATGTCTTTGGGGTGATGGTAGTGATGAGTCGCATACGGAAGCGTCCGGTCGGCGCCGATAAATATCACAATCAGAAGCAGCAGTGAAACGGGAAGAAAGGAAGAGAACGATTCGCTTATCCTGAGAAAAGACCTTCCCCATCTGGCGTTTGTGATTCTCAATACACACGAAAATATCACACCCCCCTGAGCGACCGCAGTCCAGAAAAGAAAGTTTATCAGCAGTATGCGCCACGCGCCGTCCGCATGTTCCGGAGAAGCGGCGGCGATTACAAAGGCGATAGCGCCGACAGCCGCAACGCCTCCGAGAAACAGCACAATCCATTTCGGAATCAGTCCGATTTTACCCATTACCGCTTGTCTGGTTGCGTCAGTTTTGTCCATTTTGTTCCCTCTGAATTCCGTTTTTTGTTTTGCCCGCTTTTTGTAGATGTCTCACATAGTTCACCACATGCCAGGCGTCCGGCTGTAAAGGCATGTTTTCCGCGTAGGCGGGCATCATAACCTTCCCTCCATACATTATATATGCGTAGATATATCCGTCCGTTCTGGCAACGGTTGCCGGAGCGTTAAGATTGACCGGATAGAACCCGTGCCCCTTTGTGATTATCAAACCGTCTCCGAGCCCTTTCTCGCCGTGGCACGAAACACAGTTGTAGGAAAAAAGTTCAGCCCCCCTTTCAACGGATTCGGGTGTGGGCTCAACCGGAGATTTCTCAATTGCTTCAATTTCTTCTCTGGGCATTTCGGGCGGCGCTTTTCTTGTCAGCGATTTTTTCGGATAAAGCACCGGCTTTTCATAAGGGTCAACCGATGGCTGAACCCACATATCAAGCGACCACGGAAACGAATACGCGCTCTTGGAAAAAGAGAAGACGAAGAATAAAAAGAACGCCAGAAGCGCAAACTTTATGTTACGCCGCGTCAAACTTCACCTCCTCCGCTCCGCCGGAAAGCATAATTTCCCGCACAGTTTCGCTTTGAGGTTTGTCCGAACACACAACCATTAAGCCGAATTTGTCATCCGAAAATCTCGGGTCATACATCGTAACCGGACTTCTTCTTCGCAGAAACGAATTCACAAGTAGCCCCAGAAGGGTTGAAAGCGCGCCGAAGAGAATTGTAAGCTCAAAGATGATTACGGTGAACGGCAGTATGGAAACCACCGGTTTTGCGCTTACCTGTATGGGCCAGTCGCTTGCGGTTATGGTGGTAAAAGCCACTCCCGACGCTCCTCCGAGAAGTGCGCCGAAGATGGTGAAAAACCTTACGGGACTTTCCGGCTCACCGATAATTTCTTCTATCTCATGGCTGGGAACCGGAGAAAAAACCCTTATGTTGCGGAACCCCTTTTCTTTCAGGGTCTTTACGCAGTCCGCAAGCGTGTCAATATGCTCGTAGATTCCGAGCACGCCGTCTTTTCTTGCGTTCTTAATCATTGCCGTCCTCCGCGTGCGCTTTCCTGCGGGGAACGGGAAGCATCTCCTTAATCTCCGCTATCGCTATGGGCGGAAGCGTTTTAAGGAAAACAAGGAAGAACATAAAAAACCACCCGAAACTTCCGGCGGTAATGCCCGCTTCCACCCAAGAGATTTTGTAAACTCCCCAGACCGCGGGGTCAAAGTCGCGCGAAAGTGAAATCACGATTATATTGAAACGCTCAAACCACATTCCTATGTTGATAAATATTGAAATGATGAACAGCGCCGTCAGGTTGTTGCGGAATTTTTTTGACCACAGAAGGACGGGAATCGCAACATTGCAGATAACCATTGTCCAGTAAAACGGCGCGTATTCTCCCACCGCCCTGTAGAGAAACTGATCCCATTCCTCCGGGACTCCGCTATACCATGCAAACAGAAACTCCGCCCCGTATGCGTATCCGATGATAAGAGAGGTGAAAATTATCAGCTTTGCCATTCCGTCAAAATTGTCCATCGTTATATAGTCTTCAAGATGGAAAATTTTCCGCACGGGTATTGCGAGTGTTATAACCATTGCAAGCCCGGAGAAAATCGCTCCCGCGACAAAATAGGGGGCGAATATGGTCGTGTGCCATCCGGGAAGACTCGCCATTGCAAAGTCCCATGAAACAACGCTGTGCACGGAAAGAACAAGCGGGGTCGCAAACGCGGCGAAATACAGGTAAGCCCTTGTGTAGTGAAGCCATTCCCAGTTTGAACCTTTCCAGCCCAGAGAGAGAATGGAATAGATAATTTTGCGCGGTCGGTCAACAACTTTGTCTCTTATGGCGGCAATGTCCGGAATCATTCCGACAAAGAAAAATATGGAACTGACGGTCAAATATGTGCTGACGGCAAAAACATCCCATATAAGCGGGGATTTGAAATTTACCCACAGCTCCCTCTGGTTGGGATACGGAAAAAGCCAGTAGAAATTCCACGGTCTTCCGAGATGCAGAATGGGAAACAGTCCGGCGGTCAGAACGGCAAAAACTGTCATCGCTTCCGCAAGTCTGTATATTGACATCCTGAACCGCGCCCTGAAAAGAAACAGAACGGCGGAAATAAGCGTTCCGGAATGCGCTATTCCAACCCAGAAAACAAAATTCGTTATGTATATTCCCCAGAAAACCGGATGGCGGAAACCGGCAACTCCCAGACCCGTGTAAACCTGATAAAGGAAACAGAAAAGCCCTATCCCCACAAAAAACAGAGCGGTTCCGAACAACAGCCACCACTCCCTTGACGGCTTTTCAAGAATCCTTACGACATCCGCGGTAACCCTTGAATATGTGAGTCTGTTCGGTTTGTTTTCCAATTCGCCTGAACTCATTTAATTCCGCCTTAAGACCGGGTTACCCTTTTCAGATATGTGACCGCGGGTTTTGTGTTCACTTCCTCAAACAGTTTGTAACCCCTCTCGTCGCCTGAAGAAACCGAAACCCTGCTTTGCGGGTCCAGAAGGTTTCCAAACTCTATCGCGCCGGTTGAGCAAGTCTGCTGACAGGCGGTTACCATATCCCCGTCCCTGATTTTCCTTCCCTCGTCTTTAGCAATGTCGTGCGAGTGCCTTATTCTCTGAACGCAGAAACTGCACTTTTCCATAACGCCTTTTGTTCTCACCGTAACATCGGGATTGAACTGCCAGTTGAGCGGTTCGGGCACTTTGTATGAATACCAGTTGAATCTTCTCACCTTGTAAGTGCAGTTGTTGGCGCAATATCTGGTGCCGACACAACGGTTGTATATCATTCCGTTCAACCCTTCATGGTTGTGGTAGGTCGCATACACCGGACATACGGGCTCGCACGGAGCGTTTCCGCAGTGCTGGCAGGGAATAGGAACAAAATGCGCCGTAGGTTCTCCGTGTTCGTTTTTCTCAAAGAACCGGTCTATTCTAAGCCAAGCCATCTCCCTGCGACGCGCAACCTGCTCTTTTCCGACAAACGGTATGTTGTTCTCCGCATAACACGCCGTTACGCACGCTCCGCAGCCCGTGCATTTGGAAAGGTCAACCGACATTCCCCATCTGTATTCCTCATATTTCAGTTCGGGATAGAAATCGGGGTGATGCTCTTTGTCGTGCCCATGATGGTCTTTGTGTCCCAGATGATTTATGTCAACGGTCCGCGCAACCTCCCGTCCGCTTTGAGATTTTGTGTATTGGGTGCGGACAAGCAACCCGTCTTTGCCGGTCGGTGTTACTTTCACTTTTGTTGAAAGCCACGCATAACCGCCTGACAGCGCATCCGCCAGAGGAGACATTATTTCCATCGGGTTGACGCCCCTGCCCTCCGCGTATCTGCCGTAACTTTCATGTCCGAGTCCAATGGGAACGGCGACAGCGTCCGGCACTACGCCTTCGTGAATAAAAGCCTGCGTCTCAAACTGTCCGAACGGGGATTCAATTTTCAGAAAAGAGCCGTCCCGCAAGTCCATGGATTTTGCCGTGTCGGGATGTATCTCCGCCCAAGAGTCCCATACGACCGATGTGAGCGAATCGGGCAACTCCTGAAGCCACGGTTTGTTGGCTCCCCTGCCGTCGTAGAATTTTGAGGACGGAAAAGCGATGAGACACATGCTTCCGTCCCCCTGAAAATCCGCTTCTCTGCCGGAAAAAGAGAACAGTCTCATCCTTCCCGAAAGCAAAACTTCCGCCGGTTCCTGCGGAGTTAAAACTCCGCCTTTCTTGAGCGTTTCACTCCAGAACCGTTCAAACGGCTTTCCCGGAAACAGCTGTTCGCCTTTCCTTTTCCAGTAGTCTCTCATAAACGAGTAGTAGTCGGGAACTTTGAAAATATCTTTTGTAACTTCCGCTTGTCCGCTGACGGAAATAATCACATCTCCGGTTGATTTGGTGTTGAAAATTCTTGACATCACGGGTTGAACTATTCCGTGAAAACTTTTTCTCGCGCTGAAGTCCCCCCAACTCTCAAGCGGGTGGCTGTCGGGCAGGATAACGGAACACCGTTGTGCGGTCTCATCCATAAACGATGAAAAACTCACCGTAAAAGGAACCTTTTCCATCGCGCTTTTGAATCCCGCCGAACCCGGAAGAACAAATGCGGGATTGATTCCCCTCACCATCAGAATTTCCACTTTTCCGCTTTCCATGTCTTTTATGAGAGACACAATCTCCTTGTAGGAATTTGATTCCGAAACGGCGAGAGTATCGGCGAAATCAACGGTTTCATCCATATTGCCGGACAAATAGTTCAGCAGGTTCACGGCGACAAGCATTTCGGTCGCGTTTGAACCGGTTACCGCCGAACCCCCTCCGATTGCCAGACTCTTTTTTGAAATCATCTCTTCGGCTATTTCGTATATGGTTTCAGTGGAGACCGATGTTTTTTCGGAAACAGTTTCGGGCGTATAGTCGCGGACAAGGGAAAGCAGGTAGTCTTCGGTGTCCGGCTTTTTCCGCGCAACTATGTTTGCTATTCCAAGCGCCAGATACAGTTCCGTTCCGGGTTTGATTTGAATCATGCGGTCGGCATTGGCGCCGGTCATTGACATTCTCGGCTCAACCTGAACCACCTTGCCGGCTTTTCCTTCCTTCAGGGAGCGCATCTTGCCGAACGCCCGCCCGTTGGACACGGGAGAAAGCCATGTCTCAAGAAAATCGGCTCCGAAAGAGAGTAGATATTCCGCCTTTTCTATTTTGTAGGACGGTATTGAGTTTGTCCCGAAAACTATCTCGTTTGCTTTTTTCAACGGCTCATGCGAAAAGGTTTCATAAGAGTAGCGTCTCGCTCCGACGGCGTCGAGCCATGTTTCAAGCAGTTCGTCATACGAACCGGTCGCAACCCCGTCCAGATAAACAATGCGGTCTCCGGCTCCTTGCGCGACAAGTTCCTGAACTCTGTCCGCAAGTTTTTTCTCCGCATCTTTCCATGTGGCGACGCGAAACTTTCCGCCTGCGTCCTTGACGAGAGGGGATTTTATTCTGTCCGGATTGTAAAGCCCCTGGAGTGACGCCTGCCCCGAAGCGCAAAGAGCGCCGAAGTTTACAGGACTGTCGGGACTGCCTTCAATCTTTATGGCGCGCCCTTCCCTCGCTTTTACGACGATTCCGCATCCCGCCGGACATTCACGGCAGGTGCTTGAATAGTAATCCGGCACTCCCGGAATGGAATTTTCGGGCGGAATAACATACGGGATAATCTGTTCAAACGGTTCCGAAGAACACCCGCCGGACGCCACCGCAACGCCGCCCGCAACTCCCATGACTTTCAGAAAGTCACGTCTGCTTATACCGTTTTCATTTTCTTTGCTTTTCTTATCAGACACTTCGCCCTCCAATCCGACTCC
The DNA here is from genome assembly GCA_965206175.1 of Thermodesulfobacteriota bacterium. Taxonomy (GTDB): domain Bacteria; phylum Desulfobacterota_D; class UBA1144; order Nemesobacterales; family Mycalebacteriaceae; genus Mycalebacterium. Next base: position 37,620 of record CBDBJA010000004.1, on the reverse strand, counting down.
GCCATCAATAATGGCAAGTCAGACAGTCTTTCAACTGCCGCAGATGATACTCATCTCTGGCTTTCTCCTCATGACAGGATATACAGAACCCCATGTTCAATTTTTCCGCCTTTCTGACAACATCCATATTTTCAACATCGCCATGGCAGGTTTTGCACTCTATTCCCTGCTTGATATGGCGTTTGTGGTTGAAGTGAACATACTCCGCCATCGGAGAAACTTTCACCCACGGTATCGGCTCTTTTTTCTCCCAGTATTCGCGCACTTTGCCTATCTCTTTGCGTATGTTGATAACGGAACCGCCCTGCGTTTTGTAGTCCGTATCCCTGCCCTGAATGTGGGTGTGGCATCCCATGCATTTTTGAACGGACGGAATCCCCGGATGAGGCGAAACATCAACATAACTGTGGCAGGTTCGGCAGTCTATCTTGTTTTCTCCGGCGTGTATTTTATGGCTGAAAAGTATCGGCTGTTCCGGTCCCTTTTCTTTGGCGGCGCACGGCCGGAAAACGGGAATAGAAGCGACCCCGAAGATTAAAAGAAAAAACACAGCCTGTTTTAAAGTCGCTTTCATCTGCCGGGATAAACGCTCGGTTTTGTCTTTGGGTATTTCCAAACTTCTTGTTTTTGTTTGTGAATGCCCGCCTAAAGTAACACAACTGAACCGTGTGTCAAATCGGCGTCTTTTGTTTGTTCTCCGGCTCTTTTTCATCAAGCAGTCCGCCCAAAGCCGGTGTAAAAAACAGGCGGCAGTCTTTTTCCGCAAGAGCTCCGGCGGCTCCCCCTTCAACTTTCAGTCCGGGAATAAAAGGTATGATTCCGACGATTTTCCCGCCCTGCGTCCCGCTCCGCAGAAAAAGCAGGTTTGTCTCTTCGCACACACTCCGCCGCAAAGGGTATCCGCATATTACCACCCCCTCCGTTTGAAGGTTTCGCGCTTTTGCGGCTTCAACGGTAAGAAGAGTGTGGTTGATTGTCCCCAGTCCGGCTCTTGCGGCAATAACTGTTCTGAACCCCAGATCCAGAGCAAAGTCCGCCATAAAGTAGTTTTTCATTATAGGCACAAGCAGTCCGCCCGCGCCTTCAACAATCACGGCATCGTATCTTTGCGTCTCTTTTTCAATCAGTTCAAAAATCTCCGGCATGTCAAACTTTCTTCCCTCAAGTTCCGCCGCCGCGAAAGGGGAAAGCGGCTCTTTCAGCCGGCAGGGGCTTGAGATTTGCGGCTCAAACTTTTTTCCCATCACGCGGTGAACAAAATCCGCATCGGAAACTTCACCCGCCGCGCAGCCGGTCTGAAACGGCTTTACCATTGAGACTGTTTTTCCGCCCGCCATAAGACACCGGGCAAGAGCGGCGCAAACCACCGTCTTTCCCGCGCCGGTGTCGGTTCCCGTAACAAAAAAATGCGGTTTTGAGATTTTGGAGTTTTTACGGCGCAAAGTTAAAGGGAAATCTCTTCAATCTTTTTCAGGATTTCATCGCCGTGAGCGTGAGTGTCAACTTTTTTCCAGATGTGTCTTATCTTCCCCTCGCCGTCCACAAGGAATGTAACCCGCCGCGCGGTGTTTGAGGGACTCACAACCCCGTAGGCGTTGATTATCTCCCTGTCCTTGTCGCTGACAAGAGCGTAGTTCAGTTTCTGCTTGTCCCTGAAACCTTCGTGCGACTTAACGCTGTCCGTGCTGACTCCGACAACAGTTATTCCCTTTTTCCTTATCATGCTTTCGCCGTCCCTCAGAGAGCACGCCTCCCGCGTGCAGCCGGGCGTGTTGTCCCTCGGATAGAAGCATATTGCAGCTCCGCCTTTTGCAAGTATTTCAGAAAGGCTGACTTTCCCGCCTCCGTAAGTCGCGGCTTCAAAAAGCGGCGCTTTGTCTCCGATTTTGAGTTTGTCCGACATTTTCCGCTTATATGTTAAAGCTCTCCCTTGCCGCTTCGCTCATCATTTCCGGATTCCATGGAGGTTCCCACACAACTTCCACATCGGCTTTTTCCACTCCTTCAATTTCGCTTACAAGCATCTTTGCCTCCGAAACTATCTGCCCCGCCGCGGGACAGCCCGGAGAAGTCATTGTCATAAAAATTTTCACATCTCCGCCGTTAATTTCAATCCTGTAAACAAGGCCGAGGTTAACTATGTCAACCGGTATTTCGGGGTCGTAGATGTCTCCGAGAATCTCAAACACTTTCTCCTGTGTAACAACCGGCGGAGTTTTTGCGTCTTTGCTTTGTTCTTCCATTTTACAACGATTTAACCGCGTTCAAAACCGCTTCGTAGTCCGGTTCATTCACAATCTCCCTCACATACTCGGCATGCCGAACGACATCGTTTTCATCAACAACAAACACCGCTCTTGCGAGCAGGCGGTTTTCTTTTATCAGCACTCCGTATGATTTTCCGAAAGACGCTTCCCGGTGGTCGCTCACGCATGAAACTCCCTCAATGCGGGCGTCTTTTATGTAACGCGCCTGCGCGAACGGAAGGTCCATGCTTACAGTAATAACTTCAACCCCGTCCGGCAGGGATTTGATTTCTTCGCCGAAACGTTTTGTCTGGGAATCGCATACCGGAGTGTCAACGGAAACGACCACATTAAATATTTTAACCTTGCCTGCAAAAGCGGAGAGAGTGGCTTTTTCTCCCGCGCCGAGCAGGGACGAAAAATCGGGCGCTTTGTCTCCGGCTTTAATCTCCGCTCCCAGAAGGGTGAGCGGATTTCCCTTCATTGTTACCGTTCTTGTTTTGCCGTCCGTCATTTGATTTTCCTCCGCGTCTTTGAAATTTTCAGGTTACGGTTCATACTACAGAAACCGGCGCGGTTATTCAACCCGCAAGGTTTTGTTTATGCACGAACCGATTTTCACCTCCCCCGACAACTTAAGAACGCCGCACAAAATTCACGCGATTCTCTTTGCGGATGAGGTAGCGCCGGTTTTCAGCCGGTTTTCTGTTTGCGCAAGCCGGAGAGTTACAAAGCCTGCACTTACGGCATTGACTCTTTGCGCCTGTATTTTTATTTCTTCCGGCGCACGGGCTGCGGATTCAGTTGAGAACATTCAAATCAGTGAAAGTTTGACTATTGAGGAATATTCGGAACCGGAAAGAAGATTTGTTGACGTAGTGAAAAAACATATATTTCTCAACTTCGGCGCGTTTGCGACTCCCACCGGACAGAACAAAAGGAATCTTTTTATAGGCAGTGGCGGTGTTGATTTTGCCGGAGAAAAATTTCAACTGTTCGCGGAAGGAAGAGCATGGAAAGAAAATATTCGTTTTAATCAGGAAAAGGTTTCGGGGCTCGGACCGGACAAAAGAACGGTCAAACTCAGTTCGGACAGAGTGGAAATTGCCGAAGCATATTTCTCTTTTTCACCTTTTTCGGCGCTCAATATTAAAGTGGGAAGACGCAAGGTGGTCTGGGGACAGTTTAATGTTCTCTCGCCCGTATTTTTCACTCTTCCATCCACAACAAAGAGTCTGGGAACGGAATTTTCAAAGGTGAATTTCGGGCTCGCGCAAAACAATGCGCAAATTTCCCTTGTTCCCCATGAGCGGATTGAAATTCAGGGCTATTTCTTTCTGCAAACCATCATTGACCCGTTGCTTGCCGATTTTGTCAGGGACAGGTACGGCACAAAAAGAAAAGATTTGCAAGACCGAAATCAATACGCCTTGCGTGCCGTTTTTTATCCGTCATGGGGAACGGTCGCTCTGACATACTACCGCGGAAGAAACGGTTTTTTCGTTAATTTGGGTGAAACCGTAACCGCCGAAATGAACAGTTACAAAGTGTCTCCAAATCTTTCAAAACTGGAGTCATACTCGGTTGAAGCGTCCGTTCCGAGGGGAAGATGGGATTTCAAGGGAGAGTTCTCTTTCAGGAAAAGCGAGGAATATCTTGAGTTTGTTGACACATCTTCCTCGTCTCTTCCGCCGGTTTCCGGCGCCGACACGCCGAGGCAAGCTTACTGGAGGTGGGTGGTGGAAAAAAACAGGGGAAGACTTTACGGCGACGCAATAACGCTGTTCGGCGGCATCGGGTTTGAGTATATGGCGGAGAGGTGGAGTGTTGATGTCGGCGGCTACTTCTTTTACGAAGAGTTCACGGGCGGGGCAAAAAGGGGCGCGGACCTTGCAAGCGCCTATACGGATGACCCGAACGAGGGGCTTCTGGGCGCCCCATTTCTTAACGCCTCATACTTCATCACACGGGACGGGAAAACCTTTGTGGGACTTACCGCCGGTTTTCTCGGTTCCTACGGCGCCGGAGCGAGTCTGTATGTGGTAAAAAACTTTGACAAGGTTGACCGCCTCGGAGCCGGAACCCTGCAACTCGTGGCGGGGCTGGATGTTCTCCGGTATTTTTCGGACGATCAGATAAGCCAGATAAGCGATGAAAACGGACGATACAAACTTGACGACGATATAGTTGTCGCCCCGCGTTTCGGGCTGGTATGGAAATTCTGATATAATGCGGATGCTCGTCTGAAGGATTCCATGATTTTCAAAATTGTATTTTCCGCCTTTTTGTTTGTCGCTTTGCTTGCGCCTTCCGGTTCTCATTCCGAAGACGCCGCCGAACTCATGCGGCAGGTTTATGAGCAGGGACGCAAGCAAAAAAGCCAGAGGATAGACATGGAAATTCTGATAAAAGATCCAAAGGGACGAAAACGCATACGCTTTTTCAAAATGCTTTACAGAATATCGGACGGACAGACAAAAAGTCTTTTGCGTTTCTATAAACCTTCGGACATCAAGGGAACGGGTCTGTTCAACATCGTTTATGACAGGGAAAACAAAGACAGCGACCAATGGATATATTTTCCGGCTTTCAGAACGGTGAACAAACTGAGCGCCGAAGACAAACATCAAAGTTTTATGGGCTCGGACTTTACAAATTCGGACATCGCGGGAAGAAAACCGAGCGAAGACACGCACACGCTGACAGGGTCTGACGGAAAAATTTCAGTCGTCTCAAGTGTTCCCAAAGATTCAACGGAGCCGTATTCAAGAATTGAAACCCACATAATAGACAAAATCAAAGTGCCCGAAAAAGTTGTCTTCTATGACCGCTCCGGCGGGATTCTGAAAACTTTGAGAAGCAGGAAGCTTGTAAAAACCGGAGAAATGTATATCGTAATGGAAGCGGAAATGGAAAATCACCAAACCGGGGGCTCAACTTACATGACAAAGAATTCCGTTAATTTCAAAAAAATCAAACCGAATGAAGTGGGCATTTCCAAACTTCAAAACAGGTAACAGAGATGAGCGAAACATTCTCCCTTGTTGGCAAAGCAATCAAACTCATATCGGCGTTTGCAATAGTTTGCATTTTCTCCTTCTTTCCCGCCGGAAGTTTTTCAACGGCGCGCGCCGCAACCGATGACGGTCTGATAATTGAAGAATACAAGGAAACCGGCGTCGGAGCCCTTGAACAAATCAGAGAATATGTATTTTTGAATTTCGGCGCATTTGCCACCCCCACGGGACCAAGCAGAAGAAACCTCCTTCTCGGAAGCGGGGGGTTTGATTTTTCAAAAGACAGTCTTCAAGTCTATCTTGAGGGAAGAGCGTATAGAGAGGAAGTCAGGTTCAGACAGACAAGAGAGTCCTGCGCATCCTGCCAACCGGAAGAACAATTCAATCGGGAAAGAACATTAAAAATCGAAACGGACGAGCTGGAGCTCACCGAGGCGTATGTCGGTTTTTCGCCCGTTCCGCAGTTCAATATCAAGGTGGGAAAACGCAAAGTGGTTTGGGGGCAGTTTGATGTGGTTTCGCCCGTATTTTTCACTCTTCCGTTGCGCACTCAGAATTTGGGAACCACTTTTTCAAAAGTAAATTTCGGACTTGCGCAGAACAATGCGCAGGTTTCGCTTATTCCGCATGAGCGAATTGAACTCCAAGGCTATTTTTTCCTGAAAACCATTATCAACCCGCTGATAGCGGAATATTTTGAAGATTTTTCCCAACGAGAGGAAGATGTTGTTAATGTAAGAAGAAAAGATTTGCAAGACCACAATCAATACGCCGCCCGCGTCCTTTTCTATCCAAACTGGGGAACAATCGCCTTTACATACTACAACGGAAGAAACAGCCTGTTTCCCAATCGGCTGGAGACTGTCGGCAGTGGAGCCGATTCTTTTAGAGGATCACCCGACCTTTCAAAACTTGAGGCGTATTCAATTGAAGCGTCCGTTCCGAGAGGAAGATGGAATTTCAAGGGGGAACTTTCATACAGGGAAAGTCAGGCGGATTTGGAGCGCGTTGATGATAGCAATAACCTTCTTCCCATTACTGACCCCGGCGGAGATACACCTGAGATGAATTACCGGAGATGGGCGGTGGAAAGAAACGGCGGCAGACTTTACGGAGACATACAAACCCTGTTCGGCGGCATCGGAGTTGAGTATACGGCGGAAAGGTGGAAAGTTGAGGTCGCCGGTTACTTTATAAACGAAAACTTTACCGGCGAGGCGGAAACGGGGGCGGACCTGGTGAATGCGTATCAAGACGACCCCAATACGGGGCTGTTAGCCGCTCCATTTATTAACGCCGCTTATTTCATAACGCAGGACAAGCAGAACTTTGTCGCCCTGACAGCGGGATTCCTCGGTTCTTTCGCCGCCGGAGCAAGCGTTTACGCGGTGACAAACATTGACAGATTTGACCACCTCGGAGCCGGAACCCTTCAACTCATAGCGGGGCTGGACTTCCTTCAGTATTTCTCGGACAGCGAACTCAGCCAGTTAAGAGAGGATGACGAAGGGGGAAACTGGGAGTTTGACGATGGCTTTGTTGTGGCGCCGCGTGTAGGGCTGATATGGAAGTTCTGATGTGCTTAAAAAAACCGTATTTCTTTCGTGGTTGATTGCCGTTTGCGCGATAGCGGTCGCGTCATCCGGCTTGAAATTTGACAGCGACCTGTGGCTTTCTCCCGACCATCCCCTTGAAAAACAGATTGACTATCTGGCGGAAGAGTTTGAAAAGGGAGAATCTCTTTTTCTTATAGTCCCTCTGGAGAAAAATCTTTTCTCCGTTCCTTCAATCTTTCCGGCAATTGAAAGTTTTGAAAAAGAACTCTCACTGATTCCCGGAGTTCTCAGTTCCAAATCGCCGCTGTCCGCAAAAACGGTTGTCAAAAGCGATGACACACTGCAAATCCGCGGCTTTGGAAATGCGATTCAAACCGGAGCGATAAAAAACACGCAACAGTTTCAAACCCTTTTTACCGAAAGTCCCTATCACGGAAAACTTCTCTCCGAAGACGGCAAAACAATGGCGATACAAATGAGGGTTGACACCCGCAACCGCGCCGTGCTCAGAAGCAATCTGGTTGAAGCCGTTGAAGAAAAAATCCGCAATTCTCAATTTTCCGACGCACTGCTTGCCGGAGATGCGGCTCTCAAAGCGGAAATAAACCGCACCGTAAGAAAAGAACTGTTCCGGCTTCTCGCGGTTGCGGCCGGAGTTATCGCGCTTTTTCTCCGTATTTTTCTCCGAAACAGTTTTCAGGTCGGAACTCTTATGACCTGCATGGCTGTCTCCGTTGCCCAGTCTCTTGCAACCGTCAACCTTCTCGGGCACAGCCTCACGCCCGTAAGTCTCTCCCTTCCCCTTATGGTTTCCATAATCGTGATTGCGGACGGACTTCATATTTTTTCAATGTGGAACAGGGAAGTCGCTTCCGGAAATGCAAACCCCCTGCGTTCAACAATCGGCAAGACTTGGTTTCCGTGTCTTTTTACAAGTTTGACAAGCGCGGCGGGTTTTGGCGCTTTTTTTGTAAGCGAACTGGTTCCCGTAAGCAATTTCGGAATTGACTCTTTTGCGGCGATTGTTCTGTGCTATCCGATTTTGGTCTCAACCGTATGGGGAGCGCTTTGGCTTTTCCCCGCCGCAATGTCATCGGGTTTGCAAAAAAACGGCGGAAAGATCACATCAGCGGTTGCGCGTTTCTCTACGGGATTTGCGGGCGGGAGAGGAAAAACCGCTTTTGCGTTTGCGGCTTTATCGCTGATTATGGCTTTGTCGCTGATTTACGCCCGAACGGAGACGAATTTTCTGAATGTTCTGTTCAAAAAATCAAGCCGCATAGCGAAAGCGTTTGACACGGCGGACGGCAAACTTCATGGCTCCGGTTCGGTTGAAGTTCTGGTTGACGGCGAGAGTGCCATGTATTTTCACAACTTTGAAAATTTCAACCTCGCGGGGAAACTTGTTGAAAATCTCAATTCCAATGAAATGATTAATGATTCCAACAGCTACTTGCTTCCCCTTGAAATAACTCACCGCCCTCTTGCGAATTCAAATTCCTCTCTGCCCCGAAACGCCAATGAACTCGCCCAAGAACTTCTTTTTCTTGAACTTTCACGCGGAGAGCGCGGAAAAGATCTCTTAAGCCCTTACCTGAATTTCAACTCCTCAACCGTCAGGATAGAGGCGCAAACACCGAACTTGAATTCCACGGAACTTGGCTCTCTGATTAAGTTTATAAACTCGCGGTCGCAGGAAATATTCCCCGATGCGCGCATTGTTGTTACCGGAACCGGCGCTTACATACATAAACTGAGCCGCTATGTCATTTCAACCCAAGTGCGCAGTTTCGCGCTGACTTTTGCGATTATGGGAATTCTTTTTGTGTCCGTTTTCGGGCTGCGTCCCGGCATGGCGGGATTTGTTTCCAACATTTTCCCCGTTCTTGTTTCAACCGGAACCCTTTCACTGCTGAAAGTGCCGTTTGATTTTGCCACTGTTCTTGTCGCCGGAATAACCCTCGGATTGAGCGTGGACGACTCCATCCATTTTCTCCACCATTACAAAAGAGCGGAAGGCGGTTCCGGCAATGTTGAATCCTCCATTGAAAAAAGTATTTCAATAGTCGCAAGACCCATTGTTCTCACAACCGTTCTTTTCTGTGTTGCGCTTGCGGTGCTTTGTTTTTCAAGTCTTGTGGTTATGGTTAAGTTCGCGCTCTTCACAATCGCGGGTCTTGCCGCCGCGATGCTGTCCGCCCTGATATTTCTGCCTTCCCTTGTAAAGATTTTCTGCGACAACTCAAAAACGACCGACAAACCGCCCGCGCCCTAACTGTCGCCGGAAATTTGCCTGTTGACTCTTTCCGCCCCTATCTTGGCGTCAATCACCGCAAAAACCGTAAGCAAAAGACCGGCAAGCGTATAAGCCAGAAAAATCCATTTGTCATCGTCCGCAATCCGCTTTTCCGCAAACGCTTTCCAAAGGTCTTTGTTGAGTATGCCTATGAGAAAATTCAAACACAGAAGCATGGCGCCTTTGCCAACAAAACCGCCGTATATCTGACCCAGTCCCGGAATGAAAGCGGACAGCACGGCGGCAAGCATCGGTTTTTTCGGCTTTTTTCGATTCATCGCGCCCACCCGTCAATCATATCGGACAGAGATTTCCCGGGATTTGAAGACCGCATGAATTTCTCTCCGATAAGAAAAGCGTCAACCCCGTATTCTGCAAGAAAACGCATATCATTTGAGGAACTTATACCGCTCTCTGAAACCGTTACTTTATCTTTGTCAATCATCGGAGCGAGTCTTGTGGAAACGGACAAATCCACTTCAAAACTGTTCAAATCCCTGTTGTTGATTCCTATTACCACACTTTCCGCCTTCAGCGCCGTTTCCACTTCGGACTCCTTGTGAACTTCAACCAGAGGCTCCATCCCAAGTGACCGGGAAAGTTCCAGCAAATCGGACAGTTGGCTCTTACTTTCCATTGCGGCGACTATCAAAAGAACCGTATCCGCTCCGGCCGCCCTTGATTCGTATATCTGGAAAGGGTCAATCAGAAAATCTTTTCTGAGAACGGGAATTGAGATTTCCTCTTTAACGGCGGAGAGATAGTTGAGACTTCCTTTGAAAAATTCCCCGTCCGTCAGAACTGAAACCGCCGCCGCTCCGCATTGCTGATACTGCCTACCGGTCAAAACGGGGTCAAAATCCGCGGCAATTACGCCTTTGGAAGGCGACGCCTTTTTGACTTCCGCTATTATTGCGGGTTTTCCGCCGGAAAGAAGCGCCGAGACAAAATCTTCGGCGGGAGAGGCGCCTTCCGCCCGGGCGCGGATTTCATCCGCGGTCGCGCGTTTTTTGAGTTCGGCAATCTCGTGTTTTTTATGTTCAAGAATTTTTGTCAACATTGCAAAGTCAAACCTTACCGGAATCGGTTGAAAGCCGCTTCAGTTCCATAAATTTAGACATCGCAGCGCCGCTTTCAAGAGACTGTTTTGCCAGTTTGAAAGCCGCGTCCATACTGTCCGCCCGCCCGGAAACATATATTGCCGCCGCCGCATTGAGCAAACTCACATCAGTTTTGGCGGCATCCGCGCCGTTTTCAAGAACCGCTTTCATAATCGCGGCGTTTTCAGACGCGGTTGAACCGCCCCTGATTTCCGCAAGCGTCCTTTTTTTAATCCCGAACTCTTCGGGGTTTATCATGTATCGCACAATTGAGCCGTCTTCCCTTAACTCGGAAACCTCCGTTTTATCCGTAACGGTTATCTCGTCCATGCCGTCTTTTCCGGTTACAACCATACATCTGCTCAAGCCGAGACCCGCGACCGCTTTTATCATCCCAACGGATATTTCCGCCGATGGAACGCCGATAACCTGCCTTTTTACAAGCGCGGGATTTGCCATGGGGCCGAGCATGTTAAAAACGGTTCTGACGCCCATCTCACTGCGCGTCTGCGCGACATTTTTCATTAAAGGGTGAAACAGGGGCGCGAAAAGAAAAGTTATACCGGCAACATCCAGACAACGCCGGGAGGTTTCCAGGTCCATATCAATTTTTATTCCCGCCGCTTCCAGCACATCGGCGCTTCCGACCGGACTTGAAACTGAGCGGTTGCCGTGTTTGGCGACCGCGGTTCCCGCTCCGGCGGCAATAAAAGAGGCGGTGGTGGAGATATTGAAAGTTCCCTTTGAATCGCCTCCCGTGCCGCAAAGGTCAACCGCATTTTCCCGACCGTGCTCAAATGTGCGCGCCCGCGAAAACATCGCCCTCGCGGCTCCGGTCAGTTCATCGGGAGTTTCGCCTTTTATCCTCAAAGCGATAAGAAACGCGGCGGTCTGCGCGGAGGTGAGTTCGCCGTCCATTATGCGCCGGAAAACGTCGGCGACCGATTCCCCGTCAAGATCCTCACCCCTGACAAGACTCTCAATTGAAGCCGCAATTTCAAACATCCCCCGCAGACTCCTTCGCCCGTATTTTATCAAGAACGCCGTTTATAAACGCTCCCGATTTTTCCGTGCCGTATTTACGGGCTATCTCAATCGCCTCGTTTATGCTGACTGCGCCGTCCATGTCTTTCATATACAGAAGTTCAAAAACCGCCACTCTCATTATATTGGCGTCTATGGGAGACATACGGGAAATTTTCCAGTTTTCCGAGCAGTTTTCGATCTGCGAATCTATTTCCTCAATGTTTTCAAAAACCCCCGCGGCAAGTTCTTCAAAGAACTTCGTGTCCGGCAACGCTTCCCCGTCATCCGTCTCTTTCAAACTTTCAAAATATTTTTCGGAAATTTTCCCCTCGCATCCGGAGCGGAGAAGCCCGTTGGCATTGTGTTGGTAGAGAAGCCGAAAGGCAAACTCTCTGGAAAGCCGTCTTTTTTTCATACAATTTTCCGCTTGCGGAAACTACAAAGATTTTACAAGCTGCGCCATCTCAATTGAGGAAAGAGCCGCTTCGGATCCCCTGTTTCCCGCTTTTCCTCCCGCCCTTTCAATTGCCTGCTCAAGGGTTTCCGTGGTTATAACTCCGTTCGCAACCGGCGTGCCGGACTCAAGTCCCGCGGATGAAAGCCCGCTTGCGACCTCGGAAGCGAGGATGTCAAAGTGTGAAGTCTGCCCCCGAATTATTGACCCTATCGCTATTACGGCGGAATATTTCCCCGACTTTGCCGCCTGTTTTACCGCAAACGGAATCTCAAAAGAGCCGGGAACTTTTATCACCGTGATATTGCCGTCCGAAGCTCCGTGTCTGGAGAGAACATCGACCGCTCCCTCAAGCAGCGGCGAGGTTACGATGGAATTAACCCTGCTTGCCACTATTGCAAACTTCAAACCCTTCGCGTCCATTTTTCCTTCCTTGTATTGAGGCATGATTTCCCCTCCTTCAGTCAACCTTTGAAAGCAGATGACCGAGCTTGTTTTTTTTCGCCAACAGGTAGTCCTTGTTTTTATCATTGGGAGGAATTTCTATTGAAACCCTTTCCGAAATTGTGAGACCGAATCCGTCAAGCCCGCTCACTTTTCTCGGATTGTTTGTCATAAGTTTCATTGTTTTTACCCCGAGGTCGCGCAGAATCTGCGCCCCGATTCCGTAGTCTCTGAGGTCTTTTTTGAATCCGAGCGCCTCATTCGCTTCCGCCGTATCCATCCCTTTGTCCTGAAGACTGTAGGCTTTTATCTTGTTCAGCAGCCCTATGCCGCGCCCTTCCTGCCTGAGATACAGTATCACGCCTTCCCCGTTTTCAGCCACCATTTTCATCGCCTGCCTCAACTGCGGTCCGCAATCGCAGCGAAGGGAGTGAAACACATCGCTTGTGAGACATTCCGAATGCACACGGACAAGTGTTTCCGGTGAGTTTTCAACTTTCCCCATGGTCAGGGCGAAGTGCTGGGAGCCGTCCAGTTCGTTCACATAAACAAAAGCGTCAAAAGTCCCGTATTCTGTCGGAATTGTGGTTGACGCCTCTTTTTTTACAAAAGACTCTTTCTTCAACCTGTAGCTGATCAGGTCCGCTATCGTAGCCATCGCTATATTGTGTTTGCGCGAAAACTCAACAAGTTCGTTCATTCTTGCCATGTGTCCGTCGCTCTGCATTATCTCGCATATCACAGCCGCGGGTTTGAGTCCGGCAATTCGCGCGAGGTCAGCGGACGCTTCTGTGTGCCCCGCTCTGACAAGCACTCCGCCCTCCTTTGCGATAAGGGGAAACATATGCCCCGGACGGATAAAATCCGCCGGTTCGGAATCTTCCGACACTGCGCGTTTTACGGTCACCGCTCTGTCGTATGCGGAAATTCCCGTGGTAATGTCGTCTTTTGCGTCTATTGAAACGGCGAAAGCGGTGTGCTGTGAACCGCCGTGAGTGTTTTCCGGCTCCATAAGTTTCAGCCCTATTCTCTTTGCATCGCCATCGGTAAGAGCAAGGCATATAAGCCCTTTGCCGTAAGTCGCCATAAAGTTTATCGCTTCGGGAGTCACAAACTCCGCCGCAATAACAAGGTCTCCCTCATTCTCCCTGTCCTGATCGTCCACGAGAATTAAAAACTTTCCGTTTTTTATTTCTTCAATCGCTTTCTGTATGTCAATAAGAATAGACATTTCACTCCTGTTCCCCAACTGTGCTTATATTCTCTCATACAGCCGGTTTGTCAATAAGTTCGGCGTCTTTGCCGGACGACTGTTTGACTTTGACTTTGCCGTGTGTAGTTTTCTCCAACTCAACCGGATTGCGGAAACGGAGAAAAGCATGTCCTTGTTTTTTAGCTTACTGAGAATTCTTGCCGAAGAAAACCTTGAGGATATTGATGAAGAGGAAATTCTTGAGATGTTGGAAAGTGAAGATTGGAAAGAAATAGAACAACTTATTGAATGGAAAGCGGAAAATTCTGAAAGGACTCTTCACTGATTTCCACCAGTTTCGGGGCTGTGGAGGGGTTGGACATTGAGGTTTCAACACTGTCTGTGTCCCGGTTTGGACTGTTAGATTTTGCTTTATGAAAGTGTGGCAACAGACTGATATAGTTGCCTTTTTGTAGCCGTCTGGATTGACTTGCAGGTCGGATATTGTAACTGTTCAAGGTAACGGCGGGATAACAACGATTGTATTGAAGATTGGGAAAATTGCTTGAAACTTTCAATCTCTTTTTCCAAAAGATACATAACGCTTGCATTTTGACTCGTGGGAGATTGTGCCTTTCGGGTGAGACCTGCCGACTATCCGTGGCAACTGTGGGATACAAGCAAATATGTTTGCTTGTATCTCTGGCTTTTTAGAGATTGTGCCTTTCTGCCCGGGGCCGGATTTGAACCGGCATGGGGTTTATCCCGAGGGATTTTAAGTCCCTTGCGTCTACCAGTTTCGCCACCCGGGCGGAGACGCGAGATGGAGGCGGCGCCCGGAATCGAACCGGGGTATAACGGTTTTGCAGACCGTTGCCTTACCTCTTGGCTACGCCGCCATCAATAAAATCGCCATTAGTATCGCTTAAAAGCCCGGTATTGCAAAAGCGGAAAAAAGTTCCCCCGACGGCGGAATTACCGTTTTAACGGCAATCCCATGAGAAAGCGCTGACCGCAATGTCCGGCGGACACAAGGCAAAACTTGTGTTTTTACAGAGCGGACTCTTTCAGATATTTGGCAACATCTTCCTGGATTGACTCGTCCACCATCGCACGCCAGTCGTTCTCATCTCTTTTGATTGAATCCCTTATCTTTGTGGCGGATATCCATCCTATGTTTTCGGGAGGGAAAAACTCGTTCATCTCATAGCCGACCCCCCTGCCCCAGTTGACCGATTCAATATCGGGAATTTTCATCACTTCAACATCGTCCCCTTTGCTTTGATGATACTTGCGTATCATGTCCACCGTCTGCTCCGTTGTAAAAGGGTTTTTCGGGTCAGGCGGAATGTCCCTCACCATTACCAGACACGGAACGCCTTTGTCCAATTTCTGGCGCACAAGACTTATATGCCCCTGATGGTATGGTTGATACCTTCCTATAAAGACCGCTCTCTTTGACTGAGATGGCTGAACTTCCTGATGTCCGTGATTTGTGAATTTCCAATCAGACATAAATATTCTCCTTGTTGGGTTGTTTTAGGGAACTCATTCTACAGACGATTTAGACAAGTTTCAAAAAACCGCCAAAAACCGAATCGGCAAGTTTTTTCATTCTTTCGCCGTAAAGTCCGATGCCGCATTCAATCCGCTCCGGGCTGAGAGCGGCAAGTTCAATCTCCCTCCTGTTTTCTTCCATGGCAAGCCACTCGCGCACCATACTCTCATCGGTCTCAAGGTGAAACTGAAGCGCATACGCCCTGCTTCCGTATCTGAACGCCTGATTCGGAAAGTCGCGGGACAACGCCAGATTTTTTGCGCCGTCCGGAGTTTTAAAGGTGTCTCCATGCCACTGAAAAACTTTTTCCGTTTTGGAAAATCCTGAAAACAACGGATCGTCCGTCGCTTCGTCCGTCAACTCAATATCGTGCCATCCTATCTCTTTTGAACTTCCGCTCACAACCTTTGCCCCGAGAGCCGCGGCCATTACTTGCGCTCCGAGGCAGATACCCATCACCGCCAAACCGCGTTTTATGAATTCGCCCGTAAAACGGATCTCCGGGGCAAGCCAGGGATATTTGCCTTGCTCATAAACGCCCATGGGTCCGCCCATAACAACAAGAACGGAAAAATCGTCCGCGCTTCGGGGAACGGTGTCTCCCGCTCCGAAGTTTACGGTGTGAATCTCAAAACCGTTTTGACGCATCAACTCTCCGAGCCGTCCGGGGGATTCGTGGTCAACATGCTGAAAGACAAGGGCTTTGGGCAACTGATTCTCCGTTTTAAGACTGTTCCGCTTTTTCGTCAATATGTCCGAGACTCATCTCCGGCGCAATCCGGTCTCTGACCAACGCTTTCAGTTCGGCGGCGGAGGGGAAACCGCCTTTTTGCTCTCTTGACCAAATCAGCTCTTTGCCGACAGAAATTTTGAAAACACCGCCCGATGAAGGCACAAGGGCAAGTTCGCTTATCTTGTCGCCGAAAGTGGAAAGCAACTCCTGAGCCATCCATCCCGCACGGAGAAGCCAGCCGCATTGGACGCAATACTGTATGGTTATTTTTGACACCGCACGGGTTAAAGTAACCGTGCGGGGTGGGGGAGACAAATTCCCTTGGGGAATGAGTTGGGAGGAATGAGAACTTTGAGATTGGGGGGAGGGGATTTTTCCTTTTTTTTGAGACCGTGCAGGTTTGAAGCGCCAACATTTTGCCGGGTCTTGGAAGTTTGAGGCCTATTCGTGTCGGCGGGGGACATAAAGCAAATATGTTTGCTTTATGCTTTGAGGGGCGGGCGATTGTGCCTTTCTGGCTCCGGCGGAGGGGTTCGAACCCCCGACCTAGTGGTTAACAGCCACCCGCTCTGCCAGCTGAGCTACACCGGAACTGACAATGTGTTAAATTATATGCCCGATGAAAAACAGTCAAGAAAATTCGGACGATAAGAAAAAAATACGGGGAAAATCCGCCGCTTTGCCCTCTTCAGCTCTTGCCCCCGCCTCCGCGCTTCAACGCTACCTTTCTGAAATTGCCTCCCATGCTTTGCTGTCGGGAGAGGAAGAAAGAAAACTGGCAATACGCTACAAAGAAACCGGAGACATAGACGCCGCGCGCAAACTCGTCGCGTCAAACCTGAAATTTGTCGTCAAGGTCGCGGGCGAATATAAAAACTACGGGGTAAACGTGATGGACATAATTCAGGAGGGAAACCTCGGACTTATGCAGGCGGTCAAAAGATTTGACCCGACGAAGGGCTACCGCCTTATCTCCTACGCCGTGTGGTGGATAAAAGCCTACATACAAAAATACATAATGGACACATGGAGCCTTGTGAGAATCGGCACGGGCAGAGAGCAGAGAAAACTTTTCTACAAACTTCGCTCCGCAAGCGGAAAAATGAAGGGGGCGGAAGGCCGACGCGACTCCGACATCAACGCCGAACTTGCGGATGAACTCGGAGTTTCGGAAAAAAGCGTTTCTGAAATGAAACAGGTAATGGGAGGAAGAGACCTGTCGCTTCATTCTCCGGTTCAAAACGAAGCGGAGCAGGCGCATCTGGATTTTCTGACGGACAGTTCGGAAAACCAGGAGGTTGACTTTGAACGCGCCCAGATTAAGCGGATTGTGAAAACGCACATGAGTGAAGCCCTTAAAACTCTCACGGAAAAAGAGCGCCACATAGTTGAGAGCAGACTGCTCGGCGATAATCAGGAAACCCTTGAAGCAATAGGAGGCAAACTCGGCATTTCAAGGGAAAGGGTCAGACAGGTGGAAAAAAGCGCTCTCGGAAAAATAAAAAAAGTGTTTCAAAAACACGGCATTGAGCCGAACTGATTAAACCGTAAATTACAAAGATTCCAGCAGACGGGCGGATTTTTCAATCGCTTTGCCGATACTTTCGGGCGCGTCTCCGCCCGCCTGAGCGAGCGCGGGTTTTCCGCCTCCCCTGCCGCCAATCAAGGGGGCGATTTCCTTTACGATATTTCCCGCATGAAATCTGCCGGAAATATCTTTCGTAACGCCGACAAGGATAAACGCTCTGCCTTCCCGCTCTCCGCCGAGCACGGCAACGCCGCTTTTAATTTTCGGGCGAACTTTGTCCCATAAATCCCTCAACTCTTCGGGTCCCGCGCCGGGAATTTCGCGCGAAAGAAACTCAATTCCGTTAATATGCGCGGCTTGGGAAAGCATCCGTTCCGCGTCTTCCGAAAGGGCGTTTTTTCTGCGTTCGCCGGACTCTTTTTCCAATTCTTCATTGCGCCTCAGAAGTTTTTCCACTCTTTCGGCAATGTCTGACGCGCCGACCCCGAGGACCTTCGCCGTTTGCAAAAGCGTTTTCTCGTTCCGTGCCGCGCGCGCGCGAGCCGCTTCGGAACAAACCGCCTCTACTCTTCTCACTCCCGCCCCTGATGCGGACTGCGACACGATTTTGAACATCCCCGCGGCGGCGGAGTTGTGAAGATGCGTTCCCCCGCAAAGCTCAACGCTGTAATCACCGATTGAAACGACCCTCACCCTGTCACCGTATTTTTCCTCAAAAATCGCAGTCGCTCCGCCCTTCACCGCTTCGTCATACGGAACATCCGTTTTTGTAACCACCTCATCGGCGCGTCCGATTCTTTCGTTCACCGCGCTTTCAATCCCTTCAATCAGTTCTCCGCTCACCGCCGAATGGTGGGTAAAGTCAAACCTCAGCCGGTTCGGAGCGACAAGAGAACCCGCCTGACTGACATGGGTTCCGAGTTTTTCCCTTAAAACCGCATGCAGAATGTGAGTGGCGGTGTGATGGGCGCGGGAACCTTGCCTGAGGGTTTTGTCAACCGAAAGGCGGACGGTGTCTCCGGCGGAAACGCTCCCCTTTTCAACAACCGCGCGGTGGACGATTATGCCCGGAACCGGTCTTGCCGTTTCAACAACGTTTGCGGAAAATCCGTCTCCCTCAACCGTTCCGGCGTCTCCTACCTGCCCGCCCGATTCCGCGTAAAAGGGCGTTGAGTCCGTAACGATTTTAATCTCTCCGTTCCGCTCCGAATCGGTGTTTACCAGAACAACGGTCGCCGAACCTTCCGTGGTTTCATAGCCGGTAAAATCGGTTGAAAAACCGCCGGACACAAGAGCCGAATAATCGGAACCGCTCTCGGTGGAAACGCCCGAGATTTTCCACGATTTTCTTGACTGTTCCTTCTGCCTCCCCATTTCCCTGTTAAAACCTTCGCCGTCAACGCCGATATTCCTGCCCCTCAGAACATCCTCGGTCAAATCAAGCGGAAATCCGTATGTGTCATAAAGTTTGAAAGCGACTCCGCCGGAAAGTTTTTCTCCGCGTGAAAGTTTTTTGACTTCGCTCTCAAGTATCTCAAGCCCCCTGTCCACCGTCTCAAGAAATCTTTCTTCCTCGCTCATGACGATTTGCGCGGCAAATTCCGTTTTTTCGGAAAGTTCGGGATAGGTGTCGCCCATGGTTTCGGAGACCGCTCCCAGCGTTTTGAAAAGAAACGGCTCGTCCGCTCCGAGAATTTTCGCATGGCGCACCGCTCTTCGTATTATCCTTCTCAGCACATAGCCCCTTCCCTCGTTTGAGGGAAAAACCCCGTCCGAAACAAGGAACGCCGCCGCGCGCGCATGGTCTGCAATCACGCGCATGCTGCTGTCAGCCGCGCCGCCGCTTCCGCCGCCGTATTGAATCTTTGATATTTCCTCAATGCGGGAGATTATCCCGCGCAGCAAATCCGTTTCGTAGTTGCTCGGCGCTCCCTGTATCACCGCCGCCATTCTCTCAAGCCCCATTCCGGTGTCTATGCTGGGAGTCGGCAGGGAAGTCATCCCTCCGGACTCGTCTCTTTCATACTGCATAAAGACAAGATTCCACAGCTCAAGATAGCGGTCGCAGTCGCATCCCACGGCGCATTCTTTCGCGCCGCATCCCGCTTTTTCCCCCTGGTCTATCAGAATTTCCGAACACGGCCCGCAAGGTCCCACATCTCCCATTGACCAGAAATTGCTTTCATCCCCCATGCGCGCTATGCGCGACTGCGGAATGCCCGCCTCTTTTTTCCAAATCTCAAACGCTTCGTCGTCATCCTTGTAAACCGTAACCCACAGTTTGTTTTTCGGAAGTTTGAAAACATTGGTCATCAAATCCCATGCAAAGCGGACGGCGTCTTCCTTGAAGTAGTCGCCAAAGGAGAAATTGCCCAGCATTTCAAAAAAAGTGTGATGACGCGCCGTATATCCCACATTTTCCAAATCGTTATGTTTTCCGCCCGCCCGCATACATTTCTGAGATGAGACCGCGCGGTTTGCCGGAGGGGTTTCCATTCCGAGAAAAACATTTTTGAACTGCACCATTCCGGAGTTCACAAACAGAAGAGTCGGGTCTTGGGATGGAACCAGAGGCGAGCTTCTGACGCGCTTGTGCCCTCTGTCTTCAAAATAGGAAATAAAGGTTTCCCTTATTTCGTTTCCTGTCATAATATTGCCCGCTTTTCGGGGTGCTGCCCCGACAGTGTAACGGACGGGGCGGGTTTGGTCGGCGAAAGCGTTTTGCCGACCTTAAAAATCATTTCGCGGATGAAACAACGGAGATGAAGTTTCTTTTGCCCTTGCGGAATTTAACAAAACCGTCCGCAAGAGCAAAAAGCGTCCAGTCGCGTCCGGTTCCCACATTGTCGCCGGCATGAAAACTCGTCCCTCTCTGGCGCATGATTATGTTTCCGGCTTTAACAAACTCTCCGCCGAACTTTTTGACGCCGAGCCGTTTGCCCCTCGAATCCCTTCCGTTTTTTGAACTTCCGCCGCCTTTTTTTGTGGACATGGTTTTACCTCTTTGTCTATCCTTTGATGTCGGTTATGCGAACCGCCGTGTATTGTTGCCGGTGTCCGGCTTTGCGTCTGTATTTTTTGCGTCTTTTGAACTTGAAAACAATGATTTTCGCTCCTTTCTTCTGGGCGACAATTTCGGCTTTCACTTCCGCTCCTTCAACAACGGGAGCGCCGATGCGCGCCTCGCCTTCTCCGTCCGAAACCATCAGCACATCGGAAAATCCGACCGCCTCTCCGGGCGCGCCCGCGATTTTCTCAATATCAACCACATCGCCGGATTTGACGAGATACTGTCTGTTTCCTGTTCTTATTACCGCTTGCAACATTATGGTTTCCCTTTCAGAGCGTTGATTATGCCATAGAATCGGGTGCGATGTCAAACGGACAACAACAAAACATTCTCTAATCCGGAAACTGAATTTGCCGGATTCCACAGGATATTTGCGCCAGTTTTTTCTGACGCCGGACAATTGTGCGAGGACTCCATTCCCCATATTCCGCACAATCTTTTGTAATCTGAAAACGGCTTTCTAAGCCTGAAGCGGATGCAGTGTCAAATCCGCCTCTGCCGTCCTCCGGCGGTCGGGCATTTCGTCCCACAGTTTTCCCTCAAGAGTGCGACCCGTTTTCTTTTTGTTGACGCCGCCCCACTGTTTGAAGAAAAATGGAACGCCGCTTGTAACGCAGTTGTCTCTGATTTCCGCAACCCATTCCTCTTTCATCGGTCTTGCTCCGGGTCCCGATTCTCCGCCGACAATAACCCAGTCTATGCCTTTCAAATTCAGATTCGGAAGCGGTTCAAGCAACGGCTCAAGGGACAGAAACTTCACCCGCGCGCCGGTGTTTCTCAAAGCGTCCGCGCGAACAAGATACTTTTCGGATTCTATGCTCGTTCCCATCCATATATTGGAAGTCCAACTCAGATGCCCGCTTGCTTTCACAACCCTCTCCGGTCTTTTTGTGAGAACCTGAAAGGTGTGTTGCGATGCCTCGTTCATCACTTCAAAAACGGACATAACAAACTTCGCGGGAACATCTTTGTGGAACAAATCGCTCATTGAGTTGACGAAAACGGTTTTGGGTTTCTTCCATTTCAGAGGGTCTTTCAAAGTGTCTTCGTGAGTGGTTATCTTGAACCCGTTTCTGTATTTTTTCATCCCTTGGGCGTGAAGCCGTTTTGCCATTCGCTCTGCGTAGCAGTGTTTACAACCCTGACTGATCTTCGAGCAACCGGTAACGGGGTTCCAAGTGGTCTGAGTCCATTCTATTTTGGAGGGTTGGGTCATGGTTAAATGTTACCCAATAAATGCCCTGCTATTCTATGCGCAATTTTGGTACCGGCGGAATTTCCTGCAAAAAACACCAGTGCAAAAAGTGGTGAGCTTGTAGAATTCGTAAGAAACTTTGTTTTGTCAAGAAGCCTATCACCTACAATCTCTTTCAGATTCTGCTTGTAAATGCGAACTATGCCATCCAATCCTGGCGTTCTCTCATCTGGCTTACCATCAAAAAGACGTGATTGTGTGGGAATATCATATAGTTTTCTCCAACTATCATTTCCGAATACAAGATTCAATCTAGATGCCCATGTTTCGGAGACATCATCAGGTTTTTTTGAGGTTGGCAACATACGGGCTATGGCAGAAACCGGAAAGAGAATCCATACATCTAAAGCCTGAGTACTCGCAACCGCCTCTACGGTCTTCCATTCAACTTGTGTTGCAAAAGGGTCTAAAAAGAGAACACCTCTGCAACCTGAGTGCGTTTCTTCCCATTTGGCACACAGTCTCTGTAAGGAATCATTGGCCTCTGTACAATTAATAACAATATTGCGATCGCTGTGCGCTTCCTTCAGTTCGCATAAACTCTTATGCCTTGCTGAGTTTTGCTCTACAAAAATCAGTTCATCAAATGGTTTATCCTCTGTCTGGACCGCAATGAGTGCAGACCCGACAATGAATTCACGACCATATTTGTCTCTATCTCTTAGCTCAACAACCCCACTTCCGGCAAAAGCATCAATATAGAGCAGTTTGAAAGGCTGGTTCTTTAATGCGGTTGTGTAGGAATTGAGATACTCCTTGAGTACTTCTAGCTTTTGCTTTGTCCACTCTCCACCGTAAGAAGGCATCAGAGTAACCTACCAGATTTTGTTGCACGCATTGTAAAAAAAACACTTTCCCTTTCTCAAGCACAAGGTTTCTTCACGCCTTCCGAAAGTGTTAAACACTGAAAAACTTGTTATCATAAAGCCAAAACCAAGGGTTGCCATCTTGCCGCCGAAAAAGAAACAGAAACGCAAAATAGATTCCTACTCCCATGAAGGAAAGGAGCGGGCTAACAATCCGCCCGTTGGTCTTGTTAATCCGACCACCGATCCGGACAAGGGAGAGAAGCGGACTTACGCCTACGACCCGCATTTAGACCCACAACTCCAATGGGCGGGCAAAGCCGAACACACATCGTTTGAAGTGCCAACCCAATCTCTGCATGTTCACGAGCGCATAGACCCGCGCACGATTATGGAAGCCGTCAGAAAGCGCAACGGCGACAACGGACAGACAAGTCTGTTTGAAGCGGAGCGCGACATTCCGCTTCGGCAGGAAATTGAGTTTTACAATCACGCCCACAACTGGAGCAACCGCCTGATCGCCGGCGATTCACTGCTGGTGATGAACTCGCTGCTGCAAAAAGAGAATATGGCGGGGAAGGTTCAATGCGTTTATATGGATCCGCCGTATGGGATTAAGTACAGACAAAACTTCCAACCGTTTGTGGACAAAAGTGACGCTAAAGATGACAAAGACGAAAATTTAACTGCTGAACCGGAGATGATTAAGGCATTCCGTGATACTTGGGAGCTTGAGATTCATTCATATTTATCATATTTACGCGACCGGCTTTTGCTGGCAAGGGAATTATTGACAGACAGCGGGAGTGTATTTGTACAGATTTCGGACGAAAATATGCATCATATAAGGGAAATTATGGATGAGGTTTTTGGGGCGGAGAATTTTGTGAGCTTAATTAGTTTCTCTACAACAAGTGGTTTTCAAGCATCTACGTTGTCAAGAGCAGGAGATTATCTGTGTTGGTACGCAAGAAACAAAGAAAAAGTAAAATACCGTCAATTACTGAAAGAAAAGCAATTTAGAATAGAAGGAACATCAGGGTACGATTATGTAGAGTTGTTTGATGGCGTAGAAAGAAACTTAACAAAGAAAGAAAAAGCAGATCCTTTGTTGATTCCACAAGGTTCAAAACTCTTTGCTAAAAGTGATCTTCAAGCACAGGGAGCATCTTCTGAAGAACAAGTATTTCATTACAAAGGAAAAACCTTCAAACCTAATGAAAGATCTCATTGGAAACCTCAGTTTCCAGAAGGATTACAAAGATTATGTGATGCTGGGCGGGTTATTATTTCAGGTAATACGCTTCGATACAAACGATACTTTGATGATTTCCCCTTTTTCTCAATAACTAATTTATGGTCAGAACAACTATCAGAGCAGAACAAAATTTTTGTAGTGCAAACATCAGAAGGAATGCTGAAACGTTGCATCCTAATGACCACCGACCCCGGCGACCTCGTCTTCGACCCAACCTGCGGAAGCGGAACCACCGCCTATGTAGCCGAACAATGGGGCAGACGCTGGATTACCTGCGACACCTCCCGCGTAGCCCTTACTCTTGCCAAACAACGGCTTATGACGGCAACTTTTGATTATTACAAATTGGCGTATCCCGATGAGGGCGTCAGCAGCGGCTTTGAATACAAAAAAGTCCCGCATATCACCTTGAAATCCATCGCCAACAATGAACCGCCCGCAACGGAAACGCTTTTTGACCAGCCATTCAAAGACACAAAGCGAGCAAGAGTAACCGGCCCCTTCACCACCGAAGCCGTACCCGCTCCGACCGTTCAACCAATCGATAACACCACTGAACCGGAACCCGTCGCTGCGGATGAAACTGTCGTCCGCTCCGGCGAAACTCTGCGCCAGAATGAATGGCGCGATGAACTTCTGAAAACCGGCATTCGCGGAAAAAGCGGACAGCGAATTTCTTTCTCCCGCGTTGAACCCCTCCCCTGCCGATGGCTTCACGCGGACGCCGAAACCAAACCGGATGACTCGGGAAAAGGAAACATAAAAGACGCGGCAACGGCGTATAAACCCCGCCGTGTTGTAATTTCCTTCGGACCCGAACACGCTCCGCTTGAACAACGGCAAGTTGAAAATGCTTTGCAGGAAGCGCAAAAACTAATCCCCAAACCGGACATTGTAGTTTTCGCCGCCTTTCAGTTTGACCCCGAAGCCGCAAAAGACATAGACGAAACCGTCTGGGGCGACACGGTTATTGTGAAAGTGCAAATGAACGCCGACATGCAAAATGAGGATTTGAAGAAAAAACGCTCAAACAATGAGAGCTTCTGGCTGGTTGGCCAACCGGACATAGAGATTGAACGCATACACAGGGGACCCGACAGTGGCAAATGGGAGGTGATGGTTCACGGTTTTGACTATTTCAACACAAAGACCGGCGAGCTTGAATCCGGCGATGAAAACAGAATAGCCGTCTGGATGCTGGACACGGACTATGACGGCAGGAGTTTGTATCCGAGTCAGGTATTCTTCCCAATGGCGGACAGTAGCGGCGGATGGGCAAAACTTGCCAAGAATTTGAGAGCAGAGATAGATGAGGATATGATAGAGGCATACACGGGAACGCTGTCATTGCCGTTTGAACTTGGGAAGAACAGCAGGATTGCGGTTAAGATAGTGGATGATAGGGGGATCGAGAGTTTGAAAGTGATTGAGGTTGTGGAGGCGGAGATTAGGTGATGGAAATTTCGGAAGAGACCTTAAAAGACATAAAAAAGGTTCTTAAAACCATAAAAGAGTGGCAGAATTCTGTTACTCAAAGACAGAGCAAACAATGGAACTTTGATATTGAATTTGATAATACAAATTTCAAAAAACAAAATTCTTTGGATCTGTCGTTTAAGGTCTTTGCTCGGCAAAATCTGAAAGACTCTAAAAATTTTTCCTGTGGTGTTGAAATCACATTAGATGGTGAGAAAACAAGACTGTCTCGTTACAATGGTTCTAGTCATCAAAATGATATAGCAAATTATGAATGCCACATTCACCATGCAACCCCTGAAAGCATAAGCAGAGGAGATAGAAACCCCGAACATGCAGACACGAAAGTAACTGACAGATATACTGATGTGGATGGCGCTTTTAAGTGTTTACTTGAAGATTACAATATCAAACTGCAAAACCAGACACAACGTGACCTTTTCGAGAAGGTGTTATCATGAACAAAGATGATTTGCAAAAAAAACTTTGTCAACAATTTTGCACTGACGTTGAACTGGTAGAGCGTGAAGACGGAATGTTGATGATTTCAACTCCTTTTTCATACCCGGATGGTGACTACTACTCAATATATTTGGAAGAAATTGGCACAGGTAAATTTCGCATAAGCGATGGAGCTAACACCATGATGAGATTAAGCTATGATACTCCAGATGTGGAAAAATACTTTGCCGACAATAGAGGAAAGTTAATGGGTCAAATTCTGAGAGAAAACAGGATAAAAGAGGATAATGGAAATTTTTATGTTGACATCTCTGTTGATGAAATTTCCAAAGGCGTATTTCGTTTAGGACAGGCATTAAGTCAGATTTATGATTTGTCTTATCTCAACAGAGATCGTCCAGCATCCACTTTTTATAAAGATTTAGAAAACTTGCTCAATCAAATTGTCAGCAAATACTCCATTGAATTAAAAAAAGAATATGTAGTTCCAGGCTTGCAAAACGGGGATAATTATCGTATTGACTATTCATTGCAACAGAAAGAAAAAGAACCTCTGTTTTTATTCGGTATTTCAAGTGCAGACAAAGCAAAACTGGTTACTATAACTTTGCAACACCTTTTGCTTAACAAGAAAACAATGCCAAACAAGAAAACAATGCCAACTTTGCTTATTTTTGAAAATCAAGAAGAACTTTCTCCTAGACATTTAAGCAGGTTGATGGATGCAAATGTTGGAGGTTCTCAAGTCAGTTCCATCGATTCAAGAGATCCTATTGAACAGAACATTGAAAGATATGTTATTCACTGACACCGAGATTTGAACAGGCAATATTTGAAAACTTTTTTAATGAGATTATCTCAATGTCTAACAAATCAACCAGCCTAATAATCAACTCCCCCTACTCCGCCCCTTCCGAACACTGGCAATTCATTAAAGAAGGACAACCCCTTGAACTTGCCGAAGGTCGCCGCCAAGCCGGATATATGGTTGCCGACCCGAAGGCAAAACCTTATCAGGACAGAGGAATTTTTGAGCCCCTGCCGCTTGTAAATCAAATCCGCCAGCGCGTTGACGATTGGCGCGAAGCGGGCTATCCGGGAATTACCGGCATCACCAAAACACTGCTTGAACACTGGAAAGATTCCGAACAAAGAGACTTCCCGTTTTTCTTCTGCCAGATTGAAGCCATTGAAACGCTGATATGGCTTGTTGAAACTCCCGATTCGGAGAAAACCGGAATTGACATTCCGACAGACGGCGGAGAGTTTCGACGCCTGTGTTCAAAACTCGCCACGGGAACAGGAAAAACCGTTGTTATGGCGATGCTAATTGCATGGCAGACGATAAACCGCATGACCTACAACAGAGACGGACGTTTCTCTCAACATATATTTATAGTCGCTCCAAACCTTACTGTCAGAGAACGGCTTTCCGTCCTTAACCCTGCAAATACAAAAAACTACTACGATGAGTTCCACATAGTCCCGCTGTCTTTGAAAGAAAAACTCAGGCAGGCAAAAGTCCTTATACGAAACTGGCACGCGCTCAACTGGGAAACGGAAGAAAAAATCAGAAATAAGAAAGGTGTGGACAAACGCGGAGCGAAAAGCGATGAGGCATACACCCGTGAAGTTCTCCGCGATATGGCAAACGCCCGCAATCTGATTGTGATTAACGATGAAGCCCACCACGCTTGGCGCGTTCCCGCCGAATCAAAAATAAAAGGCGTTGCAAAAGAAGATATAGACGAAGCCACAAAATGGGTCGGCGGACTTGACCGCATACACAAGACGCGGGGGATTTTGAACTGTTTTGATTTCTCCGCAACCCCTTTCGCGCCGAGCGGAAAGAAAACATCGGAAGAAGCGCTGTTCGGCTGGATTGTGAGCGATTTCGGACTCAATGACGCCATTGAATCGGGGCTTGTAAAAACTCCGCGCATTGTTGTGCGAGACGATGCTTTGCCGAATGCAAAAACTTATAAATCACGCCTTTATCACATCTATAACGATCCCGAAGTCAAAGACGACCTGAACCGCAAAGCGGAACCGCACGAACCGCTGCCCGACCTTGTGAACAACGCCTACGCTTTGCTGGGTTTGGATTGGGAGAAAACAAAGGACGGCTGGAAGGAGTGCGAAACGCCGCCGGTGATGATTACCGTTGCAAATCGCACGGAAACGGCGGCGCGTATTAAATACGCATTTGACAACAAAAACATAATGATTGACTCCCTTTGCGACCCCGAAGGCATTCTGCACATAGATTCAAAAGTGCTGAAAAAAGCCGAAGAAAAAGAGATTGAAAACCAAACGGCCGGAACGGAAGACGGAGAGGAAAACAGGGAAAGAAAAATAACAAAGAAAGAACAGTCGGAAATTCTCAGGGAACAGGTCAATACGGTAGGACAGTCCGGCAAGGCGGGAGAAAAAA
The DNA here is from genome assembly GCA_965206175.1 of Thermodesulfobacteriota bacterium. Lineage (GTDB taxonomy): Bacteria > Desulfobacterota_D > UBA1144 > Nemesobacterales > Mycalebacteriaceae > Mycalebacterium. The sequence continues at coordinate 9,709 of CBDBJA010000004.1, read as the reverse complement.
TACAAAATGTTATCTCCGTGGGAATGCTGTCCGAAGGCTGGGATGCGCGGACGGTTACGCAAATTATGGGACTGCGAGCGTTTACAAGCCAACTTCTCTGCGAACAGGTCATCGGGCGCGGACTCAGACGAGCTTCCTATGAAATCAACGAAAAAACCGGACGGTTTGACGCTGAGCATGTCAATGTGTTCGGCGTGCCGTTCAGTTTTCTTCCGCATGAAAACACCGACACGCCTCCGCCGCCACCTCCGCCGAGAATAATAGTTAAGCCGGATGAAAAGAAAAAGAATTTTGCCATCAATTGGCCCAATATCATCAGAATAGACAGAACCTACAAACCCGAACTTTCAATTAACTTGGGAAAAATCAGATCGTTGAAACTTGACACAAGCACTACCGTGCAAATAGCGGAGATTGCGCCCGTGGTCAATGGCAAGCCGGATATTTCCAAAATCAAAGACATAGACCTTGAACAACTGATAAGACAGTTCCGCAAACAGACGATGATTTTCAGAACGGCGCAAAGCGTCTGGAAAGATATGAAACCGAACTGGAAAGCGTCCGAGTCCGCGCTTATGGCGGAACTTGTGCGCCTTACGGAACAGTTTATAGATTCAGACCGCATACAAATATCTCCCGCTCTTTTTAATCGGGATAAAAAGAAGAGGCAAATCGTCATAACACTCAATATGTCAAAAATCATCCGGCATTTCTGGCAAGCGATAGAGTTTAACAACACTGAGAAAACGGCTCTTGTTCTTGACACCAACCACCCTATTCGCTCAACCGGAGATATGATTCCGTGGCGCACCGGTAAGCAGTGCGAAAGCACAAAGAAAAGCCACATCAACTACTGCGTGTTTGACAGCACATGGGAAGCGTCCGAGTCTTTTGAACTGGACAGAAACAAAGCGGTTGAAGCGTGGGCAAAAAACGACCATCTCGGTTTTGAAGTTCTTTATGTTTACAACGGCACGGTCAAAAAATACCGTCCTGATTTTATTGTCCGGCTGAAAAGCGGTGATTTTCTCGTGCTTGAAACAAAAGGACGGCAAACAGAGCAGGACGATACAAAACACGAATATATGAAAGAATGGGTCAAAGCCGTCAATGAACACGGCGGATTCGGACAGTGGAAGTTTGCGGTTTCAACAAAACCATCCGATATAAAAGACATTCTTGCGGGCATACGGTAGTTATCAAAACCCCGCTTTAATATGCATACAAAATACTCTCATTATTTATACCTTTGTATGCCGGCGGCGCAATTCCCATAAAGACAAGCGGATTTACTCTCCAATCCCCACACTCTCAAAAAACCCCTTCAACTCCGCGACCGTCCCCTCAGGGTCCTCTTCGGGAATAAAATGCCCGCACGGCATCGCCCGTCCGGTAACCGGCGCGGTTGTGTATCTTTCCCAGATTTTCAACGGGTGAAATTTCCTCCCGACAACCCCCCGTTCCCCCCACAATATATGCAGCGGAATATCAACGGGCGCGTTCCGGTCGGCTCTGTCATGCTTCAGATCAATTGTGGCGGACGCCCTGTAGTCTTCACAAGAGGCGCGGATGCGTTCGAGCTTGCGGAAAAATTTCAGATACTCACCCTTCATCGCGCCGAAATCATGGCCGTCAGACCAGTTTTGCAGGCAGAGATTAATCCACGCTTCCGGGTCGGAAAATATCATCCGTTCGGGAATGTCCGGGGGCTGGGTCAGAAAAAACCAGTGAAAATAAGCGGCGGCAAAATCCATGTCGGTCGCTTCATACATGTCAAGGGTCGGGCAAATATCAAGAACGGCAACCGCCCTGACGCGGTCGCGGTGGTCTCTCACAAGGCGGTGGGCGACTCTTCCCCCTCTGTCGTGTCCCGCAATGAAAAAACTCCCGAAACCCAAACCGTCCATCAACTGAACCATGTCATTCGCCATTGCGCGTTTGGAATAAGGACTGTGGTCGGGAGTTGAAGCCGGAGCCATGCTGTCGCCGTATCCTCTGAGGTCGGGAGCGACAACGGTAAAGTCTCGCGCCAGTTCGGGGGCGGTTTTATGCCACATAAGATGCGTCTGCGGATAGCCGTGCAACAGCAGCAAAGGGGGACCGTCTCCCGCCGAACGGCAGAAAATTTCCCCTTCGGCAACATCAACAAACCGCTTCCTAAAACCCTCAAACATGTTCATCTTCCGCCAGTTTTCCCAGACCAAAACACTTAATCTCCGTATGCCTCGCCCCTTCCCTTCTCAGCTCACTCTCCATAAGACAAACCCTGTCCGCCGTAAACTCAAGTTCAAACTGCGGAAGTTCGGGCAACTTCATCTTTTTCTTTGAGCGTCCTATGGTGATGTGCGGAAGAAAATCCCGTTTTTCCGGCTCAAAGCCGACCGTTTCAAGTTCCGAGTCAATCGCGTCCTTCAAATCAAAAAGGGAATCTTCCGAATCGGCAAAAACAACCGTGAGCGTTTCAGGGTAGCGTCTGCGTATCAAGGCGTCAATGCCCGCGGTTTTCAAGTTGAACGGAGAAAAATCTTTGCAGCGGTTTCGGACGGCGGAAACAATTTCGGGAATTGCGGCGCGGCTGGTTTCGCCCAGAAATCTGAGAGTGATGTGAAACTTCTCCTCTTTCTCCCAACGGATGTTTCGCATTGAACCGCGAATTGCGGAAGTTCGGGATTTTATCGCTTTTCTTGTTTTTTCGGGAACGGCAAGCGATATGAAAAGCCGCGCGGTTTGCCTGTCGGGTCTGAAATTCAATTTTTCAAACCGAACCTACATCCCGAACGGAAACGGCTGCCTTTCAAGCACGCCGCTTTCCCGCACCTGCTTCAAAGCGCGGGCGTATTCCGCCAGAACTTCAAGGGAATGTTCCAACCGCTGCGCCGTCCTTTTGTGTTGTTTGTCTTCAAAAGGCGGGACAAAGGTTTCCGCAAAACGGACAATCACATGGTCAGGTATCCAAAGCAGGCGGTTGTTTTTGAACGAACTCAAACGCAGCTCGGCAACCGGATAAGAGCCGCCGAAACCCGAAGACACACCCACAAGCAAAGCCGGTTTGTGCCCCACATGCTCGCCTGAAAGCATCAGCATCAGGTTTTTGAAAGCGGGCGCGGCCATTCCGGCATATTCCGGCACCACGCAGACAAAAGCGTCCGCTTGAGAGGCGGACTCATGCAGAGGGCGGAGTCTTTCCATCCATTCCTCATCTTTTTGCCATATTCTCTCATCCCACATGGGCAAAGGGTTTTTACCCAAATCATAGAAACTGATTTCGGCGTCTTCGGCCGTCTCCCCAATCCGCCCGCCTATCCAAGAGGCAACTTTGGCGGAGTTGGACTCCGTCCTGTGGCTGCCGATTATAACAAGAACATTTTTCATCTTTCCGTTTTTACACTCCGACAAAGCGGGACGAAAATTTTTTGAGGCGTGCCCGCGTCAGTCTTCAAGCTCAACATTCCAATACGAGGCGTCAACAAAGTTCACAAACGGCTCCCATTCCTTATACCGGACGGCGCGGAGATAGATGTTCGCAAAAGGTCCCCACTGCGGCTCAACGGGTTTTGTGAGCAGTTTCATTTTCGCCTGAACCGGCGTTCTGCCGCCCTTTCTGCGGTTGCATGAAACGCAGCTGCACACCACATTGTCCCACTTGCTTGTGCCGCCCAGAGCGCGCGGAACCACATGGTCTATCGTAAGTTCGTTTTTTGGAAATCCGCGTCCGCAGTATTGGCATTTTCCGCTGTCTCTGCGGAATATGTTCAAGCGGTTGAATCTGGGGCGTTTTCTGTGGAACCCGCCGTAGCGAAGCAGGATTATCACTCTGGGCGCTTTTATGATTCTGGCGACCGTTCTTATGTATTCTCCGCTTTGCGCCGATGAGGAGGCGACCCCGGAAGCGGCGGCTGAAACTTCCGCCCAGCTTTCAAAGTCAAAAGTGTCGTAGGTTTCAGTTACGGCTTTGGCCTCACCGCAGTAAAGCATCACAAACGCCCGTCTCAAATTTGTAACGGAAACGGGCAGATAGTTTTTGTTCAAAACAAGAACCGGTGAACTCAACATGTCCGCATATTCTACAGTCCGACGGGAACTATTTCAAAAACCGGACAATTGAAACCGGCGACGGAAAAGTGTATAAACGGTAGCGGCGATGAATATCACGGATTTTTTCCACATCCAAACCGTTTTGTGCGCCGGTCTTTTTGCCCTGCTTTTTCTGCTTGAAAAATCAAATACGAAAGCGGAAAAAACCGCCGATAAAAACAACATCCCGGACATCGGGTAGATGTATCCTGAACTTTTCACAATCGGAGGATTTACCGTCAATTCATACGGCGTTATGGTGGCGTTTGCGTTTTTCATCGCCTACCTGATAACATCGCGCGAACTGAAAAGAAAGGGGGAGCGCCCCGAAATGGCGCAGGAAATGCTTACATGGGTCGCCCTGTGCTCCATCGCGGGAGCAAAACTTTTTTTTGTGGCGGAAAATTTCTCTTTTGAGGAAATCGCGGCAAACCCCGTCGCGACAGTTTTCGCCCGAAACGGACTCACTTTTTACGGCGGACTGTTCGGAGGATTTGCGGCGGGGCTTTATGTGGCTCACAAAAACGGGGCTTGCATGTGGAAAGTTTTTGACGCGGTCGCCCCCGGTCTTGCTCTTGCATACGCGATTGGAAGAATCGGCTGCCTGCTTGTGGGAGACGATTACGGAACCGCGTCCGGCCTGCCGTGGGCGATGGCGTTTCCAAACGGTTTTCCGCCGGTGGAGTTCGCCGTTCATCCGACACAAGCGTATGAAACCCTGTCTATGACGGCGGTGTTTTTGATACTGTGGAAACTGCGGACGGCGCAAAAACCGGACGGACGGCTTTTTTCAATCTACCTTTTACTTGCGGGCGCGGAGCGTTTCTTTGTTGAGTTTCTGCGATGCCGTCCGGCGGCTTTTGACTCGGACGGTTTTCTTGTCCGGTGCGTGGAAACGGATATTTCCGCCGCGCAAATTATCTCACTTGCCATTATCGCGGCGGGAACCGCAAAACTGTGGACGCTTTCACAAAAGCGTTGAAACAATCTCCCGCAATGTTTTCTCAAACTCGCGGTTTTCTTCCGGAAGCCCGATTGTAACCCTCAGGCAGTCCGCAATATCTCCGCCGGAAAATTTGCGGACAAGGATTTCTTTTTCAATCAGTTTCCGGTGAGTCCGCCGCGCAATGTCCGCATTCGGGAAACGGATAAGAAAGAAATTCGCATCGCTTGGAAACACCTTTACGCCTTCAATCGGGGCAAGGGAATCAAACATCTTTTTGCGCTCCGTTTTGATAATTTCCGTGTTTTCCGCAAACACCGAACCGTTTTCAAAAAAACCGCGCGCCGCCGCCTGAGTGAAAGAGTTTATGTTGTAGGGAAGCCGGACTTTTGACAACTCCGCCGCCAGTTCGGGTTTTAGAAAAATAACACCGAGCCGGATTGCCGCAAAACCGATTTTGGAAAAAGTCCGCATAACGGCGAGATTTTCATATTTTTCCATAAGCGGGATATAAGTCTCGTCACAGAAATTGAAATACGCTTCGTCCACAACCACAATTCCGGACGCGCGGGAAACGACCGATTCCACTTTTTCGCGCGACAGCAGATTGCCGGTCGGACTGTTGGGAGAGGCGAGAAAAACAACATCGGGACTGTGGGACTCAATCGCCCCCGTCATCGCTTTCTCGTCAAGGTCAAACGCGCCGTCAAGTTTTTCGCTGACAACCTTCACCCCGAGAGATTCGGCGACAAGGGAATACATTGAAAATGTCGGAGCGGGAACAAGAACCGTTTTTGTGCCGCCGCAGAAGGTTTCAACAACCATCCGTATCAACTCGTCGGAGCCGTTGCCGAACACAATGCCGTCCGGCGGAACGCCGTTCAGTTGCGATACGGTTTCTCTCAGCGCCGAACAGTGCGGGTCGGGATAACGGTTGAGCGGCGCTTTGGAAATGCCGTCAAGAATTTGCCCGTGCCGGGACGCACTGAGGTTGAAAGGGCTTTCGTTTCCGTCAAGTTTAATTCGGCACGGAGGGGTTGAGGAGTCGTAAGCCGACATGCCGCGAATGGAAAGGGGAACCCTTTTCAAAACTTGTCCGGCATCCGCCATGTCAGGAGTTTTTCCCCCGATGCAAATCCGCCTTGCGCCTGATTTTCACGGAAAGAGCGTGAGCTGAAAGCCCCTCGGATTCGGCAAGATTTATCACCGTGTCCGCAAGACCTTCAAACCCTTTTTCGGTCATTTCGGCGATGCCGGGCGTTGTTGTAAAATCGGCGGCGGAAAGGGGTGAGGAAAACCTCGCCGCCCCTCCGGTCGGAAGCACATGGCTTGAGCCGCACACGTAGTCGCCGAAAGCCTCGGTGGAACGCGCGCCCACAAAAACCGCTCCCGCGTGCCTTATCAGAGGAATAAGGGAACGGGGGGATTTTACGCAAAGTTCAAGATGCTCCGGCGCGATTGCGTTTGAAACCGCAACCGCCTGTTTCAATCCGCCGACCGTGTAAATGGTTCCGTTATTCCTTATGGAAGCGAGCGCAATTCCGCTTCTCGGAATTTTTCGCGCCATTGAAAGAAGCTCGGATTTAACCTTGAGCGCGTATGTCTTTGAGGTCGCAACAAGGGCGGGTGTCGCCATTTCGTCATGCTCGGCCTGGGCAAGCAGGTCGGACGCAACCCACTTGGCCGGACAAGAGCCGTCCGCAATCACAAGCACCTCGCTGGGTCCCGCCATCATGTCTATGTCCACTTCGCCGTAAACAAGTTTTTTTGCGATTGTAACATAGATGTTTCCGGGTCCGACTATTTTGTCCACGCGGGGAACCGAGCGCGTTCCGAACGCAAGGGCGGCGATTGCCTGCGCTCCGCCTATCTTGAAAATGCGGCTGACTCCGGCAATCCGGGCGGCGGCAATCACTTCGGGATTTATTTTTCCGTCCGGGCACGGAGTCGCCATCACGGTTTCGCCGACTCCGGCAACTTTTGCGGGAACGGCGGTCATCAGAACCGTTGACGGATATGCCGCTTTGCCGCCGGGAATGTATATCCCCACCCTTTCAAGCGGACGGACAAGCCACCCCAGTCTGTTTCCAAAACGGTCTTTGCGCTCATGCGGAACCGGCATTTTATTTTTTTGATATTCCCCTATGCGGCGAGCCGCGGTCTTCAAGTCCCCGATTATTTTTCGGGAAACTTTCGCCTCCGCTTCCGCCGCCTCGGAAACCGAAACCTCAACGGTGCGCCCCGAAATCAAAGCGCGGTCAAACTTTTTTGTGAAAGAGAAAAGAGCCGCATCGCCTTTTTGCCGAACCCGCTCAACAATCTCCGAGACGGAGGCGACCGTTTTCGGATTGAAAGGGGAAGCCGCCTTGCGTATCAGCGCGGTCTGTTTCTCAATGTTTGCGGAGTTTATTTTTACAATTCTCATGTTCCGCCCGTCAGTTTCCGTCGTGCCTGCCCTCTCCGAATCCGCTTTCAACAAACTCCGATATTTGCGCGGCGGCGTCCCGCGCGTCATCGCCGGAAATTTTAATCTCAATATCGGTTCCCCTTGTGGCGGCAAGAGAGAGAATGCCCAGGATGCTTTTGCCGTCCACTTCGTAGCCGTTTTTAACTATCTTCACTTGAGACAAAAACCTGTTGGACAGTTTACAAAACCGGCAGCCGCCCTTGCGTGCAGACCAAGGGTGTTGACGATTGTGAGAGTTTTAATTATGGAATCCACTGGCGACCTCCGGGGAAATTGTAAAACAAATCATACACAATATACGCCGTAAAAGTTAAACGCTCCGCCCGCTGGAATGAAAATGCGCGGTAAGTTACACTTGCATCCGGCAATGATTCCGAAAAACATATTGGACAAAGCGGTGAGCGGGGAAAGGCTTGACGCCGGAGAGGGGGCTTGAACTTCTCGAAAATGCAACCCTTCCTCAACTGGGCGCTCTTGCGTCCCTTTGCAGGGAGAGGAACAACTCCGGCAAAACCGTAACTTTTGTTTGCGACACAAATCCCAACTATACAAATGTTTGCGACACCGAATGCCTTTTCTGCGCCTTCTGGCGGCCCGCCGGCGCGGCGGACTCATACACCCTTGAGACGGACAAACTGATTGAGATGATGAAAACTTCATACCACAACGGAGCGACAACCGTTCTACTTCAGGGCGGGCACAACCCCGAAATAAAACTGGACTACTACACCGAAATAGCGGAACGGGCGCGAAGGGAAATTCCCGAACTTCACCTTCACGCTTTCTCGGCTCCGGAAGTTGCGGCGATTGCAAAATACGAAAACATCACATCCGCCCAAGTTCTGCAAAAACTGTGGGACTCGGGTCTCAGAACCATGCCCGGGCGGGGGCGCGGAGATACTTTCCAACCGAGTGAGAAAAAAAATCAGTCCACTGAAAATAGACGCGGACAGGTGGATTGAAATACCCGAGAGGCGCACAAGACGGGATTCAAAACCACGGCGACCATGATGTTCGGGCATCTGGAGGAAGACGAGGACATCGTTGAGCACCTTGTGAGGATAAGGTCTCTTCAGGATGAAACCGGCGGCTTTCTCGCTTTCATACCCTGGGTTTTCAAACCGACCAACACTTTTCTCGCCCGCAAAGTTCCGAATGAAACGGGAGGGGAGCGTTACCTGCGCGTGCTTGCCGTGTGCCGCATATTCCTTGACAATTTCAGATTTGTTCAAGGGTCATGGTTCACACAGGGATTGAAAATCGGTTCGGCTTCAATGCGCTTCGGAGCGGACGACCTCGGGGGAACACTGTATGAGGAAAATGTTCTCAGGTGCGCGGAAAACAGAACAAAAGCGAGCGTGGAGCAACTTGTCAGCATGATAAAAAGCGCCGGGTTTGAGCCGGCGCAGCGAAACACTTTTTACGAAATCATACGCCGGTTCTGATGGAAGAACGGATACAAAAACTGCTCGCGGCGGGACTGTTGTTCAAGGCGTCATGCGGAGAAACTGATAAAATCCGGCGCGGTCGCCGTCAACGGAAAAATCTGCAAACTCGGAGACAAGGCAACCCGCAAGGACACAATCACCGTTGATGGAGAGAAGACGGACTTGGCGCAAAGCCGGAAGCGAGCCGCGTAATCGCATACAACAAACCCGTCGGGAAAATAGTGAGCAGACGCGACCCGCAAACCGTCCGACAGTTTTTGAAGACCTGCCTCCCCTTGAAAAAACGCGCTGGGTTTCCGTGGGACGGCTGGACATAAACAGTTCGGGACTGCTGCTTTTCTGTTCGGACGGCTTGCTTGCCCACAAACTGACCCACCCTTCAAGCGGAGTTAAAAGGGAATATCTGACAAGGGTTCGAGGAAACACCGGGAAAGAGACGATTGAGAAACTGCTCGCCGGAGTTTCCCTTGACGGAAAAACCGGACGGTTTGAAAAAAATCGCGCCGGTCGCCTCGTCCGACAAAAGCAACAGATGGTTTCAAAACAACCGTAAAAGAAGGAAGAAACCGTTTTGTCAGGCGCATGTGGGAAAGCCAAAGATGTGAGGTAAGTCGGTTGACACGAATCAGATTCGGTTCGGTAACGCTTCCGAAAAACCTGCCCTCCGGCGCGTATTTTTTCCTTGATGAAAAAGAGTTGAAAAAACTTTACAGAACTGCGGGAGTCTTGTAAATCCTCCGACAATGAGAGCGGATTTTCCCGAAAATTTTGTGAATT
>CBDBJA010000003.1:0-249827 GCA_965206175.1 Thermodesulfobacteriota bacterium | reverse complement strand
ATAGAGAGCACAATAAGCGAATTGACGGTTTCCCCGTCGGCTCCTCTGACTTTCACTGTTGCCAACTGGAATGAAGAGCAAACGGTGGAGGTAAGCGCATCCGGAGCTGCTCAATCGGGACTGCTGAGACACACCTCAGGCGGCAGCGGTTATGTTGCCATGCAATTCTTGAGTGTAACCGTGGAGGGAGGGTTGACGGTGTCATTTGACCCTGCGACCTACTCAGTGGACGAGGGAGCCGAAGCGGTGATAACGGTGAGATTGAACGGGAGTCGGGCTGATGAAGTGATAGTTACGGTGAATGCGCAATCAGGCGGGGGAACAACCGCCGAGGCGGGTGATTACAGCGGGTTGCCTGCGGTGGTTACATTTGCCGCGAATGCGCCCGATACTGAATTGAGTCAGACCTTCACGATAGCGGCGTTGGAAGACACTGATGCTGAAAATGAGGTGGTGGTTCTGGTCTTTGAGAATCTGCCCTCGGGAGTAACGGGGACGGCTGTGGCTGAGGTGGAGATTGTGGACACAAATATTGCGGGCACACTGGGTGTGGTAAGCGATTTGGATGTGAGACTTCGTCTGGGTGCTGCGGGAGCGGTTCTGAGTTGGAGTGAGCCTGATGATGTGACAAATGTGACGGGTTATCAGGCGCAGTTTGACCGTAATTCTGATGGTGGTTTTGTGGATTTGGGTTATGTGGTGACAGGGTCGAGTTCACTGGATGTGCCCGGTTTGCGCAACCGTTTTGGGACCTACCGTGTGCGTCCTGTGATGGGGACTGTGATGAGTAACGGGAATATAGCTTTTGACGACACTGACCCGCTCGCCATAGGGAATTGGGTGGAGTTTGAAGTTGCGCTGCCGGGAGCGGTGAGCAACCTTGAGTTGACGGCTGGTGGAGTAAGCGGTGGAACGAGTGTTGGGTCGTTTGCAACGGTAGCCACGTTGAGTTGGTCTGCGCCGGCGGATTTGGGGACTGTGCCGTTTCGTGGATATACGGTGAGGAGCCGTGCCGAAGGGGAGCGTGACTTTAGGGAGCTTGTGTCGGGTCTGACCTTGACGACCTATAGTGCAACGGCATCGGACATGAGTGTGGATTACAGATATGAAGTGTTTGCGGCGGGTCGTTACGGCGGCGGAGATTCTGCTTTTGTATCGCTGTTGAGGCCGTCATTGGATTTGAGCGCGGATAGTGTGGAAGTGAATGAGGGCGAGCAGTTTGAGTATGGAGTGAGTTTGGGAGCGCCGCCGAGCGGAGAAGTAACGGTGGACATAAGAGTTGAAGGTGAGCCGGATGCGGTGAGCAGTGTGAATCCGACACAGTTGGTGTTTGATGAAGGCAACTGGAGCAGTGAGCGGAGAGTAACGGTAACGACGTTAAGAGACTTTGACAATGAAGATGAGCAGTTGAGTCTTTCGCACGCAGTGAGCGGAGTTGCGCCTTATGGTTCACTTGGTCCGGTGTTGCTGTCAGTGTCGGTGTTGGATGACGGTTTTGTTGCGGGGATAGAGTTGTCTGCGGCGAGTTTGACTTTGGATACGGGAGAAGCGGTTGATTACGGTGTGAGGCTGACGGCGGAGCCGAGCGGAGAAGTAACGGTGTCAATAGGGAGCGAGTCTCCGGTGGTATTAGAGAGCGCGGGAGTTTTGACATTTACGACAGCGAACTGGAGTTCTGAACAGACGGTAAGTATAAGCGGAGGAGTTGACGCGGACGCGATAGTCAATGAAGTGTTGGTGTCTCACAGTGCGGGCGGGACGGAGGAGTATGGCAGTATTGCGGCGGATTTGAGTGTGAGAGTGAACGACGCCGACCGCGCCGAGTTGACAATAGGGGATGTGACTGTGGAAGAGGGCGGGGTAGCGGTGGTAACGGTAACGCTGGACAGGGCTGTGGGAGTTGAGTTCAGGGTGAGAGCGTTCACCCAGAATGTGTCCGGCGGAGCGCGTTTTGGTAGCGACTACACTGCGGTGTTGGGCGAGGTGTTGACCTTTGCCGGAGTAGTAGCGGGAGAGACGCAGACATTCACGGTGTCAACGATTGATGATGGGATACTTGAGTTAGATGAGATATTCGGGGTGCGTTTGGGTGGATTGGACCCTGCAACACTGCCGATAGACGGTTTGGGCGTAACGCCAATAGGGACGGTAACGATAAGGGACAACACACTGACGCCGGTAACGGTGGAGTTTGGAGCGGGCCCGTATAGCGCGCTGGAGGGTGGAGCGGACGAGGTGGTGGAAGTGCTGCTGAGTGAGACCCCGGGTCGTGTTGTGACTGTAATGGTGTCTCCGTCTGATAGAGGCAACGCGAACATAGGTGATTTCACGTTTGCGGGTCCGTCAGTATTGACATTTGCGTCCGATGCGTCGGGAGCTGCGCTGACCCAGACGGTTGCGTTGAGAGCGAATGAGGATGTGGACGCGAATGATGAGAGCGTATTTTTGAGTTTGTCAACACCGGACAGTGGAGTGACAGTGGGAGACCCTGTTGAGGTTGCGCTTACGGACAACGACGATGCTGCGCAAGCGGTGCTGTCTCTGTCGGGCAGTGTGACTGTGGATGAGGGAGCGGAAACTACGGTTACGGTAAGTTTGGACACAACGGTTGCGGGCGTTTTCACGGTGGATGTTTCCACTGGCGGCGGCACTGCGACAGCCGGAGATGACTACGATGATGCGACACAGACATTGACATTTGCGGGGACGGAGAATGAGACGCAGACCTTTGTGGTGAGTATCAACGATGATGCGGTTGCGGAGGGAGAGGAGACCTTTGAAATAACCCTTGGTGCGGTAACAGATGTTGACACAACGGCTACGGCTACGGTAACGATTACGGACGGCGACACTGCGCAATTGAGCATAGTGGCGGCTACGGTTACGGAGGGAGAAACTGGAACAGTATCGGTAATGCTGGACATAGCGGTTGCCGAAGAGTTCACGGTGAACTTTGCGACACAAGACGGCAGTGCGACAACTGCGGATTCTGACTACACGGAGTCATCGGGGACTCTGAGCTTTGCGGGTTCTGCCGGCGAGGTTCAGACCTTCACGGTGGCAACGTTGTCGGATGATATTGCTGAGACCGATGAGACGGTTCGGGTTGTTTTGTCGGGATTGCCCCCTTCTACTCTGCCGATAGACGGAGCGGGAGCGACGGCGGTTGGGTTGACAATTGAGGACGATGGTGTGGCGGGCACACTGGGTGTGGTAAGCGATTTGGATGTGAGACTTCGTCTGGGTGCTGTGGGAGCGGTTCTGAGTTGGAGTGAGCCTGATGATGTGACAAATGTGACGGGTTATCAGGCGCAGTTTGACCGTAATTTTGATGGTGGTTTTGTGGATTTGGGTTATGTGGTGACAGGGTCGAGTTCACTGGATGTGCCCGGTTTGCGCAACCGTTTTGGGACCTACCGTGTGCGTCCTGTGAGAGGGACTGTGATGAGTAACGGGAATATAGCTTTTGACGACACTGACCCGCTCGCCATAGGGAATTGGGTGGAGTTTGAAGTTGCGCTGCCGGGAGCGGTGAGCAACCTTGAGTTGATGGCTGGTGGAGTAAGCGGTGGAACGAGTGTTGGGTCGTTTGCAACGGTAGCCACGTTGAGTTGGTCTGCGCCGGCGGATTTGGGGACTGTGCCGTTTCGTGGATATACGGTGAGGAGCCGTGCCGAAGGGGAGCGTGACTTTAGGGAGCTTGTGTCGGGTCTGACCTTGACGACCTATAGTGCAACGGCATCGGACATGAGTGTGGATTACAGATATGAAGTGTTTGCGGCGGGTCGTTACGGCGGCGGAGATTCTGCTTTTGTATCGCTGTTGAGGCCGTCATTGGATTTGAGCGCGGATAGTGTGGAAGTGAATGAGGGCGAGCAGTTTGAGTATGGAGTGAGTTTGGGAGCGCCGCCGAGCGGAGAAGTAACGGTGGACATAAGAGTTGAAGGTGAGCCGGATGCGGTGAGCAGTGTGAATCCGACACAGTTGGTGTTTGATGAAGGCAACTGGAGCAGTGAGCGGAGAGTAACGGTAACGACGTTAAGAGACTTTGACAATGAAGATGAGCAGTTGAGTCTTTCGCACGCAGTGAGCGGAGTTGCGCCTTATGGTTCACTTGGTCCGGTGTTGCTGTCAGTGTCGGTGTTGGATGACGGTTTTGTTGCGGGGATAGAGTTGTCTGCGGCGAGTTTGACTTTGGATACGGGAGAAGCGGTTGATTACGGTGTGAGGCTGACGGCGGAGCCGAGCGGAGAAGTAACGGTGTCAATAGGGAGCGAGTCTCCGGTGGTATTAGAGAGCGCGGGAGTTCTGACATTTACGACAGCGAACTGGAGTTCTGAGCAGACGGTAAGTATAAGCGGAGGAGTTGACGCGGACGCGATAGTCAATGAAGTGTTGGTGTCTCACAGTGCGGGCGGGACGGAGGAGTATGGCAGTATTGCGGCGGATTTGAGTGTGAGAGTGAACGACGCCGACCGCGCCGAGTTGACAATAGGGGATGTGACTGTGGAAGAGGGCGGGGTAGCGGTGGTAACGGTAACGCTGGACAGGGCTGTGGGAGTTGAGTTCAGGGTGAGAGCGTTCACCCAGAATGTGTCCGGCGGAGCGCGTTTTGGTAGCGACTACACTGCGGTGTTGGGCGAGGTGTTGACCTTTGCCGGAGTAGTAGCGGGAGAGACGCAGACATTCACGGTGTCAACGATTGATGATGGGATACTTGAGTTAGATGAGATATTCGGGGTGCGTTTGGGTGGATTGGATCCTGCAACACTGCCGATAGACGGTGTGGGCGTAACGCCAATAGGGACGGTAACAATCCTGGATGACGACATTGCTCCGGGAGCGACATTGAGCATGCAATCCTTGACGCTGGAAGAGGGCGGTTCCGGGATTTACACGGTGGTGTTGAACAGCAATCCGGTTGTTGATGTAACGGTTGCGTTAACAAGCAACAATAATCGGGATGTGTCGGTGACCGCCAGTCTTACATTTAACACGGCAAATCCCTGGGATGTTCCGCAATCGGTAACGGTGAGTGTTGCGGAGGATACTGACACTTTGGACGAGAGTGCGTCTATTAGTCATATATTCACGGGCGGCACGGACGACGTCTACGATGGGGTCAGTGTTCCGAATGTGTCTGTGTCGGTAACTGACAACGATGAAGCGATTTTGAGCATAACGCCGACAAGGCCTGTTGTATTGGAGGAGGGAGAAGCCGGTCAGACATTCAATGTGACGTTGAGCGACGCGGTGTTTGGCAGAAATGTTGAGGTGTCGGTTGTGCCGGCGGCGGGAAGCGCAACGGCGGGTGACTATATGATTTCACCGGAGATACTGACATTTGCGGGGACAGCCGGAGCGGACGGGGTGTTAACGGTATCGGCCGAGGCGGTAGAGAGTTTCACGGTAACGGCGGTGAATGATGAGATTGTTGAGAATGAAGAGAGCTTCACGATAGGGCTTGGTGATGTTGAGAACATAATAACACCGGATGAGTTTACGGTTTCAATTGCGTCGAACGACTCTGCGGGGATAGTGTTGGGAGGATTTGTTTCAGAACCGGTTGAAGTTACGGTGGGAGTAAGCGTTCCCTACACGGTGAGGTTGGCACTTCAGCCGAGCGGAGATGTGACTGTTGAAATAGAGAGCACAATAAGCGAATTGACGGTTTCCCCGTCGGCTCCTCTGACTTTCACTGTTGCCAACTGGAATGAAGAGCAAACGGTGGAGGTAAGCGCATCCGGAGCTGCTCAATCGGGACTGCTGAGACACACCTCAGGCGGCAGCGGTTATGTTGCCATGCAATTCTTGAGTGTAACCGTGGAGGGAGGGTTGACGGTGTCATTTGAGAATGCGCCCTACACTGCGGACGAAGGCGGAGCCGAAGCGGTGGTAACGGTGAGATTGAGCGAGACTCCGGACAGTCAAGTGATAGTTACGGTGAATGCGGGTGCGGCAAGCACTGCCGTGTCCGGCGTTGACTACGAAGCGGGAGTCCTGCCTGCGGTTCTTACCTTTGCCGAGAGTGTGTCCGGTGATGCTTTGAGTCAAACCTTCATGATAGCGGCGGAAGATGACCTTGATGGCTTTAGTGAGACGGTGATTCTGGAATTTGATGCGCCTGAGGGAGTAACGGGGACGGCTACGGCTATGTTAACAATTGAGGACGACGACACTGCGGAGATAGTATTGTCTCCGGACAGTTTGACTGTGGAAGAGGGAGGCGCTACGGGAGATTACACAGTGAGGTTGAACACGGAGCCGAGTGAGCAAGTGATAGTCGGTTTGGTGGTTTCTCCGGCTGAGGCGACAGTGAGCAGTTCTTCTCTGACCTTCACGGGTGGAGCGACGGGCAATTGGAGTGACGAGCAGTCGGTAACGGTAACGGCGGTGGATGATAATGTGGACGAGGATAGAGAGACGGTAACAATCACCCACAGCGCAAGCGGCGCGCCGGAATATGATGCGAATGTTACGGCAACAGTAAGTGTGACAGTGGAAGACAATGACACTCGTGGCGTAACGGTTGCTCCGACTAACTTGACCGTCAGCGAAGGCGGCACAAATTCCTACACAGTGAGATTGGACACAGAACCCACCGGAAGTGTGACGGTTACCGTGGGCGGTGCGACCGGAGATGTGAGCATTGTCGGTTCCTCTGCTTTGACCTTCACAACAAGCGACTGGAACACGGAACAGACTGTAACGGTAATGGCGGCGGAAGATGACGATAGTGAAAACGATACGGTATCTCTGACCCACACGGTAAGCGGGGCGGATTATGATTCTGTTATTGCTGACGGGGTTGATGTAACGGTAACGGACAACGACACTCCGGGCGTAACGGTTGCTCCGACTGACTTGACCGTCAGCGAAGGTGGCACAAACTCCTACACGGTGAGGTTGAACACACAGCCGAGCGGCAATGTAACAATAACTCCGACCCGCACCGGAGACAGTGATGTAACTTTCAGTCCCGAGTTTTTGACATTTACGACAGGCGACTGGAACACGGAAAAGGTGGTAATGGTAAGTGCGGCTGAGGATGATGACGGAGCGGAAGACGCTGCGACACTTTCTCACAGTTCAAGCGGAGCGAACTACGGTTCCGTTGTGGTTGACAGTGTTAATGTGACAGTGGATGACAATGACCTTCTTGGCGTTACGATTTCTACGGAAACTCTGACTCTGACGGAAGGTGGCACAAACACCTACACAGTGAGATTGGACACACAACCCACCGGAAGTGTGGCGGTTACCGTGGGCGGTGCGACCGGAGATGTGAGCATTGTCGGTTCCTCTGTTTTGAACTTCACAACAAGCGACTGGAACACGGAACAGACTGTAATGGTAAGGGCGGCGGAAGATGACGATGGCGTAAACGATACGGTATCTCTGACTCACACGGTAAGCGGGGCGGATTATGCTTCTGTTACTGCTGACGGGGTTGAGGTAACGGTAACGGACAACAATACTCCGGGCGTCCTCATAAGCACTACTGAGATAGAGGTTCCCGAAGGCGGTACAAACACCTACACGGTGAGGTTGAACACGCAGCCGGGTGGCAATGTGGAGATTACGGTAAGCGGTGCGACCGGAGATGTGAGCATTGACGGTTCCTCTGTTTTGACCTTCACAACAAGCAACTGGAACACGGAACAGGCCGTAACGGTAATGGCGATGGAAGATGACGATGGCGTTCCTGACAGCGCGGTAACCCTGACCCACGGCGTAACCGGATACGGTTCGGTAACAAGCGGAGGGAATGTTGAGGTTACGGTGGACGAGGATGACACTGCGGGCTTTACCTTCCGTCCTTCTCCCGTGGTTGTATCGGAAGAAGGTTCAAGCGAATACACGATTGTGCTGACCACACAGCCGACCGCAGATGTGACGGTCACATTAGGCGGAGCAAGCGGAGAAGTAACATTCAGTCCGCCTTCATTGGATTTCACAACAAGCAGTTGGAATGTTGCGCAGACAATAACGGTAAGCGCGGGTATGGATGCTGACATCATCCCCGACACCGCAACGCTGACCCACACGGCAAGTGGCGGAGATTACGGCTCTGTTAGAGGAGATGTAACGGTAACGGTAGTGGACAACGACACTCCGGGCGTAACGGTTGCTCCGACTGACTTGACCGTCAGCGAAGGTGGCACAAATTCCTACACGGTGAGGTTGAACACACAGCCGAGCGGCAATGTGGATATTACGGTAAGCGGAGAGAGCGGAGATGTGAGCATTGTCAGTTCCCGTGTTTTGACCTTCACAACAAGCAACTGGAATGAGTTGCAGGCAGTAACGGTAATGGCGGCGGAAGATGCTGACAGCGTAGATGACACCGCAACGCTGACCCACATGGTAAGCGGGGCGGATTATGATTCTGTTCCTGCCGCAAATGTAATGGTAACGGTAACGGACAACGACACTCGGGGCGTAACGGTTGCTCCGACTAACTTGACAGTCAGCGAAGGCGGCGCAAATTCCTACACAGTGAGATTGGACACACAACCCACCGGAAGTGTGGAGGTTGCTGTGGGCGGTGCGACCGGAGATGTGAGCATTGTCGGTTCCCCTGTTTTGAACTTCACAACAAGCAACTGGAACACGGAACAGACTGTAACGGTAATGGCGGCGGAAGATGCTGACAGCGTAGATGACACCGCAACGCTGACCCACACGGTAAGCGGGGCGGATTATGATTCTGTTCCTGCCGCAAATGTAATGGTAACGGTAACGGACAACGACACTCGGGGCGTAACGGTTGCTCCGACTAACTTGACAGTCAGCGAAGGCGGCGCAAACTCCTACACAGTGAGATTGGACACACAACCCACCGGAAGTGTGGAGGTTGCTGTGGGCGGTGCGACCGGAGATGTGAGAATTGTCGGTTCCTCTGTTTTGAACTTCACAACAAGCAACTGGAACACGGAACAGACTGTAACGGTAATGGCGGCGGAAGATGCTGACAGCGTAGATGACACCGCAACGCTGACCCACACGGTAAGCGGGGCGGATTATGATTCTGTTCCTGCCGCAAATGTAATGGTAACGGTAACGGACAACGACACTCGGGGCGTAACGGTTGCTCCGACTAACTTGACAGTCAGCGAAGGCGGCGCAAATTCCTACACAGTGAGATTGGACACACAACCCACCGGAAGTGTGGAGGTTGCTGTGGGCGGTGCGACCGGAGATGTGAGCATTGTCGGTTCCCCTGTTTTGAACTTCACAACAAGCAACTGGAACACGGAACAGACTGTAACGGTAATGGCGGCGGAAGATGCTGACAGCGTAGATGACACCGCAACGCTGACCCACACGGTAA
This sequence comes from Thermodesulfobacteriota bacterium, assembly GCA_965206175.1. GTDB lineage: Bacteria > Desulfobacterota_D > UBA1144 > Nemesobacterales > Mycalebacteriaceae > Mycalebacterium. The sequence goes on along the minus strand of CBDBJA010000003.1, from coordinate 240,493 downwards.
GCGGGGCGGATTATGATTCTGTTCCTGCCGCAAATGTAATGGTAACGGTAACGGACAACGACACTCGGGGCGTAACGGTTGCTCCGACTAACTTGACAGTCAGCGAAGGCGGCGCAAACTCCTACACAGTGAGATTGGACACACAACCCACCGGAAGTGTGGAGGTTGCTGTGGGCGGTGCGACCGGAGATGTGAGAATTGTCGGTTCCTCTGTTTTGAACTTCACAACAAGCAACTGGAACACGGAACAGACTGTAACGGTAATGGCGGCGGAAGATGCTGACAGCGTAGATGACACCGCAACGCTGACCCACACGGTAAGCGGGGCGGATTATGATTCTGTTCCTGCCGCAAATGTAATGGTAACGGTAACGGACAACGACACTCGGGGCGTAACGGTTGCTCCGACTAACTTGACAGTCAGCGAAGGCGGCGCAAATTCCTACACAGTGAGATTGGACACACAACCCACCGGAAGTGTGGAGGTTGCTGTGGGCGGTGCGACCGGAGATGTGAGAATTGTCGGTTCCTCTGTTTTGAACTTCACAACAGGCAACTGGAACACGGAACAGACTGTAACGGTAAGCGCGGGAGATGATGATGACAGCGTAAATGACACCGCAACGCTGACCCACACGGTAAGCGGGGCGGATTATAATTCTGTTACTGCCGCAGATGTAATTGTAGCGGTAACGGACAACGACATTCCGAGCGTTACAATTTCTACGCTAACTCTGACGGTTCCCGAAGGCGAAAGAAACTCCTACACGGTGAGGTTGAACACACAGCCGAGCGGCAATGTGGATATTACGGTAAGCGGAGAGAGCGGAGATGTGAGCATTGTCAGTTCCCGTGTTTTGACCTTCACAACAAGCAACTGGAATGAGTTGCAGGCAGTAACGGTAATGGCGGCGCAAGATGACGATGGCGTCCCTGACAGCGCGGTAACCCTGACCCACGGCGTAACCGGATACGGTTCGGTAACAAGCGGAGCGAATGTTGTGGTTACGGTGGACGAGGATGACACTGCGGGCTTTACCTTCAGTCCTTCTTCCGTGGCTGTATTGGAAGGAGGCTCAAGCGAATACACGATTGTGCTGAACACACAGCCGACCGCAGGTGTGATGGTTACATTAGGCGGAGCAAGCGGAGAAGTAACATTCAGTCCGCCTTCATTGGATTTCACAACAAGCAGTTGGAATGTTGCGCAGACAATAACGGTAAGCGCGGGCATGGATGCTGACAGCATTGCCGACACCGCAACGCTGACCCACACGGCAAGTGGCGGAGATTACGGCTCTGTTAGAGGAGATGTAACGGTAACGGTAACGGACAACGACACTCCGGGCGTAACGGTTGCTCCGACTAACTTGACCGTCAGCGAAGGTGGCACAAACTCCTACACGGTGAGGTTGAACACACAGCCGAGCGGCAATGTAACAATAACTCCGACCCGCACCGGAGACAGTGATGTAACTTTCAGTCCTGAGTTTTTGACATTTACGACAGGCGACTGGAACACGGAAAAGGTGGTAATGGTAAGTGCGGCTGAGGATGATGACGGAGCGGAAGACGCTGCGACACTTTCTCACAGTTCAAGCGGAGCGAACTACGGTTCCGTTGTGGTTGACAGTGTTAGCGTAACAGTTGCCGACAACGACCCTCGTGGTGTTACGATTTCTACGGAAACTCTGACTCTGACGGAAGGTGGCACAAACACCTACACAGTGAGATTGGACACACAACCCACCGGAAGTGTGGCGGTTACCGTGGGCGGTGCGACCGGAGAAGTGAGCATTGTCGGTTCCTCTGTTTTGAACTTCACAACAAGCAACTGGAACACGGAACAGGCTGTAACGGTAATGGCGGCGGAAGATGACGATAGTGAAGACGATACGGTATCTCTGACTCACACGGTAAGCGGGGCGGATTATGCTTCTGTTACTGCTGACGGGGTTGAGGTAACGGTAACGGACAACGATACTCCGGGCGTCCGCATAAGCGCTACTGAAATAACGGTTCCCGAAGGCGGCACAAACACCTACACGGTGAGGTTGAACACGCAGCCGAGCGGCAATGTGGAAGTTGCAGTAAGCGGTGCGACCGGAGATGTGAGAATTGTCGGTTCCTCTGTTTTGACCTTCACAACAAGCAACTGGAACACGGAACAGGCCGTAACGGTAATGGCGGCGCAAGATAACGATGGCGTCCCTGACAGCGCGGTAACCCTGACCCACGGCGTAACCGGATACGGTTCGGTAACAAGCGGAGAGAATGTTGTGGTTACGGTGGAAGAGGATGACACTGTGGGCTTTACCTTCAGTCCTTCTTCCGTGGTTGTATCGGAAGAAGGCTCAAGCGAAAGCGAATACACGATTGTGCTGAACACGGAGCCGACCGCAGGCGTGACGGTCACATTAGGCGGAGCAAGCGGAGAAGTAACATTCAGTCCGTCTTCATTGAATTTCACAACAATCAATTGGAATGTTCCGCAGACAATAACGGTAACGGCGGTGGATGATGATGTGGACGAGGGAGAAAGTGAGACGGTAAATATCACCCACACCGCAAGCGGTGTCGCGGAAGAATATGCGGATGTTACGGCAACAGTAAGTGTGACTGTGAATGACAATGATGAGAGAGGGATAACGCTGTCGGGAGAACTGCCTGACAACCTGACACAGGGAGGAACTGCGAGTTACTCTGTGGTGTTGAGCTCAGAGCCAACGGCGGAAGTGACGGTTACAGTGGCAAGCTCCAACATCTCTGTGGCGACAGTCAGTTCTGGTCAACCTCTTCCCCTGACCTTCACGGCGGCTAACTGGAATACCCAGCAGACGGTAACAGTAACGGCGGAATCAGTTTCTGGCACTGCGACCATTACCCACATAGCAAGCGGAGCAGCGGAATACGACGGGTTTGCCGGCGCCACAAGAACGGTTATTACATTGCCGAACCCGTATTTGGAAGGTCTGTCGATTTCACCGGGCAATTTGAGCTTTATGCCTCAGATAACAAGTTACGAGGTGAATGTTGCCAACAGCGTGGAAAATCTGACAGTAAGCCCGACTCTGCCTATACCGCCGGCGGGAACAACTTGGACAGTCGCAGTGTCTATCAACGGCGGAACACTGCAGAATGTGCCAAGCGGCGGCAGCAGCGGTTCCCTTCCCCTGAATGATGGCGAAAACAGGGTTCAAATTGTGGTGTCAACAGATGAAATACCTCCATCGCAAACCACCTACACTGTAAGGGCGATACGCCGTCTGGACGAGAGCGTTCTGAGGCATTTGCTGGTGAGATTCGCCCGCACGGTGGCTTCCGATGCGGTGGACACGATTGGCGAGCGTTTCTCATCAATGTCTTCGGGACGGCAGCCGATGTTTAGCGGAACTTTTGGCGGGAAGAGCATAAGCAGTGGTGATTCGTCCGAGTTTGTGACAGATGCGCTCGGAGGTGTTATCAAGGCGGAAGGCAACAGCGCAAGAATGGTCACCCCCGAAGAGATAATTTCCTCAAGCGACTTTAACATCGCGGTCGGCGAAGGACATGGAGAAGGCAATGTTGAAGGACGCTGGACACTGTGGGGCAAAACAAGCGTTACAAACTACAGTGGTCGCCCCGAAAGCAACCTCTCAATTGACGGCAGAGTGGTAACCGGCTATGTGGGAGCGGACTACCGCTTGCGCAAAAACAGTTTGCTGGGAGTTGCGCTGTCGGTGTCCGGCGGCAAAAGTGACTTTGACGGTGAAGGCTCCAATGATGGCGAGCTGGATACCACCCTTTACAGCATTTACAACTACGGTCGCTGGTCTCCGCTGGCATGGCTTGACACATGGGCAATTCTGGGATTCGGCACGGGAAGCACGGACGGATATGTTGACACGGGCATAAACACTCAGATGATAGCGTCCGGAGCGCGCGGCGCATTGCCGACCGTGTGGGATATGGCAGACCTTTCGGTGAAAGCGGACCTGTTTGCGGTGAGGATTTCTTCGGATAACGAGGAAAATCTTGTGTCATCGGTTGACGGTTCCGCGCGTCAGTTGCGTATCGCCGTGGAAGGGCGTTTGAAAGACCTTCTGAAGTCTGCCAACAACAGCTTTACGCCGAACCTTGAAATCGGAGCGCGCGTGGACGGCGGAGATGCCGAAAGCGGGCTTGGAGTGGACTTGAGGGGCGGCTGGTCGTATCTGAATATTTCCAGCGGCATAAGCGTTGACGCGCGCGGTCGCATACTGCTGGCGCATCAGGAGAACGGCTTTAAGGAGTGGGGTTTGAGTTTGAGGACGCAGTTGAAGAAACCGTCATCTTCGGGTCGCGGCGCGGCGGTTTCCATCGATTCGTCATGGGGTGGGGAATCCGATAGCGGAGGCGAACTGTGGCAGAGCCGCACGGAGGGGGTAAGCGGCGCTGATGTGACAGATTCATTTATGAAGCCGGATATTGGAGCGGAAGTTTCCTACGGCATAGGAACGCGGCGCGGGATTGACCTTTTGACCCCGTTTGCCAAAGTGGGAATGCAGGATGCGGCTTCACCGCAGATTGGAGTCGGAGCGCGTCTTGATGTGGGCGGCGGAATGCTGAAAGGACTGAATCTTGAACTTCTGGGAGAGCAGAAAGAAAACAGCGGCCGGAAGGATTACAAGTTCGGCATAACCGGAAAGATCAGCTTTTAGTTTGAAGGGAAACCCGACCCCCGCCATCTGCCTGAAGACCGTTCCCTATAATCGGCAAAGTCATGCCGTCCGTTCCCGATGAAAAAGTGTTATTGCAAAACCGGAGGTTCATTCAACTGCCGGTTAATAAAAAAAATCAGTGAGGATACGGGTTTTCTTCCCGTTCAAGACTGTTCAAAAAATAAGCGGGCTTGAGTCGGGGATGCTTTGAGTTCGGCGGCGGCGGAATTATCGGCTGTCAGATTTCAAGCGTCTATTTCCTTAACATCCCCGCAACCTTTCCGCCTTCCTCAATTTTCAATACACGCGCCGCAATCACAAACAGCGAGGCGGATACGGCAATCGCGCCCGCAAGAGCGACCGTGTCCGGGGTCGCGCTTCTCAAAATCTCATATCCGGCTTTCGCGGTTATTCCCGCCAGTGCGGAAATTGCCGCGACCTTGACGCACCACCGCGCGAAACCGTGTCCGGTAATTCCGCCCAGTCTTTTGTTGAGAAAGTGAAAGAGAAACAGGAAATTGAACGCCGCCGCCGCCGAACTTGCGAGGGCGAGCCCGGTGTGTCTAAGTCCGAGTTCAAAGCCCAGCAGGTAGCCGAGGGCGAGGTTGATTGTCAGCGCAATCGCAGCCGCGCGGACGGGGGTTTTTGTGTCTTGCAGCGCAAAGAAAGCCGGAGCCGTAACCCTTATTCCGGCGACCGCCCATACGCCGACACAGTATCCGGCGAGGGCTTGCGATGAAAAAAGCGCGTCTTGTCTTGTGAATTCGCCTCTTTCAAAAAGAGCGGAACAGATTGGAAACGCCAGCGCGATGAGTCCGGCGAGAGCCGGAAGGGTGATGAAAAGCGTCATTTTCAAAACGCCTTCATAGTCTTTCCGAAACCCTTGCATATCTTTTTCCGCCGCGCGCGCCGAAAGTCCGGGAAGAAGCACCGTGGCTATGGCGACCGCTCCGATTCCGAGCGGAAACTCCGTCAGCCGCTCGGCGAAGTAGAGATACGACACGGTTCCGCTTGCCATGTGAGAGGCGTATTGCGTGTTGACCAGTATGTTCAGGTTGTAAACGGCGACCCCGAAGATCTGGGGCAGCATCAGAACGCCGATTTTTTTCAACAGCGGCATTTGACTGAAAACATTCCCGATTCCGGGCGTGAGTCCGCGCGATTTCAAAAACGGGATGTTGACCGCGCTTTGAATCGCCCCGCCCGCGAGAACTCCGAGAGCCGCCGCGGTTGCCGGGTCCGACCATCTTCCGTGAAAGAAAACCAGGGCGGCTATGAAAGCCAGATTAAACAGCAGCGGCGACAGCGCCGGCGCGAAAAAATGCCCGACCGAGTTCAACGCGCCCATTGACACCGCGGCAAAAGAGACAAACAGAATATAAGGAAACATTATGCGGACAAGCGAGACCGTAAGCGCAAACGATTCTTCTCCGAATCCGGAAGCAAACAGACGGACGATTTGCGGGGCGAACACCACTCCGGCGACCGTTATCACGCCGAGAATTAAAAGCAGCGCCGTGAAAACCGCGCCAAGCCCCGCGCGCGCGCCGGCTCCGCCGTTGTTTTTCATGTGTTCGGTGAAAACCGGAATAAAAGCCGATGACAGCATCCCCTCGGCGAAAAGCCGTCTAAGAAGGTTCGGTATGCGGAACGCGACATAGAACGCGTCGCTGCGGTATCCCGCCCCGAGAAAATACGCGACCGCAAGGTCTCTCGCATAGCCCGCCATCCTGCTTGCAAGCGTCAACCCGCCGACCGTTCCCCAGTTGCGGAGAGCGGTTTTTTCCGACCTGTCCGCCTCTTTCATCCCCTTTTTTCCGGCGCGGCAAATTCAAAATCAACTTCGTCCCCAAGCGCGCGGAGAATCCGGCTTGTCTCTTCCTCCAAATCCCGTGTGGTGAAGATTGTAACAACGGGGTCTTCGGGGTTTTCCGTTCTCACCCACATCATATGGGAGTATCCCCCCAGAATTGACTGAACAAGAACGTTGTCCCTTTTGTTTGCAAGTTTTATTCTGAATACGCTCAAAGTTTTCCTTCCGCCGCGCGGCAAACATAACAAATGTTGCCTTGTATGGACAGCCCGCATTATACTAACGGGGCAGGCAGATGAAAACCGTTTCAACTTCTCTTTCGGATGAGCCGTTCCACAGTCCGGTAATGCTTGAGGAGGCGGTTTCGTATCTTAATCCGCAATCCGGTCAAACCTATGTTGACGCCACGGTTGGAACGGGCGGACACTCGGACGCGATTCTCTCGTCCGGCGGCAAAGGCACGAGACTGATAGGGATTGACGCCGACCCGGACGCGGTGTGCTTTGCGTCCCGGCGGCTTGAGCGTTTCGGCGACTGCGTCTCAATTGTCAACTCCAATTTCACCGGGATTGACGAAGCCGTCCGCGCTTCGGGGGTTTGCGGGGTGGACGGCATAATAGCCGACCTCGGCATATCGGGGCGTCAGCTTTCGGGCGGCGGAAGGGGTTTCAGTTTTTCCGCCGATGAGCCGCTTGACATGAGAATGGACACAGCCCTCGGGCTTACCGCTTCGGATATTGTGAACGGCATGAGCGCAAGTGAAATAGGGGGAATTTTGAAACAGTATGGAGAGGAAAAATTCGCAAAATCCATAGCATCGGCGATTGTGAAAAGCCGCGAAAAGTCTCCGGTAGCCACATCAAGGGAACTCGCCCTTATAGTTTCAAGGGCGGTGCCGGCAAGGTTTCATCCGCCTTCCACCCATCCGGCGACAAGAACTTTTCAGGCGCTCAGGATAAAGGTGAACGACGAGATTGAAAATCTCGGAATTTTTCTGAAAAAAGCGGTTCCGCTTCTGAATCGCGGGGCGAGAATTGTGATAATCTCCTTTCATTCCCTTGAAGACAGGGTTGTGAAACGGACTTTCAATTTTATGAGTTCGGACTGTATATGTCCGCCGGGGCTTCCGCAGTGCGGATGCGGGAAAAAGGTAAGTTTGAAAAATCGTTACGAAAAAACCCGTACCTCCCTCGCGTCCGGAGGTTGAGCGCAACCCCCGGGCGCGCAGTTCCAGAATGAGGGTCGCCGAGGGAGTTTAAGGAGAAAACGGTGGCGGAACAAAAAGCGAAATCAAGGCGGCGGTGGCTTCTTTTCAAAAGGGTTTCCTTCTTTTTTAAGGCGTTTCTTGCGTGCGCGGCGGTTGTCGCCGTTCTTGCGGGGTATGTGCGTTTCAGGATTGAGAAAGTCTCTCTTGCTTACAAGACTTCGGAAAATGTGCGGAGGGAAAGGGTTTTGGTTGAGGAAGTTGCCGCGGCGGAAGCCCGCTACAACGAGCTTTTTTCCAGCAGAAATCTCGGCGCCATCGCCGCGCAAAGGGGTTTCAGGGAGCCGAAACGCTCCGATTTTATCTATGAGTCCGAGACCGGAGGGGAGCGACGCGAATGACCCGGACAACTCCGCGAAGCCGGGCGAAATCCGGATTCCCGAGAAACAGGATCCGTATTTGCGGCGTCCTTTTTCTGGCTTTCTTTCTTGCCATCACTTACAGGGCGTTTGACCTTCAGTTCCTGAACACCGAAAAGGCGTTTGAGCGGGCGAGAAAACAGCAGGTGGGATACTTCACGCTGAAATCAAAAAGAGGCGCGATATTTGATTCTCACGGCTCCCTGATTGCATCAAGCCGTCTGTCTTATTCGTCCCATTTGAACCCGCGGGCGATTGAAGACCCGGAGGGCTTTGCCCGCGCTGTCGCGGAAATTTCCGGGCTGGACTACGGGTTTGTTCTGTCGCGCGCGCTGGAAGACAGGTCTTTTGTCTGGCTGAAAAGAAAAATGTCTCTCGATGTTTATGAAAAACTGAAAAAAGCGGATTTGAAGGGGCTTTCATTTATTGAGGAGCAGAAAAGGGTCTATCCGCAGGGTTACCTTCTCGGTCCGGTGGTGGGGTTTGCCGACACGGATTTGCGCGGAATTGAGGGGCTTGAGTATTCCCTCAACCGGTATCTGGCGGGCAGGGACATGAGGATGACCATAAAAAGGGACGGCAAAGGCGGCTCAATGCTTTCCTACGCCCCCGATGTCCGCAGGGAGACCGGCGGGGCGGAGATTTTCCTTACCGTAGATTCAAACATTCAGTATGTCGTTGAGGAGGAACTCAAAAAAGGCGTTGAGAAATCCGGCGCGGAAAGCGGCGGCGCGGTGCTTATGGACCCTCAAACCGGAAGCATACTTGCCATGGCGTCTTATCCGTTTTTTGACCGAACAATTTTTCCGCCTATCCGCAAACGGACAGAAGAAATCTTCCCCTCTGGTTCGCTTTTGAGCCGGGTTCCATAATGAAGCCGTTTCTTGTCGCGGCGGCAATGGAGGAGGGGCTTGTGAATGAAAAAACGGTTTTTGACTGTGAGAACGGAGAGCGCATGATAGGGAGAACTCCCATACGCGACTCCTCTCCGCACGGCAAGCTGACCGTTACGGACACGATTGTTTTTTCCAGCAATATATGCGCTTCCAAGATAGCGGAGATTATGGGCGCAAAGCTGTATCACAGGTATTTGCGCGATTTCGGTTTCGGCTCCGGAAGCGGAACGATGATTCCCGGGGAGCACAGGGGAATAGTTTCGCCTCCGAAGCGCTGGGGCAGGCTCGGGCTTGCCACCATCGCCTTCGGGCAGGGGGTTTCGGTGAATGCGCTTCAGATGGCCGCCGCAGTTTCGGCGATAGCAAACGGCGGCTATCTTATGGCTCCGTATATCGTTGACAGGGTGGTTGACCTGTCGGGAAACCTGATTCTCAAGAAAACCCCCGGAGTTGAGAAAAGGGTTGTTTCCTACGATGTTGCCCGGCGGGTGGCGGAAATAATGGAGCAGACGGTTGACAGGGGAACGGGAAAGAGAGCCGCCGTGCGGGGATACAGAATCGCCGGGAAAACCGGAACCGCTCAGGTTGCGAACCCCGAAGGGGGCGGCTATCTGGAAGATTCCTACACGGTGTCTTTTCTGGGTTTTGCTCCGGTTGAAAACCCGCGCATGGCTCTTGTGATTTTTGTAAACAATCCGAAGACTTTGAAATACGGTTCACGGGTCGCCGCTCCGGTGTTCGGCGCGATAGCAAAAAGAACCCTCGGAATGCTTGAAATGCGGACTGCGGCGGATTCTGCGCCGGACAAACCGTTTTCCATGCCGGACTTGCGCGGCAAAAGCGTCCGCGATGTTGCGCGGTGGGCGGAAGAAGCTGGAATTGATTTGAGGATCAGCGGACACGGTTTTGCGACAAAGCACGACCCCGCCGCCGGAAATCTCCTCCGGAGGGGGCAGAGGTGCGAGGTGTATTTTGAGAGAAGCCGGATATGAGGACTGTGAGTTTTGAAAAGATAGCCGCCGCTCTGGATTGCCGTCTCTACGGCGCAAACCCCGGCGTTCAAGTGTCCGGCGTTTCCTCCCACTCGGCGCGGGTGTCGCCCGGAGATGTTTTTATCGCCGTCAAAGGAGCCGTTGCGGACGGTCACGACCATGTGCCGGAGGCGGTTTCAAGGGGCGCTTTGGCGGTCGTAACGGAGAGGCGTTTGTCCGGCTTGAATGTTTGCGCCGCTCTTGTAAAGGATTCGCGGGAAGCCGCGGCGAGGGCGGCTTGTGTTTTTCACGACCGTCCGTCACGCGGTTTTGCGCTTGTCGGAGTAACCGGTACGAACGGGAAAACAACCGTCTGTCATCTTCTGAACTCCGTCTGGGAGCGCTGCGGACAGACCGCCGGAGTGATAGGGACGGTTGAAATAAGGTGCGGCTCTTTTTTCAGGGAGGCGTCAATGACAACTCCGGGAGCGGTTGAACTTCAGAGGCTGTTTTCCGTTATGCTCGCCGAAGGCGCGGACAAGGTGTGCATGGAGGTGTCGTCTCACTCAATAAGCGAGAAGCGGGTTGTCGGCTGCGAATTTGACGCGGCGGTTTTCACAAACCTCACCCCGGAGCATCTGGACTACCATGGAAACATGAGGCGATACGCGGAGACAAAGAAAAAACTGTTCACCGAACTGCTTGCGCACAGCGTCAAGAGGAACAAGTTTTCAATAATAAACACGGACGACCCCGCGGGCGGCGAGATGGCGCGCTCCGCGTCCGGGGCGGTTGTTTCCTATTCAACCGAAAAAGAGTCGGCGGAAGTTTTCGCCGAAAAGTTTTCAGTCGGAAAAGACGGAATAAAAGCCGCGCTGCGAACCCCGTGGGGAAAGACGGAAGTGTGTTCCAACCTGACGGGCGGCTACAACCTTTCCAACATACTCGCCGCGGCCGCAACCGCGCTGTGTCTGGGCTCCTCGCCGGAAGAGGTTTCCGCCGCGCTTTCTTCTCCGGTGTTTGTGCCGGGAAGAATGGAGAGGGTCGGTTCGGGAACGCCGATTGACGTTTTCGTTGACTACGCTCACACGGCGGACGCTCTTGAGAGGGTGATTGATGCGGTTCGCCCGCTGTGCCGGGGGAGGATGTTTGTCGTGTTCGGCTGCGGCGGCGACAGAGACGGAAGCAAACGCGCCGGGATGGGGCGTGCGGCGAGTCTGAAAGCCGACATCGCGGTTATTACCTCGGACAATCCGAGGAGCGAAGACCCTTTGCGTATACTTGAAGACATTGAGGCGGGGCTTGTTAGCGGCGGATGCGAGGCGGTGAAAATTGCGGACAGGCGCGAGGCGGTGGGTTATGCGGTTTTGTCCGCCAGTCCGGGGGATTTGGTTCTGATAGCGGGAAAGGGGCATGAAAAGTATCAGAATATCGGCGGCGAAGCCGTGCCTTTTGACGACAGGGAGTGCGCGGCGGAGTTTCTGAAACAGAGAGGGGATGCGCTTTGATAGGGCACGATTTTGTTTTGCGGTCCACGGGCGGAACCGCCGGAGGAACCCCTCTCGGCGGATACGGCGGAGTTTCAATTGACTCAAGGCGGATAAGGCGCGGAGACCTTTTCTTTGCGATAAAGGGGGACAAAGACGGGCACGACTATGTCCGGGCGGCGGTTGCGGCGGGAGCGGGAGCCGCGGTTGTTGAGCGTGAGCGTCTGAAAAATCCGCCCGAACCGCGAGCGGGTTTGATATTTGTTCCCTCAACCGCGCGCGCCCTTGCGGACATGGCGCTTGAGTGGAGAAAGAGGTTTGAAAATCTGAAGGTTGTCTGCATAACCGGCTCAAACGGCAAGACAACGACAAAGCAGGCTCTTTCCGGCATTCTCGGTTTTTCGGGGTGTCCGGCGGTTGCAAACAGGAAGAGTTTCAACAACAGTCTGGGTCTTCCGCTGACGCTTCTTGAAATCAGGCGGGAGCATAGGGTCTGCATCGCCGAGGTCGGCGTAAGCGCTCCCGGAGAGATGGATGAACTCGCCCGGATTGCCGTTCCCGACATCGGGACGGTTACCAATATCGGAGCGGCGCATATCGGAAGGTTCGGAAGCGCGGAGAGAATCGCCGAAGAAAAATCGCGTCTCTTTTCCTCTTTCGGAAAAGAAAACACGGTCGCCGTCAATCTGGACGACCCTCTCACGCGCAAAATTGCGTCCGGTTTGGACTGCGTGAAAACCGGGTTCGGAATCAACTCGCCCGAAGCGGAGGTTTCGGCTTTTGACATAAGAGGGTCCGACCGCTCCACAAGTTTCACAATGAGAATACGGGGCTGCGATTTCCCCGTAACCGTTCCGGCAATCGGCGGGCACAACGTTATGAATTTTCTCTGCGCCGCCTCTCTCGCCCTCGCTCTCGGACGCTCATGCCGTGAAATCGTCGGGGGGATGGAAAACTTCAAACCCGCGGAGATGAGGATGGAGGTTTCCGAAATCATGGACGGGGTTACCTTGATAAAAGACTGCTACAACGCCAATCCCGATTCCGTGGCGGCGGCTCTTGAGGAGCTTTCCCGTTTGAAAAAAACCGGAAAAAACGGGGCAGGGCGATAGCGGTTCTCGGAGACATGCTTGAGTTGAACGGCTTGAGCGGAATGTATCACCGCGATATGGGCGCAAAAGCGGCGGCTTGCGGGGTGGATGTTCTTATCGCGTTTGGAAAACTGGCGGAGGAGATGTGCGTTGCGGCGGGCGGGAAAGTTTGTGTTGAAAAAACGGTGTCTCACGATGAGGCGGCTGATATAATCAAAGGCGTTGCAAAGTCCGGCGATGTGGTTCTCGTCAAAGGTTCGCGCGGTATGGAAATGGAGAAAATCACACGGAGACTTTGCGGTTCGTAATGCTTCATCTGCTTCATTTTCTCAAAGACGATTTCGTGCTGCTGAACATATTCAAGTATGTGACTTTCCGCTCGTTCGGCGCTGGGATTTTCGCTTTTTTCATAAGCGTCCTTCTGGGCGGCAGGGTGATAGCCCTTCTTGAGCGCGGCAGACTGAGAGAGAGGATACGCTCCGACGGTCCGGGCGGGCACTGCGTCAAGTCCGGCACTCCGACCATGGGAGGGGTGTTTATAGTCATGGCGGTTGCGCTCTCAACGGTTTTGTGGGGAAACCTGACGGAGCCGGTCGTGATTTTCTCGGTCATCTTTGCCGTTGTGTTCGGCTGCATAGGGTTCGCCGATGACTGGATGAAACTCACCGGTTCAAAGGGGATGAGCGTCGGTCTGAAACTGCTTTTTCAGTGCGCGGCGGCGGTGCTTCTTGTTTTTGTTTTTATCCGCCTTCAGGAGGGCGGTTTTACGATGTCGCTCAGGGCGGGGGAAGCCGTGAGCGAGTATTCGTTCACTTCGGTCGCGCTTCCGTTTGTAAAGGACGCGGTGTTTGAGACCGGAGGATGGTATTTTGCGCTTGCCCTGCTTGTTACCATAGGAACCTCAAACGCGGTCAACCTGACGGACGGGCTTGACGGGCTTGCCATCGGCTCAATTATTATTACGGTCGGAACATACTACGTTCTGGCTTTTGTGGCGGGCAATGTGAATCTGGCGAACTATCTTCACATCCCCCATGTCGGCAGCGCGGGGGAGTTTGCGGTTTTTCTGGCATCGGTGGGTGGCGCGTGTCTAGGATTTCTCTGGCACAACGCCTATCCCGCGCGCGTTTTTATGGGAGACACCGGCTCCCTTGCGCTCGGGGCGTCCATAGGGCTTGCCGCCCTTGTTACAAAACAGGAGCTTCTTCTTGTTGTCATAGGCGGAATATTCGTGGCGGAGGTTTTTTCCGTGCTGATGCAGGTTGTGTTTTTCCGGTTCAGAGGGAAGAGGTTTTTCAAAATGGCTCCCCTTCACCACCATTTTGAAATGTCGGGATGGCACGAGTCTCAAATAGTCATCCGCTTCTGGATAGTGTCGTTCGTTCTTGCGCTGCTTGCGCTTGCGACTTTGAAGGTCAGGTAGTCCCGGAGCGGTGAAAATCAAAAACGCAAAATTTCTGGTCGCAGGTCTCGGCAAAACCGGAATCGCCGTCAGCCGTTTTCTCGCCAGCAAAGGCGCGAGAGTTACCGCGACCGACACAAAACCCGAAGGCGGGATTTCCGCCGCCGGGGAACTGAAAAGTCTCGGCGTGGAAATTGAGGCGGGCGAACACCGCGCCGAAAGTTTTGTGAAAGCCGGAACCGTCATACTGAGTCCCGGAGTTTTCCCCGATATTGAGCCCGTTCTTGCGGCAAAAGCGGCGGGAGTTGAAGTGATGGGAGAGGCGGAATTCGCTTTCAGACTGAGCGGTCTTCCGGTTGTGGCGATTACCGGCTCAAACGGCAAGACAACCGCGACAAATCTTGCCGCGCTTATTCTCGGGCGGTGCGGAATGCGCCCTTTTGTCGGAGGCAATATCGGCGACCCTTTTATAAACGCGGTCGGCGGGGAGGATGTTTACGACATTGCTCTGCTTGAAATGAGCAGTTTTCAACTCAAGACCGTCTCAACTTTCAAGCCCTTTGTCGCCGTTATGCTGAACATTTCCCCGAACCATCTTGATGTTCATCCGAGTTACGAAGACTATGTTGATTCCAAAAAAAAACTGTTTGTGAACCAGACACCGGACGACTGGGCGGTTGTCAACGGTTCGGACGCGGAGGTTCAGTCCATGCTGCCTTCCCTCCGCGCAAAGACGGTTGTTTTTAATCCGGCAAAATCCGCGCAGGGTTTGAACCGCGTAACCGCAAGCGGAAAAAAGGTGTTCTGCATGGGCGAGACATACGACCTGTCCGGCGCGAAGATTGAGGGAAGGCACAACCTTGAAAACGCCATGTCCGCCATTGCGGTTGCGTCCATACTCGGCTGCGACCCGGAAAAGACCGCCGCAGCGGTGAGGGATTTTTCTCCTCCGCCTCACAGAATGGAGTTTGTGCGCGAAGTTTCCGGAGCGCGCGTTTATGACGACTCAAAGGCGACCAACCCCGGGGCGACCGTCAGCGCTCTTGCGGCGCTTGCTCCACCGGTGGTTCTTATCTCCGGCGGGAAGGACAAAAAAGCGGGTTATTCCGTCCTGCGCCGGGCGGTTTCGGACAAGGTGAGCTGTCTTGTGCTTTTCGGTCAGGCGCGTGAAGCCATGCTGTCCGAACTCGGCGGACTCGCCAAAACCGTTGTCGCGGATTCTCTTGAGCGGGCGGTCGCCGCCGCCGTTTCCGAAGCCCGTCCCGGAGGTTCCATACTTTTTTCGCCCGCGTGCTCAAGTTTTGATATGTTCTCATCCTTTGAGGAAAGGGGCAGGGAGTTCAAGAAAATTGTCAATCGGCTCGGATAAGCGAACTGAAGGGTTTGACTACAAACTGATGATTGCCGTCATGGCGCTGTCACTTGCCGGATTGCTGATGGTTTACAGCACCAGTTCCGTGTATGCGCTTCGTGAATACGGCGACTCATGGCGGTTTTTCAAACTGCATTTAATGTATCTCGTCATCGGGTCTGTCGTTATGATTGTTGTGGCGATGACGGACTACACAAGACTGAGAAAAATAGCCAGACCCGCATACCTTGCGTGTTTGATTCCCCTTGTCGCGGTTCTGTTTGAGGGGGTTGGCAGGGAGGCTTTGGGGGCAAGAAGGTGGCTGCCCGTGGGCGGATTCACTTTCCAGCCTTCGGAGTTCGCAAAGTTCGTGTTCTTTCTGTATCTCTCGGACTCCTTTGTGCGTAAAAGCGGGATGATGTCAAGTTTTTTCCGGGGCGTTTTCCCCCATTTGATATTTTGCGGAATCTATCTGGGGCTGATATTCGTGGAGCCGGATTTCGGCACGCCTTTTATAATGCTTGCCGTTACGGGGCTTATGCTTTTTATCAGCGGCGCGCGTATCGCCCATCTGTCCGCGCTTGCGGCGGTCACAGTTTTCTTTGTCGTGTTCGCCGTATGGCTTCAGCCCTACAGACTGGAAAGACTTCTTTCGTTTCTTGACCCGTGGGCGCACCATCTGGACTCCGGCTATCAGGCGGTTCAATCAATGGTGGCTTTCAGTCTCGGCGGCCTGGGCGGGCAGGGGCTTGGCGCAAGCAATCAGAAACTGTTTTTTCTTCCGCAAGCCCACACCGATTTTATACTTTCCATAATCGGAGAGGAACTGGGCTTTGCCGGAGTTTTGGTTGTGATTGTCATCTTTCTGGTGTTTCTGTTCAGAAGCGTGAGGATAGCGGCTACGGCTCCCGATATGTTCGGTTTTTATATCGTTATGAGTTACGCGCTGCTGATAGTTTTTCAGGCGGGGCTGAATATGGCGGTTGCCCTGTCTCTTCTGCCCACAAAGGGTTTGACACTGCCGTTTATCAGTTACGGCGGCACTTCACTTGTGGCAAATCTCGGAGCGGTGGGGGTTATTCTCAGCGTTTCAAGAGCGGGGAGGCGGCCGGCATGAAAGTTGTGATAGCGGGCGGAGGCACGGGCGGGCATGTTTTTCCGTCTCTGGCGATTGCCGATGAAATATCAAAAAGGGATCCGGCAAACGAGGTTCTTTTCATCGGAACCGCTCGGGGTTTGGAAAGCAGGGTTGTTCCGTCAAGGGGCTACGGATTTGTGGCGGCGGGCGGCGGAGCGGTTTGTGGCGGCGGACTGTCTCGTGCGCTTTCGGGCGGGCTGCGCTCCGCTTTCGGCGTTTTGAAGTCGCTTTTTATCCTGATGAGATTTTCCCCCGATGTTGCGGTGGGAGTGGGCGGTTACGCCTCTTTCCCCGCGATTGCCGCCGCGCGTATTATGGGAATCCCCACGGCGATATGCGAACAGAACAGCGTCCCCGGACTTGCAAACAGAGCGCTCGGCAAAATTGTGCAAAGGGTGTTTCTTTCTTTTCCGCCTTCCGGAGAGGGTTGTTCCGGGCCGTTTTCTCATGAAAAAACCGTTGTGGTCGGAAATCCGCTGCGCCGTGAAATGGTTGCCGCCGCGCGCGGCGGCGCTCCTGAGAAACGGTTTCCCAAGTCGGATATCCGCACGGTTTTTGTTCTGGGCGGAAGTCTGGGGGCAAAGTCTCTGAACCGCTCCATCCCCGAAGCTCTGGGTCTGCTCAAAAGCCGGACGGGGACGGACATGCGTGCGATACATCAGACGGGCTCCTCAAATGTTTTGGAAGTTCAAAACGCATACGAGTCTGCGGGGTTGAAGGGCGCGCTGGTGTTTGACTTCCTTTCCGACATATCGGGTTTCTACGCCGAGTCGGACTTGGTAATATCAAGAGCCGGAGCGGGCGCGGTTTCGGAAATCGCGCTTTTTGCCAAACCGTCGGTTCTTGTTCCGTATCCGTTTGCCGCCGGAAGACACCAGCATGCAAACGCCGAAATGATGGAAAAAGCCGGAGCGGCGGTTGTTATTGACGAGAAAGATTTGTCGCAAAAATATGTCGCCGAGACTTTACAAAGACTGCTCAATTGTAATACGCTGGAAAGGATGTCCCGCGCGGCGGCGGCGATTGCCGCTCCCGATGCGGCGGAGAGGATTGCGGACGAGATAGAGGTTCTTGCCGGGAAATGAAATATGCGCGGAAAGTTTAAGAGAATACACATGGTTGGAATTGCCGGTTCGGGCATGAGAGGGCTTGCCGAGGTTCTTATCGGCATGGGATATGAGGTCTCCGGTTCGGACACCGGTTCCGGGGGCGGTTTGCGCTTCCTTGAAAACGCCGGGGCAAAGGTGTTCGGAGAGCACTGCGCGGAAAACGTTTGCGGCTCCGATGTTGTGGTCGTTTCCTCCGCCATACGCGATTCAAACCCCGAACTGCGCCATGCGGGAACTCTCGGAATTCCGGTGATCCAGAGGGCGGAGATGCTTGCGGAACTTATGAGAATGAAGTTCGGAGTGGCGGTGATGGGCAGCCACGGGAAAACCACCACAACCTCAATGATAGCGTCCGTTCTCACCCATGGCGGGCTTGACCCCACTGTTGTGGTCGGGGGGAAGGTCGCCGCTCTGGGAAGCGGCAGACACGGCGGCGGAGACGTCATGGTGGTTGAGGCGGACGAGAGCGACGGCTCTTTTCAGCGTCTTTCTCCCGCCGTTTCCGTCCTTACAAATGTGGATTGCGAGCATATGGACTACTATGGGACGGTGGAAAATCTTCGTGAAAAGTTTTTCGGGTTTCTTGAAAAAACGCCTTTCTACGGTCTTGCCGCGCTGTGTGTTGACTGCGGTCACAACCGCGAAATGGCAAAACGCATTTCAAAGAGGTTTGTAACTTACGGAGTTTGTGACGATGCCGATTTCAGTCTGCAAAATGTTGAGATGCGGGGTTTTGAGACAAGGTTTGAGGTTCTGTTCAAAGGCGGGAAAATGGGCGAGGTCTCTCTTGCGGTTCCCGGCAGGCACAATGCGGTCAACGCCCTTGCCGCGGTCGCCGTGGGAATGGAGATGGGCATGAGTTTTGATTCAATAAAACGCGGTCTTGAGGGGTTCGGCGGCATAGAAAGGCGCATGCAGTTAAGGGAAGAGGTAAGAGGGGTCAAGTTTATTGACGATTACGGACACCATCCCGAAGAGATACGGGTTACCCTCAACTCCGTGAGCGAAGCTTTTTCGGCGCAGCCCGTTGTGATATTTCAGCCGCACAGATTTACGCGAACCCGTCTTCTTTTTGACGGTTTTGTTGATGTGCTGAGCAAGGTTTCAAGACTTTATGTCCTGGATGTGTTTGCGGCGGGAGAGGAGCCGATAGAGGGGGCGACTTCGGAGGATGTTGTAAGGGGGGTGAAAGCCGCCGGAGGAACGGGCGCGGTTTACTCTCCGTGCGAAAAGGATTTGGTCGGGCGGCTGAAAACGGATTTGAGCGAGGGCGATATTCTTCTTACCCTCGGCGCGGGAAATGTGTGGCGCTGCGCCGAGGCGATTGCGGACGGGTTGAGATGAAGGGCTTAATCACCGCCTTGAAAAATCATGGGTGCGAGGTCGCGGCGCATTTTCCCATGTCTTCCTACACGGCGATGAGGGTCGGCGGCGCGGCGCGCCTTGTCGTCTACCCGCAAACCTGCACCGCTCTTTCGAGCGCGCTGTCCATACTGTCTTCGGAGCCGGTTCCTTTCACAGTTCTCGGCGCGGGCTCAAACACGATAGTCAAAGATGAAGGCATAGACGGCGCGGTCGTAAGCACTTGCCGCCTCAAGGGTTTTGAGGTGGAAGCGGGGGGAGCGGTTGTTGCGGAGTGCGGCGCTCCGCTCTCCGCCGTTATGAACAAAACCGCGCGGTGCGGTCTTTCCGGGCTTGAGTTCGCGGCCGGGATTCCGGGAACGGTCGGCGGCGCGGTGTTTATGAACGCCGGAGCGAACAACGGGGAGACCGCGCAGGTTGTTGAGCGTCTTGTGGTATGGCAGGATGGCGGGGAACGCGAGGTCTGTTCGGATGAAATGCGCTGGGGTTACAGAAAAGGAGGGCTTCCTCCGGGCTCGGTTTTGCTGAGGGCGAAACTGCGTCTTGTCCGGGGAGACCCGCTTGAAAGCCGGATGGCGATAAAGAGGAGTCTTGAGCGCAGGAAAATCACGCAGCCCGTAAGCGAGGCGAACACCGGCTCAATTTTCAAAAATCCGCGAAACATAGCCGCCGGACGGCTTCTTGAAGAGATTGGCATGAAATCGTTTTCCGTGGGAGCGGCGGAGTTTTCCGATGTTCACGCAAATTTTATCGTCAACAAAGGCGGGGCGAAAGCTTCCGATGTTTTACAACTTATAACCGCGGCACGGAACAGGGCGCTCAGGGAAAGGGGCATGGATTTGGAAACGGAGGTTTGCGTAATCTGACCGGAGGAAAAAGGACAGTCGCGTCCGTTTGCGTTCTTGTCATCGTCGCCGCGTTCTTTGCCGCGCGGGAAGCGCTTCTTGTGGGCGCGGTTTCGGTTGAGGGTGCGAAAGCGGTTTCGGAGGCGGATATTTTGAAAAGAATAGGTTTTCCCGCTTCCGGCGGGAAGGTTTTGCTGTTTCCGGGAGCCGTTTCCGGAGCGGTCGGCAAAGACCGCTGGGTAAAAACAGTTTCCGTAAAAAGGGATTTCAGGGGGAAAATTTCAATCAAACTGGAGGAAAAAACTCCTTTCTGCCTGCTTGCCGACCCGGACGGGAAGATGTTCTATGTTGACTCTTCGGGCGAAACTCTCGGACGCGCTCCGGTTCCGGCTTACGGAATGGATTTTCCCGTATTGAGGTCGCCCGCCGGGTTTGTCGCGGATGGCGCTTTTGTGCTCGGTCTGTCCGTATCGGCGCGTAGCGCTCCGGGCTGGGACGATATTTCGGAAGTGGTGGTTTCCTCGGGAGACGGCGTTGAGATATTCACGCGAAGCGGCGCGAGAGTGGAACTCGGCGCCGATTTGAGGGCGGAATGGGAAAGACTTGAAAAAATAACGCGCAATCTTTATGCATTGGGGCTGAATGCAAAGTATATTAACCTTCGCCGGAGCGGGGTTGGAATAGTGGGCTTGAAACGGAGCGGGAAATGAGCGAGGAAAAAACGGAAACTTTTGTCGGACTTGACCTTGGCACGACCAAGATATGCGCCATTGTGGCCGAGGTCAACGGAAGCGGGATTAACATACTCGGCATGGGAACCCATCCGTCAACGGGTCTGCGCAGGGGGATAGTGGTTGACATGGAGAAGACAACCGACTGCATAGTTTCCGCCGTTGAGAAGGCGGAGACAATGTCGGGAAAGGAAATAAGGTCGGTCTTTGCCGGAATAGCGGGCGGCCATGTCAAAAGCCAGAACGCCCACGGAGTCGTAACGATTACGGACGGGAAGGTTGCCGGCAAGGACATTGAGCGGCTGATTGATTCGGCGACCGCGAGAGCGGTTCCGGCGGACAGGGAACTGATTCATGCGACTCCGGGAAAATACTCAATAGACAGACAGCCGCCGGTTGTCAACCCGCTCGGAATGCACGGCAAAAAGATAGAAACCGATGTTCACATAGTTACCGGTCAGGTTGCGGACACGAACAACCTTGTCAAGTGCGTGCGCAATGCGGGCATGGATGTAAACGGCATCGTTCTTGAGCAGATAGCGTCCGGCGCGGCGGTGTTGAGCGAGGCGGAAAAGGATTTCGGGGTTGTGCTTGTTGACTGCGGCGGAGGAACGACCGACATAGCGGTTTTCAGCGAGGGCCGTCTTCAATACACGCAGAATATAACGCTTGGGGGAAACCATATTGACAGGGACATATCGCACTGTTTCAACACCGTTACGGACCTTGAGGCGCGCAGAGTCAAGGAGGCGCACGGGGTCGCCATTGCGGACATGGCTGCGGACTCAAAGGACATAGAAGTTCATGTACTCACGGAAAACTCCAAAAGACTTGTCTCCCAGCGCGAGATTGCCGAGGTCATAGAGCCGAGGATGAGGGAGATATTTTTAATCGTGAAGGATGAAATTCCCGATTCGGTGAGATGCAAAAACCCGACCGCCAAGGTTATTCTTACGGGCGGAAGTTTCATAATGAAGGGCTCGGTTGAAATCGCGTCCGAGATTTTTGACATGCCCGCAAGGGTCGGCGTTCCTTTCGGAGTGGAAACATACAGCGACACGGTTCTCACCCCCGCGTATTCCACCGGCGTGGGGCTCATACACTACGGGGTGAAATATTTTCAAAATTCCGATAAGATAAGAGTGCGCGGTGAAAACACTTTTCAGAGAATACGCGGCTGGATGGAGCAATGGTTCAACGGGTATTTTTAACCGCAGGTTTTTAATTCCGCGCCGATAAAGAATGGCTACTTTTACAATAGTTCCCCCCGATGCCTACTTAAAGGCGAGAATAAAAATAGTCGGTGTCGGCGGAGGAGGTTGCAACGCCCTCAACTCTATGATGGAAAAGGGTCTTGAAGGGGTTGACTTTGTTGCGGTCAACACCGATTCGCAGCACCTGAGAGAATCCAGGGCGTATGTAAAACTCCAGATAGGAAACCGTTCCACTTCCGGTCTCGGAGCGGGAGGCGATCCCGGAGTCGGCGAAGACGCGGCGATTGAGGACAAGGCGAGAATAGCCGAGGCGCTTGACGGTTCGGACATGGTCTTTGTTACCGCGGGAATGGGAGGCGGAACCGGAACCGGCGCGGCGCCGGTGATTTCCAAGGTGTCAAAGGAAATCGGCGCTCTGACAATAGCGATTGTTACCACGCCTTTCGCTTTTGAGGGTGAAACAAAAAAGCGGCTGGCTACGGACGGGCTGAACAAACTGAGAAAGGAAGCGGACACGCTGATAATCGTTCCCAATGACAGACTGTGCGATGAAGACCAGACAATTCCGTTGATGGAAGGGTTTGACAGAGCCAACGATGTGCTGTTTCGCGCCGTCAGCGGAATAACGGAGATTATCAACACGCCCGGTTATATCAATATGGATTTTGCCGATGTCAAAACTATAATGAGTCAGGGCGGTTCAAAGGCGATAATGGGAACCGGCGTTGCCGAAGGCGCGGACAGAGCCGTAAAAGCCGCCGAGACTGCGGTGGAAACTCCGCTTCTCGGTTCGCTCTCAATTGAGGGAGCAAAGGGAGTGCTGCTCCATCTGATTGCGCCGCCGGATTTTGGCACGGATGAACTTAAAAAAGCGTGCGACTATGTGGGGCAGAAAGCGAGCAAAGACCTGAACCTTATATTCGGTCTGGTCATAGACCATGAAATTGAAAAGGAGGTCAGGGTTACCATAATTGCCACGGGAATCAAAGACGATTCGGCTTCCGATGCCGCGGAATCTTTGCCGCCGGATTCCCCGCCGACCAACGGTTCCGGAGGAGGAGGCGCACCCGTTAGGAAACAGCCCGAAGAGAAAAAGGATGAAGGTGAACTGGAAATTCCCGCTTACATTCGGGGAACGCGGGGGCTGTTCGGGTCAAAGAAATCCAAATTCTGACGCTCTTTTAATAATCGTAATAATCCTGTATAACATACCTTCACGCGAGGCCCCTTCGTCTAGCCTGGCTCAGGACGCTACCCTCTCAAGGTAGAAACACGGGTTCAAATCCCGTAGGGGCTAAAACATTTCGTTTGTCCGATGGACTTTTACTCCCATTCCGTTCCCCTTCTCATCGGCTGCGCCGCCGATTTTGTTTTTGGCGACCCTCGGCGTCTTCCCCACCCTGTCCGTTTTTTCGGCGCGGTTATATCGCGCGGGGAGTTTTTTCTCAATCGGGGGAAAGGCGCGGCTTTCAAAGGTGCTTTTCTCGCCGTTGCCATTACGGGAGGGTGTTTCTGGTTTTTCTCGGTTCTTGAAAGCTCGGCGGCTTCCGCGGGTGTTTTGCTTCATACGGCGTTTTCTTCAATGTTTGTTTTTTTCGGACTTGCGGGCGCGAGTCTCACGGCGGAGTGCGGGGCGGTTTTTTCCGCTCTTGAAAGCGGTGATGCGCCGCTTGCCCGAAGGCGGCTTTCAATGATTGTCGGGCGCGACACGGACGGGCTTGACCCCGCACGGATAAAGACCGCGACCCTTGAAACGATGTCTGAAAATCTGTCCGATGGCGTTGTCGCCCCGATTTTCTTTTATATGCTGGGCGGAGTTCCGGCGATGATGGCTTATAAGGCGGTCAACACTTTGGACTCAATGGTTGGCTACAAGAACAGCCGTTACAAAGAGTTCGGCATGTTTTCCGCAAGGATGGACGATGCGGCAAACTTTATTCCGGCGCGCGCAACGGCGTTTCTTATGGCGCTCTCGGCGTTAAGCCGCCGTTCTTTTGTGTTTATTTTCAAATTCGGAAGAAATCATCCCAGTCCGAACGCCGGGTTTCCGCAAGCCGCCCTTGCCGGAATACTGAACATCCGTTTCGGAGGACCGTCGTCTTACGGCGGGGAGACCGTCCGCAAGCCCTTTATAGGAGAAAATCCCGAAGAGGCGACAAAGCGCGACTATGAAATTTCAAGAAGAGTAAACAGAACCGTTATGGCAGTTTCCGTTTCCATTGCGGTTGTTTTAAGAACCGTCTTTTAGGATTACAGTTCCACTCCGAGGGAGATTGTCGTATACAGACCGCTTGCGCCGTCAAAGTCTATTGTTGTGGCGCGGGGATCCGTTTCTCCCACTCTTGCGTAGTCCGCCACGGGAGCGTGGCTCAGGTATTCAATTCCGCCTTCCACTTTGACGGTGAAGATATGAGCCCATTTTGACTGAAGTGAGATGTCCATTCCCGTAAAAAATGCTATGTCGTCGTCTTCCGCTTGCCTTGTATTTGTTGTAGCGCCACTTCGCTGACTCCCTTCATACTCGGCGTCAACATAGTAGAGTCCGAACTTTACTCCGGCGGATAGTTCCCATCTGTTCAAAAACGGAGCGTTTGCCTTTGCTCTGAACAAACCGCCTAAATACGAAGCGTCCAAAGTTTCGTTGTTCGTCAAGGTTGATGAGGGTGCGTCAATATTGGTTTTTGTGTTCAGCGCCAAATAGCTGGGACCGATTGAAACTGATAAATACCCACCGTCTGCATTTCCGGCGTTTATTCCGGTTGTCAAATCCGCGCCGTAAAACTCCACATCCCTTTTCGTGGAAATGTTAATCGGAGTGGCCAGGTTCGAACTATCGCTATCGTCCAAAGTTCTAAAGAAAGGGTTGTTAACTTGGTTGCAACCTTCCGAGAAGGTTAGTCCGTAGTGGCAAGAGCCTGAACTGTATTCATCGGATATGTAAAAGCCGTTTGCTTCAGTGAAAAGATTTTCCCCGAATCCTGTATAGGCGACCCCAAGAGTTCCTCCAAAGACAATGTCCGTCTCTCTGCTATCATATACGGGAAGACTCTTTGTTAGGGCGTCATCATCATCTGCGTCAAACAACGGACTTGATTCCGGAAGATTCAAGCGGTAGAAACCGATTTTGGGTTTTACATAAAAGCCAATGGCATCAACCCCAATTGGAATGTGCGCGTGCGACGCGGGCGCAAAGAGAAAAGATAAAAACATAATCACGGCAAACGCACACGAGGTTCTCGCTCTGAAATTTAGCATAGGGGAAAGTCTCCTTTTTGTTGAATTGGATACGGGGAAAATAATACGCCAATCAATATATTTGTCAATAATTTTTTTCAATCTGCGGTTCCGACGGAGAACACGGCGGAGTATTGAAGATACGCCGTTTCCGTGTGTTGTTTCAGGTTGTGATTACGGTTTGAAAAAGGCGGATGTTTCCCGGCGTCTTAGCTTCCGTCGCGCGCGCTTTTCTTAAAACTCCCAATCAAGTATCTTTCCGTATAGCAGACCTTGTGTTTGCGTTGGAAAGTTGAATTCTCAAAGCGACAAATCACCGCAATCTGGAGACGGGAAAGGCGTTCTGATATGCGGGCACGGAAGCCGCGACCCCGCAGGGGTGGACGGTTTCAAAAGTCTGGTTTCGGCTATGAGACGGCGGCATCCGCATACGGTTGTTGATTACGGATTTCTTGAGTTCGCACACCCGACCCTTGATGCGGCGGTGAGCGCCATGCGAGACAAAGGGGTTGATGACATTGTTTCCCTTCCCGCGATTCTTTTTGCCGGCGGGCACGCGAAAAACGACATGCCTTTTGAGATGAACTCCATACAGGCGGCAAACAAGGGCGTAAGGATACGGTTCGGCAGTTTTCTCGGCGTCTCGCCGCAGCTACTTGAACTGTGCCGTCTGCTCATAGAAGAATGTGAAAAATCCCTCCCCGCCCGTCCGAGGGAAGACTGTTGCCTGCTGCTTGTGGGCAGGGGAACTTCCGACCCGGACGGAAATTCCGATGTGGCAAAGATGGCGAGAATGCTTCAGGAGGGAATGGGCTTTGGCTTTTCCTCAACGGCTTACATAGGAGTTACAAAACCCGGAGTTGAAGAGACTCTCAAACTGCTTGAACTGCTTCCCCACTCAAGGATAGTGGCGGTTCCCGTATTTCTTTTCACCGGCGTGCTTCTTAAAAGAATCGTCTCGCTGGTTGAGCGCCGCCGGACGGTGTCCTCAAAAGAGATTGCGCTCACCGGACCGTTCGGAGCGCACGAACTGATACTTGACATACTTGACGAGAGAATTGAAGAGGTTGAAAGCGGAACCGCCAATATGAACTGCCAGTTGTGCAAATACAGAACGCAGATAGTCGGCTTTGAAAGCGAGGCGGGAAAAGAGCAGGTCGGACACCATTTTCATGTGAGAGGAGCCCTTTCCCCTGAAGGCGGTTTTCATGAGCACAAAAAATGACCCGAAACCGGCGGGCAGACTGCGGGGAGTTTCGCTCGGTCCCGGCTCTCCCGACCTGATAACCGTCAGGGCGCTTGAGGCGCTTGGGAAATCGGACAGGATTTACTACCCGGTTCGGGGCGATAACGGAGAGAAAAGCCGCTGTTTTTCCATTCTCCGCCACCACGGTTTTGAGGGCAGGGCAAAACCCGTTGCCGTTGACATGAAACACAGAAGCGCGGCGGACGCTTCGTATCGGATTGCAAGGAAAAACCTGCTGGAAGATTTGAATGGCGGGCTTGATGTGGCGGTTGTCTGCGAGGGATGCGTTTCACTCTACAGCACGGTGTTCCGTCTTTTGTGCGATGATGTTTTCGGCGGAGATTTTGAGTTGATTCCGGGCGTCTCCTCCCCCGCCGCCGCCGCGGCGGAAGCGGGAGTCTGCCTCGGTCTCGGAGACGACAAAATGGCGGTTGTTCCCGGCGCCGCTCCCCCGGAGGAAATACGGCTTGCCATTGACCGTTTTGAAACCGTGGTTGTCATCAAACCCGTATGCGCGGACAGTCTTCTTGAACTGTTGAGGGAAAAAAACCTTGAGTTCGTTTACTGCCGGGACATCGGGGGAGAAAAGCATTTTATAACCGACCGCGCGGATGACATTGAAGGCGGGGATTTTCCCTATTTTTCACTTTTTATAATCGCAAAGAGATTGAACAGATGCCGGGCAGTGTAACCGTTGTCGGCATAGGTCCCGGAGCGGAAGGGCACATAACCCCTCTTGCGGAAGAAGCGTTGCGCCGCGCCGAGGCGGTTGTGGGCTACGGTTACTATTTCCGTTTTGTGGAGCATCTGATTTCCAAAGGGTGCAAGCGGATTGAGAGGGACCTGTCCCAAGAGCGCGAGAGGGCGGAGATTGCGCTCAACCTTGCGGAGCGGGGGAAAAATGTCGCGGTTATCAGTTCGGGGGACAGCGGAATATACGGAATGGCGTCCGTTGTCTGCCTTGCCGCAAAGCGTCTGAAAAGCGACGCGGAAGTGTCCGTAATTCCGGGCGTAAGCGCGTTTGTGGCGGCTGCGGCAAAACTTGGAGCGCCGCTCGGACACGATTTCTGCTCGGTCTCCCTGTCCGACCTCCTGACTCCGTGGAAAACCATAGAAAAACGCATAACCGCCGCCGCCGAAGGGGATTTTGTAACCGTGGTTCACAACCCCAGAAGCGCAAAGAGATACTGGCAGTTGTCGCGGCTGAAAGACATATTTCTTTCCGCAAGAGCGCCGGACACTCCGGTCGGCGTTGTCCGCAATGTCTCAAGGGACGGCGAGAGCGCGGGAGTTACAACCCTTGTTCGGCTCAACCCCGAAGAGGTTGACATGTTTTCGGTTTTGATAATCGGAAACTCGGAAACATTCGGCGCGGGAAACAGGATGGTAACGCCGAGGGGCATGCCGGATGAACCGGATGGCGAAAGCGCCGGTTCCGCGGGGCGCATATACGCGGAGAGTTTCCGGAGCATAGAGAGGTCTCTCAAAACCCCGGACACAAAAGGGGAGGGAGTCCGGCGGGTGATAAAACGCTGCATTCACACAACGGCGGATTTTGAATATAAAACGCTTTTTCACTGCTCCGGGGGGGCGGTTGAGAAATGGAACCGAAGTCTTCCGGGCGGCGAAATCGTAACCGATGTCAAAATGGTTCAAGCCGGAATTTCAAAGCGTCTTCTTGAGAAAACGGGTGCGAGGGTTTTCTGTTATCTGGACAGCCCGCAGTCTCTCCGGGTCGCCGAAAAAGAGGGGATTACGAGAAGTCAGGCGGCAATGAGGGAGGCAATCACAAAACATCCGAACGCGCTTTTTGCTGTCGGCAACGCTCCCACCGCTTTGATTGAAATTGCCGACACACTCGCAAAATCAAAAGGGACGGAAGGCGGTTTTAATCCGCTCGGAGTCATCGGCGCTCCGGTGGGTTTTGTCAATGTTGAGCAGTCTAAAACGCGCCTTGAAGCGGCCGCCGGAGATACGCCTTTTGCGGTGATAAGAGGGAAAAAAGGCGGCAGCGCGGTTGCGGCGGCGATAGTGAACGCGGCTCTCGGTCTGGACGAGGATGAAGTTCCTTCCGATGCATGAAATTGAAAAGATCAAGTCTCGCCTGTCGCTTGGCGACCGGGTGGTTTTCAAGCATAAGGACGGTAGTTTGTCGGGCAGAGTGCGGGCGCTTAACCCGAAAAGGGCGGAGGTTTTATGCGCTTCCGGTTCCGGCTGTGAGTCTCACGAAAGTTGGCTTGTTCCCTACGGTTTGCTGGAAATTCAGTCGGACAAAAACCACCATGACACGGAGCGCGCGGCCCTGGATATGGCGCGGGAGTTGATGGACAGGCACGGGCTTGCCGGATGGCGGCTTAAACTTGACGATGTTGTCGGCAGAGCGGCGCAGTGCCGTTACGATACGAAAACTGTCAGTCTTACGCGGCTTTATGTGCGGAAGGCGGAAACGGACGAATTGAAAGACGCCGTTCTGCATGAGATAGCCCACGCCTTGGCGGGGCGGGAACACAACCATGACCGGCTGTGGAAAAAAATTGCGCTCGGTATCGGATGCACGGCGCGGAGATGCTCCGGTGTCCGGTTCGCTCTGGCGCGATGGCTGCAACAGTGCCCCAAGGGGTGTGTTCCTCCGCGCGAAGCGCAAATACGGCGGCGGAACCTTGTATGCCCTCATTGCCGCTCATCCGTTATCTACAAACGCAATCCCGTTTTGGCATAACCGGCGCCGGACTTGACCGGAACGGTCTCAGTCTCTCCGCTCATCGGGGCTGATGTCTATGATGTTCATCCGCTTCTCAATCCGTTTTTGAATGAACAGTTTAATCAGTTTTCGCGTCTGCGGAACGAGGAGAAAAAATCCCGCAATGTCGGTCAGCAGCCCCGGGGTGAGAAGAACGATTCCACCGACAAGTATCATAAGACCGTCCATAAGAGACTGTGACGGCATGCGTCCGGCGTTTAAATCGTTTTGTATTGACATCAAGACGGCAACTCCCTGCCGCCGCGCAAGAGACGCTCCGACCACGGCGGTGGCGACCACTATCCAGACGGTTTCCCAGACTCCTATGACGCTTCCCAATTTTATGAGGATTGCCAATTCAAGGAGAGGGACTATGATGAAAACCGGAAAAATTTTTAAAAACATTGGACTTGTTCACACGGCAAAAACATAATAACACGGCATGACGGAAGAGTTCACAATTTTGTCTCCGGCAAAGATAAACCTCAATCTCCGCGTTCTGGGCGCAAGGGAAGACGGGTTTCACGAGATAGAGTCAACCGTTCAGCCGGTGGACATTTTTGACGAGGTGCGGATGCGGATTTCAAAACGGGGCGGAGTTTCCCTCCGCGCGGATTCGCCCGGCATTCCCTTCGCTGAAAAAAACACCGCTTTTATTGCGGCGCGGCTGTTTATGCAAAAAGCGGGAATTGCGGCGGGGGCGGACATATTTTTGAAAAAAAACATCCCCGCAGGTGCGGGCCTCGGAGGCGGAAGCGGCAATGCGGCGGCGGTTCTTGCGGGGCTTAACCGCGTTTTCGGCGTTTTCGGCGATAAAGAACTCCGTGAGATTGGAGGCGAAGTCGGGGCGGATGTTCCGCTTTTTATAAACTGCCGCGCCTGCGGAGTTTCGGGAACGGGCGGGAAAGTTAAGATACTGAACGACTTTCCGCTTTTCAGTTATGTGGTCTGTTTTCCGGGTTTTGAGTGCCGAACCGCCGATGTGTATAAAAAGTGGGACCGTCTGAACCCCTCCGCTTCCCGTGAAGGCGGCAATCCGCCGCGGGGCGAAAGTCAATCCCGCGGCTGCGGGGAACAACTGTGGCGGGCGAGTCCGCCCGTTGAAATGGCGAACGACCTTGAGCCCGCGGCGTTTTGCCTGTATCCCCGCCTTGCGGATTTCCGCGTCCGGTTGGGTTCGGACTGCGACGTTCCGTTTCTGATGACCGGTTCGGGTTCGGCTTTTTTTTCGGTTTTTGAAAAAGAGAGCGAAGCGCGAGAGGTGTTTGAACGCATCGGGAGCGCCGGAGATTTTCAGTGTTTCCTCGCCCGCGGAGTTGAAGGATGGCGGGAGAAAAACGGAGAGCGGTTCTCCGCGGGTCTTTAAGGCGCTTTGCGTATTGTGTAGTTTATTGCCGATTTCCGAAAAATTTTGGGGCGTCGTCTAAGGGCAGGACACCGGACTTTGACTCCGGCAGTGGAGGTTCGAATCCTCCCGCCCCAGCCATTATTTTATTTCCACACCCCCAGTCTGTCAGACTTTACACCGCCGTTTGTAATCGCTTCCTCAAACTCTCCCCTGAACTTTCTTACCATTGATTCAACCGGCATGGCGCAGCCGTCCGCAAGGGCGCAGATGGTTTTGCCGGTCATCTGAGAACATGCCTCAAGGATGGTGTCAAGATATTCGGCGGAGCCCTTTCCCTCTTCTATCTTTCCGAGCATTTTCTCAAGCCACCAGGTTCCCTCACGGCACTGAACACACTGTCCGCACGATTCGTCCCTGTAGAAATGGGCGAGATTGCGCGCCGCGCTCACCATGGAAACCGTATCGTCCATAACGGTTACGCCCGCCGTTCCGAGCATTGAGCCGATTTTGCCGAGCGTGTCAAAGTCCATTTGGATGTCCGTTTCGTCCGCGGTCAGCACGGCGGAAGACGAGCCGCCGGGCGACACCGCTTTGAGCCGTCCGCCGCCGGGTATTCCCCCTCCGTATTCATATATGAGTTCGCGCAGCGACACGCCGAGCGGAAGCTCATACAGGCCGGGACGGCTCACGCATCCGCTGAGCCCGAAAATTTTTGTGCCCGTGTTTTTCGGGGTTCCGATTGACGAAAACCACTCCGCTCCCCGATTGATTATGTGCGGAACGCAGGCGAGGGTTTCCACATTGTTTATAACGGTCGGACAGCCGAACAGACCGAACTGTGCCGGAAAAGGGGGTTTGGGTCTCGGCTCTCCGTTTTTTCCCTCTATTGACTCAAGCATTCCCGTTTCCTCGCCGCAGATGTAAGCGCCTGCGCCCCTGAAAAGTTCGGCGTCCGCATTGAAGCCCGAACTCATTATGTTCTCTCCCAGATACCCGCCGCCGTATGCCTCCTTCAGGGCGTTTTCCATCACACTTGCCCCGCGCGGCATCTCGCCCCTGATATAGATATACATTTTTCGCGCCCCCACCGCGCGCGCGGCGATTGCCATTCCCTCTATCACTTGGTGCGGGTCGCGTTCAATTATCTCTCTGTCCTTGAAACTCCCGGGTTCGCTCTCGTCGGCGTTGCAGCACAGATAGACCGGTTTTTCAGTTTCCGCCGGAATAAAGCTCCATTTTAACCCCGTGGGAAAACCCGCTCCCCCGCGTCCGCGAAGTCCGGACTGTTTGACGGTTTCAACAATCTCCGCCGGGTCCATGCCGAGCGCTTTTTCAAGCGCGTTGTAACCCCCGGATTTTAGATACGATTCAAGCGTATGGGAGTTTTTCCCCCTGTCCGTGTAGTTTCTTATTATCTTTGTTT
This sequence comes from Thermodesulfobacteriota bacterium, assembly GCA_965206175.1. Lineage (GTDB taxonomy): Bacteria > Desulfobacterota_D > UBA1144 > Nemesobacterales > Mycalebacteriaceae > Mycalebacterium. The sequence continues at coordinate 208,790 of CBDBJA010000003.1, read as the reverse complement.
CGGGCATTTGTCCGCTCCGTTCCCAAGCCGCGGGAAACAAATGTATCACAACCTCGCGCGGACTTCAGCATTTGACCCGCCCGCTCAAAGCGGTTAAAATTGAGCAACTTTTTTCAGTTCCCACTTCCGTATGGCAGTTCAGTTCAAATCAGGTAGCAACGTCGTTTATCCCGTTTACGGAGTTGCAAACATTGAATCAATAGAGAAGAAAGAGATAGCGGGCAAAAAAGCCACTTTTTACATTCTCAAAACCCTCAAAAACGACATTACCGTTATGGTTCCGGTGGACAACACCGAAAGTGTCGGCATGAGGAAAGTGGTGGCCAAAAAGAAGGTTCCCAAAGTTTTTGAACTGCTGAAGCACAAACCGAGACAGACCTCACAGAGCAAAAAGCAGGCGTGGAACAAACGCCACAAAGAGTATTCCGAAAAAATCAAGAACGGCGACATCTTTGAAATCGCCGAAGTGTTCCGCGACATATTCAGGATAAGCAAGAAGAAAGACCTCTCTTTCGGTGAAAAACAGATAATGGAAAACGCTTTCTCTCTTGTTTCAAGCGAGATAGCGGTTGCGACCTCAAAGCTGGAAGAAACCGTTGAAAAAGAGATTACAAAAGCCGTTTCACAGTAGTCTCATCCGTCCTTTTTATTCCGCATAATTCGGAACCAGAAGACTTCTTCCGTCTATGTTTTCCGGCGCCTCAACGCCCATGTGTTCAAGAACCGTGGGGTAGATGTCCGCGGTTCGCGCCGGGCTGTTGCGGGTTTTGACATTAAGCGCAATGGGAACGGAAATATGCTCTCTGATTATTGAGCCGTGAGACGCCCTGTGTTCGGGAAACTCAAGACGCGCCCTCAGGTCAAAGCCCGGCTTTGCGCTTACAACAATGTCTCCCGAGCGCGACGATTCAAAATTCCGATATAATTTCCAATGATGAATTTTTTCAAAGGGTTGAGACGAGGGCGAGGCCTTGGTCGGCGTGCCAGGGTGCGTGCCTAATGGGAACCCCGACGGAGACTCTGTCACGCGTACGCGTATTCATGGCCTGCTCACTCGATGGATTCATCGCCGGGCCGAACAACGACCTTTCATGGTTGGAGGAAGACTATTCCTCCGGCATGAAGCTCGCCGCAGATCCAGATTTCATCGGGTTTGAAGATTTCATGTCACAGGTTGGCTCGATGTTAATGGGGCGAACGACCTACGACGTCGTCCAAAAGATTGGCCAGTGGCCATACGGAGAGACGCCCGTTCTCGTAGCCACGCGTCGACCATTCGAACCCGCGCAGGCGACCGTGCGCACGGTCGAGGGAACGATTGAAGAACTCATTGAACGAGCGAAGAAGGCCGCCTGTGACAAAGATGTCTATCTCGACGGTGGAGCACTGATCCAACAGGCGCTGAGGGCAAACCTTGTTGATGAATTGACCCTGACCACGGTTCCAGTCTTACTAGGAAGTGGGACTCGTCTATTCGATGGCTTGCCTTCTCGCCGACGGCTTGCATTCTCCGGCTGCTCGATGTCCGGTGAGGGTCTTTTGCAAATTCGGGCGGAGTTGTAGTCGCCAACAAATCCGTAGCGAATGTTGTCCTGGCCTGATTGTCTCTTTTGCTGGTGGGGGATTCATCCCCGCCCCGCCGCCTATCGGCGGATTTATAAATTATTTGCGGGTTGGGAAAAAATAAAAGGAACAGCCGAGTCGGATAAAAATCAATCCGAGCAGGAATTATCCGAATAGCGGATTAAATATCATCGCCGCCCAAGCGACATATTTAGGATAAGCAAGAAGAAAGACCTCTCTTTCGGTGAAAAACAGATAATGGAAAACGCTTTCTCTCTTGTTTCAAGCGAGATAGCGGTTGCGACCTCAAAGCCGGAAGAAACCGTTGAAAAAGAGATTGCAAAAGCCGTTTCGCAGTAGTTTCATCCGTCCTTTTTATTCCGCATAATTCGGAACCAGAAGACTTCTTCCGTCTATGTTTTCCGGCGCCTCAACGCCCATGTGTTCAAGAACCGTGGGGTAGATGTCCGCGGTTCGCGCCGGGCTGTTGCGGGTTTTGACATTAAGCGCAATGGGAACGGAAATATGCTCTCTGATTATTGAGCCGTGAGACGCCCTGTGTTCGGGAAACTCAAGACGCGCCCTCAGGTCAAAGCCCGGCTTTGCGCTTACAACAATGTCTCCCGAGCGCGACGATTCAAAAATCTGGCACACTTGCAACAGGGCGTCGGGATAGTCGGTTTCAAAGGTTAGGTTCAGTTGCTCGTCTTTTGTCATCTCCCTGCGCATCGGTGGAAAGCCGAACGGGTCTCCGCATCCGGTTTCATACAGTATCGTGTTTTTCTCCATGCGGACGCGCGCCCGCCCGCGCTCGCTTGAGACGGCAATCCAGCCGTCTTTGCCCGTCCGCATAACCGTGTCCGTCTCTTTTCTTGAAACAAGGTGCCGCGCAAGCTCTTTTTTCGCCTCGTGGCTTGAGTTTCTCAAGTATATGTGCGCCATCGCGTTACCCGAAATCATAAGAGCGCAGTCCGCGCCGAAGAAATTGCGGAATATGTTCGGATACTGAAGGGTTTTGAACCCCTTTTCTTTCAGGATTTTTGCGAGGTCAAGGTGGGTGTGAGTTGCGGTCAGTCCGTGGTCGCTCACGATGCCCAGAAGCGTTTGCTCAAAAATCCCCCTTTGTTTGAGTTTGCCGGCGATTTCCCCGACAATGCCGTCCATCTTTATGTATGTGTCCACAACCCTCTCATGAAAAGGGTGGAGTTTGTGGGAAAGGGAATCTATTTCCATAAATACCGCGAAACAGAACAGAGGCAAGTTGTCCGCCGGACCGTCAAAAACGCCGAGCAGTTTGTCCGCGGCAACCCTGTCAATTGATTTGCCGTTTTCAAAAAAGTGGCTTTTTATCTTGTAAAACATGGTGGACATTCCGGTCAGGTTGCGCTTCGGGGCGAGTCCCCTGTTCATCTCGTTGAAAACGCTTGCGCTTGAGGGAATGAGTTCAAACAGAGTGGGCGGATGCGGGTTCATGTCGGAATTGAGAAAAGCCACCTCGTAACCGACATAGCTTCTTATGCGTTTGAGCGAAAGCGGCTTGTTCCACATTTTTTTGTCAAACCACCTGATTCCCGGCAGTCCGCATTTTCCGGGAAAAGCGCCGAGCAGGTAGGGCGTGTATGCGGGTCCGGTTGTGGAGGGGAAAACCGAGGAGGCGGTAATGAAACTTCCCGGTTCAACTATGTGCCGTGAGATGTTTTCCAGCCGTCCCGTTTTCAGCAGATGCTCAAAAACATCGCTCCGCGCTCCGTCCATGAGCATCAGGACGCACCTTTTTGTGTTATCGGCGGAGTTTTTGTTCAATTAAAAAAACCTTCGTATATTTTCCTTATGCCGTCCGTTGTTGAGACATATTTTTTCCTCAATTTCGCGCCGGAGGGAAACTTCTCAAACTCGCGCGCCAGCCTTTCAAAATCGCCGCGGCTTATGCGGTTTGCGCGGTTTTTTCTGAAAATCCCCTGAAGGTTTGCAAGGGTTCCGAGGAAAATATAACCGCTGCGCAGAGTTTTTCCCTCCTTTTTTCCGATAATTCCCAGAGCGGTTATGCGGTCAAGGGCTTCAACGGTGTTGGTTTTTCTGATTTCGCGGTGTCGCCCGCCGTGTTTCAGTTGCAGCGTCTGAACAAGAAACTCCACATCCACCATTCCGCCCCGTCCGGTTTTAAAATTAAAGGTGTCGCCGTCTTCACGGGCGAGTTCGCTTTCCATTCTTTTGCGCAGACGCCCGATTTCAAGATGGAAGTCCGGTTCAAGTGGCGTCTCGTAAACATATTTTTCAACCTCGCGCAGAACCTTTTCGCCGAAAGCCGCTCCGCCGGCGCAATGAGCCGCCTTTATCAGCGCTTGCCTTTCCCATAAACGCGCCTCGCCGGTTTCGTGGTATTTTTTGAAGGATTCAAACGATGTGACCAGCATGCCGGAGTTTCCCGAAGGCCTCAGAGCGGTGTCTATTTCATAAAGGTTTCCGTAACGGTCGGAAACGGACAAAAGCCAGATAAGTTTTTGCGCCAGTCTTATATGCCGCTCCGCCTCACCGCCGTCATGTATCAGTATGATGTCCAAATCCGAGCCGTAGCCGAGTTCCCTCCCTCCGAGTTTCCCCATTCCGAGCACGCAGGTTTTTGCGGTGGAAACCGCTCCGCTTGAGCGGACAAGCCGTTTTGCCATGTCAAGCCCGACTTCAAGCACTGTGCCGGCAAGCAGTGAGAGGTATCCGCCCGTGTGTGTAAAATCGGTTTTCTTTTGAAACTCCGCCACGCACAGTTTTAGCGTTTCGGTCTGTTTGAAGTGGCGGACGGCTTCCAGTTTGTCTTCATAAGAGCGCTGCTGCGCGACTGTTTTCCCCAGAGAGCGGACTATCTCGCTTTTGTTTCCTAGACCTTCGGCGCTTTTCAGCGCAACGGAGTTTATGTAGTAGGGGTTGTGTATCAGAAACTCGCTTGTCGGACTGTCGCAACTCATAAGTTTCATGAACAGTTTGAGCGTTTCGGGCGCGGCGGAAATGAGCGGATAGACGGACATTTTCCATTCGGCGTTTGCCATCAGCCGCTTCAGGTTAGCAAGCATGATGTCCGCGTCCGCGCCCGAGTCCGCCTGCTCAAACAGGGCGCGGAGGAGTTTTCCGACCAGTCCGCGGGAGCGCGGTCCGCTTCCCTCCGAACCGGGATACCGGAGGTCCGCCGCCACCTCAAGTGCCTCTTCGGGGCGTCTGAAACCCAAAGAGGCGAGACTCTCCACCGCTTCGCCCTCGCTCACATCCCCGCTTGTGAGGAATGCGTCAATTTTTGCCGCTTCCTTTTCCCACCGCTTTTGCGGAAGTTTTTCCTCGTTTTCGGCGGACTGCGCGAACAGTTCGCCGCAGATGTCCGAGGTTTCACTCATCGCCGCCGCGAGGGATTTTTCAAACTGTTCGCCGTTTTGAAAACCTGTCATTTTTGCGAGTTTGGAAAGTTTTTCGGGCGAACGCGGAACGGAATGGGTCTGTGTTTCCTCGTCAAGCTGTATGTTGTGCTCAACCTTTCTGAGAAAAAGGTAGTGCTTTGAAAGCGCGTCCGCGATTTCCGGCGATACGGTTTTCCGGCGCAGAAGTTTTTTCAGCACGGAAAGGGTGTTCGCATCGCGCAGGTTTCTGTTTGCTCCGTTGAGAATTTGAAGGGTCTGGGCGAAAAACTCAATCTCTCTTATGCCTCCGGCTCCCAGTTTTATATCGCGCTCTTTTCTGATTCCGGACAGTTTCCGCTTCATTTCCGTCATGTCTTCAATCACGCCGTAATCGGTGTTCTTGTCGTAGATAAACGCTTCCAGCTTGCCGAGCAGTTCTTTGCCGAGCCGCTTGTCTCCCGCTATGGGCCTTGCTTTCATAAGGGCGATTCTCTCCCATGTTTCCCCCCCGTAGAGGTAGTGTTGCAAAGCCCCGTCGGTGTGCGCGGCGATTTGTCCCTTTATTCCGCCGGGGCGCAGGCCCAAGTCCACCCTGTAGAGGAAACCGTTTTCCGTGGTCGCGCTTATTGCGGCGGTGAGTTTCCGGGCGAGTTTGAAAAACGGCTGCGCGTCTCCGTTGTCCTCGTATACGTAGATAAGGTCTATGTCCGAACTGAGGTTGAGCTGCCTCCCGGCGAGTTTCCCCATTCCCAGAACGCAGAACCTCCCCGCGTCCCGCGCTCCCGTTTCGGGAGACAGTCTGAAAATCGCAGCTTCAACCACCGCTTCGGCAAGGTCGGATATTGCCGCCATTGTTTTTGTGAAGTCCGCCCCGTTTATGTTCTCGTAAACTATCTGCGTTAGCCGCGCGTATTTGAACCGTCTGACCTCCTCAAAAAACCGTTCCGTTTCCTTGAATCCGCCGCCGAGCGAAATCAGTTTTTTCTCAATCGCGGTTTTTGTTTTCGCGGTGTTTGTCCGGGGAAAAGAGACAACCTCCGGGTCTCTTATCGCCGCTCTCGCAAGGAAGCGGCTGTGAGACGACACTGCGAACAAAGTCCGTTTTTCTTCCGCGTCCAGTTTGCGGTGGGTTTTTTCAAACCGCTCAACGGTGAGGGCGGCAAATTCGGGGTCGGGCGCGGTGTCTGTTTTTTTTTCGGGCATTAAACCGTTTTTCCCGCCGTCTAAAGAAAACTCATCGGGTCAATGTCGGCAACCACGCGCGTTTTCGGGGGCATTGTTCTCTGCGCCTCCTCTTTCAGGGCTTTTGAAAGCCCGCCAAGAAGGGATGCGCTTTGAGACCGCATAACTATATGTCGTCTGAAGCGGTTTTTTATCCTGTATATGGGACATTCCGAATGGCCGACAATTTCCACCCTGCCGGATTTCAGTTTGCCCGCGGCTTCAAGGGCGAGAGAGTGAGTCCGCTCGGCGACCGCTTTGACATTTTTCTCCTCCGTTCCCGAAAATCTCAGCGCCGCCACCCTTGAGAAGGGGGGCCATCCGGTGATTTTTCTGATCTCAAGCTCGCTTTCAAGGAACGCAACGGCGTCCTGGCCGACGGCGTATCTTATGCTCGGATGCGTGGGGTTTCCCGTCTGTATGAAAACCCTGCCCGGAGATTTCCCCCTTCCGGCTCTTCCGGCGACCTGTGTGAGGGTTTGGAATGTCGTCTCTCCGCTGCGGAAATCCGGCATACCGAGGGACATGTCCGCGGAAATCACCCCCACAAGCGTTACACCCGGCAGGTCGTGCCCCTTTGCGACCATCTGGGTTCCGACAAGAACATCTATCTTTCCTTTCTCAAGTCTCCCGTAAAGCTCAATCATGCTCGCCTTTCCGCCCGATGAGTCGCTGTCCATTCTCGCCACGGTCGCGGACGGCAGGATTTTTCTCGCCTCGTCCTCAACGGTCTGCGTTCCCATGCCCATGCTTCTCAACTCCGAGCCGCATTTCCGGCAGGCGTTTTCAAATTTTTCGTCTATTCCGCAGTAGTGGCACTTTATTGAGTTTCCCCTCTTGTGGTAGGTCAGTGATACGCTGCAGTTCGGGCAGGAGAGGAGTTCTCCGCACCCGCCGCAGACCAGAACCGTGGAAAATCCCCTTCGGTTCAGAAACAGAATCGCTTTGCCTCCGCCGTTGAAGTTTTCAATCAGGGCGTTTTTCAAAACGCGCGAGAAAACATTTTTTTCCGCTTTCACAAGTTCAACTTGCGGAAGCGCGCTTCCCGCAATTCTGAGCGGCATTGAAAGATAGCGGAACTTGCCTTTGACCGTGTTTTGATAGGTCTCAAGCGAGGGCGTGGCGGACCCCAGAATTACCGGACACCCGACCATCCGCCCGAGCACAACGGCAAGGTCGCGGGCGTTGTAGCAGGGCTGTTTGTCTTCCTGCTTGTAACTTTTTTCATGCTCCTCGTCCACAACTATAAGTCCGAGATTTGAAAACGGCGCGAAAATTGACGACCTTGCGCCGATAACGATTTTCGCCGCCCCGCTCTTCACCCTTCTCCATGAATCAAACCTCTCTCCCTCGCTGAGCATGCTGTGCATAACCGTAACCGCGTCTCCGAACCTGCTTTTGAACCTTTGCACCAACTGCGGCGTAAGCGATATTTCGGGAACCATAACGAGCGCCTGCCCGCCGTTTTTGCCAACTTCCTCCATTGCCCTCAAATAGATTTCCGTTTTCCCGCTTCCGGTAACTCCGTGAAGAAGGAAGGGCGAGAATTTCCCGCCTTCCAGCGCCTTTTTTATTTCGGAAAACGCTTTTTCCTGCTCGGGCGTAAGTTTCGGGGCGGGTTTTTTGTCCGCCTTTATCGCGGCGAAAGGGTCTCTGACGATTTCCTTTTGTTCGGTGTCAACGATTCCTTTTTTCTCAAGCCATTTCAGGTGCGCTCCCGCGTTTCCGAAGATGTCTTTTATGTCAGAAGACAACACTTTTCCGCTTCCCTCTATGAATTCCACTATGGCGCGTTTTGCCGGCATGTTTGAAATCTCGCCGCGCCCGCCCGCTCCGGCGCAAGCCGAATAGACGGTTTCATAGAGAATTTTCGCTCCGCGTCTCGCCTCGTAGTCAATTTTCACAAGCCCTTTTTGCGCAAGGGAGTGAACCCTTCCGAACCCCGCCCCGTCCGCAATTTCAAACAGTTTTTTCAAGCGTCATCGCGCCTCCCATGGACAAAGCCCTCAGGACGGTCTTTTCAACCTCTTTGGCTTTTTCCCCTTCAAGCGCCCTGATTCCCGCTTCGGTGAGGGCGACCGTTCTTTTCATGCTCATGCTGCCCAGACCGGAAGGGTGAGCCGCTTTCACAACCGCGCCGAGCGGACAGATGTAGTAGTCGGCTATCCACTTGAAAAACTCAAGCCGTTTTTCGTCAAAAAGCGGTTTGTCGTCAATCACATCAACAATATCGCGCAGTTTTATACCGTTTGGCGGTTTTGAGCGTCCCACGATAAAGCCGATTGTCCCGCCTGCCGCCCAGCGGGACGGTCGCCCGTTTGCCGAGTTCAACGCTGTTTTCCAGAATGCTTCGGGACGGAGTAGTGTAAGCTGTCCGAAATCAGACCGGGGGAGGATTATTTCAACTGCGGGCATTGGGAGAGAAAGTATATCCGTTAAGTCGGGGAAGCAAGGCGGGCGCGTTTGTGAGTCCGCGCCGCAATTCAAATGAAGCGGGACTTGTCGCGGCTCTTGTGTCGGCGGCTGCGCGACCCGCAACGGTTTTGGTTTTGAAGCGGGCAAAATGTCCGGCTGTGTGTCAGGTTTCCAAACCGTATTGGTTTGTCGGCAATTGCTTACTATATTAAAATTACTGATTTCAAGCAAAAGAGTCAATCAAAATGGCGAATTACCCTCCCCATTTTCCGCTTTATAAACCTTGCGCGACTTTTTGCGCGGTGCTGTTTGTCTTAACCTTTCTATGCGTTTTGTTCATGTTTGGCGCAACCGGAGTGTATGCCCAGAGTCTCGTGGAAATGGAACCCAACGACAGCATAGAACAGGCAAATGATCTGCCCTCTGACACTGCTGTGGCAGGAGTAGTCAATCCCGGAAACAACCGTGATTACTACAAAATGGTGGTAACAAAACCCGGGCGTTTAACTGTTTATACTACGGGGAGTGTTGATACTGGAGGATTGTTGCTAAACAGTGAGGGAGAAGCAGTGGTTAACACCTTCGGTGATGAACGTGGGTTTGATGATGCCGGTCGGGGCTTCAATTTCCGAATTGAATACGATACCCAGCCGGACACCTATTATATTGCTGTAAGATGAAACGCTGGACTACCGTCTCGGCTTAACCGGAAAAATCAGTTTCTAACTGATAGGGCGTCTCTCTTTCGGATGTCGGATTTTCAATCTTCAGGTTTTTAGGTAACCGCGCCTTCGGAAGCCGAAGACACGAGTTTTGCGTATTTTGCCAGAACTCCGGTTTTTTCTTTCTGAGCCGGTTTTTTCCATGCGGCGGCGCGCCGTTTCATCTCCGCTTTTGAGACTGACATGTTTATCTCTCTTGTTTTCGCGTTTACGGTGATTTCATCCCCGTTTTTTATAAGCGCTATCGGTCCCCCGTCCGCGGCTTCCGGGGTTATGTGACCCACGACAAAACCGTGGCTACCTCCGGAAAACCTACCGTCTGTTATCAGAGAGACATCATCGCCGAGCCCTCTTCCCACAACCGCCGAAGTCGGTCCCAGCATCTCCCTCATTCCGGGACCTCCGCGCGGTCCCTCGTAACGGACGACAATCACATTCCCTTTCTTAACGCGACCCGCAAGAATCGCCTTCATCGCTTCCTCCTCCGAATTGAAAACAGCCGCCGTGCCGGTGAAAGAGGTTCCCTCCTTGCCCGTTATCTTTGCAACCGCTCCGTCCGGAGCGACATTTCCGCGCAGAATGACTATATGCCCGTCTTTCTTAATCGGTTTTTTCAGCGATGATACGATTTTCTGTCCGGCAGGGTATTTTTTTGTTCCGCGCAGGTTTTCCCTAATGGTTTTCCCCGTTACCGTCAGGCAGTCGCCGTGCAGCATTCCCGCATCCAGCATCGTTTTCATCAAAGGGGAAAGCCCTCCGATTCGGCAGAAGTCCGCCATCATGTAAGCCCCGCTCGGTTTCAAATCGGCGAGAACCGGAGTGCGTTTTCCAATTTTTGTAAAGTCGTCAATTGACAGTTTTACTCCCGCCGCTTTTGCCATTGCAAGAAGGTGAAGCACGCTGTTTGTTGAGCCGCCCAGAGCGGTTACGACCGCTATGGCATTTTCAAACGCCTTTTTTGTCATGATGTCGCACGGCTTGATTCCGTTTTCCATCAGCTTCGCAACCGCTTTCCCCGCCTCAACGCAGTCGGTGTTTTTCTCGCGCGACACCGCCGCCTGAGCGGAGCTGTCCGGCAGGCTCATGCCCATCGCCTCAATCGCGGATGCCATTGTGTTTGCGGTATACATCCCTCCGCATGAGCCGGGTCCCGGTATTGCGGCGGACTCTATTTTTTTTAGCTCTCCGTCGTTTATCTCACCGCTTGCGTGAGCGCCGACCGCTTCAAAAACGGACACAATGTCCACATCCTTTCCTTTGTGACAGCCGGGCATTATCGTTCCGCCGTAAACGAAAACCGCCGGACGGTTCAGACGCGCAATCGCAATCAGGCAGCCGGGCATGTTTTTGTCGCAGCCGCCGATTGCGACCAGACCGTCAAAACCCTCGGCGGCGGCAACCGTTTCTATTGAGTCGGCGATTACCTCCCTTGAAACAAGCGAGTATCTCATTCCGGGAGTTCCCATTGAAATGCCGTCCGAAACGGTGATTGTGTTGAAAATAACGGCTTTTCCGCCGGATTTATTCGCGCCCGCGGCGCAGCGCATTGCGAGTTTGTCTATGTGCATGTTGCACGGGGTTACCATGCTCCATGTTGACGCTATTCCCACGACGGGTCTTGAAAAGTCTTTGTCTTTGAAGCCGACCGCCCTCAGCATGGCGCGGCTGGGCGCGCGGTCGGGACCTTCAACATATATTGAGGAAAACCGTCTTGGATTTTTCTTTTCCGCCATTTCGGAGCTAATAATATACGGATGAAAATCCCAGTCAATCACACGGATTTTCGCGGTGGGATGTTACCGTAATTCTCGCAAAGGCGGAAACGGTTATCTTTTTCCATCTGTCGCCGCGCTTGTTGCCGATGCAGAAAGACTTGCTTGTTGAGGTTCCTCTCGGAAGAAAACTTACGGCTTTTGTCTCGGTTTTTTTGCCGCTCTGAACAACGCGGTATGGAACGATGTTTTCCGTGACGGCTTTCCCCTTGTGATCTGCGCAGGTTTTGCCCTTTAATTTCCGTATGGTGAAAAATCTCCATGAGTTCCCCGAATTCGGTTCCTTCGGCGGGACGCACACCGCGTATGTTTCGCCCTTTGTTACGGCGAGCATTTTTGTCCGCCTCATCTGAACGACCACTTTTCCGGCGGCGCTTTCAAAGTCGGAGTTTTCCCTGTATTTGATGAGAAAAGGGACGGAGACGCCGATTGTCGCCGCCGCAATCGCAAGCACGAAAAGCATTTCAAGGAGCGAATATCCGTTCGGTTTCATTATTGGCTTTCCTCAACCCGCCGCCGCCATGAGTCCATCAGGATTTTTCCGTCCCGCACGGAATATTCCGCCTCTATTTCCGCCGAAAAGTTTCCGGAGCGACCCGTAACCGACAGGGAAACCTTGTTGCCGGACTCGGAGACCGCGTTTGTTACCCTTTTTACCGAATCCCCGATTCCCCCGACGCATTTGTCAATGCCGCTTTCCGCGATGCACCGTTCAATGCGCATTTCCGCCTCCGCGAGAACTCTTTCGGCGTCGCGCAGGGATTTTTTGTTTTGCAGGCGGTTGATTGATATTTTCAAATCCGACACGGAGACAAAAAAAGCCGTTGTCGCAACCGCGGACATTATCGCCACGACCAGAAGGGAAACGATTATGGCAAAGCCTTTTTCGGTGTTTTTCATTCAGATATTTCTCGGATTTGTCACCGCGGAATATGTCTTGCGGATATGTCCGTCCTTTTTGTTTCCGTGCGAGCCGCGCGATTTCAGCGTCAGGGTTGTTTTTACCGCCTCAACCGTTGCTCCGCTTTCCGGCGTATCCCGGAAATCGTCTCCGCCCGCCGTCAGAAAACCGATTTGAAAATCCTCAACCCTTACGCCCGATTCGCCGGAAGTCAGCGATTGCGTCCGCGAACTGTCGCTGTTTCGCAGTTTCAAAACTCCTTTTTTAACGAAAAAACTTTTCTTGACGCTTTTTTCCTCTCCGTATTTCAAACTTTCGAGCGTTATGCAGTCCGTCCCGTTTTCTTTTGCCGATTTGGTGTCGCACTGTCCGCCGCTTTTTTCAACCGCCCCGCCTCCGTCAACGAAGAAAATGGGGGAGGCGCCGCCGCCGGAAGAACCGGCGTTTTTGATTTCAAGTGAAATTATTTCAAGAATTGAATAAGCCACATGGTCCATTTCGCTCATATCTTTTTGAAAAAAGTCCGTTTTTGACTGCCGCCCGATTGCAAACAGCCCGACCGCCGTCAGAACCGCAAGAAGCGAGGCGGCGAAAAGGAATTCCAGCAAAGTGAAACCCCGCGAGTTGCTCTCACCGGACATATATGAACTGCTCTCCCCTGAACGAGTTTTTTCCGATGCAGGCTATGTATTTAATTTTGACCACGCCGTTTGCGCTTTCGGGGGCGCGGCAAACCCTGTCGTTTCCGGCTCCGATTTTCATACATTCAAGTTTTGACGCGTCTCCGCAGGAGAGGGGAGAGGTTTGAATGTGCCCGAACATTTTCCCGACCGGGTTCGTTTCGCCGGATTTTACGACGGTTCTCAAACGCCCTCTGTCCCTTTCCATCGCCGATTCAATTTCGGCTTCCGCGCGGGACGATATTTTGTTCCATGCGCGGTTTTTCAGCGAGATTGAATGGATTTCCAGCGCCGCGGTTATTCCCACGGACGCGATCAGCATTGCAAACAGCGCTTCCAGCAGAGTAACGCCTTTTTCATTTATCCGGGACATTTTCTATTCTGTTAAAGAGATTCTCCCCTTTTTTGACGGCGGTTCCGGGGCGCATCACTCCCCAGTCGGTTGACACCTCTTCGGGGGAAGACCGTTCAATGGAATTTTCAAATCCGAGTTTTTCCCATATCCGTTCCGCCGTGTCGGGCATAAACGGATAGGCAAACACGGCGATTATTCTCAACGATTCGCAAAGAGACCATAAAATCGCGGACAGTTTTTCCTTTTCGCCCTCTTTGTGGAGTGTCCACGGTTTTGTTTCCTCCACGAATCTGTCCGCTTCCCTGATAAAACGCCTGAGAGCGGAAAGCGCCTTTTCGGGCGCGATGCCGTCCATGGAGGCGGTAAACTCCGTGGCGCACAGTTTTGCCCGATTCCGCATGGCGGAATTTTCCCGCTCCGCCCCGTTTGCTTCGGGAACGGTTCCGCCGAAATACCGCTCAACCATTCCGAGGGCGCGGCTTGTCAGGTTGCCGAGCCCGTTTGCGAGGTCGGCGTTTATCCGCGACACAAAAGCCCGGCGTGAAAAATCGCCGTCTTTTCCGAACGGAATTTCACTCATCAGAAAATACCTGAAAGCGTCAACACCGAACTCATCGGCAACCTCGGAGGGGTTGACCGTGTTGCCGAGAGATTTTGACATTTTTTCCCCCTCAACCGTCCACCATCCGTGGGCGAATACGGTTTTCGGAATATCAAGATTTGCGGACATCAGGAATGCGGGCCAGTAAACCGCGTGAAATCTGACAATATCCTTGCCTACGATGTGCAGGTCGGGGGGCCATGTTCCGACGAATTTTTCCGCGTCCGATTCAAAGCCCGCGGCGGTAAGGTAGTTGGAAAGCGCGTCAAACCAGACATACATTACATGTCCCGAACCTTCGGGAACCGGTATGCCCCAGGAGAAAGTTGTGCGGCTTATGCTCAAATCTTTCAGCCCCGATTCCACAAAACTCCGGACTTCGTTCATCCTTTCTTTCGGCATAACAAAACCGGGGTTTTTTTCGTAATGCTCAAGCAGCCGGTCTTGGTATGAGGAGAGTTTGAAGAAAAAACATTCCTCTTTGATTTTCTCAAGTTTGGGGCGTTTTTCCGGCGGAAGTTTTTCCATTTCCTCTTTTTGCGTCTCCGTTATGAAGGTTTCCTCGCGCACATCATACCAGCCCTCGTATTCGCCGGAATATATGTCTCCGTTGTCACGTGCGGCTTTGAATATCTTTTGAGCGCACCTCTTGTGTCTTTCCTCCGTTGTTCTTATGAAATCGTCGTTTTTAATTTTCAGTTTTTTCCATAGGGAGCGGAATCTTTCCACCACTCTGTCCGCAAGCGCTTCGGGAGTTTCCCCGTTGCCGAGGGCGGTCTGCTCTATTTTTCTTCCGTGCTCGTCTGTTCCGGTCAGAAAGAAAACCGTTTCCCCGCAAAGCCTGCGGCGGTATCGCGCCAGCGCGTCCGCCGCCACGGTCGTGTAGGCGTGCCCTATGTGCGGGGAGTCGTTCACATAGTATATCGGCGTGGTTATGTAAAAGGTTTTCATCCGACCTCAGAAGCGAATCTGAAATTGCGCGGTTCCGGAGTATGCGCGCATATCTTTGCGGAACTCGGTTCTGTAGCCAAGTTTAAGGGCGAGGTGTTCGTTGTCCGATAAAACCAGCCGTCCGCCGACAAGATAACGCAGTTCATCGGCGGGTTGAGGGCGCAGGACCGTGTAATCGGTGTCAAAGACGCTCGCTTTCAAATTATCGTTTCCGGCGGAAAATCGTAGTAAACCCCCGCTTCTATCTCCGGCTGCACAACGGTCTGCAAAATTGTTTTCAGCGAGTTAAAGGCGATATGCACTTTTGCTCCCGCCTCAAAGGATGTCATGGAGTTGTTTTGCAGGCGAATGCCAAGCCCCCCCGTTTCAGTGTATTCGTCCGTTGAAACCCTCGCAAGCATCAGTGACAGTTCCGGCTTTATCCTTGCGGGCAGATTTTTCAGAATTTCCAGTCCGCCGGAAACTTTCGTTCCGTAAACCTTCATATCCGCTTTCCCGTTTATATTGCCGCTGAGACTTCCGCCGCTTCTTGAGGATTCATACTCAAGCGCTCCCAGAGACGCAATTGCGCTTGCCGAAAACCTTCCCGATTTGTATTTGGCATACAGAGCGCCGTGCAGTCCGTCCGTTTCCTCGGTTACGCGCTGTCTCCTTGTTTCCATAAAAGACGCCGCTCCGGCAATTCCAACGCCAAGTCTTTCGTCGAATAACAGCCTGTGAATTCCCGCCGCCAGCCCGCGCGACCCTATGTTGTATGTGTCCGCCGAACTGGTTTTTTCAAAACCGCCTGCGAAAACTCTGTATAAGCCCGGTTTGGAAGAGTCGTCCCACGGCTTATACTCAACCGCTTCAACGATTTCCTCTTCAATGGATTCAAAAAGTGTTCTCTGAATATCTATGACTTCGTGGTTGACTCCGCCGTGTTCGGTCGGAACAAGATTTCTCACGGCTTGTTCGTCCCGCCGGTTGTTCAGCGCGTTCACTATGCCCGATCTTTCCCGGTCAACCATGCCCGCCCTTAAAGCTCTGTGAACCGTCCGGAGCAGTTCGCGCGTATTTACCGAATCAACCGCACCGTCTATTTCCGCCCCCGCCCCGTCCTCGGAATCAATTGACAGACATATTCCCCGCGGACATACCGAGAGGTCTGCGAACAGGCCGGAATCGGCTAAAACAGTTACCGCAATTCCCTCCGCGCTTCCTTCAAACACCGTGAAAGACCCGTCTTCGGTTTCCGAAAGCGCCACAATGTCAAGCCCGTTTACGGCTATTGAGTTGGCGCCGCTTGCGCTGATTCTTTCCGCGACTATCTTTCCCCAGTCCGCCACATTTGCGCTTTCGGCTTGGAAGACCAGATTTCCCGCTTCAATTGACACACCGCCCCCGTTTTCCAGTTGTAACCGCCTTTCTATGGAAAGCGTTCCTTCTCCGGTTTTCCTGACGGATTCAAAGTTTCCGTAAAGAGCGTTTGCGCCAAAATCACCGCCGTTGAGAGTCATTGCGTTATCCGCGGTTACGGCTGCGTTAACCGTGTCAATTCCTCCAAGCGCGTCTATAAATTCAAGGTCTTGGTCGTTTTCTCCGACAGTCCAGATATTGTCGTTGTCCGAAAGAGTTGCCCGCTCAAAGTTTCTGTAACGCCCGTCCGAACTTATGTTTGCCGCGCTGTGGTTTCCGTCTCCAAGCGCAACGGTGTCGCCCGTCCCTCCGAGCGCGTCTATGAATGTAAGAGCTTCGTCATTTTCCATGACAGTCCATACATTGTTGCCGTCTGAAAGAGTCGCCTGTTCAAAGTTTCTGTAACGCCTGTCCGACCCTATGTTTGCCGCGCTGTGGTCGCCGTCCCCGAAAGCGATTGTGTCCGTTCCTCCTCTTGCGTTTACCCATTGCCATCCGTCTTCGCTATTGAAGTTATCGTTGTCAGCCGAGCTGACCGTCCATACATCGTCTCCTTGAGTAAGCCCGATGGCGACCCGCTCAAAGTTTGAGTAGTTGGCGAACCTGCCTGTGCAGGGTTCGGCTGTGCATAGGTCGCTTGTTGAGAACGTGGAATCGGAGGCGTCAAACATTCCGTCCCCACCGGTCAGAGAATCTTCCAGAGTGTCAAATCCTCCGGAAGTGTTTCCAAGCGCGTCTATGGATTCAAGGGCGTTATCGTTTTCCCCGACAGCCCATATGTCATCCATTTCCGAAAGCGTAACCCGTTCAAAATTTCTGTAACGCCCGTCCGATGAGTTTATGTTTTCCGCGCTGTGGCTTCCGTTCCCGAACGAAACTGTGTCCGTTCCCCCGGAAGCGCTTATAAATTCAAGCGCTTCGTCATTGTCTCCGACAGTCCAGATGTTGTCGCCATCCGAAAGGGTTGCCCGTTCAAAGTTTCTGTAACGCCCGTCCGATGAGTTTATGTTTGCCGCGTTGTGGTTTCCGTCTCCGAAAGCGATTGTGTCCGTTCCCCCGGAAGCGTTTATGAATTCAAGCGCTCCGTCATTGTCTCCGACAGTCCAGGTATTGTCGCCATCCGAAAGGGTTGCCCGCTCAAAGTTTCTGTAACGCCCGTCCGATGAGTTTATATTTGCCGCGCTGTGATTGCCGTCTCCCAAAGCGATTGTGTCCGTTCCTCCTCTTGCGTTTACCCATTGCCATCCTTCCGCGCTACTGAAGTTGGCATTATCAGCCGAGCTGACCGTCCATACATCGTTTCCTTGAGTAAGCCCGATGGCGACTTGCTCAAAGTTTGAGTAGTTGGCGAACCTGCCTGTGCAGGGTTCGGCTGTGCATAGGTCGCTTGTTGAGAACGTGGAATCGGAGGCGTCAAACCTTCCGTCCCCACCGGTCAGAGAATCTTCCAGAGTGTCAAATCCTCCGGACGCGTTTATGGATTCAAGGGCGTTATCGTTTTCTCCGACAGCCCATATATCATCCATTTCCGAAAGGGTTACCCGCTCAAAGTTTCTGTAAAGTCCGTCCGATGAGTTTATGTTTGCCGCGCTGTGGCTTCCGTTCCCGAAAGTGATTGTGTCCGTTCCCCCGGACGCGGTTATGAATTCAAGCGCCCCATCGTTGTCTCCTACAGTCCAGGTATTGTCGCCGTCCGAAAGGGAAACCCGCTCAAAGTTTCTGTAACGCCCGTCCGATGAGTTTATATTTGCCGCGCTGTGATTGCCGTCTCCCAAAGCGATTGTGTCCGTTCCTCCTCTTGCGTTTACCCATTGCCATCCTTCCGCGCTACTGAAGTTGGCATTGTCAGCCGAGCTGACAGTCCATACATCGTTTCCTTGAGTAAGCCCGATGGCGACTTGCTCAAAGTTTGAGTAGTTGGCGAACTCTCCCACGCCGAGGTCGCCTGTTGAGAATGCGGAGTCGGAGGCGTTGAACATTCCGTCTCCTTCCCTGTCAGTTACGGCGCTTTCCAAAGTGTCTATTCCCGCGAGCGCATCTATGACTTGAAGTTCCCTGTCGTTGTCTCCGACAGTCCATATATTGCTGTTGTCGGAAAGGGTTGCCCGTTCAAAGTTTCTGTAAAGTCCGTCCGATGAGTTTATGTTTTCCGCGCTGTGACTTCCGTCTCCGAAAGAGACTGTGTCTCCCTGCGCTCTGTTTGAGAGAGCGTCTATGAATTGAAGTTCTCTGTCGTTGTTACCGACAGTCCATGTATTGTCGTTGTCGGAAAGGGTTGCCCGTTCAAAGTTTCTGTAAAGTCCGTCCGATGAGTTTATGTTTGTTGCGCTGTGGTTTCCGTCTCCGAAAGAGATTGTGTCCCCCTCCGTTCCGTTTGAGAGAGCGTCTATGATGTCAAGTTCCCTGTCGTTGTTACTGACAGACCATATATTGTTGTTGTCGGAAAGGGTTGCCCGTTCAAAGTTTCTGTAAAGCCCGTCCGATGAGTTTATGTTTGTTGCGTTGTGGTTTCCGTCTCCGAAAGAGATTGTGTCCCCCTCCGTTCCGTTTGAGAGAGCGTCTATGATGTCAAGTTCCCTGTCGTTGTTACCGACGGTCCATATATTGTTGTTGTCTGAAAGGGTTGCTCGTTCAAAGTTTCTGTAAAGTCCGTCCGATGAGTTTATGTTTGTTGCGCTGTGGTTTCCGTCTCCGAAAGAGATTGTGTCCCCCTCCGTTCCGTTTGAGAGAGCGTCTATGATGTCAAGTTCCCTGTCGTTGTTACTGACAGACCATATATTGTTGTTGTCGGAAAGGGTTGCCCGTTCAAAGTTTCTGTAAAGCCCGTCCGATGAGTTTATGTTTGCCGCGTTGTGGTTTCCGTCTCCGAAAGAGATTGTGTCCCCCTCCGTTCCGTTTGAGAGAGCGTCTATGATGTCAAGTTCCCTGTCGTTGTTACTGACAGACCATATATTGTTGTTGTCGGAAAGGGTTGCCCGTTCAAAGTTTCTGTAAAGCCCGTCCGATGAGTTTATGTTTGCCGCGTTGTGGTTTCCGTCTCCAAACGCAACGGTGTCAAAACCGTTTCTTGCATTTATCCATTGCCACTCTCTTGCGCCGTTAAAATCCGCCTCGGAAGCGGTCCATGTGTCGCCTCCTCCGGTAAGCCCTATTGCGACCCGCTCAAAGTTTGAGTATTTGGCGAACTCTCCCGCGCCGAGGTCGCTTGTTGAGAACTCAGAGTCCGAAGCGTTGAACACTCCGTCTCCTTCCCTGTCCGTTATGGAGTTTTCCAGAGTGTCCGTTCCTCCGAGCGCGTCTATGGATTCAAGCGCTCTGTCGTTATCGCCGACAGCCCATGCGTTGTCGCCGTCCGAAAGAACCGCTCGTTCAAAGTTTCTGTATCGTCCCGTCGCGTGAGTTTCATCCGCGCTGTGGTCTCCGTCTCCGAAAACAACGGTGTCCGCACCTCCGAGTGCGTCTATGGATTCAAGCGTCCGGTCATTGTCTCCGACAGTCCATACATTTTCGTTGTCCGAAAGAGCCGCCCGTTCAAAGTTTCTGTAACGCCCGTCCGAACTTATGTCCGTCGCGTTGTGGTTTCCGTCTCCGAGAACGACGGTGTCCGCCCCTCCGAGCGCGTCTATAAATTCAAGGTTTCCGTCGTTGTCGCTGACAGTCCATTCGTTGTCGCTGCCCGAAAGAGCCGCTTGTTCAAAGTTTCTGTAAAGCCCGTCCGATGAGTTTATATTTGCCGCGCTGTGGTTTCCGTCTCCAAACGCAGCGGTGTCCGCCCCTCCGAGCGCGTCTATAAATTCAAGGTTTCGGTCGTTGTCGCCGACAGTCCAGATATTGTCGCCGCCCGAAAGAGTCGCCCGCTCAAAGTTTCTGTAGCGCCCGTCCGAACTTATGTTTGCCGCGCTGTGGTTTCCGTCTCCAAACGCGATTGTATCTCCCTGCGCTCCGTTTCCGAGCGCATCTATGACTTCAAGTTCCCCGTCGTTCTCACTGACAGACCAGATATTGTTGTTGTCCGAAAGGGTTACTTGTTCAAAATTTCTGTAAAGCCCGTCCGAACTTATGTTTGCCGCGTTGTGATTTCCGTCTCCGAGCGCAACGGTGTCAAACCCGTCTCTTGCGTTTATCCATTGCCACTCTTTTGCGCCGTTAAAATCCGCCTCGGAAACAGTCCATGTGTTGTCTTGTCCCGTAAGCCCCAGTGCGACTTGCTCAAAGTTTAAGTATCTGCGGAGCGTTTCGCTGTTGAGGTCATCCTCCGAGAATGTGGAGTCCGAAGCGTTGAACATTCCGCCTTCCTTGTCCGCTATGGGATTTTCCAGAGTGTCCGTTCCTTCCAGCGCGTCTATGGATTCAAGCTCTCCGTCGTTATCGCCGACAGCCCATGCGTTGTCGCCGCCTGAAAGAACAGCCAGTTCAAAGTTTCTGTATCTTCCCGCCGCGTGTGTTTCATCCGCGCTGTGGTCTCCGTCTCCAAACGCGATTGTGTCTCCCTGCGCCCCGTTTCCGAGCGCATCTATGACTTCAAGTCCCTCGTCGTTTTCACTGACAGACCAGATATTGTCGTTGTCCGAAAGGGTTGCCCGTTCAAAGTTTCTGTATCGTCCCTCCGAATGCATTTCATCTGCGCCGTGGTTTCCGTCTCCAAGCTCAACGGTGTCCGCCCCTCCGAGCGCGTCTATGAACTCAAGGTTCCGGTCATTTTCTCCGGCAGTCCAGATGTTGCTGTTGTTGGAAAGAACCGCCTGTTCAAAATTTCTGTAAAATTCCGTTGGACTTGTGTTTGCCGCGCTGTGGTCTCCGTCTCCGAAAACAAGGGTGTCCGTCCCTTCTCCGCCGTTTATCCACTGCCATTGGCGCGCGCCGAAATCGTCCGCCGAAGAGGTCCATATATCGCCTTCACCCGTGAGCCCGATTGCCACTTGCTCAAAGTTTGAGTAATTGCCGAACGCTCCCGCGCCGAGATTGCTTGTTGAGAAAGATGAGTCGGACGAATTGAACATTCCGTCCTCTTGCGCATCTGTCAGGGAATTTTCCAGAGTGTCCGTTCCCCCGAGCGCGTCTATGGATTCAAGCGCTCCGTCGTTGTCTCCGATTGTCCATGAGTTGTTGCCACTTGAAAGGGTTGCCCGTTCAAAGTTTCTGTAAAGTCCGTCCGATGAGTTTATGTTTGCCGCGCTGTGGCTTCCGTCTCCGAGCGCCACGGTGTCCGTTCCTCCGAGCGCGTCTATGAATTCAAGCGCTCCGTCGTTGTCTCCGATTGTCCATGAGTTGTTGCCGCTTGAAAGGATTGCCCGTTCAAAGTTTCTGTAAAGTCCGTCCGATGAGTTTATGTTTGCCGCGTTGTGGCTTCCGTCTCCGAAAGAGATTGTGTCTCCCATCTCTCCGTTTGAAAGTGCATCTATGACTTGAAGTTCCCTGTCGTTGTCGCTCACAGACCATACGTTGTTGTTGTCAGAAAGAGTCGCCCGCTCAAAGTTTCTGTAACGCCCGCTTGCGCTTATATTTGCCGCGTTGTGGTTTCCGTCTCCAAACGCCACGGTGTCATTTCCGAGTCGCGCGTCTATGTATTCAAGTCCGTTGTCGTTTTCGCCGACAGACCATGTGTCGCCCGTGTCTTCATCGTCTGAAAGTTCTATCCGTTCAAAGTTTCTGAATCTTCCCCCGGAATGTATTTCAACCGCGCTGAAATTCCCTCCGTTTCCCGTTAAGGAAATTGTGTCCGTTCCCCCTCCGTAGTTCGCAAAGTTTCCTTCGGCAAAAATATCCAGCGAAGGAATCCGAAGGTTGTCATCATCGTCTCCCTGAATCAGGTTTCTTCTTACGGGCAGGTCTGAACTGTTAAAAGTCTCCGTAACCGCCTGCGCGGCGAAGTGGACGGAAAACAGAAGGGCGGCAAGCGCAACCGGCAGTTTCCAACTCAAAACGGTGTTTCTCAATTATGGTGTTCCAAAGCCCTTCAAGCCGGAAAACGGGAAAGGCGTTTCGCCTATTATAACAGAGTTTTTGAAAGCGGATTACCTCTCTGCGATTTTAAAAGCGAGGCTTTCAAGCGCAAGGCGGCAGTTCAGATTTCCCATTTTGATTCCCGCTATTGCGTTCTCAAGCGCAACGGCTTTCTCAACGACAGACCCGGCGCTCCTTTTCCGGATGAAACGCGCGGAAGTTTCGGCGAGCGTCTGATATACCAGTTCGCCTCCGCCCGAACTCAGCAATATCAGATCCCGCATCCACAGCGAGACCGAGTCCGCAAACTCTTCCGCCACAATGCGCTGCATGGCGTTTCCCTTCGCATTTCCCAGAAGCGAGTCCACAAACTCAAACACCGAAGACGGGTCTTGTGAGTCAATTGCGGCGAGCGATTTGATGGTTTCGGTGGTCGCGGCAATCTGTTCGGGTTTGATTTTCAACGCCTTTCCGGGGCTGCCGTCCGCGATTTTCACCGCAAGGGCGATGTCGCTCTCGGAAAGTTCGCTTTTTTCACGCAGTATTTCACGAGCCGTTTCGCCATCCGGCTTTCCGAAAACCGCCGTGTGGCATCTGGAGCGGATTGTCGGCAGTATCATTGACGCCAGACGGGTTATCAGAACAATAACGGAGTAGGGCGGCGGCTCCTCAAGGGTTTTCAAAAAAGCGTTCTGAGCGCTTGAGTTCATTCTTTCCGCGCCGTCAACTATGAAGATTTTATATTTCGCCTCAAACGGTTTCAGGAAGATTCCCCTTTCCATTTCCTTCCGCACATTGTCAACCGTTATCACATTTTTGTCCTTATACTCAAAAAGGGAAACATCGGGATATATTCCGCCGTCAATCCTTGAGCAGACCGAACATTGGCAATCGT
Source organism: Thermodesulfobacteriota bacterium (assembly GCA_965206175.1). GTDB lineage: Bacteria > Desulfobacterota_D > UBA1144 > Nemesobacterales > Mycalebacteriaceae > Mycalebacterium. The sequence continues at coordinate 185,993 of CBDBJA010000003.1, read as the reverse complement.
CCGCTCCCTTTTCCGGGCAGTTGAGCATTTTGGCAAAAGCGATTGCCATGAGTTTTTTGCCGACCCCTTCGGGTCCCGAAAACAGATAGGCGTGAGCCGTCCGTCCGTCCGAGACCGCTCTGCGCAGGGTCTGTTTTGCAAGTTTGTGCCCCGCTATCGGGTCAAACGCATCGCTCAAATTTCCCGTCTCCCGTCAACTATTGCCGTTATCAGTCCATGGGTTTCCCCGACACTTCCCTTTGCGTCTATGATTTTTATCCTTTCGGGCTCTTTTTCCGCCTCCGCCATAAACCCCGTGCTCAGACGGTTGTAAAAAGTCCGCGCTTCCCTGTCCATTCTGTTGGCGGAGTTTTTGCCGTCTTTCCTTTTTTTGAGTCTTTCCATGCAGATTTCGCACGGCACATTCAGCAGGAAAGTGATGTCCGGCTTTATTCCCAGCGCCGAGCGCCGAGCCGCCGCGGTTGCGAATTCAAGGTCAATTCCCCTCCCGTATCCCTGATACGCGACTGTTGAATCAAAAAATCTGTCGGAGATAACGGTTTTCCCCTCGTTCAAAACCGGTTTGACGACTTTTTCAACATGGTGAACCCTGTCGGCGCAGAACAGAAAAAGTTCGGCGAGCGGGTCGGCGTCTTTCATCTCTTCAAGAAGGATAAGGTTTCTTATGCTCAAGCCGATCTCTCCGCCGCCTCCGGGTTCATGGGTCAGCACAACTTTCCCCCCTTTTCTCTCAAGGTGGTCGCGCAGGAGGGACGCCTGAGTGGACTTTCCGCAACCGTCTATTCCTTCAAATGTTATGAGCATTTCGGGTTCCGCCTCCGCCGCGTTTTCCGGATTGCCGGACGGTTCGCGCAAAGGATATCCAACAATCATACTTGAGATGCGCTTTGATGGAAATTTATTCGGAGTCCCGAAGGCGGTGAATTTCTCAAAATCGGCGCCGCGTCCGCCCGCGGGTAATTGCGCCTTTCCCTTGACAACGGTTCGGGTGATGTGTGAGTATAAAGCGGGTTGGGCAAATGCGGACGCCTTTTGGGGGTTGCTTTACGAAATTTTCCGCGCGCCCTTTTCAGATTATGGGGTTTGAGTGTTCCGAAAAAGAGATTTTTGACCGCTCCCGGCTTGAGCGTATGGCGGAAGTTGCGGGTTTGAATCCCGCCGCCGTTTCCGTTCCGGACGCAAGGTTGTCTCGGATTGTTGAAAACGCCGTCAGTGGAGACGGGCTTTCGCCCGACGATGCGCTTTTTCTTGCCGGGATTTCGGAAGCGGAAATTCCCGCGGTTCTCAGCGCGGCGTCTTTTCTTGCCGTCCGTTCTCATGGAAACGAGCTCACATACTCAAAAAATGTTTTTGTTCCGCTGACGCGGCTTTGCCGGAACCGTTGCGGATACTGCACTTTCAAGATAGAGCCCGGCGATGCGGAGCTTCTTGTTACTCCCGATGAGGTGGACGAGATTGCCCGCAAGGGCGCGGAGTTGGGATGCACGGAGCTGCTTTTTGTTCTTGGAGACAAACCCGAGGCGGTTTACGGTGAATACAGGGACGAGCTTGGAGCCCACGGGTGCGCCACGACGGCCGAGTATCTCGCCGAGGTTTGCGAGACCGTTATCGGTCGCGGGATTTTTCCCCACTCAAATCTGGGTCTTGCAAGCCCGGACGAACTTTCCCGTTTGCGCCGGAGCAATCCGAGCATGGGTCTTATGCTTGAAAATATCAGCGAGCGGCTTCTCAAAAAAGGACAGGCGCACCACCGCTGCGCGGACAAGGTTCCCAAACTGAGGATGGAAACCATGGAGCACGCGGGAATGCTGGCAATCCCCTGGACGACCGGAATTCTTGTCGGAATCGGCGAGACTTGGCGCGAGAGGGTGGACTCTCTTTTTGCGCTCAAACGGCTTTCGGACCGCCACGGTCACATTCAGGAAATCATAGTTCAGAATTTCAGCCCCAAGGACGGAATTTCAATGGAGAATTTCCCTCCTCCGGCGTTTGCCGATATGCTCAAAACGGTTGCAATCGCGCGTCTTGTGTTCGGCGGAGAGATGAATCTTCAGATACCTCCCAATCTCAACGGCGGAACCTACGCCAAGTTCATACCCGCCGGAATAAACGACCTCGGCGGAGTTTCTCCGCTCACGATTGACTATGTGAATCCCGAATCCCCGTGGCCCCTGCTTGAGGAGATGCGCGGGCAGGTATCCGCGCTGGGTTTTGAGTTGAGGGAGCGGCTTCCGGTCTATCCCGAATTTGTTACGGAACGGTTTCTTGACCCCGAAATGCTTGAGATGGTGAGGGCGCGTGTTGACAGTCGGGGTCTGGTGCCGGAGGCGAACTGATTTTATGTCCGCGCAGTTGAAAGATTTGATTGAACTGATAAACGACAGACGCGAGTCCGGCGTTGACGCCTGCCTGTCGCGCATAAACGCGGATTCGGCGAAAATCATAGGCAAATCTCTTGAGTTCGGGGAAATTTCCGTTCCGCAGGCGGATGTTCTTTTTGCGATGGAAACGCCCGATGAGATAGCCGCTCTTGCCATCGCCGCAGACCATGCAAGAAAAGAGGATGTGGGCGATGTCGTAACTTATGTGATAAACCGCAATATCAACTTCACAAATATCTGTGATGTCTATTGCGGTTTCTGCAATTTTATGGCTCCCGAAGGCGATGAAAGGGCGTATTTTCTCTCAATGGACGAGATAGCCGACAGAACCAGGGAAGCGTGGGAAATCGGCGCGACCGAGGTGTGCATGCAAGGCGGAATGCACCCGAAGATAGACGGAAACTACTATGTGGATTTGATAAAAAATGTGAAAAAAGCGGTTCCCGATATGCACACTCACGCGTTCTCACCTTACGAAGTGTGGTATGGGGCGAGCACTTTGGGCGTTGAGGAGACCGATTTCATCAATATGCTGAAGGACGCCGGACACAACACTTTCCCCGGCACGGCGGCGGAGGTTCTGGTTGAGGATGTCAGAAAGAAAATTGCGCCCAGAAAAATTCCGACCGAGGTTTGGATAAGGGTTGTTGAGAAGATTCACAACGCCGGAATGAGAACGACTTCAACGATAATGTACGGTCATCTTGACGAGCCGCGCCACTGGTCAATTCATCTTGGCATTCTGCGCGACATACAGAGACGCACGGGCGGATTCACGGAGTTTGTTCCCCTCCGCTTTATTCCGTGGGAAACGCGGATTTTCAGGAACTCAAAGGGCAAGGTTCACGAGGGTCCGACAGACCTTCACCAGTTGAAAATGTATGCGGTGTCGCGCCTGTTTCTGCGCGGCTGGATAGACAATATTCAAGTGTCATGGGTGAAGCAGGGTCCCGAATTCGCGCAGTTTTCGCTGACCGCCGGAGCGAACGATTTCGGCGGAACTTTGATGGAGGAGCAGATCTCGCGTTTTGCCGGAGCCAGTTACGGGCAGTATTTCCCGCCCGAAGAGTTCCGCCGCCTCACGCGCGAGATAGGACGCATTCCGGCGGAGAGAAATACGGTTTACAGAATTTTAAGGAAATTTGACGGAGAATCTGATACGGTGTCTCAAGGAGGACTTCCAAATGGCAATGAGAAAATCTCTTAACATAAAAGATTTTATGAGAGGGCTTGAGCGGAGAAACCCCGGAGAGACGGAGTTTCATCAGGCGGCGAGAGAGGTTACGGAGTCTCTTGTTCCGTTCATAAACAAAAATCCGGTTTACATTGAAGAGCAGATACTTGAGCGGCTGACGGAGCCCGACCGCAGTGTATCGTTCCGCGTCTGCTGGGCGGACGACAAAGGCAGTGTCCGCACGAACAGGGGTTACAGAATTCAGTTCAACAACATCATAGGTCCATACAAAGGCGGCTTGAGGTTCCATCCTTCCGTGAGTCTCAGCATAATGAAATTTCTGGGCTTTGAGCAGATATTCAAAAACAGTCTTACCGGACTTCCGCTTGGCGCGGGCAAGGGCGGAAGCGACTTCAATCCGCGCGGAAAATCGCAGGCGGAGGTGATGAGATTCTGTCAGGCGTTTATGATTGAGTTGTCAAGGCATGTGGGAGAAGACATTGATGTTCCCGCCGGAGACATCGGCGTCGGCGGTCGTGAGATAGGGTATATGTTCGGTCAGCACAGAAGGATTTCCGGCAAGTTCACCGGGGTTTTGACCGGCAAGGGAATATCGTTCGGCGGCAGTTTGATTCGTCCCGAAGCGACCGGTTACGGAAGCGCGTATTTTGTTGAAGAGGTTTTCAAAACCGCCGGAGACAGTCTTGAGGGGAAAACATGCGTTGTTTCCGGCTCCGGAAATGTGGCGCAATACACGGTTGAAAAGGTTTCCGAACTCGGCGGCAATGTGGTTACCATGTCGGACTCGGACGGTTTTATCCACGACCCGAAAGGAATATCGGGCAACAAACTCGCATGGATAATGGACTTAAAAAACAACCGGCGCGGTCGCATAAGCGAATACGCGAAGAAATTTCAATGCAAATTCCACAAGGGCAAAAAGCCGTGGGGGGTAAAGTGCGATGTGGCGTTTCCCTCCGCAACACAGAACGAACTGAGGGGTGATGACGCAAGGATACTTGTCAAAAACGGTGTGAAAGCCGTGGGCGAGGGGGCAAACATGCCGAGCGACCTTGAGGCGGTGGGAGTGTTTCAGAAAGCCGGAGTGCTTTTTGCTCCCGCCAAGGCGTGCAACGCCGGAGGGGTGGCGGTTTCGGGGCTGGAGATGACGCAGAACAGCATGAAGCTCCACTGGACGCGCCAGGAGGTTGAGCAGAAACTCAAAGAGATCATGGTCGGCATTCACGAGCAGTGTGTTGAGTTCGGAAAGAAGGGCAAGAAGATTGACTATGTTGTCGGAGCAAATGTTGCCGGTTTCAAAAGAGTTGCGGACGCGATGGTGGCGCAAGGGATTGTTTAGTTTTTCTCTGTGCCTTTTACACATAGTGTTTGAGAGGGTTCATTGTCCAACAAAGAAAAAATCAGTTTGGAAATAGAAAGAATTACCTGTGAATTAAAGCAAGATAATTTCAAGAATGAAGCGGAGGTTTCTCAGGGAGTAGTGTCCGCTTTGCTAAATGTTCTTGGGTGGAATGCCTTTAATGTAAATGAAGTTACCAGAGAGTACGGCGCTGGAAATGGCAGAGTGGACTACGCTTTATGTAACAAGCCTCGCAAGCCGTATTTATTCATTGAAGTGAAAGCAGTGGGAAAAGGTGACGGAGAGGAACAACTGTTTCGCTATGCTTTTGATGAAGGTGTCCCAATGCTGATTTTAACCGATGGTCGTGAATGGACTTTTTATCTTACAGCCGAACAGGGACGATATAACGAAAGACAGTTTTACAAACTGGATTTGTTAGAACGTTCTCCCGATGACTGTGTAAGTATTTTTTACAAGTTTTTGCACAAAGAAAACATTGTTTCGGGAAGCGCAAAAGAAGAAGCACAGAAAATTTTCAAAAGCAAGCAAAAAAATGAGGAAGTCAAAAGAACATTACCCGAAGCATGGAGCAAGTTATTGGAAGAACCGGATGAACTGCTGCGGGACTTATTGACGGAAAAAGTTCAGACAATATGCGGACATAAACCCGAAGATGGAATTGCAGAGGATTTTCTTCGTTCCGTCCATACAAGCGAGCAACCCGTCCACAATTTGTCTCTTCAGGAAACACAAAATGTTCGACATGGGAAACAAAAGATATCTCGGCACAATTCTTCATCAGGGAAAATAACGGGAATTAGATATAAAAAAGACATTTATAAAGTCAAAACTGCAATAGACGCTCTGGAGGTAACTTTGTCTTTGCTTGCTGAAGAAGACATTAACTTTTTGCCAAAATTAAAATCGGTTACTGAAACAAAAAGTAGAAATTTGGTGAGTCGTGATAAAAATAAACTCTACAAAAAAACCCCAACTCTTCTCCGCGTTCATATTCCTCGCCGTCTGCCAAATGGTTGGTGGATGGGTACAAACATGTCTAGAGAACAAATAGAAAAAAGAATAAAACAAGCGTGTGTATTATCAGGTGTTTCTTTTGGTAAAGGCAAAGATTTTGAAATCCTTAGGGGCCACAATAAGTGACCAAACGAACAGACAAGTTTTTTCCGTAATAGGTTACAATGCAATGTATGCCTTCACCCCTCTCCCAAACCCTTCTTAATCGCACAAATTCCGAAGTTCGCTTCCGCAAGACGGACAGAATCCTTTACGCCACGGACGCAAGCAACTACCGGATTGAGCCGCTGGGCGTTGTGATTCCCCGCACGGCGGAAGATGTTGCTGAAACGGTGAAAATCGCCGGAGAATTCGGCGTCTCCATCCTTCCGAGAGGCGGCGGAACGGGGCTTGCGGGACAGTGCCTTGGGAGCGGAATCACGGTTGATATGTCCAAATATATGGACGGGGTTTTGGAAATTGACACGGAACGGAAAACCGCCACCGTTCAGCCGGGGATTTGTCTCGGCAAACTTAACTCCATAGTCGGGAAAAAAGGGCTTGTGTTCGGTCCCGACCCCGCAAGCGCAAAGGTTGCGACAGTCGGCGGTGTTGTGGCAAGCAACGGGACGGGAGCGCACTCAATTCTCTACGGAATGGCTGGAGACAATGTTGCTTCCGCAAAAGCCGTTCTTCACAAGGGCGATGAAGTCTCTTTCTCACGGTCGGGATGTTCGGACGCGGAGCTTTCCCGCGCTCTTGAAAATTTCAAAAACACAAACAGCGCCCTTGTCTCGGAAAAGTTCCCGCGCCACTGGCGCAGAGCTTCGGGGTACAGTCTCAACTATCTGCTTGACGACTGTTTCAACCCCGCAAAACTGTTTGCGGCGTCCGAGGGAACATTCGGGATTGCAACCGAATTGACACTTCAACTTGTTGAAAAACCCGCATATAAAGGGCTTGTTGTGCTTCAGTTTGACAGCCTTTTCCGCGCCGTTGAATCCGTTCCGCCGATTCTTGAGACTTTGCCGTCCGCCGTTGAACTGATAGACGGAATGCTTATCGGGCTTACAAGACGGCACGGCGGTTTTTCACATCTTCTTTCTTTTGTCAGCGGAGACCCGCAGGCGGTTCTGGCGGTTGAGTTTTTCGGCGGAACTTTCGGCGAGTGTCGCGCAAAAGCGGAGGGGCTTGTCCGGTTTCTCAATGAAAAGGGCGTTGAGTGCGAAAAAACCCTCGCCCTTGAGGAAGACGAACAGGCAAAAGTGTGGGGAGTGCGAACCGCCGGTCTCGGTCTTCTGATGAGTTCCCGCTCCGGGGCGAAACCGATACCGTGCATTGAGGATGTGTCCGTTCCGCCGCAATCCCTCGCCGAATATGTGCGCGAAATATCGGATGTTTTCACTTCACTCGGCATTCAAGCGGGCTTTTACGCTCACGCAAGCGCCGGGTGTCTTCACATCCGTCCGCTGATTGACCTTTCAATCCGGAAAGGCGCTGAAATTATGGAGGAGGTTTCCGATGCCGCTCTCGGTCTTGCGCTGAAATACGGCGGAGTTATGAGCGGAGAGCACGGGGACGGGTTGCAAAGAAGCCATTTGAACAGGCGGCTTTTCGGAGATGAAATCTACGGCGCGATGACGGATTTGAAAAAAATCTTTGACCCGGAAAACAGGTTTAATCCCGGCAAGGTTGTAAGCCCCGCCTATGGCGTGGGGGAAAACCTGAGGGCGGGAATGGCGGAGCGGTCGCGGGCTGTCCCGATTCTTGACTGGGAGCCGGACGGGGGAATACTGTCCGCCGCCGCTTCCTGTAACGGTCAGGGGCTTTGCAGGAAAACCGGAGAGGGGGCTATGTGCCCCTCTTTTATGGCGACCCGCGACGAGACGCACACCACAAGGGCGCGCGCGAATATTTTGCGCAGTGTGATTTCCGGGGATGTTTCCGAAGATTTTCTTTTGAGCGACGAGGCGGCGGAGGTTTTTGAACTCTGCATCGGCTGCAAGGCGTGCAAAGCGGAGTGCCCGTCCGCCGTGGACGCTGCGAAGATGAAAACAGAGTTTCTCGCCCGCAGGGGCAAAGTTTCCGGCTTTTCTTTTGCCGACAGATTTTTTGCCGGCATTCACTCAATATCGTCCGTGATGTCGCGCTTTCCGGCGACGGCAAATTTTGCCGCCCGCGGAGCGTTTTCAAAAAAACTGCTTGAACTTGCCGCGGGCATTGACCCGCAAAGAGACTTTCCCCGGCTGTCGCCGGAGAGATTCAGCGACTGGTTTTCGCGGCGGGGCGGCTCGCCTCCGAAAAGAAAACAGGCGGTCTATTTTCACGACACGTGGGCGGAGTTTTTCAATCCCGAAGCGGGAAAGGGAGCGGTCAAAATTCTTGAGTCTCTCGGTTACGGGGTTGTTGTTGAAAAGCGCAGAGTCTGCTGCGGCAGACCCATGATAAGCAGGGGAATGATTGACAAAGCCCGCTTTAACGCCGCGGTCAACACAGACCTCCTTTACTCATACGCGAGCCGGAAAATTCCCATAATCGGCACGGAGCCGAGTTGCGTCTCAATGTTCAGGGACGACTATGCGGACATTTTGCCCGCGGATGAAAAACTGAAAACGGTTTCGCGGATGTTTTTTACCCTTGAGGAGTTTGTTGAATCGGAGTCCGCGCTTCTTGCGGAAAAAATCGCGCCTCCGGCGGGCGCGGTTCTCGCCCACACTCACTGTCATCAACGCGCCTCCGCGCCGGATTCGGGACTGCATTCGGTCTTATCCGCTCTGGGTTTTAACGCGGTTGATTCGGGAGCCGGATGCTGCGGAATGGCGGGCGGATTCGGTTATGAAAAAAAGCACTGTGAAGTGTCGGAAAAAATCGCGGCTGACAGACTTGTTCCGGCGATTGAAAAACTCGGAAGTTCCGCCCGCGTATGCGTTACGGGAATATCCTGCATGGAGCAGATACGGCATTTCTCGGACGCAAAACCCGCTCATTTTGCCGAACTTGTGGCGGACTGTCTGGTTTAAGACCTGTCAGTCCGTCAGAAAAGCGAAAATGGCGCTTAAAGCCGCAAAGCCGAAAAATATGCCCATCATGTAGAACGGATAGTTCGGGTCATACCCCTTTTTGATGTTGGGAACACGGGGCTGTCCCATGACCGTTTCTTTCCGTTTGCCGCTTTTTTTCTTTTCTTCAGCCATGTATTTCCTCCTTTTTACTTTTCCCACCCGGAAGGGTGGGGACCGAAAGCGTATTGCCGTGTTATTTCAAGCTGGGATTTCACATTTTCCAGCATTTTGCTCTGCATGTCCTTGCACGACAGGACTCCGTAGTAGTTTCCTTTTCTGTCTTCAACTACAAGGTGTGAGATGTTGTGCCGTTCAAACAGTTCAAGGCATTCGGAAAAAGTGTGGAAAAGGTTCACTTTTATAACATCCGGGGTCATTATTTCGCCGACTGTGACTTTGAGCGGGTCTTTTTCATCCACAACAATTTTCGTTGATATGTCGTAGTGGCTGATGATTCCGACCAGTTTGCCGTTTTCCAGAACGCCGGTCGCGCGAATTTTAAGCCGCCGCAGTTTTGCCGCCGCCTCCTTTGCGATGTCGGATTTTTCAACCGAGTATACGATGTCCCGATTTTTAACCATGTCCTTTACTGTAATCTGACTGAGATTTTTTTCGGTCACTTCTTTTCTCCCGTCTCTATTCTATTATATGTCCGCCGCTTGGGCAATTGAACGCAACGGGTGGTGTGGTATAGTTCCAATAACGGCGTCCGCGCGGTTTGGAGGTAAAAATGGCTGAATATAAATATCCCGAAGTGCTCGTTTCAACCCGATGGGTTGAGGAGCATAAAGATGACGCCGATGTTGTCATCGTTGAGTCCGATGAGGATGTGCTGCTTTACGAGGTGGGGCACATTCCCGGCGCCGTCAAGGTTGACTGGCAGATTGAGCTTCAGGATCAGGTTGTGAGAGACTATCTTGCGATGGAAAATTTTGAAAAACTTATGTCGGAAAAAGGCATATCAAACGACTCAAAAGTGGTTTTCTACGGAGACAAAAGCAACTGGTGGGCATGCTATGCGTTTTGGACTTTCAAGGTTATGGGACACCGGAACTGTCTTGTGATGGACGGCGGAAGGAAGAAGTGGGTTGACGAGAAAAGGGAGATGACAAGGGAAGCGCCGCAAATGCCGAAAACCGCATACAAGGTTGAAAAGATTGACGAATCCGTAAGGGCTTTCCGCGAAGGGGTTATGGAGCATATGTCGGCGGGCGGGGCGCTTGTGGATGTCCGCTCCCCGCAAGAGTTCACGGGAGAGCTTCTCCACATGGAGGCGTATCCGCAGGAAGGATGCCTCAGGGGCGGGCACATTCCCGGCGCAAGCAATGTTCCGTGGGCGAGGGCGGCAAACGAAGACGGAACCTTCAAGTCCGCCGATGAACTTGCCGAGATATACGCAAAGGAACAGAAACTGAAATCCGACGAGGACGTTGTCGTCTATTGCAGGATAGGCGAAAGGTCTTCCCACACCTGGTTTGTTCTCACATACCTTCTGGGTTTCAAAAATGTCAAAAACTACGACGGCTCATGGACGGAATGGGGCAACCTTGTCCGCGCTCCGATAGAGAGGTGAGATGGCTCTCGCCGACATAGTTGAGCAGTTTCGAAATTCAGACTTTCAAACCACGCTTGACATGCTGATTGACTACTCGGACGACCTCCCTCCGCTTCCCGCAAAGTATCTTGACGCCCTTGAGAATTCCGACAACAAAGTGCCCGAATGCGAAACGCCCGTTTTTCTCTGGGTTGAGGTGAACGTGGGAAAAGTTGAGATATACGCCCATGTGCCGGAAGAGTCTCCCACGGTGCGGGGTTTTGTGTCAATCCTTGTTGACGCTTTCGGCGGCGCGTCCCCCGATGAAGTCGCGGAAGCTCCGGCAAACCTTCTCAACCGGCTCGGTCTGGACAACAAACTGGGAACAAGACGCATGTACGGGCTCGGAGCCGTCTATGCGAGAATCAGAAAAGAGGTCGCGGAAAAGTCCCGCAACTGAGGCGGCGTCACCATGATTCACCGGGAACTTATGGATATGCTGATGGACCACTATGAAAATCCCAGAAATTCCGGGGTTTTGGGCGGCGCGGATTTGGTTCATCACGGCGGTCATCCGGGTTGCGGAGACACCATGACGGTCTATGTGAAAATGGACGGTGAAGTTGTCAAACACATCAGTTTTGAAGGCAAGGGGTGCATGGTCAGCCAAGCCGCCGCGTCTCTCATAAGCTTGAAGGTTGAGGGCAGAAAAGCGGAGGAAATATCCGCGATGGGCAGGGAAAACATGGTTGAGATTCTGGGCGGGGAAATAGTCGTCCGCCGCCCCAGATGCTCAATGCTCGCTCTGGACACTCTCAAAGGCGCTTTGATACGGATTAGCAAAGAGAAAAACCGCGCCTAAACCGCCCACGCAATCAGCGCGACCGCGACCGCTATTCTGTATATGACAAAAGGCGTGTAACTTCCCCTTCTTGCGATATTCATAAGGAACCGTATCGCAAAAATTCCGGCGACCGCGGCCGTTGCCACACCGAGCGCAGCCTCGTCCGGGGCGGGAAATGAAAATCCGTTTTTTCCAACCCTGTGGACAATTGCCGCTCCTATCGCCGGAACCCCCATCATAAGGGCGAACTTTGCGGAGTCTTCCCTTGTGTAGCCCAGAAACATCCCGCCCGCTATTGACGCTCCCGCCCGCGAAACTCCCGGCGCAAGGGCGAAAGACTGCGCCACCCCGAAAAGAAGGCAGTCCCTGAGGGAAAGTTCATCAAGTCTCTTTGTTTTTACGGGTCTTCTGTCGGCGATAAAAAGAGCCGCGCTTCCGAGCAGCAGTCCGCCCGCAACCGCAAGCGGCTGCCTCAGCACGCCCGCAATCGCGTATTCAAACACAAACCCGCACACCGCCGCCGGAGCGACCGTAATCAGCAGACCGGTTCCCATTTTCGCCTCCGCCGTCTCAAAAGAACCGTCCGCCAGCGAGCGGTAAATCCCGCGGGCAAGCTCCGTCCAGTCTTTTCTGAAACAGACAAATATGGCGATTAAAGTTCCCGCATGAAGCCAGACCGCCAGATCCAGCCCTCCGTCTTTCCACGACAGAAGCCATGAAAAAATCATCAGATGCGCCGTGCTGCTTACCGGAAGAAATTCGGTTATTCCCTGCACGACTCCCAGAGCCGCCGTTTCAAACCTTTCCAATTCGCCGTCCCCGTTTTTTCAAAACCTTTTTCAGATACTTTCCGGTTGCGGACTTCGCTTTCCCCGCCACTTCTTCGGGAGAGCCCTCGGCGACTATCCTTCCCCCGTTTTTCCCTCCGCCCGGCCCCATGTCTATCACATAGTCCGCGCTTTTTATTATGTCCGTATTGTGCTCTATCACAATCACCGTGTTGCCTTTCCGAATCAGTTTTTCCATTGCCGTAAGGAGTTTTTTCACATCGTTGAAATGCAGCCCGATTGAAGGTTCGTCAAGAACATAAAGCGTTTTGCCCGTGTCTTTTTGCGAAAGCTCCTTTGCGATTTTAATCCTCTGCGCCTCTCCGCCCGAAAGGGTGTTCGCCTCCTGTCCCAGTCTTATGTATCCGAGACCGACCTGCTCAAGTATGCCGAGTTTGCGTTTTATCACCGGAATATTTGAGAAAAACTCCGCCGCTTCGGAGACGGTCATCTTCAGAACATCGGATATGTTTTTGTCCCTGTATGCTATCTCAAGCGTTTCGTCTCCGTAACGTTTCCCTCCGCACTGTTCGCATGTTGTGTAAACATCGGGCAGAAAGTGCATTTCAACTTTCACGCTTCCCTTTCCCCGGCACAAGCCGCAGCTTCCGTCCCGCACATTGAAACTGAAACGCCCCGCCTCATAGCCGCGCAGTTTCGCGTCGGGAAGCATGGCGAACAGTTCCCGTATCGGCGCGAAAGTTCCCGTATAGGTCGCCGGATTTGACCTCGGAGTTCTTCCTATCGGAGTCTGGTCTATTTTGACGACCTTGTCCGTATTTTCCGCGCCGGAAACGGATTTGAGTCCGCCCGTTCCGCTTTTGCCGCGATGTGCGGCTTCAATTGCCGGACACAGGGTTTTATACAGCAATGTGCTTTTGCCCGACCCCGAAACGCCCGTAATGCAGGTGAACACTCCCACGGGGAAGGAAACATCCAGATTTGCGAGGTTGTTTCCGCTCGCCCCTTTCAGTTTTATAAACCCCGTCGGTTTTCTTCGTGTCTTGGGAATTTCTATGGATTCCCTGCCGGACAGGTATCGTCCGGTCAGCGAATCTTCGCGCGAAATAATCTCTTCAACGGTTCCGCATCCCGTAATCTCTCCGCCCATCTGCCCGGCTCCCGGACCCATGTCCAGAATAAAATCGCTGTTTCTTATCATGTCTTCGTCATGCTCCACAACCACAACCGTGTTGCCGTCGTCCCTCATTGATTTCAGGGTTTGTATCAGTTTGTCGTTGTCCGAGGGGTGCAGCCCTATGGACGGCTCGTCAAGTATGTATGTGATGCCGGTCATTCTTGAACCCAGTTGGGTCGCAAGCCGGATTCTCTGCGATTCGCCTCCGGAAAGCGTTGTGGCGGAGCGGTTGAGCGTCATATAGCCGAGTCCGACATTTTTGAGAAAGCTGATTCTTGACCTTATCTCCCCGATAACCCTGCCGCCTATTTCCGTTTCATATTTCCCAAGTTTCAGTTCCTCAAAAAACCGCGCCGCATCGTCCACATCAAGGGAAGATATGTCGTGTATGGTGCGTCCGCCGACAAGAACCGAAAGACTTTCCTTTCTTATTCTCGCCCCGTTGCAGGAAGGGCACGGTCCGGTTGTCATGTATTCGGCAAGTTCGGTCTCAACCTCTTTGGAAGATGTTTCGCTCCGCCACTTTGACAGGGCTCGGATAACTCCGGGGAAGCCGTCTCCGTTACCGTTTCGCTTGTCTCCGTAAAGAACGGCCCGCCGCGCCTTTGCGGGAAGTTTGCCGAACGGAACGTTTGTGCTGAAGCCGTGATACTCGGCGTTTTGCTCCATAAGCCGTTTATGGCGGGGGGAGTTTCTCCACGGATATATCGCGCCGTTTTCTATTGAGAGTTTCGGGTCAACTATCAGTTCGGGGTCAAAGTATGTTTTTGTTCCGAGCCCTTCGCATCCGGCGCACATTCCGTAAGGGCTGTTGAACGAGAAAATTCTGGGTGATATTTCCCGATATGCGGTTCCGCAGGAAGGGCAGGAGAGGGTTTCGCTGAAGTTCATTGTTTTGCCGTTCACCGAGCAGACGGCGGTTCCTCCCGATTTGCGCAGAGCGAGGGCGAGCGAGTCTTCAAGTCTTTTCCTTGCCTTTGCGCCGGAGGTTCCGACCGTATCAATCACAACTTCAATGTTGTGCGTTTTGTTTCTGTCCAGAGTGATTTCTTCGTCAAGGTCTCTTTCGGTTCCGTCTATCACCGCCCGCACAAAGCCCTCTCTTTTCAGGTCTTCCAGTTCCTTGCGGTATAAGCCTTTCCTGCCCCTGACAATCGGCGACATTACGGAAACTTCGCTTCCGTCCGCTTCCGCGACAATCCGTTTCGTCATCGCCTCAACCGTCTGCGCTCTCACTTCCTCGCCGCAGCGGTGGCAGAACGGTTTTCCCGTGCGCGCGAAAAGCAGTCTCATAAAATCGTAGATTTCCGTTATTGTGCCGACCGTTGAGCGCGGGTTGCGGTGAAATGTTTTCTGGTCAACCGATATTGAAGGGGAAATGCCGTCTATAAAATCCACATCGGGTTTTTCAAGTTGTTCAACAAACTGTCGCGCGTATGCCGAGAGGGACTGCATAAATCTCCGTTGTCCTTCGGCGAACAGGGTGTCAAACGCGAGTGAAGACTTGCCCGAACCGCTTACGCCCGTGATGGTAACAAGTTTTCCGCGCGGTATTTGCGCGTTGATATTTTTCAGGTTGTGGCTTCTTGCGCCTTTTATTCTGATAAAACTCAAGACGCGACAATTTTACACGGGATTTACCCGCTCCGTCGTGGCAAAGACCGTAAAGTTTTCCGTTAAAACCGGACAGTTTCCGGCGGAGAAAAAATCAACCGCCCGGAGTCATTGCTTCAAGACGGGCTATGCGTTCCGCCGTTGGCGGGTGAGTGCTGAACAGTTTTGCGAAAGCGCCTCCTATCATCGGGCTTACAATCATCATGTGGGATGTGCTTTCCGCCGCCTGCTCGCTTACGGTTAGAGGTATCTGTTTTGCAACTCTGTCCATTTTTCTGAGCGCGTCCGCAAGAAACATCGGGTTGGCGCATATCGCCGCGCCTTCTCTGTCCGCCCCGAACTCCCTTGTGCGCGATATTGCCATCCGCACTATTGTCGCCGCAAGCGGAGCCACAATCGCCATTGCGAGAAGAACAAAAATGTTGTTTCTTCCCCTTCCTCCGCCGAAAATTGCCGCAAACTGCGCCATCCAAGCTATGTAACTGATTGCCGCCGCTATGGTCGCCGCTATTGACCCTATCAGAATGTCGCGGTTTTTTATGTGGGCGAGTTCATGAGCCAGAACCCCTTTGAGTTCGTATCTGTTCAAAATTTTCATGATTCCCTGCGTTACCGCAACCGCCGAATGGCTCGGACTTCTTCCGGTCGCAAAAGCGTTGGGAGACTGTTCGGGAACAATGTAAACCTTCGGCATCGGAAGCCTCGCATTTTGCGCGAGTTCCCTCACATCGGCGTAAAGTTCGGGCGCGGACTGCTCGTTCACCTCTTGTGCGCGATACATCTTCAGCACGATTTTGTCGCTCCACCAGTAACTTGCGAAGTTCATAGCCCCCGCAAAAACAAGGGCAATCACCGCTCCCTGCTGACCGCCGAACGCTCCGCCGCACCAGACAAGGATTGCCGACAGAACGGACAGCAGAACAAGACTTTTCAAAGTGTTCATATTGTTAACCTTCCTTGGGCGTCAAACGCCCCGACAAGTATTATAATCACCCCGCCCCGTGGCGCAATGTTTGGGAATCCCGGATTTTGCGCCATTGGGGGATGTGGGCGCTCATCATGCTTTTGAACAGTTTTCCGTGATTGGGGATTTTCAGATGCAGAAGTTCGTGGACGATGACAAAATGCCGGAACGGTTTGGGTTTGTTCAACAGTTCCGAATTGAAACTGACCCGTCCGTCCGCCGAGCATGAACCCCATTTGCGTGTCATGTTTCTGACGGTTACCCGCTTGGGACTGACCTTCACCTTTGAGCTCCAAAGGGTGATTTCATCCCTGAACTTCTTTTTTGAAACGCCCATCCAGTTCCATTATCTCCTTAATCACCGAACTCTCCTTTTTCTCTCCGACCGCGGGTCCCGCGATTTTGTAAAGAGCGGATTTGAGAGACCTTTTCTGATGTATGTTTTCCGTGTGGTTGGGAAAATGATTGAACAGTTTTTCCATCTTTCCGGCGTTCTCTTCCGCTTTCGGGTCTCCGGCGTTTTCAAGCGCAATCATAAAGACGAACCGGCGCGCGGATTTTCCGCTTTCTTCAAACCTCCGTTTCAACTCAAGCCCCTCATGCGCCAGACCGTTCAACTGTTCCGCCACTTCCCGCGCCGCAATCAGGTTGTTGTCATGCCTTTCCTTTATATTCCGCGCTTTTTTCTCAATGGAGATTAAAACAAGCGTATTTTGCGGGTCTTGAATAAGTTTGAACAACACTTTCAGCAGGTTGTTGATTTTCAGGGAGTCGCTTTTGCCGCTTTGCGCTATTTCGGCGAGAGCTTCTTCGTTTATAACCGTTTCAATCTCTTTCCGGTCGGGTTTGTAAACCCCCACTTCCTCAATCACCAGCCGCTTGGTTTTTTCCTGAAACTCCCTGTATTCAACGGGCATTTCGTTTCTTTCAAACTCTTTCATCACAATATCGTATATTTGGCAGAGGTTTTTATAGTCTTTCAGAAATACGCTCAGCCTTGCGTCCGGCGAAAGGATTTCATAAAGGGACTGCAACTCTCTGAAAAACTCAAGGAATTCCCTCCTTTTTTCCTTGTCCGAAAAATACTCAATGATGTTTTCAACGGTTTTGTCGTTCGGGGCGGGATTACCGCCTTTGCGGGAATGGCGGGCGGGGGCGGCTTCCGCCGTTTTCAGATACGGCCGCGCCTCGTCCATTTTCTTTTTGAAACTTTCAAACAGAACCTCAATGTTTTCTATGACCCCGCTCACATCCCCGGATTCAAACGCAAGCGCTTTTTTCATGTTTGCGAGAACGCCCACAAAGTCCACAATCAAGCCGCACGGTTTTTCCGTGCCGTTATGTGAATACGGTCTGTTGACCCGCGCGATTGACTGAAGCAGAACATGGTCGCGCATCGGTTTGTCGAGATACATGCAGTAAAGAACGGGGGCGTCAAATCCGGTCAGCAGTTTGTCCGTTACGATAAACAGTTTCGGGTTTCTGTCCGCTTTAGTGAACTCTTTGCGAAAGCTCTTTTCCTCGTCTTCGGACAACTGATATTTGGCGACCAGAGGAAGCGTCTGAGTGTCGTGTTGCGCTTCTGAGTAAACCGCTTTTACGGTTTCGGGGTCAAGTCGTTTGTCCAACTCCCTTTTGTATAGGGCGCACGCCTCGCGGTCAACCGCCACAAGAAACGCCTTGTATCCGCTCGGCTCAACATTTTCCTTGAAATGTTTCGCCACAAAGTCCGCAACCTGCGGGACTCTGGCGTCCGCTTTCAGAAAGTTTTTCAGACTCACCGCTTTTTCAAGAACCTTGTTCAGTTTTTCTATGTCGTTCAGCCCTTCCGCCGCCGCCATTTCAAGAAACTCTCTTTCCAGCCTTTCTTCGGGAACCCTCATCTTTAAGGGCGCGAGTTGGTATTTCAGTTCAACGGTCGTTCCGTCCCGTATGGATTCCATTATGGAGTATTTGTCCAGATAGCCGTTTTTGTCGTCTTTGCCGAAAACCTTGAAGGTTCCCCGTCCGTGAGCGGTTCTGTCGGTCGGCGTTCCGGTAAATCCTATCAGAGTCGCATTCGGAAGCGCTCCGGTCAGGTGGTTTCCGAGGTCTCCCTCAACGCTGCGGTGCGCTTCGTCAATAAACACAAAGATGTTTTCCCTTTCGGACATATTCGCGGGCATATCGTCAAACTTGTGAATCATTGAAACCACAAGCCCCCTGAAGTCGGACTTGAGTATTTCCTTCAGTTCTTTTTTGGTTCCCGCCTGCCGGACATTCATTCCCGTGTTTCCGTCTTTCGGAAAGAGGGACTCAAGCCAGCCCGAAAGCTGTCCCTCAAGTTCGTTTCTGTCCATCATCAGAATAACGGTCGGGTCTCCGGCTTTTTTTGCGTTTTCAAGAACAAGTTCCGCCGCTTTAATCATCGTAAATGTCTTGCCCGAACCTTGCGTGTGCCATATCAGCCCGCGCCTTTTTGCCGAATCCGCGCATCGGTTTTCTATCCGCTCCGCCGCCCGCGTCTGGTGCTGTCTTAAAACGGTTTTTTTCAGTTCATCATCTCTCTGGTAGAAAAGAACCCACCGCTCAATCAGTTTCAAAAACCGTTCTCTGTCAAAGAACGCTTTTACTTTTCTCTCAAAGTTTCCGTCCTGTTCGTCTTTCCAGTTGAACAGCGCTTTGGCTTCCGTGTTCCATGTAACCCCGTAATGGAAGTTTGAAAGGTTTGTTATTTCAAACAGTTGAGGAAGCGCCATCATTGCCGGAGTGTCTGTGTGATACTGTCTTGTCTGCGTAAGTCCTTTCCAAACGCCTTCTTCTACGGTGTGGCTTTTTGTTTCGGCAACGCAGACGGGAATGCCGTTTATCAGAAACATAACATCGGCGCGATGTGGGGTTTTCGTTCCCGGCGTATGCCATTCGTCCGTAACCTGAAAGACATTGTTATCGGGATTTGCATAATCAAAAACGGAAACATTGAGTTCGCGTTTTTCTTTTTCGCTGAAAACGCTTTTTTCTCCGCGAAGCCAGCCGAGGGCGTTTTTGTTTCCCGTAATGTCATAACGGACGGACTCTATTTTCTGAATGACTTCCCGGAAGTTTTCGGAATCTATCAGTCCGGGATTGAGGGCGATGAGTTTTTCTTTCAGGACGGATGAGAATAAAAGCCCCTGAGTTCCGCCGCGAAGTTGTTCGGCTTCCTCACGGGAGACGATTTGCCAGCCGATTTGGGAGGCGTAGTTAATAAGCGGGTGTTGGACGGTGGTTCTTTCGGATATGTTCACTTCATTTTCCTATAATAATGTCTAAAATCACAAAAAACAGAGTTGCTACACCAATCTGTTTTTTCCACAGGTTTATAGCCGTGTGCGATTCAAACAATCTGCGTTCCCATATATTATCTTTTGAAAAAACTTGTGCTTTAACTGCGCAATAAATTTTATCTTTTATCTCATTCGGCAAATCTTGAATTTCGGATTGAGCATCCGGCGAATAAACACTAACGGGATTAGGCACAACACGAGCATTTTGCAAACTTTTCCAAAAAGCCCTAAAGCTATTTGTAGGGTTTGTTTTATCAAATCCAACATATATAACTTCGGAATGAGAAAGATCTACGCTTTTAACAGGCATATACTGCATTGTATTGTTGCCTCCTTGTCTATTTTATGTTTTCTCCCTTCATCAACTTATCCAAAACAGTCTTAAAGAAATCCTGCAATGTCGTTTTCTTTGCTTCGTGCTGTTCAATTTTTCTGTTAATTGATTGTAAAATTTCAGCGATTTTCTTTTGTTCATAGAAAGGTGGAACAGGTAATTTGAATCTTCTGAGTATTGTTTGACTGATATTCGGTTGAGCGCCACCATAGCGTTCTTTTAGTATATTGTGGCGAAAGTGTATAAGGTAGTTTTGAATAAATCCTTCTACGGACAAGGATTTGCTTTTTGGTGAAATTGCACATACAGCCTGATTTGTGCTTGCTTTTATTCTTAAAATTGCAGTTTTCCCAGTGGTTGCCCCGTATAATGCTATAAGTAATGTTCCAGAATGATAAATTTTGGCAGATGACTTTTTGATGGCATCTTCAGTTATGCTCTCTTTTGTATTGGAAATATCACAATCGTTTAATTCTCCTGATTTGACCCAAGGGATATTACCTTCATAAAACTTAGGATTCTTTCTGCTTGGTGTTCCTCCGCTACTTGTATTTGCAATTTTCCCCAGTCTGACAACTTCCCACCCCTCCGGCATCTCTCCAATCTCCGTTTGTTTTGTCTTTTCGCCGTTCAATCCTTTTGTAAAGATTTTCTCCATTGTGGCTTTTTTGAGTTCTTGAACATTTGCGATGATTTTGTCTTGAGTTTCAATAGCCCTCTGAATTGTTGATAGAGTTTTGGCGATTTTCTTTTGTTCGGGAAGTGGCGGACAAGGCAGTTTGATTTTGACGAAAATTGATTTTGAAAGTTTTCCTCTGGCGTCCCCTGTTATAAATGGTTCCATATTTAAGAAGTTCAATAAGTAACAAAGAAAATAGTTGTCAGCAATGTTTGGTTTTGCCTTAACTATATGTGCATGGTTATTAACCCAAAACTTGCCTCTCATTATGTATGAGGAATTCTCACATTCTCCCCAATATCCTCCATCTTCGGCGATTAGAACATACTCACCGTCAAATTTGTAATCATTGATGTAATCAACAACCCCGTTTGCTCCACAGTAAGGGTAACACCCCTTCATGTTTTCTCTTGTTAGTGAATTTAATGGTTGTCGACTTGTGTTGTATATGTCGGCAAGTTCGTTTATTGTTTTCAAATTCCATTTCTTGGACATCTTTCCAATCTCTGCTTGTTTTGTCTTTTTTCTTTCCATTTCAATAATCACTGCCTTGCTTCTCTGTTGCTTCTTTAAGGGTTGCGAGGAAATTTTCTTTTCCTTTTGCAAAAAACTCATCTATTTCTTTGGCTTGCCATATTTGATTGTATGTTTTTGTCTTTTCTTCCGTTTCTTTGGAAATATCTCCTTTTGCTACACCTTTTGTTTCAGTTGCTATTGTTGTTTTGTATTGAAATTCTCCAATGTCCGTAAAAAGAACGGATTGCATGTCAAAGGAATCTTCACATTGTCCAGTATATCTTTTGTAGTCAAATACTAATATCATGTATTTTGTTGTGTCTTCGCTGAAATTCCAAGATTCATTAGTGATTATGTTCTTTGTTTGTTCTTTCCATTGTTCAGCATTTCCAATTTGACTGCTCGCAATTACGATCTTTTTTGCTGTGAAATGTTCTACAATTCCTGCTAATACAACCATAAGTTGATTTACTTGGACTTTCATGTCAATTTTTTCTTTGTCAATATACAAAGGCTGCAATGCTATTGTAAGGTTGCTCTCATGAAACACTTCAGAATATTGATTGAATTCTTTCGTAAATTTTTCAAAAAGTATCTTGAAGCAATTATTGTAAGTTGTTTCTGCATTTTTCGATGACATTAAAATTCTAAGACCTTTGGCTTTCTGTTTGTTTGAAAAATTAGCCCATTCTTTGTCAACATCTCCAAACTCTTTGATTTTTTCTCCTTTAGCTGCTTTAACTCCAGTTTGTAGCCAAAAAACAAGAACATTGCCAAGATAAGTTGCGAGAGCATTCATATCTCCAACATCCGCTTTTTGCAAAGCGGCAAGGTATTTTTCCTTGTCCTCGCTTTTGATTACCAAAGATGGATAACCAAGCCGTAGTAAAACATAATTCATCAACAAGCGGACTACCCTGCCGTTACCATCGTCAAATGGATGAATAAGGATGAAGCGGTGATGCAGTTCCGCGAGAAAAGAGGATATGGATTGAGTGGAGTTTATATTCTCGTTAAACCACTTCATAAGTTCTTCCATCTTTGCCGGAACTTCTTCAGGTTCTGCAAATTTAAAAACCTCTCCGGTCGCAGTTTTTACACTGTTTGGCAGTTTCTTATATTGACCCGGAATAATCTCTTTCTGAGAGGGCTTTCCGTCTAAAGTTTGCGCTTTTCCTATAAAGGGTTCTTTGAGAATGATTTTGTTCAAGTCTCGTATATCCGCTTCCGTTAATCTTCGCTGTGTGTCTTTGGAAATCTCTTTCACCTTGTCTATTGCAACATTGTGGGCTTTCATTTCCTCGTAGTCGCGCATGGTATGGTCTCCCGCAACACGCCCATGAATAAGCAACAGTTCCGTTTCATTATAAGTCAGCGTATTCCCCTCAATATGGTTTGAATTATAGTTCCACTCAAGCTGGACTTTTCTGTTAAACCGTTCCGCATCTTCCGCTTTTAGCGGTTGCAACCCCTTCCATTCCTCAAAAAGTTCCGCAATGCGTTTGTTTGTTTCTTCAAGAGTCATTTTCTCACCTTCCCGCCCCCATCTCCCTGAAAATCCTCTCAACCTCTCTGTCCGTCTTTTTCGCTTCTTTTTTAAGTTCTTTCAACTCCGCCCATATCTCCGGTATCGGACGGTATGTTTCCTTTTCCGCCGTGTCAATGTATCGGGACGGCGACAGGTTGTAGTCGTTCTCCGCCGCCTCTTTTGCGGTTATGACCTTTGAAAAACGCTCCAAATTTTCCCCCTTGAAGAAAACATCGGCAATTCTGCCCGCTCCCTCATCGGTCAAGTAGTTCTTGGGTCTGCCTTTCTTAAACTCGCCGCTTGCGTTGATAAGGACAATTTTCCTCTTTCTTTCGGCGTTTTTGTTTTTGTTCAGAAAAATGATAATCCCCGCCGCCGTGGTGTTGTAGAAAAGGTTTTCAGGAAGAAGAATGACCCCTTCAACAAGGTCCTGTTCAACAAACCACTTGCGGATTTTCTTCTCTTTATCCTCTCCCGTTGCTCCGCTTCCCCTTGTTACCGCTCCGGTGTCTATCACAACCGCCGCTCTTCCCCTGTCGTTAAGAGACTTCGCCGTGTGCTGAAGCCATGCCCAGTCCGCTTTTCCGGTTGTTGTGCCGCCTTGCGATTCAAAGCGGTCAAACTGGTCGTCTTCATAGGTTGAAACATCAAATGCCGTCTGATTCCACATCGGATTTGCGACCACTATGTCAAAGGTTTGCAACCCTCCGGTTCCGTCCTGGAATTTGGGGTTTGTCATTGAGTTTCCGCGCAGAATTTCACATTCCATATCGTGGATGATTGTGTTCATTCGCGCCATTGCGTAACTGTCGCTGTTCAGTTCCTGTCCGTATAGTTTGAGGGGCGTTCCCGATTTGTTTGCGTCCGGGTTCCGCTCAAGAAGCGCGAGTTCGCATTTAATCAGCAGACCCGCCGAGCCGCAGGCGTAGTCATAAACCGTCTCTCCCTGTCTGGGTTTTACAATCCGCGCGATAAGCCAGCCCACTTCGGTCGGCGTAAAAAACTCTCCCGCGCTCTGTCCCGAATCTTCCGCGAACTTTCTCAAAAGATATTCGTAACAGCGTCCGAGAAAGTCCGGTTCCACATCAAGAAGTCCGAGCCGGTATTTCGGATTGGAAAACTGCTCAATCACTCCCTTCAGCCCGTCATCGCTTATTTCCCGTTCTCCCCCTTTCTTTTCATTGTAGTCAACGAGGTTTATAACTCCCTCAAGAGAGGGGTTTTCTCCGGCAACCGTTCGCATTGTCGTGGTTATCTGTTCTCCAAGCGTTTTCGGTTTTTTGTCTTTATGCCAATTGAAAACCTTGCGACCGCTTAAAACTTCCCAGCGGGTTTTCGGGGGCATATAAAACCTGATGAGGTCTTTGTCTTTGCCGACCAATTTTTCCGCTCTTTGCATGCTTCCGTATTCTTCGGCAAGCCGTTCCATTTCATCGTCAAACACATCCGAAAGGCGTTTCAGAAAGAGAAGGGGAAGCAGATAGTCTTTATATTTTGGGGCGTCTTTTTCACCATGAATGGAGCATGCGGCTTTCCAAAGCATCTGCTCCATCATCTTTGTGCTCAGAACATCCCGTTTGGTGTTGAGTCTGCGTTGAGGCGTTTCCGGCTCGGAGTTTGCGGCTTCCTCCGCCATCTCCATTATTTTGTCCAAATGTCTTTTGCGGGGCGTCCGGCGGCCGTTTTCCCAGCCGTTCAGAGTGGAGAACGCAACTCCCAACTTGGAAGCGAGTTCTTCCTGAGACAGGCTGAGCGTGTCTCTGATGTTTTTGATAATTTCCGATATGTCTTCTTTTTCAGGCATCTGTTGAATATCCGTATTGCAATGTAAACACTATAGCATTTATGTCAATTCAGTTTCTTGAAGTTCCCTTCCGGTATTGTCTCACTTTCCCGTTTCTCCTTTCAAATGGATTCCGACTCCGGAGTTTTTCGCGGCTTTTATCAGCGCTTTGTCCAGACTTGCCAGTTTCACCGACTTGCGTATGGCAAGCTCCAAATATGCCGCATCGTAACTGCTGAGGTTGTAAGCCCGCCCCAGCGCCATTGTTCTGCCGAGCTGCGTCCATGCGGATGAATCAACGGAGATGGGCAGGTTTTCCAGCTGCCAAGAGAACGCTTCCGTTTGTCCGGTTGTTATCTCGCCTTTTTTTTCGGCTGTCAAAAGCGTGTTTGACGCTTCCAAATACCACAGCGAGGGAACCAGAGCGACTGTTTCATTCATGTTCAGCAACACTTCTTCCGCGTATTGCTGGTTTGCCCTGTCTTGGGTCGGCATTAGCCAGCGCATTGCCACCGAATTGTCCAGCACGAACATTTCCGTCATTTGCGTCCGTTTTCCTTGTAATCTCTAAGAAGTTCATCGGAAACCGTCCGCTTGCTTTTCATCCCGATGATATTTTTGATTGCGGATGCCGTTTTCTGCCGAAGTTCGTCTTCGCTTGGAAGCAAGTCGGCAACGGGTTTGCCGCGATTGGTGATTGTAAAGGATGCGCCTTCCTGCACCATTCTCAGTATTTCGGGCAGCCTGGTTTTTGCCTCGTAAGACCCGATGCTTTCTTTTGCCATATTTCTCTTTCCCGAGTTTTTGACAACACCCTCGCGTCCCTTGTCGTCAGAGCCGTTATTTTTTTTGGTCATTTTTCACCTCCTTTAACTTTTGTATAGACCAGTATAACAGTCCGGTCTGTTGTATATCTTAAACACTCGCCCGGATTTGTCAACTCCGCTCCGGTCTTTTCGTTCCCATCTTCTTGAAAATCCTCTATGTCAATTCAGTTTTTTGAAGTTTCTGTCTGGTTGCGGCTTTGATTTAGTGTTTCTATGAACTCTCTGCTCTTCAAAGTTTCCCCCCATTCAAAGCAGAAAAAACTTGCGGGCACAAAAACAACCTCTCCGTTGCCGTATGACTTGGCGCCGATTTTACTTTTGTTGAGGCATACGTTTTCAATGTCGTGTTTTTTTGCAAAATCAAGAAGCCCTTTAATTTCCGACAGTTTTTCAAAAGGACTGTCCGACCATTTGACTTCAAATGCGCTTATCGGTTTCGTTCCGGTTTCGTCCATCATTACAAAATCCACCTCGCCGTTTCTCCAGCGGGCATAGTATAAATTTTTCTCCCTTCCAAGGTGGAATATGTGGCTGAACACCGCCGTTTCCGTCAACCTTCCAATAACATCGGTATTGTCCTTTTCCACCGTGCCGAAAAGCGCCGCATGCATTGACGGGTTTGTCAGGTAAACCTTGAATGTTTTGTCTCTCTGGAACCTTTTGATGTTTCTGTCCACTCTGCGGACGCGCTTTATCAGGAAAGCGGCTTCAAGGTATTCCAGGTATCTGGATATTGTGCCTCTGGCGACATTGGAGCTCTGTGAGAGTCCCGACAGGCTAACCTCGCACCCCGTATTGTAGGCGAGGGTCGTAAACAGACGGTTGAGTTCCGGAATGTCGCTTATGCCGTAAAGACTCGGCAAGTCTCTGAGAAGCACCTTGTCTATGATGTCGTTTTTGATGAAACGGCCCGGGTCTTTTTTTATCTCCTCTGAAAATACGGCTTCGGGATAGCCGCCGAAATTGAGGTAGTTGATGAAATGCTCATTGATTTCGCCGATGTTTTCAATTGCCTTACCCGCGCCAAGGAAAAGCCCCGCGTCTTTGCCAAACAACTGTTCCTCTTTGCCTGTAAATTTTATGTATTCGTGGAATGTCATGGGGGGCAGGGTAAAGTCCGTGAACCTTCCGGCTCCGGATTCGCCGCTTTTCAGTTTCAACGCCGCAGCCGCCGAACCCGTGGCGGTAAAGCGGTGTTGCGGATATGAATCAACAAGCGATTTCAGATGAATTTCCCAGTTTTTCAGGTATTGGATTTCATCAAAGAAAAGATAGACGGCTTCGTTTTGCCGAATGTTGTTTAGTTCAAGGAAAGCAAGAAGGATTTTTTCAAGGGACATTCCCGCATACATCGGATTGTCCAAAGGGGTGTAAAGAATGTTTTCCGGTTTGACACCTTCTTTTATCAGTTTGGCGATTGCCTGATAAGCCATAACGGTTTTGCCGACTCTGCGGGGACCCATCAGAACAACGGCGCGGTTGACCCCGGTTTTTTTTACCAACTCGTAAAACGGTGGAAAATAAACCCTTTCAGGGTCGCCTTTCCATCTCACATCTTCAGGGTTTTCCCACCACGGATTGTCCGTTTGAAAACGCCGGTGAACTTCTTTGACGGATATTTCCAGCATTGCAGTCTCCATAGTATAGGAACAGCGTAAAAAGTCAAATAAGCACAATCAACTGTTCTTATTTGACCGCACAGTGATTTATACAATCAAAGCAGTATGTTACAAGTGGCAAATAGTGTGAATACAAATAAGAACAATGGATTGGTCTTATTCGGTCAAATGGCAAAGAATGTATTGATTACAGGGAGTTGACAAGGGCAAATAGCAGTTCAAGAACGTCCGCGGCGGAGGGCATGAGAACTCTCTTCCGAGGGGAGAAGGAAGTTCAACCCTTTACGGGCTTTTTGACCTTCTCCGGCGGGTTGTTTACAATTCGCTTCCGTTATGAACAGCCCGAAATCTCACAATGTCATTATCATAGGCGGCGGTCATGCCGGTTGCGAAGCCGCGCTTGCTTCCGCGCGGATGGGACGCAAAACCCTTCTGCTCACGGCAAACATAGACACCATCGGCGTAATGTCATGCAACCCGTCAATCGGAGGGGTTGGCAAAGGGCATATAGTCAGGGAAATAGACGCCCTTGGCGGCGAAATGGCGAAGGCGGCGGACGCAAGCGCAATTCAATACAGAACGCTCAACACACGCAAAGGAGCGGCGGTTCGCGCAACTCGCCTTCAGGCGGACAGACAGATCTACAGGGCTT
Source organism: Thermodesulfobacteriota bacterium (assembly GCA_965206175.1). Classification (GTDB taxonomy): domain Bacteria; phylum Desulfobacterota_D; class UBA1144; order Nemesobacterales; family Mycalebacteriaceae; genus Mycalebacterium. The sequence goes on along the minus strand of CBDBJA010000003.1, from coordinate 158,835 downwards.
ACATGCGCTCCGTTCTTGAAGCGCAGGGCATGCTTGACATCAAACAGAGGATGATTGACGGCTTTATCGTCTCCGGCGGCGCGATAAACGGCGTGAAAACAAGTCTGGGCGAAAGCTTTTTCGCGGACGCCGTGGTCGTAACTCCGGGAACTTTCCCCAACGGACTTGTCCATGTGGGCGATGAACGCTCACGCGCCGGACGGGCGGGAGAGGGCGCGGCTGTGGCAATCTCAAAATCGTTTACCGAACTCGGGCTTGAAACGGGCAGGCTCAAAACCGGAACTCCGCCGAGGTTTGACGGAAGAACAGTCCGGTGGGATGCGCTTACCGAACAGAAAGGGGACGAAAATCCGAGACCGTTTTCCTTTTCAAACGGCAAAACGGAGATGAGTCAGATGTCGTGCCACATCACGCACACAAACGAAAAGACGCACGATGTCATAAGAAAAAACCTCTCACGGTCGCCCCTCTATTCGGGAGCCATAAGCGGAGTGGGACCACGCTACTGTCCGTCCGTTGAAGACAAGGTTGTCAAATTTCCCGACAAAAACCGGCATCAGATATTTCTTGAACCGGAGGGAAGAAACACCTACGAGATTTACCCAAACGGCATATCAACCAGTCTCCCGCTTGATGTTCAGATTGAAATGGCGAGAACCGTTGAAGGGCTTGAAAATGTTGAAATAATGCGCCCCGGATACGCCGTGGAATACGATTTTATCAACCCCGTTCAGTTGACCTTGACGCTTGAGTGCAAACTTGTAAAAGGGCTTTTCTTTGCCGGCCAGGTCAACGGAACAACCGGCTATGAGGAAGCCGCCGGACAGGGAATCGTGGCGGGAATAAACGCCGCGCTTTTTTCGCGCGGAGATTCGCCCTTTGTGCTTGACCGTTCCGAGGCATACATAGGGATTATGATAGACGACCTTGTTACAAAAGGGGTTGACGAGCCATACAGGATGTTCACCTCAAGGGCGGAATACCGCCTTGTGCTGCGCGAAGACAACGCCGATTTGCGTCTTATGGACAAAGGGCGCAAAGCCGGTCTCATAAACGCCGAACTTTATGAAAAACTTGTTCTTAAAGAAAAGGCGCTTGAAAAAGAGGTTGAACGGCTTGAAACGACAAAGGAAGTTCCCGGCGGACGGGCGGACATAAAACTGCGGGAGCTGGACTCCCCGTCGTTCAAAAAACCGCACACACTTGCCGAGATTCTCAGAAGACCCGGAATCACATACTCCGAACTCGCCCTTTTTGACCCGGCTTCCGCCGAACTTGCGGGCTCGGACGTAGCGGCTCAGGCGGAGATGAGCGTCAAATACTCCGGCTATGTAAAAATGCAGGCGCAGCAGGTGGAGAGGTTCAGAAAATTTGAGCGCATGTCAATTCCCGACTCCTTTGATTACGGAAAAGTTTCCGGTCTCTCAAGGGAAATCGTTCAGAAACTGTCAAAATTGAAACCCCGCTCACTCGGGCAGGCGGGAAGAATTTCGGGCGTTACGCCCGCCGCGGTTTCGGTTCTTATGCTTAACCTGAAAAAAGAGGCGAACCTCAAAGGTCAGGCAATCTCAGCGCCGTCTTCCTCTTCGTAAAGTTCCTCTTCGGGTTCTTCAAGCTCCATGTCGTAGAGTTCCATTTCGTCCAACTCTTCGTTGTTTTCCGTGTAGGTTGGTTCCTCGGGATCCTCAATCAGATTTACCATGTCCTTGATTCTGTCTCCTCTTGAAAAAGCCACTGCTAATTACCCCCGTGCAGTTTTTTTCGGGTCAAACCCGTTTCCGCTCAAGTAATATTGTCCGCAGACGGAAAAATCAACCTTTTTTTGAAAGATAAAACTTGAAGCCGCAGGCGCGCCGCCGCCGGAATGTCAAAAACGCCCCGCTCAAGTCCGCCGGATTTTGCGTCCCGCTATCTCTTTTCCCAAGTGTCTTTGGTAACGCCTTTCTCGCGCAGTTTGTTTTTCTGAACGCGCTGCGTGCCGGTTTTGGGCAGGGAAGACGCAAACCTTATGAAACGCGGAATCATAAACGCGGGCATAACCGGCTCAAGGAATTTCACGATTTCGGCGGGGTCGGGTTTTGCGCCCCTTTTCGGAACGATTACCACCATAACCTCGTCTTCGGCATGCCGTCCCGCATCGGCTTTTACGCCGACCGCCGCGCACTCCTTCACGGCGGGGTGGGATGAAACGATATTCTCAACCTCAAAAGAACTTATGTTTTCGCCCCTTCTGCGGATGTAGTCTTTCACCCTGTCCATAAAATAGATGTAGCCGTCCCCGTCCATCCATCCGGCGTCTCCGGTGTGAAACCACAGGTTGCGGAAATCCTCAACCGTCTTTTCGGGCATCTTGTTGTAGAAATGCAGCATTATGTTCGGTATGCGCGGACGCACAACTATCTCTCCCACCGAACCCCGCGGCAGCTCCTCGTCCGATTCGGGGTCCGCAATTTTAATCTCATACCCGGGCGCTTCTTTTCCGCAAGACCCGACCCTGAACGGCTCTCCGGGGCGCATCCATGTGCACTGTCCCGTCTCGGTCAGTCCGTATCCCTCCATCAGTTTTATGTTGAACCTGTCCATAAACTTCTCAATTATGTCGTGCGGGGCGGGCGAGCCGAGAACAAGTTTGACCCCGTGCGTTTTCTCTTCGGGAGACGGGGGCGTGTTCCACATAAAATAAGAGACCGTCCCGACCGTGTTGAAGCGCGTAACCTTGTAGTCGTTCATCCATTTCCAGAAACGGCTTGCGCTGTATTTTTCCTCAATCACCGCCTTCGCCCCTTTTATAAGGGCGGGATAGACGGTCATAACCATTGCGTTTGAATGGAAAAGCGGAAGGCATGTGAAATACACATCGCTTGGGCCCACATCCATAATCTCCGCGCAGTTTCTCGCGCTGCTGTAGTCCGCCGCGCTTGGGCGCATAACGCCTTTTGACCTTCCGGTTGTGCCGGAAGTGAACATCAGCCGCGCGTAATCGGTGAACAAAACCTCAACCCTCGGCTCCGAACTCCGCGCCCTTTCCATAAACTCCGCGTATGATTTCATTTTCGCAAAACGGAAGCCGTGCCTGTCAAACTGTTTCTTTCCGCTCCGCGTCCACACGACCACGCGCTCAAGCCCCTTTATTCCGGCGGCGATGGGCGGCATTCTGTCCAGATACTCCTCGGCGATAAAAAGCGTTTGCGAGTCGGAGGAATCAACTATGTATTGCAGGAAGCCCGCTTTGTATGCGGTGTTTATCGGAACCATAACCGCTCCCGCCTTGAGGATTCCGAACCAGACCGCCACATAGTCGTCCGAGTTCGGCATAAGAACGGCAACCTTGTCTCCCTTGCGGACGCCTTCCTTTATAAGGGAGTTCGCCACTCTGTTGGCAAGTGAGTTGGTCTGTTTGAAACTGAGCGGCTTTTTGGCTCCGAACTGCAAAAACGGCTTGTCGCCCAGTTTTTCCGCCTGCTCTTTTAGAATGCGCGGCAGAACCCATTTTGTTCTGTCTTCCTTTGTATACCATTCGGCGTCAAATTTGCGCCTGCGTTTGAAAGTGAGCGTGTGTTTGAGGTCGCGCGTTTTTTTGCGAATTTTTCGGACTGTCATTTTCTCCTCCCGTGGATTTTTGGAAAAGTTTATTGTGCCATAATTGCGGCGGGTGTAAAACTTTCCTCCGTCTCCGTCCGTTTTGACGCCGGGGGATTTGCATTTATAATCCGCCTTCCGTGTTTGCGGGCGCGGGATTTTTTCATTCACAAGCGGGAAAACGGAGGCGGCTTTGAACCCAAATTTCAAATCGGAAAGGCATATCGGCGATTTCAGGGAAGGCGATGTGTATCATCACGGGGCGGTTCAGATAACGCCTTGCAGGAACAGGCGGTATGTCAAAAAGTTCGGCGACTGGGAGGTTGCGGCAAATCCCGCGCTTTGCGGGGCGATGGGATACGGCGACCCGGATGCGGAGGCGAAGAAAAGCGCTTTCGGAATCGGCGGCGCGGGGCTTGTGAGTCAGGGGTTTCTTTTCAACACCGGTTTCGGTCTCAGCGTTCACGACATATCGTTCAACGCGGTCGCCAATCTTTCATACTCCCGCCTTGTGTTCGGCGCTCCCGTTTTTGAGGGAGACACGGTGTTTGCCCGCTCGAAGGTTCTCGGCGTTGAGTTCCGCAAAGACGGCGCGACAAGCGGCTCGGTTCAGGTTGAAACATCCGTTTCAAACCAGAGGGGGGAGACTGTCCTTGAGTATGTGCGGCAGGTTCTTGTTCGCGCGGGCAAGGGGATGTCTCACGATAAGTCAAACACGGTGAAGCCGCAGCCGGCAAAGGTTGAGATTTCGGCGGACTCCCTTCCGCTTCCTCTTTCCGCCGGAGCGGTTTCACGCGATTTTCTCGGCGGAAGCGGAAAAACTTTTGAGTCTCTCGCGGAAGGGGAAACTCTTTCCGGCTCGGTTGAAAGGGGTCTCACGCTTGCCGATTTCAGTTGGCTTCAAATCGCCACTCTCAACGATGCGGCGGTTCATCACACTCCCTCTTCAAACTTCATCGGATACGGCGGGGCGGTGAAGGCGTTTTGCGAGGGCGCGGTTGCGGGGCATTTTCCGGTTGCGTTTCATCTTGCGATGAACTCCGGGTCTCATGACGCTCCCACATATCCGTCCGACATTGTGCGCGAGATTTATGCGGGCGGGGAGGAAGGGGGGCATGAGAAAATCCGGTCTCGGGCGGAGATTTTGGAGAAGTCCGAGATTGCGGGAAGGGATGATTACGGGGTGGTTACTTTCCGTCTTGTCGGAGAGAAGCGGGTTACGGACGCCGGGATGAAGGCGCTTGAGAAGGCGGGATTCTCCCGCGTGGACACGGTTTTTGAGGAGAACGGCGAGAGGTGGCTGAGGGTTCTCACACTTGAGCAGGTGGTTGCGATACCGATGGAGGAATGTTTTTCCGCCAAGTGAAAGTGAAAAATTATTTTTTTGTTTTTTTTAAATTTTCTTGAATTTGAGGGCGTTTTTCTATAAGATGGAACCGAAACGCTCGGACATTAGTCCGTTGCTGTATTTATTGGTGGTCGGGAAACCAAACTGGAATAGACCAAGGAGAGGTTTAAGAATGAGAAATTTATTTTATTTTTTGGCAGTTGCTTTTGTGTTTTTTGCATCCGCGAGCGTGGGGTTTGCTCAAGGAGGGGAAATTGAAACAGCTAATATAGTGAACGGTGCGGTAACAGGGGAGAAGATAGCGAACGGTGCGGTAACAGGGGAGAAGATAGCGAACGGTGCGGTAACAGGGGAGAAGATAGCGGACGATGCGGTAAATGCGGCAAAGATAGCGGCCGGAGCGGTAGGTGCCTCTGAGATAGCGGCCGGAGCGGTAAGAGCCTCTGAGCTAGCGACCGATGCGGTAACTACGGTAAAGATACAGAACCTAGCGGTAACAAGGGCGAAGATAGCGGACAGTGCGATAAATGCGGTAAAGATAGAGAACGGAGCGGTAACTGCGGCAAAGCTAGCGACCGATGCGGTAACTACGGTAAAGATACGGAACCTAGCGGTAACTGAGGCAAAGCTAGCGGCCGGAGCGGTAACAAGGGGGAAGATACGGGACGATGCGGTAAACGCGGTAAAGATAGAGAACCGAGCGGTAACTTCGGCAAAGATAGCGGACGGAGCGGTAACAGGGGTGAAGATAGGGGCCGGCGCGGTAAGCCAAAGTAAGATAGCGAACGGAGCGATTGATTCAAGACATATATTGTCCAATGCGGTAACTGTGGCAGAGCTAGCGGACGGTGCGGTAAATGTGGCAAAGTTGGATACTGATCTTAGAGAACAGATTGAAGGTTTTGGGCAAGGAGATGGAGCAGATTCCACTCAGGTGGGAGGGGCGAATGCAAGCGGTGACAGTTCGGTAGGTGTAGGAATAGACGCTAATGCGGCGGGGAACAGTTCCACGGCAGTGGGAGTGAATGCGCGAGCGACGGCTGACGACACCACGGCGCTTGGAGCGGATTCAGACGCGTCAGGTGTGAGTTCAACGGCGTTGGGTACAGGGTCAAGTGCCGGCGGTGAGGACGCCGTTGCGATTGGTAGGGGTTCCGTCGCCAGAGTATTAGGTTCAACGGCGTTGGGTACTGGAGCAGAAGCGACAGGAATTTTTTCCACTGCCTTGGGTCGTCTATCCCGTGCATCCGCGGACAATTCAGCGGCGTTGGGAGTGGATTCAGACGCGTCAGGCGTGAGGTCTGTAGCAATTGGTTTCTCGTCCAATGCGTCCGCTATCGACGCCGTTGCGGTTGGTAGGAGTTCTGTCGCCAGTCAAGCTCAGGCCGTGGCGTTAGGTTCGGCTGCGCAAGCGACCGGGATCGATAGTATCGCAGTGGGTTTCCTTACAAGAGCGACAGGGCACAATTCAACGCTGGTGGGTACTCGAGCAGCAGCGTCAGGCGTGAGGTCTGTAGCAATTGGTTTCTCGTCCAATGCGTCCGCTATCGACGCCGTTGCGGTTGGTAGGAGTTCTGTTGCGTCCGCTCAAGACGCCGTTGCGGTTGGTAGGAGTTCTGTCGCCAATCAACAGAGCGCCGTGGCGTTAGGTGCGGCTGCGCAAGCGACCGCAGGAGAATCGACGGCATTGGGTGCACGCTCATCTGCCGGTCGAGATGGTGTTGCGGTTGGTTTCGGTTCCAGTGCGACTGGGGATGGTGTTGCGGTTGGTTTTAATTCCAATGCGGCTACGGGCGCGTCAGCGTTTGGCCTTCGTGCGAGAGCGACAGAAGTCACAGCTACAGCAGTTGGCAGAGATTCAGACGCGACGCGTGCCTCTTCTACCGCCGTTGGAACTCTTGCGCAGGCGACAGGGACTTTTTCCACGGCATTGGGGGAGGGTGCGCAGGCGCTCGGTGATGACGGTTCCACGGCATTGGGACGCACTTCCTTTGCGACAGGGGTCAGTTCAACGGCGGTGGGTGCTGACGCGAACGCGTCAGCGAGTCAGGCTGTGGCACTGGGTGTTGGCGCCTTTGCGACAGGCGCACGCTCTACGGCATTGGGTGCAACGTCAATTGCCACCCTTGATGGAAGTGTTGCGGTTGGTTTCAACGCCGCGGCGCGTCGTCAGGGCACAGGGGTAGGTTTCCAGTCAAGAGCGTTTGGGGAATTCTCCACGGCTCTTGGTTCGGAAGCACGAGCGTTCGGTGACCGATCTATCGCAATTGGAAGAGGAGCTAACGCATCCGTAGGAGCACACCTTGCCATTGCGATTGGATTTACCTCCGAAGCGAGAAGTCTTGCATCCACGGCAGTGGGAGTGAACGCCATTGCTAATGCGGGAAACACTGCGGCATTTGGTCACCGTGCGGAAGCGTCAGGCGCCGGATCTACGGCATTGGGTGTAAGAACATTTGCCGCTCAAGATGGTGTGGCAGCGGGAATTAGAGCCAATGCGTCCGGACGGAACTCTGCGGCATTGGGTGTTGGGTCATTTGCCGATGTTGATGGTGTTGCGGTTGGTTTCGGCTCCAGTGCCGGTGATGGTGGTGTTGCGGTTGGTTCCGGTTCCAGTGCGACTGGGGATGGTGTTGCGGTTGGTTTAAATTCCAATGCGGCTAGGGGCGCGTCAGCGTTTGGCCTTCGTGCGAGAGCGACAGATGGCACAGCTACAGCAGTTGGCAGAGATTCAGAAGCGAGGAGTGACTCTTCTACCGCCGTTGGAACTTCTGCGCAAGCGACAGCAGCCAACAGTACGGCGCTTGGAACCCGTGCGGTGGCAAACGGTCTTGACAGTCTTGCATTGGGAGCATCTTCAAGGGCATCGGGAAGAGACAGCATAGCGATAGGTGTGGGTTCTTTTGCGGAAGGGGAGGCGAGTATAGCGATAGGAAGGAACGCGCATGCGGAAGCGGACAACAGTGTTGCGATAGGAAGGAACATAAGGGCGACGGGTAACGGTTCGTTTGTGGTGGGAATAGACTCTAAATCTACGGGTGTCGGTTCAACGGCGACCGGTGTGGACACACAGGGGACGGGGAACTACTCAACGGCGGTGGGTTTTCAAACTGAGGCGTCGGGCGAGAACTCGTCTGCATACGGAGCGTTTGCTTTTGCGAGCAATGTTAACACAACCGCAATAGGAACGAATTCTGTTGCAAGCGGACTTCACTCCTCCGCGTTTGGCGCTTTGGCGCAAGCGACCGGCGTGGACTCCTTGGCAGTGGGTGGAGAGGCGATCGCATCGCAATCTGGCTCAGTTGCGGTTGGTCGTTCCTCACGTGCGAGTTCCGGAAACACGTCGGCATTGGGTCATAGATCCTTTGCTGGGGGGGATTCAGGCACGGCATTGGGTGCTTTTGCTAACGTTAGTGGCGGCAGGGACTCCGTTGCGGTTGGTGCTTTTTCTACAACTCGTCAAAACTTCTCCACTGCAGTTGGAGTAAGAGCCAGTGGTGCTTTTCACTCCGTTGCTGTTGGTCAGAATGCTTCGGCGGGTATTCGGTCTATAGCAATTGGCAGTGGCGCAAACTCAAGCGCGTTCTTAATAGAATCTGTCGCAATTGGCACTGATGCAAGGGTAAATGCGGTGGCTAACTCAGCGGTGGCATTGGGAAGAAGCGCAACAGTGCGTGGAGCGAACTCTATAGCAGTTGGCAGAAGCGCGGTAGTGTCAAGTAACGACTCGGTAGCAATTGGTCGTAGTGCCACGGCTCTGGTTGGAGCCGAAAACTCTACGGCGGTAGGATTCAGCTCTAGTGTGGAAGATGCCAATGCGTCCGCATTTGGTTCAAGAGCGGAAGCGGAAGGCTTAAACAGTATAGCAATTGGTTCTAGTGCCCGTACTACCAGTGCTGCCGACAACGCTACGGCGGTGGGAACCGGTTCTAATGTGGAAGGCTTAAACAGTATAGCAATTGGTTCTAGTGCCCGTACTACCAGTGCTGCCGACAACGCTACGGCGGTGGGAACCGGTTCTAGTGTGGAAGGCTTAAACAGTATAGCAATTGGTTCTAGTGCCCGTACTACCAGTGCTGCCGACAACGCTACGGCGGTGGGAACCGGTTCTAATGTGGAAGGCTTAAACAGTATAGCAATTGGTTCTAGTGCCCGTACTACCAGTGCTGCCGACAACGCTACGGCGGTGGGAACCGGTTCTCATGTGGGAGCTGTCAATGCGACCGCACTTGGAACCGGTGCTGTGGCAAACGGAATAGACAGTCTTGCATTGGGAGCATATTCAAGGGCATTGGGAAGAGACAGCATAGCGATAGGTGTGAACTCGCTTGCGGAAGGGGAGGCGAGTATAGCGATAGGAAGGAACGCGCATGCGGAAGCGGACAACAGTGTTGCGATAGGAAGGAACATAAGGGCGACGGGTAACGGTTCGTTTGTGGCGGGAATAGACGCCAAGGCGGAAGGTAACGGTTCAACGGCATCGGGTGTGGGAACACAGGGGACGGGGAACTACTCAACGGCGGTGGGTTATCAAACTGAGGCGTCGGGCGAGAACTCGTCTGCATACGGAGCGTTTGCTGATGCGAGCAATTTTAACACAACCGCAATAGGAACGAATTCTGTTGCAAGCGGATTGAACTCCACCGTGCTTGGCTCTTTGGCGCAAGCTAATGCTCAAGACACGACAGCGCTTGGTCACTTTGCCAGAGCGCTTGATGATTTAGCCACGGCATTGGGACAGAGGTCTTATGCGTTCGGCGAAAGGTCAACGGCGTTGGGACAGAATTCCAACGCTACCGGGCGTAACACAACCGCCGTGGGCCAGGAAGCGAGATCAGCGGGAGATAACTCAACGGCGTTGGGACAGGCGGCGAACTCACAGGGAGATAACTCAACGGCAGTGGGACAGGCAGCGAACTCAGAGGGACATAAATCAACGGCAGTGGGACAGGAAGCAAGGTCAGATGCAGCAAACTCAACGGCACTGGGTCAGAGCGCGAATGCGTTCGGAGCGAACTCAACGGCAGTGGGTCAGAATTCAACAGCCACGGGCACGGACTCAATAGCGATAGGAAAAGACGCAAATGCGTCCGGCAGAGACAGTATAGCGATAGGTGTGAACGCGTCTGCGGAAGGGGAGGCGAGTATAGCGATAGGAAGGAACGCGCATGCGGAAGTGGCGAACAGTGTTGCGATAGGAAGGAACATAAGGGCGACGGCTGAGGGTTCGTTTGTGGCGGGAATAGATTCCAAGGCGGAAGGTAACGGTTCAACGGCGTCGGGTGTGAATACATCTGCGACGGGTTTGGAGTCAACGGCGACGGGTTTCAAGACAGAAGCGCAGGGCGACTATTCAACCGCATACGGAGCGTTTTCTCATGCGCAGTCTGACAATTCTACGGCGATAGGTCACAATTCCTATGCATTCAGAACTAACGCGACCGCGTTGGGCAGAGATGCCAATGCGGCGCACCACAGGACAACGGGTGTGGGAGCGGGAGTGCGTAGTGTGAGAGACTCTCAGCAGACCTTTGGAGACACGGCAGACGGTCGCGATTACGGTAGTGGAGACGATTTCGGGACCGGAACCCCGGACGAGGCGGACTTAAGCTACCAGTTCACGGGACTTGGTCTTTACGAGAGCAAGAGATTTTTCAATTCTAATTCTTCTGAAACTGACGGTTCTCCGACATATACGGAGAGTCAGACTGTTCACGATGCGACCCTTGGAGCATTTCACGAGAGGAAGGATCGTTCTTTTGAGACGGGAGGAGCGACGCGTGTGATAACGGCGCTGCCTGACGGGACATTGCAGTCTGCGGACTTTGGATTTGACGCGATTGACGATTTGATAGGCAACAATGAGGGTTCTGAGACTTTGCAGCAGAGGGTAAAGACGGTGAGGAGAGCGGTGATTAGAGATGCGGGAGATTCTGATTCTGAAGCGTCAAATGCGATAAGAGATTATCTGCGCGATTACGAAGTGAAGACGCCTTATGAGATAAGGACTGAGCGTGACGATCTTGTGAATTTTGGTGTAAGTTCGGACGACTTAAGCCGTTTGACACTGAGACCTGAGCCGAACCCGACGGGTTCCTTGCTTGGTCGGACGGAGTATGCGTATGATGCGTTGGGCGCATCGGACAGGCAGAGGGAGAGATGGGCGAGGACGGACACTTCACAGACGCAATTGGGAGACAGACACATATCGCTGTCCGACCAGATACTGTTTGCGCGTGACCGGAGTCTATACCAGAGTGCGTTGAACAGGGAAGTGGAAGGTATACTTGGCGCCGACTCTACAACAGACAGGATAGACATAAACGGCAATTTGTATGAGCAGAGGAACTACTATGTGTCTCAGCGTCAGAACGGTTTTGATGTTGAGGGAGTGCTGGGAGCGAATGACCCAAGTATAAATCTTCAGAATCGTATCCGCTCTTACGATACCGACGGAGACGGCTGGGTAAGTCGCAGAGAGGTGTCTATTGGATTGGAAGAGAGCACGGTAGAGGAGAAGATACAGGTGTATAGTTATCTGCGGAGCAATGCGGATGATGTGCAGATACTTGACGGCACCGCAGCGGAGATAGAGACGCGGAACAGCCGTGAGATGGCGATAATAGACCAGTATATATTGGCAGGGACGAACGAGGATACGAGCGAGAGGCGCGTGAGGAATGTCCGGGAGTTTTTGACCGAAGAGGGTCTTGAGCAGTTGTCTGATGAGACCTTGGCGGCTTTGGAGCAGTCCCCTCTTGGCAGCGCTCCGAGAAGATACGGAGACCTCTTTGAACGCAACGCATGGGTGCAAGACCAAATTGACCGGCATGACGAAGAAATTAACGACCTTCAAAAGGGTCTGGCGGTAACAACCGCAATGGCGGGGCTTGATGTGAATGTCCCCGCAGGCAGAAGACTGGTAATGACAAGCGGTTACGGCTCTTTCAGAGGTGAATGGGGATTTGCGGGCGGAATGGGAATCCGTCTTCACAGCGGTGATAAATTCGGAGTTTCCGCCGCCGGAAAAATTGGCTATGGCGGCGATGACACCATACAGAGCAGCGGAAGCCTGAAATTTGCTTGGTAATTAATGCCGTTTCTCCGTTGTCCACAATTCCTTGCCACGACAAGTGGTATGTAATCCGAAGAATGGGGGGGGGCAACAGCGCTGTGGAAGATTGGATTCCCGCCTACTCGGGAATGACGGGGCGTAAGATTTTCCGTTTCCTAACCTTTGCTTTTACTCTCATAGACATCCACAATCTTTTTCACAAGAGGATGCCTCACAACATCGCGGCTTGAAAAGTGCACGAGCTTTATGCCTTCCATTTCCCTGAACAGCGTCTCCGCTTCCGCAAGACCGGAAGAAACCCCGCAGGGCAGGTCGGTCTGAGTGGTGTCTCCGGTTATAACCGCCTTTGAGTTGAACCCGATGCGCGTTAGAAACATCTTCATCTGCGCCGAAGTCGTATTCTGCGCCTCGTCTAAAATCACAAACGCTCCGCTGAGCGTGCGCCCTCTCATATATGCGAGAGGGACAATTTCAATCGTTCTCCTTGCAACCATCTTCTGCGCCGCAACTGTGCCCGTTATTTCGTAAATCGCGTCAAAGAAGGGACGCAGATACGGGTCTGACTTCTGCTCAAGGTCTCCGGGAAGAAAACCGAGATTCTCTCCCGCTTCAATCATCGGCCTTGTTACGATGATTCTTCGCGCATTTCCCCCTGAAAGTTCGGAGAGCGCCATTGCGACCGCAAGATAGGTTTTGCCGGTTCCCGAAGGTCCCGTGCCGAAAACTATGGTGTTGTCTCTCATCGCCTCAATGTAGTCGCGCTGGCAGACGCTTTTGGGCGATATTTGTTTGTCTTTTACTTTTATGGCGCGAGAGTCAAGGAATATGTCCTTCAATTTTCCGTCTTTCTCAGAAACAATTTCCGCGCCCGTCTCAAAATCCGCGGGTGTTATTCCATGCCCCTCGGTTATCAGTTCGTAGAGCTGTGTTGTTAACTTTTTTGCATCTTCCACATTCTTTGCGGGTCCGCTTATAAAGAGGTTTGAGCCGCGTGAATTGACGGTTACGCCGCAGATTTTCTCAATCCTGCCGAGGTTTCCGTTGAGATTTCCGAACAGCCGCTTTGCGGCATAGTCGTTTTCAAAAGCGATTGTATCGGTGATTTTTTCGTCTTTCATTAAAGAACTGTCCCGCGTCTCCTTTCGTAATATAACACATTCCGCTCTTTTCCTTGGGAACAACCGGAGGCGTTTCGGGGAACTTCCGTTAACCGCGCCGCAACTGCTCAAGGGGCGGGGGAGAGAGGGTCGGGATATATGAACTCATATCCGAGCGTCCGTTTCAGTTTCTCTCCCGAAACGATTTTTCCTCCGCTTTTGTCCTTTGAATCAAGCGCGAGTTCGGATGCGCTGATTCCCGCCCTCTGCGCTTCCGCTTTGTAAAACTCGCTTCTGAGCGGATGGAAGTCGGCGACCGCGTTGAAAATTTCGCCTCTTATGTCCCTCTCAATCACACGCGCCGTTATCTCCACGCAGTCATCCCTGTGTATGAGGTTGACGGGCAGGTTCGGGCGGCGCATCGGGGCTCTTTTTTTCAAAAATTCGCGCGGATTTCTGTCGTATCCGATAAGCCCCGCGAACCTGATGACGGTGGTGTCAAACTCCCGCCTGTCCGCAAGCGTTCTCTCCGTCTCCCTGAGAGCGATGCCGCTGCGTTTTGACGGCGTTCCCACGGACGAGTCGCTTTCGGTCGCCTTCCTTCCGAGTTCGGCGTAAACCGAAGTGGAGCTTATGAAAACCGCAAACTCCGCTCCGCCCCGCACAAGCGCGTTCACAAGGGTTTGCGTCTGCCCCGCAAGGTAACTCACAATGTCGTCCCTTCTTTGCGGCGGAAAGTTCACGACCACAATGTCGGAATTGAAAAACTCCTCCGCTCCCGCGTTTTCCCCCGGCTCAATGCGGACGACAAACGGCTCCGCTCCCGCGCTTGCTATCGCGTCCGCTTTTGCCGGATCCGTTGTTGAACCCTTAACCGTGTGCCCGTTTTCGCACAGCCGTTTGGCAAGCGGCAGTCCGAACCAGCCGCAACCCAGAATCGCTATTTTCTTTTCAGACGCCAACTTTTCTTCTTCTTTTCACTTCGGCGAGAATTGACAGTTTTTCCAATTCGGAAGCGTTTTTCCAAGCCCTGATTTCCTCAACCGTCCTGAGGCAGCCCTTGCACAGCCCCCCGTCGTCCAGTTCGCAGATTTTTACGCACGGGGATTTGACCGGAACGGCGCGTTTTGTTCTAAAGGGCAAAGATGCGCTCCATCTCCTTGTATTTCTCACTTGTTTTTTCCGCCACTTCGGGAGGCAGAGCGGGCGCGGGAGGGTTTCTGTCCCAGCCGATTGAGTCAAGGTAGTCTCTCACAAACTGCTTGTCAAAACTGTTCTGCCGCTCTCCCCGGCGGTATTGCGCCGCGCGCCAGAAGCGCGAGGAGTCGGGAGTCAGAACCTCGTCTATCAAAATCAGTTCACCACTTTTGCGGTCAACGCCGAACTCAAACTTTGTGTCGGCTATTATGATTCCGCGCTCAAAAGCGTATTCGCACGCTTCTTTGTAAACCCTCAAACTCGCTTCACGCGCTTTTTCCATGTTTTCCCTTCCCGCAATTTCGCACGCGCGCGCGAAAGTGATATTCATGTCGCGCTTTCCTTTCTCCGCCTTTGTTGAAGGCGTGAAAATTGCCTCGTCAAGTTTTGCCGACAACTCAAGCCCGTCCGGCATTTTGATTCCGCAGACCGTTCCGCTCCGTCCGTATTCCTCCCACGCGGAGCCGGATATGTATCCCCTCACGACGCACTCAACCGGCAGCGGAAGCGCCTTGCGCACTATCATGCTTCTTGATTCCAACTCACCGGAGTAGCGGGCGAGTGTCGGAGGATAGTCTTTTATGTTCGCGGAGATGAAATGGTTCGGAAAAACTTCGGACATCCTTTTGAGCCAGAACTCCGATATGCGGTTGAGAACCTTTCCTTTTCCCGCGATTGCGGACGGCAGCACGGAATCGTAAGCGGATATCCTGTCCGTTGAGACGACAAGCAGGGTTTGCCCGAGGTCGTATATGTCACGGACTTTGCCTCTTTGCGGCGTTCCGATTTCCGTGAAGTTTGTTTCGGTTACCGTCATTTCAGGGGCGGGCATCGGTTTCCTTTCGGGCGGAAAGCGGCGTTTTGACGATTTTATACACTCTCCAGTAACCCGCAAGAACGTCCTTGCCTTCAACGAATCTTCCGTCCCGCAGGGACACGCGCACAAGGTCGGGAGCGTTCTCAAGTATTTCGTTCAATTTCGTTTCCCCTTCAACCCTCGGGGCGTCCCTGACGAGTATAAGGTCCGCTCCGTCAAACACTATGGGTATGGACACCGCCGGATTTTCCATTCCGCCCTTGAAAAACTTGTAGTAACTTGTGAATCTGTGCGAGTCGTTGTGATAAAGAAACAGGTTGTTCATTCCGGACACATAGTAGTTGTCTCTGTTGAAATAAAACAGTCCCGGGAAGTCGTCCCACGGCGCTATGACCACTTTCCCTTTTTCCGTCAGAGCCCTGACCATCCTTGAAATCTCCTCATACGCCTGCGGTGTCGGCGCGGAAGAGGCGTGTTTTTCCCGCCTCTGTTTTATGAACGGAAACGAGTAAATGAAGAAAACAAACACAAATACGGCGAACAGAAACGGCTTGATTGTCACCCGGTCATGCCGGACGGTAAAGAACGATGTCAGAAACACGACAAGGGCGATGCCGGCGGTCAGAAGAGACACCGGTCCGCCGTGCCAGAAAGCGGCGTATGCCGCCAAACCCGCAAGCGTCATAAAGACCGCGTAAATCCCCGTTGACTTTGTTCCCAGTTTGGAGTTTAAGAACACGAAAACCCCGGCCAAGGCGAGCGCAAGGAGCAGAATTCCGGCGCTCCGCAAAAGCGCAAGGTTCATGATTCCGCCGTAGAAAACGGCTAAGCACATTGCGGACGCCGCAAGAGCGGCAACCGTGCCAAAAAACAGCCGTCTGTTCCATGTCGGAATTTTCAAATTGACTTCCGATATCCGGTTGTATATTAACGGCACCATCAACGCCGCAAGCACGATGAAAGTCTGCGCGAACTTTATCCCCCCTCTGAACGGCAGCAGAGCGAACACGAAAACCGCCGCGAACGCCGAGCCGACCAAGCCGTCGCAGTGTTTGTTCCTTCTCATGTAGAACACGGTCGCAAGCAGCGACAGAATTATCATTCCGCCGAGGAAATGCTGAAGTTGTATGCGGTTGGGAATTGACCACTCCGAGCCGAAGAAGTCTCCCGCCTGTATGAATTCGGGGCGTTCAAACACGGTTTTGATTTCCCTCGCTATGTGATACAGATGGTCGGGGAAAAACGGCGACAGAACCATCCCGAGAGCCACGCCGGCGAAAAGCAGCAACGGCGTTTTTACCTTTAGTTTGCCGTCAAAAAACCACTGCCCCGCGATTCTGCACGCGGCAAGCGGAATCAGTATTATGAACCCCACATACACGTATGTTGAAAGCCACCCGATGGTAAAAGCCCTGCGGCCGTTGTTTGACCACAGGGAGTCCACAATCCATGGAAACAGTATGGAGAACAGTGTTATCCCTTTCAGGGCGATTGTGTGCCATATCATGTTTGACGAGACGGTTATCCCGACCACCACCCATATTACGGCGTAGTGAACCTTCCATTTTCTGAGAAACAGGTAGAAGGAAAGCATCTGGAGAAAAGCCGTAACCACTATCGCGGATTTGAGTGTTACTATGAGCGAAGCCGCCGGAATCACGATATACAGAAAAGCGAGCAGCAGGTGCTGAACAAAATAGACATTGGGGAAACTGTCTCCCAGCACCGTGTATTTCAGCCACGGAAAATCGGACAGCCATCCCATTTCCGCGTATGCCGCTCCCACCCCCATGTGGTAATAAGCGTCGGGGTTGACCCAGTAGTCTTCCCAGAACAGGATTTTGCCGAGCACGAAAGTCAGAAGATATATCGGAATCATTCTCACAAAAACCGTCAGCGCAACCTCCGTCCACAACCCCGCCTTGTTGCCCGCCGTTTTGCGCCGCGCCTTCAAATCCCCGTTTATCTGCGCCATTTCAAAAAGCGTTGCGGCCATTGAAAGCATGCCGACCCCCGAAGGAAGCCGTTCGCGCCAACTCTTGAGCGGCACTTCAACCGTCTCCGTATCGCCCGCCGCATCAAGTCTGCCGAGTATTTCAACATCAAAGCCCCAGCGCGATATGAACGGCTCATCCAGAGCTTTTACGAGAGCGGGGGTGTTTTTGAAAAATTTTGCCCCGCACTGCGAGTCCGTAACCGTTTTTCCCAGAACAAACGACGAGATAAACGAGAAAACATGGCTGAGCGCTTCGCGCGTGCCGCTTCTTTCAATGTTTTCCGACTCCGGGGTGTTGCGGGTCGCAATCGCAACCGCGGCGGAGCGGTGCGATGCGAGTTCGTTGAAAACCCTTGCGACTTCCTCCGGGGGAGTGGAGAAATCCGCATCGCAAAACCCCACAAACTCCGCTCCCCGTCCGGCGGCTTCGCGCATTCCGGCGCGCACCGCCTCGGCTTTTCCCGCATTTTTTGAAAGTGAAATCGTTCTCACTGCGGGAGACTTCGCCGCCACGGCGCGTATAACCTCGCCCGTGCCATCGGTTGAGCCGTCGTCAATGAGAACAATCTCCGTTCCTTGACCGAGTTCTTTCAGGCATGAGAGAACTTTCTCGCCGGAAAGTCTGCTCTCCTCGTTGTAGCAAGGTATTATCAGTGAAACCCGAACGCCTTTGCCCGAAGGCGGTATCCGGTTCACTTGCCCGTTTTGTGTTTCCAACAGTATTTCTCCACCATGTTCACCATTTTCGTAGACCCCGCAAATATGGGGGTTGTCTGGTGTATGGAAGCCGCTCCAATGTCAAGAATGCGCCCGCTTCCGTCCGTTGATTTTCCGCCCGCCTGCTCAACTATAAAAGAAATGGGATTGCACTCGTAGAGCAGTCTGAGCTTTCCGTTCGGATGTTTGCGCGTTTGAGGATACATAAAAATTCCGCCTTTCAGCATGTTTCTGTGAATGTCCGCGACCATTGAGCCGGCGTAGCGGCACGAATATGGGCGTTCGGTTTCGGGGTCGTTTTCTCCGCAGTATTCAATGAACTTTTTCACCCACGGCGGAAACTCCGACTGAAGCCCCTGATTGACCGAGTAAAATCCGCCCGAGGACGGTATCCGTATCTTCGGATGAGACAGGCAGAACTCGCCTATTGACGGGTCAAGCGTAAATCCGTCCACGCCGTTTCCGGCGGTGAACACAAGCATAGTTGAAGAGCCGAAAATTATGTATCCGGCGGCCGCCTGTTCGCTTCCGGAGCGCAGAAAATCCTCTTCCACGCACGGTCCGGGAGACGGAGACTTGCGTTTGTATATGGAAAAAATAACTCCCACCGACACATTGACATCTATGTTGGAGGAGCCGTCAAGAGGGTCAATCGCCAGCACATATTCCCCCTTTTCCGAGTCCGTTCCGGCAAGCCGGATTAACTCGTTGTTCTCCTCGGACACGATTCCGCAACACTCTCCGCCCGCCTCAAGGGTTGATATGAACCTTTCATTGGCAAATATGTCCAGTTTCTGCGTTGCGTCTCCGTGGAAGTTCCTTTTCCCCGTTCCGCCCAGAATGTCGCGCACGATTCCGGCTTTGTTTATGTCCCTGTGCATAAGTTTTGCGACAAAAACCAACTCTCTCAGGATTGTGAAAACGCCCCCGTGAAAGCCCTCCGCTCCGTGGGAGGCGATTATGTGTTTGTTAAGGGTTGTTATCTGGTTCATAGTTTTTCTCTGAAGTTGAGGATTTTAGCGGCGGACAGTTTCGGGAATTTTAATTTTTTCCTTCAGACTGTTTCCGGCGTTTTTTTCCATTTCTTCAACGCTCCGGTACAGTTTCGTCACTTTTGCGTAAAGAGCGGAATCTTCCGTCCCGATTCCGTACGACCACTGTTGCGCGACTCCGACAACAAAAACCGCCGCCACCGTTCCGAGCAGGGCGCTCGCAATTCCGTCCGCGATTTTCAGCGCTCCGTTTCCGCCCGGCAGTTTCTTTAACGCCCACAGCGCGGCTGACAGCAGAGCAAACGCTCCGGCAAACAAGACCGCCGCCGCAGTGAGAGCGTCTTCGGTAAATCCGGCGCTCACAACTTCGCCGGAAAACACATAAGCCGCCCACAAAGAGATCACGGCTGTTGCAAGGGAGAGAGAGAGGCGCAGAACGCCCCGTCCCGTGATTCCCATCACAAACGGAATCAGGCATGAGAGTGCTATGAAAATATCAATCCGGTTAAGAGTTGATTCCATAATTTCCGCGCGACATACGGAGCCGCCTCTGTAAGTGAACCATATTCTAACCGTTTTGACTTGAAAGTTTTTTATGAAGATAATTAAGACTTGATGCAAAACGGCGCCGCAGCTCCATCCCTCATATCGGAAGATATGCGCCTTGTTGAGGAGGAAATCAACAACAGCTGTCGCTCCTCCGTTGACCTTGCGCACAGCATATCGTCACATATCGTCAAAAGCGGCGGCAAACGGCTCCGTCCGTCTGTGCTTCTGCTCTCAAGCGGGCTTTGCGGATTGGAAGAGGGCAAGGGCAGAATTTTATGCGCCGCCGCCGTTGAGCTCACTCATATAGCATCACTTCTGCACGACGATGTTGTTGACAACGCCCCGATGAGAAGAGGTAGCCGGTCTTCCAACGACCTTTGGGGCAATAAGTGCTCCGTGCTTGTCGGCGATGTTCTTCTTGCCAGAGCGCTTAAACTGATGGCATCGTGCGGACACCCGCTTCTGACGGAGATATATTCCGCCGCCGCCGCCAGAGTCGCCGAGGGAGTGCTTATGGAAGTTATGGGCAAAAAGAGCATGATAGAGATGGACGAGAGCGCCTGCATGCGCATCATCAGGGAGAAGACCGCCTCCCTGATAGAGTGTTGCGCCGTGATGGGGGCTGTTCTTGCCGGTTCCGCAAACGGCAGAACCGAAGCGCTCGGCGGTTACGGGCTCAATCTCGGCATAGCGTTTCAACTCGCCGATGACGCCCTTGACTACTGCTCTTCCACTGAACTGCTTGGCAAGGAAACGGGAACTGACATAGAGGAGGCGAAGATGACTTTTCCTCTTCTTAAATCTCTTTCAAACGCTCCGGCAAATGTTCAGGCGGATTTTGAAAAGCGGCTCCGAACCATTGGCACGGAAGACGGTTGCACCGGGTTCATAAAGCGGTTTGTCGCCGACTACCGCGGGGCGGAAGACACTCTTGAGACCGCAAGGAGTCATGTTTTGAAGGCGAAAAAAGCGATTTCATTTTTTCCGGACGGAAATTACAAACGGTCTCTTCTCACCCTTGCGGATTTTGCCGCCGAGAGGAGTCATTGAAGTTTGAGTCAGACAGCGGACTTTTCACCGTATTATTGAGTTCTACGACACGACATCTATAAAGTAAGCGGTAAACACTTTCCGCTCTGTCATTCAGTTCTACGACTTGGTATCCAAATTGCAGGTTAAAGGAAGCAGCGGGGATTCCCGCTTCTCCGTTCCTGCGGCAGTTTTGCGGTTCGCTTACAAAGACTCAAGAAACTCCTCCGCATCCGCGGGCAGACCGCATGCTCCGCCTTTGCAGACATAAACCGCCGTTTTGCCTCCAAGCGGTTTGCAGTGTTTGACAAAAGGGGCGATTTGCTCAATATCTTTGTCGCCCGGCCTTTTGAGCAGAACGGTTGTGTTCGGGTCGTATTTTTTTGCAAGCGCGTTCAAGATATTTTTTATTTCCCCGTCATCGTCTCCGGCAATCACAATCTCAACCGTCTCCGTCTCCGCAAATTCCATTGCGGCAAGCAGCATCGTGTGGGATGACGGAATTTTTTCAACCGAAAGAGAAAACGACCGGAAAATTTCCATGGCGGCGTTTTCGTATCTTGAGTCGCCCGTTATGCGGGCGATTCTCATCAGGTTCATTGCGGCAACCGAGTTTCCGCACGGCATCGCGCCGTCATGAAACTCCTTTTTTCTCACTATCAACTGTTCGGAGTCTTTGCGTGTGAAGAAAAAACCGCCCTTTTCCGGGTCCGAAAACAGTTCAACCATTTTTTCGTTCAAAGACAGCGCCGCCGCAAGACGCGGGGTTTCAAATCCCGCCTCATACAGCTCCAGAAGTCCCCACACCACAAAGGCGTAGTCGTCAAGATTTGCGTCAATCGCCGCATCGTCCCGCCTGAATCTGTGGAGAAGGCCGCGTTTGTCAAACATCTTTTCCATTATGAAGTCCGCCGCTTTTTGCGCGGCGCACAGATATTTGTCTTCACCGAAAGCGCGAGCCGCCTTTGCGAAAGCGGCTATCATAAGCCCGTTCCAGTCGGTCAGGATTTTATCGTCCTTGTAAGGACGGTCGCGTTTTTCCCTTTCCGCGAAAAGTTTTTTCCTTGCCCGCTCCAGTCTCTCCGCCGCCTGTTTTTCGGATATGCCGAACTGCGCGGCAAGTTCGGAAATCTCTTTCACCCTGTGCGGAATATTTGTTCCGGGAGTTTCCCCGGTCGCTTCATCGGTAAAATTGCCTCCGTTTTGAATGCGCAGCGCTTCCGCCACAAACCGGCTTTCCTCACCGTTTCCGAGAATCCCGCCGAACTGTTCTCCGCTCCACACATAGAACTTTCCTTCCTCCCCCTCACTGTCGGCGTCTTCGGCGGAAAAGAACGCTCCGCCCGATGAGGTCATGTCCCTGATCACATATTCCAGCGTTCTTTCCGACCCCAGCCGGAAGGCGGGATTGCCGGTCGCCTGCCACAGTTCGGTCAACGCCGAGGATATGAGCGCTTGGTCGTAGAGCATTTTCTCAAAATGCGGAACAAGCCACCTGCGGTCGGTTGAGTATCTGTGAAATCCGAAACCGACATGGTCGTTTATTCCGCCTTTCAACATTGCGCCGAGGGTTTTTTCCGCCATCTCAAGCGCCCTGCCGTCTCCCGTTCTTTTCCAGTATCTGAGCAGAAAAAGCGTGTTGTGCGCCGAGGGGAATTTCGGCGCGTTTCCAAAACCTCCGTCCGCTGGGTCAAAGTTTGCGGCGAGTTGTCCGAACCCGTTTTTCAAAATCTCTTCCGCGCTCATCTTTCCCCCGGACTGTATGACGGTCTGGGCGTTCCTGATTGCCTCCGTTATCTCGCCCGCCGATTTTTCAATGTCGGCTCGCCGGTTTTCCCACACTTTCTTTATTTCGGGTATCAGTTCAAGCATTCCCGCCCTGCCGAACTTGTTGTGTTTGGGGATGTAGGTTGCGGCAAAAAAAGGCAGTTTGTCCGCCGTCATCACGACATTCAGGGGCCATCCGCAGTTTCCGTTTGAAATCATTTGACACACATTCATCAGCACCCCGTCTATGTCGGGTCTTTCCTCGCGGTCAACCTTTATTGACACGAAGACATCGTTCATAAGAGACGCCACATCGGAGTCTTCAAAACACTCCTTTTCCATCACATGACACCAGTGGCAGGTTGAGTATCCGACTGACACAAGCACGGGTTTGTCTTCCCGCGCCGCTTTTTCAAACGCCTCGTCGCACCACGGATACCAGTCCACGGGGTTGCCCGCGTGCTGGAGAAGATAGGGGCTTTTCTCTTGGGAAAGTCTGTTCATCGGGACAGACCGGCGGTTTTTACTTTTCCGCCTTTTTGATGGCTTTTATGACCGCGTCCTGAATGAGCGGAACCGTGTCGGCGCTGTATGCGCCGAATTTCTGCATAACCGACTCTCCGGCGGAGGAGCCGTAGAAATCCGTAAGCGCCTTGATTTCATCCGCCGTGAAGTGTTTGACCATCAACTCCTTGACGGATTTTTCAAGCGCCCGCATATCCAGATGCGCGTTCATGATGTTTTTGAAAGTTTCTCTGTCTTTTTCGGGAATCTGTTTCGCAATCTCTTCGGTGGCGTCTTTCATCAACTTATTTATGGAAACAATTTCCATGTAACGGTCGGCTTGCCGCTCCCTGTTTTTTACGGTGTTGCGGATGGCCAGAGACTCGGGAACCGCAACCGCCAGAACCAGAATTGCGGTCAGTATTATTCTCGTCATTGAAAACTCCTTTGTTTGAAACCTGTATAATAACACCAAATCAAACCATATTGTAAACAGCGGGTTAATGTATGAAAATCTACCGGAAAGCCGGGGTGGTTGTCCGCAGGCGCGGAGAAGACGGCGAGGACGAGGTTCTTGTGGTCAGCGCGCGCAGGCACGCCGGTTCATGGGTTTTCCCCGCCGGAACGGTTGAGGAAGGGGAGCTTCCCGAACAAGCCGCCGCGCGGGAGTGCGCGGAGGAAAGCGGTTACATTGTGAAAACCGGAAGGGAGGTCGGCTCCGTTACGGTTTCCGAATCGGACTGGAAAAAGACATTCACATTTTTCTCCGCAACCGTTGCGGGCGAGGTTGAAAGAAAGGAAAAAGACAGGCGGCGCAGATGGGTGAAAATTTCCTCCGTTGAAAACGAAATCGCCGCCGTTTTCGCTCCGGTGGCAAAACTTTTGGAAAAGTAGGCGGCACGTCTTTGCGGGTGTCCGGCGGGTCTGTTAGAATTGCCCTCTCAACGGCGTGTCCGGAAAATGCAAAACTACTACGAGAAGATAGCGGACAGATACAGGGGGCTCAGAACCACCGATGCCGAACCGGTTGATTTTGTGTGCGACCTGCTCTCCGGTTCGGAAAAAATTGAAGCCGCGGACATGGGCTGCGGGGTCGGAAGATACGCGAAACTGTTTCTTGAAAATCTCGGAGACCGGCTTTTTCTCAGGTGCTTTGACACAAACGAATATATGCTCAATCAACTTGAGTCTTATCTCACCGGAGAGGGTTTTTCAAACTTTTCCGCCAAAGTGGCGGACGCAAGGGAAGTTCCGCTCAAGGACGGGTCGCTTGATGCGATTTTGTGTTTCAACTCCATTCACCACATAGGGATTGTCAGGTTTCTTTCGGAGGCGTCAAGGATTTTGAAGCTCGGCGGGTCGGTTTTCATCTACACGAGGTCAAGAACCCAGAACGCCCGCACGGTCTGGGGGCGGCACTTTCCCGTTTTTCAGCGCAAGGAGTCGCGCCTTTACGAGCCGGAGGAGTTTGAGTTCAAGGTTGAAAAGTTTCCCGAATTTGAGATTGAGCGGACGAAGGTTTTTCTTTACGAGCGCGTCAACTCTCAGGAAGAACTCGCCGAAAAGGCGGACGGACGTCACTATTCCACTTTCCATTTCTACGAGCCGCGGGAGTTTGAAAGGGCGTTCAAGAGTTTCCTCGGCAACTTAAAAAAACAGTTCGGAGACGGCAATGTGGAATGGGAGGATGAAAAAACCATGTATGTCCTCAAAAAATGCTCCTGACACATAGGTCAGCTCAGGCATCTTTTCATCTCACGCGCGAGATTTTCCATCATTTGAAAGTAAAGCTCCGGTCCCGGCTCAAGCCCCGCGCCGAGGGGGTCGATAACTCCGGTTTTCGCCGCCGTCCCCTCAACCGCCGTTCGGGTGATTTTTTCTCCAAACTGCAATTCGCTGAAAACGCATACCGTTCCGGTTTGACGGATTTTTGCGCGTATCCGTTTTATTGCCGCCGCGGACGGCGGATTTTCGGGGTTGAGCGCTATTGAACCGACGGCGTTCAAGCCGTAGCCGCGCTCAAAGTGGATATAGGCGTCGTGAAAAACGACATAGGGCCTGTTTTCCAGCCCGGCAAGTTCGGCTCTGATATTTGCGTCCAGTTTCCTCAGTTTTGCGATTAAAGCCCGCGCGTTTTTCTTGTATGCGTTTCTTTTTTGCGGGTTGATTCGTGACATTTCCCTTGTCGCCGTTTTCACAATTTTTTCGGCATTTTTCGGATAAAGCCAGATGTGCATATCGTATGCTCCGGTGTGGTCGTGCCCGTCCGACTCCCACTCGTCGTCCCGCCTTGTTTTCAAAAGTGCGATTCCGGATTTTTCCGCAACCGGAATTTTGCGAACCTTGCCCGGAAGAGAGCGCAGCGCGTTAGACAGGAAGCGCTCAAAGCCGTCTCCGATATAAAACACCGCCTTCACCCCGCTCATTTTCCTTATGTGGGACGGTTTTAAGTTGAATCCGTGGGGCGATGCCTCCGCCGGAACAATCAGTTCGGCTTTATTGACGCCTTCCGTCACGCCGGAGACAAGCGAGTGCAACGGGGCGATAGTTACGGCAACCGCCCCGAAACTTTCCGCCCGCGCCTGACAGAGCGGGGCGAAAACCGCCGCCGCAACAAACACGATTTTCAAAAACGCTCTCATCACTGTTTTTCCCTTTGACTTGAAATCCGCATGTTACAGTATAACATAACATCTTAAGGTTCAATACGGACGGTTTTGTAAAAGATGACAAGCTGCAAAGACCACCGCAGATGCGTTGAAGAAATAACGGCTATCGCCGTGCGGATATGCGGTGAGAAGGGGGTAAAACTCACGACGCCGAGGAAGCGGGTTCTGGAGATTGTTTCGCGCAGTCACCGTCCGGTGAAGGCGTATGACATTCTCGCCGCGCTTTCAAAAAACGCCAAGCCGCCGACCGTTTACCGCGCCCTGGATTTTCTGATAGAGAACGGGCTTGTCCACAAACTGTCCAGTGTGTCGTCCTACTCCGCATGTTTCCATCCGGCGAGCGGGCATTCGGAATGTTTTTTTCTTCTCTGTTCCGCTTGCGGGGACGCGCGGGAGTTTTGCGGCGCTTCTCTTTCAAAAGCCGTTGAGAAGGCGGTTGCGGTCGCCGGATTCGGTAAAACAAAGGCGGTTCTGGAGGTGGTCGGAGTCTGCGCGGAGTGCGCCGGAGGGCGGACATGAGCGGTTTGCTTGTCAGAGCCGACCGTGTTTCCGTTTCAAGGCGCGGGATTGAAATTTTGAAGGAAGTTTCCATTGAGGTGGGGGAAGGCGATTTTGTTTCCGTCATCGGTCCGAACGGAGCGGGGAAGACCACTCTTCTCAAGGTTGTTGCGGGCATTCTGGCTCCCGATTCCGGTATGTGCGAGCGGAGGCGGGGTTTAAGGATGGGCTATATGCCGCAGAGCATAGAGAGGATGGACTTTATGCCCGTTTCGGCGGAGCGGTTTATCCGCCTTCGCCACCGTGGAAGTGGAGCGCGTTTCGGCGCGGTCTGCCGCGAGACCGGAATAGGGGGTTTTCTCAAAAGCGCGGTCAACGACCTTTCGGGCGGAGAGATTCAGCGCGTTCTGCTTGCCCGCGCCCTTATGAATGTTCCCGACCTTCTTGTGCTGGACGAGCCGGCGCAAAACCTTGATGTTTCCGGGCAGCTTGCGTTTTACAAACTGCTTGAAAAAATCCGCCGCGAACGCGGAATCGCCGTTTTGATGGTGTCTCACGACCTCCACATGGTTATGTCTTCCACAAACAGGGTTGTCTGCCTGTATAAACATGTCTGCTGCGCGGGCGAGCCGAAAGCGGTGGCGAAGGTTCCGGAGTTTGTCTCAATGTTCGGCGAAGACATGGCGCGTCTTATGTCCTTTTACGATCACTCTCACGACCACACCCACGGTCAGGACGCCGGAGACGGGAGCGATGACTGAGCCGTTTATAGTCCGCGCCGCGCTTGCGGGAACCGGTGTCGCGCTTGTGGCGGGCGTTCTCGGTTGTTTTGTGGTGTGGCGGCGGATGGCGTATTTCGGAGACTCTCTCTCCCACGCCGCGCTTGCGGGAATTCCGCTCGGGCTGCTTCTCGGCATCGGGGCAAACTACGGGGTTCTTGCAGTCGCCTCGGTGTTTGCGCTTTTTCTTGTCCGGCTGAACCGGAGTTCTCTTGCGCTTGACACGGTTCTCGGCATTATCGCTCACGCCTCGCTTGCCATCGGGATAGTGGCGGTCTCCCTTTCCGGCATTCGGACCTTCAATTTGCACTCGGTTCTTTTCGGCGACATACTGACCGTGCAGACGGCTGACATAGTTCGCATATACGCCTGCGCTGCGGTTGCGCTTTTTGCGCTGCTGCTCAATTGGGACTCTCTTGTTCTTATGACAATCAACGAAAATCTGGCAAAAGCGGAAGGGGTCAACACTTTCGCAATGAACCTGCTCCTTGTGTTTCTGATGGCGGTTGTGGTGGCGGTCTCTTTTCAAGTGGTCGGGGTTTTGCTGATAACCTCAATGCTCATACTTCCCGCCGCCGCCGGAAGGATGCTCGCCCGCTCTCCGGAGGCGATGGCGGCCGTGTCATGCGCGGTCGGAGTTTGCGCGGTCGGAGCGGGCATTTACGGCTCCCTCCGCTACGACACGCCTTCGGGTCCCTCAATAGTGGTTGCCGCCGCCGTGTTTTTTGTTCTGCTGTTTGCGGCTTCGTTTCCGGTTGAGAGGTTTTTCAGAAAACTTTAAGGGAAAACCTTTTCAATGACTGCGGCAAAATCTGTTTTTACCGTCTGCGCATTTCTTTTTGTTCTCGCTTCCCGTCCCTGCGAGGCGGTTCATATTGACGCGCATATTGACGCAAAACTCCACATGGACAAGGTTGTGAAGGCGGAGCGGAGCGATGAAGAGGTGTATGAGGGGTATTCCCATTCCCACATGGCAGTCCGGCTGATTGTGCCGGAGGGGCTTTCCCTTGAAACGGAAATTGTTCTTGAAGGCGAGCCGGGATACGAACACGGGGAGCGGGGCGGGCAGGGCGCTTTTTTCGGGGAGCATGAGCTTGTTTTTGAGGAGTTCACCCTGAACTTTGAAAGAGAGTTCGGAGCCGCGAATTTCTTTCTTTACGGCGGGAAGTTCGCCCCCGTTGTTCATCTTGATTCGGAAGAGTTTTCGGGCGTTTACGGCTACCGCCTCACCCGTGAATACGAGATTGAACAGCGCATCGGGCTTGGCGGAGGGATAAAACTCAATGCGGAAGATCTTGGAAAGCACGGTTTTGACGCCTCGTTTTTTGCCGAAGACACAACGATTTTCAGCAATGTTGACGGAATGCGCAGACACAGAAGAGACGGAGGGGTTTCCAACACGGGAGACCTTTCCTCCTACGCGCTCTCGCTTTCGGGCGGAGATTTCCACACCCTCCGCGACGGCGTTGCGGCGTTTCTGGTAGAGGGGTTTTCATACCGGATAGGCTACGCAAAGCAGGCAAGGGGCGCGGGCGGAGAAAGGGACGAGAGCAGGTGGTCTTTTTCGGCGCGGAGAATCAGGCAATTGACCGAAAACTTTTTCTTCAATCTTGCCAAGGAAACCGTAATCATAAAAAACTTTGAGGGACAAGCGAACCGCGACATAAAGCGGACAAGTTTTGCCCTCGACCTTGACTGGAAACTGTGGACTCCGGCGGGCGGTTACGCGCTTATTGAAAACTCCTCCGACAGGGACGGCTCAATTTTCAATTTTTCCCTGTCCCGCGCAATCGGAAAAGCGAAAATCGGCATTGGCTACCAAAGGGTGAAAGATAGAGGGGAGGTTGTCGGCAGAATTGGAACGCTCTTGAGTTACGAGGGCGGATTTTCTTCAATCGACCGACACCCGGACATTCACGACCACTGATTTTCCGGCGCGTTTTCTAAAACACAAATCCGGCAAGAAACGCGAAGAAAAATCCCGTCATATAAACCGCGATTGAAAACACCGTAACCGCGAAACTCAACCGGCGAAGCCGCATACACATCCGCGCCGCTCCCGGGTCTGCGGGGCAGGGAGCGTTTCTCTGCGTATACATAGCCAGTGTTGCGATTGCGAGCATAATCCCCGCGATTAGAAAAACCCACACCTTGTGTTCCGACAGCCATACAATCCGGGGCAGCGCGCTCACAAGCCCCGCCGTTACCGCTCCCATTCCCAAGGTTACAAGAAGGGCGGGCAGGGCGCAGCAGATCAGAGTTCCCGCGGAGGTGAACAGTGAGAAAAACGGCAGAACGGTGTCCTTCCAGCCAATCCGTCTCATTCTCCGCCCTCTTTTTTATAACGCGAAATTGAAACGGTCGCGTAGCCGGAATCGGTTATCAGTTTCACCGCTTTTTTGTCGGACAGGTCTTTTCCTTTCTTCAGGTAAACCGTAACAAACTTGCGTTTGAGATTGACATCAATCTCCTCAACCGCGCCGGTTTTGAGAAAAACCTTGCGTATGGACTGAGCGCAGAAATCGCACACAAGACCGTTGACCTCAATGTGGATTATGTTTTCGGATGACAACTGTTTTTCAGGGGAAACGGTTTTGTCCGAAATGTGGTCGTGTCCGTGCCCGTCATGCGCCGCGTTTGCCTGACCGAAGGCGACAACAGCCGCAACCACCGCCGTGAGAATTATCGTTCTGTTTTTCATCTTTCCTTCAAAACCTCCTGATAAAATTGAGCGTCAGTTTCCCTTCAAAACTGTATCCAATTTCAAAAAGAGACGCTCCTTTGAGAAAACGCGCGAGCGGGGTTATCTCAAGCTTTTTGTCGTAACCGCTTCCCGGATAGTGGGCGGCGTCCAGAATCAGCCATGTGTGGAGAGAGCCGAAATCGGCAAGATACGGCGCTATCCCCGCCCGCCACGACTGGGTGAACGAGTCGCCCATATCTCCGAGCGTTTGAAAGCGGTTTTCATAACGGACGAGAATCCGCCTGCTTTCCCAGTCCGCTGAAATTCCGGTAAAACCGGCGGGTGAAGTTTTATCGTCATCCACCGCAATTCCCGCCGCCGATTTGAGGTACAAGTTCGCCTGAAAGTTTCTTGTGTTCAGACGCTTCAGCAGAAAGTTGACCTGAACCGCGGTTACAAAAGCGTCTCTTGAACGCGCATGAAATCCCCTCAGACCGACCGAGTATTTTGCCGAGGGAGAGTAGTGCAGATGAACCGAGGTGTTTGCCCTGTCGTGCATTTGCATAACAGTCCATCCTCCCGGATACGACACGGGTCTCGCCCATGCGGGAAGCGGCAGCAGCGCCGCGGCAATTATTATCAGATGTCTTTTCTTCATTAAAACCTCCCTTGAAATTCATATTGCAAAGCCGCATACGGGGCGGCGTGTTTGCTTCGGGCGGGGGGAGGTGTCAGACGGCAATACGGCGGGTGAGAAGAAAAATCTTCCGATACCGGCGGATTGAGCCGCCCGGGCTTGAATCCGCTTTGATTTGCGGAAGCCGTGTTTCAATAAAGGCGTGAGAAAGGCGGGGCTGCGCGATGGCGGGAAACTGTTTTTTTTCATCAACCGGATTTTTGTCGTTTGAAACCGCTTCCTGCAAATCAAGGCAGTCGGCAAAAGAGGAGTGTTCGCATTCTCGCTCGGGGCGGTGGTCGGGGCAGTTTCCCGAACTATGCGCGGTATGGGTGTGTGCCTGCCTCTGCATGCCTTCCGACATGGGGCAGGGCATTGCGCTTGCGACCGGAAAGGCGGCAAGAACCAGCACCGCAAAGACGGAAACAACTGCTTGCAACATAAACCATACGATACGGAAGGGGTGCGGTATTGTCAACGGAAAACGCCAAAGTGGCGCATTCGGGAGACGGATTTTGAAGTTGCAAAAGCGGCTTTGCTTTTGCAAGTCCGAGAACGCGCTTTCACTCGGGCGAAACCCGCTCCGCCTGTTTGATTAAAAACGGCAGGCGCTTGACGACTTCGTCCGGTTTCGGGTTGCCGTTGTCCGGCGGTTCGCATTTTACGACATCGGCGCTCCCGCCGGATTGAAAGGCGGGAACGCTTTCATGTCGCCGTGTTTGTTCAACCGGACTTTTTCATATCACGCCATGCCTCTTTCTGTAGCGTAAAATTGACACAGCCTCCGTTCCTCCGAAGTTTTGCATCAACTCTTCTATTTTGCTGTTCGGCAAGTTTTTCCCTTTCCTCAAGTAAACGGTCAAGCACCGGCAGTTGAAACAGATGCTGACTTTTTCAACCACTCCGGTTTTAAGAAAAACGTTGTTTATGCACCGGATGTCACTGTCGCAAGTGCAGACGTTTAACTTAATACGGACCGCTTCCTCAGATAAATTCAGGGTTTTTCCGAAAACCCAATTTGCAAGCGTGGGGTTTTCATTTTTTCCTCCGGCATCCGTTTTGCAATGACTGTTTTTACCGTTTCCGGAGTTTGCATATCCGAAAACCGCCAAAGCAAAAGGGTTTTTTGAATCCATTGTTTTATTTTCCATTTTTTTCTCCTCAGTCGCAGGACGGGTTTGATACTTTATAAACCCGATACCCCGCTTCAAAGCATGACGCTCCATTGAAAACGCATAATCAGCGTTATTTCCATGTTGTCTTTCTCTAAAATAGCGTGCAACTTCCGGCTTCAGCCGCGCGTGAAGAGAGTGAGGAAACCGTCCGTGCGACGGGACGACCGCTCCGCATTCGCATAACAGTCCGTTTTTCGGATACGACACAGGTCTTGCCCGTATCTCCGCAGGCAACGGCGCCGCCGCCGTAAACATGCGCATATTCTGCTTCTTCATTCAAACCTCCGCTTAAAAGTCACACTCACACAAGCCGCAACATGGCGGCAATTAACTTCAAGCGGAGTATCAGATGAGTAAATGTCCGGTTAGCAGGAAAATCCGTTCGTTTTTATAGATTACGCGACTTTGTCTGAAGTCTGTTTTTCTTTTCGTTTCACAGGTGACGGATGAAATGTTGCCGACAAAGAAACCGTGAGATTGCATGGAATTTTCTTCAGATTCCGAAAAAGCCGGCAAACAGTGCACACACGGAAAACTGTCTTTTTCGTGGTCCGGGTGTGTGTCGTTGAGACCGTGGCTGTTTTCGGAAAGGTGCGCCATGCCCAAGCGCTTATGGTCCGTGTCTGCCCCGTCCGCCGTTTCTAAATGGGGCATTACCGTTAAGGTTGTCAGGGCTATTAAAGTCAACCCAAGAAAAAATGTGCCAATACGCCGCATCACAATCCGCCCAGTCTAATCCGGGATTGAAACCTTGTCAATAAATTCAAAATTGTTTCAAACGAAAAATGCGGAAAAGTGGCGCGCCCGAGAGGATTCGAACCTCTGACCTTTGGCTCCGGAGGCCAACGCTCTGTCCAACTGAGCTACGGGCGCGGGGTTTTTTTCAGTTCCTCCATTACCATTTTCATATCTTCCCACAGAGGGCGTTTGTATTTGTCAAACCTCAAAAGCGCGGCGGGGTGGTATGTTACGGCAAGTTTTATTCCGCCGTAGTTGTGAAAGGTTCCGCGCAGCGAGCCGAGAGACGGATTTTGAAGATTCAAAAGCGCTTTTGCCGCCACAAGTCCGAGGCACACTATCACTTGAGGCGAAACCGACCTTATCTGTTTGATTAAAAACGGTTCGCACTTGGCGATTTCATCCGGTTCGGGGTTGCGGTTTTCCGGCGGTCTGCATTTCACGACATTGCAGATATACACATCTTCGCGCTTCATTCCCATTGCCTCTATGATTTTATCCAGAAGTTTCCCGCCTCTTCCCACAAAGGGTCTTCCCTGCTCGTCCTCGTCTTTTCCCGGACCTTCGCCCACAAAAACCAGTTTTGCTTTCGGGTTTCCCTCGCCGAAAACAATCGTCTTCCGCGTGGAATGCAGTTTGCATCTTTCGCAGTCGCCAAGCTCCGCTCTCGTTTCATCAAGACTTCCGGCGCTTCCGTATTCAAACAGGTCTGAAAACGGGTCTACCGAAACCGGAGCCGGGTTTTTTCCGGTGTCTCGCTGTTTTGCGGCGTTTTTTCCCATTGCGTATTCGGCGGGCGCTTCAGAAGTTTTGCCCTCACCCCCGGAATCCGTGGCGGCTTCCTTTGCCGTCAGAATTCTTCCGTTTCCCATGCGGGACTGAAACTCAAGATACCCTTTCAGGTCGCTTATTATGGCGCTCGCTTTTTCTCCTTCACTCATAACCGCTCCGGCTTCCGGTCGTCTGATTTGAAAGCCGAACCTCTCTTATTTACAATACACACTTTCTACAATATACATTCTTGCGGGCGGGTAATGAAGGTTTCCGCCGCAAATATCCCAATGGAAAAAACTTACAAGCCCCAAGCTGTTGAAGACAAATGGCGCAAGAGGTGGGACGAAAACCCTGCTTCCAAACCTCTCTCCGCGGGAGCGGGCGAATCTGATACGGGAGCGGGCAAGGGTAAGTTCTACGCGCTTGAGATGTTTCCGTATCCGTCCGGCAGGATACACATGGGGCATGTGCGCAACTACACAATAGGCGATGTGATTGCCCGTTACAAAAGGGCGTGCGGCTTTGAGGTTCTGCATCCGATAGGGTGGGACGCTTTCGGGCTACCCGCCGAAAACGCCGCAATAAAAAACGGGGTTCATCCCGCCCGATGGACGGAAACAAACATCGGTCAGATGAGGGCTCAGTTGAAGCGGCTTGGGTTTTCCTACGACTGGGCAAGTGAGATAAAGACCTGCGACCCGTCCTACTACAAATGGGAGCAGTGGTTTTTCGCCCGAATGCTGGAAAAAGGTCTCGCATACCGCAAAAAAACTTTTGTGAACTGGGACCCGGTGGATAAAACGGTTCTTGCCAACGAGCAGGTGATAGACGGAAAAGGGTGGCGTTCCGGGGCGGTTGTGGAACGCAGGGAGATAGAGCAGTGGTTTTTCCGCATAAGCGAATACGCGGACGAGCTTCTTGACGGTTTGAAGGGACTCGCCGACTGGCCCGACTCCGTAAAAACAATGCAGTCAAACTGGATAGGGCGTTCCGAGGGGGTTGAGATTGAGTTTGACTGCGACGGCTTTGACTCTTCCCTGAAGGTTTTTACCACACGGCCCGACACCGTTATGGGGGTTACATATCTCGCGGTCGCTCCCGACCATCCGCTTGCGGTGAAAGCCGCGGAAACGGACGGGGAAGTGGCTGATTTTGTGAGAGAAGCTAAAGCGCTTACGGTTTCGGAGGTTGAGATTGAGACGGTTGAGAAAAAAGGTGTTCCGCTTGGAATTTCCGCCGTTCATCCGGTTTCCGGCGAAAAAATTCCGGTTTGGACGGCAAACTTTGTTCTTATGGGCTACGGCACGGGGGCTGTGATGTCCGTTCCCGCGCACGACAAGAGGGATTTTGATTTTGCAAACAAATACGACCTGCCTGTAAAACAGGTGGTTTTTCAGCAAGACGGAGATTTTGACATATCCCACGACGCTTTCACGAAAAAAGGCGTTCTGAAAAACTCCGGACAGTTTGACGGACTGTCTTCCGATGAGGCGTTTTCCGAAATAGCGGATTTTCTTGAGAAAAACAAAAAAGGCGGACGCAAGACGAACTACCGCCTCCGCGACTGGGGGATTTCCCGCCAGCGTTACTGGGGAGCGCCCATTCCGGTCATTCATTGCGGCAAGTGCGGAGCGGTTCCCGTTCCCGACAAGGATTTGCCGGTTGAGCTTCCCGCCGATGTCAAATTCGGCGGAAACGATATTCCCTCGCTTGCCTCAGTTGAGTCTTTTGTTTCCGCGCCGTGTCCCAAGTGCGGAACGGACGCAAAAAGGGACACCGACACAATGGACACTTTTGTTGAGTCGTCATGGTATTTCCTCAGGTATGTGTCTCCCGATTTTGACAAGGCGGTTTTTGATAAAGAGGCGGTGAAGAAATGGCTGCCGGTGGATCAATACACCGGCGGGGTTGAGCACGCGATACTGCATCTGCTGTATTCACGGTTTTTCGTCCGCGCCCTCAGGGATTTGGGTCTTTGCGATTTTGACGAGCCGTTCAAAGCTTTACTGACACAGGGGATGGTGATAAAAGACGGCGTGAAGATGTCAAAATCTGTCGGCAACACGGTTGACCCGGACGAGATGATAGAAAAATACGGCGCGGACGCCGTGCGGCTTTTTATTCTTTTCGCCGCTCCGGCGGAAAAAGCGCTTGATTGGAATGAAAAGGGAATTGAGGGAATGAGCAGGTTTTTGAAAAGGTTGTGGAATTTGGCGATCAGGATTGCGGAAAAAAGTCGGGCAGGGCGGATGGACATGAATTCCGAGTCTTATATTTCTTCCCTTTTTGAATACGGACAACTTGATGTTGAAGCTAACAAGGCTGTCAGGAAAGTGACCAATGATATTGAGAGTTTTCATTTCAATACGGCAATTGCCTCATTGATGGAATTCCTCAATTTGTTTCCGAAAGAGGTGAAAAATGAAGATATTGCCGATTCCTTGAGAGGTTTTATTGAGACTATGGCAGTTCTTCTTTCCCCGATGACTCCGCATTTTTCCGAAGAGGTTTGGGAAATGCTTGGCAACAAACAATCGGTTTTTCTTGAACCTTGGCCCGAGTGGG
This sequence comes from Thermodesulfobacteriota bacterium, assembly GCA_965206175.1. Classification (GTDB taxonomy): domain Bacteria; phylum Desulfobacterota_D; class UBA1144; order Nemesobacterales; family Mycalebacteriaceae; genus Mycalebacterium. The sequence goes on along the minus strand of CBDBJA010000003.1, from coordinate 123,611 downwards.
ATGAATCCCGTATTAAATCCGACACGGTTACGGTTGTTTTTCAAGTCAACGGAAAAGTCAGGGCGCAGATGGATATGCCCGTGAATTCCGGCGGGAAAGAAATGGAGGCGGCCGCTCTTGCAACCGGAAAGGTAAAAGCTTTTACCGAAGGAAAAAAGATAAAAAAGATTGTTGTCGTTCCGAACAAACTGGTCAACATAGTGGTTTGAGCGATGTTTGATATTTACGAGGAAGACACAAAGAAAAAAAGCCGGTTTGTTCTCGGAAAAGAAGGGAGCCGCAAAATGTTTGTTGTGGGTCTTAATCCGAGCACGGCGAACAGGAACAAATCCGACAAGACGATTGCAAGGGTGATAAACATCTCGGAGTGCGAAGGGTTTGACGGCTTTGTTATGGTCAATCTGTATCCGTTGAGATGCACAAAACCGTCCGAACTGCCCAAAAGTTTTGACGGTCGTCTTGCGAAGAAAAACATTGAAACGGTTTTTCTCCACGCAAGCAGGGAAGCCAATCCCGTTTTCTGGGCGGCATGGGGAATAAACATCAAGAGCCGGAATTACCTAATTGATTTGTTTGAACGGTTTGTTAAACTTGCTTCCCGAATAAATGTCAGGTGGAAACATTTCGGAGGACTTACATCCGAAGGTCATCCGAGGCATCCGCTGTATGTGAAACGCGATTGCGGTTTTAATGATTTTGATATTCAACAATACGGGAGAAATTTACGCCAATGAGTGAAAAACTGTTGAACAAAAAAGTTGAGGCGGTTGAAGTCTCGGGCGGAAGAACCGTTTCAGATTTAATTTCCGCCATGTCAAAAACCGGATTTCAGGGCGGAAGTCTGGCGCGGACGGTTGAGGTTTTTGAAAAAATAATCGCCGACCCCGATGTTACCGTTTTTCTCGGTTACGCCGGTTCCCTTTCCACGACCGGACAGTGGAAAATCATAAATTGGCTTATTGAAAACCGTTTTATTGATGTTCTTGTTCCGACCGGAGCGAACATATCCGAAGACATAATAGACGCGATGGGTTACGATTATTTTCAGGGCTCCGTAAAGACCGATGACGGAAAACTTTTTTCCGAGGGGATAAACCGCTACTACGATGTTTACGGAAAAGAAAGCGACTATCTTGAGATGACCGAAATGATAGCGGATTTTATCCTGACCCTTGATGAAAGCCGCAAATACTCGTCCCGCGAGTTTCTTAAACTGTTCGGCGAACATCTTTCGGAGAAGAAGATAAACGGCATTGTCGCCACGGCGGCGCAAAACGGCGTTCCGGTTTTCTGTCCCGCAATTGCGGACAGTCCCTACGGAGACGCGGCTCTTATCGCCGAAAGCGGGGGTTTTCATCTCACAATAGACGCGATGAAAGACTATGTGGAGTTTATGGAGATGGGAGAAAAAGTGAAGCAAACCGCGGTTGTTTATATTGGCGGCGGAGTTCCGAAGGATTTTATTCAACTTTTCGCCGTAACGGGCGATTTGCTTTATGAAGACAGAAAGGTTCCGGGCAGGAAAGCGGGGATAAACAGAAAAGGAACGGAACAGGCGGAAACATATTATCCGCACAAATACGCCATTCAGATTACAACCGATTCCCCGCAATGGGGCGGACTCAGCGGCTGCACTTTTGAAGAGGCGGTTTCATGGGGAAAAGAAAATCCCGAAGGCGATCTTGTTCAGTGTTATTGCGATGCCACAATCGCGCTGCCGATTATTTCCCATGCGATTGCGGAAAGGGTGAAGAAACCGAGAAAGGGAACGGATTTCGGATTTTGATGTTTTGAAAAAAACTTTAAGTCATTCACATCAAAATAAATCCGCAAGAGTTGCTTTCATCCGTTTTCGTGAAAGAAAATTTGCAAACATTTCTCTCCGTCTTTTCCGCGAAAACGGGAATCCGGAAAACAGATGACTGACGAGCGGAGAGCGGTTAATATACCGGCAATATGTTCGGTTCGGGAGGAACGGTAAAATGAGACTCAAAGGAAAAACCGCTTTAATCACCGGAGGAAGCGAGGGAATTGGAAAAGCCACCGCGTTGCTTTTCTGCAAAGAGGGCGCAAAGGTCGGCATTATGTCCAGAACCCGCAAGAACCTTAACAAGGTTGTTTCCGAAGCGAAGGGACGCGGAGAAATAAAAGCGTTTGCGGGGGATGTTTCAAATGAAAAGGATGTCAAAAGGGTTGTGAACGCCTTTTACAAACAGTTCGGCGGAATTGACATTCTGTTCAACAACGCCGGAATTCTTGAAGGCGGAACGGTTGTTACAACCTCAAACGAGGTTTGGGACAGAACTATGAATATAAATGTGAAAGGGGTTTTTCTGATGAGCAAATACGCCGTTCCCCTGATGGCAAAACACGGCGGCGGTTCGGTGATAAACAACTCAAGCGTTCTCGGAATCGTGGGAATGGAGGACTGCATGGCGTATAACGCTTCAAAGGGCGCGGTAAGGCAGATTACGCGCAGCATGGCGCTTGACCATGCGAAGGAAAATATAAGGGTGAATTCGGTCTGTCCCGGCTACATAAAGACAAAAATGGATGTTGAGTTGATGGGCAATCCGCCCGATGCCGAACAGCGGCTTGATGAAATAGCGGCGGGGATGATTCCGATGGTAAGAAGGGCGGAGCCGGTTGAGGTTGCGCAGTCGGTTCTGTTTCTTGCGTCCGATGAGTCAAAGTATATGACGGGTTCGGATTTGGTGATTGACGGGGGATGGACGGTGTTGTGAATTTTGAGGCTTTAGTAGATATGGCAAATGGGGTGCTTTTCTGGGTTATAAATCTTCTTGCCCAACCTCAGTTTCCGGAGGTTATTCAAAATTTCGGCGCATCTTTACTAACAATTCTTGTTGCAGTTGCCATTTTTCTAATTCAGATCAAGCCTGTTTTTGATTTTGACAGACAGGTAATAGTGGAGGAAGTCGTTAAGTTCAGACAATCTTTGTGGTCTGTATTGATAATTTTCTTGCCTTTGTTTTTTTGGAAAGAGACTGGTTATGTAAATATATTCCTTTTTCTTTTTTCAATGTCCGGTTTAATAGTGGTGATTTTGATTCTGCGTAGAGCTTATAAATGGATGAATGTTTTTGAATCTAAAGAGTGTAGAGATGTGCAAGGTTATCGTATGAAATTGAGGTTGCAATATCTTGGGAATCTGAAAGATGCGGAAGAGAAAAAAGAGATGTGGCTTTCTGTTTTCAAACGAAAACCAAAAACAATTTTTGAAGAAATAAAATACATAGAAATGTTTGCAAAAATGTTGCAAGCGCTTATTGATAAAGGAGATGAAAGATCTTTGCATTTGACCTCAAAATATCTGCAACAATTGCAACATTTGTCAACAAATATTTCTTTCAGTGACAGCATTATTTATGAAAATTTGTTTCAGTTTGTTTTGCGAAACTATTATAGAATGCAAACTTGCAAAACAAAAAGTCCGCATGCAACATCCTTGCATTCTACATTAGAACATACTATTGTTGTTTTTGTTCAAAAAGCACTACAAGAAGGAACTTCATTTACTTTCTTTTTGTTGTTGAAAAAACATATAGAGAATGTGAATGACAATCAATATCATGAAAAAATTATTAGAATTGTAACCTATCCGTTTTTTAACAATGTTACGGATTCATCCCAGCATCGTGATATATGGGAACACTTTTTCCCTCCAGAATGGAAAGTTAGCAAAGAAACATTAGAGGGTTCACAAAAACATATTGTTAGTGTATGGGGTGAATGTTTTACGGGCTGGGCTAAAGATAGGATTAGATACCAGATACAAAAAGATGAATTAGACAAGAATTTGGATGAAGTATCAAAAGAGTTGTTTCCTAAACTGGATCCTATGATGTGGGCAATAATTTTAACTTTTTTTTGCCAATTACTTCCATCAAACCAGCGAATGAAAACTCTTATAGAACGTCCTCTAAAGTTTGGTTTGATTTCACGAGCCCGATCTAGTTGGGGTGACATAGAAGAATTCCCTACAATTGACAAAATAGAACATGAAGAAAGAAAAAACACCATAGATATTGCCCTTCTTGCATTCAGGTCAACATTCACAAAAGAAAAGATAGATGGATATCTGAAAGAACTTGATACTTTAAAGTATGAAGAAGGTTCACAGCAATTAGTCTACAAAAATCAAATAAAGAAAATCTTTGAAGATATGCTACAACACATCAAAGAGCAGGAAAACAAAAACTAATCTTAACTCGCCGAACCCGCAAAAATCCCGTTCATAACACTTTCCCAATCATCTCCAAAAACCAAGTTAAATCTGAACTGATGGTCGGCAAAATCCCGTCCCAAATCGCTCCACTTTTGCAGTTTGCCGTCTTTGGCGTTTTGGCATAAATCATCGCACAAATCAAGCATTGATTTTTTATAGTCCGTGTCTTCATTTTTCAGGTGTATGCCCTTGGTTTCAAAAACGCGGACTTCTTCCATATCACCTCCGCCGTTATCGGAAGCCGTTATAAAATCGGGAGAAATCCTGTTCCGTTTCCAACCTTGCAGTTTGTAACCGCCGTGTGTTTGATTGCGATACCACCATAACAGACGCTCCTGTTCATCCAGATAAAGGGCGACTGATTTCTCGTATTCGTTCATGTCTTCATCCGGCACATAATCAAACAGCGATTTCCTCAACGGGTTGCCGTCCAAGCGGTTCATTCTTTTTGTGCTTCTCACCGTTACGGTTCTTGGAATTTTCCATTCACCCGTGCCGGAGAACAACAACAGTTCAAAAATCCCTTTTTCCACTTGAGAGCGAAAATAGGCTTCCGCCATTTTATCCCGCTCAGTCTCAAGCAGTTTTTTGCTTTCCTCTATGATAAAGACAAAGTTGGCTGCGGTTTTCTCTTTGCCGTCCCGCTTCGTGAAAAAATCTAAAATCCGGCGGCTTAGTTTGTAGGCATCCCACGGATTGGGAACCACATCAGTTATCTGCCTTGTCATTAGCACGGGGTCGGGTTTGGACAAATCGCCGTATTGTCCGTCTTCTTCCGAGTCTTGAACCGGAGCATCGGGCAGCCCGACAATTTTGGTTCCGTTGCCGCTGCCATCGCCGAGGTTAATCTCTTTCAATCCATTGGGCCGGAGATTTCCCCAATTCAGGTTGGCAAGAATGTCTCCCTCGTATTGAAGCGGGCGCAGTTTTCTCCCGTCTTTAACGACAAACTGAGGCAAGTAGAGCCGTCCTTCAAACTTCTTGAAATGGTCGCGCAATTTGGCGGTAACCAAAGGCGTCGGGTCTTTGCCGCCCGTCTCATCGCTTATGTATCCGCTTAAATCGCCGAGTCCTTCGCTTTCCAATTCCTGTTTAATAATCCGCACAACTTCACCGCTGTTTCTGCGGTGTGTGAAAACATAGCACTGGTCAAGCGCGGCAACTCCGGTTTTTTGAGCGTCCGGTTGACGCAACACCCGACCGATAAGTTGAGTCATGGAAACGCTTGCGGAAAGATTTGACAGCACGGCAAGAATGTAGGCAAATGAACAGTCCCACCCTTCCTGTAATGCCTGCTTTGTGATTATGAACCTGACCGGACATTCTTCGTCAAGCAGGTCAATCCCTTCCAAATCATCTTTTTCACTGCTCTTTATCGCAATCCAGTTTTCCGCAATGCCGTTTTGCAACAGAAACTCACGCGCATCTTCGGCGTGAATATGCCCGCCGCCACGTTGGTCTGCTCCCGTGCGCTCCACTTGAATCAAGGCAATGGGGCGGATGTTGCGGTTGCTGTTCTGGCGGTATTTGTCGGCTTTCCGCTCCAACTCTTTGCGTTTTTCCATCACCGCAAGCAGCACCATTTTCCAATCCGGAGTGTTGTTATTGGTCAGATTGATGTCCAGTTTAATCATCTCTTCTTCGTTTAAATCGTGTCCCGTTGCGGAGGCGACAAGGTTTGTGTTTGCGGGCGGAGTTGCCGAAAGTTCCAATACAAAAGCGGGATTAAATCCGCAAATGGTCTCTCTTGCTTGATTGCTGTATGCCTTTTGTCCTTCGTCCACAACAATCAGCGGACGGAATATGCGGAAAACATTTGCCAGTGATGACTTTACAACCGGCGGCAAAAGCCCGTTGTCATTATTGAAAGCGTCCAAATTCGGAGTTTGTTTCAGCAGTTCGCCATGCGCCTCAACATTGCCGTCATCCGGGAAAAACGCCTCGTAACCGCCGGAATCCCGATACATCCGCAATTTTTCTTTTGTTTGCCTGTTTGCCGCCGGAAGCATCAGCAGAAGAATGGTCAGTTTTCCTCGAACATCGGCGGGAGAGAGTCCGTCTTTGCGTTCGGCGATTTTCACCCGTCCGCCGGAAGTAACTTCAAGCAGTTGCCTGTATGGGTGAGAGCGGTCTTTCAGTTGGGCAAGCGTTTGGCGGTAAATCTGATTTGTGGGGACTATCCACACAACCAAGCCGAATTCTCTGTAAAGGTATTTGCGGTGAATATGGTCAACGGCATGACAGGCGAGAAAGGTTTTTCCGCCGCCGGTCGGAACTTTGAGATAAACATCGGGCAGCGGGTTGTTGAGTCCGTCTCTTTTGGGATGATATTGAGTTGTCCGGCTTTTGTTCCATGCCTTTTGAATAAAATCCACATTTTCAGCGACCGCCTCACGCGCTTCTTCGGGTGTTTGGTCCAAAAGTTTGTCGCGTTCTTTTCGCTCATCGTTGAGATTGTCAAGAAAAGCGTCAAATTCGTTGAGAATTCGGTTTTGATAGTCTTTCAGTCGCATTATTTCTTTATCCTGTAAATCTCAAACGGCAACTGGCAGAATTTGATTTTGCGTTGTCCGAGTTCGTCCGGGTGGGCATACCGGGCGGGGGCGAAAACAAGACGCCATTTCTTGCCGGGTTTGGGCAGAGATTTTGCCAGTTCCAGAGTCAGTGAAGTTTTGCTCAGATAGTCTATGTCCGGTTTATAGAAAAGATACACTTGGTAATTTTGGGATTCGCCCGCAAGAAAGGAGCGTTTTTTCATCAGTTTTGACGACCACTGTTCGCCGGTCGCGGTGTAGAAAACATAGCGGGCAAGTTCTTCATAAGAGGGCATATTGTCGCCGTGCAAAATGCTTTCCATTTCTATCGGGTCGCCCAACTCCCAATAGCCGAAATGACCGCCAAGTCCGTTTTTCAAGTTTTCCTTTTTTGCTTTCGGAACACCCTTGATTACACGGCGGACGCGCTCGGCGGTGATTTTGTCGGCGTAATTCTCACACTCCACCAATACAAATTTTCGGTTGCCGCCATCCTCTTTGTTCAGTTCAAGAACCGCTTGCGCAGTTGTGCCGGAACCGGCGAAGGAGTCTAAGACGATACTTTCTTTGCCGGTTATCGCTTCAAAGATGCGTTTCAGAATGCGTTCATCTTTCGGATAATCAAATACGGATTTGCTGAAAATATCTTTCAATCTTTTGTGAGAAGCACGGCGGTCTTGATAGATGACACTGTTCAAAACCTGAGAATCAGTTTCATGGAGATAGCGTTTTAATTGTGGAACTGCTTTCTCATCTTTGCCGAAATGAACACGCCCTTCCTTAATGGCTGAAAGCATTGTTTCTTTCGCAGGAAATACCCAACCCCTTGCCGGTATTTTTACTGATTTTTTTGTTTTAGGATGAAGAATTTCATAAGTCGGGCCTCCGCCACCCGGCCATGATATATCTCCCGGAAAGAATACTCCTTTCTCATCAAGCATATTGTAGTGTCTGTGTTGCCAGGCAAGGTTGTTTTTGCTGAGAGAAGAAAACCATTGTTGCAGTTTTTCAGATATTGATTCGTAGTCATTTCCGTATTCGGTTTTTAATTCCTCAACTATCGCATATATTTTGTCTAACCCTTGCTTAGACAGCCGCCAACGCTTTTTATTGATTTTTAACATTTCAAAGTTTTTGGCGTAAGTGAAAATATAATCTTGTGTGGTGGAGATGAATTTTGCGTCATTTTTGCCGGTTCCCTCCCAAATGAAAGTGCCAACAAAATTTCCCTCCCCAAAAATCTCATCCATCATCATCCGCAAGCGGTGTTGTTCATTGTCATCAATGGAAACAAAAATAACCCCGTCTTCCGCGAGTAACTCATGCAAAAGTGAAATGCGGGGATACATCATGCACAGCCATTTTTCATGGCGGGTCAGGTCATCGCGGTCAACTTCCTTGCCAAGCCAGTCTTTCATCATCGGATTGTTCATGCGGTCGTTGTAGCGCCATCCCTCATTGCCGGTGTTGTAGGGCGGGTCAATGTAAATGCAATTGACTTTCCCGCCGTGTGTCGGCAACAACGCTTTAAGCGCCAGCAGATTGTCGCCGTGAATAATCATATTATCGTGCAGTGAAGGGTTTTTCCCCTTTGCCAGAAGGGACTTTGTCGGCAACGCGCCAAGGTGGTGATAGGGCACTGTCAAATGATGATTGACGACCGTGCTTTTGCCTTTAAAATGGATGCTTGCCATGCGATTGACTATGCCGAAACAGACGCGCAAGTCAAACGCAATCTGAGACTTATGAGCAATGTAGCGCGGTTATATTTCACTACGCCGTGTCTTGTGAACATTTTGCAATTTCCACCCGTTTGGATGATTTTAAGTTGTTCCATCTTCCACCCTCAAATAATACCTCGCATACCTCCTTTCCCCCTTCATGATTAACGCTTCTTTTTGAACCAAATCTCTCAAGTCGCGTGTTGCAGTGGGAGCGGTCGCTTTGGTAATCCCGATGTAGTTTCTTGCGCTCATCCCGCCTTTGAATCCTTTCGGTCCTTCTTTGAAAATGCGCAGCAGGGCTTTCTCTTGACGCTTATTCAGTTGGCCTTTCAATCTGTCAAACATTTTTGTTTTCTTTACAAGAAAACCGACCCATTTTTGACTGTACTTCTGGGCTCCTGTTACGGAAGTTCCAAAGTGAACAAGCCATTGAGTTATTTCATTTTTTTTATTGGCTTTCTCAAGCGCGTTGTAGTAGTCCTTTCGGTTCTCTTGAATAAACGTGGAAAGCGCTATCAGTGAGGGTTGTCCGAGGCATTGAGCAAGGGCTTTTTCCGCTATGGCTCGTCCTATGCGTCCGTTTCCGTCCTCAAACGGATGTATGGAAACGAAGTAGAGATGAGCAATGCCGGCACGGGTAACGGCGGACAGAGGGCTTTTACCCTTTGGTGAAAAATCATTAAACCATTTCGTAAAATTTCCCATCTCAGACGGCACCTGCCCGGACGGAGGGGCTTCAAAGTGGATTTTGGGTTTATGAACAGGACCGGAAACCACTTGCATTGGATCCTTGCTCTTACGGTAACTTCCTTTGTCTCGTAAATCCGTTCTTCCGGTCATCGCCATTTCATGCCAACGGTGAAGCATTTTGTGCGTAAGTCTTTGGTCGTAGTTATCATAAAGGTCTGTCATCATGTCGGCTATGCCCTTCTCGGCGGGGGGAACATTCCTGCCGTCGGTTTTTAATCCGAAATGGCGGCGTATTGAAGACTGCAAACTGTCACGATTTAGATACTCGCCCTCAATCTCGGAGGTTTTCAGCGCTTCATTGCTGATAATATCAACTTTGAGGGTGTTCTTTTCATCTTCGGGCAGATGCTTGACCAAACCTAACAGCAAGCCGTTTCCCACAAGCAGTTGTTCTTCAAAACGTTTTATAGGCTCGGTTTTATAAGTAAACTTAAGCCAGTCTTTCTGTTGCCAGTTCCACTCCACGGTCTTCTTCCCCTTTTTGCCTTGTTCCACAAATCATCTGTCAGACGTTCTGTGATGTATGGAAGGCAGTTCTATACATCATATATTAGTCATGTTGTGATGTATAGAAATATTTCTATACATCATACATCATTCGTTTTATGAGTCATAGAACCCGTTTCTATGACTCATCCCGTAACCTTCCCGACAGCCGCCGCGCCGCATCTTCCGTGTCTTCTTCGCCGAAAATCGCCGTAATTACGGCAATCCCGTCCACCCCTGTTTCCAAAACATCCGCAACATTTTCGGGCGTTATTCCGCCAATAGCAAAGACGGGGATTTTCAACTTTGCTTTTGCCTCTCTCAGAGTCTTGAACGGTGTCGGCTTTCTGTCCGGTTTTGTGGGGGTGAAGTAAGGGGTTCCAAACGCCGCGTAGTTTGCCCCCTCTTTTTCCGCGTTTATTCCCCTTTCAATCTCCCCGTAGCACGAAACGCCTACAACCGCTTTTTCGCCGAGCAGTTTTCTTGCTTCCGCAACGGATGTGTCGTCTCCGCCGAGATGAACTCCGTCCGCTCCGATTTTCTTTGCCAATTGCGGGCTGTCGTTGATTATCAGCGGGATTTTATATTTTCGCGCAATCTCAAGAAGCGTTTTTCCCTTTCGGACGGTTTCATCATCCGGCGCGTTTTTTTCACGCAGTTGAATAAGCTTTGCTCCGCCTTTTATCGCGGATTCAACGGTTTCGGCAAAGCGGTTTTGCGGAATCAGTTTCCGGTCTGTTATCGCATAGAGTCCGCTCAGTTCAAAACTCATCGGCCGGATGCAAGCGGAATCTCAAGCCCCTTCAATCCTGCTGAAAATGGCGTCCCGCACGGTTTCGTATCTGTCCGGCAGTTCCAGTGGCTGATTGCGGAATTTTCTGTTTGTTCCCCTGATTTCCCCTTCGTGGTATCCGGTTTTGAACTCAACAAATTTAAGCCCGTGGGCGGTTGAGATGATTACAACCTTGTCGGTTTTTTTGAAAGTTTTCCGCGCCTGAAGTTTCAGGAAAACAGCAAGAGCCACTCCGGTGTGCGGGCAGTTGAAAGTTCCGGTCTTGTCCGCCATTGCGGATGCGTCCGACAGCTCCTTTTCCGATGCCTGCTCAACAATTCCGTTGAACTCCCGGAGGGTTTTTATCGCCTTGTTCACGCTCACCGGATTTCCTATCTGAATCGCGTTTGCAAGGGTTGTTTTCGCCTTGACGGGCTTGAACTCCCGAAATCCTTTTTTATAACTCAGGTATAGCGGATTTGCGTTTTGAGACTGCGCGCACACAATTCTCGGCAGTTTTTTTATCAACCCCAGTTCGCGCATCAGCAGAAATCCCTTTCCGAGAGCCGACACATTGCCGAGGTTTCCGCCCGGAATTATCACCCAGTCCGGCACATCCCACTTGAACTGCTGGCACAGTTCAATGCTTATGGTTTTCTGTCCCTCAATGCGGAGGGAGTTTATTGAGTTCGCCAGATATATGTTGTGTTCGCCCGTTATTTTCTGAACCATTCTCATGCAGCCGTCAAAATCGGTGTCAAGCGAGAGAACTATCGCTCCGTTGGATATAGGCTGAACGAGTTGGGCGAGAGACACTTTTCCTTTGGGCAGGAAGACGATAGCCGGAATGTCCGCCGCGGCGCAGTAGGCGGCGAGGGCGGCGGAGGTGTCTCCCGTGGAAGCGCAGGCGACCGCCGGAATGTCCTGATTGTTTCTGCGCATTTGCTGCACGACTGAAACAAGAACGGTCATCCCAAGGTCTTTGAAGGAGCCGGTGTGGCTGTTTCCGCACATTTTTATCCACAGGTCGTTCATACCGAACTGCTTGCCGAAGCGTTCCGCCCAGAACAGGTTGGTTGAGCCCTCATACATTGAGACGATGTTTTCATCTTTCACAACCGGACAGACCCATTCCTTTTTCCCCCACACGGAACTGCCGTGGGGCCATGACTGATTTTTATAGCGGTGGTCAAACAGGTCTTTCCATTTCTGTTGTGATGTTTTGGCGAGCAGGGCGCTGTCGTGAGTAACCTCAAGCAGTTCGTTGCAGCTGCGGCAGCGGTAAATCACTTCGTCAATTTTGTAGGTTTCCCCGCATTCGGGGTTGATGCAACTGAGCCATGCGCGGTATTGGGTTTCTTTTTTATTTTTGCGGACGGGTTTTGCTACGGATTTGGGCATAGCGAAAAATACCGCACGGAACGGGCGGGTGTCAATTTTTGTGTCTTGACACAAAACCGCTTTTGACACAGAATAAGTCCGCTTGAGAGCGCGTAGCTCAGTGGGAGAGCGCTTGCCCGACACGCAAGAGGTCGCTGGTTCAATCCCAGTCGCGCTCACCAGAAAGGCACTGACGCCTGCCCGCCAAAGTATGAAGCAAACATATTTGCTTCATACCCACCAAGAACACGAATAGGGCGCACAACTTCCCCGATTTAGCAAAATGCTGGCGCAAGAACCCTGCAAGGTTTTTCGCAAATGCCGGTAATCTACTGACATTTTGTTTAACGCGAGGTCTTGCAAGGTTTTTCGCAAAGGCCGGTGATCTACTGACATTTCGTTTAACGCAAGATCTTGCAAGGTTTTTCGCAAATGCCGGTAATCTACTGACATTTTGTTTAACGCGAGGTCTTGCAAGGTTTTTCGCAAAGGCCGGTAACCCAAGCTGACATTTTGTTTAACGCGACCTCCGCCCACGGTTTCCCGTAAAATTCTGCGTGACAACCCGCCGCTGACATTTCTTTTGGCACAAGACTCTTGCAAAGTTTCACAAAGACAAGCAAAGGGACAATGACTTTTACTCCCCCTTCCAAAAGCAGTAACCCCCCCCCCCCCGATTACGCCAATCGGAAAAGGTTTTTCATTTTGATTACCACTTCAGAATTTCATTCATACCTTCGTCAACATCGTCAATATCTTCTTTCAGAACGGCGGTCTTCACCCGTTTCAAACCGCTGTTTACAATGCCGGTTTCTTCAATTAACCGGCAAATGCGTTCGGCTTCCGACCAGTCATCGCATAGTGCGGATTGCCAAATCCGTCCCGGATTGAAGATAAAAGGTTGGGAGAGTTCTCTGTTTTGCATAGACTTGACTTTAATCGATTCCTTTGGTTTTTCACTCAAATTCAAAACAGTATGTATGGCGAATACCAAACAATGGCAATTTCCTTGAAAAAGAGCGTTCGGTTCATTCCCCAAAGTCCTTCAACTGACAAGCATCCCACTCAAAAACCTTTGGTTCCGGCGGAGCGGTTGATTTTGTCGGTAAAGAACGGCGGAAAGGGAAAAGCGCCGATTCCTTTCGTCGGTTCCGGTTCGGAATGTGTCACCGCCGGAATGCTCGGCATGACTACCACGCCATTGAGATTGGGCGACTGTGTGAGTCTTGCAAAAGGTTGGCTCAAAAGTGTCGGCTGTTGAGCGTTTTTGTCAAACCCACGGTCGGGGTTTGTCCGAATCTTCTCTTGACAACACCCGTTCTTTCAAAACAATATAGCAACTTCAGGCCGCGTAGCTCAGGGGGAGAGCGTTCGCCTCACACGCGAAAGGTCGCAGGTTCAATTCCTGCCGCGGCCATGGGAAGATGATTTGACTAAATAATCTCTTCCTCATACATTTTGCACAATGCGTTGGCTGATAATGATTTCCTTAATGCTTCTGCTTGTCGGCGGGTGGTTTGCGTATTTTTTCCCCCAATTGCAGGAAGAGCAGGCGGAAAAAAGCCAATGGACTCGCGGCAATGCTGAAACACTTTCCCTGACCGGCACAATAGATGAGGGAGATTTTGAAAGGTTCCGGTCGGTTTTTGACGGGGATGTGAAGTATATGGTGGTGGATTCCACGGGCGGCGATGTTTACGAAGCGGTTCAAATAGGGATGACGCTGAAAGACGCGCAAGTTACCGTTATTGTTCGCGGTTTCTGCCTGTCTTCTTGCGCCAACTATCTGTTTACCGCGGGACGGCACAGGGTTATTGACAATGGCATTGTCGGTTTTCACGGAAACGCCGCCGCGCTTGCCGAGAGTTACGGAGGGTTGGAAAAACTGTTTGAAAGTCAGATGTCTTTCTGGATGAAACCTTTTGTTTCGGAGGAAAAAGAGATTGAAAAACTCCGGCAAACCGTTCAAAAGGAAAAGCAGTTTTTTGCCGACCTTGGCATATCTCAGGAACTTTTCACCCTTACTCAGATGACTGATAAAGGCAAGGGCGACGGGCGTGACTACGCATTTTTGCTTCCAACGCCGGCCACATTTGCCAAGTATGGAATCCTCAATGTTGAGGGCGTCCAGAGTCTTGAGTTAAAGAGAAAATTTGAAGATAAATTTTCACTCGGTCTGCTTCATGAATAGGTTGCCGGCGCCGACAATGCCGTTTGTGGCGGAAAACCGGCTTTGTCCGACCAGTCCGTTACCGGAAGTGGTTGAGACTGAACAGCCGGACGGGTTCGGAGAGCCGATTGGCGTCAGAGTGTCTGGTTTCGGTCGGCAATACCGTATACAATGAACCGAAGCGATCTTGCAACCTCAGCAAATGTCAACAATCAGCATTACATACAAAGGGAAAACAGCCGAATTTGAAAGCGGCGCGACTGTTTCCGATATTCTCGCTTCAGTCAGAGCGGACAAAGGCGCAATCGGGGCGACCGTGGACGGCGTTCTTGCGGATTTGTGCCGGACTGTTGACTCGGACGCCGAGATTGAATCGGTCAAACAAGGTTCCGCCGAAGGGCTTGCGCTTGTCCGCCACACCGCCGCGCATGTTATGGCGGAAGCCGTTCAGGGGCTTTTCCCGGAAGTTAAAGTTACAATCGGACCGGTGATTGCTGACGGTTTCTATTACGACTTTGACGCCCCGGAGCCGTTTACTCCCGAACATTTGGAAAAAGTTGAGGAGCGCATGGCGGAGATTGTGAAGGAAGACAGACCGCTTTCCCGCAAAACCGTGTCGCGCGAGCACGCAAGGAAGATTTTTTCCGAAATGGGAGAAAACTACAAAGTGGAAATCATAGACGATTTGCCGCGCGGCGAAGACATAACGATTTACGATCAGGGCAAATGGTTTGACCTTTGCAGGGGCCCGCACGCTCCCTCAACCGGAGCGGTGAAAGCGTTCAAACTCACCTCTTCCGCGGGCGCGTATTGGCGCGGAGTTGAAACCAACCCCATGCTCCAGCGCATATACGGCACGGCGTTTTCGGACAGAAAAGATTTGAAAAAACATCTTGCCATGCTTGAGGAGGCGAAAAAACGCGACCACAGAAAACTCGGCAGAGAACTTGACCTTTTCAGCATACGGGACGATGTGGGCCCGGGACTTGTGCTGTGGCATCCGAAAGGGGCGAGAGTGCGCGGAATCATAGAAGACTTCTGGCGCGACCGGCACAGAAAAGCGGGTTACGACATTCTTTACACTCCGCACCTTGCGCGTCTTGACCTGTGGAAAACAAGCGGGCATCTGGATTTCTACACGGAAAATATGTTCTCGCCCTCAAAGGTTGGCAGTTCGGACTACCAGATAAAACCGATGAACTGCCCGTTCCATATTCTGATTTTCAAGTCCGCGGTGAGAAGCTACAGAGACCTGCCTCTGAGGTGGGCGGAAGTGGGAACGGTTTACAGATACGAGCGCTCGGGCGTGCTTCACGGGCTTTTGAGAGTCAGAGGTTTTTCCCAAGACGATGCGCACATATTCTGCCGCCCCGACCAGACGGCGAAAGAGGTCGGCGATGTGATAGATCTGACCCTTTTGTTTCTGAAAAAATTCGGTTTTGAGGATTTTGAGATTTTCCTTTCAACAAGGCCCGACAAGTTCGTGGGAACCGAACAGGACTGGGAACTTGCCACGGACGCAATAAAATCGGTGCTTGACGAAAAAAATCTTGAATACTCAATTGACGAAAAAGGCGGCGCGTTCTACGGACCGAAGATAGATTTGAAAATCAAAGATATTCTCGGAAGGTCTTGGCAGTGCTCCACCGTTCAGTTAGACTTCAACCTGCCCAAAAGGTTTGACATGGCGTTTGTGGGTGAGGATAATGCCCGTCATGTTCCGATAATGATTCATCGGGCGATATTCGGTTCGTTTGAGAGGTTTTTCGGAATTCTGATTGAACATTACGGCGGCGCTTTTCCGCTCTGGCTGAGTCCGACACAGGTGCGCGTTGCAACGGTCGGCGCGGAGCAGGTTGATTATGCGAAAGGAGTCGCGCAAACTTTGCGGGACAAAGGAGTCAGGGTTGAAGAGGATTTCAGGAGTGAGAAACTTGGTTATAAAGTCAGAGAAGCGCAGGTAATGAAGATACCTTACCTGCTCGTAATCGGCGAAAAGGAAGCCGCAAATTCAACCGTGGCTCCGAGAAAATACGGAAGTGAAAATCTGAGCCCCATGGATGTTGACAAGTTTCTTGAAGTTATGACCCGTGAGGGCGGTATTTTTTCCGACCGGGAGATGTCGTTATAAAAGGACCGAGGAAAAGACCGGAAAGACCGCCCACGACCCGGATAAACCGCAGGATAAGGGTCCCGCAGGTCAGAGTGATTGACAATGAGGGAAAACAGCTCGGAGTTATGGCGACAGAAGAAGCTCTTGCGAGAGCGGAGCAGACGGGTCTTGATCTGGTGGAAGTCGCACCCGATTCCCAGCCGCCGGTTTGCAGGATTGTTGATTATGGAAAATACAAATATCTTCAGAAGAAAAACACGCGCAAGCAGAAAACCAGCCCCATCAAGGAGATTAAGTTGAGGCCCCACATCGGTCAGCACGACTTGGAAGTGAAGATGGGACGGCTTAAAAGTTTTCTTCAGGAAGGATGCAAGGCGAAACTGAGGGTTATGTTCAGGGGAAGGGAGTTCTTCCATCAGAACAACGGGTTTGAACTTATCTCCTCAATAGTGGAGCAAGTCGCGGATTTGGGTAAAATAGATTCTCCGGCAAAACTTGAGGGCAGAAACATAATCGCCGTTTTGTCGCCGCTTAAGTCTTCGGGGGGAGAAAAGGTCTCCGAAAACACGGGGGAAAAAGAGCGTAAGAACACGGCGGAAGGAGCGGACGCACAGTTATGAAGAACAAGATAAAGACCAACAGAAGCGCGGCTAAGCGGTTTTCTTTTACCGCAAGCGGAAAGGTGAAGACGGCAAGGGGCGGGAAATCTCATCTCAATTTCACAAAGAACTCTAAGAGGATGAGACGGCTCGGCTCAAAAAAATATTTTGAAGGAGCGGCGGCGAAAAGAATCGCCTTGTATGTTCCCGCCAAATAAGTTTGGAGAGGTTATAGAAAATGAGAGTAACACCGTCGGTGGCGTCCCGAAACAGGCGCAAGAAAATTCTGAAGCAGGCCAAGGGCTATTGGGGGCACAGAAAGAACAACTTCAGAAAAGCGAAAGAGACGCTTTTGCGGGCGATGGCGTATTCCTACAGGGACAGGCGCAACAGAAAAAGAGATTTTAGGGCTCTGTGGATAACACGGATAAACGCGGCGGTAAGGGCTTACGGGCTTTCATACAGCCGCTTTATGGCGGAACTCAAAAAGTCCGGCGTTGAACTGGACAGGAAATCCCTTTCGGAGCTTGCGATAAGAGACCCGCGGGGGTTTGAACGGATAGTCAAAACCGCAAGTCCCGACAGTCAGTCCTGACGCGCTTTCAAATCCGCCTCAAGCGGACACCTTTCACACTCCGGTTTTTCCCTGTGGCAGCAGTCTTTTGCCGTGCGCACAATCAGGGCGTGGTATTCGTTGAACATGGATGCCTTGCGCGGAAGGTTGTCCGTGAACAGTTTGCGAACCTCATCGTATGACGCTTTTTCGTCCGTCAGTCCGTGTCTTGCCGTTATCCTCTTTGTGTAGGCGTCAACCACGAAAGCGGGTTTTCCGGCGGCGTAGAGAACTATGCAGTCCGCGGTTTCGGGACCGATTCCCTCAATGCCCAGAAGGATTTCTCTCATTTTCCGCGTCTTTTCGGCAAACAGTCCGTCAACATTTCCTCCGTATCCGTCCGCAATAAAACGGGCGAAGATTTTAAGCCGTCTCGCTTTCTGATTGAAGTAGCCGGACGGCTTTATCAGCCGCGCAAGTTTTCCGGCGGGCATTTTCACGATTTCCCCGACTGACAGTTCCGTTTTATCTTTCAGCCGCCCGATGGCTTTTTCAACATTCGTCCAGGCGGTGTTCTGGGTCAGTATCGCTCCGATAACGCACTCAAAAGCGGTCTCGGCGGGCCACCAGTTCTGTTTGCCGTAGCGCTCAAGCATCAGGCGGTATATGTTCTCAAGTCTTTTGCCCGTTTCGCTCACGGCTGCAATGATACACGAAACGCAACGGCTCCCCCGCGCGTTTTCGGTTTGACAATTTTTCTGCGTAATGTTTAATCATACGGTCTTTTCAATGAACCGCACCGCCCTTTACAAACACCACATTGAAAATGGAGCACAGATGACCGAATTTGCCGGTTGGCTGATGCCTCTTTTCTATTCCGGCATAAGGGATGAGCATTTGGCGGTTCGCTCCGGGTGCGGAATTTTTGACGCAAGCCATATGGGAGAGATAGAGATAACCGGCTCCGGGGCGCAGTCTTTGTGTCAGCGCCTTGTTACAAACGACACCGCCCGCATGGGCGACGGGCGGGTTCAATACAACCTGCTGTGCAACGAGGCGGGCGGCATTCTGGACGACCTGATGGTTTACAAGTTTTCTCCGCGCAGGTTTGTTCTGTGCGTGAACGCTTCCAACACAAAACGGAACTTTGAGTGGGCGGTTTCCAAATCGCGGGGGATTGACGATGTTGAGGTCAGGGACATAAGCGGGGAAGTTTCGCTTGTGGCGGTTCAGGGACCCAAGTCCGAAGATGCGGCAAGACAGGTTCTCGGGGCGGATTTCCCCCTGCCCGCAAAGTTTTCTTTCGCAAATTTTGAGCTCGGCGGAGCGGGTTTTGTTTCACGAACGGGCTATACCGGAGAGGACGGGTTTGAATTTTTTATCCCGCGGGATTCCGCTTCCGGCTTGTGGTTGAAACTCTCTTCCCGCGAGGGTGTCGCAATGTGCGGTCTCGGATGCAGGGACACACTGAGGCTTGAGATGGGATATACGCTTTACGGGAACGAAATAGGGGAGGGTGTCAACCCTTTTGAGGCGGGGCTCGGACGGTATGTGAAGATGGACAAGGGCGATTTCTGCGGCAGAGACGCCCTTGCGGAAGTTCTCAAATCCGGCGCGCGCCGCTCTCTTTGCGGAATTGAAATGGTTGAGCCGGGCATTGCGCGCAGTTCATACAAGGTGTTTTGCCGGGGAGCGGAAGCGGGAGTCGTAACCAGCGGAACGATGTCTCCCAGTCTTGGAAAAGCGGTGGGGCTTGCGATGATGGACTGCTCGGTTCTGGAGACCGCCCGCGCCGAAGGGGTGGAGGTTCGGATTAGAAACAGCATGCGCAAAGCCGTGATTACGGATTTACCTTTCCGCGGCGGAGGCGAAGGGGGGAAAATGAAAAAACGGGAGGAACTCAATTGAGTGTGCCGGAAAATTTGCGATACACGGGCGACCACGAGTGGGCGCTGCTTGAAGGGGATGTTGTGACGGTGGGCATAACGGACTACGCCCAGCGGACTCTTGGGGAGATAGTCTATGTTGAGATTCCGTCCGAGGGGGATGTTTTCAAAAAAGGCGAGGTTCTGGGCGCGGTTGAATCCACAAAAGCGGTTTCGGAGCTTTTCTGTCCCGTTTCGGGAAAAGTGGTTGAGACAAACGAAGTTCTTGTTGACTCCCCGGACACAATCAACGGCTCCCCATACAAGGACGGATGGGTGGTCAGACTGATTCCTGAAGACGCCTCTTCCGTTGAAGAGTTGATGGGCGCGGAGGCGTATGAAAAATTTCTGGAGACCGCGGATTAACCCGCTTTTACGGGAGACTGCCGTTCAATGAGCAAAGACCCGCAACCGGACGGTTTTGAGCGCAGGCATATCGGCTCCCTCGGGCGAGACCTTGAGGAGATGCTCGGGGCGGTCGGCGTGAGCTCGGTTGAGGAACTCATCCGCGACGCCGTTCCCGGCGATATTCTGGATGAAAACCCCCTGTCCATACCGCCGCCGACGGACGAGCGGGCTTTCCTTGAGCGGATGGAGGAAATCGCCGCGCTCAACAGGCGGTTCAAATCTTTCATCGGGCTTGGTTACAATGACTGCAAAGTGCCGGAGGTGATAAAAAGAAACATTCTGGAAAATCCCGGCTGGTATACGCAATACACTCCGTATCAGGCGGAAATTTCCCAGGGGCGGCTGGAAGCGCTTATCAATTTTCAGACGGCAGTGTGCGACATGACGGGCATGGAGGTCGCAAACGCTTCCCTTCTTGACGAGGCGACCGCCGCGTGCGAGGCGATGGCGATGATTCACAGGGTCGTATCCGGCAAACTGCGCGGGAAGACTCCCGACAGGTTTTTTGCCGACCGCGACTGTTTTCCCCAGACGCTTGAGGTTTTAAGGTCAAGAACCGAGCCGCTGGGAATAGAAACCGTTGTGGACAGTTTTGAGAATTTTGACCCGGACGGGAACTTTTTCGGCGCTCTTGTTCAGTTTCCCAACAGACACGGAAGGGCTTGCGACTACGCCGGTTTCATTGAACGCGCCCACAAATCCGGCGCTCTTGTGGCGGTTGCCGCCGATATTCTCTCTCTTGCCGTTTTCACTTCGCCCGGAGAGATGGGGGCGGATGTGGCGGTGGGCTCAACCCAGCGGCTCGGCGTTCCGATGGGCTGCGGCGGTCCGCACGCGGCTTACTTTGCGACCAAAAATGAGTTCCGGCGTCAGGTTCCGGGAAGGATTATAGGCGTTTCGGTTGACCGGGACGGAGCGCGCGCATACAGGATGACTCTTCAGACCCGCGAGCAGCACATAAGGAGGGAGAAGGCGACTTCCAATATATGCACGGCGCAGTCCCTTCCGGCGATTATGGCGGCGATGTATTGCGTTTATAACGGACCCGGCGGGCTGAAAAAAACGGCGGAAAAAATCCGCTCTCTGGCGGTTGCTCTTTCCGGCAAACTTGCCGAACTGGGGTTTCCCCCGCAGGACGGCGATTTCTTTGACACCGTGTCGGTTGACCTTTCGGCGATGCCGGAGGGAACGGCGGAAAAAATCAGGGAGATTGCCCTTGGGAAAAAAGTGAACTTTCTGTATTCGGAAAACAGGGTGGGAGTTTCCCTTGATGAAACGACCGAAATTGCGGACTTGAACCTGATAACCGGCATATTTTCCGAAGCGCTGAAAAAAAGCGTCTCCGGGATTACGGTTGAATCCGTGTCCGGGAAAGACTTTGCATGCGCGGCGCTTGAGAGAAAGACCGATTTTCTCACGCATCCGGTTTTCAACAGCCACCGCTCCGAAACGGAGATGGTCAGATACATAAAATGTCTTGAAAACAAAGACCTTTCCCTTACCCATTCAATGATGCCTCTGGGTTCCTGCACCATGAAACTCAACGCCGCCTCCGAACTCGCTCCCGTCAGTTGGGCGAATTTCTCCAACATTCATCCCTTCGCTCCGCGAGACCAGTTGAAGGGGTATGAACTGCTGATGGAAAAACTCGGCGACTACCTGTGTGAAATAACGGGATTTGCCGCCGCCTCTCTTCAGCCCAATTCCGGCGCTCAGGGCGAGTTCGCCGGGCTTATGGTCATAAGGGCTTACCACCGCGGCAACGGCTTGAGGGACAGGGATGTTGTTCTTGTTCCGTCTTCCGCTCACGGGACCAACCCGGCAAGCGCGGCGGCCGCGGGAATGAGGGTTGTTACGGTCAACTGCTCTCCCGACGGCGCGATAGACTTGGAAGACCTTGAGAAAAAATGCGCGGCTTATTCTCAAAATCTTGCCGCGATAATGATTACCTACCCTTCCACTCACGGGGTTTTTGAGCCGGGAATAAGGAAGGTGTGCTCAACCGTTCACGGGCACGGCGGGCAGGTTTATATGGACGGCGCAAATCTCAACGCGCAGGTCGGCGTTACAAAACCCTCCCTCATAGGGGCGGACCTGTGCCATGTCAACCTTCACAAAACTTTCAGCATACCGCACGGCGGCGGCGGTCCGGGAATGGGACCCATCTGCGTCGCTTCCCACCTTGCCCCGTTTCTGCCGGGTCATCCGTTTGGAAACGGTGTTTGCGGACAAAACGCAACCGCTCCGGTCGCTTCCGCTCCGTGGGGAAGCGCGAGCATAGCGATTGTTTCCTACGCATACATAACAATGCTTGGCGCCGAGGGCGTCCGGCGGGCGACCATGCACGCCGTTTTGAACGCCAACTATATGAAACAGCGGCTTGGCGGACTTTATAAAATCCTCTATGAGGGCGATTCGCAAAGGGTGGCTCACGAATTTATTTTGGATTTGAGGGAGTTCAAAAAGAGCGCGGATGTGGATGTTGAGGATTTCGCCAAGCGGCTTATGGACTACGGATTTCACGCCCCGACCGTTTCATGGCCCGTTGCGGGGACGGTTATGATAGAGCCGACCGAAAGCGAATCAAAAGCCGAACTTGACCGTTTCTGCGAAGCCCTTGAGAAAATCCGCTCGGAGATTGCGGACATAGAGGCGGGCGCGACAGACCGCGCCGACAATGTTTTGAAAAACAGTCCGCACACGGCGCGGAAAATCGCTTCCGAACCGTGGGAGCATTCCTATTCAAGGGAGACCGCATGTTTTCCGGCGGATTTTGTCGCGGAAAACAAGTTCTGGCCCCCCGTTTCTCGCATAGACAACGCTTACGGGGACAGAAACTTTTTCTGCACCTGCCCCTCGCCCGAAGATTACGGGGAAGATTAGACCGAAGGGGTTCAGTTTTCCGGAATTTTGACTTCTATGTGTGAAGCGT
Source organism: Thermodesulfobacteriota bacterium (assembly GCA_965206175.1). Taxonomy (GTDB): domain Bacteria; phylum Desulfobacterota_D; class UBA1144; order Nemesobacterales; family Mycalebacteriaceae; genus Mycalebacterium. The sequence goes on along the minus strand of CBDBJA010000003.1, from coordinate 101,019 downwards.
TAAACCCTCTCTCTATGAGAGAGGAGAGTATCAGTTCGGTTTCCTGCATTGCCATTTTTTCAACCAGGTCGCCTTTGATTTCCGGCGGGATAAGAACTCCCTCCGGTTTGATTGCCAGAACTTTGACTATGTGAAAACCGGCTCTTGACTCAACCGGCCCGTTGATGTCTCCGGTATCCGCTCCGTCAACGGCTTTGTAAAGCGGCTTTATAAGCTCGTCGTATTTGAAATATCCGAGGTCTCCGCCTCTTTCCGCAGTTGTGGCGTCAACCGAATGCATGTTTGCGAGTTCTCCGAAAGCTTTCTCTCCGTTTCGGGCGGTTTCCGCAACCTGTTTCGCTTTCTCAAGCGCCACCCGCGAACCGCTTCTCATAAGTATGTGAGCGATTCTCACTTGGGCGGCTCTGCTCGCATTCGGGTTTATCCGTTTGTAAACTTCCTCAACTCTTTTGTCGTCCAGAGAGAGCCCCTTTCGCGCGACTTCGCTCTGAACCAGTTTTCTGGTCAGAATCTGCAGTTTCATCTCGTTGGAAAACTCTTTGAAAGTTGTGTCCCTTTCGCCGAGCATTTTTACAAGCTCTTCATCGTCCAGATTGAGCGATTTTTTGAAATCCGCCACGGACGACATTATTTCCTCTTTTGAGACTTTTATCCCGTTTTTCCGCGCCGCCTGCTCAATGAGGATTTCGCTTATGAAAGAGTTTATAATCTCGTCTCCGGAGGTTTCGGGCAGGCGGTTTTTTATCATTTTCTCTTTTCTTTTGTATTCGGAAAGCGTAACGATGGAGTCGTTTACGACAATGGCGATTCCGTCCACAAAGGTTTTCGCGTGAACATCGCCCGAATGCGCGGTTAAAACCGCCGCGACGACCGCCGAAAGAAGAAACTTTGAACAACTCACAGCGTCCATTCTACATGTTAAACCGGTTTTAGAGAAGAGATAAGACGCGCCACTCTGTCCGCCGCCTTTGCGGGAAAACCGTTGCGGTTTTTTGTTTTCCATTTTCCGCCGTCACTGAAAAACACCATTGACCCGCCCGAACGGCCTTTTGCCGGATACGCCGCCGCGCTGTCCTCTCCTATCTCAACAACGCCGACCGAGTGTTTTTTGAGAACGGTTTTCATCGCCGCAAACACAAGAAGGTTGTTCAACCGGTCGGGAACGGGGCCGAATCTGTCGGTTATCTCTTTTTTGAGTTCGTTCACTTCTCCTATTGTGGATGAGGACGAAATCCTTTTGTAAAACACAAGCCGTTCCCCGCCGTTTTTTACATAGTCTTCCGGTATGCGGGATTCAATCTTCGTTCTTATTTCCGGCTCAATCTCTTTTTCCGTTTTTCCGGTTTTCAGTTTTTCAACGGTCTCGCGCAGCATCTCAAGGTAGAACTCAATTCCCACTCCGGCGACATGCCCGGACTGTTCAACGCCGAACAGGTTGCCCACCCCTCTCATCTGAAGGTCGGAAAAAGCCAGTTCGTATCCCGAGCCGAAATCCCACAGTTCGGAAAAACGCTCAAGCCGTTTCCATGCGTCGCTTCCGACCGGACTGTGGGACGGAACGAGCAGGCAGGCGTATGCCTGTCGTTTGCCTCTGCCAACGCGCCCCTTAAGTTGGTAAAGGTCTGCGATGCCGAACGTGTGCGCGTCGTTGATGATTATCGTGTTCGCCCTAGAAATATCAAGCCCGGACTCCACTATGGCGGTTGTTACAAGCACATCAATTTCTCCGCGGGCAAATTTTTCAATTCTGCTTTCCAGATCTCTTTTCCCCATTCTTCCGTGCGTAACCTCCGTTGATACTTCCGGCATTAAGCCGCTCAGACGGCGCGCCTCGGAGTCTATGGTTTTAATCCTGTTGTGCACAAAAAACACGCCGCCGCCGCGCCCGGTCTCCCTCAGTATCAGTTCCCGTATCAGTTTTTCGTCCCGCTTTTTTATCAGGATTTTTACCGGAAGCCGTCCGCGCGGAGGGGAGTTGATGACGCTGATGTCCCTTATGCCCGCAAGGGAAAGTTGAAGCGTTCTCGGTATCGGCGTTGCGGAAAGGCAAAGCACATCAACATTTTCCTTCATGGTTTTCAGTTTTTCCTTGTGCTTCACCCCGAACCTGTGTTCCTCGTCTATTATCAGAAGCCCGGGGTTTTTGAACCTGACTTTCTTTCCGAGAAGTTTGTGTGTTCCTATCACAATGTCGGCGGTTCCCCGCTCAATCTCCGAGAGGACGGTTTTTTCCTCGCTTGCGGAACTGAACCTTGAGAGCGCGACCGCTTTCACGGGGAATTTTTCAAGCCGCTTGCGCGCGGTTTGAAGATGCTGCGTTACAAGCAGCGTTGTCGGCGCGATAAAGGCGACCTGAAAGCCGTCCATCGCCGCCTTGAGAGCCGCCCTCAAAGCCACTTCCGTTTTTCCGAAACCGGTGTCGCCGCATATAAGCCGGTCCATCGGCCGGGGCGATTCCATGTCTTTCATTACCTCTTCTATCGCTCTTTTCTGGTCGGGAGTTTCCTCAAACATAAAATCCATCTCAAACTCCCTGAAATCCGAATCGGCTTTGGAAAACGCGTGTCCGCCGCCCGATTTTCTGTTCGCATACAGTTCAAGTATCTCCCTTGCCACCGCCTCGGTCGCCCTCTTTGCGCCCCGGACGGTTTTTCTCCATGTAACCCCGCCCAGTTTGTCTATTTTCGGACTGCCGTCATCGTTTCCGACATATCTGTGGAGCATTTTGAAATTTGCGACCGGCACAAACACGCTGTCTCCGCCCTGATATTCGCACTCCATAAAATCGCCTTTTGTCCCTCTTATGGTCAGATTTTTCAGCCCCCTGAATATCCCTATTCCGAATTCGCGGTGAACTATAAAGTCTCCCTCCCTTATGTCGCCGAACGCCGAGGCAAAGGCGGAAGCGGAAAATTTTTCTTTTGCCGGCGGGGTTTTTCCCGCCGCTTTTGAAGACGCCGGTATTTTTTCCGCAAAATCGCATTCGTCTATGAAAGCCGCTCCGATATCGGGAAAAACAAACCCTCCGCCCGCCGTTCCCGTATGGAACCGCGCCGTTGCGATGTTTTCTTCATTGAAAATCTCACGCATTTTTTCAGTTTCCGCCGCGCTTCCCATAAACAGGTCGGGAGAATATCCGGAGGATTTCAGGGATTTTGCCGCGCTCAGGATTTTCCCCGCGGACGGGGAGGTTTCCCCCGCCTTCGGTTTTACGGCGGAGGTTTCAAAATCTATCCCTCCGACATTGAGGTTTTGAATCAGAACCGTTTTCAGCCCGGATATTTTCCGTTTCATATCCGCCGCGCTGAAATGCGTTAATTCGTCCCGCCCCTCTCCGTCCCCGGGTTCCCTGAGACTTTCGGTTTCAACAAACACAACGGCGTTTTCTCCGCAGCAGTTCAAAATGCAGGAGTCCGCATTCTCCGTGTCCGCGCTGTGAGGAAATATGACGGCGGACTCCGCGCCCGTTACGGACATCTGAGTTTGCGGGTCAAACAGTCTCAAAGACCTTATCCTGTCGCCCGAGAACTCAATCCGCAGAGGCATATCCGCTCCGGTCGCCATCACATCAACAATCGCCCCGCGCACGCTTGTCTCTCCGGCGAGTCGTGCGAACTCCCTTTGTTTGTAGCCCGCTTCGGCGAGCCGCCGCGCAAAATCGTCCCTGTCAATCCCGTCCCCGGTTTTCACGCGCAGACAGTTTTCATCCAGAAAAGCGGGGGAGACGGTTTTTTTCGAAACCGCGTCAAAACTTGCGCACACAATCGGAGCGCTTTTCGCCCTCACAAGAAACGAAAGTCCGCTTCCGCCGGGGTCGGGCGGCATTTCGCCCGTGAGCGTTCCCATTGCGTTACGCGCCCGCTCGCAGTTTTCGCTTGAGTTTGAGATATAAACAAGGCGGGTTTTCAGCGCTTTTTGAACGATTGCGGCAAGCAGAAAAGCCGCGCCGCCGCGCAGTCCGCAGACTTCCGCGCTTTTTGAGCCGGAGCGCAGCAGTCCGGTCAGTTTTCCAATCCTGTTTCCGGAATCCGATGCGAAGTGGACAAACCCGTCAACCGGCGTGCGGGTTACAGCCGCAGTTTTTCCGCTATTATTTCTCCCATTTCGTTGCATCCGACTTTATTGCTTCCTTCCTCGTATATGTCCGCCGTTCTGAAATTTTCGGCGAGCGCGTTTTGCACGGCGGAGTCTATTTTTTGCGCCGTCTCGTCCATTCCGAAAGAGTGTTTAAGCATCATTGCGACAGACAGTATGGACGCGACCGGGTTTGCGATGTTTTTCCCCGCAATGTCCGGGGCGCTTCCGTGAACCGGTTCGTATATTGCGCCCGAATCTCCCACGCTTGCGGACGGGAGCATTCCCAGAGAGCCCGTCAACTGAGCCGCCTCGTCGCTTATTATGTCTCCGAACAGGTTGCCCGCAAGTATCACATCAAAAGTTTTCGGTCTTCTGATAATCTGCATTGCCGCGTTGTCCACATACAGGTGGTCAAGTTTCACATCGGCAAACTCGTCCCGTCCGATTTTTGAAACCGTTTCCCGCCACAGAGCCATTGACTCAAGCACATTTGATTTGTCAATAGAGGTCAGCATTCCTTTTCTTGCCCGCGCCGCTTCAAACGCCTTTCTTGCCACGCGCTCTATTTCGCCCGTTGAGTAGCACATTGTGTTGACCCCTTTGCGCTGTCCGTCCGCCGTATCTTCAATTCCGCGCGGCTTGCCGAAATAAATCCCTCCGGTGAGTTCTCTCACAACAAGGATGTCCGTTCCCGAAACCACATCGCTTTTCAGGGTTGAGGCGTTTGCAAGGGCGGGATACACTTTTGCGGGGCGCAGGTTGGCGTAGGTGTCAAGTTTTTTTCTGAGCGCCAGAAGCCCCGTTTCCGGCTTGATTTCGTGCGGAAGGTTTTCCCATTTTTCTCCTCCGACCGCTCCGAGGAGCACGGCGTCCGCTTGTTCGGCTTTTGTGAGAACCTCGTCGGTTGCGGGAACTCCGTGTTTGTCTATTGAGCAGCCGCCGAACAGTTCGGTTTCTTTTTCAAAAGAAACGCCGGAGATTTTTTCGGCTTCCGCAAGAATGCGCAGTCCCGCCTCGGTTACTTCGGGACCGATTCCGTCTCCGGGGATGATTAGGATTTTTGGCATTTGCGGGGTGAGTATATCATTTTTCCCGTATGGCTTTTTTGTCTGCCGGAAACGGCGTATTTGAGCGGGTGGGATTGTTGGGTTACAATGAAACCTATGCCGACACTTGATTTCAAAGGGAAACAGATTGTCTATTCGCACCACTTGACCGTTCCTTCAAGGGTTCTTGACACGGATGCGAAAAAATCCCTTCCGCCGAAAGGCAAAAAGCCCTCGCTTGACGACAATCTCATAATTCACGGGGACAACCTTCACGCGCTCAAGGCGCTTATGCCGCGATATGGGGGAAGGGTGAACTGTATTTATATTGACCCGCCGTATAACACCGGAAATGAAGGGTGGGTTTATAACGACAATGTGAACAGTCCGATGATGAAGGACTGGTTGGAGAATAAAAACTCTGTGGACGGTGAGGATTTGGAACGGCACGACAAATGGCTTTGTATGATGTGGCCAAGGTTGAATCTGTTGAGGGATTTGCTTGCCGAAGACGGGGTTGTTTTTGTTTCCATTGATGACAATGAACAGCACAACCTACGGCTAATAATGAATGAAATCTGGGGAGAGGAAAATTTTGTTGCTTCAATAGTACGGCGTCGTCGTAAAAGTCAGGCAAATCTGTCCAAAGACATCGCAGTCATCCACGAATATTTATTCGTGTATCGAAAATCGGAACTTTTTCGAGTTAATAAACTGATAGGAGAAGTTAACGAAGACAGCTATAGGAATCCGGATAACGACCCCCGAGGTCCCTATGTCACGATGCCGTGCACCAATAAAGGCGGTTCTATTTACAAAATCGTAACGCCAACTGGCAAATCATACAGAGATGAGTGGAGGTTTAAGAAAAGCACCTTCAACTCTCTGTTGACAGATAAAAAAATCGTCTTTCCAAACAAGGGCAATGGAAAACCAAGATATAAATTGTTTCTTTCCGAGAAGAAGGCACGTGGCGTTTTGCCAAATTCATGGTGGGATAACATCTCGTCTAACCAAGAAGCAACTTTGGAACTCGCTAACATTTTGTCAAAAACTGATAGTTTTTCCAACCCAAAGCCATCGCAATTGATTCAAACCATCGTAGCTCTCGCCACCCATAAAGACGCGGTTATATTAGATTCTTTTGCCGGTTCTGGTACTACAGCCCACGCTGTCCTAGCCCTGAACAAAGAAGATGGTGGAAGTCGCAAGTTTATTCTTGTGGAGTGTGAAGATAAAATTGTAAACAAAATCACCGCCGAGCGTGTCCGCCGTGTAATCAAGGGCATTCCGAAAACAAAAGATGAAAGTCTGAAAAAGGGACTTGGCGGAAGTTTCACCTATTGCACATTGGGCGATGAAGTGAATGCTGAAAATATGCTGACCGGAAAGAATCTGCCCAATTATGAAACATTGGCACAACATCTTTATTGGACGGCAACCGGACAATCAGCCGACAAAATCCGCAAATCAAGAGGCAAGGACGGCTTTTTCTTTGAAACAAAAGACCGCCTGTTCTATCTGATATACGAACCGAAACCTGCCTTTCTCCGCAGCGGTGAATCCGCCCTAAACAGCGAACGCGCAGACAGAATAGCAAAAGAGGCAAAGAAAAAGAAGAAAACGGCGGTTGTTTTTGCCACACATAAGTTTATGGGACAGAAAGAATTGACCGGAATGGGGATTGTGTTTTGCGGGTTTCCGTATGGGGTTTGAACTTCCCTGATGGATAATACGAATTTATGAATAACAAATTATATAAACTGGTAGGCAAAGCAGAACGGCTTTTTCAACAAGAAAAATTGGATGAATCTATTTCGGTATTGACCGAATGTATTTTTCTTGCAACGAATGCAGATGAAAAATTAGCAATATACAACAGTCGTGCTATTGCCTATAGCAGAAAGGGTGAGCATGACTATGCGCTTGAAGACTGTAGCAAGGCGATAGAGTTCAGACCTGATTATGCTAAAACATACTACAATCGCGGTGCTGTCTATGGCAGAAAGGGTGAGCATGACCGTGCGCTTGAGGATTATAACAAGGCGATAAAGTTCAAACCTGATTATGCTGAAGCATACTACAATCGCGGCATTATCTATTCCAGCAAAGGCGATTATGACCATGCCATTGAGGATTGTAACAAGGCGATAGAGTTAAAGCCTGATTATGCGGAAGCATACTACGGTCGCAGTCTTGTCTATAGCGGAAAAGGTGAGCATGACCATGCGCTTGAGGATTGTAGCAAGGCGATAGAGTTAAAGCCTGATTATGCGGAAGCATACTACGGTCGCAGTCTTGCCTATAGCATAAAGGGTGAGCATGACCATGCGCTTGAGGATTGTAGCAAGGCGATAGAGTTAAAGCCTGATTATGCGGAAGCATACTACGGTCGCGGCGTTACCTATGACAGAAAGGGTGAGTATGACCGTGCGCTTGAGAACTATAGCAAAGCGATAGAGTTCAATCCTGATTATGCGGAAGCATACAACAATCGCGGCGTTGCCTATGGCATAAAGGGTGAGTATGACCGTGCGCTTGAGGATTATAGCAAGGCGATAGAGTTAAAGCCTGATTATGTGGACGCATACTACGGTCGCGGCGTTGCCTATGACATAAAGGGTGAGTATGACCGTGCGCTTGAGGATTATAGCAAAGCGATAGAGTTAAAGCCTGGTTATGCGGAAGCATACTACAATCGCGGCTTTACCTATGGCAGAAAGGGTGAGCATGACCGTGCGCTTAAGGATTATAGCAAGGCGATAGAGTTAAAACCTGATTATGCGGACGCATACTGCAATCGCGGTGTTGCCTATAGCAAAAAGGGTGAGCATGACCGTGCGCTTAAGGATTATAGCAAGGCGATAGAGTTAAAACCTGATTATGCGGGAGCATACAACAATCTCGGCATTGCCTATGAAATAAAGGGTGAGTATGACCGTGCACTTGAGGATTATAGCAAGGCGATAGAGTTAAAACCTGATTATGCGGAAGCATACTTCAATCGCGGTGCTACCTATGGCAGAAAGGGTGAGCATGACCGTGCGATTGAGGATTACAACAAAGCGATAGAGTTAAGACCTAATTATGCTGCAGCATACAACGACCGCGGCAATTCATATTTTAGAAAGAAAGATTACGACCGTGCGATTGAGAATTATAAAGAGGCTGTAAAGTTAGAATCTGGTTTGGCGGCAGCACACAGCAATCTCGGTACTACATATTGCCGGCAAGAAAACTATGATCTTGCTGTTGACAGTTTTGTAGAATCTGACAAATACGACACAGATTTAAAATTTCAGCATGTATTCAACTACATAGCATATCATCTTCAAGGCATTATAGAAGACCGACATAAAATCTTTAAGGTTTGCTGTGAGTTATTATCAGCAATCAGAGATATACAAAAGGGGCTCTTATACGACTACAACCTCAAAGAAAATAAAGAAGTTGCGCATTACACTTCCTTTCATACTCTGAACAATCTTGTTGAAAAAAAAGAATTTTTTCGGTTTTATAATGCCGCATATATGAATGATCCTGAAGAGGGATATGTTCTTTTTCAGATGATAGAAAAAAAATACGGAATGAATTTGAAAAATGATTTGTACCCAAACGTACCTGAGTATGTTTCCCCTGCTTATATTGGCAGTTTTGTTATTGTAGATTCAGAAGAAAAACGGAAAGACAAATTGTTTCTATGGCGCACATATGGAAAACATGATGGAGAAGAAGCCGAGGGGACTTGTCTTATTTTTCAACACAATGGAAGCTGTTTTGCTAAAGATATTCCACACACAATAGAAGCTATGTCTCAATTGAGAAGTGAAGTAAGACAACAAAATCCAAAAAAACCATCACTTTATAAGATTGCTTATAAGAGTGAAATTGACGAAGATCAATTGAAGAAATTGGCTGAATTGTTAAAGGAAATCAAAGATAAACAATATTTGGAAGATGATAATGTTTGTAAGATTGTCCGTGAATTGCTTGATGAAGTCCGCTTTCTTTTCAAGGAAGATCACTACAAAGAGGAAAATGAGGTTCGTGTTGTTCGTATTTGTTACTTCAAAGAAGAGAATGATGAACAAGAATTGAATGAGATAGAGATTGACACGAAACAAGTCCCGCCGCGTTTCTATTTGGAGGCAGATGAAGACTTCCGCTTTAGTGAGGTTATTCTCGGTCCCAAAGTGCAAGGTTTTTCCGAATGGACACAATGGTTGAAAAAGAAGGATAAGAATTTAACTGTAAAGATGTCAGAAATTAAATACAGAAAAAGGAATTCTTAATGCAACTTAAAAACTACCAGCAAAAAGCCCTTGAACAATTAGACCTCTGGATTGATGCGCTTAAAGATGCCGGACTGGAAATGATGAATTTGCTGTTTGCCAGATGTTGTTTTCATTGTGTAAAGTAGAATCAAACAGAGAGGATTGCCACTGATGAATAAAAAGAGATTTGTTTTTACGATAGAAGGTCTCGAGCAGAACAACCGCCACTTGGAGTTGTCCGTTTTTGCGGAGAAGGTCAAACAGTTCCGTGATTTTCTGAAAATCAGCGCGGATGAGAGCGGCAAAAATGACATTGCCTTCAATGTTGTCGGTCTTTCCCATTCCAGTCCCGCAACCATAGAATGTGAACCGGCGGGCAAAAACATGGCGAACAATGTCGCCGCTTTTGAGAGTGTCAGAAAGAATCTGAATTTAGTGGAGAATAGACAAACCCGCAACCTTTCCCATCGCACGCTGTATGCCATGGAAGACCTCGCGGAATTCAATCCGCAAAAAATTGCGCGGGCTGAAATACAACTCATCTCTGAAGACGACAAAGAAGAATGCGTTTATAAGTTGGATGAGGGATTCAGAGAAAAATTGAATGAGGCGCGAAGTTCTGAAGAAAAAATTGTCAGCACAATTGACGGGAAGCTTGAGAAAATTAACATTCACAACAATGCGAACACATTTACAATCTATACCTTTGTTTCTTCCGTGGTTTGCAAGTTTCCAAAAGATTTGCTCGGAGAAGTGCAATCCGCTCTGGGTTCTTTTGTTTCCGTTTGGGGAGAATGCTCTTATCGTCCCGATGCGGCGTTCCCTTATAAAATCAGTGTTCGGGAAATGAAAGTTTTGCCGCCGGGTGAAGAAGTCCCTTCACTGCGCGATTTGTATGGAATTGCTCCCGATGCTACTGGCGGCAAGAGTTCCGAACAGTTTGTGAGAGAAATGCGCGATGAATGGGGCAAGAAAGAGCAGTGAAAAAAGATTTAATCTGCTGGGATTCAGCTGTGTTAATTGATTGGATTCGGGGCGCTCAATCTCCTCGGGATAGAATCAAATCCATACAAACCGTGATTGGAAGCTTGGAAAAAGGCGATTACAAGTTGGCTTTTTCCACTCTGGTCTATGTTGAAGTGCTTGACAGCAAAATGCCCGCCGCCGCCGGAGGAAAGTTCAAACAGTTTATGACAAATCGGGAGACGGTGGAAGTAATCGCCGTTGATATTCGCGTTGCTGAAAAGGCTCAGGAAATACGAAACCGCACTTCCATAGGGACGCCTGACGCCGTTCATATTGCAACGGCGATTGTGATGGGGGCGAGATTGTTCCATACATTTGACGAGCGTTTGTTGAAATTGAACGAAAAAAATGAGGTGGAAGGACTTTCCGTAACAAAATGCACTATTCCCGGAACAAGCCGGAAAATGGTTTGATTGTTTACATTATGCAACTTAAAAACTACCAACAAAAAGCCCTTGAACAATTAGACCTCTGGATTGATGCGCTCAAAGATGCCGTAAAAAAACGAGAGAAAGCAAAAGAGTTTTTTGAAGAACTGAGAGAACCGATTCCTAAGGATTTGCAAAACTATCCCCGTTCCGCATGGGGAAGTTTGAAAGATCAAGGTGTTCTTCCGGGAATTGAGCAAGACGGAGACATTAAAATCCCCGATTACATATCCCGAACCGGAACATCGGGCGAACCGATTCCTCATGTCTGTATGAAGATTCCGACCGGCGGCGGGAAGACGCTTTTGGGTGTCGCCTCTCTTGAGCGTTTAAGGCGGGAAAAAGGTTTTGTTTTGTGGATTGTTCCGACAAAGGCGATTTATGAACAGACAATCAAATCTTTCAGAAACCGCGAACACCCATACAGGGTTATGCTTGAAAGAATTTCCGGCGGGAAAGTCAAACTGCTTGAGAAAGACGACCGATTTACAAAACAGGATGTTGAAAGTTATCTCTGCATAATGATGCTTATGCTGCCTTCCGCTAACAGGAAGAAAGGAAAAGATTTTCTCAAAATATTCAGAGACAGTAGCGGTTACACATCTTTCTTTCCCGAACAGGACGATTTGAAAGAGAACAAACAACTTTCGGAAGACCATACCGACTTGGAGAAAAACAAAAGCGGTGGTTGGGTCAAGCACAGTTTGATCAATGTTCTCAAACTGATTCGCCCGACAGTGATTCTGGATGAAGCGCATAAAGCATATGGAAGAAATGAAGAAAACAACAGAGAGTTTGTGCAATCCGTCAACAGACTGAACCCCCGTTTTGTGCTTGAACTTTCCGCAACGCCAAGAACCGGCATAAGCAACATTCTGGTCAACATAGGCGGAACCGAACTGAAAAACGAGGAGATGATAAAACTCCCGATAGAGATTCACAGTTTCAGTAATTCAGACTGGAAACGCACGCTTGCGCAAACACAAAAGAAATTGAATGACCTTGAACAAGAGGCACGGAAACTGAAACAGAGGGAAAACCGTTATGTCCGCCCGATTGTTGTGGTGAGAGTTCAGAGAACAAGCGAAGAAGGGAACAAACAAGGGAAAACTTATTCCGAAGATGCGCGGAACTATTTGATACAAAATCTCTCCGTGCCGGAAAGACAGGTAAAGGTTCAGTCATCAACACTTAAGGAACTTGGGGGAGAGGATTTGCTGAGTGAAATGAGCGAAGTCCGCTGGATTATCACAAAGGACGCTTTGAAAGAAGGGTGGGACTGTTCGTTTGCATACATCCTTGCTTTGCTGGACAACACAACGGCGACAACAGCCATTACGCAGATGACGGGACGGGTTATGCGCCAGCCCCATGCGCGACTGATTGACAAGTCAGACGCTTTGAACCGCTGTTATATCTACTGCTATAACAGAGATGTCGGCATAGCGGTTGAAGGTGTTAAGCAAGGTCTGGAACAAGAAGGACTTACGGGGCTCGGAGATTCCGTTATTGACGGTGGAAAAGAGGCAAATGTTACAACCCGAACAATCAAACGGCGTGAACCCTACAGAAAATTAAACATCTTTCTTCCGCAGGTCTTGCACAAAGACGGAAGGAAATGGCGTCCGATTGATTACGACCGCGACATACTCGCCTCCTTGAACTGGGGAGGAATCAACGCGCGCGGAGCGGTGGAACTTGACGACAACGACACGATTGCGGAAAGAACCGCTGTTGTTGATATTCAAGGGGAACATTTTGTTTCCGAAACGAAGATTGACACGGGAGAGGTTTTGACTCTTGATTACTTTGTCCGGCGGTTGATTGATATGGTTCCAAACCCGTGGCAGGCGGCTCGCATGGCGAAAACATTTTTGCGGAGTTGCAAAAGGAAAAACCGTGGTGATTTGGAACTTCTCAAAAACCGTCTCTATCTGTCCGAGGTTTTGAGAGAAAGAATCAGGGAAAACATTGACGGAAAAGCCGAACAGGTTTTTCGGGAGAAAATTTGTAAAGATGAAATCAGGTTTCACCTTGTAACGGACGAGAAACTGAACTACGAGTTTCAGAAAACATTGGAAGTTTCGGTCGCGCAAGATGAAACAGCACTCGCCGAACATGGAAATCCGGTTCAGAGTAGTCTGTTTGAAAACGCCTTTGAAAGTGATTTTAACGGACTTGAGAAAAACTTTGCGCTCTATCTGGAGAAGAACGATTCAATATTTTGGTGGCACAAAATAGCCGCAAGACAGGAATACTCAATTCAGGGATGGAAACGCCACAAGGTCTATCCCGACTTTGTGGCGTTTAGAAAAGGCGGAGGCAAAGAAAGCAAACTTCTGATTATGGAAACAAAGGGGATTCATCTTAAAGGGAATGAAGATACGGCGTATAAGCAAAAATTGCTTCAAACTCTTGATGCGACATATAAGACCGCTCTTGAAAGAGGTGAAATGAAAACGGTGGGCAAAACTCCCGCCAAATTTTCAATGCTTTTTGAGAACGAGTGGCGTGAAAAAGTCGACGAAATTATCGCCGAGGTTTAGCGGTCGCTCAATACTCAACCCTCACAAGAAACAACCCCTGCGCCGGAGCCGCGACCACATTCGGCGTTTTTTCGCCGTTTTTGACTATCTCCTCAAAACCCTCAACGCTCAGTTTCTCTTTGCCCACCTGAACAAGCGTTCCCGTAATCAGCCGCACCATCCGTTTCAAAAACCCGTCCGCTTCAATTGTGAATGTTACCGAATCTCCGGCGCGAACAAGCTCCGCGCGGAAAACCGTTCTGACGGTGGTCTTTACTTTTGCGTCCGCATGGGCGAATACCGAGAAATCCTTTTTGCCGACCACAAGGGAACACGCCGTTTGCATCGCAACGGTGTTCAAGGGCTGCGGGACGAACCAGCGGAAATTTCTTGAAAGCGCCGAAGGGAAGGGACTGTTGAGGATTTTGTAAACATAGGTCTTTCTTTTCGCCGAAACTCGGCAGTGGAAATCGTCCGCAACCTGTTCGGCGGACTTTACCGCAATGTCCGGCGGCAGGAACGAGTTGAACGCTTTGCGGAGAGTTTCCGTGTCAATATCGGACTCAGTCCGGAAATTTGCCGCCTGCCCGATTGCGTGAACTCCCGCGTCCGTTCTGCCGGAGCCGTGAAGGGCGGTCTTTTCGCCGGTGATTTTCAGGATTGCGTCTTCTATCACTTCCTGAACGGTTCGGGTGTTTTTCTGCCTCTGCCAGCCGCTGTAGTTTGTGCCTTCATATTCAACTGTTATTTTGATGTTTCTCAACTCTTTTTTCTTATGTAGAAAGTGCGGGCGCTGCGGAGGTCGTTTGAGTCTCTGGCGGTGATTATCAGTTGGTTCATGCCGTCTTCAAGCGGAATGTTGAAAGTGAAATCCTGCTTTGTGCCTTGTGAATTGATGATGTGTATTTTGTTGTTGTTGTTGAAAAACGAGATGTTGACCACCGGCTCCATGTCTTTTACAAAACCGCTTATCCGTATCTCCTCTTTGTCCGTTACGACATCGGGCGTGTCAAGTGTGATGACCGGAGGGCTTGCGAGCGCGTATGTGAAATCCGGGCTGACTTCCCCCTCAAACGGCACGGTGTCACCCGCCTTTATCCAGCCGTATCTGTCTCCGCCGAGTTCCACTTTCAGCCGGTCGCCGGTTGAGCCCGTCACCTTGTAGGACGATCCCGCCTTCGCAAACGAAATGCGCGGCGCTTTTTCAAAACTGCCGCCGAAAATTGCGGCGTTTGTGGACGCCTGAACCGCGCCGGCGCTTTCGGTGAACTCCGCCGTTTCGTGCGGCGGGACTGTTATTTTGTATTTTGAGGAAAACCCGATATTGAAATCGTTCGCTATCAGTTCAAACTCCGCTTTTTCATTTTTCTTCTCACCCCACTTGTCTTCCACCCGGAACCTCATGGCGATGTCCCTTGTTTCCCCCGGAGCCATAACCCCGACTTCCTCTATCGCTTTTTCCAGAAACAGTTTCTTCCCCGACCGGTTTTTCAAATAAACCCCGATGTCTTCCGCTCCGCCTTTGCCTCTGTTTTTTATTCTGAAAAGCAGCGCTATCGTCTCGTCCTTTCCGATTCTTCCGTCTCCGTTTCCCTTTGAGCCGAACCTTCCGTCATCCACTATCTCATAGTTGTAACTTATCGCGGGACGGTCTTTTTTCTCCGTGGCAACCGTGAAGGTTTTTGAAAAAACCTCCGTGCCGGACGAATCAAAAAACCTGAGAACGCACTCGTCGTTGCGCGTCTTGGCGTTTTCCGGAATTTTTACGCCCGCTTTCCATTCCGCTTTCCCGCCGGGAGCCACTTTACCGAAAACAAACTCCTTGCGGTCAAAAAGCCGGTTTTCCGAATCCGTAACCGCCGTCAGTTTGTAAACCGGACTGTCTCCGAGGTTGGCCACCCGAACCTTTATTTCCGCTTCTTCTCCGGCTTTGAAGACGCCGTTTTCGGGAACAACCTCCGCTTCAAGTTTTATCTCCGCGCCGTTTTCGCCCTCAACCGCGCCCGACCAGTCCACCATGAAACCCTCAAGTTTCTGTTTTATGTGCTCGTTTTCGTCCTTCTTTATTTGAGACAGAACATCGGAGGCGGTCTTAAGCATGTCGCTTCTGTCAACCCCGTCCGACCCGGCGATTATGCGCCGCGCCGCGGCAATGAGAGGGTCTTTCTCTTTTTTCGCTCTTTTTTCGCTCTTGGTCGAAGTTTTCGGCACTTTGTCCGGGTCTTCCTCTTTGGCGTCTTCGTCTATCAGGGATTCGTTCAGAATCTTGAATGCGTATGAAGGGGGGTCCGGCTCGCGCAGTTTGTCTTCTTTTTCTTCGCGGTATTTTTCAAGATAGAAAGAAAATTCGGGGGTTTTGTATATCGCCTTTTCCTCCGAAAAATCAACCTCCTCAATGAAGATGTCCGGCGTTATGCCGACCTTGTGTATGGAGATGTTTCCGGGGATAAGATAGTTGGCTATCGTGAGTTTGAGGGCGGAATCGTCCGCGAGTTCAAAGATGTCCTGAATTGACCCTTTGCCGAAGGTGGTCGTTCCCATTGTCAGCGCCCTGTCGTTTTCCCTCAGCGCTCCCGTTACTATCTCCGATGCGCTTGCCGAGCCCGAATTTACCAGAATTACGGTTTTTTCTCTCAACTCAAAACGGTTGCGGTCCTGCGCCACATACGCCCTGATGCTCTGCCCGCTTTTAATGCTGAAAATTGTGCCGAATCTCAGAAACAGGTCGGATATTCTCCCCGCCTGATCCAGAAGCCCGCCGGGGTTGTCTCTGAGGTCAAGGATTATTCCCGCAATTTTTCCCTCTTTTTTTCTTTTCTTCAGCGCTTCCAGAACGCTGTCCGTGGTGTTTCTCTGAAAGTTTTTGATCTTTATGTAGAGAATGCCGTCGTCAAAAAGGTGCTCCTCAACGCTCTCTATTTTTATCAAATCCCTCACTATGGTGAGCGCCTTGGGCTTGTCCATTGAGTCCCTGAGTATTCTTATGTTCACCGGCTCTCCCTTCGGTCCCCTCAGTCTGTGCACCGCTTCAACGATTGACATGTTCACCGTGGACTCGTTTTCTATCTGAACTATCTTGTCGCCGGACTTCATTCCCGCCCTGTATGCGGGAGTGTCTTCAATCGGAGACACCACCGTTATCCAGCCCTTGCGCGTGCTGATGACGATGCCGAGTCCCGAAAAACTGCCTTCGGTTTCAACAACAAACTCCTCGTAGTTCCGCGGGGGAATGATGCGCGAATGCCTGTCTTCCGCCGTGAGCATTCCGTTTACCATCGTGTATTCAATCCTGCCGTCGGATTTTTCTTTCTTCCGCGCGTTTGTGTGGACAAAAGAGAACGCTTCGCCCGATATTTTCCGCAGGTCTTCCCATGTTTTCGGCTCTTCGTATCTGAAACTTTTTTTCTTTTCCCCGACCACTATGTCAAAAACCCCTTCCTCGGGCCAGTCAACCAGCACTTCGTCTATTTTAATTTCCAGATGGTCAAGCCCCTGTTTGAGCATTTTCTGAAAGTCAACCGTGGATTTGTGAACAAATTTATTTTTAACGATTTCAAAAACCGCTCCCATTATTTTCGGGGAGGATGCTTCCTCGGCTTTTACAGTGAAGGGTATGAGGGCGACAGCGCACAGAACCGCGACCGCGATTTTCCGTTTCAGTTTTTTCAAGTGATGCCTCCGGTTTGAGAAGGTTGTGTATAATATCACAGTCTGATTTTTTGTCATACGGTTCCGCTTGATATGGAAGTTCTTGTTCACTACGGAGACTTGTCCCTCAAGGGCAGGAATCGGGGCGATTTTGTAAACGCCCTCGCCCGGAACATAGAAAGCGCTTCGGGCGGAACCTGCGAGGCGCAAAGAGACCGGATTATATTGCGTGGCGGCGACCTCTCGGCGCTGAAAAAAGTTTTCGGGATTTCTTGGTATGCTCCCTGCCGGGTCTGTTCAAAGGATATGGAAGAGATACTGAACTGCGTTTTGCGGGGCGTTGAGAGCAGGGTCTCCGAAAGCGGCGGGTCAAAAAAAACCTTTGCCGTTTACGCAAAACGCTCGGACAAAAGTTTTCCGATTACATCAACCGAAATATCAAGCATTGTCGGCGACCGGGTTTGCGGGCGTTTCAACCTGAAGGTCAACATCTCCGCGCCCGACCTGCCCGTCTATGTTGAGGTGGCGTCAAACTCCGCGCAGGTGCATTTTGAAAAACTGCCCGGACTCGGCGGGCTTCCGGTCGGGTCTTCCGCTCCCGTTCTGTGTCTTCTCTCAGGCGGCATAGACTCTCCGGTCGCCGCGCTTCTTGCGATGAAGCGGGGATGCGGCGCTGATTTTCTCCACTTCCATGTCTTTCCCGATTCCGCCCCCGTGCCGGAAAGCAAAATGGCGGATATATTGGGCGTTCTCCGGGGTTACCGGCGGGAGGCGAAGATGTTTCTCGCTTCATACAAGTTTTTTCAAAAGGAGATACTGAGGGTTTTCCCCGATGCCGAAATGTTCAGGGGATACGAACTTGTTCTTTTCAGAAGGTTTATGCTGAAAGTGGCCCGGTCTCTTGCGCTCAGGCACGGCTACAAAGGCGTTGTTACCGGAGACTGCATCGGGCAGGTGGCGTCTCAGACGGTTGAGAACATCGGCGGGGCGTATGCCGGTCTTGATGTTCCCGTCCTGAGTCCGCTTCTCGGCTGGGACAAGAAAGAGATAGTGGACAAAGCGCGCGAGTGCGGAACTTACGGGCACAGCATCAAGCCATACAACGAGTGCTGCTCAATCGTTTCCTCCTCTCCGAGAACAAAATGCCGGATTGGAACCTTGCGGCGTCTTGAGGAAATCGTCTCAATTGAAGAGATTGTTGATTCAACGGTGAGTTGTGTTGAGATGTTTGACGCTCCGGCGGAGAGAGTCAATGAAGCGCGTTAGGGTCGCCCTCTGCCAGATGAACTGCCGTGTCGGAGGCATCGCCTACAATGTCGCCAAAATCAAGCGGAACATTGAAAAAGCGCATGACAAAGGGGCGGATATTGTCTGTTTTCCCGAACTCGCGGTTTGCGGATACCCGCCCGAAGACCTTCTGCTGAAGCCGGGATTTATAGAAAGAAACATTGAGGGGCTGCGGGAAATAAAAGATCAGTCGTATCCTCTGACCGCTGTCGTGGGGTTTGTTGAACGCTCGGGCGATTTAAAAAACGGGTTCCGCCTTCACAACGCGGCGGCTGTTATCTCCGGCGGGAAGGTTGCCGGAATTTACGCAAAAACCCTGCTGCCGAACTACGGGGTTTTTGATGAGAACCGCTATTTTGAGTCCGGCGGACGGGTTTCGGTGTTTGCGGGCGGGGGGTTCAAGATGGGAGTCAACATCTGCGAAGACATCTGGTTTGCCGACGGTCCCGCGGCGGTTCAGTCCGGGATGGGAGCCGATTTGATTGTCAACATTTCCGCATCGCCTTATTCAATAGGCAAGTCCGCTTTGAGGGAGAAAATGCTTTCCGAAAGGGCGAAAAACTGCCGCGCCGCTCTTGCCTTCTGCAATATGACCGGAGCGCAGGACGAACTTGTTTTTGACGGGCACAGCGCTTTTTTTGACGGTGGCGGCGGTGTAATCGCAAGGGCGCGGGGTTTCGGGGAAGAGACGGTTTTCGCCGATATTGAGTTGACACCGCGCGGGGCGAAAAAAAGCGGGTTGTCCGTTTCCGGGGGAAGTGAATATAAAATCAAGGCGCCGGAGAGCGGGAAAAAACCGCAAGTCCGCGGCGTCATCAGACGGTTTGCCGGAAAAGAGGAGGAAATTTTCTCCGCGCTTGTTCTCGGCACGCGCGACTATGTGCGGAAAAACGGCTTTAAGTCCGTGGTGGTGGGGCTTTCGGGCGGAATAGATTCCGCTCTTGTAATCGCCGTTGCGGTTGAGGCGCTGGGAGCCCGAAGGGTTGTTGCGGTCAACATGCCGTCGGTTTTCAGTTCCAAAGCTGGAATAAAAGACGCAAAACTGATTGCGGAAAATCTCGGCGTTGAGGTTGTCTCGGTTCCGATAGACGGGCTTATTTCGTCCTACAAAAAAAATGTTCCCGCCCCTTTTGCCGGTTCGGGGGATTCAAACACCGCTCTTGAGAACATACAGGCGCGGATAAGGGGCAATATCCTGATGGCTTTTTCCAACCGTTTCGGCTGGCTTGTGCTGACAACGGGGAACAAGAGCGAACTCAGTGTCGGATATTCCACCCTTTACGGCGACACCGCCGGAGGGTTTGCGGTTATAAAGGATGTGAAAAAGACCCTTGTTTACGAACTTGTCCGCCACTTCAACGGACGGCGCGGTTTTGACGCCGTCCCTGATTCCGTTATTAAAAGGGCTCCGTCCGCCGAACTCAGAAAGGGGCAGAGGGATTCGGACGCGCTTCCGCCGTATGAAGTTCTGGATGAAATCCTCAGGCACTATGTTGAGTCCGACAGAAGCGTCGCCGAGACGGTTTCCCTTTCGGGGGCGGACGCAAAAACCGTCCGCAGGGTTGTTGATATGGTGGACGGCAATGAATACAAGAGAAGGCAAAGTCCTCCGGGAATCAGATTGACCGACAAGGCGTTCGGCAAAGACCGCCGGATGCCCATTACGAACTTTTACCGGAATTAGGGTTTTTTTGTTCCGTATCTTTGCTGCGGGAAAAGCCGGACAGACAGTTGGTCAAAAGAGGCGGAAACGGAGATTGCACTTCTTGCCGTTGTTTATGCGGAGGTTGAAGTTTGTGTGATTTTTTGGGTATTGTAACCGAGTTGATTTTAATGGAATTGCAAACAGAAAACCACGGAGGAAATATGACTTTTCAGATGGCAAGTCTTAGCGTCGGGGATTTCACAAGAGGGCGGATTTCCCTTTTTTCTTTTCTTGCGCTTGCGTTGATTTTTTCTTTCTTCTTCTTGGCGACAAACGCAAATTCCGCACAGCAGAGGGCTGAAGCGGAAGCTTCTTCGGAAAACTCTTCATCGGCAAACGGGCGGTCTTCGGATGAAGGCGATGACAGGTCCGATAAAAGCGAACTGTCCCGTTTCATAGCGGAGGCGTTTGCGAGCTATATTGTCCGCGGGCAGGCGGATGTGGGCGGCGCGATTGAAGAGACTGATGTTAATGGAGGGTCGTCCGATGAAGAGTCGTCCGATGTTTCCGGGCAAGCTCACACACCTTCCCCCGACATTGCCACTTTGGGCATACATCCCGCAGGCGAGCCGGATGATTCAACCGTCTGGGGTTACTTGCAGACGGGACAGTTTCCCGGAACTTTCATTATGAGCGGCAGTGTCGGCACTGAACAGATTGCGGACAGAGCGGTAACAATGGAAAAACTGTCTTCCAATCTTTCAAGTGAAATAGGCAAACTGCGTTTCTTTGATGTTAATGAGGAAACCGGCGGCATTGCAATCGGGAATGAGGCTCGTTCATTTAATGGCGGCATTGCAATAGGACAAAACGCGCTTGCGATGGGGAGAGCGGCAATAGCGGTTGGAACTGACAGCGCAGCGATTAGCACCGTTGGATTTGGAGCGGGCGCTCGCGTGGCAGGCGGAGGGTCGCTGGCTTTTGGCGGTTGTTCCAGAGCGGGCGGGGATATTGTTATAATAAATGAAGACGGCACTGAAACACCTTACCCCGCATCCCCTCTCTGCGCGGAAGGAGGGGCGGAAGGAGGAGCTGGCGGCGCTTCTTCCCTCGGAGCGGGAGAGTTTAGCTCCGGTCAAGGAAGGAGCGCCGGTGGGCCGTCCGGCGCCGGAGACCCCGTAAACCGTGAGGAAGGGTCTCTTTCCGAAGATACTTCCGTATTTGTCCTTAATCCTGAAACGGGACTGGTGGTGGCGAGTCTTGAGCAGGTTGGCGCATCCGACCGCCAATTGACAATGCTTGAAAGTGTGGGAGCGCCTCCCGCTTCTCCTGACGATGGCGCTGAGGGCGGAGCCGGAACTGAGACACCGGACGACACCGCGCCCGCCACAATTTGGGGTTTGTTGAGTCAGGGAAACCTTCCCGGCTCTTTTATTTCTGACGGAACTATTTCGCAAGAGGATTTGGATGAAGACCTTGTATTAGCGATAGGAGCGGGTGTTAATCCCGGAGATGTGGTAATGACTGACAACATCGAAGACGGAGCGGTTACAAGGGAAAAACTGTCCCGCGCCGACCGTGCCGATGGCTTGTCTGACCTTTACAATGCGGTTGGCAAAACTGATTTCTTCAGTTTTAACGGTTCGTCAATATCAATAGGAAGCGGGGCAACATCTCACGGAATTGCAATTGGAACTGATGCCAATGCGTTAGAAGTCAACACTGTCGCAATAGGCGCAAGATCTTTCTCCAATACCGGAGGCGTGGCGGTGGGTTGGAACTCATCGGCGAACACTCATTCATCCGCGTTTGGCTGGAATGCGGCTGCCGGGGGCAGATCCTCTCTGGCTTTGGGTCAAAATTCAGTGGCGCAAAATGTCAACTCAATCGCTCTGGGTGTCGGAGCATCGGCAACGGGCGATAACAGCATAGCAATCGGGGCTGGTGTGTCGGTATCAGATGCCGACCTTATAGTGCTTGGAACGGAAGACCACAGTGTGCGTATTCCGTCCCTCGCCCCTCTTGTTGGCTCGGAGGTCGGCTTTGTCCGGGCGGGCGGGGACGGGACGCTCTCCCGCTATGACGATAGCGTTGTGAGCAATGTTACGCATACCGCCGGAACGGTAACGGTCAGTTATGCGGATGGTGGAGCGAATTTGACATTTCCAGTTTCCTCCGGCTCCGGTTTACGTCCCGATTCAGTGCAAACTGTTCACATTGTGGATAGAGCAGTTACGGGAGACAAGATAGCAAATGCGTCAATCACAAGAGAAAAGCTGTCCGGCGTTCCCCGTGCCGATGGCCTTGAAAGTCTTAGAAGTGTGGTCAGCAAAACGGATTTTATTGATATTGGGACCATAGCATTGGCAATAGGTTCGGGAGCGGAAACTCGCGGTGGAATTGCAATTGGAAGTTCAAGAGCCGGTGGTATTGACACTGTTTCAATAGGAACGGACGCCGATGCGTCAGGTACCGGAGCCATCGCAATAGGGGGAAACTCCTCCTCCGGCGCGGGTGGCGTGGCATTCGGTCGGAATTCCAACGCAAGCGGGACGAACAGTCTTGCGCTCGGTTACGGCACGGTGGCGCAAGAGGTCAACTCGGTTGCCCTCGGTGCCGGGGCATCGGCAACGGGCGTTAACAGCGTGGCAATCGGGGCGGGTGCGATGGCTGCCGACAACGATATGGTAGTTCTGGGGAAATCCGCGCACACTGTAAGAGTGCCGTCTGTTACGGACGGATTTGTCCGGGCGGATGCGCAAGGAGATTTGAGCGCGGTTTCGGGTTTTCTGGTAAGCGGTGTTACGCGTGCCTCCGGAGCAATAACGGTCAGTTATACCGACGGTGGCACGCCTTCGGAATTTACAGTTAAAGATTTGACGGACGACCAAGTTGCGGCTGTTGATACGATAGGAACGAGACCGGGAAGTGAGAGCGGCACGGTTTGGGGTTATTTGCAAGCGGGCGGACTTCCGGGCGGTTTTCTTGTGGATGACAGCGTAACGACAGGCAAGATAGAGGACGGGACGATACTGGAGAGTGATCTGTCTTCGGCTCTTCTGACTACAATACAAACCGGCGGGGCTATATCTGACCGTTCCATAATGACTTCTCACATTGGCGCGGACCTTCGCAATCTGCTTACGGACAGGGCAAACGGTTCGGCGGTCAATTCCACTCAGGTTGGCATAAGCGCAGTTGCGGACTCCGATAAGTCATCCGCATTTGGTAAAACCGCTCAAGCGACCGGGATCGGTTCCACCGCCGTTGGCACGCAATCAAATGCGTCAGAGGAAGCCGCTTCCGCGTTTGGCTTGTCTTCCGAAGCGACCGGAACCGGTTCCACTGCTGTCGGCGATCAATCGGCAAGTAGCGGGCCGTCCGCGTCCGCATTTGGTCAACTTGCCACAGCAGAAGGAAGCCGTTCCATTGCCGTCGGTGTGGACTCAACTGCAAGAAATGATTCCGCATCCGCGTTTGGCGATTTCGCTCAAGCGACCGGAAAGAGCAGTCTTGCTTTGGGCGCCTCAGCCGAAGCGGCGGGCTTCAACAGCGTTGCGATAGGTTTCGGTGCAATGGCAATGGGCACTAACAGCATAGCAATTGGCACGGATGTGACGGCTCCCGACAACGACCTGATAGTGTTGGGAGATTCCACGCACACTGTAAGAGCGCCATCCGTTTCGGGCGGGTTTGTCCAAGCGGATGCGGACGGGGATTTAAGCGCGTTTACGGGCTCTTTGGTAAGCAATGTTACGCATGCCTCCGGAGGAACTGTAACGGTCAGTTATGCCGATGGTAGCGCAGATTCATTTACAGTGCCCACGGGCGGGGCTTCCTTTAACTTCAGAGGAAACGACGCCAATTCCACACAGATTGGAGACAACGCGCAAGCTTCGGCACAAAACTCCACCGCTTATGGGCACAATGCAGTCACGTCAGTCGTGTCCTATGACTCAACCGCAGTTGGCCAGAACTCATTGGCATTTATGGCCCAATCCACTGCCATAGGTCAAAACGCTTTCGCGCGATTCTTTTCAACGGCTGTCGGTCAGAACGCAAAAGCGGAAACTTCGTCCACTGCCATAGGTCAAAACGTCCGAGCAACCGGAGATGCATCGGTTGCCGTTGGTCAGAGAGCGAAATCAATAGGAAACGGTTCATCCGCTTTTGGTCGTTTTTCCACCGCTTCCGGTGAGTCCAGTCTTGCCTTGGGCACCAACGCGAACGCATCCGGTCACAACAGCGCCGCGATTGGCGCGAATTCAGTGGCGGGTGGCATTAACAGCGTAGCAATTGGCGCGGGGGTGTCAGTATTGGAATCAAATCTGATAGTGATAGGAAAAAGTGCCCACAGAGTGCGGATTGCATCACTTGCTCCGGGCGGATTTGTTCAGGCGAGTGCGGAAGGGGATTTGACCGCGTTTGCGGGCTCTTTGGTAAGCAATGTTACGCATGCCTCCGGAGGAACTGTAACGGTCAGTTATGCCGATGGTAGCGCAGATTCATTTACGGTGCCCACGGGCGGGACTTCCTTTAACTTCAGAGGAAGCGACGCCCATTCCACACAGATTGGAGACAACGCGCAAGCTTCGGGACAAAACTCCACCGCTTATGGGCACAATGCAAGAGCGTCCACTGGCGGAACCGCATTTGGCCAGAACTCATTGGCATTTTCGTTCAACTCCACTGCCGTAGGTCAAAACGCTCTCGCACCATTGTTTGCAACGGCTGTCGGTCAGAACGCAAAAGCGGACATTTCAGCCACTGCCATAGGTCACGACGTGCAAGCCTCATTTGGATCAGTCGCCGTAGGTCAAAACGCGGAATCAACAGGAAACAGTTCATCCGCTTTTGGTCGTTTTTCCGAATCTTTCGGTGATGCCAGTCTTGCCTTGGGCACTAGAGCGAACTCATCCGGCCACAACAGCGCTGCGATTGGCGCGGATTCAGTTGCGGGTGGCATTAACAGCGTAGCAATAGGTGCGGGGGTGATGGCTCCCGACAACGATCTGATAGTTCTGGGGAAATCCACGCACACCGTAAGAGTGCCGTCTGTTACGGACGGATTTGTCCGGGCGGATGCGCAAGGAGATTTGAGCGCGGTTTCGGGTTTTCTGGTAAGCGGTGTTACGCGTGCCTCCGGAGCAATAACGGTCAGTTATACCGACGGTGGCGCGTCTTCGGAATTTACAATTAAAGATTTGACGGACGAACAAGTTGCGGCTGTGGATACGATAGGAACGAGACCGGGAAGTGAGAGCGGCACGGTTTGGGGTTATTTGCAGTCCGGCAGACTGCCCGGCGGTTTTCTTATTGACGGAAGCGTAACGAGAGCAAAACTTGCGGACGATTCAGTGAATTCCTCAAAGATAGTTGATGCGACAATAGGGCTTGCCGACATAAGCGATGTCGCAAAGATGTCATTTATGAACGCCGCCCAGTTGACGGGCGGACAAGTTGCGGCTGTGGATACGATAGGGACAAGACCGGTAACCGACACGACCGGCACGGTTTGGGGTTATTTGCAGTCCGGCAGCTTGCCCGGCGGTTTTCTTATTGACGGAAGCGTAACGAGAGCAAAACTTGCGGACGATTCAGTGAATTCCGCAAAGATAGTTGATGCGACAATAGGGCTTGCCGACATAAGCGATGCCGCAAAGATGTCGTTTATGAACGCCGCCCAGTTGACGGGCGGACAAGTTGCGGCTGTGGATACGATAGGGACAAGACCGGTAACCGACACGACCGGCACGGTTTGGGGTTATTTGCAGTCCGGCAGATTGCCCGGCGGTTTTCTTGTTGATGGAAGCGTAACGGGAGCAAAACTTGCGGACGATTCAGTGAATTCCGCAAAGATAGTTGATGCGACAATAGGGCTTGCCGACATAAGCGACTCGGCAAAAGTGCAGTTTATGAACGCATCGGTTCTGACAGACACACAACTCAGGTCGGTAATCAGGTCGGTTGAAGAACTTGGTTCAAGACCTTCGGGCGAGACGGCAACTGTTTGGGAGTCCATAGGTGTTTTGATGGAGGGCGTTCTCAACGAAGGTTCGGTAATGACCGACAACCTTGTGAACGGGTCGGTTACAAGTGAAAAACTTGCGGCAAGAGCGGTTACGACCGGAAAGATTGACGATGGAGCGGTTACGGCTGTGAAACTTGCGACAAGAGCGGTTACGACCGGAAAGATTGATGATGGCGCGGTTACGACTGCAAAGCTTGCGAATGAAAGCGTAACATCGGGAAAGATAGCGAATGGCACAATTGACAGGGAAGATCTGTCTTCGGTTCTTCTCACCCTTATAGAGACCGATGGCGCTGTTGGCAACGATTCCATAACAACTGATAACATTCTTGACGGGACTGTTACAAGCGCTGACATCTCCGATGGCACGGTTTTAGAGGCGGACCTGTCTCCCGCTCTGCGGGGTCGCATATCAGGCATTGAAAGCGGTCTTGAATCCGCGACTTCCGAAATAAGAAAACTGCAAAAAGGAATGGCGGTGTCTTCAGCGCTTTCAACCCTTAACCTGTTTTCCCACGGAAACAAACGGTTTTCGGTGTCAACGGGGGTCGGATTCGCCGATGAAGAAACGGCTTTCGCGGCGGGGGTCGGGTTGAAAATCGTTGAGAAAGAGAGAATTGCAATTTTTGCCACGGGACGGTTCGGCTTCTCCGGCTTTTCTCCGGAGGATGCAAAACAGGGCGGCGGAAGTTTGAACTTCAACTTTTAGACGCGGGTTTCTCCGCCGTCTTTCGGGCGGTTTCCCGCCTTTTATCCAATCAGCACATCTTTCAGCAGTTTGCGGGCTTCCCCGTTCCGTCCGGTTGCTATTGCGACAAGGGAATAGTCTTCTTCCCGTTTTATTATGTGCATGCTGCGGATGTCTATTTCCGCTTCGCTCAATCTGCCGGAAATTTTTGCGAGAGAGCCCGGTTCGTTTTTCAGCCGAACCACCATTGCGTCTTCGGAAACCGCCTTGAAGCCGGAATCGTTCAAAACTTTCAGGGCTTCGTCATACCTGTCCGTTGTCAGAATGACCGCCCCGTGAGACTTTGTGCCGCTTGTGTCAAGCCGCTCAATGTTGATTCCTTTTTTTGACAGAATTTTGCTTATGTCCGCTATCACGCCCATTGTGTTGCCGCTTACCACGATTATCTGTTTCATTTTTCAGGTTTCTCCTTTCTGTTTTTTTCAAGGTCGCGGGCTGTCTCTTTTACGATTGCCTCTATTGTTGCGCGGTTGAGGTGAGGAAGGGTGATGATGTGCGATATGTCGTCTTTTGACGCAAGCTGCCATTTTTCGGCGGTTTTTTCCGCCGGACGCGGGAACACAACCGTGATGGAGTTTTCGTTTCTCCATGCCTCCACTCCGTTTTCCCGAAATCTTTTCACCGCGAAATCGGCGAGGGCTATTGAATCCCCGACCAGTTTTCTCAGTCCGCCCACGCCGTAACGCCTGACCGCATACCACAGCGCAAGGGCGGCGAAAGCGTTTCTTGAGCCGCTGATGGTTGTGTCAAGAGCGCCAATATACTCAATGTTGCGGGCGATGAGTTTTACGTTTTCTTTTTTCACCAGCGCCACGCCGCACGGAAACGGGCTTCCTATCAACTTGTGTCCGCTTATTGCCACACTGTCCATTCCGGTTGGAAAACCGAAAGGGGGAGGGTTTTTCACAAACGGCAGAACCATTCCGCTGAGCGCGGCATCGCAGTGGATATAAGACTTTTTTATGGCGAACTTTTCAAGAATGGAGCGAATCTCCGCTATGTCGTCCACCGCTCCCTTCATCGTGGTTCCGGCGTTTGCCATTATGATTACGGGGCGGTCTCTGTGAATCCGCACTGTTTCCCTCAGGTCTTCACAGTCAATTTCTCCGCCCGGAGCGCTTTTTATCATTATGTGTCTCATGTCCAGAAGGCGCATTATTTTGGAAACACTGTAGTGCGTGTCTTCGGAGAAATAGACGGTCGCGTCTTTGCCCATCAGTTCCCTTGCGAGATAGAGGCCGTACATATTTCCCTCCGTTCCTCCGGCGGTTATGTAGCCCCAGAAACCGTCCTTTGGCGCTTTTGTGATGTTCGCAAAAAAGCGGATCATCTCGCGCTCTATTGCGTGCGTGTTGACGCTAAAATTCGTTTTGCCGAAAGGGTCTCCGACATTGTTTATGGGAAATTCCAGAAACCTGTTCAGTTCCGAGTAGTCAAACACCATGTTGCAGGGATAGCCCGCGTGGGTGCTTCGCGCTTCGCACAGCGCGCGGTAAAGGTCGTCAAGACGCTTTTTGTCTTTTCCGCCCAGAGGTCTTGGGTATATCTGTTCGGTTCGGCTTTTAATATCCGCGGCTGTGCGACCTGTTTTGCGACTTGCTGTTTTGCTCACTGCTTCAATATATCGTATCCGGTTATCGCCATGCTTTTTTCAGCCATTGTCTCAACATATTGCGGGTCAACCATTCCCGCCGTAAGCGCTTTTGAGATTCGCATAAGTGCGATTTTTGCGGTTGCCTCGTCCACCATCTGCCCCGTTTCGGGGTCAAACATGCTTCCGCCGCCCTGTTTGTGGTAGAAGTCCAGTTGATGTTTGGCTTCCTCAAGCTGTTTTTCGGTCGGGCTGAAAACGCGGTTGGCGGTCTCCGCCTGCTGCGGGTGGATGACCCATGTTCCGTCCATTCCGATTTCCGCCGAACCGGCGCACTTTTTCGCGAGTCCGTCCCCTATCTCTTTTACGGTTTCGGGCTTGTCGTCTTTTCTCCAGATTCTGAGATACACATTGTCTATGGCGTGAAGACCCGCCGCTTTCGCCGCCGTAATGACGGCTTTTTTCTCGTAGTAGAATATCTCGTTCTGCCTGTCCAGAAGCAGCCCGGGGTCAACCCCCAGTTCCGCCGCGTAGTCCGCTATTCCAAAAACAAGCCCCGCCATTCTGGGCGATGCGACCGCTATCTCATAAGCGTATTTAAGGGCGCGCGGGCGCTCAATCAGCGCTTCAATTGCGACTTTTGTTTTCCAGCCGTGCTTTTTCTCAAGTTTGTCCAGCAGGTCGGAAACAATTTTTATGTCTTCGGGCCCGTTTGATTTGGGAACTATGACCCCGTGAAACCTGTCAACCGCTCCGCTCATAACCGCCTCAATGTCTCCCTTGAAGAAATCAGACCGCACATTGTTCGGTCGGACGGTTACAACTTTTTTGCCGAAATCAAGCGTGTTGAGCGCCTCAACCATAACATTTCTGCTTTTGTCTCCCTTGAACTCGTAGGGGCAGGCGTCTTCAAGGTCCGCCATCACATGGTCAACCGGCGCCTTTGCCGGGTCCGCCGCATTTGTGTGAAGTTTCATGTTGTGCCCGGGATAGGTCAGCTCCGTTCTCGGAACCACAACTCTTGAGCCGTTTTCTAATACAAACATGTTTTTTCTCCTTTTTTCCGCAGTGCGGGTTTAATAGATTTCAAGAAGCCGTCTGGCGATTACTTCGTGCTGTATTTCGCTTGTTCCCTCAAATATGCTGAACACCCTTGCGTCCCGCCAGAATCTTTCCATCGGGTATTCCTCGGAATATCCGTAACTGCCGAATATCTGCATCGCCTCTCTGGTTACGAACTCAGCCATCTCCGCCCCTTTCGCTTTCGCCATTCCGGCTTCAAGGTCGCATCTCTTGCCGCCGTCTTTCTTTTCCGCCGCCACATATGTCAGGTGGCGCGCGGCTTCAAGTTCAACTGCCATCTCCGACAGTTTGTGCCGTATAATCTGAAAATTGCTTATGGGCTGTCCGAACTGCATGCGCTCTTTGGCGTATTTGATTCCCGCCTCAAACGCCGCCTGTCCCACTCCGACCGCTCTTGCCGCCGTCTGAATTCTCGCCGCTTCAAAGGTTGTCATGAGGTGGTAGAAACCCTTGCCTTCCTCCATTCCGAGAAGGTTTTCCTCGGGAACCCTGCATTCGTCAAAACTGACCGTGAACGACTTCATTCCGTGATAGCCGATTGTGGGAATGGGTCCGCCGGAAATGTTGGGATGGTCCAGCTTTTCTCCCGGCTCTTTTTCAACCAGGAATATGCTGAGACCTTTGTGCCTTTTGGACATGTCCGGGTCGGTGCGGGCGAGCACGGCGAGAATGTTCGCCCTGTTCGCAAAAGTGCACCATGTTTTCTCTCCGTGAAGTATGTAATGGTCTCCGTCTTTTGTCGCCCTCAGTTTGACTCCCGCCAAGTCCGAGCCGTTGTCGGGTTCGGTGAACGCCGCGGCGGACATAAGCTCCGCGCTTGCCAGCCCCGGAAGGAACTTCTCTTTCTGCTCTTCCGTGCCGCCGTTTTCCAGAAGCGTTCCCGTGATGATGTTTCTGGTCATAACGCTTCCGGCGCTCAGAAGCCCTCTGCTGAGTTCCTCCGCCACTATTGCCATGCTCACATAGTCCATCCCGACCCCGCCGTATTTTTCGGGGAACACCATGCCGAAATATCCG
The DNA here is from genome assembly GCA_965206175.1 of Thermodesulfobacteriota bacterium. GTDB lineage: Bacteria > Desulfobacterota_D > UBA1144 > Nemesobacterales > Mycalebacteriaceae > Mycalebacterium. The sequence continues at coordinate 70,593 of CBDBJA010000003.1, read as the reverse complement.
AGTTCCCCCATCTCCCTTATGATTTCCTGCGGGATTTCTTTGTTGTTGTGGTGTATGTCGGACGCTATCGGAACAATTTTTTCTTCCGTGAACTTGCGCACCGACTGTCTTATTTCTTCGTGCTCACTCGTGCATAGAGGCATTTTTCTCTCCGTTCTCCTTGGTTTCCTGCGGTTTTCTTTGAGCCTGAAAAGGCGGCAAACAGTGATATGAAACCGTAAGAGGCGCGTTTTGTCAACAACCCTTATTGAAATTCCGATTGTAGTTTGCTCCGTTGCCCATTATAGTTTTGCCCATCATTTTCCCGTTTTTGCTATCCTCTCTGAAAAACATGCGCGGACTTGCTTTTTTCCCACTGCTTCTGATTCTTTGCGCTCCGTTTTTTTCCGCTCCGGCGCAGGAGCGGGAAAGCGTCCAAAGGGTGGAGAGTCTTTCAATCAAGGGAAACGGGGATGTGGACATCAAAGAGATAAAGAGCGTCATTTCGGAGATTGTTCCGCCCCGAAGGCTGTTTTTCTGGAAGCAGCTTCCCGAATTTGACAAGTTGGAGGTTGAGAAAAACATTGATTTCCTGCGGCAGTTTCTCGCGGGAAGCGGATACTACAGTTCTTCCGTGGTCTGGCGCGCGGAAATCGGCGAGAACAAAAAAACCGTTGCGCTGATAATTGACATCAGTCTCGGCTATCCGGTAACGGTCTCCGAGGTTGTGGTTGACATCAAAGGCGGCATCCCTCCCGAACACGTGAAGAGGATATGGAAATCTCTTGGCGAGGTTCCGCTTGCGAGGGGGGAGAGGTTTTCGGTTCAGAGGTTCAAGAAGGCGAAAGGGGTTATCAGGAACGCCCTGCTTGAGATGGGATACGCAAGGGCGGATTTTGATTCAAGGGGCGAGATCAACCGCAGGGAGAGGCGGGCTTTTGTGAACTTCACGATTGACCCCGGAAAGTTTTATACTTTCGGCAACATTGAGATTCAAGCGTCCGAAGACGCTCTGCGCGACCTTGTCATAAAGAACATCACCTATAAAACCGGCGAGCCGAGTTCTCCTTCAAAACTGATTGAGGCGAGGAGGCATCTGATAAACCTCGGCTATTTTGACTCGGTTTCCGTCATTTCGGATATTGACGATGAGGCGGCTGTGGTGCACACGGTTATAAAGCCGGTCAGAAGCAAGACAATGACTTTTCAGTTTGGCGTTGGAGCGGGCAGCGTGGACAAACTGCGTGGCAGGGTGAGGCTGATAAACAGGAATTTTTTCAACCTGAACAGAACCTTTGAGATTTCCGCGACCGCTTCATTTGTGTCGCGGGGAGCGGCGGCGGTTATCCGGCAGCCGGGAGTGTTCGGGGCGGACTCCGCGCTGGCTCTGCTTTTTGATGTCCGCCGTGACGATTTTCCGAGTTACGAGGCGGATTTTCTCATAGGTTCGGCTGAAATCCGCAAAGAGTTTGCCAATCGTACTCTTTCTCTTCATTTCAACCCGACCGTGCTGGATTCCACAATAAGGTCTCAGTCTCTGGACGCAAACATTACAAGAGGGCTTGAGAATGTCTTCCTTGTTACTCTCAGAGCCGGAGCCGATTTTGTGAAGGTGGACAATCCCGTTGACCCTTTCCGTGGCTTTACCGCCGGTGTGGAGTCTGAGATTTCGGGCGATTTTCTGGGTTCGGATGAGAGTTATGTCAAAGCGGTTTTTGATACCGCCGGATACCTCAATTTCGGCGGCGTTGTGCTGGCGAAGAGGTTTCAGGCGGGGTTTATAGAGCCGTTTGGACGGACGCGCGGGGGGGACATTCCCCGTTTCACAAGACTGTTCGCCGGAGGCGGCAAAAGTATGAGGGGTTATTCCTTTCAACGGCTGGGACCCCGCGACCGGAACGGAGACCCTTTGGGCGGAAATACTCTGATAACCGGAAGCGTTGAGACGCGCGTTCCTTTGTGGCGGAAACTTGGCGGCGTGCTTTTCCTTGACTACGGAAATGTGTTTCCCGACAGTTTTGATTACGATTTGGACGACCTCAGGTATGCGGTCGGCGCGGGGTTGAGATACAAGGTTGCGGGGATACCGCTTGCGTTTGATTTCGGATACGCGCTGAATCCGGACTCCGGTCTGAAGCGATACAGGTTTTTTGTTGATGTGGGGCAGGCGTTTTAGGTCGTTTTTTTCGGGGGCGCAATTACGGAATTGTCAGAGGGTCGGCGGTTTGTTGGGGTAACCGGCACGGCGGTCGGGTTTAACGATAAGTCAGGCATTGTGTCCCCCGGAACTTTCCGTTAGAATATCTGGAATTGTGAAACAAGGCGGAAATCAAACCGCTGAAGTTTCGGGTATTTGAAATAGAAGGGTTAAGCAGTGTTTGGAACAAAAAAGGTCTCAAATCCACCCAAACAAATTCCTGGTTCTGGTTTCGAAATAGCAATGTTTGGAACAGACAGGCTTCAAAATCCTACGACCAAAGAAATAACAACTGTAAGTAATACTACTATAATTTGGTGTCTCCTTTTTTTCCCTTGGTATTTCTTATACAGAGGAACGTATAGACACTTTCTCTTGAGTTTGTCCATTCTTTTGGTATTGGGTGTAATTGCTTGGAATATTTTGTCGACTTTTGCTGCTTTGGACATGTACGCTGCCCTCAATGTAGACGATACTGGTTTGCCGTCCTATGATGGACTGGTAGTAATGTTAAGAATAATTCTCTTGTTTGTATGCCTTACGTCAATTATTTATTCTCTCCTTGCCAGAAAGATAGTTGTTAGACATCTTCTTAATTCGGGTTGGAAAAAACTGTCTTAAAATTTCCGCTCCCATTTTCTGGCGTGGAAAAGATCTAATTTACCGCTTCTAAAGAATCCTCTTTATGTTCCGCGCCGCCTGTCCTATCCGTTTTTCATTCTCCACAAGCGCAAACCGCACAAACCCTTCACCCTGCTTGCCGAAGCCGACACCCGGAGACGAGGCGACCCCCGCTTTTTTGACAAGCATTTTTGAAAACTCAAGCGAACCCATTTCCCGAAACTGTTCGGGAATTTTCGCCCAAACAAACATTGTCGCTTCGGGCGGTTCAATCTCCCATCCCGCCCTTGAAAAAGACCTGATAAGTTTGTCGCGCCGGAGCTTGTAGGTTTCCCTCACTACCTCAACGCACTTCTGCTGACCGTTCATCGCCGAAATTGAGGCAATCTGTATCGGCTGAAAAATCCCGTAATCAAGATAACTTTTGATTTTCTTCAACTGCGCCACAATCTCCGCATTGCCGACCATGAAGCCGACCCTCCAGCCCGCCATGTTGTAGGTTTTTGAAAGAGAGTAAAACTCAACCGCCACATCTTTCGCCCCCTTCACTTGCATTATGCTGGGCGGAACATAGCCGTCAAAGCACACTTCCGCGTAGGCGAAATCGTGAATCACAAGCATGCCGGTCTCACGGGCGAGTTCGGTTATTTTCTCAAAAAACTCGATGTCCGCCGTTGCGGTGGTGGGGTTGTTCGGAAACGATATTAAGACCGCGCGAGCTTTCTTCCCGCCCCTTCGCGCCGCCTTCCCTATTGAGTCAATCAGCCGGTCTCTGTCCGCCGTCATCGGAACGGTTACCGGTTTGCCCCTCGCAAGCGTTACGGAGTATGTGTGTATCGGATACGCCGGACCCGGCACTATCACGCGGTCTCCGGGGGAGAGAATGCAGTGCATCAGGTTGGAAATTCCCTCCTTGATTCCCATTGTGGCGACCGCCTCTTTTGCGGGATTGAGCGTTACATTGAACTTTCTCTCATACCAGTTGCATACGGCTTTTCTGAGATTAGGTATGCCGGCGGATGCGGAGTAGCGGTGGTTGCGAGGTTTTTTTGACGATTCGGTCAGTTTGTCAACTATGTGCGGCGGAGTGGGGCGGTCGGGATTTCCCATGCCCAAGTCAATTATGTCTTCGCCTTTTGCGCGCGCATCGGTTTTCAGTTTGTCAACGGCGCTAAAAACATATTCGGGAAGACTTTCTATCAGAGGCGATTTCCACCGCCCGGCGGAACCTTTCATGGTAGAGCGATTATATTTTACTGCGTCCCGATTTCAAAATCTCCGGCTCTTTGCCCGCCCGCTTTTGCCTGTTAAAGTTCTGACCGTCAGTAAAAATGGAAAAAACGCAAATGAAAAAGACAAGACTTCCGCACATAAGACGGATGAAAGAGCAGGGGCGCAAAATAGTCGCCGTAACAGCATACGATGCGCCGGTTGCATCGGTGGTTGACGAAAGCGGTGTTGACATTGTTCTTGTCGGCGATTCTCTCGGCAATGTTGTGCAGGGGCTTGAAAGCACGGTTCCCGTTAAAATGAGCGAGATGATATACCATACCAAGATTGTTTCCTCCGCCGTGCGGACGGCGCATCTGTGCGCCGACATGCCCTTTCTCTCATATCAGGCAAGCGACCGCGATGCGGTGAGAAATGCCGGAAGACTTGTAAAACAAGGCGGCGCGGAGTCCGTAAAGATAGAGGTGGGAGCGCGGCGATACACCCGAACCGTGCGCCGTATAACCGATGCCGGAATACCGGTTGCCGCCCATGTCGGACTGTGTCCGCAGTCGGTGAATCTGCTCGGCGGATACCGCGTTCAGGGAGACACGCCGGAATCGGCGGAAGAAATACACACTCTCGCCCTTGAATGCCGGGACAAGGGCGCGGTTATGATTTTTCTTGAGTGCGTCCCGCCGGAGCTTGCGTCCCGAATCACAGACGCCGTTGACATACCAACCATAGGAATAGGTTCGGGCGGCGGATGCGACGGTCAGGTTATCGTGTTCAACGATATGGTCGGACTCTCCAAAGGTCCCGTTCCCGGCTTTGTCAGAAAATACGCCGAAGCGAGGGAAATTTTCAAGTCGGCGACCATACAATATGCGGATGAAGTCAGGAAGGGCGTTTTCCCGGGCAAAGACACTCCGGACGGAGAGTGAAAAGTGAGTTCGCCGATTGTAATCAGGACTGTCGCGGAGATGAGGGAATACTCGTCCGCCGCCGCCGGAGAGGGAAAAACCGTTGCGCTTGTGCCCACTATGGGAGCCATCCATGAGGGCCACATACGGCTTGCGGAGGAGACCGCCGCGCAGGCGGACCTTTGCGTGGTCAGCATCTTTGTAAATCCGCTTCAGTTTTCCGGTGGGGAAGACTATGGAAGTTACCGGAGGGACGAAAAGGGCGACATTGAAAAACTGTCAAAAACCGGAACCGATGCGGTGTTTGTGCCGTCCCCGGACGAGATTTACCCTCCGGGCTTTCAAACCTCGGTTGAGGTTGAGAATCTTCAGCGTTTTCTTTGCGGCTCTTCAAGGCCCGGTCATTTCAAGGGCGTGGCGACCGTTGTGCTGAAACTGTTCAACATCGTCCGTCCGGCGGTTGCGGGTTTCGGCGAGAAAGATTTTCAGCAACTTGCTATAATCAAAAGGATGGTGCGCGACCTCAACCTTGACATCAGAATCTTTGCCGTGCCGACAGTGAGGGACGGTTCCGGTCTTGCCATAAGCTCCAGAAACGAATATCTTTCGGAAGAGGAGATGAAAAAAGCGGTTGCTGTTCCGCGGTTGCTGTTCGGGATGAAGCGGCTTTTTGATTCGGGAGTGCGCAGAAGTTCCGACCTTCTGAAGGCGGTGGCGGAGATTTCCGGCGGCGATACGGGAATTGAGGTTGACTACCTTGAGATTTGCGACCCCGAAACTTTCGCTCCTAAGGAAAAGGCGTCCGAGGGGACTATGGTGGCGGTGGCGGTGAAAATCGGAAAGGCGAGACTCATAGACAGCATAAGGCTTTGAACGGGGGAAAATACAATCAAAAGAAGTTTGCTTAAATCAAAGATTCACAGGGCTTTTGTTACGGAAGCCGACCTTGAATACGAGGGGAGTCTGACTCTGGACCCGGTTCTTATGGATGCGGCGGATTTGCTTCCCTACGAGAAGGTTTCCATATTTAATGTTACAAACGGCCACAGGTTCTTTACCTATGTGATAGAAGGGGAAAGAGGTTCCAATGTTGTGTGCGTCAACGGCGCGGCGGCGCACCTTGCGCGGGAAGGCGATTCGCTCATCATAGCGACTTTCGCCTCATACGATGAGCGGGAATGCAAAAAACACAGTCCCAAACTTGTGTATGTTGACGAGAGCAACAAAATCAAATATGTAAGGCGCGACAACGGCTTTGCCATGCCCGAAGATTCGGAGATGACACTGGGCGGAAACAATAACTCTTGAATTTTCCTCCGTTAAAGGAGATAATGAGAGAAATGCGATGGCGGGTCTGTTGATTTGCTGTCCATTTTTATAGACCTTTCCGGTTTTGTTTTAGTCTGTTTAACATTGGAGAAAGTGAATGAAGGCAATTATTCTTGCGGCTGGCATTGGTAGTCGGCTCCGTCCATACACCGAACATGTTCCCAAGTGTCTGCTTAATGTCGGCGGCACCTCAATACTTGAGAACCAGATCAACCATCTAAGGGACTGTGGCATAAACGACTTGGTTATTGTTGTCGGCTTCCGCTTTGAAAAGGTTGAGTCGTTTTTGCGCAGCTACGACAGTCTCGGCATGAGAATCAAAACCCTGTATAACCCTTTCTATCAAACCACCAACAGCCTTGTGTCGCTCTGTCTGGCAAGGGGAGAGATGGATGACGACCTTGTAATAATGAACGGCGATGACATATTTGAGATAGATATTCTGGACAGCATGATAAACACAAGGGGCGACAGCATAGTGCTTCCGGTCAAAAAGAAAGAGCGCTACGACAATGAAGACATGAAGGTCAGAGTGGAGAACGGATGCGTGTCGCTCGTAACAAAAGACATTGAGAACGAAATACATTACGAATCGGTCGGTCTGCGCCTGTTCAGAGGGACGGGAGTTGAGATGATAAAGAGGGCTTCCGAAGAGGAGATGAGAGGCGGAGGAGTTCGCCAGAAATGGTATATTTCCTGCATACAGAGGCTTGTAAACAAAGGTTACAAGATAACGCCGTTTGATATTGACGACATGTTCTGGATGGATGTTGACTATCCGAGAGACCTGTTTGTCGCCAAAAACAACTTTGACAGATTTGTGTTCCGCAGGCGGCTCCACGCTCCGCTTGCCGCTCCGGACAGAAAACCTTTCAGAATAGTGTCTTCAGGTTAAAACTTCCATGACCGATGCCCTGATTCTTGCTTGCGGGACAGGCCTGAACGACGAGTCCCTGAAAGATTATCCGTCTCTTTTCATAGGGGGTCTCACCCAGCTCCGCAGACTTGTGCGCTCATGCGTTAAAGTCGGAATCCGCGACATAACCGTCGTCTCGGACATGTCCGAATCCGCCGTTAAGGAAATGGTTCCCGAATCGCTTTCGGGCGAGGCAAAGATAACCGTTGCGAGTCCCGGGAAAACCGTCTGCGGGCGCGCTTGCAAAGTTCTGGTTTTGCAGTCAAACCTTTTTGTTCAGAGACAGTTGCTGGAAAGTTTTCTGAGCGAGAAACCGCCTTCGGGCGGAGCCGTTTTTATGAAATGCTCCGAGGAAGATTCAGGCGGGCTCATGCATAGCAAAACTCTTGGCGCCGTCATTGTGGAGCCGGAAGCGGTTGCCGACCTTGTTGAGGACTGCGACCTGTCCAGATGGGTCGGGCGCTACAGAGAGGAGGGGATGAGGGAATACGAGGTTCCCGCCAGCCTGTATGCAATGAATCTCGGAACGGATTCGGGAGTTGTGGAAAAAGCGCGGCGGCTTCTGTTTTCAAGCGTCGGCAAGACCGCAACGGGATGGATAGCGAGAAACATAAACGGCAGACTGTCTCTGCCCATAAGTTCGCTGCTTGTGAAAACTTCACTGACTCCCAATCAGGTAAGTTTTCTGACCAATATAGCGGCGGGCGTGCCGTGCATACTGTCCTATCTTACGGGGCATCCCGTTCTGGGAGCCGTGTTTATGCAGATTGCGGCGGTTCTTGACCGTTGCGACGGCGAAGTCGCAAGGCTGAAACTGATGGAGACCAAAAGGGGCGAATGGGTGGACACGATAAGCGACCAGATAACGGTGGCGGGTTTTGTAATCAGCGTTCCGGTCGGCTACTACCTGCACGGGGCGCATCAGTCTCTGGCGGTTTTTATGGGAGCGGTGAACATATCCGTTTTTCTGTTTTTTCTTATCTGGTCTTTCTTTTTTATGGTTCGCTATACGGGTTCGGGAAGTTTGGTTTCGTATCATCGTATTGACGAACTGGTCAACACTAAAAAAGTCTCTCCGGCAAGAAAGCTGCTCGCTTTTCTGCGTCCGGTAATGAGAAGGAATTTCTACTCTCTGGCTTTTGTGTTTTTCGCAATATTCGGCGGCTATGTCTGGGTTCTCGGCGTAACCACTCTGGGTCTTGCCGGCATATTCGTTCACCAGATTGAAGACATCTTCAGACTTAAAGACCGTATTTTCCGCAAAGACTTCAAGAGCGTCTAAAGCTTCCCCGTTTTGTCCGTATAGGTTTTGAGTTCCCCTTTGACTTTGCCCATCAGTGCAAACACCCCCGCCAGATTTGCCAGACACATGAGAAAAATCAGCGAATCCGATATGTTGATAACCGATGACAGACTGGAAGAGGAGCCGATTACGACAAAAACACAGAATATCAGATTGAACGTCAGTCTGTTTCTTTTTGTTTCCCCGAACAGGAAAGTCCACGATTTCATTCCGTAGTAACTCCAGGATATCATTGTGGAGAAAGCGAAAAGTAGCGCGGCGAAAGCCAGCAGGTATGGAAACCAGCTTATGGAAGCCGCAAAAGCCGCCGATGTTATTTCAATTCCGCCGATTTCGCCGTATTGGGGGGTTTGGTGGGTTCCCGCCAGAACTATTACGAGCGAAGTCATGGTGCATATAATCACCGTGTCTATGAAAGGCTCAAGAAGAGATACAAGCCCCTCGGTCGCCGGATAGCGGGTTTTTACCGCGCTGTGGGCTATGGCGGCGGAACCGAGACCGGCTTCGTTTGAAAAAGCGGCCCTTTGAAATCCCCATATCATCACCCCCCACATTCCGCCTTCAACCCCTTCGGGAGTGAACGCGCCGCGTATTATCATCTTTGCGGCTTCGGGCAGGCGTTCAATGTTGATGACTATTATTGCCAGCGCCGCAAAGATATAAACGACCGCCATAAAAGGAACTATTTTTACCGTTACGCGGGCTATGCTTTTGATTCCCCCGATGATTACAAACGCCAGAGCCACCGCCAGCACAATTCCGAAAACCCACCCCGCAAGCGCCGCCTGTTCCCCCGCAACACTATGTATCTGTTTGAACGACTGATTCGCCTGAAACATGCATCCCGCCCCTATCGCTCCGCCTATGCAGAACACCGCAAACATGACCGAAAGCGCTTTTCCGAGGTTTTTTCTTCCTATCTCCTCAAAGCCGCGCGACAGGTAATACATCGGTCCGCCCGATACCGAACCGTCGGGATTTTGCCTGCGGTATTTGACTCCCAGAGTGCACTCGCAGAATTTGAGCGACATTCCGAGCAGCCCCGCGACTATCATCCAGAAAGTGGCTCCGGGTCCGCCCTTTGAGACCGCCACCGCCACTCCCGCAATGTTTCCAAGTCCCACGGTCGCCGCGCACGCAGTCGCAAGCGCCTGAAAATGCGAAACCTCTCCCGGGGCATCGGGCGTGTCCTCTTTCCCCATTACAAGCGCAATTGCGCGGCCGAATCCCCTTATGTTTATAAAACGGAAGTAAAGAGTGCAAAAAATTGCCGCTCCCATCAGCAGCAGAATAATAAGTTTGGCGTCGGCTCCGAAAAGGGGAACCGAGTAGAAAACCCATTTCAGAATGAAGTCCGACACCGGACTCACCGCTTTTTCTATTGAATCGTCAAGACCCGCGTGAGACGCGGAGGGGAGAACCGTAGCAAACACCGTTAAAAAAGCCGGTAGCAGTTTTGCCTTAATCATCTCTTTTTCCGGTTGTGTGAAAAAAGTCCTCAAGTGGCGCCGGTAAAATTCAATGCTAATGCAAACCTCTTTTTGTGTCAAGCGGACGCCCGCTCCTTTAGTTTTTCCTTGACAATTTGCCGCTCTTGAAATAATAGTTAACGCTCCGAATTGGAAACTGTTCAGTTGGAGGCTGTAAATTGGCTGAAAAATCTGTGAAAAAAAGCGGAAACAAATCCGCAAAAACCACAATCGCCGTGAAAACCGCGTCCCAAAAAAGCGGAACAAAGACCCCTGTGAAGAAAACGCGGAAAGCGTCAAAATCGGAAAGCTCGGTCAAATACGGAAAACGTTTTCTTGACGAGATGACAAAAGAGCTTCTGCTGATGAGAGACCGCATAATAAAAGATGTTTCGCGCTCCATACGGCAGGATGCCGACCATCTGAAGTTTGATGTGGGGGATTTCTACGACAAGGCGTCCGATGACAGGGAGAGAATTCTGTCCCTGACTTTCTCCGAGCGCGAACGCGGCAAGTTGAATCAGATAGAAGACGCTTTGAAGCGCATAAGCGAGGGAAACTACGGGATATGCGAAACGACGGGTGAAAAAATAAGAGAAGACCGGCTGCGTGTCATGCCGTTTGCCAGATTCACAATTGAAGCTCAGGAAGAGATAGAAAAGGTCCGCTGATTGAGGTTCGGAAGTTTTTCAAACCCTCAGGTCAGGCAAGTTTTTCAAGCTCCCTCCGGCACGGGGGCTTTACCGTTCCCCTGTCGGTTATTATGCAGTCTATGTTTCGCGCCGGCGTGATGTCAAAAGCCGGATTGATTATCTCCGCTCCGTCCGCCGCTGTTTTTCTCTCCCCGATGTGAGAAACTTCCCGCCGGTCTCTGTGCTCAATGGGGATGTCTTTTCCCGATGCGCAGTTCATGTCAACCGTTGACCACGGGGCGGCAACATGGAACGCAATCCCGTGATGCCGGGCAAGAACGGACAGCTGGTAGGTTCCTATCTTGTTTGCCACATCGCCGTTTGCGGCAATTCTGTCCGCTCCCACTACCACCGCATCCACCATTTTATTTCCCATCACATATCCGGCGGCGGTGTCCGCTATCACCGTAACCGGTATTCCGTCTTCGGACAGTTCCCAAGCCGTAAGGCGCGAGCCCTGAAGCAGGGGGCGCGTTTCGGACGATATAACCCTTATGTTCTTGCCCGCATCCCGCGCGGCTCTTATCACTCCCAGAGCCGTTCCGTATCCGGCGGTGGCAAGCCCTCCCGCGTTGCAGTGCGTCATAACGGTCGCGCCGTTTTTTATGAGACCCTCTCCGGCTTTGCCTATCCTTTTGCAAAGTTCCAAGTCTTCATCGCATATTACGGTCGCTTCGGTTTTCAGAAGCGCGGCAAGTTCCGCGGGGGATTTTTGCGGGTTTCGGGATATGGCTTTTTCCATCCGCTCAAGAGCCCAGAAAAGATTGACCGCGGTGGGGCGGGTTTGCTCAAGGGTTTTGCGGACCTTTTCCATCTTTTCAAGAAAAATCTTTCTTGTCCGCGCTCCGCTGTTCTCCTTCGCTCCGAGGGCAAACCCCATTGCGGCGGCAATTCCGATTGCCGGAGCGCCCCTTATCGCCATTGAGATTATGGCGTCCGCCACTTCCCGATGCGTTGAGCATTCAATACTGGTTTTTTCCGCGGGAAGTTTTCTCTGGTCAAGAATGACCGCCGCGCCGTTTTTCCATTCAATGGTTTTGAAAGACATATTGTCCGAACTTATTCGGCGCTTTTTTCTTCTGGGGGAATTGACTTCATCAACTCCTTTCCCAGCCGCGCCGCTTCGGTTTGCGGAAAGTTTTCGGCGAGATAGCGGAATCTGTTCCGCGCCGCTTTGTATTCCTTGCGTTTGAAATAGAACTTGGCGATTTCCAGTTCGTTCTTGGCTACGAGTGTTAAGCATGTGTCTATTTTTGACCGAATTTCGTCTGCGCGGTCGGATTCGGGATAGTAGGACAGAAACGCCTGCGACCAGTAGATTGCCTGCTTGCACGGAGATTGGTCTCTTTTATGGGATTCTTTCAGTCTGTAGAAACTTTCGGCAAGTCTGTACATTGCGTGTTCGCGTTTTTCGTGTTCGGGGTTGTCCGATATGAACTGCCTGTATTCGTCCGAGGCGGTTCTGTATTTGCCCTCTTCAAAGTGAATATCGGCGGTTTTTACAGCCGCAAGGGTGGCGTATGGGCTGAAAGCGTGCCTTATTTGAAGCTCTTTCAGCATTTCAATGGGAGCTTCCTTGCTGTTTCGTGAAAACATGCCCTTTTCTTCGGCGGCAAGGTCGGAGGCCTTGTAATACATACCTTCGGCGGACATGTTTGAATAGTCAGTTTTTTCGGCGCAGGAGCACACAACAAGCGTCAGCACGGCGAGTGTCGCAAAAGTTTGTTTCAACGGCATTGTCCTAAATATCAACCATCCGCGCTCACAGTCAAGAGGTTTCCGCTCAAACCGCAGCGCCGGTCTTCAGGTTTATAAGCAGTTTTCCCTTTTCAACATTTACTCCTTTGGCGAGAGCGCTGTCAAAACCTCCGTCCGCAATTTTCATAACATACGGTGTTATCTTGCCCGAAAGCGCGTAGGTTGCGGTTCTTGCCGCAAGCGAGGGGATGTTTGTTACGCAGTAGTGGATTACTCCGTCCACTCTGTAAACGGGGTCCGTGTGGGAAGTCGGACGGCTTGTTTCCGAGCACCCTCCCTGATCTATTGACACATCCACAAAAACTGAGCCCTCTTCCATTTTCGCTATAGCCTTCCCGCTTATCACAGTCGGGGCTTTGAGCCCGGGAACAAGAACCGCTCCCACAACAAGGTCCGCCGTAGCGCACTCTTCGTCCGTCAGGGATTGATAGGACGGCAAAGTTTTGATGCGCCCTCCGAACCGTTCGTGAAAAAAGGCGAGTCTGGAATGGTTTTTGTCTATTACGGTAACCTCCGCGCCCATTCCCAGAGCCACGGACGCCGCTCCGTGTCCGACCGTTCCGCCGCCCACCACAACGGTTTTTGCGGGTCTGACTCCCGGAACCCCTCCGAGCAGTATTCCCTTGCCGCCGTTGTCTTTCTGAAGGAAAGCCGCTCCGACCTGAGCGGAAATTCTTCCCGCTATTATGCTCATCGGTTCAAGAAGCGGAAGACTGCCGTCATCAAGCTGCACGGTCTCAAACGCAATCGCCTTCGCGCCCGAAGCGACAAGGGCGTCGGTCAGTTCCTCTTCCGCCGCGAGGTGCAGATAACAGAAAACTGTGTGCTTTTCATTTATAAGCGGATACTCGCTTTTTTGCGGCTCTTTAACTTTCACAATCAGAGACGCTCTTTCAAACAGTTCCTCCGCGGAGTCCGCAATCTTCGCTCCCGCCGCCTCATACTGCCGGTCTGTTACGCCGATTCCGCTTCCCGCCGCCTTTTCAACCACGGTTTCGTGCCCCGCTTCCGCAAGCGTGCGTACGGCGCGGGGTGTGAGCGCAACCCTGAATTCGGAGGTTTTAACCTCTTTTGGAACGCCTATCTTCATTGCCGTTTACCTGAGGGTCTCTCCGGGTTTCAGCGCGACTATTTCAAGCCCTTTGATGTCCGCAGTGAGTTGTTTGAGTTGTTCGGGAGTGCCCGTAAGCGCGGGGAAAGTTGCGTAGTGCATGGGGATAACAATTTCGGGGGAGACAAATCTGCAAGCGTGGGACGCCTCAAGAGGAGACATTGTGAAAAGGTCTCCTATCGGCAAAAACGCCAGTTTCGGGGCGTATATCTCTTTTATCAGCTTCATGTCTCCGAATATGTTTGTGTCTCCCGCGTGATACATTCGGTATCCATTTTCAAGTTCAATAACAAACCCCGCCGCTTCTCCGCCTTCGGACAAAGTTCCGTCTTCCTCGGTTATGCCGCTTGAATGCTGGGCGTGCGTCATCACAAAGCGAACGCCTTCAACCGTCTGTCCGCCGCCTTTGTTCATCGGGAGGCAGTTTTCAACGCCTTTGCCGCCGAGCCATGCGCAGATTTCCCAGTTCGCCACAACTTGCGGTTTGTGCTCTTTTGCTATTTCAACGGCGTCGCTCATGTGGTCAAAATGCCCGTGAGTTATCGCCATCACATCCAGTTTTTCAATCCCGTGCAGATTTTCCGGGCAGACGGGGTTGCCTTTCACCCAGGGGTCTATCAAAACAGTTTTGCCCTTTGGCGTTTTGATTGAAAAAGTTGATTGTCCGTAAAAAGTTATCTCCGTTCCGTCTGTCAGTTTGTTCAAAGCGTGTTTCCTCCTTTGTCGGTATGTCAGTATGTCGGTATCAAATCAAGGTAACCGCGCCCTTTTTCATTGTCAAAGCGGCAGGTCGGGGGTTTTTTCAAGACGGGTTTTGCGTTATCCTGTATTTCTGTTAAAACGGGTCTGTTGCCATGCTTGACTGGAAATTTGTTGAAAACAACCTTGAAGAAGTGAAAAAGAAACTGTCCGCGCGCGGTTTTGATTACGATTTTGCCCGCCTGAAGACGCTTGCGGACGAAAGGCGCAAAGTGATTTCACAGGTTGAGACGCTTGAGCGCGAACGCAACGAGGGGTCGCGTGAAATGGCGTCTCTCAAAAAACAAGGCGATGACAAAGGTTTTTCCGCTCTTTCGGAACAACTCAAAACCGTCTCGGAAAAGGTGAAATCCCTTAACGCGCAAAGGGCTCAAATTGAGGAAACAATCAAAACTGAAATGCTCGGAATCCCCAACATTCCGCACGGGAGCGTTCCGGCGGGGGCGGGTGAAGGGGACAATGTTGAGATACGGAAACGGGGAGAAAAGCCGCGGTTTGATTTTGAGCCGCTGACTCACGATGAAACGGGCGCAAGACTGGGCATCCTTGACCTTGAGCGGGCGGCAAAGATAACCGGTTCAAGATTCGCTCTTTATTTCGGGGCGGGCGCTCTGCTTGAAAGGGCGCTTGCCAACTTTATGCTTGACATCCACACAAAGGAAAACGGCTACACTGAAACGCTTCCGCCGTTTGCGGCGAACACGGCAAGTTTGACCGGAACCGGCAATCTGCCGAAATTTGAGGAAGACCTGTTCAAACTGAAAGACACGGACTACTTCCTGATTCCGACCGCCGAAGTGCCGGTAACAAACATATACAGGGACGAGATAATCCCCCGCCGGAGATTTGCCGCTGAGGTATGTCGCATACACGCCCTGCTTCCGCAAAGAGGCGGGCTCTTACGGGAAGGATACAAAGGGGATTATCAGGCAGCATCAGTTTAACAAAGTGGAACTGGTCAAGTTTGTCCGTCCCGAAGACTCCCACACCGAACTTGAGTCTCTCACTTCAGACGCCTGCGGTGGTGCTTGAGCGGCTGGGGCTTCCATACAGGGTGGTTGTTCTCTGCGCGGGAGACATGGGTTTTTCGTCCGCAAAGACATACGATATTGAGGTCTGGCTTCCGGGCGAGGGGGCATACAGGGAGATTTCCTCTTGCAGCAACTTTGAGGATTTTCAGGCGAGAAGGGCGGGTATCAGGTTCAAAGACGGGAAGAAGACAGCTTTTGTTCACACGCTCAACGGTTCGGGACTTGCTATTGGCAGGACTGTTGTGGCGATACTTGAGAATTTCCAGCAAAAAGACGGAAGCGTGAGGATTCCCGATGCGCTTGTGCCGTATATGGGCGGGATGGAGGTTATTGAGTGTGCGGGCAAAAAACAGAGCGGGAGTTCGGCGGTGGAAAAAAGCCGCCTGACGGAGGATCTCGAAAACTACTTGCCGATGGGCAAAAAAGAGCTTTCCGACCTGATAGCTCTTGGCGAGGGTTTTACAACGGAATTCAAAAGTTCCGTTTCCTCAAGTCTCGGACGGGAGATGTGCTCTTTTGCCAACGCCACGGGCGGAGTAATTCTGATTGGCGTAACGGACGGAGGAGAAATTTGCGGAGCTTCCGACCACAACCGCTTCAAATCCGAAGTTCAGTCAATTGCCCGAAACGCCGAGCCGTCCATTGAAGTTGAAACGGAAAGTGTGGGCGAGGTTCTGGTTGTTGCCGTCCCCGCGCAGCAAGGCAAGCCGTATTCCGTTGGCGGCAGGTATTTTGTTCGTGAAGGGGCAAGCAGCCAGACAATGCAGCGGGATGAAATCCGGGAGTTTTTCCATAAGGAAGGATTGATTCATTTTGATGAAACTCCCTGCAAAAAGTTTTCATTTGACACCGATTTGGACGGGGAGAACTGGGCTTTGTTTCAGAAGCGGGCGAAAATCC
Organism: Thermodesulfobacteriota bacterium; assembly: GCA_965206175.1. Taxonomy (GTDB): domain Bacteria; phylum Desulfobacterota_D; class UBA1144; order Nemesobacterales; family Mycalebacteriaceae; genus Mycalebacterium. Next base: position 54,396 of record CBDBJA010000003.1, on the reverse strand, counting down.
CCGCCGATATGAAGCCGGAGACTGCGCTTCGCAACCTGCACCTGATTGACGAGCATGGCGGGATGACCAATGCGGGCGCTTGGCTGCTGGCAAAAGACATTAAAAAATTCAACATCAGCGCCGATGTCTCTTGCGGTCTTTTTCAAGGCGGTGTCAAAACAGACATACTTGACAGGAAGGACTTTCATAAAGACATCTATTCAACGATTGGTGATGTGATGATTTGGATTCTTTCCAAAATCAATGTCGCATACATCATCGGGCGCGTAAATCGCAAGGAGCGTCCGGAGTTGCCGCAAGAGGCGATTCGTGAGGCGGTTGTCAACGCGCTTGCCCATCGTGATTACCGTTCCACCGCCAATGTGCAGGTTTATGTGTTCAAAGACCGGCTGGAAATTGTCAGTCCGGGCGGTTTGCCCGCCGGTATGACCGAGGCGGACCTTGGAGTCAAAAGCGTTCCGCGCAATCCGTTGTTGTTCGGCATGCTGCACAGAATGGATGCGGTGGAAAAGATAGGTTCCGGCATAAAGCGTATTCGTGATTTGTGCCGTGATTACGGAGTTGCGGAGCCGATTGTTGAGGTGTCAGAGAACTGGGTGACGACCACTTTTAAGAGACCGGATTTGCAACCCTATTCAGGGTTGCGGTCACAGCCAGAGTCACAGCCAGAGTCACAGCCAGAGTCACAGCCAGAGTCACAGCCAGAGTCACAGCCAGAGTCACAGCCAGAGTCGCAGCCAGAGTCGGGACAAGAAAGCCTTGAAAGACGGGTTCTTTCGCTTCTTGCTCAATCCCCGATGTCAAGGTTGGGAGTTGCAAAAAAATTGGAGCAAAAATCCGTATCCGGACAACTCAACAAGGTGATTCGCTCATTATTGGACGGCAAATTGGTTGAGTATACAATTCCTGAAAAGCCCAACAGTCGGCTACAAAAATACAGGTTGACTGAGAAAGGTAAACGAGTGGTTGTAAAGACGGGAAGTAAGAGACAGTGAATTAAGAGAGTGAGCGAAGTTACTGTAAGCGAATGACTAAATCCCTTTTCTCATTACAATCTCTCCGAATTCGGGCTTCCGCCACAATGACATTGCTGGAGACCGCGCCATTCCGTCTGTTTTATAAACGGGCGTTTTTCTATATTTCCAAAATCTCTTTCTCTTTCTTCTCAATCAGGGCGTTTATCATTTTTATAAAATCATCTGTGGATTTCTGAATCTCCGCCAACGCTTTCTTGCTTTCGTCTTCGGAAATTTCCCCGTCTTTCTCCATCGCTTTTACCTTTGTGTTCAGGTCTTTTCTTGCCTGCCTTATGGAAACTCGGTGGTCTTCGGCAATTCTGCCGGCGATTTTTACGAGTTCTTTCCTTCTCTCCTCACTCAAGGGGGGAATGGAAAGCCGTATCATCTTTCCGTCCCTTGAGGGGTTGATGCCAAGGTCGGACTGGTTGACCGCTTTTTCTATCTCACCTATAATCGTCTCGTCCCACGGCTGTATAAGAACCGTTTGCGGGTCGGGAGTACTCAGTCCCGCAATCTGATTCAGGCGCATTCTGCTTCCATGATAATCAACCTCAAGCCCCTCAATAAGACCGGTTGACGCCTTGCCCGTCCTCATTTTTGACAGTTCCGACCCAAGCGCGGAAACGGTTTTTTCCATCCTTTCCGCCGTCTGTTTCTTTATGTCCGCCGAAGTCCCGCTCATTTTACACCGTTCCACACCTTTGTTCCTATCTCTTCCCCCCGCACAACCCTTTTCATGTTTCCTCTCTTGAACAGATTGAACACAACTATCGGAATCCCGCTCTGCATGCACAGCGATATGGCCGTAGTGTCCATCACATTAAGCTCCTTCTGTATCACTTCCATATAGGTCAGTTCGCCGAACATTTTTGCATCGTCGTGTTTGGCGGGGTCTTTGTCGTAAATTCCGTCAACCTTTGTTCCTTTCAGAACAATGTCCGCGCCGATTTGAAGGGCGCGCAGAGAGGCGGCGGTGTCTGTGGTAAAAAACGGATTTCCCGTTCCGGCGGCGAAAATGACGATTCTGCCTTTCTCAATGTGCCGCAACGCGCGGCGTTTGATGAACGGCTCGGCAACCTGTTTGATTTCCAACCCGCTCTGAACCCTTGTGTCAACCCCTTCTTTTTCAAGGGCATCCTGAAGCGCGATTGCGTTTATGACGGTCGCAAGCATTCCCATGTAGTCCGCCGTGGACCTGTCCATTCCACGCGCATAACCGGAACTTCCCCTGAAGAAATTGCCGCCGCCTATTACAAGGGCGATGTCAACTCCGAGTGATGTCAGCTCCTTGAGTTCCTTTGACACACTTTCCAGAGTGTCGGGGTCTATTCCGAACTCATCTTTACCCTGAAGGGCTTCGCCGCCGATTTTCAGAAGTATTCTTTTATACAAGGTTTGTTTTTTGTTTGGAGGCATTGACGCGCCGCGCCTTAATCGGAAGACTCTCCGAGTTGAAATCTGGTGAACCTTCTGACCACTATGTTTTCGCCCGTCTTTGATATTGCGGACTCAACGAGGTCTTTAATCCGTGTTTTCGGCTCCCTTATGTAGTCCTGCTCAAGCAGACAGACCTCTTTGAAAAACTTTTCAATTCCGCCTTCAACTATCTTCTCCATTATCTTTTCGGGCTTGCCGGACTCTTTGGCGCGGGCTCTGATAATTTCCTTTTCCTTTTCAATCACTTCCGGGGGGATTTCCTCCCTTGAAGTGTAAAGCGGTCCCGTCGCCGCGATTTGCATGGTTACCTCTTTTGAAAGACCCGAAAACTGTTCGTTTCGGGCGACAAAATCGGTTTCGCAGTTGAGTTCAAGCATAACCCCTATCTTGCCTCCGGGATGGATGTAGGAAGTTATCGTCCCCTCGGACGCTTTCCTTCCCATTTTTTTTGACGCGCGCGCCGCGCCTTTTATCTTGAGGATGTCAAGCGCTTTTTCCATGTCGCCGCCCGCTTCCGCAAGGGCGTTTTTACAGTCAATAAAAGAGGCGCCCGTGCGGTCTCTCGCCTCCCTTACCATTGCCGAGGTTACTTCCGCCATTACTGTTTCTCTCCGCCGTCTCCGGGTGTGTCAGTTTCCGCCGAGGGTTTTGCGGGTTCGGGTTTTTTCTCATCCGTTCCTTCACCGCTTTCCGTGGCGCCGTGGGTGGGAGAACCGGAAACGGCGGATTCTTTCTTATCCGTTTTTTCGCCGCTCTTCGGGCTTTCCGAAGGAGCCGCGCCTGCGACCTTTCTGTCCTCTTCCTCCTCATCCTCTCCGAATTTTTTGAACACATACATTTTCTTCTCAACAATCGGCCCGTCGGTTTCTTTCTCTTCCTCTCTGCGCTGTTCTTCGGGCATGTCTTTTACCATGTCCGCGTAAGCCTTGGAGCCCTCAATGCAGGCGTCCGCGATTTTTGATATAAACAGTTTTATCGCCCTCATCGCGTCATCGTTTGTGGGTATAACATAGTCAATTCCGGTCGGGTCGCAGTTTGTGTCAACCAGTCCCACAACCGGTATGTTCAGTTTTTTTGCTTCCTTGAGAGCGTTGAGTTCCTTCTGTGTGTCAACGATGAAAACCGCATCGGGAAGCCGTTTCATCGCGGAAAGCCCCCCTATGAGGCTTGACAGTTTCGCTTCTTCTTTTCTCAGTTTTATCGCTTCCTTGTTCGGAAGAAGGTCAATTTTATTTTCCTCTTCAAGTTTTCTCAAACTTTCCATGTATTGCAGCCGGGACCGTATCGTGTTGAAATTCGTAAGTGTTCCGCCGAGCCACCGCACATTCACATAAGGCATCGCGCACCGCACGCTTTCCTCTTTTACGATTCCGCGCGCCTGCTGTTTGGTTCCCACAAACAGGAGCGTTCCCCCTTTAGAAGTGAGGTTGGTCACAAAGTTGTAGGCGAATCTGAAAAGTTCCACCGTTTTCTGCAAATCAATTATGTGAACACCGTTGCGGATTCCGAAGATGTAGGATTTCATCTTGGGGTTCCAGTAACTCTTCTGGTGTCCGAAGTGTGCTCCGGATTCCAGAAGCTGTTTCATGTTCAAGTCTTCGTTGCCGCTTTGAATTTCCTGTGTGTTTTCGTTCATCGGTTCTCCTTTTTGCCGCCCTTCATCGGGCGCAAGGCAAGTTTCTTACACAAACGCGGACTGTTTATCAAGTTTCCCCCGATGGCGGCGGCGGCGGTTTTCAATTATAGTTCACCGGATGTCCGCCGAATTTTCATGTCTTTTTATTGTCAACCCCGCCGCCGGAAGGCGGAATTCGGGCGTTTCCGCGCGGGAAATATCGTCTTTCTGCCGGTCAAAAAAAATCCGCTTTGAAGCGCGCTTTACAAAAGCCGCCGGAGACGCCGGGCGCATCGCTTCGGACGGCGTGAAAGAGGGTTTTTCCCGCATTGTTTCAGTGGGCGGAGACGGCACTTCAAGCGAAATTGCAAATGCGCTTGCGGAAACGGATGTGAAATTCGGCGTGATTCCGGGCGGAAGCGGAAACGATTTTCCCGCCGCTTGCGGAGTGCCGGATTCAACGGACGGAGCGCTTGAGACGGCGGTCTCGGACAGATGTCTCAAGGTTGACATGGGGTTGCTGGACGGCAGGGGTTTTATAAACGGGCTGGGAATAGGGATGGACGGAGCGATAGCGTTTTCTTTTCCGGGGTTCAGGTTTCTCGGAGGGTTCGGCGGATATCTTGCCGCCGCGGCGGTTGAAGCGGCGGGGTTTGCGGGGTTTTCCTCGTCCGTCTCGGCGCCCGGAAAAGAAGTGAAGGGGCGGTGTCTTCTCGCGGGGGTTTCCAACGGCGCGAGTCAGGGAGGGGGGTTCAAAATCTCTCCGGACGCCCGACCGGACGACGGCCTGCTTGATTTTCATTTTGTGAAAGACATGTCTTTCCCCTTGAGAGTTCTGCGTCTTGTTTCCATTGCCGCCGGTTCCGCCCGCGGCGGATGGATAAACCGTTTTCAGTCCGACCGCGCGACCATAGAGACTGATAAAGACCTTCCGGCGCATATTGACGGGGAGCCACTTGTGCTGAAAGCTGGGAAGCATTTTGTGGAGATAAGGAAGGGTGTTCTGAATGTGCTTTCCCCGGCCGGTTCGCGGTTTTCTTGAAACGGCACGGCGCGGACTGTAACCTGCCTTGCTATGCTGAAAACCTTTTTTGCGCTGATTCTGTCCTCCCTCGCCACTTTTGTGTTCGGCGTTGTCGGAATGGTTCTTGCCGTTATCGCCCCGAAACTTGTTCTGCCGGTTGCCGTGCGCACATGGGGAAAACTCGTGCTTGGCAGTTTCAGGGTGAGTTTGAAGGTTGAGGGAACTGAGAATATTCCGCATGAGCCGTCCGTTATAATGTATAATCACCAGAGTTCGTTTGATATTCTCGCTCTTGTCGCTTCGTTGTCGGGAGATTACAAGATGGTGATGAAAAACGAAGTTCTCAAGATTCCCTTTGTCGGATGGGTTTCCCTGATGACGAGGCACTACTTTGTGTCCAGAGACGGAGGAAGCGGGGATTCCAAAACGTTGAAACTGATGACGCGCGGAATCCGCGAAAAGAAACATACGGTTGTGCTTGCGCCCGAGGGCACGCGTAGCAAGGACGGGCGGCTGCTGGATTTCAAAAAAGGCGGATTTCTGCTTTCCTCTCTTTCCGGCGCTCCGGTCGTTCCGGTGGTTATATGGGGCGGAAAGAACTTAAAGAGCAAATCCGGCGGAAAACTGCGCACGGGAGGGGAAATGTCGGTGGAGTTTTTCCCTCCGGTCTATCCCGGGGATTTCCCCGCGGGAAGGGAAGGGATGGACGAGATTGAAATGAGCGTGAGAAACACAATGCTTCAAGCGATTGACAGAAATTTTCGGAAAGAAGAAAACACATCTTCGGTTCCGCAACAATAAGGAGAACAGATGAGCAAGAAAATAGCGGATATTGACCTTAAAACGATAGTTTTCCTCACGGGAATGCCGCGCTTGCGCGAAATTGCCGACCCCACAGACCCGCGCCTGATGGCTTCAAACGTGAAAGTCTCTTTCCGTCCCGTTCCCCGGGGTTATAAAAACCTGCGGATAAAATCTTTCTCGGACAAATTGAGAATAAGTCTTGAGGGGCTTGGCGTGCGGGTTGTGCCGTGGGAGGAAGCCACCGTTCAGGACAACGCTTTCGGCATCATTTCCCGCATATTCAAGATAAGAAGGGTGAAACGCGATATAAACGCGGTTGTGGATGTTGAACGGCGTCCTTCAATCTTCCGTAAGGCGCTCAGCGCAATCGCCGAAGGGGTTTACGGGTTTGTAAGAAAACCCGGCAGGTCTGTGATGGAGATACTGAAGATAAGCGGCTGGGCGGACGATTTTACGCAGAAATACATTCAAGACCCTTTCAACACGCAGGTTATAACGGTCATGCCTCTTGAGGAGGAGTTTGAAAACAAGGATACGACCTACGATGTGAAAATAGAGATAGGGCTCAGCCACCTTATCGGCACAATGTCGGAGATTGTCATAGGGGTTTCGGACGACAACTTTGCCATTATAAACATGAACCTGTCCGATTCGGTTTATTCCCACGGGCAGCTTGACGGCTTTGTCCTCAACTCTCTTGTGCCGAAAATCTACGCTCCGATAAAGCCGCCCATACTGAGCAGATTCAAGATAACGGAGTTTGACCCGAAGGGGAACAAAAACACCGAAGCGCTCGCAAACTTGGGCAAAATGGTCAGGCCGACCGGGCTTTTTCCCGAGGGCTACAAATTCAGCGAGCGCATTCGCCGCGCTTCCCGCCGCGATGTTCTGAGCAACATACTTGACGGCAGAACGGGTGTTTCATACGGATTTATAGCCATTGTGGAGCCGCCCGGATACGAAGGCGCAAGAGAGGTTGAGCAGCCGGAATGGGAAACTTTTTCTCCCGTCAAAGGGCTTACGGATGTAAGGGAATCCCCGTCCGGAAGGTGGTATGTGAAAATCAGCATCGGCGGCGGCGAGATTTTCAGGCAGATTCCCGACCTCTGGACGGTAACCTCCCGTTCGGGGTGCGACAAAACGAACCTTGACCCGATGACCGATATTGTGCGCATCGGCATTATCAAAGGGCAGCTTTACCTCCAAACCCCGCGCGGAATGGACCTTTCCCGCAGAGACATCAGGCCGTCTTTTGACACATTTGTAATTCTGGCACAAGCGTTTTCATTTGCGCTGTATATGCCGGAAGTTGTTGAAAATGACGGCATGTCCATACTGCATTTTCACGGTTATCCGTCTCCCGAGTGGTTTGAAAGCGGCGAGTTCTGCGAAGGCGCGGACAACCCGTCACTTCCGTGCGGAACGGTTGAAGCCGCTCTGCTCAACTACGCGGCGGTTTACAAAGTGGCGGACTCTCCCTCCTCCGACCGCGACATAAAACTTCTGTGTCTTGTGGAGAGCGACCACGGGGTGAACATAGTGGGAACGGACAGGGATTACATGGTGGACAGACTGATGAGCGGAGCCGAGCGCGGCAGCATAATGCTTGGCGGCAAATACCTTCCGATGCTCAAAAGCGCAAGCCGCGACCGCGCGGCGGTCTGACGGTTTCGTTTCCTAAAGAGCGGTTATAATTTCCCTTCACGGAGGGCTGGCAGAACGGCTAATGCACCGGTCTTGAAAACCGGCGTCCTCACGGACTTGTGGGTTCGAATCCCTCGCCCTCCGCCAATCCGTCAGTTTTTCTTTTTCCGTTGTAATGTCCTCCGGCATTCACCCCGCGGACTTATACATTCCGTTTGATTGCGGCTTTTGGAATTTTGCCCGCAACCCGCTTTTCTCCGTCAACGGAAACCTTGTCCTTCCGTATTTGAAATCCGGGCGCCTTCCGCCGGTTTGAGGTTTTGATGGCTTGCGCATAGACTTCTTTCAAACCGATGATTGCAAGCGATAAAAAATCCCTCATACGGAGTGAACTTCCGTTCGCATCGGAAAAACCTTGAACAATCATTCATGCCACAACACCGCTTCTTTTGACTACCTTTTCTGGGGTTCTCTCTCCGCCGTGGTTTTCTTTTACTGCACAGGATTTTTCTCTCCGCCTGCCGGCCGGCTTTCGGACTTCGCCTTGTCTGTGCGCGAGATAACGGACACCGTTCTTCCCGGATTGGCGCTTGGGATTTTTTCAATCGCGGTTCTTTCCGTTGTGCCGAGGGAAGCGATCGCTTTTCTGCTTGGAGACGGCAAAAAGGCGCGCGGGATTTTCCGGGCGGTTTTTGCCGGAGTTCTTTTTGATGTGTGCAATCACGGCACGGTTCTGCTCGGTGTGAAACTTTACGAGCGCGGCGCAAGCATGGGGCAGGTGACGGCTTTTCTTCTGTCGAGTCCGTGGAATTCGCTCTCGCTCACTTTTGTTCTTGTCGCCCTTGTCGGTGTCTGGTGGACGGTTGCGTTTGTCGCCCTTTCAATGGCGGTTGCGTTTGTCGCCGGACTTGTCTTTATACGGCTTGAAAAAATGTCCGTTCTGCCTCCCAATCCGAACACCCCGCAGCCGTCTCCCGAAGGGGCGGCTTCAATTCTCACGGCGCTGTCCGCAATACGCCTGAACAGGGCGACTGTGTCTTTTATCGCAAGGTCGGCTTTCAGGGATTCAAAACCCGTTTTGCGCTGGCTTCTGCTCGGTGTCATCCTTGCCGCCACCGTCAGGGTTTTCGGAGCGTCTATCGGCTATGAAAGTCTTTTCGGTCCCACTCTTGCCGGTCTCGGTCTCACGCTTGCGGCGGCGACCGTGATTGAGGTCTGTTCCGAGGGTTCAACCCCGATTGCGGCGGACCTTCTCACACGGGCGGGCGCTCCGGGCAATGCGTTCACTTTCCTTATGGCGGGCGCGGCGACCGATTACACGGAGATAATGGCGGTTAAGGACACAACCCGTTCATGGAAAACATCGCTGTTCATACCGCTTGTCGCCGTGCCGCAGATAGTTGCAATTGCGATTGTTCTGAACGGGGCTTTTGCGGGGTGAGAAGGTTGGGGCGGATTTTTGAACTTCTGATAATCTGAAAAAAGGCGATTGAGAGCAGACCCGTGGTTCTTTTGACCGGCGCGAGGGTAACCCTTGTTGAGGCGAAATCGTCTCAGAACATTGACAGACGGAAGCTGAATTTTTCAAAAGTGAAAGGGCTTTTCGGCAAAAGGAAGGTGAGTTGTGTTGTCGCTTGCAATACGAGGGAGAAAATTCCTTTGAAGTTCAAGGAGTTTGAGGCGTTTAATCCGCTGTTGTGCGGGGTGTGATAAAATGCTTGCGGAGGCAAAGATATGAGCGGGATTGACACGCAACACCACCGGACATTTGAGAGTATCCGCCAAACAAGCGAGGATGGCGGGGAGTATTGGTCGGCAAGGGATTTACAGTTGATTTTGGAATATGCCGAATGGCGGAATTTTCTGGAAGTTATTGAAAAGGGGAAAGTCGCATGTCTGCAATCGGGACAATCCGTTGAAGACCATTTTGTTATGTTCAACAAAATGGTCAATGTTGGGTCGGGAGCCAAGCGTCAGGTCAAAGATTACCGCCTTTCCCGCTACGCCTGCTACTTGATAGTTCAGAACGGCGACCCTTCAAAACCCGTTATTGCCGGCGGTCAAACTTATTTTGCCATTCAGACGCGCAGACAGGAACTTTCGGACGATGAAAGCTTTAAGCGGTTAAGTGAGGATAAGAAACGGCTCTTTCTGAGAAAAGAACTCAAGGAGCATAACAAGCAACTTGCGAAAACCGCCGGACAAGCGGGTGTTGAAGGCGGGTTGGAATGAGATGAAGGTAGCATTTTGAGTCAAAGGATGTTTTTTGAAATGGAGCTGTATTATGATACCAGATAATCCAATAGAGAAAAAAGAAAAAGATTTGCTTAATCGCTATCGGTCAGCAAATAGAATTGCTTCTATGATAGATGGTTTTAACGGTAATGAGAGTCTTGTTATTGGTATTGAAGGTGAGTGGGGTTCAGGTAAAACCTCATTTGTCAATCTGATATTAGAGGATTTGAATCTTGACAATGTTTTGACAATTAAATTTAATCCATGGAATTTTTCTGACCAGAACGAACTTATTAGAGATTTTTTCAATTCGATGATCAAAGCTTTGAATACCTTAGGAGAAAACAGTGAAACAATACAAACAATACAAAAATATTCTGCCAAACTTCTAAGAGAGACAACATGGAATGCAGGGTTTTCTTTTTGTGGTTTTCACATGGGAGGCACATACAAAATTGGTGATGATCCTTTAGAAGAACAGAAAAAAGCAGTTAACCAACTCTTGCGAAACAGTAAAAAGCGAATTGTTGTTGTTGTTGACGATATTGACAGATTGGATGAGCAAGAAACTAAACTTGTTTTCAAATTGGTGAAAATAACTGCCAATTTTGACAACACAATTTTCTTGCTTGCTTATGATAGAGATAATGTATCTAAGCAAATAGGTGAAAAAGGAATTAAAGGTGAAGAGTTTTTGAAAAAGATTGTTCAAGTTAGTTTTGTTTTGCCAAGGCCAGATTCACAAGATTTGTTTGCAATGTTTTTTAATGATATTAATTTAATAATCAAAGATTTTGATGAGAAATACTGGGATCAAAGAAGATGGGACGATCTTTTTCGTTTAGGTCTCAAAAGATTGTTTCCAACCGTTCGTGATATAAAACGCTATGTAAACGGTCTATCTCTTGATTTGGGAATAATAGGCAGAGAGGAAATAAATCCGATAGATTTTCTCGGCATTGAATCTCTAAGAGTTTTTGCACCAAAAGTTTATTTGGCTATGGCTGATCAAAAACAAGTTTTTACTGCAACAAATTCGGAGTGGCGTGTATATAACGGTATAGATTATGGATATAGTGATGAAAGAGTAACTAAAGAAAACCGTAAAAAGATTTATGAAGATCTCATTAAAGACAATTCATCAGAATACCTATATGACACAATAAAAGAAATTACCAGACAACTTTTTCCTCGTATAAAGGAAATCGATTCAGATACAAACCGTGATTGTGAATCTGAATTGAGAGAGAAACTAAGAGTTTGCTCTAAAGATATGTTTGACAAATATTTTTTACTTGCAATTCCTTCAAGTATTGTCTCAGAAGACAATATTAAAGACTTGTTGACAAAAATAGATGATGCTGTCTTATTTGTAGGAAAATTAACAAGTTTTAGAGAAGAAGGTAAGTTTCAGTTTGTTATGGAAAGACTATTTGATTGTTTGAACAAGTTCAATTTTAAACAAAAAAAGAATCTGCTTGTGAGTATTTTTGATGTTGCTGAAGATATTTATGAAGAAAATTGGATTCGTATTCGCTTGTTAGACATTCAAATGCAACCAATTAAGTTTTGCTATGAAACATTAAAGCAAACAGAAAAACCAAGAAAAATTGAATTTGTGACAACCATTATCAATTCAACAAAGAAGTGTTTTTTGCCAACTCTGTTTGTTGATCGTTTGAATAAACAAAACAATCAAGAACAAGCCCACGAGGAGATTGTATTAACAAAAGATGAAATTGATAAATTAAAGACAATTTGTGTTGAAAAAATTAAAAGAGATGCTACAGAAGGAGCTTTAGCAAATAGTAAAACATTGTCTTATATACTCTATTGTTGGGAGGAATGGGGATTGAAAGAAGATGTAAACAAATATATTGCTAAATTGTTGAAAACGGATGAAGGTTTGCTTTCTTTGCTCAATGGATTTGTTTCTGCAAATTTTGACGATTCAACAACAGTGAAATTTATTGACAAAAAATCAATCGGGCATTTTGTTGATATTGTAGAAATAGATGAAAGGGTGGAGCAAATAGATGAAAATCTCCTTGGTAGTGAAAGTGCTGATATAATAAGATTGTATAAAAGTTCACCAGAAGATGAACTTGAAGGATAAATTCACTTATCGTCAATTTAGTTGTAATCAATCCCTACTATCAAAATATAGAAACAATCATAAAGAATTACTTGGAGATTAACGAAAAATCAACCCTCTGATTCTCCGCGCCAAATCAGCATCCAGTTTTTGCAGTTTCCAATACGCTTCTTTTGCCTTTTTGTTCTGACCATTCAGTTTGTAAACAAGTGCCAAGTTATTCCAAGCTTCCGCATTTTCAGGATTTACCCTCAGTGCTTCCCTGAAAGCCTCTACCGCTTTGCCGTAGCGTTCTTGTTTGGCATAAGTAATTCCAAGGTTATACCAAGCGTTCGCATCTTCAGGATTTATGCTCAGTGCTTCCCTGTAAGCCTCTACCGCTTTGTCGTAGCGTTCTTGTTTGTGATAAGTAATTCCAAGGTCAGACCAAGCGTTCGCATCTTCAGGATTTATGTTCAGTGCTTCCCTGAAAGCCTCTACCGCTTTGCCGTAGCGTTCTTGGTTGTGATAAGTATTTCCAAGGTTATACCAAGCGTCCGTATATTCAGGATTTATGCTCAGTGCTTCCCTGTAAGCCTCTACTGCTTTGTAGTAGCGTTCTTGGTTGGCATAAGTAACTCCAAGGTTATTCCAAGCTTCCGCAAGTTCAAGATTTATGCTCAGTGCTTCCCTGTAAGCCTCTACCGCTTTGTCGTAGCGTTCTTGGTCGTCATAAGTAATTCCAAGGTTAGACCAAGCTTTCGCATCTTCAGGATTTACCCTCAGTGCTTCCCTGTAAGCCTCTACCGCTTTGTAGTAGCGTTCTTGTTTGTGATAAGTAATTCCAAGGTTAGACCAAGCTTTCGCATCTTCAGGATTTATGCTCAGTGCTTCCCTGTAAGCCTCTACTGCTTTGTAGTAGCGTTCTTGTTTGTGATAAGTAATTCCAAGGTTAGACCAAGCTTTCGCATCTTCAGGATTTATGCTCAGTGCTTCCCTGTAAGCCTCTACTGCTTTGTAGTAGCGTTCTTGGTTGGCATAAGTAATTCCAAGGTTATTCCAAGCTTCCGCAAGTTCAAGATTTATGCTCAGTGCTTCCCTGTAAGCCTCTACCGCTTTGTCGTAGCGTTCTTGGTTGTCATAAATAATTCCAAGGTTATACCAAGCTTGCGTAAGTTCAGGGTTTATCCTCAAAGCTTCCCTGTGAGCCTCTACTGCTTTGTCGTAGCGTTCTTGTTCGTGATAAGCAAACCCCAAATAAACCCAACCCCAAGAATCAGAAGGCAGTGTTTCTATCCATTCCAGAGAATGTTTCTCCAATCCCGCCCAATCTTCATTTTTTATAAAAACTTCCGCGAACATTAAGTTGGACAAATAAAACTCGGCGGTCAGTTCTTTTATCGGGTTTGCCGTGGAATCCGTCTTAGTTCCATTCCTGCGGGTTTCCTCTATCCACTCAACCGGAATGGCAAAACCTATGTCTCTTGCTTCTTCCAATTGGAAAGTTGTAATGCCGACAAGTCTGCCCTTTTTATCAAACAGCCCGCCACCCGAAGAACCGGATGAAATTGAAGCGTCCGTTTGAATAATCGGCGGCTCATCTTTCTTCTTCCGGAGCAACTGGGAAACCAAACCGGCGCTAAGGCTGTATTCCATCCCCTCCGGCGCTCCAATTGCATAAACGGACTCCCCGACTTTCAACGAGTTTGACGGACGGATTTTCGCCTTCTTTCCCTTCAACCCCCGAACTTTCAACAAACAGATATCCCTTTCCCAATCAGCCCGGAAAAGTTTGGCAACCTTCGGCTTCCCGTCCTCGGTTTGCGCCGTTACGGATTCCGTATCTTCTATCACATGGCAGTTTGTAACAACTTCCTCTTTGCCGACAATAACCCCGCTGCCCTGCGATCCGGTTTCCTCGTCCTTATTGGCAAAGATAACCACAACGGAACGAGACGCCTTTTCAAAAACCTTTGAAGCGTCCGCAACTGACACTGACGGAAAAACCGCAAGGGAAACGGCTATAACCGCAAGGAATGTTTTTAATCTGCTCATCACCAATGCTTAAACCCTTTTTTCACTTTCTTTGTGTTTTTTCGAAATCGCCGTAATGCCGGCTTGAATTGGTTTCAGATTTGTCATCACAGCAACCTTCGGTAATCGCATTTAAGTATTTCCGCAAGTTTTTTTGCGGCGGCTTTTCCGAGTTGCCGCTTGTTGTTTTCCATTTCAGACAGGTGAGACTGACGATATTCACGCGGACGGAAATCAGATAAACAGCCCATGTCGCCATCACAATCTCCCACTTTTTGGTATTCTGTCAATTCATCTCCCCGAACACTTTCATCAATCTCCCCCCGCTTTTCCGCGCAAACTTCACAATCCCGTCCCTCTGCTTCTCGCTCAACTCTTTCTCCATCGTCCGAATCGTCCGCTTAATCGCTCTTGCATGCGCCGGGTCTTCTTTTGCGTGAACAACAACAAACCTTTCCGGCATTCCCTTTGGCACAACCGCATCCTGGAACAGAATCCCCGATGCGCCTTCAAACAGGTATGAATGCCCGATAATCGCGGGCGGAAACTCCCTCGCTTTTTTGAGCAGCTCCTTTTGCCAGCCGTCCGCCGTTTTGTGTTTGCGGTTTTCCGCGCTTTTGTCGCCGAGGTCTCTCAAGTCTTCAATGGCGAGTTCGGCGTGTCCGAGTTCTCCCGTTGCACATGAGCCGAGCCGTCCGGCAAGATAGGCGTTTCCGGTTTCTCCCGCATAGATTGCGGCGGTGTTGACCGCCCTGTGGCTGATTTGCTCCACAAGACGGAAAGTTCGGAGCAGTTTTTTATACTGCGCTTTGCTCAGTTTTCCCGAAACAAGCGCTTTTATTTCGGGCAGTTCGCGGGCTTGGGAGAGGAAACTGTCAATTTCCGCGTCAAGCAGAGTTTCAAGTTTTTCCATATTCGCTTATCTCTGTTAGAATAAACCTTCTTGCAAGCGCCCGTAGCTCAACTGGACAGAGCGTCTGACTACGGATCAGGAGGTTGGGGGTTCGACTCCCTCCGGGCGCGTTGCCTCCCTTATTTTTTCAAAACCCGTCCTTTCACAGAAATCGCCGAACGCTTCGCCGCTTTTTCCGTTCTTCCTGTAGAAATCTATAAACCCCGCTATTGTGTCCGCAAGCTCTTGCTCGGAAACCGTCTCCGCGTAAAGGCGGTTGAGCCGCGTGCCTTCAAAATTGCCGCCGAGATAGATGTTGTATTTTCCGGGAGACGAGCCAATCAACCCTATCTCCGAAACCGGCGGACGCGAGCAGGAATTGGGGCAGCCGCTTATTCTGATTTTGATTCTCTCACCGCCGTATCCCATTTCCTCAAGACGGGAAATAAGGGACGGCATGTATCTTTCCGCTTCCGCAAGGGCGAGTCCGCAGGTGGGAAGGGCGGGGCACGCCATTGAGTTCAGGCGCATTTGAGAGTATTCGGACTCGGTTCTTATTCCGTGTTTTTCCATGACGGCTTTGACCTCGCCGGTTGCGTCTTTCGGGATGTTTGAAAGAACTATGTCTTGCAACGCGGTCAGCCGGACGCCCGCTCCGAAATTTTTCACAATCTCCCTTATGCCCGTTTTTACGGCGCGTTCCGGCGTGTCTTTTATTCTTCCGTTTTCAATGAATATGCCGACATACATAAGCGCGGGGTCGTTCTGTTCGTGCCATCCGAGGTGGTTTTCCGGCTGGCGCAGGGAAAACTCCCTTATCGGCTCAATGTTGAATCCGAGCCGCTTTTCAAGTTCGGCGCGGACTTTTTCAATTCCCCATTCCTCAACCACATATTTCATCCTTGCGTGCTTGCGGTCGTTTCTGTCTCCGTTGTCCCTCTGGAACTCAACAATGGCTCTGAGGGTTTTCTGAAGTCTGTCTTCGCTCACAAAGCCGAGCGGGTCGGCAAGGCGCGGGAAGGTTCTTTTCTGCTTGTGGTGGCTGCCCAGACCGCCGCCAATCAGGATGTTGAAACCTTTGAGTCCGCCTTTTATGACGGGGATTACGCCTATGTCGTTTGTGTGAACATCAACGGAATTGTCATGCGGTTCGGCGATGCCGATTTTGAATTTTCTCGGCAGATACGATTTTCCGTAAAGCGGTTCGGTGTCTCCGCCCGCGTTCGGGGGCTCTTCTTTTGTAAGCATCTCTCCGTCCATCCACACATCGTAGTAAGCCGATGTTTTGAAGGAGAGGTTTTCCGAGATTTCCCGCGCAAGTTTCTGTCCGTTGAATGCGTCTGTGCCGGTTATGTCGGAAACGGGTCCTGAAACCGTGTTTCTGTTCACATCGCCGCATGCGCCGTTTGTCGGCACAAAGTTTTCGTTCAGATGGCGCATGGCGTTTTTCAGGTTGCCTTTGCCGATTCCGTGAAACTGTATCGTCTGGCGCGTTGTGATTCTGAGAGTGCCGTCCGTGTATCTGTCGGACGCTTCGCAAAGCGCCTCCCACTGGCGGGGCGACAGCTCTCCCCCTCCCGGATTTTTTGTGCGCACCATAAACATATACTTGCGCTCTTTCCCTTCTTTTTTGAGTTGCTGCCGCAAGTCGCGGTCGTCCTGCTGGTAGATTCCGTGAAATTTCAGAATCTGGTAGTCCGCATCGGAAAAATGGGAGCCGTCTCCGGCAAGCGTATCGCCGATGGTTCCGCGCAGGTAGCCGCTGTTTTCTTTGATGACTTCAACCTTGGATTTTTTCTGTTCGGGCATTGAGAGAGTTCTCCTTGTTGTGTGCTATTATAACGGAACTGTGGATTTTGGAAATTTGGTCGGAGGCGGACTGCGGCGTTTGCGGCAATCCCCCGCTCAATTGACCTTCTTCCCCCGTCAAGTAGCATAAAACCCTCAAATGGCGGACAAACCCATACTCGTAACCGGCGACAGACCGACGGGGCGGCTTCACTTGGGGCATCTTGTCGGCTCCCTTCAAAACCGCCTGAAGTTTCAGGATGACTATCTGTGCTTCTTTCTTGTCGCCGACCTGCACATGCTCACGACCCATTTTGACAAGACGCGCGAAGTTGAGAGAAACACCGTTGAGATGGTAACGGACTGGCTTTCCGTGGGAATGAATCCCGAAAAATCGGTTTTCTACATACAGTCGCAGATTCCCGCCATATCGCAGCTGTCCGTGATTCTGTCAATGCTCTGCTCGGTTCCGAGATGCGGCAGGATTCCCACCCTCAAGGAGAAGATACAGGACATGGGAGTCGGCGAGGCGTATTCGGTCGGTCTGCTTGGCTATCCGGTGCTTATGGCTTCGGACATTCTGATTTTCAAAGCCGGCAAGGTTCCGGTCGGAGAAGACCAGCTCAGTCACATAGAACTCACGCGCGAACTTGCCCGCAGGTTCAACTCCCTTTACGGCGAAACTTTTGGGGAGCCGGAGCCGATAATCAGCAAGGTGTCGCGCCTGACCGGACTGGACGGCGGACGCAAGATGAGCAAGAGTCTGAACAACTGCATATATCTTTCCGATTCCGCAAAAGAGGTGGAAAAGAAAGTCAGGGGGATGTTCACCGACCCCAAACGCATAAGGGCGGACATTCCCGGCACGGTTGAGGGAAACCCGGTTTTTGAGTATCACGACGCTTTCAATCCCGACACCGCCGAAGTGGACGACCTTAAAGACCGCTACCGCAAAGGGGCGGTGGGCGATGTGGAAGTGAAGGTTAAACTTACGAAGGCGATAAATGCGGTTTTGGAGCCGTTTCGGGAGAGAAGGGCGGAGTTTGAAAAAAGGCCGGACGATGTGAGGGATATTTTGAAACAGGGAACCGCGAAGGCGAACGAACACGCGAGCGGAAATATTGAAGGGATAATCAAAAAAACGGGGCTTTTTGCGCCGTGAGGGTTGGAGGTGATATGAATAAGAAGGCGAAAGTCAAAGCACAGAAAGGACTTTTATTACTTAAGGAGGCAGTCCTTGAAATTGTAGAGCAATACCCTGATGGCATAGGTAATTCGGATATTGCCAGAATACTTTGTATAGAGTCTGATTATCAAGAACGATCTATAAACTATCTGTCTTATTCAATTCTCGGTTTGCTTGTCAATGAAGGAAAAATTGATGATAAAAAAATTGGACATGGAAAGTTTTTTCAAATTAGGAGGGTCTTAGAATGAATAATTCCACAATCAAAATCGGCACACTTCCCGAAATCGGCGAAATGCCGGAGAAGATGAAGGCGTGGGTGATACGCAAGGAGCGGCACGGAGAGCCGATGAAGTCGTTTCAGGAGGAAGAAGTTCCCGTTCCCAAGCCGGGACCGGATGAGGTTCTTGTGCTTGTTATGGCGGCGGGCGTGAACTTCAACGGCGTCTGGGCGGCTCTCGGAGAGCCGGTTTCGGTTCTTGACATCCACAAGCAGGATTTTCACATCGCGGGCAGCGATGCGGCGGGAATCGTGTGGGCGGTCGGCAGTGAAGTGAAAAGTTGGAAGCCGGGCGATGAGGTGATTATCCACTGCAATGTTGAGGACTATTCGCACGGCAGGCGCACGAAAAGCGCGGAGGATTTTGTAACCTACGACCCGATGGCGAGCCCCGGAGACCGGATATGGGGATATGAGACCCCCAACGGCTCATTCGCGCAGTTCACCTGTGTTCAGGCGCAGCAGGTTCTTTCAAAACCCGAGCATCTGACATGGGAGGAGGCGGCATCATACGGGCTGTGCTATTTCACCGCTTACAGGATGCTTGTTTCCCAGTGCAAAATTGAGCCGGGAGAACTCGCGCTTATCTGGGGCGGAGCGGGCGGTCTCGGCGTTTTTGCGATACAGATATGCAAAATGATGGGCGCGGACGCCGTTGCGGTTGTTTCCTCCGAAGAAAAGGCGAAGATGTGCGTTGAACTCGGAGCAAAGGGGGCGATAAACAGAAGGGATTTTCCGAAACTGATGTATTCAAAAGACGAAAGCCCGGAGCGCAAAAAAGAGCGGCTGGACGACACGAAGAAATTCGGCAAGGCGATTTGGGAGATTATGGGCGAGAGGAAAAGTCCCAATGTGGTTTTTGAGCATCCGGGAGAGGGGACTTTTCCGACAAGTGTTTTTGTGTGCAACCGTTTCGGGCGGATTGTAATCTGCGCGGGAACAACGGGTTATGATTGCTCATTTGATGTGCGTTATCTGTGGATGCACCAGAAGAAAATCCTCGGTTCGCATTTTGCAAACGCGCTTGAGTGTATAAGGGCAAACGCGCTTGTTGAGAAGAGGATTATAAATCCGGTGTTGTCGGAGACTTTTGAATACAAGGATATTCCGCTTGCGCACCAGAATATGCTTGAGAACAAGCATTCCGGGAAGATGGCGGTGCTTGTGCAGGCGCCGAGGGTAGGGTTGAGGAATCAGGAGGAAGTGAGGAAGGGATAGCAGATGTATATGCTTGGTTTAGTTGTTGCAGTAGCATCTGTTGTTACTCTCTACCTTCTTTATAGAAGAAAAAAGGAAAAAGAAAAGTCCACAAAATACGTAAAATCTTTTTTGTTTTTATTTGAAGGTGCCAAACCTAAACTTGAAAAACTTTCCGGTGGCGAATATTTAAATAATGCAAAAGTGAAAAGATGGCTGAATTCAGATGAAGGCATTTATATAAAAACCTTTGACCACTCACTAATAAAACCCGACTTACTTGATGAAAGTTTACGTTTGTTATATATGAAGGCGAGGCAGAGAGATGCTCTGTCATATAAAATTAACGACAAATTTGTTAAGAGGCGTCTTTTGGAGTCTAAAGAAATGTTTGACAATCTTGGACTTACAAAATCCCAGCGTCTTGCGGTTGTGCGGGATGAAGATGCCAATTTGATTAATGCCGGTGCCGGTTCTGGCAAGACTCGGACAATTCTGGCTAAGGTCAAGTACATAGTTGAACGGAATTTGGCAAGTTCCGCTGAAATCTTGATTGTTGTTTACAACAAAAAAATCAAACAAGAAGTAGAGGAAAAAGTTAAAAGAGCAGATCCTAACATCAAAGTTACAACCTTTCATTCTCTTGGTCTCTCAATCATCAAAGAGTCTGAAAATGGTCTCTTCAATATAAGTGGTTTTGCGGATGATGAAAGGAAATTGGCAGATTTTTTAATTGAAAAAATGAAAGATTTGTTCAATTTTGGTTCTACATTGAATTTGCTTTCCACATTCTTTACCACATCTCGGTTTGAAGGAAATCCAGAAAATGAAGTTGAAACTCAAGATGAGTATTTTTCTCAAGTTGGACTTGCTGGACTGAGGAGTTTAAACGGGGTCAAACTCAAAAGTCAGCAGGAGGTTATGATTGCCAACTGGCTTACTCTGAATGGTATAGATTGGAAATATGAACAGAACTATCCGCATGTTGAAAATGGAAAACGGTATAAGCCGGATTTTTATTTGCCAGATTATAGATTGTGGATTGAGCATTTCGGTATAGATGAAAAAGGGAATACTGCACCTTGGGTTAATAGGAAAGAATACAATTCAGGAATTGAGTGGAAAAGGGAGACACATCAAAAAAATCAGACGAATCTTGTTGAAACATACAGTTATGAAGCAAAAAAAGATGGTGGATTGACAAGAGCATTGGAAGAAAAACTCTCTGAATACGGAGTAAAGAAAAAACCTGTTTCAAAAGAGGTTGTTGACGATCTTGTGCAGGGTGCGTTTAGGCCCATACCTAATTTTATAAAACTTATTATGCAGTTTCTTTCTTTGTCCAAAGAAAATGAATTAGACAAGCAAAATCTTGAGAAAAATGCCGTTTCATTGAGGGATCAAATATTTTTGAGAATCTTCAATCTTTTCAGGGAGTTTTATGAAATTAAGTTGCAAGCCGACAGTGAGATAGACTTTGCTGATATGATTGTTCGGGGTATTGAGCATGTAAAAAATGGAAAATATCAATCCTGCTATAAATATATTTTGGTGGATGAGTATCAAGATATAACAAAGGTTCGCTTGGAATTTTTATTATCTCTTCAAAGTCAAGTAGAAGATGCCAGATTGTTCTGTGTTGGCGATGATTGGCAGTCCATCTATCAGTTTCAAGGAGCAAATGTGAGCCTTATTAAAGATTTTGAGAAATATGTTGATTCGATCCAACGCACTGACTTAGACCAAACATTTCGCTATCCTCAAAAAGTCAGTGATTTTAGCAGTATTTTTATCACACAAAACCCTGCACAGTTAAAAAAAGAAATTATATCCAGTATTGCCTCCGAAGATGAAGACAGACCGATAAAAATCATTCACTACGAATCAACTGAATATGAAAAAGCGTTTAATGAGATTGTTGATGACATTGTTCGCCAATCCGAATGCAGAAGACAAACATGTTTTGTTTTGGGACGCTACAACCATAGTAAACCCGCCAGTTGGAATGAGATTACCAAATATTCCAAGTCAAATGGAATTGATATGGAATTTAGCACAATTCACAAATCTAAAGGCAGGGAAAGTGATTGGGTTGTGGTTCTTGAAAACAAATCAGACCTTTATGGTTCAGGATTTCCATCTGAAATTCAAGGCGACCCTGTCTTAAAAATGGTGATGCCAGATGAGGATGTTTATCTAAATGCTGAAGAAAGACGGCTTTTCTATGTTGCGGTTACTCGTACACGAAAAGGAGTGTTTTTGCTTGTTCCCGCCGGCAAGGCATCTCAATTCATCAGGGAAATTTCTCCCAAAGATGAAATGATGGACACAGCAAATGAAAATATTTATGAACCTTTTGTTGAAGTTAAAGGCAACTCGGAATCAAAGATGTTTTTCTGTCCCAGATGTAATGGAAAAACAATTCAAAGACAATTCAGAGAAGATGGAAGTTTTTTCTATGTTTGCTCACATTATCCTTCATGCTTGGGAACTTTGCCGGCTTGTAAAAATAGATCTTGCAATACTGTTATTAGTTTGAAGGTGGTGGATTGTGAAGACTTTTACCGATGTGTCTGCGGACATGAGTACAAAATCTGCCCGAGGTGTAAAAATGGAATTTTAGAAAAAAGGACAGGAGTCAATGGAAAATTTTTAGGTTGTTCACAGTATGGAACTGCAAATTGTAGCTATACAGAAAATATGCCGAGATGAAGAGATTAAGTTGAAGTTTTGAAAATGAATGTCGCCAATTTTTGTTTCTAAAGTTTTAGAGATGAATCAAGTTCAGCGGCTACTCAATCCCGCTTTGCTGAACAAAAACCTGAACCAGTTATACAAAGTCGCTTCACTTCTCGGCTTGTAGTTTGTTTTTAGATTGCAAGGCTAGTCTCAAATTTGACTCACGCTTCAAGGGAAACAGTTTAATTTCCGTAGCCCCATTTCTTAAACTGTTCTTGTAGGTTGGGGTCGTTCTTGAAGGCGAGATAAAACAGGTATTCCGAAGCCAAATCCAATTCGCCGAACCAGACCACAGTATTATGTTCAACTTTGAAATTTCTGAAATTGGACTTTTCTTTTAATTTGGAAAAAATCGCCCTTTTGTCATTGAGTATTGTCTGCTCAAGGTTTGCGGTTCCTGATTTGCCGTTGTTGAAAACAAGGCGGATATTGTAATTGTCGATATACTCTGCTTTCTTAACTTCCAACATTGAGATTCCTCCGGCTATGCTAACGGTTTAATCTTTTTGTAATCACCCGTTTCTTTAATGCTTTCCCAGTTTTCCAGCAATTCCTTCTGATGTTCTTGTGCCCACTCAACTACCAGACTCATTGCCTTTGAAGGCAACTTTCCTTCCATCAATCCCAAGGTGTCTATGAAGATTGACGCCTTGTATTCGTTATACACCGCATGAAAGTGAGGCGGATTGTGTTCGTTGAAAAACATGTAGATAGCAATTCCAAAAAAACGACTTATTTCAGGCATGTCTTTGTCCCTTTGACAGTTATTCTACAACAAAGACCGACAAAGCCAATATGAAAAGTCTTCCGCTTTCCCAACTTCGTTCGCAAACTGAAATCCGTTGATAAATGGGCAAATATAGTTTATTTTGTTCTCTCAAAAGGAAACCAATGTTCACAAAAGCCCTTGCAAAAGCCAGTCATTTCACTCTTCCCGTGGTCATTTCCAACCGCCTCGGAAGCGGCGAGTGCGCAAGCGCGGTCGGGGCTTGTGTGGCGGTCAATCGGGACGGATGGGTTCTTACCGTCGCGCATTTAATCAAAGAGATTGAACGGCAGCAGAAAAGCGTTTTGAAACATCGCTCCCACGACAAAGATATACGGAAGTTTGAAACCGATATTGCGGCGGACAAACTGTTCAGAAAAAAGGGGGTTCGCACATTTCATACCCCGTCTGACAAAACGGTGAAAAACCACTCCGTCTGGTGGGGCAGAGACGGGGCTCAGTTGCATGACCTGACTATCCTGCCCGCGGCAGACCTGGCTTTGGGGCGTCTGGAACCGTTTGACCCGGACTCTGTCGCGCATTATCCGGTGTTCAAAAAACCGGACGCAAACTACGCTCCGGG
The DNA here is from genome assembly GCA_965206175.1 of Thermodesulfobacteriota bacterium. GTDB lineage: Bacteria > Desulfobacterota_D > UBA1144 > Nemesobacterales > Mycalebacteriaceae > Mycalebacterium. Next base: position 31,079 of record CBDBJA010000003.1, on the reverse strand, counting down.
GCGGAGTCCTTTGCAAACTCGGCTTTCCGTTCCACAAAATCACGCCGTCTTTTGACACGGAAAAGAACATCTTTGTTTTGCCCAAAGGCGCGGTGCCTCTGCCTCTGTTTCCAATTGAGGGAATGTTTACCCGCGTTGTGATTGCCCCGATGCCGGAGATGGAAAACGGCGGCGGCGGCAGTAGCGGCAAGTTTATTGAAACATCTTCCCCCGGTCTGGTGGGGCAGAGCGGAGGTCCGATTGTTGATTCCGAAGGCGCTGTGTGGGCGCTTCAGTCTCACACCCGCCATTACCCTCTGGGCTTCAGCCCTCCGATACCGGGGCAGGGCAAAAATCCGGCTGCAAAAGAACACCAGTTTATGAATGTCGGTCTTGGCGTTCACGCCGAGATAATTCTGAACCTTCTGAAACAGCGCGACGTGGAACATCAGGTTGCGGATTGAGACGGGAGATTGACAGAGACAAGGGTCAAACATATATTTTCCAAACATTCCCAAGGAGGTACTTATATGCAACAGGCCAAAGTTGATGTTGTAATTTGGCGCGAGGGCGATGCGTTTGTCTCCCAGTGTCTGAATGTGGATATCGCAAGTTACGGGGAAACCGTTGAGGAAGCGGCAGGCAGTCTAAAAGAGGCAGTGGAATTGTATTTTGAAGATGTTCCCGAGACGGAAGTCAGTAAAATGCTTTCAGCCGTTCAGACAGATATTTCGCTTCCTTCCAAAGACGCTATAAAGCGGAGAATACATCTGGATATTAACAATTGACCAGATTGAAACCCCTGTCATTTCTTGAAGTCAGGGAAATTCTTATGAATACGGGATTCCGCTTGGTTCGTTCAAAAGGCAGTCATTTCAGATATGAACATTACAGCAACGGTCGTATGGTTACAGTTCCTCGTAAATCGGGAGATATACCCGTAGGCACGCTCAAATCTATTATCAGACAGTCCGGTTTATCAAAGTCTCATTTTATCGGAAAATCCCGACCCCGCTTTTTCAAAACAGTTCCGACAAATCCCCGATTACATAGTCCGGCTTATAACGGGACTTTTCCATGTCTTCGCGCGATGATATTCCCGTAAGCGTTAAAACCGTTTTCATTCCCGCTTTTGCTCCGCCTTTTATGTCGGTTTTCAGACTGTCTCCGATAACAGCCGTTCTTTCGGCGGGCGTTGCGAGTATGCTCAGGCACATTTTGAAAATTCCGCCGTGCGGTTTTCCGGTAACAACCGCCTTCCTGCCGGACACTTTTTCTATCGCGGCGGCAAGGGCTCCCGTGGCGGGCATGAGCCGTCCGTTTTCCGCCGGATAGACGAAGTTTGAGTTTGTGGCGAGAAACTCCGCTCCGTTCCTTATGGCAATCCCCGCGGCGGCAATGTCCGAATAGCCGAATTTCGTATGACCGCCCACAACCACAATATCGCACCCGCCCGAAACTTCATCCGCTTTTATGATTTGAATTCCCGTCTTTCTTATCCCGGAACGCAGCGCGGGGCTGCCGGAGACAAACGCCTTTTTTGATTCGCGGTTTTTGAATTTCCGCCTTATGAAAAGAGCGGTTGAGTCCGCCGATGTTACAATCTCTTTTGCTCCCGCCTCAATCCCCGTTTCCGCAAGAAGCGCCGCCCATCCCGCCGCCGTGAATCGGGTGTTGTTTGTTACAAAAAGAAAAGGTTTTCCGGCTTTGCGGAGTTTGCGTAGTGAAGAAACGGACTTTGACACCGGCTTGTCTCCCGAAACAACCGTTCCGTCAATATCTATCAGAAAAGCGTCAAATTTTTCAACAGTTCGCAAAAGGCGTTTCCTTTGAAGGGACAGTTTCCGTTTTTGCCGCCAATCCGAAAAACGCTTTTCCGGCGGCGCCGGAGCGGGGCGGACTTCAGGTTTCCCCCCACATAGAGCGGGCGAGGCGCGCCTGCGCTTCGGGGTCGCGCGATGAGGGGACAAGCGCTATTTTCTTTTGAGAGTCGTCCTGAAACATGTCAACTCCCATAAATTTGAGAGTGTCCGAAGACGCCTCCCTGTAGCCCTCGTAGAATTTTCCCTCGTTTCCGGACGCCCTGACCGTTTGCATGTCAAGAAAAAGGGCGACTCCGGCAAACTCTCTCGGAATTTCGGGGTTTATTTCAAGGGTGTATTTGGCAAGCGGTCCGTTCAGCATGAATTTTTTCCACTTGTCAACCGCTCTGTTGAACTGTTCGTCCGTCATTTTTTCTCCTTTGTGCGGGTCGGTTTTGACACGCTTTTGCTCAAAAGGTCGCTTGCCGAAACAACATTTTCCCGTCCGGCTTTTTTCGCCGCATTCACCGCTTTTTCAAGGGGCGTGTCCGGCTTCAGAGTGGCAAGTTTGAGAAGCATCGGAAGATTAACCCCGGTTACTACTTCAACTTTTCCGGGCTCAAGAAAAGTGAGACTGACATTTGACGGCGTTCCGCCGAACATATCGGTCAGAATTACGGCATCGTCTTTTCCGTCGCTTTGCAGATGTTTTCTTATCTCTCCCGCAAGCATTTCAAATCCGCCCTTCGGGACAAAAGAGATCCCTTTGATTTCAACGGCGGGTTTTTCGCCGAGCACAAATTCAACGGTTCTGATCAGTTCAAGGGCGAGTTCTCCGTGCGTTACGACAAGTATCTGTTTCATTGACGGTCTTTCCCGATGTCCCTGTGGCTGACTTTTATGCCTGAAACCGCTTTCAGTTTTCCCGCGAGTTTTCCGCTCAACTCATCGGCGACCGCAACAGACCTGTGCCTGCCTCCCGTGCAGCCGATTGCGACATTCAGATACGGTTTGTCTTTGCCTTTGTAAACTCCGACTACAAAATCAAGTATGTCCGAGACTTTGTCAAGAAACATTTCCGCTCCGCCGTCACTGAACACAAAATCCCTGACCCGCGGGTCGCGCCCGTCAAGGGGTTTCAGATGCGGAGTAAAATTCGGATTGGCAAACATGCGCACATCAAACACCATGTCCGCATCCGGCGGATGCCCGTGTTTGAAACCGAACGAGGTTATGTTGACGCGCATGCCGCCGTCTTGTTCCGGTGATACCAGAGACGCCAGTTTTTCCCTGAGTTCGTGGGGGTTAAGTCCGCTTGTGTCAAAAATTGTGTCGGCATTTTCCCTCACTTTTTCAAGGAGAATGCGTTCCTTTCTGATTCCCTCCGAGATGTTTCCGTCTCTTGCGAGGGGGTGATTTCTGCGCGTTTCCCCGTAGCGTTTGGCGAGTGTTTCATCGGACGCTTCAAGAAAAACCGTTTGAACCTTTGCCTCGTTTTTCAGTTCCGAGGAAATGAGGGAGATTTTTTCAAACAGATTTCCTCCGGGGGTTCTTGAGTCCACCACGATTGCAAACGGTCCGTTGTGTTCCCTGACAAAAGACCCCGTGAGATTTGCCGGCATGTTGTCCGTGCAGATAAAACCGCGGTCTTCAAAGAGGCTGAGGGCGGTGCTTTTCCCCGCGCCCGACAGGCCGGTGATTATCAGAAGAAGTTTCATACTTTCCGCCGCTTGACGCCGGATTTTCTTATGCCTGTTACGCTTTCGGGAAGAGAATCAAAGGGGTTTATGCCGCTTGTTTTCAGAATATGGTTTCTGACCGCAACTTCCGCAAGAGTCGCCGTGTTGCGCCCCGGACGGACGGGTATGTTCACAAGGGGGAGTTCCAGTCCAAGGATTTTTTTTCTTTTGTTTTCAAGTCCGAGCCGGTCGTATTCCATTCCTTTTTCCAACGGCTCAATGTTGATGACCATATCTATTGAGTGGCTTTCCATGACCGAAGTTCTGCCGAACAGGTCCGCTATGTTCACTATGCCGACCCCCCTTATTTCCATCATGTGCTTTACGGTTTCCGGGGCGGAGCCGAGAAGGTGCGAGCCGACTTTTTTGATTTCAACGATGTCGTCCGAGACAAACTGCCATCCCCTCACAATCAGGTCAAGAGCGCATTCGCTTTTCCCCGCTCCGCTTTTTCCCGTGATAAGGGTTCCGGTTCCATGCACGACAACAAAGGTGGCGTGAAATGTTGTGAAAGGGGCGAGCCGCCACTCAAGCAGTTCGCCGAGCGTTGACATGAGGGCTTCCAGGGGAAATTCGCTCCTGAAGACGGAGACCTCCCTCTTTTTCATCAGAGACTTGAATTTGGCGTCCAGCTCTATTGCGTCCGATACGATAAAGCAGGGAATATTCTGGCGCAGAAATTCGTCCGCAATTTCCTCGCGCTCATTTGCGGACAGTTTCTTTATGTAAGCGCATTCGGTTTCTCCGAGAACATGGGCGCAGCCCGATTCAAGTTTCATGGGCCTTTCCATCAGTCTGAGTCCCGGTTTGCGCACCGAAGGGTCGGTTATCAGGGAGGAAAATCCCGTTCTGCCGGAAACTCTTTTCAGCCGCAGGGCGGAGAACCATTTGTCGTAAAGTTCCCCGACGCTTGCTTTCTTATCTATCATTCCCCGGGTCTTCCTCAATAAGCGTTTCAAAAATGTCTTTTGTTGACTGCGCTTCCATAAGCCGCTTGCGCGTTTTGCCGTTTTTGAGAACCGAGGTTATTCTGGCAAGCAGGTTGATGTATTCGTCCGCCCGCGAGTCGGACGCTATGATGGTCATGAAGAGGTGGGTCGGCTTGCCGTCCAGAGAATCAAAATCAATCCCTTCCGCGCTTCTTGCGAAAACCGCAACGGGCTCGGAAAGTCCGTGCATTCTCAAGTGCGGAACCGCCACCCCGTGGTCAAGCGCCGTGCTACACAACTCCTCCCTTTCCAGCAGCATTTTGAAAAGAGTTTCCGTGTTAAGGGACGGCGAAAGGCGCGACACGGTTTCCGATATTTCCCTCAGAGCATTTTTTTTTTCGGATGCTTCAAGAGATTTTATTATTGAGTCTTTGGTGAGAATATCGGCGATTTTCATAACTGTTTCCTTTCGTGCCGTCAGGGGATTATCAGCAGGATTTTTTTGTTCCTTTTATAGACGACATTCATCTCCTGGGTTTCGCTGTTCATGAAGGCGATAAACTCTTTTTCCGATGCGCTTACCTGAAGCGCGGCTTCTTCAAGAGACATCGGTTTTGCCGCGACCCGCTGAACTTTAACATCGGGCGTTTGCCGTTCTTCAACGGGCGGAGCCGTTCCGCCCGCCGCTTTTCTTCGCCTTGTGGAGATCTTTTTGTCGCCCTTGCGCCTGAGTTGTTTTATCACGGCGTCCATAACATTGTCTATGGAAGAACTCATATCGTCCGAGGTTACGGACGCGGTCGCTCTCAGTCTCGTTCCGTTCACGATAATCTCCGCCGTGTGCCTCAGTTTCTCCGATGACAAGACGGCTTTGACAGCCGCCTCCTCTCCCTGATTGTGCAGATACTTCCCTATGCGCGGCAGTTTTGAAAGCATATACGCCTTCATCTTTTTCGCGATTTTTCTGTCGGTCATGTGTCTTGTGGTTAGCTTTATGTTCATTTTTTTCTCCGTCTGTTTTTCTGAAAATTTTCCTTTCTTTTTTGTGTCAACAGTTTTCCGCCGGAAACGCCCAGGGCCTCGGCGCGACGCTTTGCCGTTCATACCGGTCTATGGACGCGCTTTGCCCGAGCGTCTGCGATATGTCGTCAAGTCCCTCAAGAAGCGTACGTTTTCTGAACGAATCCAAATCAAAATTCAGGTTGATTCCCTCGCCCTTTATTGATTGCTTTGCGAGGTCCACTTCCAGTTCAAACCCCGGGTTTGCCCGCGTGATTTCAAACAGGGTTTCCACTTTACCGCTTTCAAGTTTCACCGGAAGAATGGAGTTTTTGAAGCAGTTGTTGTAGAAAATATCCGCAAAAGAAGGCGCTATGACGACCCTGAATCCGAACTCCCTTATTGCCCACGGCGCATGTTCGCGCGAACTTCCGCCGCCGAAATTTTCTCTCGCAATCAAAACCCCCGCGCCTTTGTAACGCTCCCCGTTCATCTCAAAATCGGGATTGAGAGTTTTGCCGTCGTCAAGAAATCTCCAGTCATAAAAAAGAAATTTGCCGAATCCGGTCCTTTCCACCCTTTTCAAAAACTGCTTGGGAATTATCTGGTCCGTGTCAACGTTTGCGCGGTCAAGCGGGGCGACCTTCGCTCTGATTTTTATGAATTTTTCCATTTAATTGTCCGCTCCGCAGTCCCAGTCCCGGATGTCAACAAAATGCCCTTCAATCGCCGCCGCCGCCGCCATTGCCGGACTTGCAAGGTGGGTTCTGCCGCCTTTTCCCTGCCGTCCCTCAAAATTTCTGTTGGAAGTGCTTGCGCACCTTTCGCCGGGGGCGAGTATGTCGGGGTTCATTCCGAGGCACATGCTGCATCCCGATTCGCGCCACTCAAATCCCGCCTCTTTCAGGATTTTGTCTATTCCCAGTTTTTCCGCATCTCTTTTGACCGTCTGAGAGCCGGGAACAACCATCGCCCTGACCCCTTTTGCCACCTTTTTCCCCTTCACCAGACGCGCCACCTCCGTCAGGTCTCCGATGCGGGAGTTGGTGCATGAGCCCACAAAAACCCTGTCTATCTTTATGTCCGTTATGGGAGTTCCGGGTTTAAGTCCCATATATTCAAGGGCTTTCTTCATTGTGTCGCGCCGCCCCTTGTCCGCTTCGTCTTCGGGGTTTGGAATCCGGGAGTTCACTTCCGTGACCATTCCGGGGTTCGTGCCCCATGTTACCTGCGGAGCGATTTCTCCGGCGTTCATTTCAAGGGTTTTGTCAAAAACCGCGCCATCGTCCGAGACGCACCGCCTCCACTCTTCCACCGCTTTTTCAAACTGTTCGGCGGGCGGAGAATAGCGTTTTCCTTTTGCGTATTTAAAAGTTTTTTCGTCCGCCGCTATCATTCCCGCCTTCGCTCCCGCCTCTATGGACATATTGCACACGGTCATTCTTTCTTCCATTGACAAATCCCCGACGGCTTCTCCCGCATATTCCACCGCGCAGCCGGTCGCTCCCGCCGTTCCTATGCGCCCGATAATGGCAAGGATGATGTCTTTTGCCGTAACGCCCCGCCCCCTTTTGCCGTTCACTTTTATCTCAAAAGTTTCGGGACGCGTCTGCCTGAGGCACTGGGTCGCAAGCACATGCTCAACCTCGCTTGTTCCTATGCCGAAAGCCAGAGAGCCGAACGCGCCATGAGTTGAGGTGTGGCTGTCGCCGCACACTATGGTCATTCCGGGTCTTGTAAGTCCCAGTTCCGGTCCTATCACATGGACTATTCCCTGAAGGTCTTCAATTCCCGTTTCGGGCGTTATATCAAAGAGTGAAACGCCGAAATCCCGGCAGTTGTTCCTGAGGGCTTCAATCTGTTTTGCGGAGATGCCGTCTTCTATCGGCATGCCCCTTTTTGTTGTCGGAACGTTGTGGTCCATTGTGGCGAAGGTCAAATCCGGACGGCGGACTTTTCTGCCCTCCATTCTCAAGCCCTCAAACGCCTGAGGCGAAGTTACCTCGTGAACCAGATGCAGGTCTATGTAGAGAAGGTCCGGCTGCCCGCCTTCGCCTCTGCTGACGAGGTGGGAATTCCAGATTTTTTCAAAAAGTGTTTTTCCGGACATGCTTGATTCTTACACTGACTCTTGGGTGACTTTTGGTTTGTTGGTGTTTTTATTACTGTTTTCAGGTCGTTTCCAAGTGTTTTTTATTACTGTTCTTACTTCAACTGTTTGGGCTGTTATTGCCAGCATGTTTATTTCCTCGCCGTAAAATTACCATAAATTCACTGTCCCGTAAACACGGCTTTTTTACCCAGTTCTTCCTCAATTCTCAGTAGACGGTTGTATTTTGCGGTTCTTTCGCCCCTGCAGGGCGCGCCGGTTTTTATCTGTCCGCATCCGGTCGCAACGGCTATGTCCGCAATGGCGGTGTCTTCGGTTTCCCCCGAACGGTGAGACACCATGCTTGAATATCCGGCTTTCTCCGCAACCTTCATTGTGTCAAGAGTTTCCGACAAAGTTCCTATCTGATTGACTTTTATCAGTATTGAGTTCGCCGCGGCACGCTTTATTCCCGTCTCAAGCCGCAGTCTGTTTGTCGCAAACAGGTCGTCTCCCACGATTTGAACCCGTTTTCCGAGGCGTTCGGTAATTTCACTCCACCCTTTCCAGTCGTTTTCGTCCATCGGGTCTTCAATTGACACAAGCGGCCAGTCCGCCGCCCACTTTTCATACATTTTCACCATCGCGCCGGATGACAGTTTTTTGCGTCCAATCCGGTATTTCCCTTCCGAAAACAGTTCGCTTGCCGCCGCGTCCATTGCAAGGGACACTTGAGTTCCGGTTTTGTATCCGGCTTTTTCCGCCGCGCGGACTATAAACTCCATCGCCTGCTCATTGGAGCGCAAACTGGGAGCGAACCCCCCCTCGTCTCCCACCGCCGTGGAAAGCCCCTTTGATTTCAAAAGTGATTTGAGGCTGTGGAATATCTCAACTCCGGCGCGCAAAGAGTCGGAGAAAGTCTTAAATCCGTGCGGAGCTATCATGAACTCCTGAATATCCAGATTGTTGTCGGCATGAGCCCCGCCGTTGATAATGTTCATAAAAGGAACGGGAAGCGCGAGGGTTTTTCCTCCGTTCAGAATTGACAGGTAGCGGTAAAACGGCAGTTTTTCCGACTCCGCCGCCGCGCGCGCAACGGCGAGGGAAACGCCTAAAATTGCATTTGCTCCCATGCGCGATTTTGACGCGGTCGCGTCTTTTTCCACCATCTTGCGGTCAACCTCTTTCTGGTTTCGCGCATCCGTCCCCGCAACCGCGCGCGAAAGTTTCCGGTTGATATTTTCAACCGCTTTCAAAACCCCTTTTCCGCCGTATCTTTTTTTTCTGCCGGAATCTCTCAGTTCCCGCGCCTCATATTTTCCCGTTGACGCTCCGGACGGAACCGCGGCTCTGCCGAGTGAGCCGTCCGCGCACTCAACATCCGCTTCAACTGTGGGATTTCCGCGCGAGTCAAGTATTTCCCGCGCTTTTACGGTCTTGATTTTTGCCATCGGTTTTTTTCTCCGGAAGATGAATTTTTCGGGATTATATCCTATAAAACCGTTTCCACTTTGCCGACAATTTCCACAATCACGGAATTGGCGACCGACAGTCCTTTTACGGTAAGTCTTGAAACCCCGTTTTCGTTTTTCAAAAAACCGCCTCTCTCAAGTTCCGCAAGGCCGCCTTCATCCGCCGACACGCCGAATTTTTTCGCGGCGCGCGGGATGTCCATTCCCTCGGCGAGTCTGAGCCCCATCATCACCGAATCGGAAAATCCCGTCAAGGCGTCAATTTTTTCACGGTCGGCAAGGAGGAGGCGGCCGGTTTTTTCCATATATTCCGAAGGGTTTCGCGGGTTCGCCCATCTGACGCCCAAAGGCGCGTCCGCGGTTGTCATGTGGGAGTGCGCTCCCGCGCCTATTCCTATGTAGTCTCCCGAGCGCCAGTAGTTTATGTTGTGGCGGCACTCGCTTCCTCCGGCGGCGAAACTTGAAACTTCATAGCGTATCATTCCGCGCGTTTGCAGCGCGTTTGCCGCGATTTCCATCATCCGGGCGGACTGGTCTTCGGAAGGAAGGGTTATTTCTCCGCTTTTTACAAGAGAGTGAAACCGCGTTCCTTTTTCAATCTCAAGACCGTAAACCGATATATGCCGAGCTTGGGTGAGGGCGGCGTTTTTTATGTCGTCCTCAAACTGCTCCGGTGTTTCTCCGGGCGCGGCGGCGATTATATCTATGCTTATGTTTTCAAATCCCGCCGATTTCGCGTTTTTCACCGATTCAAAAGACCGCTCCGCTCCGTGAATTCTGCCGAGTTTTCCAAGTTTTTCGGATAGAAACGACTGAACTCCGATACTGATGCGGTTGATTCCGGCGGATTTGAACCCCTTTAGCGCCTCAACCCCGCACGACAGCGGATGCGCTTCAATTGATATTTCCGCGGAAGTTGCCGTTTCGCATTTTTTCGCAACGGCGTCCAGAACATCCCCGACCGCGCGCGGAGAAAAAAGGGACGGTGTTCCCCCGCCCATAAATACGGTTTCAACAGAGTATCGGGAACGGATTTCCGGCATTTGCTGCGTTAAGGTTTCGTATTCTTTTTTCAGGGACTGAATGTAGACGTTTTCGTCAAAACTTTTTTCCTCCCATGCGTTCAGGTTGCAGAAGGGGCATTTAACATCACAGTATGGGAAGTGGATATAAATTGAGAGCGGCTTTTTCCGGTCGGCGCGTTGCTGTTTCATTGCGGCTTTAATCTTACAGCATAAAGTGTTCCGTTAGCGGAGACTGCTCACTGTCAATTAGAAGTATGGATTTCGGTCCGACTGATACGGTCAGAACTGTCGCGGTTACGGCGTTTGACGATACTGTTGATGATGACGGCGAGACCGTGATGTTGGGTTTTGATTTTGAATTTAAAACTCTGAACTTGAATCCGGAAGGCGGCTACAAAGAGGAAACAGGCGGGTTGGAAGGTTTGGCAAAAGCGCAAATGAAGTTTGAGCCGAAAGAGTCCCCTGCCGGACAGTTTAACGGACTGCGTCCGGCGGCGCGGGTTGCGTAACGCACCCGTCCGTGTTTTGTGGGAAATTGCGCGGGTTGTTATGTTATAATAAAATTCATCGCTCAACAGTTCCACTGGGGAAAAATGCGCCCTCCATGCCTGACTCACAAATCCGGATTACTTGAAAAACCGCCGCTTGAGCGCGGCTTTCTTGTGTTTCTTCTTTTTGCGCTTTTCGCCGTTCCTTTGAGCGCAAGCGCACAGACCCTTTCTCTTGAAGAAGCAGAGCGCATGGCGGTTGAGACGAGCCTTCAGGTAAAACTTGCGGCATCGGATGTAAAAATGCGGGACAATTTGCGGAAGGAGGCGGCCGCGTCTTACTATCCGCAGGTTCATTCCAGACTTATCGCGCCTTTCATAGGGCGTGAATCGGGTTTCTTTGCAGACCAGATAATCTGGGATTTCGGGCGCACAAGAAATCGGGTCAAATCGAGACGCAGCCTTGTTTCGGCTGCGGAGTTTTCAAAAAAACGCGCGGCGGACGAGGCGGTAAGGGAAGTGAGGACGGCTTTCTATACGGTTCTTCTGGAGCAGGCGCGTCTTGTTTATGCGGAAAAGAACCACCAGCTTGTCCTGATGAAACTTGAAAGAAGTCGCATTCTGGAGAAAAACGGGCGCATATCGCCGCTTGAACTTGCCGAACAGGAGTCGGAGGAAAACAGTATTCTGTTTGAACTCAACGGAATACGGAATCGGGTTGAAAGCGCAAAATTTACGCTGTTTCAGTTGACGGGAATTGAGGATGGCGAGGGAATCACTTTTGAAGTTCCGGCGGAACGGGACGATGTTGCGCTGACCGCCGGAGAGATTCTTCCCCGCGTGTTTGCGGGCAATCCCCGCCTTCTCAGTCTCGCCGAGCAGTTAAAAAGTGACAAGGCGAATATCGCGGCGGCGCGGGCGGAATTTCTTCCGATACTCTACGGAAGGGTGGCTTACAGGTTCAAGGGCGAAGGAGCGGACACTCCGGCTTTTATTGCGGGAGCGGGAGCGACAATACCCATCTTCAAAGGGTTTTCGCGTTTCGCCAATCTGGACAGAACCCGCGCCGTGCGTGAAAAAACCGAGATAAGAATCGCGCTTGAGAAACGGCGTCTTGAAAAGGAGATAAGGCGCTTGCTGCTTGATATAGCCCATTCGGACGCCGACATAAAACTGAGCAAACAGATACTTGGAACCGCCGAAAAAAAACTTATCCTTGCGCGTGAGAAAAAGGAACTGGGCGCCGGCTCAAATCTGGATCTTGTTTTTTTTGAAAAAGAGTATGCAAAATTTTACCTTAATTATCAGGAATCCGTGTATAATAAGAGGGTGTTGCTTGTGGAATTGAGTTTTCTCGCGGACGAGGCTCCCGCGGGAGAGCCAAGAGGGGTTGTCAAATGAGGTGGAATTTTCAAAAAGCTTTCAGGGTGTGGAACGGCATCGGCGTCAAATGGCGCGGTATGCTTGTCATTGTTCTTGTCGTATGCGCGGGAATGTTTCTGTCACAGGAACGCTCCGCCGAGTATGAAACCGAAACCGTTTCTCTGGGCAGTGTTGTGTCCACCGTTACATCGGTCGGGACTTTAAAACACTTTGAGGAGTCCGAGATACACAGCGCCATACAAGGCACTGTTGTTGAGGTGCTGAAGGAGCGGGGAGACGCAGTTTCGGCGGGAGAAACGCTCATCCGTCTTGACGCAAGCGTGCTGAAGTCGCGCTATGAAAAGGCGCGCGCGGAGCTTGAAACGACGGAGGCGAGCTTCAAATATCAGTCCGAGCTGTATGACAAGCAGTTAACTTCCGCAAACGATTACAACAAATCCAAAATCGCAATGGAACAGGCAAAGGCGGAGTTTTCCGAGGCAAAAAAGAGACTTGAAGCGGCGGAGATAAAGTCCCCCTTAGAAGGAACGGTTATTCTCCGCTCGGTTGAAGTGGGGCGTTCGGTTGACAACAAAGGCGGAGTTGTGATGAAAATCGCCGGAAATTCCGACAGAATGAAGCTTCTGATTCGCGTGAGCGAGGCGGACATAGGGCAAATCTCCGAGGGGCAGCAGGCGCACTTCACGGTTTCCGCTTTCAGAGACCAATCTTTTACCGGCACAATAGTTTCGGTTCCCGGAGCGCCTCTTGAGGGAACCGGAGTTGTTACCTACGAGGTTTCCGCTCTTGTTGAAAATCCGGAATATCTGCTTAAATCGGGAATGACCGCCGATGTTACGGTGAAAACGGCTCAAGTTGACAATGTTATCCGTATTCCGACCGCTGCTCTGCGTTTTATTCCGCCGGACGGTTCCGCCCATGCGTCAAGGTCGGCGGTCTGGGTTAAAACCGCAGCCGGAGCATTAAAGCATATTCCCGTCGTGATTGGCGAGAGCAATGAACTGTATGCCGAGGTCAGCAGCGGCAAAATATCGGAAGGGGACAGAGTGATTGTGGGTATTGTGCCCGGCAGTCGCGGCGAAGATTTCGGGAGCATGGCGCTTCCGCAGCCCAAGCGTTTCTGATTGATTCTTTCCTGTCATGTTTTCCGACCCGATAATGTCACTGTCCGGTGTTGAGAAGACCTATCTTTCGGGCGAAACCGCCGTTCGCGCTTTGCGCGGAATTTCCATTGACATATATCCGGGAGATTTCACGGCAATCATCGGTTCTTCGGGTTCCGGCAAAAGCACCCTGATGAACATTCTCGGTCTTCTGGACACTCAGGATTCCGGCGTCTATCTGTTTGAGGGAAGAGAAACCTCTGTTCTGTCCGCCGATGAACTTTCGGCGTTAAGGCGCAAGCGCATCGGTTTTGTTTTTCAGAGTTTTAATCTGCTTCCGCGCTCAACGGCGTTGGAGAATGTTGAGCTTCCGCTTGTATACGGCGGAGTGTCTTCAATTGAAAGGCGCAGAAAAGCCGCTAAGATGCTTGATTCCGTGGGGCTTTCGGACAGGCGGAACCACATGCCTTATCAGCTTTCGGGCGGTCAGCAGCAGAGGGTCGCCGTTGCGCGGGCGCTTTGTGCAAGTCCGGCGGTGATACTTGCCGATGAGCCGACGGGAAATCTTGACAGCGCCAATACGGTTGAGATTATGAATCTTCTCAAAGAGGTGAACGATTCGGGCACGACTGTTGTCATGATCACTCACGACAGCGAGGTTGCGGACTGCGCCCGCAAGGTCCATAAGATGAAAGACGGGGAGATTGAATGAGAGGATTTTCCGTTGAAGACTCCACGGATATTCATAGACAAAAAAGGAGGATGGTTTCAGGACGGGGTTCCGATAACTCACAGGTGGACTTATCTTGAGAACAACAGGAATCTGCGCCCCGCGGACGGTGGAGGTTTTGAGGTTGTTGAAGGTAAGGTCGTCATTCCCGTGGAAGTTGAGGACACGCCTTTTGTTGTTGTTTCCGCGGAATTGACGAACGCGGGAATTCTGGTCGGGATAAACGATGAGACTTCGGAAGCTCTTACGGAGGAGGCGGATTTGCGTGTCAATTCCGACAATGTTCCCTACGCCCGCATAAAAGAGGGGCGGTTCAGGGCGCGTTTTCTGAGCCGGGCGTATTACGCGATAGCGTCCGCCGCGCGACCTGTGCCGGAGGGCGGGTTTATTATTGAATCGGCGGGAAAGGAATACAGGTTTTTGTTGGAAAGAGACTGATTGCAGTTTCTGACAGTGATTGAAAAACCGGTGGGAAGGGGGCGCAACTATTGTGTTTGTCGGATGCATACTGATTTACAAGTCAATTGGCACAATACTTTGTGTTGAGATGTGAGTGTTGCGTCCCCGGAATTTCCGTATTCCCATATTAAATTTTGCGGAACACGAACTTATAAAATTGCGGAACTTCCATATTGAAATTTGCGGGTGAACAGTTTGCAACATTGCGGTTCAGAGTTGTAAACATGAGACGTGCAATACACAACCGGAGGCGGACCTTCATCCGCTGATTTTCAGTCTTTTCCTCTGATGGTTGAATGTTGTCCGCTTGCGTATACAATCAGGGTTTCCAACCGGAGAATCTCCATTGAAAGTGGGAATAATAGGAACCGGATATGTGGGCTTGGTTACTGGCGCATGCCTTGCGGACAGCGGAAACTCCGTTGTCTGCGCCGACATTGACCGGAGTAAAATAGACTCTCTTAAAAAAGGGGTTGTTCCTTTCTACGAGCCGAATCTTGACGAGATAGTCCGCAAAAACATTGACGCCGGACGGCTTGTTTTTTCGGACAAACCGGAGAGTGCGGTTTTGGATTCCGAGATTGTTTTCATAGCGGTCGGAACCCCTCAGGCTGAAAACGGCGCGCCGGATTTGAGCGGTGTCTTCGCCGTGGCGGAACAGATCGGCGGCTTTTGCGGAGACGGTTACAAACTGATAGTCACAAAAAGCACGGTTCCTCCGGGAACAACCGAAAAGGTCGGGGAGATTGCGCGGAAAAACGGCGCGTCAAACTTTGATGTCGCTTCCAATCCGGAGTTTCTCAAAGAGGGGTCCGCCGTTAAGGATTTTCTCAGTCCCGACAGAATTGTCATCGGAACCGGCAGCGCCAAAGCCGAACAACTGCTCCGGTCTCTCTATGTTCCGTATATGAGGCGCGGAGAGCGGCTGCTTTCAATATCAATACGCTCTTCGGAGGTTGCCAAATACGCTTCAAATGCGATGCTTGCGACCCGCATATCTTTTATGAACGAGATGGCGGTCTTTTGCCAGAAGATGGGGGCGAGCGTCTCACAGGTGCGCTCGGTGATGGCGGCGGACGAGAGGATAGGGGACAAATTTCTGTATCCGGGGGTCGGATACGGCGGCTCCTGTCTGCCCAAAGATGTGAGGGCGATTATCGGAACCGCGGGCGAGCTCGGATTTGATATGAAACTCTGCTCCGCCGTTGACGAAGTTAACACCGGACAGCGCGAGATGTTTTTCAACAAGATAAGGGATTTTTTCCCCCGCGGTCTGAAGGGCGTCAGAATCGCTCTGTGGGGCGTGTCCTTCAAGCCGAACACGGACGACACAAGGGAGTCTCCGGCGATTTATATTATGAGGGAACTGATGCGCGAGGGCGCGACTGTTTGCGCTCATGACCCCGTCGCTTTTGACGGGGCGGCGAAAAACTCCATTCCGTCCGGCGTTGAGAGGGCTCGCACTTCCTACGAGGCGTGCAAAGGGGCGGACGCGCTGTTTATCAGCACGGAGTGGAACGAATACAGGCAGCCCGATTTCGGGAAACTTCTTTCAACGATGAAAAGTCCTGTTGTTTTTGACGGAAGAAGCATCTACTCTCCGCAAGCGATGAAAAAAATGGGCTTCCGGTATTTCTGCGTGGGAGAGTCTTAAAGGGTAAAATGGATTTAGTTGTAACCGGCTGCGCCGGATTTATCGGAGCCAGAGTTTGCTCCATGCTGCTTGAAAGAGGTGACAGGGTTGTCGGAATTGACAACCTTAACGACTCCTACGACCCGTTGCTTAAAGACCGCCGTCTGAAAAATCTCTCCGCATCGGACGGGTTTTCCTTTTACAGGGCGGACATATCGGACGCAAGCCGCATCTCTGGAATTTTTTCGGACTTCGGCAACGGTTTTTCCCCGCAAGCGGTTATAAATCTTGCCGCGCGCGCGGGGGTGAGAAAGAGCGCGGAGATTCCCTCCGAGTATTACAGGACCAATGTGTTCGGCACTCTCAATCTGCTTGAAATCTGCCGTCTCAGGGGTGTAAAAAAGTTTGTTTTCGCCTCTTCTTCAAGCGTTTACGGGGATGGCGAGCTTCCTTTTTCCGAATCCGAAACCGCCATAGACAGACCCCTTTCCCCCTATGCCGCTTCCAAAGCGGCGGGTGAGGGGCTTTGCCATTCGTATCACAAACTTTTCGGAACGGACATTTCGGCGCTCAGGTATTTTACGGTTTACGGTCCGGCGGGAAGGCCCGACATGAGCATTTTCCGTTTTGTCCGCGCCGTTGCCGAGGGGGAGGAGATTACGGTTTTCGGGGACGGAACGCAGAGAAGGGATTTTACATTTGTGGACGATGCGGCAAGGGCGACTCTGCTTTCCTTAAAGAGCGCGGGTTTTGAGCCCGTGAACATAGCGGGCGGAACTCCCGTTGCGCTCAACAGGGTTATAGCAATGATAGAAGACGGTCTCGGCAGAAAAGCGGTTTTGAAAAACAAACCCGTCCATCCGGCGGATTCCGGGGCGACTGAGGCGGACATATCAAAAGCGAAAGCGGTTTTCGGCTGGGAGCCGGAGGTCGGAATTGAAACCGGCGTAAAATCGTGCGTTGAGTGGTATGTTGAAAACAGGGAGTGGGCAAGCCGTCTGAAAATGCCGGAAGTTTGATATAATGAGGAGACTTAAAAATGGCTAATTCTCTTGTAATTGTTGAATCGCCCGCAAAGGCGAAAACCATCAAAAGGTATCTCGGCGAGGGATACGAAGTGGAGGCGTCCGTGGGTCATGTTGTTGACCTTTCGGACAAAACACACGACAAACTCGGCGTTGATTTGGAAAACGGTTTCAAGCCCGACTATCAGGTGATAAAAGGCAAGGGGAAGGTTGTGGACTCTCTGCGGAGGTCCGCCAAAGGCAAAGACACCGTCTATCTCGCCACCGACCCGGACAGGGAGGGCGAGGCGATAGCGTGGCATATTTCGCGGGAGTTGAAACTCGGAGACAGGGCGCGTCGGGTTCTGATACGGGAGATTACGAAAGAGGGCGTTCTCGAGACTTTCAAAAAACCGGGGAAACTTGACGAAGCGAAATTTGAGGCGCAGCAGGCAAGGCGCATACTGGACAGAATTGTCGGCTACAAGGTAAGCCCTCTGCTTTGGAAAAAGATAGGCGGCGCTCTCAGCGCGGGAAGGGTTCAGAGTGTCGCGCTCAACTTTGTCGTAAAAAGGGAGCGTGAGATTGAGGCTTTCAATACGGTTGAATACTGGGAAATTGACGCGCGTCTGACTACGCAAAACGGCGAAACTTTCAGCGCAAAGCTTCGCTCTTTTGACGGCTCCGAAGACGATATTCCAAACGAGGAGAAGGCGCTTGAGATTGTGAAAGCGGCGGAAAATGAGCGGTTTGTCGTCTCCTCCGTTGAAAGCAGAAAAGTGAACCTGAAGCCGCCGCCGCCTTTTATAACAAGCACGCTTCAGCGAGAAGCGTCAACAAAACTTGGTTTTTCCGTGAAGAGAACGATGAATCTGGCGCAGCGTCTATACGAAGGCGTTGAACTCGGCTCGGACGGTCCCGTGGGGCTTATAACATACATGAGAACCGATTCGGTGCGCCTTTCCCCCCGCGCGGTTGACGAGGCACGAGAGTTTATCGGTCGGAAATACGGCGCGGATTTTATTCCCGAAAAACCTCCGGTTCGGAAAGTGGGCAAAGACGCCCAGGACGCTCACGAGGCGATAAGGGTTACATCAATTCACAGGACGCCCGAAGAAACGGCAAAGTTCCTTGAAAAGGATCAGGCGCGTCTCTATGAGTTGATATGGAAGAGGTTTGCCGCCTGCCAGATGAGAGCCGCGGTTGATGAGAAAACAACGGCGGACATAAACGCCGGAAAAGCGGTTTTCCGCGCGGTCGGAACGGTTGAGGTTTTCGCCGGATGGAGGGCGGTTTCCCCTCCGTTCCGCAAAGCGGATGAAGATGAGGCGGTTCTTCCCAAACTCGGCGAAGGGGAAGAAGTTAAATGCGAACAAGTAGTTCCCTCTCAGCACTTCACAAAGCCGCCCGCCCGCTACAACGAGGCGTCCCTTGTCAAAGAGCTTGAGAAGAAAGGCATAGGCCGTCCGTCAACCTATGCGTCAATACTTTCAACCATACAGGAAAGGGATTATGTAAACAGAGAAAAGAAAGTCCTTTTCCCGACCCTGCTCGGTTTTGCCGTGAACGACTATCTTGTGAAGAATTTCCCCGACATTATGGATGAGAAGTTCACCGCTCAGGTTGAACAGCGGCTGGACAAGGTTGAACGGGGAGGAGAAAAGTGGGACGACCTGTTGCGCGATTTTTACCTTGACGAGGAAGCGGGTTTGAAAAAACGGGTTGAGACCGCGCAAGCCGCCTCAAATCAGGTTCAGGAAACTGACATCAAATGCGACAAGTGCGGCGAGCCGATGGTTATAAAAAACCGGCGGCGCGGCGGCGGGGAGTTTCTTTCCTGCTCGGCTTATCCCGAATGCAAAAACGCCTCCGATTTTGAAAGAGACGGAGACAAAATCGTCATTAAGCGGGAGGCGGAGCCGCAAGAGACCGGAATTGTCTGCGACAAGTGCGGTAAGCCGATGGTGATCAAAAAACGCCGGCGCGACAACGCCGAATTTCTTGCATGTTCGGGCTATCCCGAATGCAAGCAGGCGTCCGACTTTGAGAGGGACGGAGACAGTATAGTGGTCAAACCCACGGAGAAGCCGGAAGAGACCGATATTGTCTGCGACAAGTGCGGCAAGCCGATGCTGATAAGAAAACGGCGGCGCGACGGGGTGGAGTTTCTTGCGTGTTCGGGCTATCCGAAATGCAAAAACGCTTCCGATTTTGAGCGTCTGCAGGGCGGCGGGATAAAACCCGTTGAAAGAAAGAAGAAGCCGGCCGCCGGAAAGAAAGCCGAAGATGACTGACGCCCGCGTTTTCGTGGACACTTTGAAAAGCTGCGAGTTGCGGCTCAACAGCGCCCTTGAGGGAGTTTCCATACGCGGCGGGTCTTATTTTACGCTGTTTTCAGGCGGTTTTGAAAACAGCATAGACTCCATATTTCACAGGATTTTTGCCGCCTCTCCGCCCGAAAAAGCGGCGGCGGATTTAGAATCGGCAAGGGAGTTGTTCCGGGGCTTTGACCGGCTTTCGGATTCCGAGAAAATAGAGGTTTTGCGTCTTGGCGCGGGCAGGATAAGCGCAATCGCGTCTCAGTTTCAAGATGCCGCTCCGGCGCGCCCGTCCGCGGTTTCGGGCGTTGCGGGCGGGCTTGGCGACACGGTTAACGCGATTAAAGGGGTCGGGTTTTCCCTCTCTTCTCTGCTTGCCAGAAAAGGCGTCCGCACGGTTTGGGACGCCCTGTTTTATTTCCCCCTCAGATACGAAGACCGGCGCAACATAAAGGGGATTTCAGCCGCCGTTCCCGACAGTTGGCAGACGGTTGCGGGTAGGGTTGAATCGGCGGAGAGAACGCGGCGCGGAGCCGGAGCGCAGTTCCGCGTTGTGCTGGAAGAGAGCGCGGCGCGGCTTGACCTTGTTTGGTTTCATTTTGACGAGCGGTATCTCAGAGGCATTTACAGGAAGGGAAAACTTGTTCTGGTAAGCGGCGATATTGGAGTGGACGCCCGGCGCGGGACGCTCCGGATTCTGCATCCGGCCGCGGACGGGATTGAGATTCTTGACAAAGGGGACGAGGCGCGGGACAGCCCGCACATAAACCGCGTTACTCCCGTGTATCCGCTGACTGAAGGGCTCGGGCAGCGGCGTTTGAGGGGAATTATGAAAAATGTCATCGGTCTGTCCGCTCCGGCGAACCGGCTTTTGCCTTCCGCGGTCGCAGACGGGCTTATTCCGCTTGGAGAGGCGCTTTGTGAAATGCACTTTCCGGAAAAAATGGACGGATGTCCCGATTTTTCACGAAGCGCATGGGAGGCGGGCGGACGGGACAGAGACCTTCCCGCTCCGAGAACCGTGGCTTTTTTTGAGTTCTTTCTTCTGCAACTCGCCATTGGAATCGGAAAAAACAGGCGTGACGGTTCGGGAGGCATCGCCTTCGGCCGGGAGGGGGATTTGTCGCGCCGTTTTATTGAGGGTTTGCCTTTCAAATTGACGGACGCCCAACGGAAAGCGTTTTCCCGTATCCGTCTTAAAATGGAAAGTCCGCATCCGATGAACATGCTTCTTCAAGGCGATGTGGGGAGCGGAAAAACTGTAATCGCCCTTCTTGCGATAATGAAAGCCGTTGATTGCGGCTATCAGGCGGCTTTGATGGCTCCGACACAGATACTTGCCGAACAGCACGCAAAGTTTATCTCGCGCCACACAGAAGGGTTCGGACTGGAAACGGTTTTGCTCAAAGGGGGAGATTCCGGCGTCCGTCTTGAAAGTGTGGAAAACGGTGAAGCCCGTCTGGTGGTCGGAACCCATGCGCTCATACAGGACAAAGTCAAATTCAAGCGCCTTGGTCTTGCGGTGGTGGATGAGCAGCACAAATTCGGCGTCGCTCAAAGGGAAAAACTGAGGGGCAAAGGGGTTTCTCCCGACATACTTGTTATGACCGCGACTCCCATTCCGCGTTCTCTCGCAATGACCGTTTACGGAGATTTGGAAGTGGCGACAGTTGACCGTCTTCCGCCGGGGAGAAAGCGGGTGGAAACCGTTGTGCTGGGCAGTTCCCTTAAAGACAGGCGGAAAATGATAAAGGCGATGAGCGATGAGATAGGGGCGGGCGGGCAGTGTTATGTTGTCTGTCCGTTCATAGACCGGAGCACCGAAGACGGCGAAGGTGAAACCGATGATATTGCGCGCGTTTTGGAAACGGCGTCAAATTTAAGAAAAGAGCTGCCCGGAGCGCGGGTTTCGGTTTTGCACGGAAGAATGGCGGCGGAAGAGAAAGAGTCCGTTATGGGCGGTTTTCTCGGCGGCGACACGGACGTTCTTGTCTCCACAACGGTTGTTGAGGTGGGGATTGATGTTCCAAACGCGACTTTGATGGCGGTTGAAAATGCGGACAGGTTCGGGCTTTTGCAGCTTCACCAACTGAGGGGCAGGGTGGGGCGCGGGAAGCGCGATTCCGTGTGCATTCTTTTGAAATCGGCGGAAATTTCCGCGGAGGGAATCAGGAGGCTGGAAACTTTGAGCGGCAATTCGGACGGGTTTTCCATAGCCGAGGCGGATTTGGCTATGAGGGGTCCCGGCGAGTTTCTCGGCACAAAACAGTCGGGAATGCCCGATTTCCGTTTTGCCGACCTTGTAATGGATGCGGGTGTTCTGGCTCAAGCCCGCAACGCCGCCGCCGAGTTTCTGGAAAAAGACCCTGATTTGAAAGATCACCCCGAACTCAGGGAGCGTGTCCTCGGCTTTCCGGCCTGACTTCCGTAGACCGGCGTCTGTGCCCGGAGGGCGGACGGACGGGTTTTCTTTTCCTTGTCCGGAGCAAACAACAACGCCGCATTCATGCGTTCCTGCGGACGGGCGCCATGCAACGGGGAAAAAAGGTGTTTTTTGACACGGGCGGCTTATCCGTATTTGGATGTTTCCGCTTGCCTTCAAATGTTTGATGGCGACACCTGAGAGCTTTCATCCGGATTCGGCTTTGTGTTTTATTCTCCGACCGCGCGGCGGTCACAAAAAGAAGACCGAAGACATGAAAGCCGCTTCCGGTTAAGCCAACTTCCGGCAAGGGGCTCCGGCGCGCATCCCGCCTCATCCCTCAACAAGAAGCGATTCGGGGTCTTCCACAAGTTCCTTGAGTCTCACAAGGAACTGCACGGCTTCCCTGCCATCCACGACACGGTGGTCGTAACTGAGGGCGACAAACATTATCGGGCGTATGACAATCTCCCCGTCCACAACCGCCGGACGCTGCCGGATTGCGTGCAAGCCGAGAATTCCCACCTGAGGCGGGTTCAGTATCGGAGTGCTGAGCATGGAGCCGAAAACGCCGCCGTTTGTTATGGAGAAAGTTCCCCCCATAAGCTCGTCTATTTTCAATTTTCCTTCCTCGGCTTTTTCGGCGAGCTGTCTGACCTCTTTTTCAAGTTCGGCGAAACTCTTTTTGTCCGCGTCCCGTATTACCGGAACCACAAGTCCTGTTGAAGCCCCTATCGCTATGCCGATGTCGTAGAAATGTTTGTAAACAATCTCGTTCCCCTGAATCTCGGAGTTGACCTGAGGGAAAGCTTTAAGAGCTCCGACCGCGGCTTTGATGAAAAAGGACGACATTCCGAGAGACACCCCGTATTTTTCCTTGAAACTGTCCTTGCGCCTTTTTCTGAGGTCCATCACAGCCCCCATGTCCACCTCGTTGAAAGTGGAAAGGATTGCGGCATTGCGCTGCGCTTCAAGCATGCGCCGCGCTATTGTTTTTCGGCGGGGAGTCATCTTCACCCTTTCCTCTCTGCGGTTCAGGGCGGAAAGCGAGGGGAAAATGTCGCTTCCCGATTCCGGTTGTTTCGGAGCGGAAGCGGGCGGGCTTGGCGGCGCGTCCGCTTTTCGCGCCGCTTTTTCAACATCCGCCTTTGTTATTCTGCCGCTCTCTCCTCCGGGCTCAACGGATGAAAGGTCTATGTTTTCTTTTTGCGCGATATTTTTTGCAACCGGCGTTGTGCGCGCCGCCGGAGCCGCGGGAGATTTTTCCTCCCGCTCCTCCCGCCGCGCCGCGGGCTCCGAGCTTTGTTCCACCGCCGAAGCCGCCGATTCGTCTATCCGTCCGAGTGCTTCCCCCACTTTCACTTCGTCCCCTTCGCTCTTTCCGATTTCCGATATGACGCCGCTTGTCATTGCGGGAACTTCAAAATTCGCTTTTTCAGTTTCAAGCTCAACTATGGTCTCTCCGGTGCTTACCGAATCGCCTTTGCGCTTGAGCCATTTCACAACGGTCGCGTCTATGACCGAGTCTCCGAGTTCCGGCACCACTATTGTTGTCGCCATTTTGTCCTCCGTGTTGTATTGTCGCGGTTAAACATCAGTTTCGGTTATTACGCCGCTTTTTTCAAAATTTCCGGCCTCCGCCGCGCCGAAAGCCTGCTCCATAAGTATTGCCTGATTGACTTTGTGCATGGAGAGCGACCCTTCCGCCGGACTTGAGTTGCGTTTTCTTCCCGTAAAGTTGAGAGGCAGTTTTCTTGCGCGCGCGATTCGGCGGAGAACCGGACTGATAAACTCCCACGCGCCCATGTTTGCCGGCTCTTCCTGAAGCCACATTATCTCCCGCGCTCCGCCGTATCCGTTTACCGCCGCCTCTATCTCTTGAGCGGGAGTGCTGTAAATCTGTTCCACCCTGATTACTGCGACTTCGGGATGCTTCTTTCTGAGTTCCGACATCTCAAGGTCTATCGCCACTTTCCCGCTGCACAGAATAACCCTGCGCACTTTGCCCGCCTGTTTTTTGCTTGCGGGGTCGTCTATGACGGGCATGAAACGCCCCGACGAAAACTCTTTCGGAGCCGATAACATAAGCGGGTTTCTGAGCAGCCCCTTGGGAGTCATCACCACAAGCGGCAGCGGGTCGCTTTCCAATACCGCCGCCTGCCTTCTGAGAACATGGAAAAACTGCGCCGAGCTTGTGCAGTTTACTATTCTGATATTTGTCTCCGCCGCCATGTTCAGAAACCGCTCAAGGCGCGCGCTGGAATGGTCTGGACCCTGCCCCTCGTAAGCGTGCGGAAGCAGCATTGTGAGCGCCGAGCGCTGCCCCCATTTTGAACGCGCCGAAACTATGTATTCGTCAATAAGCGGCTGGGCTCCGTTTATAAAGTCCCCGTATTGCGCTTCCCAGATTATCAGCGTGTCAGGCTTTTGAATGCTGTATCCGTATTCAAACCCTATGCAGGCGTTTTCGGTCAGAGGGCTGTTGTGTATTTCAAAAGACGCTTTTGCCTGCGGGATGTTTTGAAGAGGCGCATATTCCCGTCCCGATTCCGAATCATGCAGAACCGCGTGCCTGTGGCTGAAAGTTCCCCTTTCACAGTCCTGTCCGGTA
Organism: Thermodesulfobacteriota bacterium; assembly: GCA_965206175.1. Classification (GTDB taxonomy): domain Bacteria; phylum Desulfobacterota_D; class UBA1144; order Nemesobacterales; family Mycalebacteriaceae; genus Mycalebacterium. The sequence continues at coordinate 6,894 of CBDBJA010000003.1, read as the reverse complement.
AGCCGTATGGGAGTTCCGTCCGCAAGGATTGAGGCGTATGCCAGCTCTTCCGCCATCGCCCAGTCTATTGAAGGGGTTTTTGAGTCTTTGAAGGCGTCGCGTCTTTTTTCGCGGGTTTTCTTTATCTTGTAGTTGATTGAAAACCCGTCGGGCAGTTCAAGAAGCGAACCGTTTATCTCCTTCAGTTTTGCCGCCGAAAACGCGGTTTTCGCCTTTTTTGCGAGCTCCGGTTTGGGAACAACCACATGGCTTTTGCCTTTTTCCGGCTTGGCGGGGAGGGATTCAAAAGCTTTTGTCAGTATGTTCGTCTGTTTGGCAAACAGTTCTTCGGAAACTGCTTTTTCCGCCAGCCCCTCGCTTACGCACCGCTCGGCAAGTTTTTCCCTTGCGGTCGGGTGTTTTCTCACTTTTCCATAAAGTAGCGGCTGGGTGAAAGCGGGTTCGTCCCCTTCGTTGTGCCCGTGGCGGCGGTAGCCCACAAGGTCTATGAGGAAATCCTTGTTGAATTTCCGTATGTATGCGAACGCTATTCTTATCGCCTCTATGCAAAACTCCGGCTCGTCCGCGTTGACATGGATTATCGGCACTTCAAACCCTTTCACAAGGTCGCTTGAATAAAGCGTGCTTCTGCTGTCGGTCGGAACGGTTGTGTAGCCAATCTGGTTGTTCGTTATTATGTGAAGAGTTCCGCCGGTGTTGTATCCCGGTATCAAAGACATGTTCAGTGTTTCCGCGTTTATTCCCTGACCGGGGAACGCGGCGTCTCCGTGAACTATCACGGGAAGCGAATACATCGGGTCAAATTTCGGAGCGCCCGCCGCCGAGGAGACCGTTCCCGCTCCGCGCGCCATTCCCTGAATTACCGGATTAACCGATTCAAGATGGCTCGGATTGGGGGCGAGAACTATTTCCAGCATATCGGACGAGTTCTCATCTCCGTTGTGCCTTATGGGTTTTCTCGCTCCCTCGTGATATTTGACATCGCCCGTCCAGCCCATGTCGTCCCTGAAATCCCTTTCATAGACGGGGTCTTTGAACTTTATCAGCGACTGCTCGCACGGCTTGTCCATCACATTGTGCATAACGTTCAGCCGCCCTCTGTGAGCCATTCCCAGAGTGATGTGATAGACGCCGGAATTGGAGGCGAGAAACAGGAACTCGTTCAGCATGGGAACAAGCATGTCAATTCCCTCAATGGAAAAGCGGAACTTGCCCGGAAAAACCTTGTGCAGAAACTTTTCAAGCGCCTCAACCTTGGACAGCTGGGCAAGAATTGATTGAAGGTCAACCGGCTGCGCGGGCGGTCTGAACATTCCCGATTCCGCGGCGTTCATCATCCACAGCCGCTCTTCCGAGTAGTAGATGTGCTGAAAGTCGTAGCCGGAAAAGGAAGAGTAAACCTTCCTCAGTTTTTCCACGGCTTCCGCCGCGTTTGAACAGCCGTTTGAGATTGTGCCTCCGACCGCCGAAGGCGGAAGCGAGGCGAGGTCGCCCGCGGTGAGTCTGTGTGATTCGGTTCTCAGCAGCTTGTCTCCCGCCGGAATGTTTCCCAGAGGGTCAATTACGCTTTCAAGATGCCCGTTCAGCCGTATCGCCTGCGCGAGGTTTGCCACCGCGACCATCTTTGCGGAGAACTGCCTCGCCGCCTCGGGGGCGGCGGAACCGTTTGTCATCACGCCGTTTTGCTGGGGGGCAAAAACCTCAAAAAGAGCGCGCGCCGCCGGGTCAACCGAAGAGCGGTCTTGCAGATAACGGTCATATATCTCCGCCACCAGAGCGGAATTTGGTCCATGAAAAAGATCTTCCAGAGTCATTGCGATGTGGTTTCCTTCCACAGTCGGTTTGAAAGCAAATCAATACTAATACAGATTTTGATAATAGACAACACCGCTCCGAACAATTTCGGTTTTATCTGTTTCTCTTGGGTCTGTCTTTTTCCTCCACATAGCCCGTCAGTTTGACTTTGCTGCGGACTTCGGGAGGCAGATTGCCGAGGTCGGGTTTGGGCATGTCGGTTGACAGGTCGTTTGTGAAAGAGAAAGACGACACAACTTTTTCGGCTTTTTTTGAGCCGCATGAAGGGCATTTGACCCTCTTTTCATCGCCGCTTTCGTATATCAACTCGGAGAAACGGAAAACCGAGGTGTTCATTATAAACATCGTTGAGCCGTCTTCGGAGTAGCGAACAATGTCCCGACCGTTTTCCGCCGGCTTTCCCGCTTCGGCTTGCACTTTTTTCCCGTTGAGGTCTATGATTTGAACGCTGTTTACAACATTGCTGTTTTTCACGACAGCCGAGACGGACTTTTTCGTTCCGTTTTCCGTCACACTTTTCATCGCTTTCTCAACGGCGTTTCTGCAAGGTATGCATTCGTATTCAAACAGAGGCATTTTTATCCTTTGAAATACTGGTTTAGATTGTCCTGACCGACCCAGTTTTGTTGTTCCTCGTCTTTTTGAACTTTGTAGTCTTTGTGCCATGCGAGTTCGTCTCCCGGACGCGGCTCCCGGTCTCTTTTGTCAAATATCGCCTTGAAGGTTGAAAAAAGCCGCTTTGCTTTCCGTCCGCCGCATGCCGGGCATTTGGGAACGGACTTCTCTCCTACACTCATAAGTTCGCTGAATTTAAAATCCCTCAGTTCAAGATAAAGAACCTTTCCGCCTTCAAGCGTGTATCTGAACCTGCGGACATTGCGCGAAGGTGTTTTGTTTCCGAGCGAAAACAGTTCATCGCCCGTTTTTTCTTTTGTAACTTCAATGTAGAGAAACCCGGGATTTTCCCTTGAGATTTTTGAGGCGTTGGTTTTGTTCAGCCGCCCGACAAGCCGCGATATGTCGCGGTTGAAACCGTCCGCGCACTTTTGACATTCGTATTCGTAAAGGGGCATAATAAAGTCAGATAATGCTACACATATTTCCCGTTTTTGAAAGGGTCGGAATTTGAAAAATTCAACCGGACCAGGTCCCGAACTGATTGTCGGAAAATCCGGAGCCGTCGCCTCCGTTGAAATAAACAGACCGGAGAAAAGAAACTCTCTTTCGCCCGCCGTTCTTGAGGGGATTGCAAACGCCCTTGAAGAGTTTGCCTTGGACTGCTCTGTTCGCTGTGTTGTGCTGTCCGGCAGGGGAGGAAAGGCGTTTTCATCGGGATACGATTTCTCTTTTGTAACCCCGGACGATATTGTGCGCGATTACGGCGGAAGCGCTCATCCGCTCGCCCTTGCGTGCGATGCGATAGAGGGTTTTCCCCGTCCGGTTCTGGCGATGGTGGGCGGCTATGCGGTGGGCGGCGGGCTTGAGCTTGCCGCCGCCTGCGACATTGTAATATGCTCCGAAGACGCGAAAATTTCCATGCCTCCGGCGAAACTCGGAATCGCCTATCCGTTTTCCGGACTGCAAAGAATCGTTGAAAGGGTCGGTCTCTCAAACGCCAAGCGGATGTTTTTCACGGCGGAAACTTTCACGGCGCGCCAGTCTCTGCAAATGGGGTTTGCAAACGAAATCACTCCGGCGGAATCTCTCAGGGAGACGACTTACGAAATTGCCCGCCGCATTGCGGAAAACGCCCCGCTTTCAATTGAGGCGGCAAAGAAAAGCGTGAACGGATTGCGGGAGATTTCCCCCGAAGTTCGGGACGGGGTGAGAGCCGTTTTTGAGAAAGTCCGGCGGAGCGAAGATTTCAGTGAGGGGATGAAGTCCGTCTCCGAAAAAAGAAAGCCGGTTTTCAAAGGGCGCTGAGTTTCGGGCGCGGGCGGAGTTCATTTTCCGTATACTTCATCCAGAAAAGCCCCGTCTTTGCTCCATCCCGGTTTGACAAGCACGTTCAGTTCAAGAAAAAACCTTTGTTCCGAGAAATTCCTCAATATCACTTCGCGCCCTTGAGCCGATTTTTTTTATCATGCTTCCGCCGCTTCCCAGCACTATTTTCCTGTGTCTTTCTTTTTCAAGGAACACATCGGCGCGGATGTAAACGGTTCCGCCTTTGCCGTCCCGCATCTGCCGAACCGCGACCGCCGATTCGTAAGGCACTTCCCCGTGAGTCAGGCGGAATATCTTTTCCCTCACAAATTCCGCCGCCAGAAATTTTTCCGGCTGGTCTGTCAGACTGTTTTCGGGAAAGATCTTTTCCCCTTCCGGCAGCGTTTTTCTGAGAACTTCAAGCAGGCGGTCAAGCCCTTTTCCCTTGAGCGCGGAGATTGGGACAATATCCGAAATTTTGTCGCCGAATCCGACCGATTTTTCAATTGCTTCAAGCGTTTTGCTTCTTCCCGCGATGTCGGTTTTGTTGAGGGCGACTATTGCCGGACGGGGGGATTCTTTAATCGCTTTGACTTCCCCGCCGCGAAAGGGGGCGGTTGCGTCCGTAACGGCGAGTGTTATTCCTTCTCCGAGGGTTCGGAGAGCGGCCGCCGCCATTTTTTTCCGCAGTTCGCCGGAGGGTCGGATTATTCCCGGCGTGTCAACAAAAACGATTTGCGAGGCGGAGTCGGTAAGGATGCCTTTTATGCGGTTTCGGGTTGTGTTCGGTTTGCTCGATGTCGCGCAGATTTTTTGTCCGACAAGCGCGTTCACGAGGGTTGATTTTCCCACATTTGTCCCTCCGACCACGGAAACAAAACCCGCTTTGTATTTTTTCTGTTCCACCGTTTCACTCATTTGCCGGATACATTGTAACAAAGTTGCGGCTTGATTTTGCAGTTTTCCCGCAAGGGTGAAAGGGCGGGGCGGAGTTTGTCCGGGGAAGGCGTCTGAAACCCCGATTGCCGGAAGGCGGTTTTGACGCAGACATTTACGGCGCGGCAACGGAGGGCGTCAACCAAACATGTTCAATTTGACGGTTTCGCTTCCGGCGATTGCGCCTGTTATAATCACCCCGAACTATGAATATAATCGCTCCTTCAATACTCGCGGCTGATTTTACAAAACTCGGGGAGCAGGTTCTCACCGTTGCCGAAGCGGGGGCGGACTGGATACATGTGGATGTTATGGACGGATGCTTTGTCCCCAACATAAGCATAGGCGTTCCGGTTGTTAAATCACTCTCAAAAATTGACTGTCCGCTGATGGATGTTCACCTGATGATAAACAGTCCCGAAAAAATAATCGGCGCATTCGCGGAGGCGGGAGGGGAAAAAATGAACAACATCACGGTTCAGATTGAAGCTTGCGATGATATTTCCTCCATGCTTTCCGACATACGCTCGCTCGGACTTATGGCGGGAGTCGCTTTCAATCCGTCCACTCCGGTTTCGGCGGTTGAAAAAGCGGCTTCCGAAGCGGACATTGTGCTGGTTATGTCCGTTGAACCGGGATTTTCGGGACAGAGTTTTCTTGAACCGTCTCTGAAAAAGATAGAAAAACTGCGTGAAATGCTGGGTCCTCCCGCCGTTGGAACGCCGATTATTGAAGTGGACGGCGGAATAGATTTTGAAAAAGCGAAAGCGGTTTTCGCATCCGGCGCCGATGCCGTGGTGAGCGGCTCCGGCATATTCGGACGGGAAGACATAGGTAAAGCCGTGAGAGATATGAAAAACACAGGGCAATGACCGACACTCAATCCGAAAGCAGTTACATAAGGGAAATAACGGACTACTTCTGCAATCTTGCGGGAAAAGTCGCCATAATTTCGTCCGAAGAAACACAGCTTCTTATGAAGTGGAAACGCGAGGGCGTGCCGAAACAGGATGTTCTGCTGGGCATAAAAAGAGCGTTTGAAACCGGTTCCAGACCGGCAATGATGAGAATATCGGGGTGCAGCCGTTTTGTTGAGGAGCGCTTTTACAAGTCGCGCCTGAAAACCGCGGCTTCTCAAACCGGCTTGAGCAAACGCCCGCGGGAGACCGGTGTTCACTCGGCTGTCGGAAGGATCTCTTTGAAGATGGGCGAAGCCGCCGCAAAAGCGGAAGACGCGAGTGTGAGGGAATGCCTGAAAAGAGCCGCCGGAGCGCTTGCCGGCTTTGCGGGGGAAGGGGAAGATATTGGCGGCTTTGCGGAAAAATTGCGCCGGCGCATGTGCAAAGACTTGCTTGCCCGGTTTTGATCCGGCGCTCACAAGTCGCATTGAAAGTCGGGCGCGGGAGATGGTTGATTCGGGTAGAAGTTTTATAAACGAAGATGAAAAAAACAGGGTTTTGACGGCTTGTATGGACGACCTGATTATGCGGGAAGCCGGTCTTGCCGGTCTATTTTCTCATTCGAACGAGGCGGAAGAAGATGAAAAACTGCGGTGAGTGCGGCGGACTCGGTTGCCTGAAAGTCAAAGGAAAAGTTTTTGCGCGGGCGCATGTATGCGAATGCGTGAAAAACTGCGATGGGTGCGCCGGAAAAGGTTTTGCCGTTCGAAGGGGAGAAGACGGATACAGATACAAAGCTCCCTGCGGAAAATGCTCGGCGGTTCACTCCAACATAAGAAAATACAACAACGCGCAGATACCCGCGGTTATGGCTTTTGCCGAACTAAAGTCGTCTGACGGCGCTTCAGGGTCCGCCGTGGAATACATACGGCGTTTTATAGACTTCTATCCGCGCGAGGACGGTTTTGTTCTTACCGGCTCTCCGGGTCGGGGAAAAACCTTTCTTGCCGCCGCAACCGTTGCCGAGCAGACGCTCAAGCAGGGAATAGACTGCCTGTTTCAGGATTTCAACGATTTGATAAGCCGCATTCACAAGGGCAGAGCCGAGGGGATTGCGGAGCATGAGGTTCTTGAGCCGGTTTTGAAAACCGAACTCCTCGTAATGGACGGGATAGGACTCGGAGGGCGAGAGCTTACGGACTGGGAAAAAGGCGTTTTTGAAAACATTATTTCAAAAAGATACGGCGCGGCGGCAAAACTGATTCTCACCACTTCAAAAGGCGGACGCGACAGTCTCGGGCAGAACGAATTTGAAGCCGGG
>CBDBJA010000002.1:0-7735 GCA_965206175.1 Thermodesulfobacteriota bacterium | reverse complement strand
GATTTCAGTTCCCCGTATCCGGCTTTCAGGGCAATCTCGGAGTTGTTCCGCTCAACGGAAATTTCCATTGCGCCTTGCTTTTCGCGCAGAGACGAAACGATTTCCTTCCACCCTTTTTCCGGAGGAATCAAATCGCCGTCAATCATGGTTATCTTGTCGCCTTCTTCAAAAGGCGTTTCTTCTCCGTCCGCAACGCTTTCCACGAAAACCGCGGGTTCGGTGCTTTCGCCCGACATCTTCACATAACCCCCGAAAGGCATTATGCGGATTGTGTATTCGGTTTCACCGTAAGTGAAACCGACAAGCGCGGGACCGAAGCCGAGTGAGAACTTTTCAACCCTCACCCCGCACCATTTCGCAACAAGGAAGTGCCCGAGCTCATGCACGAACACGAGCAGCCCTATCATAAATAGAAACGCTGTTATTGAACTCATTTTTTCCGCGTCCGGGCTGCCGACTCAACTTCTTTTCGCGCCCACAGGTCAGCCCGGACAATCTCCTCCACGGACTCCGCCGCCGATACGCGGTGTCTGTCCATAACTGTTTTTACGGTCTCAACTATACCGGTAAAACCGAGGCTTCCGCTCAAAAAAAGTCTCACCGCCTCCTCGTTTGCGGCGTTCATGACGGCGGGCATTGTTCCACCGTTTTCAAGCGCCTCGCGGGCGAGCATAAGGGGCGGTATCCGTTCGGGGTCCGCCTCCTCAAAAGTTGAGTCCGACAGTTGCCGGGCTTTCAACCGCTCCGTTTTGAGAGGCAACCTTTCGGGATGGGAAAGGGCGTATGCTATCGGTATACGCATGTCCGGCACGCTCATCTGGCAGACCGATGAACCGTCCTCAAATTCCGCGATTGAGTGAACTATGCTCTGCGGATGAATCCAGACCGATATGTTTTCGGGTTTAATGTCAAAAAGCCAGCGCGCCTCAATAACCTCAAACGCTTTGTTCATCATGGTTGCCGAGTCTATTGTGATTTTGTCTCCCATGCTCCATGTCGGATGCTCAAGCGCCTCCCGCGCCGTAACCTTTTCAAGCATCGGCTTGGGAGTATTTCTGAACGGTCCGCCCGATGCGGTTATTATCAGTTTTTCCGCTTTCCCTCCGGCGCGTATGGACTGGTAAATGGCGCTGTGCTCACTGTCAACCGGAACTATCTCCGCTCCGCACCTGCGCGATTCCTCCATCACAATCGCGCCCGCCGCCACGATGATTTCTTTGTTCGCAAGCGCGACCCTTTTTCCCCGGCGCAAAGCGGCGAGGGTCGGCTCAAGCCCCGCAAATCCCACTATCGCGGACACGACCGTTTCCGATTCATCCGCCGCAAGTTCGCAAAGCCCTTCTTTTCCGCTGACTATCCTTGTTTTGCCGCCGGCTGATTTTTCCAGCTCCCGCGCCTTCTCTTCATCCCCAACGCATACTGCGGACGGACGGAACTTCTCAATCTGCTCCCTTAAAAGCCCGATATTGGAATCCGCGCAGAGCGAGCACAGCCGGAACCTGTCGGGGAACCGCTCAATCACTTCAAGCGTCTGTCTGCCCACCGAGCCGGTTGACCCCAGAACTGAGACACTTTTCACCGGCGCCTGCTCCCGTTTTCGCGGGACGGCTTTGTCAGTCCGAACCTTCTTTCCCTGCTCATGTAGGTTTCAACCGCTTTTTTCAGGTGGCGTTTTCTGAAGTCGGGCCACAGTGTTTTTGTGACATATATCTCCGTGTATGCGGACTGCCAGAGAAAGAAATTGGAAAGTCTCATCTCTCCGCCCGTTCTTATCAGAAGGTCGGGTTCGGGAAGTCCGGCGGTGTGAAGGTTCGCCTCCACGGTTTTTTCGTTTATCCGTTCGGGCGCGACCCCGGAAGACACTATCTTTTTCACCGCCTCCACTATCTCTTCTCTCGCCCCGTAACTGAGAGCCAGAGTAAGGGTCGCCTTTGCGCAGTTCTTTGTCTTTTCACGGGTTTCGTTCAGCGTTTTGAGCGCGTCCGCCGGAAGTCTGTCAAGTCTTCCTATGGCGTTCAGGCGTATGCCGTTTTTTACAAGATCCGAGCTTTCGGACTCAAGGTATTGCCTGAGCAGTTTCATAAGCCCGTCCACCTCTCTTTTGGGGCGTCCCCAGTTCTGGAGCGAAAATGCGTAAAGGCTCAAGTGGCCGATGCCGAACTCCGGCAACGCTTTCACAATGTCGCTCACCGATTTCATTCCGGCAATATGCCCCGCTATCCTCGACATGCCTTTTTTTCGCGCCCACCTTCCGTTGCCGTCCATTATTACGGCGACATGGCGCGGCATACCGCAACTGTCTTTTCGTCCGCTCATCGGGCGGATGGGGGGGTGTTCTGAGACACAAGGGGGTGCACGGTGGAAACGGCGATGAGAGCCACGACGACAAGACCGAGAAGAACCACAAGCGCGAGAGGGTAGAGCAGAACAGCGCCGCAGTAAACGACAAGTTTTTCCGCCGGAGACGGAGCGGCTTCCGAAATCATCCGCGGTATTGTGTTTGAAAGAACACTGATGTAGTTTTTGACCACATCCTCAATCAGTTTGGTCATTTGACGATAATTCTATATGCTTGGGGCGGAAAATGCCAAACCGCGCCGAATCCGGCGCGTGACGGGGGGACGGCTTTGGGATTGATAAGAAAAATCAGGGAAAAAAGAGACCCGTGGAGCGTCAGACTTGAGGAGCCGAGGAAAGAGACGGACGATTCCGCAAACGAATCCGAACAGGAAAATGTGATTAAAAAGCGGGAGATGTTCGGGAAATTTTTTGAAAAAACACCCGCAAATGAAAAAAACTCCCATTGACATTGGGGTTTTTTAGTTTTAGTCTTGGGCAAATTATGTTTTTACGATTCAAAATTTCTTGCGGAGGGCGGTCTTAATGCCGGGGATAGTCGTGGGTTCCAGCGAGAGCATAGACAGTGCGCTCAAACGTTTCAAAAAACAGGTTGAAAGAGCCGGAGTCGTCTCAGAGGTTCGCAAAAGAGAGTATTACGAAAAGCCGAGCCAGAAGAGAAAGAAAAAGGTTCTCGCTGCCATAAAGCGTATGAGGAAATCACGTTGACGGCTTCCGCCTTCTTCGTGAGGTTTGTTTGTGTGGGCGGTCAACGGGGTGATTCCCCAACCCTTGCAGGATGGCTGGAGTTTCAACGGACGAACTGAAAAGCAGGGTGAGCATGGTTGACCTTGTCGGCGACTATGTTTCCCTGAAGAAAGCGGGCAGGTCCCATATCGGGCTCTGTCCTTTTCATGACGACAAAAATCCCTCCTTTCATGTCAGCGATGAGAAATGCATGTTTTACTGCTTCAGCTGCAAGGCGGGCGGAGACATATTCGCATTTATCCAAAGAATCAAAGGGTGCTCATTCAAGGAAGCCCTTTGCGAAGTTGCGGAAAAAGCCGGCGTTCAAATTGAGAGCCGCCCTTCCGAGCGCAAAATCGCAACAGACACCCTGCTTTCCATAAACAGAGCGGTTTGCGGTTTTTTCAGAAAAACTCTCCTTGACGGTTCGCCGGAGTCCCGGCAAGTTCTCTCTTACCTGGAGCGCAGAGGCATTACGCCCGAGATTGCCGAACAGTTTTCCATCGGCTACGCGCCTGTTTCCGGCGCGGCGGTTCCGAAATTTCTTTCGGACGGCGGTTTTTCAATGCGTCGCGCGGCGGAACTGGGTCTTGTGTCGGTCCCGGACGGGTCGTCCGAGCCGTTCGGCAGGTTTCGCGGACGGGTCATATTTCCCATATTCGGCATGGACGGGGAAGTAACGGGATTTGGGGGCAGAATAGTGGCGGAGAATCAGCGCGCCCCGAAATATCTCAACTCTTCGGAGTCCGCCGTTTACAGAAAAAGGCATTCTCTCTACGGGCTGAACAAGACAAGGCGGGAGATAAGAAAACACGGAACCGCCGTTCTTGTTGAGGGGTATACGGACATGCTTTCCGTTTATTCATCGGGAGTGGAAAATGTCGTTGCCTCTCTCGGAACCTCGCTCACAAGGCAGCAGGTCTCTTTAATTGGAAGATACGCCGAAGACATTGTGATTTTATACGACGGAGACCGTGCGGGAATGGATTCCTCCTTTACCGCCGGAGAGGTGTTTGCGGCAAACGGCATAGTTCCGCGCATCGCCCGCGTTCCCCAAGGGCTTGACCCCGACCAGTTTGCGAGAGAGAAAGGGAGCTCCGCTCTTAAACAGCTTGTTGACGGAGCCGCGCCGCTTACCGAGGTTCTTATGGACGAGACGGCGAAAGCCATTGCCGGGAAAAAAGTTTCACGGATAGTCGCGGCAAAACGGCTTATGGCAATCGTTCCGGTTCTCGGAAACTCTCCCGAGATTGGGCCTTATGTCAGGGAGGTTTCCCGCAGATTCGGGTTCAGGGAATCCGACCTTTATTCAACCGTTTCCAAGGCGGACAGGTTCCGCCCGTCGGTTTCAAGTCCGCCCGAAGAGCCGAAACAGGATGTCTCTCCGGCGGAGATGATGCTGTTGAGAATCGCCTTGAAATTTCCCGAAATCAAAGACTTTTTCTCCGAAAAAGAGGTTATGAAGCATGTGCCGGACGGCGAAGTGAAAAACATCCTGTCGTCAATCTGCGCTTCGGGAATCGCCGGTTCCACGGAGGGCGCAAGCGGCTTGCTTTCCCAAGCGCACTTTACTCTTGACGCCATAGACTTCATAGACGGCGGCAATGTAAAGGCGGAGGTTGAGAAGTGTTTTGTGAGACTGAAACTGGACGCCATAGGCAGGGAATTGAAATCGGTCAGGGACAGAATGGGGGCTATTGAGGGCGGAGCGGAAGCGGGCGGAGACGATCTTATGGTGCTTTACAGGGATTTGCTTGAGCGGAAAAAACTCATAATGGAGGATCTGTCATGACTTCCAAAAACAAAAGCGCGGTTGAAGCAAAGTGGGTTAACGATTTCTACGATGGCGAAGCGGACGCTTCAAAGTCCGAATTGAGTCTGAACGGCTCTTTTGAAAACGACCCGATGCGGACTTATCTTCAGGATATCTGCTCCCATTCGCTGCTGACAAAAGAGCAGGAAATAGTGATAGCGAAAGCCCTTGAGAAATCCAAGGAAAGGGTCGCTCTGGCTGTTTTGAACTCCCCTTTTCTGCTTCGGGAGTTTTGTAAATTCGGAAGACAGCTTTGCGACCGCGGCGGGGAAAAGGACTCCAAAACCGAGAAGGCGCAGACAAATCTGCGATACAGAGCCACGCTCGCCGATTTTCTCGAGCATGTTGAGCAGGGCGGAGAGCTTGAAAAACAGATTCGTGAGACCAAAAAATCCGGCGGGACTATTCGTGAACTTTCGCGCAAAAGATCCCGCAACAGAAAGAAAAAGACGGAGTTTCTCAAGGATATGAACCGTCAGCACAACATTTTGTTCAAAAAATGCATTAAAGCGGCTGAAAGCGCCACCGCCGAAATTGTCGGCGGGATGAAAAAAACCTCCGCTCTGATTGAGTCCTCGCCCGATGCCGAGGAAAAAGCCGCGCTCAAAAAACATCTGACAAAACTGCGCAGGGACTGTTCGCCTCAGAAAAACGGGGGGATAGTGGATTCTTTTGAAGACCTCCGCTCCGCCCGCGGCGAAGTGGATAAAAACAGAAAAAGTCTGGTGGAGGCGAATCTGCGTCTTGTGGTGAGCATAGCAAGGAAATACAAGAACCGCGGTCTTCCCCTTCTTGACCTTATACAGGAGGGCAATATCGGGCTCAGGCATTCGGTTGATGTGTTTGAATACCGCCGGGGAAACAAGTTTTCCACCCACGCAAGCTGGTGGATAATGCAGGCGATAACCCGCGCCCTTGCCGAGCAGTCAAGGGTGATAAAAATTCCGGTTCACATGGTGGAGCATGTGAGCAAAATCTACAAGGCGAAGCGGATTCTGTCGCAGAAAATGAGCAAAAAACCGTCAATTGAGGATGTGGCGAAACAGCTTGACCAGACCGCCGGAGAGGTTTCAAAGACGATGAGTCTTTCAAGGGGGCTGCTGTCTCTTGACGCCTCAATCGGCAACGAAGAGGGAACGATAATGGATTTTGTGAACGACCCCGGAGAGCTCTCGTCCGAAATCGTTGAACAGAGGGAGTTTAAAAATATCGTGCGCAAAGCCCTTGAGGTTCTCAAGCCCAACGAGCAGCAGGTTATCAGGATGCGCTTCGGCATAGGCGACCGCAAGGAATACACCCTTGAGGAGATAGGCAAGAAACTTGGAATCACAAAAGAAAGGGTCAGACAGATAGAGGCGAAGTCCTTGAGCAAACTCAAGAGAAACAGCAGAAGTTCACAAATTCGGTTGTATGTTGATTGACAATTTCAACAGCCGTGATAAAGTGTCGCTTGAATCTGGGTGGCTATGCCAAAGAGGAAACACCCGGCTCCATTCCGAACCCGGAAGTTAAGTTCTTTTGGGCCGATGATACTGCTCCCTGCGGGAGTGGGAAAGTAGGTTGCCGCCTTGGTTCTTTTCATATACAGACATATTCCGACTAATGTCTTCTGTCTCCACAGTTTCCATTTTTGTTTCCGGCAACGGCGGAAATCTTCAGGCGATTATGGACGCCCGAATCAAAGGTGTCCGCATAGCTCCCGTTGTGTGCAACAACCCGCAAGCCAGCGCGATTGAAAGGGCGCGGCGCGGCGGTCTGCCGGTTGAGGTTGTTGACCACAGAGACTTTTCCTCGCGGGGCGATTTTGAGGCGGAGATAGTGTCGCGTCTTGAGAAATACAACCCCGATTTCATTGTGCTTGCAGGATTTATGAGGATTCTTTCTCCGTTTTTTATAAAGCGGTTTTCAGGCGGGATAATCAACATCCATCCGTCCCTTCTGCCCGCTTTTCCGGGCGCTTCGGCGGTGAGAGACGCGCTTGATTACGGCGTCAGGGTTACCGGATGCACGGCGCATTTTGTTGAGGAGGAGGTTGATTCGGGACCCGTGATAATGCAGTCCGCCGTTTCGGTCAGCGCGGACGACACGGAGGAAACTCTGTCTGAAAAAATACACAGAGAGGAGCACCGGATATATCCCGAAGCGGTGAAGCTTCTGGCGCGGGGCGGCATACGGGTTGTCGGCGGGAAGGTGTCAATCGTTTAGTGGGTTTTGCCCGGGGCGTATGTTCGGAAGCGGTGAGGAAAAGCGGTTTATTTGTTTTCCGGTTTGCGCCGTTTGCGCCATTTTTCTTCAAGGTTTTTTCTTGAGCGCCGCTTCCCTTCCCCTGCCGGACGGTTCGTAATATATCCTGTCTTTGATTTTTTCCGGGAGATTTTCCTGTCCCGAAAAGGCGTCTTTTTCGTTGTGGGGATACCGGTAGTCCTTTCCATAGCCCATGTTTTTCATCAGGCGGGTGGGGGCGTTTCTGATATGCATGGGGATTTCAAGCGCCGGATATTTTTTCACATCTTCCTCCGCTTTTTTCAGTCCCGCATAAGAGGCGTTGCTTCTCGGACAGCTTGCCAGATAGGTGGCGGTTTGAGCGAGGATAATTCGCGCTTCGGGCATTCCGATGTAGTTGACGGCGGTAAAGCAGTCCGTGGCGAGGGTGAGGGCATACGGTTCGGCGTTGCCGATGTCTTCGGAGGCGAGAACTATCAGCCGGCGGGCGATAAAGAGCGGTTCCTCTCCGGCTTCAAGCATACGCGCCAAGTAGTGGAGCGCGGCGTCCGGGTCGCTTCCGCGCACGCTTTTTATAAACGCGGAGATTGTGTTGTAGTGTTCGTCTCCGTCTTT
>CBDBJA010000001.1:0-2793 GCA_965206175.1 Thermodesulfobacteriota bacterium | reverse complement strand
CTCATAAGCGAGGTGTCAAAACTGTGACGTGCGAAGCGGGACGAATTTCGCAATTTTCCTTTCTCACGGGAGATGTGTGAAGTGAGGGACTTGGGCTGTTTGTTCGCGGCTTCCGAAGTCGGGCAGGAGAAAAAGACCTCCGGCGGGTGTTTGTGATGGCGCGAATTTTCGGCGTTTACGCTTCGGGCAAGCGCGTTTATTCGGGAGATTTCAGCGAAGTTCCCCGACCCCACAGAGAGCGGTTGGTTGAGGCGATTGAGCAGTGGGGCGATGTGATTTCCGGCGGGGGTCTTAACGAGCTTTTATACTCTTTTCTCTGCTGGCACGACGAGACGGTTTTTTGTTGCGCAGAGTGCGGTTCTTCCGGCGGTTCGGGCGGGCGTTGTGATTGCGGCGGGATGTTTGAGCAAAAGCCGAAGTATGAAAAAAACGAAAAAATTTCGCGCATTCTTATGTGCGTCGGGTCAATAAACAGAGTTGTTGTTGAGGAAGACGGTTGAAGCTCAAAGTCAGCGGACAGATTTTTCCGCGAGCGCGGGACGCCGTTCTCAAAGTCCGCAAAATGGGCGAGAGGCGCAGAAGGTTTAACCTCGGTTCGCAGACTCTGTGTTTTTCAATTTACGAGGTTGAGATGCCGGACGGGTGTGAGATTTCCGGCAACCGCATAAAGATGCCTTCGGGAGTCCGCCTTTACCACAACACGGGCGGGCAGTATGAGGCGGGTTATCTGATATCCGAAAACGATGACGACCCTCTTGTCCGCAGGCATTTTTCCTGAAAGACGGAAAACCTCCCGGAAACGAGCGGAGAATTTCCGCCCGCCGCCTCATCTTTCTCCTCAATTTGCAAGGGCGGTAATCCCTCCAAGCCGTTGTCCGGCGTTGGCGCGCCGGAGAGTTGAAAGCAACAGCCCGTTTGAGACAACCGCAGCAGTTTTACGGCTCTGTGATACCTCCGCCTTTGCGGATTTTATGGCGTTTTATGACCGCCTGAAATATTTCTTGACATTGTGGGTCTTTAATCTATATTTTGTTTTCCCGAACGGTAATATCAAGGAGACAGAAGGATGAGTTCAAGAAAAATTGCCTGTGCTTTTGCGGTTTTTTTCGCCGCCTTTCACGGTTCGGCGCTTGCCGATTCCGGCGTTTCTTCCGCCGCTGCAACCGGAATGGTGGCGTTTTTCAGTTCATTTTCAATTATCGTGCGCGAATCGCTTGAGGCGGTTCTTGTAATTGCCGCGATGATTGCCGCTCTCAAGGCGATGGGACAGAAAAAGTCCGTCAGACTTGTGCATATGGGATGGATTGCCGCTCTTGCTGCCGGGTTTGCGACTTGGTATCTGAGCATGACGGCGATAGAAATTTCCGGCGCCCGGGCGGAGACGATAGAGGGCGTAACATCGCTGCTTGCGGCGGCGGTTCTTTTTTATGTCAGTTACTGGCTGATTTCAAAAACGGAGGCGGGCAAGTGGAACAAATACATAAGTTCCAAAATAAAAGAGGCGACCGGAACCGGCGGCGGAATGGCGGTTGCCGCCGTTGCTTTTCTCGCGGTTTACAGGGAGGCGTTTGAAACCGTGCTTTTCTATCAGACGCTTCTGTTTCAATCCGGGTCTTCCGTCGGCTCGGTCGTTCGCGGTCTTGTGGCGGGCGTCGCCGTTGTTCTGCTTCTCTCATTCGCCATACTGAAGTTTTCCGTCCGCCTGCCGGTCAAACAGCTGTTTTCAATCACGGGAATTTTCCTTTATACGCTCAGTTTCACGCTTATCGGCAAAGGGGTGCATGAGCTTCAGGAGGCGGGGATAATTTCGGAAACCGCCGCGGGCTTTGTTCCCAGTTTCAGCGTTCTCGGCATATATCCCACTTATGAGACTTTTCTGCCTCAGGCGGCGGTTGCGGCCGCCATTGTGTTTGCCGCCGCAAAGATCTATTCGCCCAAAAGGGTAAAATTCCAACTTGTAAGCAATGCCTTCCGCCGGACTAATTGAACGGACGGTTTCCTCAATCGTTCCGCCTGACCGCGCCTTGTATGAAAAAGCGCTCGGGAGGTGGGACTCTCTTGTGAAGCCGCGCGGAAGCCTCGGGTTTCTTGAAGATATTGCCGCGAGAGTGGCGGCGATTTCAGGGCTTGAGCGTCCGAGTGTTCAAAAGAAAGCGGTTGCCGTGTTCGCTTCCGACCACGGAATTGCCGAAGAGGGCGTAAGCGCTTTTCCAAAGGATGTAACATGGCAGATGGTTGATAACTTTCTTAACGGCGGAGCCGCCGTGAGCGTTCTCGCCCGCCATGCGAAAGCGGATGTTTTTACGGTTGATGTGGGGGTTGATTTTGATTTTCCGGACGCAAGCGCGGTTGTCTCAAGGAAAGTTTCAAAGGGAACCCGCAACTTTGCCAGAGAAGCCGCAATGACGGAACAGCAAGCCGCGGCAAGCGTTGAGGCGGGAATTGAAACGGCTTTTGACATTGCGAAAAAAGGGTATGAGATCGCCGCGCCGGGGGATATGGGCATAGCGAACACCGCCTCCGCATCTGCGGTTATGTGCGCCCGTTTCGGCGTTTCGCCGGAGGAGATTGTCGGAAGCGGCACGGGGGTTGATTCGGACGGGCTCGCAAGAAAAACCGGAATCATCAAAAAAGCGCTCTCAAAACATTTTCCTTCCGGCGGGAGCGATTGCGGGATTGAGATACTCCGCAAAGTCGGAGGATACGAAATAGGAGCGATAGCGGGAATGGCAATCGGTCTTGCCGCGCGGAGGATTCCCGTGGTGGTGGACGGTTTTATAGCGACCGCAGGAA